>NZ_VSDQ01000679.1:1092924-1102632 GCF_008085455.1 Seonamhaeicola marinus | reverse complement strand
TTGTACGACTTAATCAACAACAAACGTCATTAAGAGAAATCCCATTTCGAAGTAATCTCATCATCAATAGCTTAAGCTTGTATTTAGGAGATGCCTTTGCTGCACTCGGAATGACGTTCTATACTTAATGGCTCTTTTTAAAGAGAACAGTTTCCTTCCTAACTAGGAGGGCATAAGGGAGGTGTAAAAACCAGCCAAACTACTTTAAGAATAACACACCCCTTACTCCCCTCTTTCTAGAGGGGACACTCATACTCAAAATATGATCTAAAACTAATGTCCGGAATGACGTTGTACGAATTAATCAACAACAAACGTCATTACGAGAAATCTCATTTCGAAGTAATCTCATCATCAATAGCTTAAGCTTGTATTTAGGAGATGCCTTCACTGCGCTCGGAATGACGTTCTATACTTAATAGCTCTTTTTAAAGAGAACAGTTTCCCTCTTAACAAGGAGGGCGCAAGGGAGGTGTAAAAACCAATTAAGCCACTTTATGGAGAATAACACACCCCTTACTCCCCTCTTTTTAGAGGGGGCACTCATGCTCAAAATATCATCTAAAATTAAAGCTCATAACGCAACCTAAACGTAACAAACCTTGGCTGAATGTAATACTCTACAGCACTTACAGATACGTTCCCCGTGTTACTTCTGTTTTGTACTTTAGTATCTAATAAGTTAGTGGCTTTTAGTTCAAATTCCCACTTGCTATCTTGGTCTTTTCTATAGGCCAAAGAGGCATTCCAGAATTCAAAACTGTTAATGGTAGCGTTTTCATCACTAAAATTATTATAAGTATAATCGGTTTTAAAGGTAAACTTCTTAAACAGTAACGCATCAAACTCTGCCGATGGTGCTTTAGTATAGAATTTTGTTCTACTAGCTCCTTGATCGTTATCTTGAATGGTGTGTCTGTAGCTTAACTCAAAGTTAGGTGCATCTCTAAAATTAGTGCTTACACTTGGTCTAAACGTATAGCTATAGTTTTCATTTACAGAAGGCATGCCGTTAATGATCTGGTTGAATTTATTGTAACTAAAATTCCCTGTAACCCTTCCTTTAAACTTACCAATGGTTTTTTCTATACGTCCATTAGCACTGGCGCTTTCGTCTGCAAAATCTGAATTAAACGGTGTACTTACCCTAACCACACTACCTGGTTGAAACTGGGATGTGGTTCTAATTCTATCAATAGTCTTAGTATAGCTTAACCTCGCCATAACGTTGGTGTAATTAAACATATTAAAACTGAAATAATTAAGGTTTAAATTATGCGATAGTGCACTTTCTAATTCTTGATCGCCTTGATACAGGGCATTGTAATTATTCAACACCAAACCTCTAGCCAATTGGTTAACATCTGTAAAGCTTGTACGCATACGATAGTTAAAAATGATTTGCTCGCTATTCTTTAACTGAATGCGCGTGTTAAAATCTGGTAGAACTCTAAAGAAGTTATCGGTATAACTTACATTAAACTGATTGTTTTTAGCGCTATAAGCATGGGCAGACACACCAGGTGTAAAGGTAAAAATACCAGACTTTAAACGGTAATGTAAACCTACATAAGCATCTGAAAAGGTATATGCTATATTATTTCCATCTAATCCATTGGGTAAAGTGTTTGTTGGATTAAAAATGCTACCATTATCTAGATTCTGAAAAATATTAGAGTCGAAATCTTGTTTACTGTACAAGGTTCCTAAAGTCACATTGATGTCGCTTTTGTTATTAATAACATTCCAATAATCTAACTTGGCATCTAACTGATTCGATTTTACACGTTTGTTCTGTGCCACATTATAATCTAACTGTAAATTATCTAAACCAATAGCGGTAGCCGTATTTTCATAGCTATCCTTATCTTCTAAAATGGCATTATAAAACGGATCTTCATCTTTTAATAAATGTTGAACTTCTAAAGCAAAAATGTTGTTATCATTTAAGGTATAGTAATAGTTTAAATTCTGATTAATACTATACGGCGATGTGTTTTCCATCTGATCTATATTCCCTAAAACGGAAGAGAAATACATCTGGTCTTGGGACTCTTTTGACACTCGTGCTAACACATCGTAATCCAACTGATTATTTGTATTTGGTTTGTACGTTGCACTCAGTTTTAACATCCCCAAATCGCTACGCTGTGTGGTGTTACTTTCTGTATCTTCATCTGGAATATTTAAATCGGGATCTGTATAGGTAATGGATCTATTTTCTTCTAATTCGTTTTTGTTATTAGAAAAAATCGCAAAACCACTTAAGTCTAATGTTTTACTTGGCGAATAACTAAAATTAGCCGCTCCAAACTTGGTTTCAATACTTTTAGCGCGGTTATTCTGCATGGTTAAAAATCCAATATCGTTGCTACCCAAATTTAAACTAGTACCACTGCTTCTACTTGGGCTTCTAAAACCACCTGTAAATTTAAAATAGTCTCTACGATTAAAAGCTACTTCGCCAATATTGTTTAAATCACCAATAATATTAACGCTATAATCTGGACTGTAATAAAACAGTTTCGGTTGTGCTAAATACAAGGTTTCATCGGGTGAATCTCCTACACCTCCTGTTACTGTACCAAACCAAAATCTCTTTTTACCTTCTTTAAGTTTAATATTTATGGCAATGTTATCTTGGTTATCTGTTACACCACGTAATTGGTTAACTTCAGAATAGTTTTTAAGTACCTCAACCTTATCTACAGCATTGGCAGGAATATTTTCTACGGCAAGCTTAGAGTCGCCATCAAAGAAATCTTTTCCTTCTACCATTACTTTTCCAACGGTTTTTCCTTCTACTTCAATTTCGCCATCATCATTAAGTTCTACGCCAGGGAGTTTTTTAAGAACATCTCCAAGTTTTCTTTCGGTTCCAGATTTAAAGGAATCAGCATTATAGGTAATGGTATCGCCTTTTATAGTAACTGGCATTTCATATACCAATTCTACCGCATCTAGGGCGTTATCGCTTTGTAAGGTAAAGTTTTTAGTAACGGGCTGATCTTTAGTTTCAACTGCAGCCTGTGCGGATTTCATTCCTACGTAACTTACTTGTAGCGTGTATAAGGTATTTTTTTCTACGGATAACTTAAAGCGACCATCGCTATTGGTTATACCGTAAGCATCAAGCTTTTGTGTGGCCTGATTTATGGCAATAACATTTGCCAACTCAAGTGGTGTGCCAATGCTGTCTTTTACAACACCTTCTAGCCTAACTTGCGCATACGTTGAGCCTACTACTAACAGTAGCACTCCTAAAATTATTCGGTTCATGGGTTAGTTTTTCTGATTGTTTTTGATTGAACTCATCTCATTATCCTCTTCCTCCACCTGGGCGTCCACCTCCTGGTCTGCCGCCACCTCTTCTAAAGTTCTGACGCATCTCCTCCATTTTCTTTTGAGAGATTTCGTCAAACTCCTCTCTAGAAACCTTTTTACCTTTAGATGGTACTTTTATGGTTTCCTTATCGTCTGTATTCATTATGATTTTTGAGCACAAAATAGTTGTTCTACCTTCGTTAACCTCCAAAATTAATCCTGGTAACCCCCAATAATCTGAAGGCCCTTGACTAACTGGTATTTGTGGTGTGTACCATACAACCACATCAACTATATTTTTTTTCTTTTCTGGCTGTTCTTCTTTGTTTTCCTCGCCTGGTCTAGGTCTTCTAAAGTTTACATCTAAGCCGTATTTTATTTTGGTGCCTTCGGCTTTAAAACAGGTATACTGACCAATTTGCTTACTTTCTCCTGTCATTTTCCACTCAAACTCAGGGATAGAGTCCGTTATTAAAAACTTTTTACCAAATACTTCTTGTTCCTGCAAAAAGGCTTTAGATTTTATGCTTTTGTACTGGTTTCCTGCCACGAAATTCCCCATCATCATTCTACCAAAACCACCGCCGCCACCTCCTGGCGCGTCTAGTCTTTCGTCTTCTTTGTAAACAGACTCAGATTTGTTAAAGGTTAAAATATATGTCTTTTCTAAAGCGTTTTTTAATCTGGCAGCGATACGTTTTTTCATATCTTCATCCATTCCTGGTCTACCAAAATTTGCCATATCTATGGTAGTTTTAGACATATAATAGGCTTTACCTTGAAAGTCTTGGGCCGAAAGTGTGTTAGACATTAAAAAAACACAGAAACTCAACGTTAAAAATCTAAAAAGTACTGTTTTCATCTTGAAACTATTGTTTGGTTTGTTACTAATAATTTCTTAGACCTTAGTTGCTGTTCATAGTTTAAATGCCATTCGTTAATATTAAGTTAAAAAATACGAAGCTGGTTTTAAAGCAAAATTACCCGCTGTAGCGTCTTCTTCCCATTCTATTGGCTCTAAACTCCTTCATTTTTTTTAAAACCATATCGCAGTATTCGTCTTTATTAACCTGTTTTCCCTTTGAAGGTGCAATAATTTCCACTTTTTCTTTTGGGTTAATAATAAGTTTTGAACATAATATTGTGGTATTATCTACGCTAACTTCTAAAATGAGCCCAGGAAGCCCCCAATATTCTGATGGACCATGACTAACTGGAATTTGTGGTGTATACCAAGCTACTATTTGAGTTAAATTGTAATCCTCGCTATTAGTCGTTTCGCTCGTCTCTTTTTCCGCCTCTCTCAATTTACTCCATGAAAAGGACCACCATTTTAAAGCTGTAGTAGGTATAACACCAACAGATTTGTAACAGGTATAATTCCCAATCTTCTTTTGCTCTGTGGTCATTGTCCATTCTATCTGTTGTAACTTATCATCTATTAAGAACTTTTTGCCATAAAACTCCTGACTCTGAACGAGTCTATTTTCCTTAACATCTTTATATTGATGGCCTGCTGTAAAGTTCTTTCCCCAAGAATCTGTGGCTCCTGAAATGGCATCTAACACTTCTTCTTCTTTATAAATTGATTCAGTTTTGTTGAACGAAAGCACATAGGTTTTTTCTAGCCTATTTTTTAACCTAGCTGCAATTTGATCTTTTTGCTGCTTATTCATTCTTGCGCCCCAAGTTCCTAGTTCTAAAGTAGATTTAGAATAGTAATAGGCCTTACCTTGGAAGTCTTGCGATACACCAGAAATTGCGTATAAAAACACTAAACATATAGCCGAAAATTTAATTAATGTGCTCATAATAAATTATTTTGTTTAACAAATATAATAAATAATTAAACAAAATAATTTTACGATGCTTAACCTCCTATTCTAATTTCTACCCTTTGGCTATTACCATCGTGTCTTCTATGTTCGTATTTTTCTCGTTGCTCCTTCATCTTTTGCTGTACGATTTTGTTAAAATCTTCGCGGTTTACTTCTTTTCCTTTTGAAGGTTCATTTAAGGTGACCTTGTTTTCAGGATTTAAAACAATCTTACTGCATACAATGGTTTCTTCACCATCATTAACCTCTAAGATTAAACCTGGAAGACCATGAAATCTTCCCGGACCAGAATTCACGGGGATTTGCATGGTGTACCATGCAGTAACAGTAACTTCTTTCATTTCTGGTTCTTGTTCCTCTTCCTCCCTATCTATGGCTTCGTTAAAACTAATTCGGCTTTCAACAATCGGAATCATTCGCTTTTTAGTTGCTTTGTGACAGGTGTAATCGCCAATGTGCTTGGTCTCATTTTCTAGTGTCCAATCATGGGTTTCCAGTTCATCTTTTACCAAAAATATTTTCCCTAGGACTTCACTTTGCGACGTAAATCGGTTTTCTTTGATGTTCTTATACAAGATATCCGACTGACCAGCGGTCATAACCACCATACGCATACCAGCGGCTTGCGGTGCCTCTAGTCCCTTATCTTCTTTGTATAAAGACGCGCCTTTATCAAAGCTTAATACGTAGGTTTTTTCAAATTGCTTTTTTAGCATCTCTGTTACCCGTTTGTACATATCGGAATTCATCTGTGTACTATCAACAGGAATGTCTAGTTTCCGTTTGGTCTTATAGGTTGCCATCCCTTGGAAATCTTGTGCATTTACAGTGATAAACAGCACTGAAAGCATACTAAATAAAATAAATGTTCTGTTCATTTTAATGGGTTTTAATTATATGATCTATTCGTTTTTTGATTGTAATTGAATTACCATACAAATATGACCTCCAAAATTCAAACCCTTAGTTAATGAGTGTTAACTAGTGTTAACCGTTTAGCATTTATTAATATTTACAGCTACTTTTGATGTATGAATGAACAGAAATACAGATGGTTACTCTATACTATTATCACGGTTATAGTAGCTACTATTAGTATTCAAATCTACTGGAATTACAAAAATTACCTTAGCAATAAACAACAGTTAATTAATGATGTTCAAGGTAGTTTAGACAAGGCGGTTGATGACTACTATGCCCTTTTAGCAGAACGCACTACTGTTGGTTTTGCTTTTGAAGGTGATAACCCAGAAGAATTATTAAAAAATGGGGGTAGTATTGATGAGCTTTTATCTGAAATTAGAAACAACACCAATAAGTTCCCGCATTTAGACAGTATTAAAACTAAAGACCTAAAAGGGGTAACTATATTACGAAATAAAGGTGTAGACTCGCTTTTTGCAAGAATTAATAGAGATGCCCAAAAGCACCATCATGATTCCGTAATTAAGCAATTTCATTTTTCCTCTAAACTAAACGACATTAAAACCTTAACCTCTAAGGTGGTTATTTCTATTAAAAACGATACTATACGATTACAGCAGATTGATAGTCTTTTAAATAACGAGTTACAGCGAAAACATATCGATGTTGCGTATAGTCTTAGTTTTAAAAATGCTAAAGACAGTATTAGACATTTTAACCGATTGAAGGTTTTTAATTCCAAAGACGGGAAACAAACTTTAAAAACGTTTTCTAAATCTACCTTTTTACCAAAGAACAGTGAGTTAAAAGTTCATTTTACTAATGAAACAGCTATAATTTTAAAACGAATAATAGGTGGTATTTTAGTATCGTTAGTTTTAATCTTAGCAGTTATCGCTTCCTTATTTTATCTCTTAAAAATCATAAAAGACCAAAAACAACTTGCCGAGGTAAAAAACGACTTAATTAGTAACATTACCCACGAATTTAAAACACCCATCGCTACCATTGGTGTGGCCATTGAAAGTATTAAAGATTTTAACGCTATTGAAGATAAAGAAAAGACCAAAACTTATTTAGACATGTCTAATCAGCAATTGTCTAAACTCAACGTAATGGTTGAAAAACTATTGGAAACCGCCACTTTAGATAGTGATAGCTTAGAACTAAACAGAGAGCCCTATAACCTAAGTACCCTCATAAAACAATTGGTTGACAGACACAAGTTGCAATTAAAGGACAAAACAATTCGTTTTAATTCAGGTTTAGAGGATCTCACGGTTCCTATTGATGTTTTTCATTTTGAAAATGCCTTAAACAACGTTATTGACAATGCCATTAAATATGGAGGAAACAGCATTTCATTAGATTTAATGAAAAGCGGTTCGGATATCATTATAACCATATCAGACAACGGTAACACCCTAACCAAAGCTAATAAAGACCAGATATTTGAGAAGTTCTATAGAGTTTCTACAGGAAATACGCATGATGTAAAAGGTTTTGGTATAGGTTTATACTATACCAAAAAGATTATAGAAAAGCATAATGGCACTATTATTTTAGATTTGAACACGAACCTAACAACGTTTAAAATTTCAATTCCAAATGCCTAATCCTATTACCATACTTTTAGCTGAAGACGAGCCTGCTTTAGGTTTAATTATTAAAGAAAGTTTAGAAACCCGAAACTTTAAAGTTCTACTCTGTGAAAATGGCGAAAAGGCTTTTGAAATTTACAAAAGCCATAGTCCTGAGCTCTTAGTTTTAGATGTTATGATGCCTAAAAAAGATGGTTTTACCCTGGCTAAGGAGATACGTGTTATTGACGATGCGATTCCAATTATATTTTTAACAGCAAAATCGCAAACCCAAGATGTGGTTGAAGGCTTTACAATAGGAGGTAACGATTATCTAAAAAAGCCATTTAGCATGGAGGAACTCATTGTTAGAATTAACAATTTACTCCATAGAACAAAGGTTCAAAAAACAACCGATATATTAAGTATTGGTGCCTACGCTTTTAATTTCCCAAAGCAGACCCTTCGATATAAAAATGAAGATTTGCAGCAGTTAACACATAGAGAGGCACACTTACTATTCCATTTAATAAAGAATAAGAATCAGGTTTTAGACAGATCTCTAATATTAAATAAACTTTGGGGTAATGACGACTTTTTTAGCGCCAGAAGTATGGATGTCTTTATTACTAAACTTCGTAAAAAACTGAGTAAAGATGCTAACCTACAAATACTTAATGTCCGCGGATTCGGCTATAAATTAATTTGCTAAAAGTGGTTTGATTTTTGTACTTTTCCCCTTAAGATGGGGTACAAACTTATTTTTATTCTTTTTCTATCAGTTTCAATCTATGCACAAGACAGTATTGAGACGAAACTTATTAAAAGTACTGATTTTAAAGCCGATAGAATTGTATCGGTAGATAATTTTGGTACCACCTACTACATCCAAAACAATACTTTTTACAAAAAGACAAGTAGCAGTTCATTAAGCTATAACAATTTTCAGCTGGGAGATTTAACTACAGTTAACACCTTTAATCCATTAAAAATAAATCTGTTTTATCAGGACTTCAATACGGCAATAATTCTAGATAATAGACTTGCGGAAATTTTTAAAATTGATTTTAATGCGGTCATCCCTTATAAGAATATTACACATATCTCCACAGGCTTCGATAATACGATTTGGATATTTAATCAAGACTCACAACAGTTAGAATTATACAATTACAAAACCAATAAAACACAAGCAAGATCACTACCTATATCTAGTAAAATTCTAGATTTAAAAAGTAATTACAATAACGTTTGGTTACTTACCGAAGAGTATTTGTATCAATACAATTATTTTGGAAACTTGCTAAATAAGACAGCAAATAATGGTTATACGAAAATGGTAGAAAACAACAATACTGTTGTCTTGAAGAAAGGGACTGATTTATATATGTTTAGAACAGATAATCAAACCGTTACACCTATTCTTCTGCCAAATTTATTAACAAATGCGTTTTTTGTAACCAACGAAACCTTGTATATTTACCACGACCAAACCCTGCAAGAATTTCAATTAAAAACTAACTAACCATTATGCATATTGCAATTGCTGGAAACATAGGAGCTGGAAAAACTACTTTAACCAAACTACTTGCCAAACATTATAAATGGGAGGCCCAATTAGAAGATGTTGTTGATAATCCCTACTTAGACGATTTTTACAATCAAATGGAACGCTGGAGTTTTAATCTTCAAGTGTATTTCTTAAACAGTAGATTTAGACAAGTATTACAGATTCGCCAGAGCGGAAAAGATATCATTCAAGATAGAACGATTTACGAGGATGCCAATATTTTTGCTCCTAACTTACATGCTATGGGCTTAATGACCAATAGAGATTTTGAAAACTACAAATCCTTATTTGAGTTAATGGAATCTCTGGTTCAAGGACCAGATTTATTAATTTATCTAAGAAGTTCAATTCCTAATTTAGTATCTCAAATTCATAAACGTGGTCGTGATTATGAAAACTCAATTANATCTCATTTCGAAGTAATCTCATCATCAATAGCTTAAGCTTGTATTTAGGAGATGCCTTCACTGCG
>NZ_VSDQ01000679.1:914500-1083761 GCF_008085455.1 Seonamhaeicola marinus | reverse complement strand
GTATTGACTATTTAAGTAGACTTAATGAGCGTTACGAAGCTTGGATTCATGGTTACAACAACGGAAAATTGGTAATCATTGATGTTGATGATTTAGATTTTGTATCTAAACCAGAAGATTTAGGAAAAGTTATAAATACAATTGATGCAGAAATTCATGGTTTATTTTAAAACCAACTGACTGATTTTTTGCACTACATAAACCCCAATCATTATGTTAAAAACAGTTATTACTTTATTTACCACTGTTGCATTATTTAGCAGTGCTTTAGCCCAGAATGGCATTGATTTTAAAACATCGTCTTTTGAGGATGTTTTAACCTTAGCTCAAAAAGAAAACAAACTTGTTTTTGTAGATTTTTATACTAACTGGTCTGGACCAAGCAAAAGAATGGCCGCTAATGTTTTCACTCAAAGCAAGGTAGGCGATTTGTTTAACAAAGAGTTTGTTTGCATTAGAGTTGAAGCAGAAAGAGGCAATGGTGGACCAGAATTAGCCCGTAAATATAGACTTAGAGCTTACCCGTCTTATTTATTTTTAGACGGCGGTGGCAATGAAATTTCAAGAAGCGTTGGTGTTTTAACAGCAGAAGAGCTTATTGCAAAAGGAAAAACGGCCTTAGAGAAAAAACCTAAATAATGGTATTTTAAATGTTAAGACCTTAGTTAGCGCTTACTTCGAAGTAATCTTTAAGGTCAACATAAGTACCTGTTTTTGTGTAACCTTTTAGGGAGACTTCATAAATACCTTCAACATCGGAAGTATAACACTCTATGGATTCCATATTTTTATTTGTATCAAGATTTGGCTTCCAAAGTAATTGACGTCTAAAATCAGGAATTCTTTTTAATGCATTTAGCCTTAAATCATAATCTGGCGTGTAATATGTTTTGTTCTCGTTAGGAAGGTTTAGTTTTAAATGATGTAAACCTTCAATATCATGAAAATTGAAGTAAGTGCCTTTTGTTGCTTTTTTGGTTCTTATATCTATAATACCAAAGTACATTTGAGGTCCATAAAAGTACCCCGCTCTAATTAAGCCAATTTGCTCTATATCGTATGGATTATAATCAATTAAATATTGGTTATCTTGAATTAGTACACCATCTAAAAGCACCAAAGGATCATAATTCTTTAATGCGCTATTAACTGTTTCTTTATATGAAAAAACTTCAAAGTGGTACCCATCACTACGCTTTCGTATTCCAACACCCTCAATAACCTCAATAAACGTTTCTCTTAAAGATGGAAATCTTTTGTAATCATCTAGTTTATATATGATTGAAGGGTTTCCGAAAAAATCATCTTTTAAATCCTTTTCATCAATACGATCTAGTTTTAAATCAACATAAGCATTTTCAACTTGATTAAGCACACTTTCTTCCGCAAGCCATTCCTCTATATTGGGATTAAGCGTTAATTGTCTAAATAAAAGTGCGGACTTGTTTTTAAAGGATTTATCATCCAAAACAATTTTAAAATTGGCTGGCTTTGAATCTATGATCTGTAACACACAGTCTTCGGTACTATAATTTTCGTGTATGTTAAAATAGAATTTCCCTTTTGCGTCTACTTCAACAGTTTTCTGAATGTAATTTTTCCCTGGAATTGATAGTGCTATTGTTTTATTAGGTGCAATTAAACCATTGTTTTTATGATACACTTTTCCTGAAATGATTTCTCCTCTTAATTCAGGCAAGTAAAATTCTTCAACTGTATTATCATTATCCGCTTCCGATAAGTGCTTTTCATCTAAGCTTAAACTTAAATTACTCATTCTATTAACGGAGAGTGTAAAACTGCCATGTAACGAACTTTCAGAAAAATTAAACTTCACCTTAGAACGTGGTTTATACGTTTTGTCAACAACATTTAAAGAGGCGTTTTTCTTAATTTCACTTATAGATAGCTCATCATTTTTTAAACTTACACTTGCGCCTAATAGGTCTTTATTTTCTAATTCTGCTACTTGAGAGATGTAAGGATTAATTATATAGAGATCTTTTTCAACATAGGTATTTACTTTACTATTTTGCATCCATTGTGTATAAGCAATAAGTTTATAATTACCTGTTTTTAATGTAGCTGGTATAAAGAAATCTCCGTAACCCTGTCCGTTTACGAGTTTTAATTTGTGGTTAAAAATGACACCATTTTGTTTGCCAACTAATTCCACATAAGCCATTTTACTTAAATCACTTAATGCATTATCTTTTTGAAGCAAACAATATAATTTATAATACAAGGTCTCACCCGCTAAGAGCATGTTTTTATTAAATACAACTTGTATGTCTTCGGCTGGTAAAGTTTCAATAAACTTTGTTTGTAAGCTATCTGTATTCTGGCTGTACAAAGTACCGCAACACAAACACAAAATGGTATATATGTAATATATTCTATGTTTCATTAATCCTCCCAATATGATGGTTTATTACTTGATGCAAACGAGCTACAATCTCCACATTGCAGTGGTACTACAAAAACAGTACATTCATCTTGACCATGGAACTTGTAATTTCCGCTGCTTAAACGTCTAAAAAGTATGTTTCTTTCATCATCTACAGATATTGGTGGTCCTGTTGCAGCATAGTTAAGCGCATCTACCTCACAATCATAAAGATATTTTGGTCTATTTATATCAAACTCTTGATAATCAAAAAATATCCTTTTAGAAGACATAGAAGACACATCAAAGAAGCCAATTACCTTTTCATTTTCGTTTTCTTCCGAAAAAATATTCCCTCTTACAAATCCGGGTTGATTCTCGATAAACAAACTTCCATCATCACCCAATTCCTTTAAAATTTTATAAAAATTATTTGCATTTGCAGATTGCACAAATTGTTTTACTAAAATGCTGTACCTATCTCTTAAAACATAATCTTGAGCAGAAATAAAACGAACTGGAAACTGAGAAATTTTTGATTCACTTAAACCATTTATGCTTGTAACTATGATATCTTTAGAGTTTCTTTCTACATAGCAGGTCTTTTGTTCTTCTGGTCTGGGCACAAATTCTAAATCCTCAAAACAAAACATGCTTGTGCCTTCTTCCTTCCAGTTTTCTAATACCACATCATTACTATTATAGTACAATGCAACAATTTTATAAGCCTCCTCATATTCATACCTAAAATAGTTTGCGTCTTCTGGAGTTTCTTCACTGTCTACAAATACCTGCACTCCCGTAGTTCCCTCTCTTGTTATTAATTCGGTGTATACATTATCTATGTCTACACTTGGGGGTAAGCTTTCCTCTGAGGTAATGTACTTTTTTCCACTTGAATCAGTAATACTGAGATTGTAAACCACATTTTGCACCGCTTGAAACGGATTTACAGAATGGTATATTCCAGATTCTGTATGTTCAAAATTATGAATACTACCATCGCTTCCATTTAACACGATGTTTGCTCCTGATTCAAAATTAAGCCCACCGCTTTCCTCTAATCTGTAAGTTCTAGACAGCCTTATTTCTTGTGTTTTTAATTCATCTGTTATTGTAGCTTCTACCACCAATACATCCTCAAAAGTTTCAGTTACCGCTGTAAAAGGCTCTGTGCACTCCAAACATGCCAATCCGATAAGACAAAACACTATTTTAATATAAATTCGTTTCAAATGCATTCTAAAATTTAAAATTGTAGGTTATTGTTGGAACAGGTATTGCAAAAATAGAAGACTGATATCCTTTAACTTGGCCATTTTCATTCACAAAAAACACAGAAAAAGGATTATTTCGCCCTAAAACATTGTAAACTGAAATATTCCAAAAACTATGGGCTAATTTCACATTCTTATGGTTCCCCTCTATATTAATTCCCAAATCGAGCCTGTAATAATCTGGGACTCTAAATTTGTTCCTATCGCTATAAAGTACATGTTCTGTACCATTTAAAACATACTTTCCAACAGGATAAGTAATAGGTCTACCCGATTGGTAATTAAAGTTCATTGAAAAGCTATAACGCTTCGTTAATTTAAAATTAGAAACCAGACTTACATCATGCGGTCTATCTTGGTTTGCGGCAAAGTAATTACCGTTATTTACTCTATTGGTTAAAAATTCACTATCCAATTTCACCAAAGTTCTGGAAAAGGAATATGCTAGCCAACCATTTAACCTTCCTTGTTTCTTCTTAATCAACAATTCTAAACCATAAGCTTTTCCTTTACCTTGTAATAATTCAGTTTCAATATTCTGATTAAGTAACAAATCTGCTCCAACTTTAAAATCTAAAAGATTGTTCATCTTTTTATAGTAGCCCTCTAAACTATATTCATAAACATCATTTTCGGAATTCTTATAAAATCCTAACGAAAATTGCTGAGCTCTTTGAGGTTTTATATTGGAATCTGATAGTTTCCAAGAATCTATTGGAGAAGCTGTGGTATTTGTAGATAGTAAGTGAGAATACTGAATAGTGCTATTAAATGAGGCCTTTAATGATGCTAAAGGAGATAAAAAGTATCTGGCCGAAAGTCTAAACTCTGGCCCTCCGTAGGTTTTAATAAACTCATTATTTGTATAGGTTTTCACCTCAACAACCGATTCACTACTAAGTGGTGTATTAGGAGCGTACACATTTTGCTCACTTGGCCCAAGGGCAGTAAAAGAGGAATACCTTAAACCTAAATCTAAAGACAATTTCTCATTGACCTGATATAAATCGGATAGATAAACCGCTGACTCCAATCCTTTTTCGGTGGCTATAGTTTCTGGAGATACAACAGATGATGCGTCTATTGGTTTTATATAACCAGGATCTATTTTATAGAGTTTTGAACTAAGACCATATGTAAACTTGTGTTTTTTACTGTGTAAATATCTAGCTTTTAGCTTTAGTTGTGTTTCGTTGATATTGTACCCAAAATCAAAATTACGGTTAAAGTCTCCATCAAAAATAATATTGAATTTATACTGACTAGTTGCTAATTTTAAAGAAGCAGAGTTCTTATCATTAAAAACATGATTCCATTTAATAGCTCCTAATTTATTTCCATAATCAAATATTGAGTCTGAGGTGATACTAAATCTGTCATTACTAAAATAGCCTGTAAGTTCTATATTATCCTTATCACTTATTTTATGTTCATACTTTACTAGGGCATCATAAAATGAAGCATCACTATTTTGTAAGGACTCATCGGAAAGGGACCGCAACACCCAATTAGAGTATGTGGCTCTTGCGCCAACCAAAACAGCCGCTTTCTTTTCTATTACTGGCACCTCTAACATTAAGTTGCCCGTTACTGGCCCTATGTTACCTTCTCCGGAAAATTTATCTTTATTAATTTCTTTGGTAGAGATATCTATAACCGAAGAGAGTCTACCACCAAACTCTGAAGGTATACTTCCTTTATAAATATCTACGGAACCTGTTGCAAAAGGATTTACAGCCGAAAATACGCCGAAAAAATGCGAAGGATTGTAAATGGCGGCTCCATCAAACAGAATTAAATTTTGATCTACCTTTCCGCCTCTAACGCTATATCCCAGTGCACCCTCTCCAGCGGTTTTAATTCCAGGCATTGTTGTTGCCACCTTTAACACATCTCTTTCCCCTAAAATTACTGGTATATTTTTTATGCCTTTTACGTCTATAGAAGTCACCCCAATTTCAACACTTCTTATGTTTTTATCTTTATTGGAATTAACAACGACTTCATCCAGCTCATTAATCTCTTCAACTAGATTAAAACTTAGCGTACCATTACCATACACAACAATTTGTTTTTGAGCTCTACCATATCCAATAGAAGACGTTTTTAAAATATGATACCCCTTAGGGAGCCTTAGACTGTAATATCCATTAACATCGGTTACGGTACTTTTATTAATACCATCAACAAAAACATTGAGGTTTTCAATCGGTTTACCTGTTTTTTGATCTAAGATGGTTCCTGAAATATTAAACTCGTTTTTAGTTGAATTGTTGGCTTCTTTTCCAATATAAAAGATAGCACCTTTGTTTTTTTGAACACCTTTTAAATACTGTTTCTGCAATACAGGAAGGGCTTTACTGGACACCTCTTCTTCTTCTACCTCCTCTATTTTTTTAAAATAGTCTTTGGGCAATCCCTGAATAATCATATTATTTTTTGTGAGAACCACTTTAGATTCTAAAACAATATAGTTGATAGGTGTATTGGTTAATATTTCTTTAAGTATGAAATCAACCGTTTTATTTGTAAACGTTTGGTTAACCCTAAGGTCTTTTAACCAGTTACCATCAAAATAAAATTCTAGCCCAGAGACGTCTTCTAAATCAATGAAAGCACTTTCTAAAGAAACATTGTTAAACTCAATTGTTATTTCTCCTTTAGACTGGCAGTGTGCAACTATCTGAAAAAAGAATAATGTAACACAAGTGGCTACTCTAAGTACTATTGACTTGCGTTTATTATTAAAGTTCATAATTAAGTTTCAGATTATCTAAATGTTTTACAAGGCCTGTAAAAAATTGTTCTTTATCCTTTCTTCTCATAGCAGGGTTTTCTTTGTAATAGGACTTAATTATTTTTTTAAATGTAGGAAGATCATCCCCTAAACTGTTTTTAGAAGAAATTAAATAAGACTTATTTTTATAAGAAACAACATAAGCTCTGCTTTCTGTAAACTCATACCTTACTTTATTTTCATCTAAAAGCTCCTTAGCTTTTTTTCGATGCTTTATGTATAAAGCAAAGTGTTTCCCTTTAAAAGACTCGTTAAAAAATCCGTTACCATATATTGATGCAATATTCTCAGAAAAAGGTAATCTTTTAAATGTTTCCCCTAGTATCTCGAACTCGCTAACTTGAGCCGGGTTTAGGGCTAATAAATGGACTCTAGTATTTACATATTTCACCACTAGAATGTCATTTAAAAGGTCGTACTTAAGCTCTAAGTTAAAATACGGTTGTTGGTTATAAACAATATTGGCGTTTGTGAAATTATATGTTTCAAAAAACTTATTATTGTCTTTAACCGATCTCATTGATTCTGGAAAGGCATCTAAATACTCCTGTCCAATATATGCTCCAAAACTCAATTCTGGCATATAATTATCATATAATGTATAAGACTGAAGCTTTGAATTATTTTCTTGAGCTACTCCAGTACTAAACACCAATAGAAGAGCTAAAAATTTAAGCGAATAGTATTTCATTGAAAGTCTAAAATTCTGATTAAAGATAGTCTTTTATTTATTTGAAATTCACCTCCGAAGCCTTTTTAACAACTTCGCAAAAATTCTGTTAAAAAAAAATTGGGGCACTAAAAAACCACGTTTTTCAACGTGGTTTTTTGTCTGATTTAGTTTAGTTGTTATTTGGTTATTGGTTTTAACCATTGTTTTTAAGAGCGTCAACACTAGCTCTTACTTCAGACTCGGTTCCTTTAAACGTTTCGTAAGTAGTAGATTCTTCACCATTCTCGTTTGTAACCACTGTTACAACGGCCTTAGCAGTGCCATCTTCATTGCTTGTCATATCTACTTTTATTTCTTTTGTAACTTCAACTACTTCAATTGCATCGTTATCAGTATTGTAAGCTTGTACTGCTTCATCAGATACTAAACTTGGTGCAATTACTAAAGCCACAACGCTCATTAATTTTAATAAGATATTTAATGATGGGCCTGAAGTATCTTTAAACGGATCTCCAACCGTATCACCTACTACAGCTGCTTTATGAGCATCAGTACCTTTCTTACCTTGTTCTTCAATGGTCTTTTTAGCGTTATCCCAAGCACCACCAGCATTAGATTGGAAAATTGCCATAAGAACACCACAGGTAGTAACACCAGCAAGTAAACCTCCTAACATTTCTGCTCCTCCAATAAATCCAACTGCTACAGGAACGGCAATTGCTAATAAACCAGGTAAAACCATTTCTTTAATAGAAGCTTTAGTGGAAATATCCACACACTTATCATATTCTGCAACACCGTTAGCAGCATCAAAAATCTTTCTATCCGCATCAGACGCTTTACTCATATCAGAGTCATACTTACGCATTACATCTAAAGCAGCCTTTAATTGAGGAATATCTCTAAATTGTCGTCTTACCTCTTCAATCATTGCCATTGCAGCTCTACCCACAGCATTCATGGATAATGCAGAGAATACAAATGGTAACATACCTCCTATTAATAAACCTGCCATAATATCTGGCTGAGAAACATCAATAGATTTAACACCAGCTGTTTTCATAAATGCAGCAAATAAAGCTAAAGCCGTTAAAGCAGCAGAAGCAATAGCAAAACCTTTACCAATTGCAGCGGTAGTATTACCTACAGCATCTAATTTATCTGTACGCTCTCTTACTTCACTTGGTAACTCAGCCATTTCAGCAATACCTCCAGCGTTATCAGAAATTGGCCCGTAGGCATCAACAGCCAATTGAATTCCTGTGTTGGCTAACATACCAACCGCAGCGATGGCTATACCGTATAATCCAGCAAAATGATGCGACACTAAAATAGCAGCTGCTATTAAGATAATAGGAAACATTGTAGACATCATTCCAGTACCTAAACCAGCAATAATGTTAGTTGCAGCTCCAGTTTCAGATTGTCTAACAATAGAATTTACAGGTTTTGTACCTGTACCTGTATAATATTCGGTTACTTTTCCAACCGCTAAACCTGCTACTAAACCAGCAATAGTTGCATAAAATACACCCATTGCTCCGAAAGGTAAACCTTCTACTTCGGCAGGAATGAAATTTGTGATTAAGAAATAAGATGCAATAAGCATTAAACCAGCAGAACCAAACTCACCAATATTTAGGGCTGCATGAGGCGAACCTCCTTCTTTAACTTTAACAAAGAATGTTCCTACGATTGACATTATGATACCTATAGCCGCTAAAGCCAAAGGTAAGTACACTGCTCCTAATCCGTCAAAACCAGGTGTTACAATTAATGCACCAAGTACCATTGTACCTATAATAGAGCCAACATAAGATTCGAATAAATCTGCACCCATACCAGCAACATCACCTACGTTATCACCAACGTTATCTGCAATAGTTGCAGGGTTTAATGGGTGATCTTCTGGAATACCAGCTTCAACCTTACCTACAAGGTCTGCACCAACATCGGCAGCCTTTGTATAGATACCTCCACCAACACGCGCAAATAAAGCAATTGAAGATGCACCTAAAGAGAATCCGGATAATACGTTAAGAACTTCTGTGATTTCCCAACCTTGTCCGCTATAAATCATAAATAAGCCACTTAATCCTAAAACACCTAATCCTACAACACCAAGTCCCATTACAGCTCCTCCTGCAAAGGCCACTTCTAAAGCTTTTCCTAAAGATGTTCTAGCGGCACTTGTTGTTCTAACATTAGCTTTTGTTGCAACTTTCATCCCAATAAATCCAGCTAAGGCAGAACAAATGGCACCAACAATAAACGAAACCGCAACCATACCATTGGAGCCCGCTTCGTTTGTGCCTTTAAAATATAATAATACAGCTACTGCTGCAACAAAGATTGATAAAATTTTGTACTCCGCTTTTAAGAAAGACATAGCCCCATCTGCTATGTTCTTAGCAATTTCTTTCATATTATCTGTTCCTTGGTCTTGTTTAGAAACCCAAGCACTTTTAATAAAAACAAACGCCAACGCCACCACGCCAAAAAGCGGTAAAAAGTCTACTATTAATTCCATATTTTTTTTGAGTTAGTTATTTAATCTGGATAAATGTAGAAAAATTAAAGTGATAAAAAAAGTTATTATAAATTAAAGATTAAGCAACCAAACCACACTTAAATTATAATATTTTTATTTCTATGATTTATGTTAGTTTATTTTTGTTTTTACAATTGAAATTACGTATTGCTTCAATAATCATTATAGATATACTCAATACTCTAGCCTATTTTTAGACATAAAAAAACCATCCTAAAATTTAGGATGGTCTGTTATTTTTAAAACATCTATTTACTAGATTGTAAACGTTCTTTTCTTTTTGTGTTCGCTGTTATTATAGCGCTCAACACACTCATGATAAATTTTAGTAGCTTCTTCGGCATTACCCCATCCTCCAACATCTACTTTTTTCTTTTCTAAATCCTTGTAAACTTGGAAGAAATGCTCAATTTCTTTTAATCTATGCGGATTTAAATCTGAAATATCTTCTTTATTACTCCAAATAGGGTCAGAAACAGGAACACAAATAATTTTTTCATCTGGTCCTTTTTCATCGGTCATATGGAAAACCCCAATTGGCCTTACCTCCATAACTACCATTGGATATGTTGGTTGATGTCCTAACACAAGAACATCTAAAGGATCTTTGTCTAATGCCAAAGTTTCAGGAACAAAACCATAATCACCAGGATACATCATAGAAGAGAATAACATTCTATCAAAACGTATCTTGTTTAAGGCAAAGTCATATTCATATTTGTTTCTACTTCCTTTAGGTATTTCAATTAATACATCAAAAGTTAAAGATTTGTTGTCGCTCATAAGTCATATTTATTTGGGCTACAAAGGTACAGAACAGCTCAATCTTTCACAACTGAATAACTCATACTACTAAAGTTTTCACAAAACCTTAAACTTAATTTCATTTCCGAAGCAAATTAGCAAAAAAGACTGTCAATATTTACTATATTGTAGCCATTTCTAAACAATGACTAACTCTAATAACTATGAAATCATTCCTAAGCGCAATAGCATTACTATTGCTTTACAATTTTTCCGTGGCCCAAACACAGCCCTGGAAAGGCAAATTTGAACCCATAGACAATTTAATTGCTGCTCCTAATAGCTTTAGAAGTGCTAGTGGTGCTCCTGGAAAAGCGTATTGGCAACAACGGGCTAATTATAAGATTAAAGCCGAATTAGATGAGACTAACAATATCTTATCGGGTGAAGAAACCATTACCTATTTTAATAACGCTCCAGACGACCTTAGCTATTTATGGATTCAACTAGAGCAAAACGTTAATAAAAAAGGTAATGAAGACTTTGGTACTATTAACAACACGCTTCAAGATGGTATTAATGCGCGTAAAATGCAATTTCTTACTAGAGCTATTAATTTCCCCGCTGGTTATACCATTAAACACGTAAAAGACGGTGCTGGGAATAATATTAAGACGCTTGTGAATAACACCATGATGAAGGTTAAACTAAACACACCTTTAAAATCTGGTGAATCTACTACCTTAAACATAGGCTGGTCTTACCACATTACGGATCGCAGTATGTTTTTACTCTCTAGAGAAGGTTATGAATATTTCCCTGCAGATGACAATACAGTGTATTTGCTAGCGCACTGGTTTCCAAGAATGGCGGTATATAGCGATACTGAAGGCTGGCAAAATCAGCAATTCCAGAAGTTAGGTGAATTTGCTTTAGAATTTGGAGATTACGATGTTGAAATTACGGTTCCTGCAGATCATGTTGTGGCTTCTACCGGAGCACTTCAAAACCCAGAATCTGTTTTAAGCAAAAAGCAACGCAAACGCTTAAAAGAAGCCGAAAAGTCTTTTGATAAACCTGTAATGATTATCACAAAGGAAGAAGCTATAGAGAATGAAAAAGAAAAATCTAAAAAAACAAAAACGTGGCGTTTTAAAGCAGAAAACGTACGTGACTTTGCGTTTGCCACATCGCGTAAATTTTTATGGGATGCACAGAACGTAAAACTTCCTACCAATACAGTTATGGCTATGTCCTTTTACCCAAAAGAAGGTTTACCTGTTTGGAAAGAAGAGTCTACTAAAGCTATAATGCATGCTTTAGAAGTGTATTCTGAAGCTACTTTCGATTATCCTTACCCAGTTTGTATTTCGGTAAACACATCTAATATAGGAATGGAATTCCCAATGATTAGTTTTAACGGTGGAAGACCTAAAAACGGAAAAATTAGTAAAGGGGCTAAAGCTGGAATGATTGGCACAATTATACATGAAGTAGGTCATAACTGGTTTCCTATGATAGTGAGTTCAGATGAGCGCAAATGGATGTGGATGGATGAAGGTCTAAATACCTTTTTACACCAACGCACAGTAAAAGAACGCTATCCTGATTTTAATAGCGTAACTCCGAAAACAGTAATTCCTTTTATGAGTGGCGATAAAAATATTTTACGTCCAACCATGACGACTTCGGATAATGAGTTATTCTCCCAATTTGGAATGAACTTCTACATTAAACCTACGGTAGGTCTTCAAATGTTGAGAAACTCAATTATGGGTGAAGAATTATTTGACGAGGCCTTTAAAGAATATGCTAACCGTTGGAAATACAAACATCCTAACCCAGGTGACCTTTTTAGAACGCTTGAAGATGCCAGTGCTGTAGATTTAGATTGGTTTTACCGCGGATGGTTTTTCACTGTAGATCATACAGATAGAGAGCTAAGTAATGTAAAATGGTTTAAGGTATACGAAGAAAACAGCAATATTGAAGATCAAAAAAAATCTTCTCAACTAAAAATTGATGCAGAAGGTAAAACGACTGCTGCCGATGCTAAAGATTTCTCTAACGGACCAGAAACCATTAACATGACATCTACACCCGATGCAGCTTATGGTCAGTTTTTGTCTCGTTTTGATGAAGGCGAAATTAGAAAACAACTGTCTGGTAAAAATCTTTATGAAGTTACTATTAAAAACGTTGGTGGTTTAATAATGCCCGTAACTATAGAATGGGAATATACCGATGGCACTAAAGAAACAGACATGTTACCTGCACAAGTTTGGCGAAGAAATGAATATGAAATAAAACATGTATTTGTAAAGGATAAAGAAGTCGTTAAAGTTAATTTAGATCCTAATTTTGAATTTGCTGACACGAATACGGACAATAACAGTTTTCCAAAAGTTAAAAAAGACTCTGAGTTTGATTCGTTTAAAAAATCGAAGGCAAACTAATTAATACAGTATTTAATGTTTCCTAAAAAAGGAAGTCTATTACTTATCACCATTTTAACGTTCCTCTTTAGTTGTAAAGATGCTAAAGAGGAACGTTTTATTCCTGTAACTCAAAAAAGAGTTAGTGCATTACCTAAACTGGTAAAAGCACCCATAGATAATATGCCAACCAAGGCTAAAATAGACTTAGGAAGGTTGCTGTTTTTTGATCCTATTTTATCTGGGAATAAAGATGTGGCTTGTGCTACCTGTCACCATCCAGATAACGGATACGCAGAGTTTAGAGATATTTCCATTGGTGTAAATGGTAAAGGTTTTGGCAATAAAAGAGTCTTTAACAAACCTAACAACATTCCTTTTGTAAAACGTAATGCCCATACAGTTTTAAACACTGCGTTTAACGGTATTAGTATGACTAACAGCTACACCCCAGAAGAGGCTCCAATGTTTTGGGATTCTAGAGTTGCAAGTCTAGAAACTCAAGCTTTAGAACCTATTAAGTCATTAGAAGAAATGCGTGGCACACATTTTTCGGACACAGAAATTCTAATTGAAATTGTAAAACGCTTAAAAGCCATACCCGAATATCAAGACTTGTTTAAAACCGTATTTGAAGATGAGGACCCAATTACTGCAAAAAATATTGGAAAAGCCATTGCCGCTTATGAACGCACATTAGTGACCAACAATTCAGATTTTGACAAGTACATGCGAGGTGATGATAGCGCTATTTCATTAGCCGAAAAAGAAGGTTTTGAACTTTTTAAAAAAGTAGGGTGTATTAACTGCCACAATGGCCCTATGTTTTCCGACTATAAAATGCATGTATTAAGTGTACCTGAAAACACAAAATTAGATAGTATTGATACTGGTTTTGAAGCACAATTTAGCTTTAGAACGCCAACGCTACGCAACTTAAGATTTACCGCTCCTTATATGCATAATGGTACATTAGTCTCCTTAGAAAAAGTATTAGAGTTTTATGAAGATTTAAGTTTCAAAAAATCGAGAAACCCAAATATTGAAGCCATACAAGTTGACACGCTTGCTCAAAATCTTAACTTAAGAATGAAAGACATGTCTCTTATAATTTCATTTTTAAACACACTAAATGATGAGTCTTTCGATAAAACCGTGCCTAAACAGGTTCCTAGTGGTTTACAAGTGGGTGGCAATATCGATTAGTTTTTCTTTCTAAATCTCACGATCCTTCTTATATTTACAATAAGAATTTTCCTTGTAAAAATATGCGGCATAAATTTTAGTAAAAGTTCCGCATATCCCTCCAATATGGTAGGATAGCAGGAAGGAAGTTCTGCATATAAACAAGTTAGTGGCAATTAAAAAAAATGGATTCTAAGATAATTTCAGAGGGAATGAAACCAGAAATACTTGAACTTCTACATCAGGGTAAGTTTGAGGCTGTATTTCCCAAAATTGAAAAAAAGAAAAAAAGAATTTTCGATTTTATGAAAGCGTCAAAGGAAGAAACTCATTTTACATACGAAATCCTTCCAAGTTTCTTGAACAAAACTGTTGAACCAATTGAATATTCAAAGGTTGCTAAATTGAATTTCAAGAGTGACTTTGTGATTGAACTCATAGAACTTCATAGAATTCTTTTAGTACTTCAGGACTACTCTAAAGCGCCAGAAATCGAAAAACTTGTTTCCTTTACTTTATTAGAATGTATTCGAGACGGAGCAATTTACATAGAAGAGAATTCCAATAATTATCCTCAAAATTCAATAAATGGAAAAATTTGGATAGATGGAGCTGGGCTTCGTATAAGAGCTGATGAATTATCTGAATACTTTAAGAGCAAGGAGGATGACCAAAATACTTTGGAAACCGTTTTTCTTAGGGCAAAACTGACCAATACAATAATGAGTCATTATCCTAACCTTGTAGGCCCTGATATGATTGCTGTTGCTCTGCAATTCGAGAAAATGGGGAATTTAGACAAGGCAAAGCAGTTTCTTACCCCAGTAGTTCAAGATTTTACCAGTCTCGTTCAAGATGTTGAAGAAGGAATTGATGAGAATGAAGTTATGGACGAAGACTTTCCAATAACTGAATCACTCATTCAGGCATTGGAAGGACTTAAAAGGTTAGGAGAAAATATAAATGAAGACACTCTGAACAAGTCGAAAGAAGTATTAGAAAAATTAAAAAAAGCCACTAACAAAGTATATAAAAAATAGCTAACCAAGTGCTAGAATGTAAGTTTTGCTTTTTTATTACTTTAGTTTTAATAATGAAAATTTAGCAACCTTACACGCTACTTTTCATATACAAACCGTTACTCACAATTATGAAAAGAATCCCACTAATATTAATAATTTGCCTTTTAAGTTTAAGTAATTATGCTCAAGAACAAATTACGACTGAATTGAAAAAAGCTTACGGAGAAGAAAAATATGATTTGATTATTTCCATGCATTCTGATAAAGTAAACGACTATCCAGCAAAAGCTGTTTACTATGTTGCTATGGCTTATTATATGAAAGCGAATGATAATAAAGTATTGGAATTAATGGATTTATCAATCCAAAAGGACAAAACCGACCCTGATGCATATTTTATTAAAGGAATGACTTTTAATTATATGGGACAATTCGAAAAAGCAATTGAATCTTTCAATAAAGCAATCGAATTGGATTCTACAAACTCAAATTACTTCAGCGGTTTAGGAGATTCATATGTTAGCCAAGAAAAATACAAAGATGCGCTAACAGCTTATACAACTGCTACTGAAAAAAACGAGCCGATTGACCGTCCATTTACAATGATTCCACAGATTTATGCAGAACTGAATCAACCTGAAAAGGCTTTAGAAGCTTTCTATATATCAAAACAAGCCATCTCAAAAGAATCTGATTCTTATATAAACGCATTGTATAATATCGGACTTTACGAGTTTCTAAATAAGGAATTTGAAAAATCCGAAATTGCTTTTAAAGAACTAATTATATTAGTTCCGAATGATTATCATTCAATTTCAAAGTTAATACAGGTTTATTACGGGCAAAAAGAATATGGAAAAGCGAATCCTCTAAAAGAAAAATTATATCAGGCTTATAATCAAGGTACACTCAAAGACAATTTGAAAGACCAATTTTGCTTTGACCAATTTGATTGGGAAGATAAATACATTTTTGCGTTTGAAAGGTTTGCCGAAAAAGAGGGAAAGCTTTATTACAAGCACATTTTTCACGTAACGAACAAAGAAAGTGGAAAAACTGAATTTACTATTCAAACAGAGAATTCGCCAATTTCGGTCGAGTTAGGCGGACCAAAATACATACTTGGAATGGACAAAAACGGAACTCATTCAACTTTTAGATATGGATTTGAAGAAGACTTTAATTATGAGGATTTGAAAAAAACTGTAATTCTTGTCCTTGAAGAGAAAATTAAAGCTGGAGCAAGTTCAAGACCAACTAAAAAGAATCACTAACTGTGGGTAACAATGACTATAATTCATTGTGGTTTTCATAACCGAAACCGTTGTGCCTAATTTGAAAAATGAAAATATTCCCAACCAAAGAACTGAATTTTAAATTAATAGACGACCAAGCTGAAACGCTAAATCGACTGAATAGAAGGACTGAAAAGTCTGAAAATCTGACTTCTCAATATACCGACAAATCATTTCGTGGCGTTATAAATGGAAACGAATTTAAAATTATATCGTCAGCAATTGGAAAAGGAGCATTTTGCGTAATGACCGGAGCAATAGAATCTAACAAAGGCAACGTGAAAGTGGAAATACATAAAGTTTTTAGAATTCTATTAAGTGTTTTTCTTTGCCTTCCAATAATTGGGCTGATTGCGTTGATTTTGACTAAGGCTGAAGAATTTTCACCAATTCTGATTTTAGTAATGATTGGACAAGTTTTAATAATTAGGTATGCTTTTATCGGACTTGCTTTTAAGTTTTTATCAAGAGAAAGTCTGAATAGATTACGTGACGTACTTGACTTGGAATGGATAAAAAACTAGGCACCATAATGGATAACCGCAATTACGACGGATTCGACTATGTCCGAATCCACTCGGAATTGCTAAAGCCTGTGTCAAACCGAAAATTAACGCATATTAACCCTTAACTGACGGTTATACTAACCGGTAGCTAATTTGATGAAAGAACATTTATTTAACATATTTACCCTTTTGTTCAGTGTTTATTGTTTTGGACAAACCTCAATGCACACTGAAATAAGCCGAATAGACCTGCCAAAAGATTATGTTCTTAAAAAAGGAAATGCAAAAGAAATAATCGTGATAAGGAAAGTAAATCCTGGACAAGATTTTTCATATTCCGAAAAAATAAATTTCTCATTTCCCAAGAAATCAATGATCCGACTTAAGCGATTTAAAGATTCGGAACTTGAATCAACAAAAGAATTTTCTATTGATTCCCTTAATCGTGTGTTAAAGAGTATCGTAAGATTTAAACATAAGTCTTTAGGTTGGACAACTTCAAAATATGAAACTGTTTACAAGGAAAAAACAAAGGATTTAAAAATATTGAATCTAGATGGTTCATTGAATTATACTATGAGGGTAGTGTTAAATGAATATAACAACCCAATAGAAATTAGGACTTTAAATAGGGATAATCAATTAATCGCATTATCAACAGCTGAGTATGATTATAATAAAAACACCTTTGTATATACAGTTATTAGACAAGACGGCTCAATAGCCCTAAAACAAAAGGAATCGTTTAAAAAAGACTATGAAATACAAAGGAACGAGTTTGGGGATTTGATAGAATATTATTGGCCAACTTCAAGTAATAATGTAAAATACATTGTTGAATACAAATATGACGATAGAGGGAATTGGACAAGAATAAAGAAGATTATGATAGATGGAGAAAAGAAAAAAACAACGGAAATTAAAACTCGTAAAATTAAATATATAAAAAACTAATTACGACAATGTGTATAATTCATTGTGGTTTTGTGCCACACCAAAATAAAAGTATCAATCAATGGCTGATTTCTAAGCGGAATAATCCTGCGGATGATTCCACAACGAAATCATAGCCAAGAACGTTGCCAATAATGTATGAACAACTCATAAAATCAATTTCAAAACACATTAAATTAAGTTCAGTAGAAGAGGACTTAATTGAGACGTTTTGGGTTGAGAAAACACTCAAAAAAGGAGACTACCTTTTGAGAAACGGAGAAACTTGTAGAACAGATAATTTTGTTGTCAAAGGAACATTGAAAGCATATTATATAAACCCAGAAACAGGGAAGGAAGAAATCCTATATTTTGCAATTGAAAATTGGTGGGCCACAGATATTGAAAGTTTTCAAAAACAAACACCATCAATTTATAACATTCAAGCCATTGAAAAAACCACATTACTTCAAATTGGCCATGATTCTTTTCAAGAAATGTTAAAGCAAATTCCAAAACTTGAGCGCTTTTTTAGAATCATCCTTGAAAATCACATTGGTAGTTTACAACGAAGAATAATTTTAAATAACATTCTTAATGCGGAACAACGCTATTTGAATTTTTTAAAAGATTACCCAAAAATTTCAGAAAAAGTGCCAAACTATCTCATCGCATCCTATTTGGGAATTACTGCCGAATTTTTAAGTAGAATGCGTAAAAAAATAAGCGCATCTTAAACTAAGTCAATTTTTTTCACTTTCTCAATTAAGAATTTTGTCTCATAATCAAAATATAAGAATATGAACAACATATTAATAATTAACGCGAGTGTAAGAAATGAAAAATCGCATAGTCGAAAACTAACTCAACTTTTTAAGGATAATTGGAAAAAGAAAAATCCTAATGACAATTTCACTGACAGAGAAGTTGGATTAGAAAAAATTCCACCGATAGATGAAGAATGGATTAAAGGTGCGTTTATTAAACCAAATCAAAGAACAAAAGAAAATCAAAAGGGAGTAGAATTGAGCGATAAATTAGTTAAGGAGTTCAAAGCCCATAATATTTATGTTTTAGGAACACCAATGTATAATTGGTCCATTCCGAGTGGGCTAAAATCTTATATCGATCAGCTCATGAGAATTAACCAAACTTGGAAATTTCGTTCAGGTGAACCAGATGGCGATTATGTTGGGCTTCTCGAAAATAAAAAAATGTTCATTTTATCAAGTCGCGGTGATACAGGTTATGGAAAAAATGAGAAAAATGCACATATGAATTTTCAAACCACCTATTTGAAATTCGTTTTCGGGATTATGGGAATAAAAGATATTTCTGTAATATCATTAGATAACGAAGAGTTTGGTGGAGATATATTTGAAAACTCAAAAAAGAAGATCTACCAGAGGATTGAACAGATTTAAAGACTATTGTAAACAACTTATAACAGCAATTACAGTGGATTCGGCAACAACCGAATCCACCTAAAATTGCTATACTTATTCGTTTAAAACCTAACCGATATCTTACCTCTTAAGAAAAACGGTGTTCCTGGTGTAAAATGAATTTCCTCTGTTGGATTTACCTCATTAAACAACCTACTTTCTGTAGCAAATTGCGTTTCATTCCACTCACTATCAAAAAGATTTTCAACTATTAAACCAAAAGTCCAATTCTTGCAGCTATAGTTTAAATTAAGATCTGTTATAAAATAACCTTCTGCCACAATAGAATTATCCTCGTTTGCCGGTCTGTCATTTACAAACCTATAGCTTAATCCACCAGAAAAACCACCAACATCTTTAAAGTTAATACCTCCTGCAGATGTAAAATCTGGAGCTAAAGGAATATAATCTTCACCTTCGGCCTCTTCTGTACTTCTTGCATAGGCATAATTAACATCAGTATTAAAATATACCTTATCCGATATTTGATATCTTAAACCAAAATCTACACCAAGTCGTGTTGTTTTTCCGCTAGGTTCAACAATCGCAGCATCTCCAACATAAACAAACTCTTGCTGTAAAAACAAACTCCAAAGCGCTGTGTTAATCACTAAATTATCCGTTGGCTTAAAAACGGTTCCTAAATCTGTACTGAACGCTGTTGGCAGTATCTCTTCTCCACTATTAGCAACCACAACTCTGGTATCATTAGAATGGTATCCTAAACCAGTTTTCAAGAAGAGCTGCGTTTTAGGAGAAGCTGCGTAAATAAAGTTCATTTTAGGACTTAAACGCACCTTGTTTTCGCTTTTACTATCATAAGTGGTTGTTAGTAAATCTTCATAATCAAAAGTAAAATAATCTAACCTCAGCCCAGGGTTAAGTGTCCACTTATTAATTTTATAGGATAGGTTTGCAAAAGAAAATGCATTTAACTCATCTACATTACCAAAAGCCAAGCGTTCTAAGAGTTCTTTTCTGTTTTTAGTTCTAGATAATTGTACATCATTTACATCGTCGTATCTAAATCCAACACCTACGCTGTATTTTAATTGTTGATCATGATCATCTAAATGAAATGAACGTTCATAAACACTTTTTGCTCCGATTATGGTTCTATCTTCATACTGACGAATTTGATCCGCGTTTACTGGGTCTTCTAAAAAGAAAGTGAAGTTAGAAAATAGCTCAAAGTCATACTGCGAAATATACGCCGAAGACTTTAGGCTTGAATGCTCATCAAAGTGTTTTACATGGTTCATCCAAATATTGGTTCTACTAGTGTTACCGCCTTCGGTGTCATCAATAGCTCCAAAACGACTAATTAAACCTTGATCTACGGCACGTTGCGGTATTTGTCCAGAGGCATCCCACTTACTTTGAAAATGAGAAAGCGATAAGTTAAACTCTTGGTCGTCATAATTGTTATAGTTGTATTTCCCCATAATGTTTAAGCGATTAAAATTTTGAGGAGAATCAAAAACACCATCAGTAAGATTCATTTCACTAGCCACATAGGCATTACTGTTTTCGCCATCCCATATTTTAATCATGCTTAACGCACGAACAGTATTAAACTGACCTGCTTCAACAGAAATTACATTTTTATCTATGGTATTCTTGGTACTAATATCTACATACCCCGCAGTATTAAAGTTTCCTTTTTCGGCGTAGTAAGATCCTTTACCAAAATCTAAGTTATCTATGGTTTCTGGTATAATAAAGTGCATATCCGCATACCCTTGTCCGTGGGCATGAGACACCATATTAACAGGCATACCGTCTACATCTATGGCAATATCGGTACCATGATCTATATCAAACCCTCTTAAGAAAATTTGTTCAGCTTTTCCTCCTCCGGCATGCTGTCCAATGATTAAACCTGGTATTTTTCTAAGAATTTCTTGTGACGATTTTACAGGGCTTGTTTTTATATCCACATCTACAAAATTACTCAACACATTTAATTTAGATACAATAAGTACCTGATCTAAAGATGCTGATGCAATTTTCATAGTAATGTTTACGGTACTATCTAAATGCGATTCATCTATTGTAAGTTCATAACTTTCATATCCCAATTGATAGAAGTAGATAATATCTCCTACTGAGATATCATCCAGTTCAAAATATCCTGAAACGTTAGTATAGGTATAGGCACCAGTAGTTTTATTATAAACGCCCACATCTTGAAGGGGTTTTTGGTTATCTTCGGAAATCACTTTTCCGTCTAGTTCATGAGCTGAAGCTATTCCGCAGAATGCTAAAACAATATATAGTATGATATGATTTTTCATATGTTATTTTTTTGGTTGATAGCTGTTTTTCACCCTACTTTAATTGGGCAAACACATCAAAAAGTCTTTAAGTAAGTTTTTTACTTAATCTGCACCAGCTTAAAATGATAATTCTAAGCGTATTGTAATAAAAAGAATAATGGAAAAATGCTTATACTAACTGCGGAGGAATTTTTTCTTTTTTGTAAAAATTAGTCGTCACAATTACCTTGTAACGAAAGTTAAGAGAGGTTGTTTCGTATAGTTCTTGCTTCCGTAAATTATACTCAGAAGTAAAAAAATGTTTATCAATCTTAAGATCTTCAATAGTCGAATTCTTAGAATCACTGTGTTCTGTTTCTTGCCCAATTATAGCATTAACTATATCTAAGAATTCATGTTCATGATCTATTAAATCACTCAAACTATGAGATACATTATCTTTAAAACCATTATCATGATTATGTCCTAAAACAAAATGAGTATCATTGAAATTATGAACAACCGAGTGTAAGGCTTTCACCACCTCATTTCGCAAAGGGCTAAGTAGGTACGCAATACTAATTAGTACTGCAACACACTTAATAATATGATTTCCAATTGGTTTCACGAATTAATTTTCTTCTCCTAATAACTTTATCATTGTTTGTTCTATATATTTAGCATAAGCTTCTATGGTAGAATAATTAAACACATCGGTGATTGACACCTCTAATTCTAATTGATTCTTAAGTCGAGATGTTATTGAAATTGCATTAAGAGAATTGCCTCCAATGCGAATAAAATTTTCATTAACCCCAATATCTTCAATTCCAAGTACCTCTGTCCAAACCTCATGAATGAGTTCTTCTATTTCGTTCCTAGGACTTACTTTAGATTCAAGAGTCTTAGACACCTCTATATTTAATAATTTTTTTCTATCAACTTTTCCACTTGATAATAATTCAAAACCATCAATCCATTTATAAAACGTGGGTACCATGTAATCTGGCAAGTACTGCTTTAGCAAATTTAGTATTGAGACAGTTTCAACTTCTGTTCCTGCATAATACCCAACCAAATTCTCATCCTTATCTATTACCACGACTGCTTGTGAAATAGCAGGATGTTTTTCCATGTTCTTTTCAATTTCACCCAGCTCTATTCTTAAACCTCTTAATTTTACTTGATTATCTGTTCTACCGTGATATTCTATAACACCATCTTCTCTATACCTTGCTAAATCTCCTGTTTTGTACATTTTAGAACTCTTAACTTTGGAGAATGGATTATCGATAAATCGCTCCGCCGTTAAAGCCTCATTATTCAAATATCCCTTAGCCACTTGCTTTCCTGCAATGTATAGCTCTCCGACTAAACCTATAGGGATCTGATTTAAATATTTATCTAAAATATAGAGTTCTGTATTAGCAACTGATTTTCCTATAGGAATGCCATTTTCTAAATCTTGTTTATCACAATACCAACTTGTAACATCTACAGAAGCTTCTGTAGGTCCATATAAATTATGAACCTCTACATTTTCTAGTTTATTATAAACCGACTTAACTATAGGGGCTGAAAGAGCTTCTCCGCTACAAAAAATTCTTTTTAAACTTTCACACGCTTCTACCTCTTCGTTTTCAATAAACACATTAAGCATTGAAGGAACAAAATGAATATTGGTAACCTTATGTTTACGAATTGAATGAATTAATTTTTCGGGGTTTTTATGCCCGTCTGGAACCTCAATCACCAACTTAGCTCCTTGTTGGAGGGGCCAAAATAGCTCCCATAAAGAAACATCAAAAGTAATGGGTGTTTTTTGAATAAACGTATCTTTACTTGTAATAGGATAATCGGCATTCATCCAATTTAATCTATTACATATACCTTCATGATGACACATAACACCTTTTGGATTTCCTGTACTACCCGAGGTATAAATCACATATGCCAAATCGTTTGGTAAGATAGTAACACTTTCGGCATCAAATTGAGGCGTGCCTTCTTGTATTACAATGTCCTGAACATGAAATCTATTTTGAAAATCTAACGATTCAAGATTAATTTTCTCATGATTATAAATTAAGGCTTTTACTTGGGCATCTTTCAATATATAATTAAGTCGATCAATTGGTGTTCCTGTGTCTATTGGCAAATATGCCGCCCCCATTTTAACAATACCGTAAATACAAATCATCATTTCTAATGACCTTTCCAGACTAATAGCTACGATATCATTTTTTGTAACACCTCTACCTTTCAAATAGCGCGCAACTTGATTAGATTTTTCATCCAAGGACTTATATGTTAGTGAGACTTCTTCAAACACTAATGCTATTGCATTTGGTGTTTTGCTTACTTGTTTCTGAAATCTTGTTAACAAATGCTCTTCTTCTGGAAACAACATTTCCGTATCATTCCATGATTTAAGTTTTAAAATCTCCGCCTGTGATATAAACTGGGTGTTTTCTATTTCATGATTAGGGTTCTCTAAGAATACATCCAAAATATTTAGAAAATGTTCTCCCACTCTCTCATATTTATCACAATCAAAAACACCTGAATTTAAATCAAAAGTCAATTGCACATCTCCGGTATTATCAAAATCATGAACTTGGAGCCTTAAATGATGTCCTGAATCGAGATGTGTTGGCGGCATCCATTCTGATACTGTTTTGTAACCGGCAAAATCAGAAAATCCAGAATTAATGTAATTATATAGAACGTTAAAACTACTATTTAAGCGTGTAGATGATGTACCTGGTAATCCTTTTTCTAAAGAAACAATAGTTTCAGACTGCACCTTTTTCCAAAGCGAAATGAATGTTTCGTTTTCACTAATCTCTATATTTAAAGGAAATATTTCCATAAACAACCCTGCTGTTTCTTTAAATTTTTGATTAGTTCTATTATGGATAGGAGACCCAATTATTACATCTTTTTGACCACTCAATTTGTATAAATATGCAATTAAAACAGTGGCAAAAACATTGTACAATACGATATCATTATTCCAATTAAAAATATCTGGATTAGATGCCAGTTTAAGAATAGTATCAATCCTATCTTTATTAATCTTTAGCCTATTTCTTTTAGATAGAGTTTGCGTCCTATCCATATTCTTACTACCATATAATGATAACGCTTCTCCAAAACCTTCAACCTTATCATCCCAATATTGGCATATTTTAGCATTAGTCTCTCTAGATTCCTGTTCAAAATTAAGATAGGTTTTAAAACTATTTTCATTAACTACTATAGCTTCTTCACTAGATATAAGCTGTTCATAAATTTGGGACATTCTTTTAAATAAAATACTTCTACTAGCTGCATCTGTTATAAGATGATGCATATTAAAAAACCAAATAAAATGATCTGGTTTAAGCTTAATCAAAACACTGTCGTATAATTTTTTTGTAATGTCAAATACCAAATTACTTCTTGTATTCAACCATAAATTAACATCCTCCTGTAACGTATCCGTAAAATCTAGAAAATCAAAATTGGTTTCTGCGTAAGGTAGTATCTTCTGGAACGGTGTGTTATCCTTTTCCTCAAAAACTATTCTCAGGGCGTCGGAAACCTCAACCAATTTATTGAAAGCAATCTCAAAAACATCTTTTTGAAGATTCCCTTTTATATGAAATATGTAAGCATCGTTATTTACAGGTAAACCTTCATTCAATTTATCAGTAAGCCATAAAGCGGTCTGACTTTTTGTTAAAGGCAGTAAGTCTGCTTTTATTGAATTCATTAATTAGTTAGTTTTTTAGTTTAAACAGGTTCAGTAAGATTCACAAGACAAAAAGTCCTATTCAAAATAATTTCTTTAACATAGACTTAAAAACAAAAAACTAATTTGAAAACAACATTTACTCACCTGTCATAAATATATAATAATACCAAAAACTACTAAAATGCAAACACCCCACTTTAACGGAGATTAATTTAAATTTATCGAAAAACTAACACATTAAACTTAATGATTTTTCAATATTTACGATATTAACATAAAAAATCGACAAAATACAATTGATTTCAACATTGTATTAAACCACTAAAAACTAACCATCTATGAAAAAGTTTTTGTTTAAGTTTTCATTACTATTTTTTCTATTTGTAATTCCCTTTAAAGCTACTGCTCACGAACCCGAAAACGCGCTTATCTACCTAAAAATATATGAACAAGAAAATATTGAAGGAAGTTTTCATGTAAACGTTCATGATTTAAACAATGCTCTAAATATTAACTTAAGTAAGCATGTATCTTTAGATGAGGTTAACAAACATCTGGATCAGATTAAGGAATATTTATTAAAAAACTCAAAATTCTCTTATCAGAACAAAGACTACAAAATAGTGTTTAATGATGACAATGAAATTCTATGGGTTGGTTTTGGAGACTTTATAGCTATAGGCTTTTATTTAGAAGATTCAATAGACGTTCCAGATACTATTGATATCATGTACAAAGCCTTTATTGATGAAAACCCAAGCCACGTAAATCTATTGGCCATGGAATATAATTGGAAGGCAGGACTTATTGATAATCAATACGAAATGGCTCTAGACTTCGATAAGAATAATTTAACCAAAACATTATCATTAACGGAAGGGTCTACATGGACGGGGTTCGTAGCAATGATTAAACAAGGTATACATCATATATGGATTGGGTTAGATCATATCCTTTTCATTATTGCTCTTATTTTACCTGCTGTTGTAAGAAGAAGAAAAACAAATAACGGTAATGAAATAAGTGCCTCTGCTGGTATTGGGAACTGGCAGCCAGTTGAAAAGTTTAAACCTGCTTTTTATTATATAGTTAAGATCATTACTTTTTTCACAATAGCCCATACAATAACCTTAAGTCTTGCTTCTCTACAAATTCTAACGCTACCTTCAAGACTTGTAGAATCTTTAATAGCTCTTTCCATAGGGCTAGCTGCTTACCATAATATTAGACCAATTTTTAAAGGAAAAGATTGGATAATTGCCTTTGTTTTCGGTTTATTTCATGGTTTTGGCTTTGCAACCGTATTAGGTGAGCTTGGTTTTAAAGGAGAAAACCTTTCTTTGTCTTTATTGGGCTTTAATATTGGTGTTGAAATTGGCCAGTTGGTTATAATAGCAGCTATTTTTCCCGTTTTATTTTTAATAAGAAAACTAAAACTTTACCCTAAGTTCTTAGTTTACCTCTCAATCTTACTAATTATCATCTCCTTATATTGGTTAACAGAAAGGGCTTTTGATATAGATATTCCTTTGGATGAAGAGATAAAACGAAAGCTATTTCCCATTGTTAAATGGTTAGGTTTACGATAAGAGACATCCTATGGAAAATAGACAAAAAAAAGACTCGCTTCTCGATAAATGGAAAAATCGAGAAGGTAATACCATATCCTCCAATAGGATATCTAAGGCGCCTATTGGAGAAAAAATCCCCCTATCCCATGGACAAAGGAGGTTATGGTTCTTACAGCAAATGTATCCTAAGAACCCATTTTACAATTACTCTGAAACATATACTTTGAATGGTACGTTATCAGAAGAATCACTGTTAAAAAGCTTAAAAAAAATATATGATAAAAATGATATTTTAAGAAGTACATATCACATAGATAATGGAGAAGTTTATCAAAAAATAAATGATAGTAATTTAGATATTTCTATATATGATTTAAGCAAAAAAGCAGACAAACTAATCGAAGAGGAAGCTAATTCAATAATCGAAAAAGGTGCTACCCATTATTTTGATTTAACCGAACATCCTCTAATTAGGTGTTCCCTGATTAAAAAAAGCGCCTTTGAAAGTGTTCTTCTTATATGTATGCACCATATTGTTGTTGATGAATGGTCTATGAAACTATTTAGAAAACAATTATGCGAAAATTATAATCAATTCAATAACAACGATCTAACTTTTAAGCATACTTCAAAAACCGATGATATTGAATACACAGATTATGCTTATTGGCAAAGTAAAAATAGCACTCATAAAAAAGAACATTTATTATACTGGAAAAACAAATTAAGTGGAGAAATTCCAAGATTAGACTTACCTACCGATTACCCAAGACCTCCTCGATCTAATTTTAAAGGTTTGTTCTCAAAAACTTCTCTCTATGACAAAACCACATCAAATAAAATAATAGCTGCAGCAGAGGCCTTTAACACTACGCCCTATGTAATAATGCTATCTGTGTATTTTACTTTTTTACACTGGTATAGTGGACAAAACGATATTTTGGTTGGTTCTCCAGTTACAAACAGAGATCAGAAATCATTAGAAAATATAATAGGTTTTTTTCTTGACACATTAGTAATTAGAACTGATATTAACCCACTTATGACTTTTAAGGAGTTAGTTGCTTTAGTCCGCGAAAATACTTTTGGCGCTTTTGCAAACAAAAATGTTCCTTTTGATGTACTTGTTAAAGAATTAGGTGCTGATAGATCTCTATCTGTTAATCCTTTCTTTCAAGTTATGTTTGTCTATAATGAAGAGGTTGAAACATTAAAGTTTAATGAAGATCTAACCCTAACACATGAATTTTTTGACACTAAGGTTTCTAAATTTGATCTCACCATATTTATTACAAAACACAAAGACTCATTTAGTTCTAAATTTGAATTCTCTACGCAATTATTTAAAGCATCTACCATAGATAACTTCCATGAACATTTCAATGTTTTGTTAGAAGAGCTTCTAAATAATCCCGACCAAAAATTATCGCATACATCCGTACTAACGCAATCGGAAAAACTGTTGTTTTCAAATAAAAGTCTTAACACCTACAGTTTTGAAGGTTTGAACGGAGTTCATAGTTTAATAGAGTCTAATGTAGAAAAAACGCCCAACGCGATTGCCGTTAGCTTTAACGAAAACACACTGACTTATAAAGAATTAAATGACAAATCTAACTATTTAGCTCAGAGTATTATAAATCTAGTTGAAAACACAAACACCATCATTGGACTATGTATTGACCGCTCTCCCAATATGATTGTTGGTATATTAGGAATACTAAAAGCTGGATGCTGCTATATGCCTGTAGATCCCGAATATCCTCAAGAACGTATAGATTTCATACTTAAAGATTCAAATTCAAAAATGATTGTTTGTGATTCGAAAAACACGTCATTGTTTGATTCAAGGAATTTTTCAATTTTAAATATTGATACATTAGATACTCATAATAAACTTAAATTAAACTTACCTAAAGTATCCATTAATGATTTAGCCTATCTTATCTATACCTCTGGAAGTACCGGCAAGCCCAAAGGCGTACCCATAACTCATAAAAACATTATTAATTCAACTTTAGGAAGATTTGAATTTTATAAGGAAGCCCCCAAGGTATTTTTATTAATGTCCTCAATATCTTTTGACAGTTCTAAAGCAGGAATTTTCTGGACACTTTGTAAAGGCGGAAACCTTATCATTACCGAAAAACGAATTGAACAGGATATTGAGAAAATAGGTTATTTGATCCAAAATCATAATGTAACACATACATTAATGCTCCCTTCCTTATACAATCTAATACTAGATTATGTAGACCCATTTAAGATAAAATCATTGCATACCGTAATTGTTGCGGGAGAAGCGTGCTCAAAGGAATTATGTAAAACGCATTTTAAACATTCTCCAAAAGTAAATTTATACAATGAATACGGACCAACAGAGGCCTCTGTTTGGTGCACCGCCCACAAAATTACTAGTGAGGATTGCTCTAATGAAATTATTCCAATAGGAAAACCAGTGGCCAATTCTATGATATATATTTTGAATAAAGATTTAAAACATTTACCTCTTGGGGCGGTAGGAGAGATTTATATTGGTGGAATAAATTTATCTTCGGGGTATATCAACAGAGAAAATCTCACCAAAAAAGTATTTATTCCAAACCCCTATGCCCCTGAAGAAAAACTATACAATACTGGTGACTTAGGTAGATATGATAACAATGGAAATTTAATTTTTCTAGGAAGAGGTGATCAACAGATAAAAATTAGAGGGTATCGTATAGAATTAAGGGAAATAGAAAACACTATAAATCAATACAGTAAAGATATTGACAACAGTATAGTTTTAATTGAAGAACCCTCAAACCATAGCGAATTAGAAAACGATATTTTTAAAGATGATGACAGCTTCTTTAAAATTCTAAAATCATTGAGCAATGAGGAATTAAATGAAGTATTCCCAAAATAAAAGAAAAACCTTCTTTTAATAAGTTATGACCCAAAAAGAACTGATTCAAAAATACCAGCAGTTATCCGACGAGGAAAAATATAGATTAAAGCTAAACATATTAGCCTTAAAACGAGCTAATGAGCTAACTTCTAATAGAAGTAAGGTAAAACTGCTAAATGCTTATATTAAGTCTAAAAACCAGATAAACTTTACTGATTTTAAACTTTACTTAAGGAATAAGCTGCCAAGCTATATGATTCCAAGCAATATTTTCGAACTTCAAGATATTCCACGTTTACCCAATGGAAAAATTGACTTAAACAACCTCAAATCCAACCTCAAAGTAAGTTATAAGGGTTACGAAGATAAAGTTCCTCAGGATATTGATCTTCCTCAAAATGATACTGAAAAGCTATTAGTTAAACTCTGGCAAGACGTTTTAGGAATCTCCCAAATTAGTGTAAGCGATAATTTTTTCGAGATTGGTGGGGATTCTATATTGAGTATTCAATTGGTTTCTAAAGCCAGAAAATCGGGATTAAACCTAAGACCCAATCAATTGTTTGAAAACCAAACAATCAGAGCGATGTCTAAAGCTATTTTAAATAGTTCTACCAATAATGAATCAGAAGGCTTCTTAACCACTATAAGAAAAGAAGGGCATAAAAACCCTTTGTTTTGTATTCATTCTGGTGGAGGACATGTTTTTTTTTACGGACCATTGAAAGATCATTTAAAGAAAGGCAGACCTATATATGCGCTTAACCCCGCTGGCCTAAATAGCGATGAGGAAATGCATGAGAATGTTGAAGATATGGCCGCAGATTACTTAAAAACTATAAAGAAAATGCAGTCTAAAGGACCGTATAATATTCTAGTATATTGTTTTAGTACCTCGGTTGGTAATGAGATTTCTTATTTATTAAAACGCTCTGGAGAACAGGTTAACATTATTGTTATAGACACTATGGCCTCTGCATGGAATGCCACTGATAACGAAACCTTAATGGTTCGAATAAAGTTTTTCTTTAAGCGTTTTTTCTTATCTCCATTCAAAACTTTAAAGCACTTTTTCCAAGAGAGATATTACCTCATTGAACCTATTCTCGTTAAACTCTTTGGTAAAACCCATGAAAAAGAACTTGAAAAGCTAAAAGCCAATTTGAGAAAGATGAGCGTTGATTATAAATTTAAGAGACATTCTGGAGATGTTTCGCTTATACTTACTCACAAAGAGGATAAAAGATTTGAAGACTTCACAATTCAATCTTGGAAAAACTTAACTTCGGGCAACGTAAACGTTACGTATACAAAAGGACACCATAACACCCTATTTGAGGCCTCAGACATTAAGTATGTTTCAGAAAAAATTGATCAAGTTTTTGTTGAATAATTAACCCTCTACTTTTTTAATATTTTTAGACTGGAAGAAAACGTTGTACATATCTGGAAAATAGAAAAGACCTCAGCACAAATTAAAAGTCTAAGCTTGTTTGAGAGTTTATTATGTGAAGATGAGAAAATTAAAGCAAATAAATTCAAATTTAACAAAGACAAATACACCTATATTATTGCTCGTGGGGCATTAAGATTACTTTTGGGCAAATACCTTAAAGTAACCCCAAAATCAATTTCCTTTTACTACGGCGCTTATGGAAAACCTAGTGTAGAAAACAATGACGGCCTTATGTTTAATGTATCTCATTCCAAAAACCTTATTGTTATAGGTTTTACGAAAAACAACGAGATAGGAGTCGATGTAGAGCATATAAAAACGGATTTCGATGTCATGGACATCGTAGCAAACTATTTTTCAAAAAGTGAAATAGCATTTATAAATGGTTTATCTAAAGCAGACCAAACCGAAATATTTTATCGTGGCTGGACAAGGAAAGAAGCGTTTATTAAGGCAAATGCCAAAGGGCTATCCTTTCCGTTAGACGCTTTCAGCATATCTCTTGATTCTGATAATTCTGCCGAGTTATATGAAACCCATTATGATACGAATGAAAAAAATAACTGGAGGATTATTCCTTTTGATACTTTACCGGAGTATAAGGGCGCATTAGCTGTTAGGGGAGAAGTAAAACGTGTTGATTACTTAAAGTTTGATATGCAACAATTAGGTAAATAATGGTCTTCCTTTTACAAATACGGACTCCACATGGCTTTGTCCAAAACTATAGGGTATAACCCCAAAAGAATTAATAGGTTTTGTAATGATCATATTTGCCAATTTTCCTTTTGTGATTGACCCTAATTTGTCATGTAAGCCCATAGCGTAAGCACCATTTATTGTAGCTGCATTAATTGCTTCTTCCGGCGTCATTTTCATTTTCACACATGCCGTAGACACTACAAAGTTCATATTGCCAGAAGGTGCCGACCCTGGATTATAATCCGTTGCTAAAGCTAATGGTAATCCGGCATCAATCATCTTTCTAGCTGGCGTATAGGGAATACTTAAGAAATAAGAACACCCAGGTAAAGCAACAGGCATGGTATTAGTATCCTTTAAAACCTTAATATCTTCTTCTCTCATTTCTTCTAAATGATCTACTGATAAAGCGTGTTGTTCAACACCAACTTGTACCCCACCAACAGCAGTAAATTGATTCACATGTATTTTGGGGATAAGACCATATTGTTTTCCTGCTTGTAAAATTCGGGTGGTATCTTCTACAGAGAAATAACCTGTTTCGCAAAATACATCAATATATTCAGCAAGATTTTCTTCAGCTACTTTTGGTATAAGTTCATTAATAACCAAATCTACATAGGCATTCTTGTCATCTTTAAATTCTTTAGGAACAGCGTGCGCTCCTAATAAAGTTGCTTTAATTTCAATAGGATAATTTTCTTTTAGTCTTTTAATGACGCTCAGCATTTTTAATTCGGCTGCTACCGATAAACCGTATCCTGATTTTATTTCAACCGCTCCAGTTCCTAATTTGATAATTTCTTCTAGCCGCACCTTACTCTGATTGTACAACTCTTCTTCTGATGTTTCCTGTAGCACCTTGGCTGAATTTAAAATTCCACCGCCATTATTAGCTATTTCTTCATACGTTAAGCCATTGATTCTATCTACAAACTCCCCTTCTCTGTTTCCGGCGTATACCAAATGCGTATGAGAATCGCACCAAGTAGGCATCACCATTTTTCCAGTGCAATCAATAATAGCATCAAAACTAGCACTAGGACAATCATCCATAGTTCCAAAGTCTAATATTAAACCATTTTCAGCTACTAAAAAGGCATGCTTAATAGTTGGTAAAATGCTCATGTCTTTTCCAGAAACAAACTTTATTGGTTCGTTTCTAACCTGAAGCAATTCTTTTATATTTTTGAATAATATCTTCATTAAAACAAATTTTCCAATAGGTTTTCATCTACTAAGTTAGGCAAAGTCACTTTTAGGCCAGGTGTACGTTTCATTTCCCGCTTTATAGCGAAAATAGCCTCATCGTTTCTTGCCCAACTCCTGCGAGCAATTCCGTTATTTACATCATAAAACAACATGTTTTTTAGTCGCTCTTTAGCTTCTTTAGAGCCATCTAACAGCATTCCAAAACCTCCATTGATAACTTCGCCCCAGCCAACACCACCTCCATTATGGATAGATACCCAGGTAGCCCCTCTAAAACTATCCCCAATCACATTATGCATTGCCATATCTGCAGTAAATTTGCTACCATCATAGATATTAGAGGTTTCTCTAAACGGCGAATCTGTTCCACTTACGTCATGATGATCTCTTCCTAAAACTACGGGGCCAATTTCTCCTTTTTCTATGGCATTATTAAAAGCCATCGCTATTTTCATGCGTCCTTCTGAATCGGCATATAATATTCGGGCTTGAGACCCAACAACCATATTATTTTGTTTTGCATTTTTTATCCAAGTTATATTGTCTTGCATCTGTAATTTTATTTCCTCTGGGGCATCCTTCATTATGCTTTGCAATACTTCGGCAGCTATAGCATCGGTTTTATCTAAGTCTTCAGGTTTTCCTGATGTGCACACCCAACGAAATGGACCAAAACCATAATCAAAACACATAGGACCCAAAATATCTTGCACATACGAAGGGTATTTAAAATCAACTTTATTTTCAGCCATAACCTCGGCTCCTGCTCTAGATGCTTCTAATAAAAAAGCATTGCCATAATCAAAGAAATACGTGCCTCTTTTGGTGTGTTTATTGATGGTATCAGCATGTCTTCGCAGTGACTCTTGAACCTTTTGTTTAAACACTTCTGGTGCTTCACTTATCAATCGGTTAGCTTCTTCGTAAGTTACACCTACTGGATAATAACCGCCTGTCCACGGTATATGTAAAGAGGTTTGGTCTGACCCTACATGAATAAAAATATTTTCTTCATAAAAACGCTCCCAAACATCAACAACATTACCAATGAAAGCTATAGACACCACCTCATTTTCTGCCTGCGCTTGCTTCACGCGAGTAGCCAAATCATCTAAACCTTCAATTAATTCATCTACCCAGCCTTGTTCATAGCGTTTTTTAGCGGCTTTAGGGTTTACCTCTGCCGCAACTGTAATACAACCCGCAATGTTTCCTGCTTTTGGTTGTGCACCACTCATACCTCCTAAACCTGCCGTTAAAAATATTTTCCCATGAGATGTTTCGCTTTTATTTAAAATTTTCCTGAAGGCATTCATCACCGTAATCGTAGTACCGTGTACAATACCTTGCGGACCAATATACATAAATGAGCCAGCAGTCATTTGTCCATATTGCGTAACCCCAAGTGCATTAAATTTTTCCCAATCATCGGGTTTAGAATAATTAGGAATCATCATTCCATTTGTTACCACCACCCTAGGTGCATTTTTGGACGAAGGAAATACGCCCATAGGATGACCAGAATACATATGTAATGTTTGTTCCTCCGTCATAGTTGCCAGATATTTCATGGTCAACAGATATTGCGCCCAATTTTGAAATACTGCACCATTGCCACCATATGTAATTAGTTCCTCTGGGTGTTGTGCTACTGCTGGATCTAAATTATTCTGGATCATCAGCATAATAGCAGCTGCTTGCGAACAATTAGAAGGATATTCTGAAATTGGTCTTGCATATATTTTATAATCCGGCTTAAATCTATGCATGTAGATTCTACCATACATATTTAATTCTTTGGCAAATTCTTCAGCTAATGCTTTATGCCACGATTTTGGAAAATAGCGTAGTGCATTTTTAATAGCCAGTTGTTTTTCCTCAACAGTTAGAATATCTTTTCGTTTTGGTGCTCTATTAACACCTTCCGGATATTCCCTTTTAGGCGGCAATTCATTTGGAATCCCTTGTAATATATATTCTTGAAATGTCATAATAAACCTTATTTAATTTTGTTGTCATTTCGACAGAGTAAAGTATGAGCCTTTTGACTCTGCTCAAGATAAACTTTGTGAAATCTCAAAAGAGATGCTTCGGTCCGTTCCTCCCTCTGAATGACGCTATAAATTGCAGCTATCTTAAATTAAATGCTTGAGTCTTCACTAAATCTATCATTGCATCAATATCAGCTTTTAGAGCTCTGTCATCTTCCAGTTTTGGCACTCTACTTCTAATAATTCTGAAGTTTTTCTCAATAATATCCGAGAATGTATTGGGTCTTCTAAATTCTAAAGCTTGCGCACCATACATCAATTCTATAGCCAAAATCTTTTCTAAATTTTCTAATACTTGATTGAACTTTCTACCAGAAATACTTCCCATAGACACATGATCTTCTTGTCCCAAAGAAGTAGGTACACTATCTGCAGATGGCGGAAAACACAAACTTTTATTTTCAGTTACCAAAGCAGCCGTTGTATACTGTGGAATCATGAATCCAGAGTTTAACCCGCCGCCACCTGTAGTTAACAATCTGGGCAGTCCATACTTTCCTTCTAGTAACAGATAACAACGACGGTCTGCAATATTTCCTAATTCAGCGGCGGCAACCGTACAATAATCCAGAGCCATAGCTAAGGGTTGTCCGTGGAAATTGCCACCAGAAATAGCCTCTACATCGCTTAATACGATAGGGTTATCTGTAACTGAATTCATTTCAATTTCAGCCAATTCACTTAAATGATAAAAAGCGTTCCTTGATGCGCCATGCACTTGGGGAATACAGCGCATGGAATAAGGGTCTTGTACTCTTCCACAGTTTTCATGAGAATCTACATTCTGTGATTTGTAAAGCAACATAAACATGCGTTCAGCCACTTCAATTGTTCCTTTATATGGACGGATCTTATGTAATTCATCTCTGAATGGGGAAAAACTACCTTGATACCCCTCAATACTCATGGCTCCTGCAACATCGGCCAAATCAAGGAGATATTCCATCTTTTTCAATCCAATAATGGTATGTGCTAAAATGAATTGGGTACCGTTAATTAAACCAAGACCTTCTTTAGCATGCAACTCCATTGGGCTTATACCTTTTACCTTTAGCACCTCTTTGGCAGGTTTAATTTCATTTTCAATCCATAAGTCACCTTCTCCAATAAGTGGTAAAAACAAATGTGATAGTGGCGCTAAATCTCCAGAGGCTCCTACCGAACCTTGTTTAGGTACTACAGGTAATACATCATTTTCAATAAAATAAATTATGCGCTCTATTAAAGCTAAACGCACACCAGAAAACCCTTGACATAAAGCATGTACCTTGCAAATCATCATGATTTTTGATAACTGTTTGTCAATGGGCTCCCCTACACCTACGGCGTGCGTTAGCAATAAATTTTTCTGTAGCGTTTTGGTTTGTTCTGGTGTAATTTGCACCTCGCACAAGGGTCCGAACCCCGTATTTATGCCGTAAACAGCCTTATTTCCATTAGCCATAGATTCCACCCTTTCTCTACAAGCGTTTACTTTCTCTTTGGCTTCAGAACATATTTCTGCTTTTAAGTTGCCATTGGCTATTTCTAAAACTTTATCAATTGTTAAAGTATCTATTCCGTATTTGAACGTCATAACAACACTAATTAGTTAGTCTCTTGAAGTATGGTCTGTTCGAGTTATTTTTGCTAAAAAATAGTATCGAGAACTAATTTTATGACGGAATTCTTGTTCTAGTTACAAATTTCACTCCTCAAAATCTTAAAATTCACTCGAATTGACAGAAACCATTGAATACGTCAAAAGTTTGATTTATTCAAAATTAACTTTAAAACTAATGCTTAAAAAGACTAAATTTGTCATTATTTGATAACTATGAGTAATCAATTAGAATTAAGGCATCTTAAATATTTTTTGGCAGTAGCCGAAGAATTGCATTTTAGACGTGCGGCTGAACGGCTATATATTTCCCAACCTGGATTAAGTAGACAAATAAAACAAATGGAAGATGATTTAGGTGTTACCCTTTTTGAAAGACACAACAGAAAAGTGCTACTTACCAAAGCTGGAGAATATCTAAAAAAAGAGCTCACCATAACTTTAAAAAACTTAGAACATACACTACAACACACTAAATTGCTTCATGATGGTAAAATGGGCGATTTAAAATTTGGCTACGTAGGTTCTGCAATGCAAGACATTATACCCAATTTACTGTTAGCTTTTGAAACTGATTTTCCGAATGTTGTTTTTAGCTTAAAGGAATTGGATAACGAAACCCAAATTCATGATTTATTATCTTTTGATTTAGACCTAGGTTTTGTTCGGTTGGAACGTGTGCCCAAAGGTTTGGAAATTCAACCTATTTTAAAGGAAAATTTTTGTTTGGTGTTACCTAAGTCTTTTGAGGTTAGTTCAAAATCTTTGAAAAACTTGGAATCCTTCAAGAATGAATCCTTTATACTTTTTGACCCTAAATACAGTGCTTCATATTATGAAAAAGTAATGCAAATTTTTGACGATAGCGGATTTTCTCCTATAGTATCACATAATACTATTCATGCTGGTTCTATCTACAAGTTGGTTGAAAATGGTTTTGGTATTTCCATTGTTCCCAAATCACTAGCGGCTAACAATAATGAAAATTTAAAGTTTATTGAATTGGATAAAATAAAACAGAAAACAACATTATCTGTGGTTTGGAATAAAAATAATAGAAATCCGATGTTACTAAATCTTCTAGAAGCTATAAAGAATTTGACATTGTAAAAAAATTCATCTAGATTCGCTCTGATAGAACTACTAACATCAGGCTTATGATAGACCAACACCTTTGGAACAAAATACGTTGTTTTAAATTAGATAATGAAGAAGCGTCTTTTAATTTCTCTCAAAGACTCGCTCGTGATAATAGTTGGAGTCATGACTTTGCCCTCAATGTTGTAGAAGAATACAAAAAATTCATTTACTTGTGCTGTGTAAGCAAATCTCCCATTACCCCATCTGATGCAGTTGATCAAGTGTGGCACTTACACCTAACATACACAAAATCATACTGGCATGACTTCTGTAAAGGAACTCTAAACAAAGAAATTCATCATAACCCAACAAAAGGAGGTAGAAGTGAGAGAAAGAAATTCTCTAACAATTACGACCTCAGCTTTAAAATGTACGAACAAGAGTTTGGATTTCAACCACCTTCTAATATCTGGAAAGATAATAAAACTAGATTTAGAGATATTAATTTTAGTCGGGTTAATCTTAATCATTACTGGTTAGTAAAGAAACCAAGTAAAGCTAGAATAAGAATTTCTACAATACTCAGTATTCTTATTATAGCTCCTTTCTTATTTATAGCTTCTAAAAACGATGGAGGCGCTCCTATATTTATAATTCTTGCTATACTTGCCTTGATTGTTATTTTAATTATACTGACAAAAAATGGTAATGGTAATTCAGGTTGTGACACTGGATGTACGTTTTGGGACAGTGACAGTGATAATGACTCTGGATGTGATTCTGGGTGTAGTGGATGCAGCGGGTGTGGGGGATGTGATTAGGTCTTAATAAAGTGAAAATATACTTCTTTCCCTTTTTCAGTTAAATAAGGATAGAATCCTTGAGCCATAATCTGAAAATGACTATCTATGGATTCCGAAGTTATTTCATTACCTTGAGTTTGAGCTGCTGCAATCCAAAAATCGGAAAGGATGTGTCCGCGTTTGTAAAGGTTCCTATATTCATTTTGCAGCTGTTCTTCTCTTATAATTTTTTCGGATTTTAATTGTTCTAATAATTCTGAAAATTGCTGTTCTCTTAATTTTAAAAGCATTGCATAGTGCGCCTTTATCTTTGAGTTTTCTCTCATTATTTGCACAAAGTCTAATAAAAAAAAGCGGTACTCATAAAAACAAAACAACATGCTTTTCGAAATGTTTAAAAAACCTTCTAGCGGGTTGTTAGTGGTCGTATTACGTTTTATAGTTTCATCAATTTTGGCAACTAACTGAAAATATAAACCTTCAATAATTTCATCTCGCTTTTTAAAATGGTAGTTAAGGTTTCCCTGACTAATTCCCATTGTACTAGCTATTGTTCTAAGAGTAACTCTAGGTAATCCCTCTTCATTAAATAGTTTAAGTGCTGTTTCTAGAATTATAACTTTAGTCCTTTTCATTTCACAAATATAATAATTTAGTACACTTGACCTAATTTATTAAAAATTAGTATATTTGACCTAATTTTAAAAACTATGAAAGTAAAAGAAGAAGACATCCCGAAAACCGAAGCCATTAAAAACGCCTTAAACCAAGTTGATTTTAAAGACACCTTTTCTACCAACAACCATAAAGATGATTTAAAAACGGTAGCACATTTAATTTTTGGAACATTCCCTAAATGGGTTAGCGCCCTAATGAAACTGCGTAACACTCTTGTAAAGCCCTTTGGTTTAAAAGTAGAAATGCCTAAAGATTATAATGTAGACTATAAAGTAGGCAGCTATTCTGGTTTTTTTAAAATTTTTGATATTCTTGATAATGAGCTTGTGCTTGGTGCAGATGACAAGCATCTTAACTTTAGAGTCAGTGTTTACGATTCCAAAGAACCAAGTTTTAATATTAAAGTAACCACTTTAGTAGAATATAAAAATACGTTTGGAAAGGTATATATGGCTATTGTAGCTCCGTTTCATAGAGTGGTGGTTAAGAGTATGGTGAAGCGGGCTTATAAATGTTAATCCTTTTGTAACAACTTAGCTTAGTTTTCGTCATATCAATCAATCAATCAATCAATCAATCAATCAATCAATTGTCATCTCATGAAACTAATTCGTATTGCTATTCTTGTTGTGATTGGAATAAATAGCCTTAAAGGACAAACTAAATCTATTAATGAATCTTCATACTTATTAATTGGTGGAATTGAACAATGGGTTACAATTCGTGGTAATGACATCTCCAAACCTGTAATTCTATTTCTTCATGGAGGCCCGGGAAGCACCATGAGTCAATTTGAAAATACAATGTATGGATCTTGGGAAGATGATTTTATTTTGGTGAATTGGGATCAAAGGGGTGCTGGAAGAACTTATGGGAGAAATGCGCCAAGTAAACTAGACGAAAAATATATACAAAATACGCCTTTAACGGTTGATCGAATGACTAGAGACGGTATTGAACTCTCTCAATACCTAATTTCCCATTTAAAAAAAGATAAAATTATTCTTGTAGGAACCTCATGGGGATCTATCTTAGGAATGGAAATGTTATTGAAAAAACCCGAACTCTTTAAGGCCTATTTGGGGCACTCGCAAGTCGTTAATCCTAGCGAAAGCTTTAAGTGTGCTTACGAAAAAACACGAGAACTATCTCAACTTGCAAAAGACAGTGTTTCTCTAAAAAAATTAAAATCTTTAGGGAAGCCACCATATAAAAATGCCCGAAGTACTGGTCAATTATTAAGAATTGTAAAAAAATATGAAAGAGCCAATTCAACACCTGCTCCAAATAATTGGTTTAAAATTGCCTCCGAATATGACAATGAAATAGATGCCAAAAGCAGATATGATGGAGATGACTATTCATTCTGTTACTTTGCTGGTTTTGAAAAAATAGGTATAAAATCAATGGTGTTAGGAATAGATTATAAGCGGTCTGGTTTAAACATTAAAATCCCTATCTATTTAATTCAGGGTGAGCAGGATATACTAACACCAAAAGAACTAACCAAACCTTATTTTGATAGTATTACTGCTCCATTAAAGAAATACATTCTCTTACCTAATGCTGCACATGGTCATAATCAAGCTGTAGTTGATGCTCAATTTAAAATTGCAGAACAAATTACCCATTCAAAATAAGCAATTAATTTTCCTTTACTTTAAATCAAGAACTGATAAACTTCCCTTAAATTGGACTTTATCGAACACTTAAAAATTAAACCCAAAACTTCCAGTAATACCAAACTTTCTTGCACCTGGGTTATCTAAATAACTCCCTCTAAAATTAAAGTCTAATCTAAAGACTTTAAAGATATTACCAATACCTAACCCGTACTCATAATACAATTTATCTGATGGAGCTACCAACTGCAAATTCGCCGGATTACTCGGTACATTACTTAAGGCAATGTTTTCATCAGATAACTCTCCCCAAACACCTCGAACACTTACAATTTCACGAAGGTTTAGCTTTCTTAACAATGGTATTCTTGAAAATATACGTCCGTTAAAATTATGCTCAAAATGGAATGAGGTATACGTATCAGACACAAACTCATAAAAATCTAACTGAGAAAAGGTATTGTATATTGAGAAGTACGATTGGTTTCCTGGAATAACACTTAATAAACCAAGTGGTACTTCACCAAAGGTTTTACCTGCCTCTATAGAGGTTGTTAACCTTCCAAAACCACCCAATTGCCATGGTTGCACATATGAAAACTGTACTTTGGTATAGTCAAAACCACTATTAAATAGGCTTTTATCTCCTCTACTAACCTGAGCAAAAACGCGCGCAAAATCATCATTAGCATCCATACGTTCTACTCCAAAACCAGTAGTTTTTCTACCAGGGAAATAAAATAAGGACGCCGAGGTTTCAAATTGCTTAATTTCAGATTCTATACCATTTGGCGTGTTAAAATCTAAACTGAATGTAGGTGATGCCGACTCTAATGTTCTATAATTAGCTCCTAGTCTAAAAATAAGGTTTCTAAGCGGTTCTGCTTCAACGGCAAAACTTGTTAAGTTTATGGAGGTTAGCTTATCATTAGACCCTGTGCCCACCACGGCAGATGAGGCTAAACTTCTACCTAAAACATCTGTACTTGTTGTTAAACTGGCACCTATCTGTTCAACATCCCGTCTGTTTCCTCCAGAAACTATTAGTCTGCTTTTTTTATCTATTAACCATTTACCAGAAATACCATATTTAAATTTATCATCCTTAAACCCATAAGCTAAAAAGCCTTCTAAACGCCAAAGATCGTTTCTACCAAAATAGGTACGACCACCAGCTCGTAATCTTAAGCCTTCTACTTCATTAAATCCGAATGAAGAAAAAATAGGGCCGTAGTCTAGCGGTAATGTATTAAACTCAATATATCCAGATGATAAGATACTTCCTAAATTGTACAATCTCTTAAACTTTTTAACTGTTTTAAGAGTATCTAACATTTTATAAACCCCTTTTTCATCTTTATTTAAAGCTTCTAACCTATTCTCTTCCCAGAACTTATCATCTCTATCATAAACATCTTTATCGTAATTATAAACTTCTTTATCATAGAATTTCTTATCCTTCGGAATATTGAATTTATAGTTGTCATAAAGGGTAGTTCGTTTACCATAAATTCCTCTGGACTTTTCTTTTTTACTAAACGAGAAGTCAGACATCATATAATCACGCTTTACTAGAAATAAAGAATCATTTAAAACATCAAACTCCTGTTCTATATAAATCTCTTTAACCCAGTTAATATTAGCACTTTTAGAGGCTTGTAAATTAATTTCTTTAACGGCATAGGTTGTATCTGCTACCCAAAAATCACCTTTAAAGGTTAACTCATTTTTTCGTCTGGGGTAATAGATAATATTGAAACACAATTTATTATCAATATAAGCACTATCGGCCAACACATAATTATATGTATTGATACCCGTTCTGGATAACGGGCTCACAAAACTTTTATCAAAAAATTTCAGATAGTTATCATAAACACTGAAATCTGAATACAGATCATCTACAAAATCAATAATTACTTGATTGTCGCTAAACCCAGAGTTTTTATTTCCCTTTAAGACTTCTTTTGTTTTGTTTAAGGTGTTATCCCCGTATACCTTAGATGCAGCCTCATTAATAAACATTGGTAAATACGTTTTACCAGTAACACTAGATGTGTCCACCTCTTCAAAAACAAACTCCATACCTCTAAATAAGCGACTTTTAATCAAGGCACTATCTATGGTATTAATATCGAATTCTACTTTTTCGTATTTATCAAACTCATATTGCTTAAATTGCTTAAGTCCGTTTTTACGTTTATGTTTCCAGATTTTTCTAAGAATGTCAATAGCAGGATTGTTCTTTTTAGATTGCTTTCCCGTGGTTAAAACCACAGCATCTAGTTGAGCGGCTTCTTCTTTAAGAACAAACTCTAGATTATAGTTTACCTTTTTAGCTAAAGGCACTATTAATGTTTCGTAACCTATAAAAGAAATAGAAAGTTCTGACCAAGTTTGGTCTGATTCTAGGTAAAATTTACCATTCTCATTCGTAATTGTTCCTTCTGTAGAACCTTGAAAAATAACATTTGCAAAAGAAATGGGTTGATTGTATTCATCGAACACATGACCACTTACTTTAGTTTGAGCCATGGCCACTCCCAAACCAAATAAAAACACGCATAGCAGTTTTAACTTCATCTAAATATTTTTAGTTCTATTTATTAGACACAAAAAAATTGTGTTTGGTTGCATGGGGTCGAAAAAAATATGTAATAATTACCCCAAAAACTAAAAAACTTCATCAACTATCGGGCTGATGAAGTTTATATAACGTAAAAAATTTTATTTTATTGGTATAGTACTTTCTTTACCGCTTTAATTACATCTTCGCTATTTGGCAACCACTCTTTTAACAATACTGGAGAGTAAGGTGCAGGTGTATCAGCTGTGTTTAATTTAACAACTGGCGCATCTAAATAATCAAAAGCTTCTGCTTGTACAGAATATGTTATTTCTGTAGCAACACTACCAAATGGCCATGCTTCTTCTAAAACAACTAATCGGTTTGTTTTCTTTACAGACTCAATAATTGTTTTTCTATCCATAGGACGAACAGTACGTAAATCGATAATTTCACAAGAAATACCTTCTTTTTCTAATTCGTCTGCGGCCTTGTAAGCTTCCTTTATAATTTTTCCAAAAGAAACGATAGTTACATCTTCTCCTTTTCTTTTTATTTCGGCAACACCAATTGGTAAAACGTATTCTCCTTCTGGCACTTCACCTTTATCACCATACATTTGCTCACTTTCCATGAAGATAACCGGATCATCATCTCTAATTGCCGCTTTTAACAAACCTTTTGCATCATAAGGGTTAGATGGCACAACTACTTTTAAACCTGGCGTATTTGCAAACCAATTTTCAAAAGCCTGTGAGTGCGTAGCTCCTAACTGACCAGCAGAAGCTGTAGGGCCACGAAATACGATAGGACATTTAAACTGTCCACCAGACATCTGTCTAATTTTAGCGGCGTTATTTATAATCTGATCAATTCCAACTAAAGAGAAGTTAAACGTCATATATTCCACTATTGGTCTATTTCCTGTCATTGTAGATCCTACTGCGATACCAGCAAAACCAAGTTCGGCAATAGGCGTATCTATAACACGCTTTGGACCAAACTCATCTAACATACCTTTAGAAGCTTTGTAAGCTCCATTATATTCTGCTACTTCCTCACCCATTAAATATACGCTTTCATCTCTGCGCATTTCTTCACTCATGGCCTCACAAATAGCCTCTCTAAATTGAATTGTCTTCATTTAAATTATTTTTTCGAGGAACAAAAATATGAATTATTGGCAATTAAATAGCATAAAAACTAGTAGTTAAACGTAGAGTATTTTAAAATTGAAGAATTTACAGAAATCCTAGTCTAAAAATGAAAAATTAATACCGTAAGCATGCTCTAATTATTTTATTTATTCCTCAGTTAAACGATTAAAGAATTGTAAATTTGTAAAGTATTTACGCCAATTTTATTCTTTTCTGTAATTTTTTATAAAATTTATTATGCATGCATAGTACTTTTTCGAAATAAAATAATTACTTTCGTACCTGTAAAAAGCTTTTTTTAAGGCGTAACACCTTTACAAACAACTGTTTTTCAAATAGTAACAAAAATAAATTACGCCCTTTACTTAATTAGAAACTAAACATTAAATTGTTGTAATATGAATATTTTAGTTTGTATTAGTCATGTTCCAGACACGACTTCGAAGATAAATTTTAGTGAAAACGACACCAAATTTGATACTAACGGTGTGCAATTTGTTATAAACCCTAATGATGAATTTGGCTTAACCCGAGCTATGTGGTTTAAAGAAAAACAAGGTGCTAAGGTAACTGTAGTTAATATTGGTGGTGCAGAAACAGAACCTACTTTAAGAAAAGCTCTTGCTATTGGAGCCGATGAAGCTATTAGAGTAAATACTGCTGCAACAGATAGCTTTTCTGTGGCCAAACAATTAGCAAAAGTTGCTCAAGATGGTGGTTACGATTTAATCATTGCAGGTAGAGAATCTATAGATTATAATGGCGGAATGGTACCTGGAATGTTAGCTGGTTTAATAGATGCTAATTTTGTAAACAACTGTATTGGCCTAGAGGTTGAAGGAGATACTGCCAAAGCATCAAGAGAAATAGATGGAGGTAAAGAAACTGTTGCAACCAAGTTACCCTTAGTCATTGGTGGACAAAAAGGTTTGGTTGAAGAAAGTGATTTGCGTATTCCAAATATGAGGGGTATTATGATGGCTCGTAAAAAGCCACTAAATGTTGTAGATGGGGTTGAAAATTCAGAAGAAACCTCTTCAGTTAAGTTTGAAAAGCCAGCTCCAAAAGGTGCTGTGAAATTAGTTTCTGAAGACAACTTAGATGAGTTAATTAGCTTACTTCATAACGAAGCTAAGGTAATTTAATTTTGGATCTTTTCAAATTAACCTAAAGTTTAATGAGACCCTGAAACATGCTTGGGGTTACAAAAACAAAAAATTATGTCAGTTTTAGTATATACAGAATCAGATCAAGGAAAATTTAAAAAAGGGGCTTTAGAAGTTGCCTCTTATGCAAAAGCTGTAGCAGATCAATTAGGAACAACGGTTACTGCTTTAGCAATAAACGCTAATGATGCCTCTGAATTGGGAAGCTACGGTGTAGATAAAGTTTTAAATGTATCGAACGGCGATTTAAATAATTTCAATGCTAAAGTTTACGCCGATATCGTAAAACAAGCTGCCGAAAAAGAAGGTGCACAAGTAGTAGTTGTTAGCTCAAGTGCCGATAGTAAATATTTAGCACCACTTTTAGCTGTTGGTCTAAACGCGGGTTACGCAAGTAATGTCATTGAAGCGCCAAGTAGTACGGCTCCTTTTACAGTAAAACGCAATGCTTTTACAAATAAGGCATTTGAGGTGTCTCAAATTAATACAGACGTTAAACTTATTGGTGTTTCAAGTAACGCTTTTGGTTTAGTTGAAAATAATGGAGCAGCCACATCTGAAGATTTCTCGCCTTCAATTGCAGAATCTAATATTACTGTAGAATCTGTTGATAAAGCAACAGATAAAGTTACCATTGCCGATGCAGATATTGTTGTGTCTGGTGGTCGTGGATTAAAAGGTCCTGAAAACTGGGGAATGATTGAAGAATTAGCCGACGTTTTAGGTGCTGCCACAGCTTGTTCTAAACCGGTTTCAGATTTAGGATGGCGACCTCATGGTGAGCATGTTGGACAAACAGGAAAACCTGTAGCTTCTAACCTATATATTGCTATTGGTATTTCGGGTGCAATTCAACATTTGGCAGGTGTAAATGCCTCTAAAGTAAAGGTGGTAATTAACACAGATGAAGAAGCGCCTTTCTTTAAAGCTGCAGATTACGGTGTAGTTGGAGATGCCTTTACTGTAGTACCTCAATTAATAGAGAAATTAAAGGCTTTTAAAGCACAACAATAAATTATTTTTTATAAATTTATTTCAGGGAACTGTTATAATTTGGTGTATTATAACAAATCTGTCTTTGGCAGTTTGGTAAATTCCGAATTTAAACAGTTCTTTGTGTTTTTATAAATTATGAGCTTAGTAAGATTAAACATAAAGGGTATATCTTATAGTCAAACCCAAAATGGTGCTTATGCACTGATACTGAATGAAGTTGATGGAGACAGAAAATTGCCAATAGTAATTGGTGCTTTTGAAGCTCAGTCTATAGCAATAGCTTTAGAAAAAGAAATTAGACCTCCCAGACCCTTAACTCACGATTTATTTAAAAACTTTGCCGATAGATTTGACATTGTTGTTAAACAAGTTATTATTCACAAATTAGTTGATGGTGTTTTCTATTCTAGCCTTATTTGTGAACGTGACAAAATTGAAGAAATAATAGATGCCAGAACGAGTGATGCTATTGCATTAGCCCTACGTTTTGAAGCGCCTATTTTCACATATAAAAATATCCTAGACAAAGCTGGTATTTACCTAAAAGTAAACCCAACTAAAGATGATGAAGATCAACCAAAGGAAGACAGCATCTTAGTTGACGATTTAGTTGCAAGTGAATTAGAACCAGACGCTCCAAAAGAGAATTTCGCAGGTAAGACATTAGAAGAACTAGAAAACTTACTTAATGATGCTGTTGCAAACGAGGACTACGAGCGAGCAGCAAGTATTAGAGACGAAATTTCCAAACGAAAATAATTACCCATTATGAAACATCTTTTTCTGTATTTTCTAGCCTTTTTTTTAGTCATTACAACTTCAATACAAGCACAAGAAACAGAAAAAGAAATTTTAAATGATGTCTCAACAGAAACTGTGACCAGTGATTCTGAAACAAGTACAACACTTGTAGATCATGAAATAAATGCAGACTCTTCGGAAAAAAGTATAGAGATAATCGCAAGCCAAGGTTTTTCTATGAATAGTCTTTGGCGCGGCGCTTTGGGTATGATTTCTCTTGTCTTCATCGCGTTTCTGTTTAGTAGCAATAGAAAAGCTATTAACTGGAAAATAGTGGGTATAGGTTTAGCGTTTCAACTACTTATAGCAGTGGGTGTTTTAAAGGTTGAATTTGTAAAAGTAATTTTTGAGTTTATTGGAAGTCTTTTTGTAAGTGTTTTAGATTTTACCAGAGCAGGAAGTAAATTCCTTTTTGAAGGTCTTGTAGTTGATATGGACACTTTCGGTTTCATATTTGCTTTTCAAGTATTACCAACTATTATATTCTTTTCAGCTTTAACATCTGTTTTATTTTATTTAGGTATAATTCAAAAAGTAGTAAAAGCTTTTGGATGGCTATTATCTAAACTTCTTAAAATATCCGGTGCAGAGAGTTTAAGTGTGGCTGGAAATATCTTTTTAGGACAAACAGAAGCGCCACTTTTAATCAAAGCGTACCTTGAGAAAATGAACAAATCGGAAATGCTATTGGTAATGATTGGTGGTATGGCAACTGTTGCAGGTGCTGTTCTAGCAGCTTATATAGGCTTTTTGGGTGGAGATGATCCTGCGCTTAGACTGTTCTATGCAAAACACTTGTTGGCGGCATCGGTAATGGCAGCTCCTGGAGCTATAGTGATTTCAAAAATTTTATATCCACAAACAGAAAATATTAATACAGACGTAAAAGTATCTCAAGAAAAAATAGGGTCTAACTTTTTAGATGCAATTGCTAACGGTACAACAGAAGGCTTAAAACTTGCTGTTAATGTTGGTGCCATGCTATTGGTATTCGTTGCCTTTATAGCAATGTTTAATGGCATTTTAGGTTGGGTTGGAGATGTTACAAGTTTAAATACATGGGTAGCCGAAAACACCTCATATAAGAGTTTATCCTTAGAACTTATATTAGGATATGCTTTTGCACCTTTAATGTGGCTAATAGGTGTTGCGAAAGAAGATATGGCACTTATGGGTCAGCTCCTTGGAATTAAACTTGCAGCTAGTGAATTTATAGGTTACATCCAGTTGTCCGATTTAAAAAACGCTTCTAACGCCATACATCTTAATTACGAAAAATCTATTATAATGGCTACGTATATGCTTTGCGGATTTGCAAATTTCGCATCCATTGGTATTCAAATTGGTGGCATTGGGTCTTTAGCTCCAGGACAGCGCAAAGTATTATCTCAATTCGGCATGAAAGCTTTAATTGGCGGCACATTAGCCTCTTTAGTATCTGCTACAATTGCAGGTATGATTATTGGTTAATCTGGTTAATAACTTTCTTATAACATCTTAATTTTTGAAGAGCACTCAAATACTCTTTTTTATATTTTAGCCAAACGTCATGCTGATTATTAATCGGCATCTCATCCCAACAATTTAGATTAATTTAATTAGTTTCTTGCTTTTGCAAGAAGGTGTAAACATATGAAACAATATCACGACCTAGTAAAACACGTTTTAGAGAATGGCAATGAAAAAGGAGACCGTACAGGTACTGGAACCAAAAGTGTTTTTGGTTATCAAATGCGTTTTGATTTAAGTGAAGGTTTCCCTATGGTAACTACTAAGAAGTTACATTTAAAATCGATTATATACGAACTCCTTTGGTTTTTAAAAGGTGATACTAATATTAATTATTTAACCGAAAACGGCGTTCGAATTTGGAATGAATGGGCCGATGAAAATGGTGACTTAGGACCTGTTTACGGACATCAATGGCGTAACTGGAATAGTGACGAAATAGATCAGATAAAAGAGGTTATTACAACTTTGAAAAACAACCCTAACAGCAGGAGAATGTTGGTTTCTGCATGGAATCCATCGGTATTACCAGATACTTCTGTATCATTTAGTGAAAATGTTGCTAATGGTAAAGCTGCATTACCTCCTTGCCATGCTTTCTTCCAATTTTACGTGGCTAATGGTAAATTATCTTGCCAGTTGTATCAAAGAAGTGCCGACATCTTTTTAGGCGTACCTTTTAATATTGCATCCTATGCATTATTTACCATGATGATGGCGCAAGTTTGCGGCTACCAACCAGGAGATTTCATTCATACATTTGGTGATGCGCATATTTACAGTAATCATTTTGAGCAATTGGAATTACAATTATCCAGAGAGCCTAGACCACTCCCTAAAATGATTTTGAACCCAGAAATTAAAGATATTTTTGAGTTTACATTTGAAGATTTTACATTGCAGGATTATGATCCACACCCACATATTAAGGGTGCTGTAGCTGTTTAAAGTATAGTTCTTTTAAGAAGTATTACTTACTTAAATTCTACAAACTAAGTACGACCTCACTTTCGCAACTCGTTGTGTGTTAATAAAAAATTTAGGCTTTAACCTACAAATTGTATATCTTGTTTGGATAAATTCTAAATAATCTTTTATTAACCAAAAACGACACTATTGTGAAAAAAAAAGTACTCCTAACTACGTTAGCCTCATGTACGCTTATTACTTTTTTAGTAGTAAATCTTCGAAATTCTAATAGTACTAACCCTATAAGTTTAGACAAAACTACTCTGAAGTTTCAAAAGCAGAACAATACTAAAAAAACACTTGAGGAAAAGGCTTTATATAACGAAAAACGTAATTTACAAGAATATTATAAGCAAGTCAATCCCAACACTCAAAGTATTTCTAAAGCAGAAAAAAAACAAGAGCTAAAACAGGCTCAAGGGGCAAATGTAAAGCTTTTAACCAATTTAACCGCTAAAGTCCCTCAAGCAGCTTATGTTAATAGAGGCCCAAGTAATTTTGGAGGAAGAACACGGGCTCTTGTTATAGACAGAAGTGATGCTAGTGGTAACACCATGATTGCCGGTGGTGTAAGTGGAGGTGTTTTTAGAACTACAAATGGAGGAGCTACATGGACCAAAGTTTCTGCTAATGACGAAATACATAATGTCACTTCAATTGTTCAAGACCCTAGAGCGGGCTTTGAAGACACATGGTACTATGCTACAGGTGAAGCTTTAGGTAATTCGGCTGTAAATGGCGCATGGTTTTATGGTGATGGCATTTGGCAATCCACAAATGGAGGAATAACTTGGAGTCAAATCCCATCAACAGATTCGGCTCATGAGGGAGGTTTTAATAGTCGTTTTGACTTAATAAGTAAACTAGCAGTTCACCCTACTACAGGTCATTTATATGCTGCTGTAATTGGAGAAATAAGAAGATTTGATGGAACTTCGTGGACCACTGAGCTTTCAGATGGGCTTAGTACAACTGCCCAAGTTACAGATATTGTAATCACTAATAACGGTAGAATTTATGCGGGATTTTCAGGGTACCATAGCGCTTCTCGGGAAGGGGTTTGGACCTCAGCCACAGGTATTGGCTCATGGTCTAGAATTAATGACAATGGTGTTGATCCTGCTGATTTCACACCTTTTGGACGCGTGGTATTAGCTTTAGCCCCATCTGACCAAGATTTACTGTATGTATTATTTGAAAACGGTAATACAGCAGATTGTAGCACTGATACTCAAGAAGCAGACTTATGGAGATGGGATCAAGGGACCACAACTTTTACTGACTATTCATCTGTATTACCTTCTGAAGGTTGTGATACTGATGGAAATCCTTCAGACGCTGGTAACAATCCTTTCTCAGTACAAAATGGTTATGATTTAGTTGTAAGTGTTAAACCAGATAATGCAAATTTTGTTATAATTGGAGGTACTAATGTTTATAAAAAAGAAAACATAACAGATTCAGGTAGTCGTTTTACAAGGATTGGAGGCTACATCTCGAATACTTCTTATGGAAAATATGCTAATCATCACCCCGATATTCATGCGCTAGTATTCAATCCTTCAAATGTAAATACTAATGTTTTATTAACTGGTACTGATGGAGGTATACACAGAACAGATGACATCACTGCTGCTACTGTAGCTTGGACAAGCTTAAATAACTCGTACCAAACATTTCAATTTTACCATGTAAATATTGACCCACTTGATACTTCGGATGGAGTCATTGGAGGTAGTCAAGACAACGGAACAACTTATGGAGGAACAAGTTTCTCCTTGGCTAATTTAACTTCGCATTTCGACTATTTTTCTGGAGATGGTGGTGCTTGTGCTATTTCAAGAGACAATGCCTGCGTGCCTTTCTTTTTCAGCTCTCAATCTGGATCTATCTATAAAGACTGTCCATCATTTTCTGAAATCACACCAGATTCTAGTCCAGGAAGTAAATTTGTTACCTACTTTCATTTGGATCCAGATAATAACAACGCTCTTTATTACGCGGCTAGAGGGAATCTGTTTAGAACAACAGATGCTACAAATGTTACCCCATCTACTTGGACAAACCTCGGATCTCCAACTGGATTCGGTTCAACAAATAGAAATTCTGATGGTTCACCTGTAAATAGTGAAGAATGGTTTGAAGTTTTTTCTACTACAAGAAGTACTTATAACGCTTCAACAAGCTATTTACTTATGGGAGGTGATTTTGGACATATTTTAAGGATAAATGACCCTCAAAATGTAACAGATTTATCTACTGCTGTTGATATAACTCCTAATGGTGCTACAACAACATGGCCATCTATTGTTACAGGCTTAGCTATTCATCCATCCAATCCCGATATTGTTTTAGCTACGTATTCAAACTATGGAATTACGAACATCTTTTTAACTACAAATGCTACCGACGTCTCCCCTACTTGGACTCCTGTTGAGAGTAACTTATCTTTACATTCTATAAGATCTGCTGCAATTACAGAAGTAGGAGGACAGACACTTTATTTTGTTGGAACAGCTAGAGGATTATATAGTTCAACTGATCCAACTGTAGTAACAGATGCTTGGGTAAGAGAAGCACCAACTGAGATAGGATATGCTGTTGTAAGTTCTTTAGCCTATAGACCCTCTGACAGTCATTTACTTATTGGTACGCATGGTAACGGTATGTTTGAAGCTACCGTGAGTGATGTCTTATCTATTGATGATGTAAATGATATTAGCGATGAAATAGCTTTATTCCCTAATCCAGCGACTACTACAATTAATGTAGGGGTACCAGCTGCTAAAAATGATTTGAAATATGCCATTATTAATGTTTCGGGCAAATTAATCACAAAGGGAACCACGGAAAACAACCAAATTAATGTTTCCTATCTAACAGCCGGTATTTATTTTATACAGCTGGATATAGATGGTAAGACAGGTGTTAAAAAGTTTGTTATCCAGAATAATTAATAAGCTTAAAAAAATACAAACAAAAAGCGCTTTCACAATGAAAGCGCTTTTTTAATTAAATAATATTTTGTTTACTATACGTTTACAACGCTATTTTCAGCATTTGCAAAATCATTCCAAGCATAAGCATCGGCAGCCGTATCATTAATATACTCTCCATCTACTAAATACTTAAACTCATAAGAACTATCTTTATCTAAATCTACAGTACCTTTAAACGTACCATTTTTTAATTTTTTTAGGGGCGCACTTTTTGCGTTCCACTCATTAAAACTTCCTACTACAGATACTTTTTTTGCTTCCTCTGCCTCAATAGAAAAAGTTACCTTACAAATTGGTTTACTCTTTAAATATTGTTTTTTAATTGCCATAATAATAATTTTTGCGTGTTGTTTTATTGCACAAATTTATAAAACAAAAGCCCTCATGTTATCAATTATATGCGTAAACGTGTAAGAATTATCAATTTAGTAATATAGCTTAACAATATTTTAATGTAGAAAAAAAAACCTTTAAAAAAATGTGGTATATGCAACAAAAAAACAACCGTTTTTAACTGATTTTCAGAAGATTTATAACTAAATCGTTTTCGAAAACCCTTACATACAGAAGCCTTTCTCTTATCCATCTCACTTAAAAATAGTAACTTTACGTTCCTTATTTAAGATATATGTTCGGAAAAAAGAAAAACACTCCTCAAATAGATAAAGAACAGTTAGAATTAATTCAGAATGCTCAGAGACGCATAAAGCAAAAAAAACGATTGTTTGCGCACTTTGCAATGTTTTTAATAGGTGCTCTTTTCCTAATTTTGGCAAATACCGTATTGGGTATAGGTAAAGACTTTAAAATTGCAGGTATTGAGTGGTTTGTCTTTGCTATTTTGGTTTGGTTATTCTTTTTACTGTACCATACTTTTAATGTGTTTGTAACCCATAAATTCATGGGGAAATCTTGGGAACAACAGCAATTAGACAAACTTGTTTCTCTTCAAAAAGCACGAATTGAAAAGATAAAAAGCGAACTAAAAAAAGAAGCGCCAGTAATTGCTGAAAGTGAGGTCTATAATGAGACCAAAAGTTCCGATACAACAGGTTCTGAGTTAACGATAATAGTTGCTGCCGCTGAAAATAATGCCATTGGTAAAGACAACAAGTTAATTTGGCATTTAAGTAATGACTTAAAAAGATTTAAATCTTTAACCAACGGACATCACATCATTATGGGGCGAAAAACTTTTGAGAGTTTCCCTAAACCGCTACCTAACAGAACACATGTTGTTATTACAAGACAAGTAGACTACAAAGCGCCTAAGGGTGTTATTATCGTAAATAGTTTAGAAGCTGCTATTGACGCTTCTAAAAATGATTCACAACCCTTTATAATTGGTGGCGGACAAATTTATGAGCAGGCTATGATGATAGCCAATAAAATTGAGTTAACAAGAGTTCATGAAACTTTTGAAGCTGATGCATTTTTTCCAGAAATAGATCTGAACATTTGGCAAGAAATTGACAATGAATTCCATAAAAAAGATGCCAATCATGATCATGAATTTTCGTTTATCACTTACATAAGAAAATAACCTTCCTTTAAGCATCTAAAAGCAATAGCGTTGTTTTCAGTCTTTTTATAAATTCTTTAATCTCTTCGGTATTGTAACGTGCAAAACCTATTCTAATACCATTATGTCCTATGTTTGCTCTATCATATCGTTGCAATTCTACAAACAATAATTTTTGGTTTTTGGCCACCTCTGTAACTTGAGACCAAGTATACGTTTTACTTAATGTTACCCACACGGCCATTCCTCCTTTTGGAATTTCAAAGGTTAAATAGGCGCCGAGTTCTTCCTTGAGTAGTTTGCAAAACAAATCTCTTCGTTCCTTATATGTCTTGAGTACTTTTCTTTTATGACGGTCTAAACTTCCTTCCTTAATAAATTTTGCAAAGGTCATTTCTAATATTGCATCTCCTTGCCTATCTATAAATCGTCTAAGTTTTGCGCATTCGTCTACAAAGTCTTTCGATGCCACCAAATACCCTACCCTAAATACTGGTGCTACTGTTTTGCAGATAGAACCAACGTAAATTACATTTCCTGAAACATCATGACTTGCTAAAGGTAATATAGGTGCATGATTATAATTAAAGTCATAATCATAATCATCTTCAATAATGGCAAACTCATAACATTTCGCTAAATTGAGTAATTGCAACCTCTTTTTTGCCGACATAGTAACGGTAGTGGGATGATGATGATGAGATGTTGTATAAACCGCTCTAATGTTTTTGTCTTTACAAAGCTTTTCGATTGCAGTTATACTCAATCCGTCATCTTCAACTGGAACTCTTAAAATATTTGCTTTGGCATATTCAAAGGTAGTATCAGATGAACTATAGTTAGTCTCTCCTACAATTATATATCCTCCATTTTCAAACAATATTTGAGAAGATAGAAACATACCCATTTGACTTCCCCTGGTAATCATAATATTATCCAAACTTATGTTCAACCCTCGTGTTTCATTTAAATAGTCTACTAAGGTTGTTCTCAACTCTAAATTTCCATAAGTAGTACCATAACCAAAATGCACCAAGTTACTCTTCTTTCCTAACAATTTTCTGTATATAACACCTATCTCATCAGTTGGTGTTAAGCGTTCATCATTTACACCATCATTTACATACATATAAGACGCATCGAATGCTTGTGGAAAATTTCTATCTAGAGTGGTATCTTTATTAAAATAAAAGCCAGATTTGTTATTTTCCTTTACCCCCAAAGAATTGTCTAACTTTTGTTGGTTCAACTCGGGGAGATTATGATGCACATATGTTCCTTTTTGAGGAATACTTTCTGCCCAACCTTGTAAAACCAATTCTTCATAACACGCCACAACTGTTTTTCTATGCACCTCCAATAACTCGGCAAGTGTTCTACTTCCTGGCAGCCTTGTTCTCGGCAATAAGGTTCTATCTTTTATAAGCTGAATAAACTGATTAGTAAGTTGAATATAAACAGGAGTTCTACTCTCTCTACTAAAATTAACTATGGTTTTATAGGGAATCATAACTGGACTACTTAAAAAATGATTTCTGGATGATTACTGCGCTCCACAAAACTATTAATTTTGATTTAAAATAAACACAAAACACTTAAAATGAGTTCTTACAACACTTCAAATCTTAACAAAGTCATTAGAGGGTCTAATCGTGCCACTTATGATATTGAAACAGTTAACACTATTCTTGATGACGGATTTATTGGTTATGTATCTTATGTTTACGATGGCACACCAATCTCAATACCAATGGCTTATGGAAAAATAGGAGATAAAATCTATTTGCACGGGTCTTTAAAAAATAGAATGCTCTTATCTATTCTAGACAATAAAAAAGTAAGTATAACGGTTATGCATCTAGACGGCTTAGTTTTAGCAAGATCTGCTTTTCACCATTCTGTTAATTACAGATCTGTAACATTGTTTGGAGATGCTGTAAAAGTTGAAGACGAAAATGTAAAAAGAACAGCTCTTAAATGTATTGTGGATCAAATGATAGAAGGTAGATGGAACACGCTACGCCCTATGACTGATAAAGAATTTAATGCGACTCTGGTAATTGAAGTACCCATTCAAACTGCTTCCGCAAAAGTAAGAGCAGAAGGCGCCATAGATGAAAAATCAGATTTAGAATTACCAATTTGGGCAGGAGTTGTACCAATGAAACAAGTAGCCCTGGCTCCAGAAAGTGATAATTTATTAAACCCAAATACTCATGTACCTAAACATGTTTTGGAATATTGCGAAGAACATAAAGACTGAAATTCATTACGTTAGAAGGAAAGGTTCTTTCATCAAATAATCAAAAACTAATTAGTACATTGCATACACAAACTAAACACTATGCAATATCAACTAATTACCTTAAAGAAACTTTGCTTAAGTTTCTTTTTTGTTTCAGTATTTTTCTCATGTAAATCTCAGTCACAAATTAAGGATGTCTGGATTGATAAGGATGAAGACGAAAACTACACAGCACGTCATGAATGTTCATTTGTACAAGCTGGAGACCGATTTTACATGTTTGGCGGGCGTGAGTCTGCTCAAAAATTAGACATATATGACTATGAAAACAATTCCTGGTCTTCAGCAAAAAGTAGAGCTCCAAAGCAATTTAATCATTTTCAAGCCACTTTTCATAAAGGGTTTATTTGGGTAATTGGTGCTTTTAAAACTAACAAGTTTCCGAGAGAAATTCCAGCGGATAATATTTGGTTATATCACCCACCAACAGATGCTTGGATTCAAGGTCCTGAAATACCAGAAGATAGAAGACGTGGTGGTGCTGGCTTAGTAGTTTATAAGGACAAATTTTATTTGGTTGGAGGCAATACTATAGGCCATGATGGAGGTTATGTAAATTGGTTCGATGAATATGATCCAGTAAATAATACATGGACAGTCTTAGAAGATGCATCTCAGGCTAGAGATCATTTTAGTGCTGCTATAATTGACAATAAACTTTATGCCGTTGGCGGTAGACATTCGGGAGGTAAAGGTGGTGTTTTTGCACCATTAATTGGTATCGTAGATGTTTATAATTTTGACACTCAAAAATGGTCTACATTAAAACAAGATTTACCTACCCCTAGAGCAGCTCCTGGAGTTGCCGTTTTTGGCAGACAACTTTTGGTTATGGGAGGTGAGGGAGAAAAGCACGGACCTGCTTACAAAATTGTTGAAGCTTACAATCCAGAAACTGGACAGTGGACTAATAAAGCTAGTATGCATTATCCAAGGCATGGTACACAAGCTATTCTCTCTGGAAAGGGTGTTTATATTGCCGCTGGATCTCCAACCCGAGGTGGTGGAAGACAGCACAATATGGAAGTTTATAATGAAGACAAACCAGAAGGCAAGACTTTGACAGCTTCAAAATTAATTGTCCCAAAAAAAGTAAAAATTAAGAAAGGGCAATCTACCACTATAAGTATTAAAAATGAGGGTGGTAATACTGGTTGTTTTATAACGAGTTTGAAAATTCTTGATTCCGATGACTTTTTGCTCAAAAAAAACTACAATTATACCTTATTAGATGCCAATTCTAAATTAGAGATACGTGTTAATAATCAATCCAAAGCATCTAACTCTTACGCCAATTTAGAAGTCTCTTATAATGACAATAAAAAAGAAGTGATTAGGCTTATTAGTAAATAAGTTTCATAATATTGATAATAAGATATTATTCCTATTTTTGCCACACTTAAAAATGAATTAAATGAAGGCATATATATTTCCAGGTCAAGGTGCTCAGTTCTCAGGAATGGGCTTAGACTTATATGAAAACTCGGCAGAAGCACAAGAATTATTTGAAAGTGCTAATGATATTTTAGGTTTTAACATTACAGATACAATGTTCGAAGGTTCTGCAGATGATTTAAAACAAACTAAAGTAACACAACCTGCTATATTTTTACATTCTGTTATTTTAGCAAAAACCTTAGGAACATCTTTCAAACCAGACATGGTTGCGGGCCATTCGCTTGGAGAGTTCTCTGCGCTTGTAGCTAATGGTTCTTTGAATTTTGAGGATGGTTTAAAACTGGTGTCTCAACGTGCCCTAGCAATGCAAAAAGCATGTGAGTTACAACCAAGTACCATGGCAGCTGTTTTAGGGTTGGAAGATAAGATTGTTGAAGATGCTTGTGCTAGTACTGATGGTGTTGTGGTTGCTGCAAATTACAACTGTCCTGGACAGCTTGTTATTTCTGGAGAAATTGAAGCCATAAATAAAGCTTGTGAAACGTTAAAAGAAGCTGGCGCTCGTAGAGCTTTAGTATTACCTGTTGGAGGTGCTTTTCACTCTCCTTTAATGGAGCCTGCTCGTGAAGAATTAGCTGCAGCTATTGAAAATACTACATTCAGCAAACCAAATTGCCCAATTTATCAAAATGTAACTGCAAATGCTGTTACAGATGAAAGTGCTATTAAAACTAATCTAATTTCTCAATTAACAGCTCCAGTTCGTTGGACACAGTCTGTACAACAGATGATTGAAGACGGTGCTACATTATTTACTGAAGTTGGTCCTGGTAAAGTTTTACAAGGCTTGGTAAAAAAGATTAACAGAGCTTCAGAAACGGCTTCTGCAACTTTTGAAGGGTCTTTATAATGAAAGTTACGCGTCGTTCCATATATATTATTGTAACCATTATTGCTTCTATAGCTTTAGATCAAGTATCTAAAGTATGGGTAAGAACTAATGTAAAACGAGGAAGCCAATCGTCTATTATAGGAGACTATTTCTCTTTGCACAACGTTGAAAACACTGGCGCCTTTTTAGGTATGGGTGGAGACTTAGAAGACCCTTTAAGAACAATTTTACTTCTTGTGTTACCTGTTTTAGTATTAGGCTTTGTACTCCGTTATATTTTTAAGGATAAAAGTTTAGACAATTGGTCTCTTTTTGCCTTTGCCAGTATTATAGGTGGTGGTATTGCAAATGTTTATGACCGATTTGTTTACGGCAGTGTTACTGATTTTTGGTATGTTAAACTAACCGACACTTTAAGAACAGGGATATTTAATGTAGCCGACGTATTTGTTACTACTGGAATGATTATTTTAGTATTTATAACACTATTTAAAAAGAAAGCAAAACCCGATTAAAGATAATATTAATCGGGTTTTAACTAAATTCGAGAAGTCTAAATATTAGCGATTATCATTTACGCTCTCGTCTATATTAGGGTTTGCATCAATTTCTGAAATTGGAATCTTAAGGAAGAACTTTTTATCATCTGGCTCTAAATCTGAGTTTATTAACCTATGATTTCCAGTTCTTGGAATACCACGTCTTAAACGTTTTGCGTCAAACCACTCAACTCCAATTTCGGCATAAAGCTCTTTTCTTCTTTCAACCAAAATCTCTTCGTATAAATCATCACTAGTATTTGAAGATTTTACAGCAGCAGTGTCTCTATTAGATTGTAAGTCAAATAACAAATCATGCGCTGCCGATTCTTGACCTTGTTTAAATTTAGCCTCTGCTTCGATTAAGATCATTTCGGCTGTTCTCATTAAAGGCATATCCGAATCAAACTGAAAATTGAATTTAGTAGTTGTTAAGTACCACCAGTCTCCAGGTGATCCTCCGTAGGTGTTATCAAATAAATTTCTAACATCTGTATTAGAAAACAGGGCTGCAAATTCTTGATTTACCCAAGTTCCAAAATAACCATCGTTAAAGTGGTCTGTAAAAGCGTGAGGCGCAATATAAAAGAAGTTTGACTGATCATTAGTTTGTGGGCTTCCCCACAACCATTCTATATTTGAAATATCATCAAATCCATCTCCATAAGTATCTGGTGCAAGTACAGCGTTTACATCACCTCCATAAGCTGCATTTGCAGCAGCCTCTGCTCCTGCCCAATTTTCAACAACTTGATAAACTCTAGCCAAAATTCCATTAGCTACCTGTTGGTTAACATAAGATTTACCTAACCTATCGTTACCTAATCCAGCAACAGCATCTGTTAAATCGGCAATTATCAGATCATACATTTCTTCTAAAGTACTCATTGGCTTTCCTTCTTGAGCCACCTCGGTATAAATTGGAGGGGCAGGCAAAGAAGCATCATAGGTATACGTATGTTGATACTCCATAGCTAATTGGAAGTAGAAAAAACCTCTAAGCGCCTTTCCTTGGGCAATTAGCTCTATTTTATCTGCATCTGCTATAGATGTACTCTCTTCAACTCCGTTAATAAGCACATTCGCCTGATTGATTAAGTAATACGGAAATTCCCAATTAAATTTAGTTCTTGTATAATTTGGCTCCCTGTTATCATTATCATAATCAAAATTATACCAAGAATTTTGAATAAAGTCATTACCCTTTACCGTACGTGCAAAATAAAGTGTATAAACCCCACCAGCATCAGTTCTTGTAAATTGCCTTCTAAAATTTCTTTGTATTCCTGATAGTAAAGCCTCTGCTCCTTCTCTAGAACCAAAAATCACATTGTCTGATACCGAACTAGTAGGCGCTGGGTCATTTAAAAAGTCTTTTTCACATCCAGTAATCAACAAGACCACTAGAAATAAAGCACCGAATTTGTATAATATATTTTTCATAGTTATTTTTTTTAAAAGTCTAAATTAACACCAAAAGAGAACACTTTTTGATTGTACGATCTGTTGTTTGTTGTTCCAGCTAAACTCTGTTCTGGATCAATTCCTTTGTGACTTTGAAACGTAAGTAAATTATCCCCTTGGAAAAACACTCTAACCCTAGACACGCCGAACTTCTCTAAGTGTCTATTTGGCAAGGTATACCCCAAGGTTAATGCTTTTAACCTTACATAATCATTCTTGAATAAGAATCTATCGGATCTACTTGAAAAATCGTTTTGAGATTGTAATAGTAATGGAACATCTGTAATATCTCCTGGTTGTTGCCATCTGTTGGCATAGTCTACAGTTCCAGGTCCACCAGCAGTCTCAAAGTTTCCAAATAGTCCGGCATATATCGAATCATAAACGTATGAACCAAAACTAAAATTAAACAGCACATTTAAGTCAAAAGGTCCATAGGTAATACTATTATTGAAACCTCCAATTACATCGGGTAAAGATGATTTATTTACATAGTTTCTTGATGCTTCGGAGTACTCTTCTGTAATAGTCTGTTCTCCCGTTGGGTTTCCTTCTCCATCTAAAACATCTACATACCATTGGGCGTATCCATTATCTGGGTTTACACCCGCCCATTCTGGCATGAAAAACTCGTATAATGATCTCCCAACTTCCCATCTTTTTGTTCCATTAATGAAAGATTCTTGTGTAAGCTCAGTAATTTCATTATTATCAAATGAAAAGTTTAAACTTGAACTCCAACTGAATTTTTCAGTGCTAATTAAGTTGGCATTTAAAGTAACCTCAAGACCATAATTTCTTAGTGCACCAATATTTCTTTTAATGGATTCATTACCCGTAGAAATAGCTAATGGCTGGTCGTATATTAAGTCAACCGACTCTTTGTTGTAATAATCTATAGAACCATATAATGTGTTTCCAAATAGTGCAAAGTCTAAACCTATATTAGTCGAAGACGTTTTTTCCCATGTTAAAAACTCATCTGTCACCAAACCAAATAATACACCTGTATTATCTAATTCGTTTTCACCTGTATTAAATAGTGATAAGTAAGGGAAGTAATCTGGAACTAACACGCCGGTACCATCATCTACAAGCGTTCTATTGTTTCCAAGTTCTCCATATGATGCTCTTAATTTTAAAAGATTAATGGTATTGCTATCACTTAAAAAGTTTTCATCAGAAATTACCCAACTTCCACCTACTGAGAAAAAGTTACCCCATCTTACTGGCTCTGCAAACCTACTTGATCCATCAGTTCTAAAAGACCCCTCTAAGAAGTAACGTCCGTCATAATTATAGGCTAGTCTTGCCAAATAAGATTCTAACGTCTCATCTGTAAAAGAACCACTAATTGATTCTGGTGTTGTACTACCATTTAAAACTTTTACGTCTGGTAAAAATCCAGCACCTTGAGCTCCCAATTCATCATTATTTCTTTCAAAAGCTTCATGAATTGCATCTAGACTAAAGTTATGATCACCAAAAGATTTTTGATAGTTAAAAGCATTTGTAATGTTTTTAGTTGTAGTAAAATCTCTATCTTGATCTACACGCCCGCGTACACTAGCGGCAACACCAAATTCATTATGGTTGTACTCATAAGTATCTAAGATATATTTCTCATAAGACACTTGCGTTTTAAAACTTAGATTCTCTAGTATCTGAAATTTCAAGTAAGCATTTGCCGTAAAATTATCTCTTTTGGTAATGTTATCATATAAAAACAATGAACCTACAATGTTTTCACCTTGGTATTGAGGCCTTGAAGCGTTTACTGGCTGCCCCCCAGATGTGTTTCCATAATCATAGATTTTATTGCCGTTTCCATCTAACACCAATGCCCCATTTTGATCTCTTCTATAAAGTGGGTAGTACGAAGACATATTGTTTCTCCATTGAATGGTACTCGTAAACGATGTTCCATCCTGATCTGGAACATTTTGCTTAGAAGTGGAATAAAAAGTACTTAAACCAGCACTTAGCCAGTTATTTACTTTAGTATCTACACTAAGGCGTGTTGTTACTCTTTCAAAATCTGACGTATTAATTGATCCTTCTTGATCTAAATAATTTCCTGAGAAAAAATAGGATGTATTTTCACCACCACCAGATATAGAAAGTGCATGTTCCTTTCTAACCGCAGCATTGTTTACCAACAGACCAGTCCAATCTGTATCCCATAATTTTTCTGTTGTAGCAAGTTCTCCATTTGTGTTAACAGGATTAGCAACTCCGTAAGGGTTATAACCTAAAGTTGGAATTAAGTTATTAGTTGCAAACGTTGCTGCATCACTAGCTGAATTCCCATCTTCGTATTGAGATGCATTACGCATAGCCTCCCAAGTATACCTAGTAAAGGTATCTGTATCTGTAATGTCATGCATGTCTACAGCTTGACTTGCAATACCAATGGTAGATCTAAAGCTTACTTTTGGAGCAGAGTTAAGATTACCTTTTTTAGTAACAATTAATATAACACCGTTAGCACCACGAGACCCGTATAACGATGTTGAAGAAGCATCTTTTAACACATTAATACTCTTAATTTGGTCTGCACTAATCGTATTAATATTTCCGTTAAATGGTGCCCCATCTACAATAATCAATGGAGAAGCAGAGGCATTAATTGACGAAACACCTCTAATCCTAATTGTTGGATTATTTCCTGGTTGTCCTCCTGAAGAAATAATATTTACCCCTGGAACACTACCTTGAATTGAACTTGTAACATCAATTACCTGTTGCTTTTCAATTACACCTGCAGACACTTCGGCTATTGAACCTACCACAGATTTCTTGGTTTGTGAACCATAAGCTACTACTACAACCTCTTCTAAAGTGGCAGCATCTTCTGCCAATACCGCTGTAATGGTATTAGATGAACCTACTGTAATTTCTTTAGAAGCATAGCCAACAAAACTGAATACAAGGGTTTCTCCTTGGCTAGCTTTAATAGAATACACTCCATCAAAATCAGTTGAAGTACCTTTAGACGTGTTTTTAACCAAAACGGTGGCGCCTGGAAGTGGTAAATTGTCTTTGTCCACAACTTTACCTGTAATTGTTCTTTCTTGTGCAAAACCTAAAGACACGCAAAAGACTAAAAGCACCAATAATAAATAGCGTTTTTTTACTTTCATGAATAATAATTTTATGAGTTAGTCAAATGCAGATTGAATAAGGAAGGCAGTAAAGATTTTTTTAAGTGACTAATTCAAAAAATTATACTTTACTTACTGAAATCTAAAGTTTAGTGAATTCTAAGTGATATTTTGTAAAGCTTCTTTATCTGCCTTACCTTTTACAATTGCAATAGTAAAACAAATCATAATCTACCCAAACGCGGGTAACACTTATAATACTTTACTGTTCCGAAGAAAAATTACCTTGGGTTTACTCTTAACTATTACGAGTAATAGACTGAATGTATTCTGAAGGTGTAACAGACATTTCCTTTTTAAAAGCTTTATTGAAGGTGACTTTATTATTATATCCTACTTCATAGGCCACATCAATAATATTTAAGCTTCCATGTACATCATCCTTAAACATATTAACGGCTTCTTTAATTCTAAACTTATTAATAAGTTCAAAAAAGTTCATGTTAAAATGTTCATTTATAATTTGAGACGTATTATGCCTTGTGGTATTTAACTTATTTGATAAAATTTCTAGGCTAATGGCATTCTCCTTATAAATCTTATCATTGATAAATAGATTAATGAGATTTTGTTTTAGTTCTTCAGATAAGGCATTGGTTAACCCCGACTTTTGATATTTTTCTATAAGTTTATCTGCTTGCCTCTTAAAAATATCAGGCTGTAAATAGGCGTTATGTGCAATGTATACAACTGTAACCGACATAATTGTTATTTGCAGATAGTAAATCACTTCAGACCATGCTCCTAATAAATTAAAAATGGACAACCCATAGATTAGATAAGATATTATATAGGCCATATGAAACACATAAACATTTCTTTTCCATTTCCAGGTTTCATCATCATGCTTATTGACACCTTCTTCATTAGAAAACAACATTTTCTTAGTAAAAAATGCGTATACGGATAACGAAACAATTTTTGATACAAAAATTATAATATCATAAGTCTTATTTAATGGATTAAGTCCCAGCATCATTTTTAGCTTTTCCTCAGAACTTAGTATGTATAAAGGAATAAACAGAATTACAAAAATCACAAATGGTAAAAAATGAAGGCAATCAACCAATCTAAACTTATGATTTTCTACAATAGACTTAAAATAAAAAAACAGGAAAGGGCCAAACAATAAAGCCACTATTGAGGCCATTCTGTAAGTATGGGGAAACTGATATTGCACATTAGTCATGAAAAGCACAAACTCAAGAATAAATAGAGCATTAACTCCTATAAAACATCCCATAAATAACTTAGCATGCCCATTTACGTTCTTAATAAAATTCATTACCACCATAAAATAGAATCCTATTAGCGCAACGCAAAAATATATAAAAGCCAAAACTCCAATTTGAGGTTTATATTTCTTATCAAGTACTTCATATTGGGAAGTTCCTTTTAAAGACTCATAAGAAACATCTTCAAGGATAGATAGATCCAAAGTATTATGTATATACTTCTCTGTAAAAAGTAGGGCGTCCTCCGGTTGCTCTAATTCGGCATTTAACAATGCTAAATTTTTAAAAATACCAATGGAGTCTTTATGTTTTTGAGCCCATGCCTCTTGATAAAGTATTAATAGCTCTAGTTGAGTCATATCGCTGTTAATACTTTTTTCTTGAATTAAACTATCTATCTGAAAACTTCTAGTTTCCCCCAGTGAGAATCCAGAAGCTTTTAAGCAGAATAATAACGAAAAGCTTACAATAAAAACCTTCTGTTTTATTGATTTGAACATTCTTTAGATTTGTTAGTCCAGAGTAAAATAAAAATATTGCCTACTAAAAATCTTAAAAGAATCTTAAAAAAGGAACTCCCGATAATAGTTTACCTTTTTAAAACGGTATTTGTAAGAAATATTGTTGAATTATGGATATGAAAAAAGCCCGATTAAATACTTAATCGGGCTTCTCAATTTTATGTTAATTATCAATCTTTTTACAGACCTCTAACCTTTTTCTCCCAAGTCCAAGCAGAAAGAATAGCATCATCTAAACTTAACTCTGTTTGCCATCCTAATTCATCCTTTGCCTTTTTAGTATCCGCATAGGCAGAGATAACATCTCCCTCTCTACGTTCTACTATTTTATAATTAAGCTTCTCTCCAGAAACTTTCTCAAAAGATCGAACAACCTCAAGAACAGAGCTTCCTTTTCCTGTTCCCAAATTAAAGGTTTCATATGAGTCTTTATTCTTCTTTTGTAATAATCTCTCTAAAGCAACAACGTGAGCTTTTGCTAAATCAACTACATGAATATAATCTCTTATACATGTTCCATCTGGTGTTGGATAATCATCTCCAAAAACAGATAATTGTTCTCTTATTCCTGCCGCAGTTTGCGTAATAAATGGTACTAAATTAAGCGGAACACCCAGTGGTAACTCTCCTATCTCTACAGATTCATGAGCTCCAATAGGATTAAAATAACGTAAAGCAATTGCATTTAGAGTTGGTACTACTTTACATGTATCTTTTATGATTTCTTCTCCAATCTGCTTTGTATTTCCATAAGGAGATTCAGCAGGTTTTACTGGTGCATTCTCAGTTATAGGTAATTCGTCTGCTTGCCCATAAACGGTACATGAAGAACTAAAAATAAAGTTAGCTTCAGGTAAATTCTTTAATTCTTTTAATAAGTAAACAAGTGTACCTATATTATTTTCATAATACAACAATGGATTCTCCACACTCTCCCCAACCGCTTTACTTGCTGCAAAGTGAATAACACCTTTTACATCACTGTGCTTTTTGAAAAAAGCTTCAACATCTGCTTTTTCTTTTAAATCTATTTTTTCAAAAATTGGAGTTATTCCTGTAATAGCAGTAATGCCATCTAATACTTTTTCTGAGGAATTAGACAAGTCATCAATAATAACAACTTCATGTCCTTCTTTTTGTAACTCCACTACGGTGTGAGACCCTATAAAGCCTAAACCACCTGTTACTAATATTTTACTCATTGACAAATTTTATAACGGTTGATGTAATAAATTCTATTTGATCATCTTCCAATTCCGTATGCATTGGTAGTGAAATCACTTCTTTAACCAACTGGTTTGTAACTATAAACGCCTCTTCATTATACCTTTCGTCTACATAGGCCTTTTGCTTATGTAAAGGAATTGGGTAATACACACCACAAGGGATACCATTTTCATTCAAATGTTTAGCTAGAGCATCTCTATCTACACCCTTTACCTTTAAAGTATATTGATGAAATACATGATTATCTTCTGCACCATATCTGTAAGGTGTTTCTATACCAGAAACGCCTTTAAAAGACTTATCGTACTTATCTGCAGCCTCTCTTCTTCTTTTATTGTAAGTATCTAAATTAGGCAATTTAGCATCAAGAACTGCTGCCTGAATACTGTCTAACCTAGAATTAACGCCAACAACATCATGATGATAACGTACGTACATACCATGATTTACAATACCTCTTATGGTATGCGCTAATTCATCGTTATTGGTAAATATAGCCCCGCCGTCTCCGTAGCATCCTAAATTCTTCGATGGGAAGAAAGAGGTTGCTCCAACATCTCCAATAGTTCCAATCTTTGTTTTGGTTCCATCTTTATGCGTATAATTAGCTCCGATAGCCTGTGCTGTATCTTCTATTACAAAAAGATTATGTTCCTTAGCAATTTCCATGATTGCATCCATATTAGCGCATTGCCCGAATAAATGAACTGGCACAATAGCTTTTGTCTTAGGAGTAATAGCTCTTTTAACCGCATCAATATTAATGTTAAAATCATCTTCATTAACATCAACCAAAACTGGTGTTAAATTTAATAGTGCAATTACTTCTACGGTAGCTGCAAAAGTAAAATCGGCCGTAATAACCTCGTCACCCGGCTTTAAGCCCAGTCCCATCATAGCTATTTGTAAAGCATCGGTACCATTAGCGCATGGTATTACATGTTTTACATTAAGATAGTTTTCTAAATTCTTTTGGAATTCATGAACCTTAGGTCCATTTATAAATGAGGTGGTTTCAATTACCTCTTGAATAGAAGGGTTTACAACATCTTTTATACCTTGATACTGACCTTTTAGGTCAACCATTTGTATTTTCTTCATCTGCAAATATTAGAACTCTCAATTTTATAATTATATAGAAAATTACATTGAGTTTATGTCCTACGAAATTACAAAAAATCGTGTAGGTAAACCAATGATTTTTCTCAAAGAAACGTATTTTAGCAACAAACAATTAATATTGAGTTTTCTTTACAACATTGGCATCAATTTAACTGGTTTTGGGTTAAAATTCTTAGCTTTTTTCAACGAAAAAATTAAAAAAGGCGTAGTTGGCAGGCGCAATTTGTTTAGCATTTTAGAAAAAAACTTAAATGAACAAGATAAAACGCTTTGGTTTCATTGTGCCTCTCTTGGTGAGTACGAGCAGGGACTACCTGTCTTCAAAGAATTAAGAGAGCTATATCCAAACCATAAAATTGTCTTAAGCTTCTTTTCTCCTTCTGGTTACGACATTAGAAAAAACTCACCCGTTGCAGATATTGTTATTTACATTCCGTTAGATACAAAGAAAAATGCAAAACGATTTATAAGCATTTTAAAACCAGAACTAAGCATTTTTGTTAAATATGATATATGGCCCAATCTATTGAATGAATTAAAGGCTAGAAATCTTAGAGCTATTTTAATCTCTGCAGTATTTAGAGAAAAGCAACCTTATTTTAAATTTTATGGACAGCAATTAAGAGATGCTCTTTTTTCTTTTGAACATATATTTACTCAAAATGAGCATTCCAAAACTTTACTTAAGTCTATTAATTATAATAATGTAACTGTATCTGGAGATACAAGATTTGATAGAGTTTACAGTCAATTACAACAAGACAACAACCTTAACTTTATTGACTCCTTTAAGGATAATAAATTATGTATTGTTGCAGGAAGCACATGGCCAGAAGGCGAAAAACTAATTACCGCCTATATAAATTCCTTTAAAGATAAAGATGTAAAATTTATTATTGCACCCCACAATATTAAAGACGCGCAAATAAAAAATCTTTCTGAAAAACTGGAGGTAAGTACCGTCTTGTATTCTAATAAAGATACCGCTAACCTCAGTACTGCAAAAGTTTTCATTATTGATACTATAGGTATTTTATCTAAAATATATAATTATGCAGACATCGCTTATATTGGTGGTGCGTTGGGAAATACTGGTCTTCATAACACCCTCGAAGCTGCAGTTTTTAGCGTTCCTATTATAATTGGGAATCATTATGAAAAGTTTCCAGAAGCTCATGCATTAATTGAAAGTGGTGGTACGTTTTCTATCTCAAATCAGAATGAATTTAATCTTATTCTTAACAAATTAATTGACGAGAGTGACTTTAAAACTGATTGTGGGTCAAAAAACTTTGAATACGTAAATAAAAATAGAGGAGCCGTAATCCAAATACTCGATTATCTACGTATATAGCTAAAGTTTAGGTGAAATGTTAAAATTTTTAACAAAAACCTTTTAACCGTACAAAAAATACTATTACATTAGTAATCAGTTTTTTGAAACATAATTAATTAACACTAAAACGAAAAATCATGAAAAAACTAATTTTAAGTACTGCTGTATTATTAGCATTATCTGTTTCTTTAACTTCTTGTAGAGATACTAAAAAAGCTGAAGAAGCTGGAGACGCTATTGAAAACGCTGCTGATAAGGCTGCAGATGCTGTAAAAGAAACTGCTAAAGATGCTGCTGATGCTGTTGAAGAAACTGCTGATAAAGCTGTTGACGCTGCTGGTGAAGCTGTTGAAAATGTAAAAGACGCTGCTGGCGAGGCTGTTGAAGACGTTAAGGAAGCTGCTGGTGAAGCTGTAGACAAAGCAAAAGATGCGGCTGACAAAACTGTTGATGCTGCTGCTGACAAAGTAAAAGAAGTTACTGGTCACTAAAAACCAATAACTACGACATAAGAAAGCAGCCAAATGGCTGCTTTTTTTAATTAAAGTTATTCTTAAATCGTTTGTTTCTTTTTAAATCCTCCATACTAAGATAATCCAACATTCCTGTACCTTTAAATACTACTTCTAATCCTATTATCTTACCATTGTTACCTTTATAATTACCCGTGAATATCTTATTATTGTTTATATAAACTTGGGCCGACTTGTTTTCTATGACCAACCTTAAATCATTCCAAACCCCCAGATTAAACATAAACGAAGATAAATCTTCGTTTACACCACTTAAAACGGTTTTACCTATTCTCATTCCAGAAAATTGAGAACAACCATTCTGCATGAGTTTAATATTATTACTTTCATTTTCACATATAATGCGTACAATAAAATCATAACAAGTAATTCCTCCCAATCGCTGAGAACTTTTAAACCGAGTATTTAACTCAAAATTATCTCCATCTATATTAAATTCTTTAAACAACCTATGAGACAGATAAAACACTTGTTTAGTGTCAAAGCCAAGTGAATCTAGATATTCTGGGGCATAATACAGTTTACCATTAAATGGTTTTCTTTTAATTTTATTATCAATCCAATAATTCCCTATGGCTGTCTCCGGACTAAAATAACTTTCCCAAGAGTTCGATTTTGCAAGTACCTTTTTAGAACCTATAACGTTTCCGTTATTCTTTAATTTAATCTCATATTGACCAGGTATCTGATAAGTAAAATTCCTAAGAAACTTTTCTTTATCCATTAAAACAGATTGCTTCCCTCTAACGGGATGATTAAAACCAAAATCGACCATTATACTATCTGATGTCATTTGAGAAATATCGTAATCAATAGAAACCGTATATGGCACTACACCAATTGAATCTCTCATTGAAAAATCAAAAACCTCATTTTTTCCATCTGTACCTTTTAAAGTATTACTAAATAGTACTGAAAATAAAACGGCTACTACAACCAATACCAAAGCACTAGTAATTAACTTTTTCTTCTTACTCCTATTATTTAAAACATTAGCATCTGTCTTTTCTAAACTCTTCTTAGAAGACACAAAATCAGACCAACTGGAATACTCCAAAAATTTAGCCAGAGCGTCCTTGGTGGCCTGCTGTGGATTGTAATATTTCTTATATTTTATTTTTCCAAAAAGACGTTTTAGTGTGTGAGGACTAATAGAGATTCCAGACTTCTCCGTAATAGTTTCAGATAGTCTTATAAAGTCAGATTCTTTCCATTCCGAAGACGGTTTCCAACTTAATTTCTCTTCAATTTCTTCTAAACAATATTTAAGGTATTCCTGCTCAACCATGAATGATATGCAAACTTTGTACACACTTTGCACAGCAATTTACAGCAATATTTATAAAAATCAAGATATATTTAAAAGGAAAGTTACCAACCTAAACCAACTAAACTACAAAACATGACATTACGAAATAAAGTACTATTTGCTTTTTTGCTATTTCAAATAGTAATATTAAATGCCCAAGTTAAGATTTACGAAGGCACGGAGATTATACCCACCTATAAAACAGGGGAAAATTTAAAAAGTCCAATATTTTATACAGGTAGAAGTGTACAAGGCGCCCAGGGCCATGTTTACCCCTATCCTTCACAAACCGATTTAGGCAGAGCATTGGTAGATGTTAGCTATGATATGGTCTATTTAGAAAATGAGTACATTATTGTAAAAGTACTTCCTGCATTTGGGGGTAGATTGTTTTCGGCTATAGATAAAACTAATGGCCATGAATTATTTCATACCAATAGTGTTATTAAACCAGATTTAATTGGCACCTTAGGTGCGTGGGTTTCTGGAGGAATAGAATGGTGTTTCCCTCATCATCATAGAACCACAACCATGCTGCCAAGTGATTATAGATTAATTAAAAATGAAGATGGCAGTGCAACCATTTGGATAGGAGAAACCGAAAAAACTATTCGTGCTAGAGGTATTGTTGGTATGACATTACACCCTGGTAAATCTTATATAGAAGTTGATTATAGATTGAATAATACGAGTACTAAAACCAAAGCATTCTTATTTTGGGCAAATGTGGCTATTACTGCGAACGATGATTTTAGAACATTTTGGCCTCCTAGTCAAGAAATTGGGGTTTTTCACAACAACAGAAGCTTTATTCAATGGCCAATTTCTAACGAAACTGACAGCTACGGAAGAACAAGTTATAAAGAAGGGGTAGATTTAACCTGGTGGAAAAATCACCCAAACCCTGTATCCTTTTTTATGTGGGACATAAAAGAAGGGTTCATAGGAGGTTATGATTACGGAGCCAAAGCTGGGACAGTACATGTCGGTGACCCACATAAGAACAATGCTTCTAAGTTATGGCAGTTTGGACCTGGACTTCAAGGGCAAAACGCAAGAAGGAAGCTAACAGATGATGGGAAAGCCTATGTAGAATTAATGACTGGTACATTTTCTAACAATCAGCCAGATTATAGTTGGAATTTACCTCATGCTGTTAAAGATGCTAAAAACTTCTGGTACCCTATAAGAGATCTTGAAGTTGTAAAAAACTCAACTGTAGAAGCTTCGGTTACGCTTCAAATGAGAAACCCTAAAACAGTTTTTTATGGTTTTAACACTACCCAAAACTACCAAAACGCTAAATATATTTTAAAGTCCGATTCGGAGATACTTACACAAGGAACAGTAACAATTAATCCTGCAAAACCCTTTACTGCTACCTATAAATCTAAAAAACCATTAGACGAGTATAAACTGAAGGTAATTTTAACTGATGAGAATAATAATGAATTGGTTTCCTATACACCTTACAAACCTTTAAAACCAGAATTACCAAGACCTCAAGAAAAGGTAAAAAGGCCAGAGGATATAGAAACAGTTGAAGATTTATACCTCACTGGAAGGTTTGTGGAACAATTTAATAGACCAGGAAAGAATCCGGATGATTATTACTTGGCTGCTCTTGATAAATCGCCCAATGACTACAGAACTAATATTGCGTTAGGAATTAGAAGAATTAACCAAACTAGATATAAAGAAGCCCTAGACTACCTTCAAACAGCCTCTGATAAATTACAAATTAAATATTTTCAGCCTAAAGAAGGTGAAATCTATTACTACAAAGGGTTAGCTTACAGGGCTCTTGGCAATAATGAAGGGGCTTATAAAAACTTTGCCCGTGCTACTTGGTACTACCAGTGGTTTTCAGCAGGAAACTATCAATTAGCGCAAATGGAAAGTATTGGTGGAAATTACGGTAAAGCCTTAGAATATATTAAGGAAGCCTATTCTACTAATACAAGAGATGGTAGGATTAATATACTGTATAGTGCCTTGTTAAGAAAAACGGGACATGAAGAAAAAGCAAAACATCTTATTGATGATTTACTGACTTACGATCCACTGAATTTTTCGGCGCTTTATGAAAAGAGTCTTATTGATAAAACGACATCAATTAATAATTGGGATAAAAACATGCAAGACCTAGATAATAACTATTTAGAAATTGCAACCAATTATATGAATGCGGGGTTGTATGATGAAGGTATTGCATTACTTTCAACTTTAAAAAATAGCACCAATCCTTTAGTTTATTATTATTTATCTTATTTCAATAATGAATTAGGTAATTCTAAAGAGGCAAAGAAATATGTATCCTTAGCAAAAGAAGTTTCTCTTGATTACTGTTTTCCTTACAGAGAGGAAACCGAAGCGGTTCTAAACTATGCAATTAAGAACGACGCTTCGAATGCTTCGGCTCATTATTTGCTTGGAAATTTATTATACAACAACAGAAAAGAGGAAGCTATAGAGGCCTGGAAAAAAGCCAGTACACTAGATGACAATCTGGCTATGGCTTGGAGAAATTTAGCATTTGGAGCTTACTACCATGAGAAAAACATGGAGAAAGCCATTAATTTAATTAGTAAGGCCATTGCTAAAAATAATAGCATACCACTTTGGTATTCTGAATTATCTAAATATTTTGATGTTTCTAAAACCGACTATAAAAGGTGTTTGGCGGTGTTAGAAAACAATCTTGAAACGGTTAGAAAAGATGTACAGGCGCCAAAAACATTGGTAGCATTATACAATATAGATGGCAGCTATGACAAGGCATTAGACTTCCTAAAATCGCATAGGTTTAGAACTTGGGAAGGTGGTAGAGAAATTTACTGGCGCTATGTTGATGCTAATATCTTAAAAGCTTTACAATTAGCTGACAACGGGGAATTTGACAATGCCATTAAACACCTAAATGCCGCTATGGAATACCCAGAAAATCTTGAAGTAGGTAAACCAACACACGATGAAAAAAATGCTATGATACATTACTTTAAAGGTGAAGTATATACCAAAATGGGCAACAAAAGAAAGGCTAAAGAGAGTTACACGAAAAGTACATCCTCTGTCAATAATTGGCGTATGTATGATCTCTTATATTTTCAGGCTCAATCTTACAAAAAGCTTGGAGATAAAGCTAAAGCCGAAGAACTATTTAATAGTTTAATTGAAAAAGCTCATGCTTATAGAGATAAAGGTGCTGGAAATACATTAATTGCTGTAGAGGAAGCTTCTGCAACAAACAATAAATTAATGTCGCACTCCTATTATTTAGAAGCTCTTGGGAATAAAGGATTAGGAAACACCAGTATAGCAAATACCTTTTTTGATAAGGCTTTAAATGAATACCAAAATAATCTTTGGGCAAAAATTATGAAACAGAATTAGTTAGTTTTTTATCATATGTTTTAATGTTAGTTATTAATTGAAAAAGCAGCCAAATGGCTGCTTTTTGCTTAAACTAAATATACAAATATTATAATTGGAATACTTGTTCTAATTCAATCCATTTCTCACCTGGTTTGGCCCAAGGTAATTCTTGCTGGTAATTCCACATTAAATTCTCCCACTCCTGTACTTTAGGATTATTGGCATCCATTTCGGCTTTTTTAACAGGGTCAAACGTTTCATCAACCTCCATAATCATAAACATACGGTTACCTGTTAAATAGATCTGCATATCTACAATTCCAGCATCCTTAATACTTTTAGTAATTTCAGGCCATGCATTACCAGCAGCATGGTATTCTTTATATTCTGCAATTAATTTCGGATTGTCTTTTAAATCGCATGAAAAACAATATCTTTTTGTACTCATTTTATATTCTTTTATTTTAATATTTAAACAGCTTCTTTAAAAGGGTACTTTTTGTAAGATCTAAACCCGTAAAGCGCAATAAACACGAAACACACTAAAGGCAACAAGTAAGACATATTAACATTTACTGTGTCTATAATATAAGCCTGTACATATGGTAACAGAGCTCCTCCTCCAATGGCCATTACTAATCCTGCCGCGCCAAGCTTTGCATCGTCTCCTACACCTCTTAGAGCAATTCCATAAATTGTTGGGAACATTAGAGACATACATGCTGAAATTGCTACAAGCGAGTATAAACCAACCATTCCACCAACAAAAACCACAGGAATACATAATACAATACCTCCTATAGCTAAATACATTAGTAAAGAACCTGGAGTAAGATATTTTAATAAGAACGTACAGATAAACCTAGAAATAGCAAATATTATTAAGGCATAAATAGTGTATGACCCAGCCTCTGTGGCAGCATCTGCTTCAATCATTCCCGCATCCATAAAAACTTTAGTTCCGTATTGTATCGTATAGGTCCAAACACAAATTTGAGCTCCTACGTAAAAAGCTTGAGCAATTACGCCTTCCTTATATCTAATATTAGATAATAGCCTATCTAATGTACCTTTAATATCTAACCCTTTACCATTATCGGCTTCTTTATTCTTAGGCATTTTTTTCAGCAAGATAAGTACGAACATAATTGCTATTACTATCCCGATAATTACATAAGGTGTTTTTACAACCTCAAGATCTGCCATTTTAATAGCTTCAAATTCTTCAGTTGGCAATGCTGCTCTTTCCTCTGTACTTAACTTGTTCATTTTAGCCAAAATAAAATCTTTTGCCACCCATGCTCCCGTAATTGAACCTATTGGATTAAATGCTTGGGCAAAGTTTAACCTTTGGGTAGATGTAGACTCATCACCCATGGATAAAATGTAAGGATTAGCACTTGTTTCTAAGAAACTAAGTCCACATGTTAAAATAAAGAACGCGGCTAAAAAAGGCCAAAACAGACCTGTTGAAGCTGCTGGAATAAATATAAGACCGCCAATTGCATAAAGTGCTAAACCTAGTAAGATTCCAGACTTATAGGTGTACTTTTTTATGAACAAAGCCGCAGGAATAGCCATTAAACAATACCCGCCATAGAAAGCAACTTGGGTAAAAGAACTTATAGTCTGGCTTTGATTAAAAATTCTTCCAAAAGCACTTACTAACGGATTAGTAATATCATTTGCAAATCCCCAAAGAGCAAAACAAAATGTTATAAGAATAAATGGTACGATTAAATTCGATGGAATTACAGGTATTTTATTTTTAGCACTCATAATAATATTAGTTGTTATTGGTTAATTTTTAGTTTAGTTGTTATGCAAAATAAAAAAGCCAAAAGTGTTTTTTTGGCTTCTTTGTCTTTTATTAGACAACAAATGTTTTATTCGGTAAGTAACGATCTATCTAAATGAACGTAACCTCCATCTACTGTAATAAATTGCCCAGTTGTATGAGACGACTTCTCAGAAATAGCAAACAAGCATTGACTAGCAATTTCTTCGGGAGTTGTCATTCTATTTTCCAAAGGAATCTTTTTAACTATAGATTTTAATTTTTCTTCACCGTTATCTAAGGTTTTTATCCAAGCATCATAAGCTGGTGTCCAACTTTCTGCAATAATAATAGCGTTAGAACGTATACCTTCTTTTATTAAATCTACTGCCCATTCTCTAGTTAAACCTAAAACGCCACCTTTAGATGCGGCATAACCAGATGTTCCTCCTTGACCTGTTAAAGCTACTTTAGAGCCTATATTTAAGATATTACCCTTTACCTTTTTAATCATTGGTAAACAGAATTTAGTCATAGCGAAAAAACTAACCATATTCAGTTTTAAAGAATACATAAAGTCATCCATTGATGCATCTAAACCTGCACCATCATTAACACCAACGTTATTAATTAAAGCGTCTACTCTACCGTATTTTTCTTCAATTACTTTGGCAGCTGCCTCTATTTGAGTGTAGTCCGATAAATCTGTTTTTATAAAAATAGTATCTACGCCTTTGGCTTGTAATTCCTCTGCATACCCGAAACCTCTGTCATTTCTATCTACGATTACAGGTGTAGCGCCTTCCCTTGCTAATTCCTGAACAATAGTTTCTCCAATACTTCCTTTTATCCCAGCTGCTCCTGTTACAACAACTACTTTGTCTTTTAATCCTAAATCCATATTCTATAAGTTATAAAACTCTATAGCATTTTGCCCCATAACATTAGTTTGTTCGGTAGCACCTAAACCTGCTATAAAATTTGTAATTAATTGTTTTACTTCACTATAATTTCCGGCCACCAAACATACTGGCCAATCAGAACCAAACATAATTCGCTCTGCTCCAAAAGCTTCAAAAACCAAATTCAAATAAGGGTTTATTTGTTCTGGAGTCCAAGAGTTAAAATCTGCCTCAGTAATCATTCCGGACACTTTGCAGTATACATTTTCATGTTTCCCAACTTCCTTCATTAAAGCCGCCCAACCATCATAAAACCCATCTTTTATGTAAGGTTTAGCTATATGATCTATCACAAAACGCATATTAGGAAACTGCTTTACGAATTCTAAAGTAGCGCCTAACTGATGCGGAAAAATTAAAATATCATATGTGTAGTTTTCCTTTTCTAGTGCTTTTATGCCGTTTACAAAATTTGGTCTTAATAAGAAATTATGATCTGGTTCTCCTTGAACCACATGTCTAAATCCTTTTAAAATTTCAATCCCTTTGTAAACTTCTAATTCAGATTCAATAGCATCACTTCTTAAATCGACCCAACCAACAACACCTTTAATAAATGTGTTTTCTTTAGCAAGTTGAATTAAAAAATCTGTTTCAACAGTCGTTTGATCTGCTTGAACAGCTACACACCCATCTATACCATTTTCTTGGTAAACAGCTTTTAAATCGGCTGGTAGAAAATCTCTACGAATTACTTTCATAGAATCATCTATCCATTCGTGCTTTTTTGGTTCGTAATTCCAGAAATGTTGATGTGAATCTATAATCATACCTTACTTAACAAAGTTTTGTAGCGTTTCTTGCATGCCGTTATTTACTATATTTTCTAAGTTTTTAGTAACAACATCTAATAGGCCTTCATACTGCGTTAAGTCTTCTCCCCAGAAATTTGTGTTTTCAAGTGTTGCTTTTGCAACAGCAGCGATATCTCCTGTTGCCCACTGATCTTTGAAGAAGTCTAATGCCGATTGATCGTCTTTTAACGGAATGTCTTCCCCATTTCTATCACCTTTATAAAACGCTATTAACGATGCTAAAGAGAATAATAAACGCTGCGGTAATTCTCCTTTTCTTTTGATAAATTCTAAAACTGATGGCAATACTCTTGTTTTGTATTTAGATGTAGAATTCAATGAAATACTAATTAAAGCATGCTCTAAATACGGATTTCTGAATCTGTCAATTACATCATTGGCAAACTGATTTAGTTCTGCTTCTGGTAAATCTAAAGTCGGACAAATCTCTTCGAAAATAGCCTGTCTTAAGAAACCACCAACAACAGTATCTTCTAAAGATTCACGTACTCTATCTATACCATATAAATACCCAACTGGCACTAAACTTGTATGCGCACCATTAAGAATTCTCACTTTACGAGTTCTATAAGGCTCCATATTATCTGTAAAAACAATATTTAAACCACAGGCTTCTGCTGGAATCTCTTCTTTTACAGATTCTGGCCCTTCAATAACCCATAAATGGAACTGTTCGCCTTCAACAACGAGATTATCTTTATAACCTAATTCTTCTGTTATTTTATCCATTTTATCTCTTGGATAACCAGGAACAATTCTATCTACTAAAGTGTTGCAGAAAATATTATCTTCATTAATCCACTCTGTAAATTCTGCACCTAAATTCCAATCATCTGCATACTGAAGAATAATCTTCTTAAGATTATCTCCGTTTCTATCAATTAATTCACATGGAATAATAATTAACCCTTTATCTGAAGCACCTCCAAATGTTTGAAAACGTTTGTATAAGAGTGCTGTTAGTTTACCTGGAAAGCTTAATTGTGGCGCGTCATCCAATTTATCATCAGCATTGTAAGCAATACCCGCTTCGGTAGTATTAGATATTACAAAACGAAGGTCTGGATTTTCTCCAAGGGCTAAATAATCTGAAGGATTATCATAAGGATTGATTCCTTTTTGAATACAATCAATGATCTCATGCTCACTTATAGCTTCCCCGTTTTTAATTCCGTTTAGATATAAGGTGTATAATCCATCTTGGTCATTTAACATTTTAACCAATCCTTGATCAATAGGTTGTACAACGGTTACCCCAGCATCAAAACCAGCTTTTTTATTCATTTCATGAATCATCCAGTTAGCAAAAGCTCTTAAAAAATTACCTTCTCCAAACTGAACTATTCTATCAGTATACGTATTTACAGATGCTGTATTTCTATTTAATGAATTCATTCTTTTACTTTTTCCTGCAAGGTCTAGAGACCTTGTGGGTATTATTAATTGATTGTTTTTTTTAAACCAACAAGGTTGCACAAACCTTGCAGGTTAACTTTTATTTTAAAGTGAAACGCCTCTTTTCCAAGGAATAAAATCGTTGTTTCCGTGAAGTACAGCTTTAGACGGCACCTCTCCACTTGCCACTTTAATAATATGATCTAATATTTTTTCGCCCATAGATTCTATGGTATCTTCTCCAGTAATTACTGTACCTGCATTGATATCAATAATATCATTCATACGTTCATATAAGTTCGTATTACTGGACATTTTTAATACAGGCGCCACAGGGTTCCCTGTTGGCGTTCCAAGACCAGTGGTAAACACCACTACGTTACAACCAGAACCAACTAAACCAGTAGTAGACTCTACATCGTTACCAGGTGTACATAATAAGTTTAAACCTGGCTCTGTAACCTGTTCCGTATAATCTAATACCTTAACAACAGGAGATGTTCCTCCCTTTTTAGCTGCACCTGCAGATTTCATGGCATCTGTAATTAAGCCATCTTTTATATTTCCTGGTGAAGGGTTATTTTCAAAACCAGATCCTACGGCCACTGCTGCTGCCGAATATGCTCTCATTAAACCTGAAAACTTTTTAGCATCTTCTTCGGTTTCGCATCTATTAATTAACTCTTGTTCCACACCATTCAATTCAGGAAACTCTGCCAATACAGGAGAACCTCCTAAACCAACAAGTAAATCTGACGCATATCCTAAAGCAGGATTTGCAGAAATTCCTGAGAATCCATCGGAACCGCCACATTCTAAACCAAGCACTAACTTGTTTAATGGCGCTGGTTTACGTTCTAATTTGTTAGCCTCAGCCAACCCAATAAATGTATGTTTAACCGCCTCTTCTATTAAGGCTCTTTCACTAGAACTTTGTTGTTGTTCTAAGAAATGTACTGGCTTTGTATTTTCAGGATCAATTGCATTTATTGATTCTTGCAACATGCTTATCTGTGCATTCTGGCAGCCTAAACTAAAAATAGTTGCTCCAGCAACATTAGGGTTAGAAATATATCCTGCTAATAAATTACACAATACAATAGCATCTTCTCTTGTGCCTCCGCAACCGCCATCGTGTTTTAAAAACTTAATACCATCTACATTAGGAAATACTCTATTCTTAGTCATTTCCTCTTTTGTAGTAATAATAGGTGTATTCAAGATGGTCTCGTTAGATGCTCCTGCTTTGTATTGCTCTATTAACGCATCTGTATTTACAGCAAAGTCCTTTTTGGTTTCATAACCTAATTTTTCAGATAGAGCACCTTCAAGAACATCAACATTTCTATTTTCACAGAATGTTAAAGGAATTACCAACCAATAGTTAGCTGTTCCTACTTTACCATCTTTTCTATGGTAACCATTAAAAGTTCTTCCTTTAAAATTAGAAACATCTGGTGCAGACCAACTATAAGTTTCTTTAGTATCTTGAAATTCGGCAGAAGCATGTTTTACATTATCAATAGTAATTGCGCAACCTTCTTGAATTGGTTGCGTTGCTTTACCGATAAGCACACCATACATGTAAATTTGGTCGCCTACATTAAAATCATTTAATGCATACTTATGCTTTTGTTTGATATCTTCTTTTAAAACGACTTCTTTACCTGCAACTTGAGTTTTCAACCCTTTTTCTAAAGGTGTAATTGCAACAATAATATTGTCTTTTGGGTCTATTTGAACGTAACTCGCTGACATTTTTTCTTTTTCTTTCTTTAATTAAAATTTACAGTAGCTTTCATAACACCTGTTTCTGGCTTTAACCAGCTATCAAAGTTTTCTATCATCTCTGTAAATGGTACATTGTGGGTTATAAAAGATTCGGTTGGAAATTGGTCTAATACATTAATAACATGCTCAAAATCTTCAGTAGTAGCATTTCTACTGCACATTAAGGTCATTTCTTTGGCGTGAATTTTTGGGTGTGTATAGGTTAACTCTCCTTTTGATAAACCTACCAGTACGAATCGGCCTCCGTGAGCCATATAATCAGGACAAGACTCTAAAGCATACTTGTTACCAGACGCATCAAAAACGGCCGTACATAAATCGCCATTTGTAATTTCTTCAACAGCTTTAACGGCCTCTTCTCCTGCTTTAACAATATAGTCTACTCCTATTTTTTCTTTGGCGTATTCTAAACGTTGTTCATTCATATCTATAGCAATAACTTTTGCTCCTGCTATTTGAGCTAGCTTCATAATTCCTATTCCTATAGGTCCGCAACCCACAACGGCAACTGTCTCGCCTGGTTGTATATCTGCTCTTCTTATTGAATGTGCTCCAATAGCTAATGGCTCTACAATAGCCATTTCGTCATCACTTAAATTATTTGCTGGCAATAATATATCTGCAGGAACTGTAATCTGCTCTTGCATGCCTCCGTCTCCATGAACACCTAAAACCGTAATATTTTCGCAACAGTTAGTTTTTCCGTTTCTGCAAGCAATGCATTTTCCACAGCTTACGTATGGCATTACTACCACTTTATCCCCTGCTTTTATACCTCTTTCATTTTCATCAATCTCTAAAACCTCAGATGCCAATTCATGCCCCAAAATTCTAGGATAAGTAAAAAATGCTTGGTTTCCCGCATAAGCGTGTAAATCTGTTCCACAAATACCTACTTTCTTAATCTTTAACAAAGCCTCTCCTTCTTTTCTAACTGGAGCTTCTTTTTCCTTTAATTGAAATTCACCTGGTTTTTCACAAACAATATATTTCATCTGCCTTTAGTTATTTTGTTATTTAGAATGGGATAATATCACTCTACTTTTCTACACATGTTCAATCGTTTGAACAATTTTTACAAAAAATATCCAAAACACCCATGACCCCTTATAAAACAAAGCTTTATAAAGAATTTTGTATTTTGAATTATTTGAAAAAGTTCTTACTTTTGTTCAAACGTTTGAACAAAAGTATAAAAATATTTCAACATCAAGAAAAAAACAACCATAAAAGATATTGCTGAAGCCTTAGGGCTAACACCTTCTGGAGTCTCAAAAGCCTTAAACGATCACCCTAGGATAAGCGATAAGACTAAAGCAGATGTTAAAAAAATGGCTAAAAAGTTGAATTACCAACCTAACCATTTAGCTACAGCATTGAGAAAAGGCAAAAGCAATCTTGTTGGAGTCATTATTCCGAGGAATAATAGTAATTTCTTCTCTTCTGTTGTTGAAAACATTGAAGGCGTTTTAAACGAAAAAGGGTACAACGTTATTATTTCTCAATCTAATGAGTCTCATAAAAAGGAATGTGATTGTATAGATGCCCTTTTAAGTGCCCAAGTTGATGGTATTATTGCTTCAATGGCTAATGAAACGACCAATCTAAAGTTTTATGAAAAAATTAAAGAAAAAGGTACGCCTTTAGTGCTTTTTGATAGAGGTGAAAATGACTTAAATGTTGACTACATCTGTATTGACGATTACAACAGTAGCCATAAGGTTGTTGAACATTTAGTTAATCAAGGTTGTGAACGTATAGCTCATATTGCAGGTTCTAGCAATATTAGAATTTATAAGGAGCGTGAAATTGGATATAGAGATGCTTTAGAAAAGTACAACCTACCTATTGAAGATGAACTTATTGTTGAAAGCACTTTAAGATTAGAAGACGGAAGACGCATTATGCAGGAATTACTTGAATTGAATGAAAGACCAGATGCTGTTTATGCTTCTGGAGACTATGCAGCACTAGGCGCTTTACAGGTACTTCAGGAAAACAATATTAAAGTCCCAGAAGAAATTGCATTAATAGGTTTTAGTAATGAACCTTTTACTTCTTTTGTTTCTCCTTCAATATCCACTGTAAATCAGCATAGTGAGGAAATGGGAAAACTTGCAGCTGAAACCTTTTTGAATCGCCTTGAGAATTCTTCTGAAGATGTTTCTTTAAACAAAATTACATTAAACACAGAATTGATTATTAGAGACTCGTCTAATAAAACTAATTCTTAACTAAAGTAACTTCTAAAGGTGCAGTAAGTTTCTTTGCAAAATCTCGTAAATATTGCTCCCATTCTAATTGAGTCTTAAACTGATTGCTTTTACTCCAGGTAAATCCAGAATAATACACAACCTCATTATTAACAACTTTTAAATGCATAAAAGCATTACTTAAATCTTTTTCTTCTGTTTCGTATTTCTCGTTTCCAGCGTAATACAAAGGAGAAGTTACAAGAGCGGTTCCTAATTCAGCATCTGCATGAGGTTGCCAATAGTTTAACCAAGTCTCGTCTTTATGAGATGTTACAACACCATCTTTTTCATGTAATGTAAGTCCGCTAGAGATCGTATCTACGCCCGTTAAATTCACTTGAAATTTAGATAAATTATTCCCATAATCTAGGCTAATAACTCTAGACTCCTTAATGGGTTGGCCTTCTGGTCCCCACAGGTCATATTCCACTGAGAAACTTGTTCTAATAGGACCAGTGGTAATGGTTTTATGTGAAATAAAGTTTTTAGAAATATAATATGTTGAATCTTGCTTATATGCTAAACCTCCAACACCTCTACTTTTTCCAACATGGAAATTATCCAAACCTTCACCTGTATCTTCATGATACGTTCCTGTTTTCTCTGTGTACTTTTTATACCATTTATTGATTATAGAATAATCTACTTTCTTTAACCATGCATCAACACCGCTTGAAAGTGTACCTTCCTTTAATTTGTTTTCAAATCTGTATTGCGCATTCGGCCCAAAAATTCTGAAAGCAACTTTATCATTTTCCCAAGCATAATCATCGGTTCTCTCTGGAACAAATCTTGAATAGCAGGTAACTTTAACACTATCCGAAACTACCGAATTAATCACTTTAAAAGCTTTGGTAGAATTAGCCTTTACAGATGGCTGAAATAGCAAAAGGTCATTAACACCATCTCCATTGTTATCTACTAATTGAGATGTAAGGATCTCATTAGTTTTTACATCTAGAATAGCCAAACCCTCAAGTGCATCAACGTTTAAAAAAGATTTTGAAAGTTCTACGGTCTCGTAGGTTCTATCTAAATCAAGTGTGTTTTTAACTTGAAATGTAAGTGCTTCCTCTTTACAAGCAAACACCGTAGTGAATAATGATACAATAAATAATGACCTTAGAACTTTCATCTCTTTTGTTTTATTAATAATTATTTTAAATCTGTAATTTTTGCAGTGTCCATGTCTGAGTAGTCTAAATTTTCACCCGCCATTCCCCAAATGAAAGTATAATTACTTGTACCTGAACCTGAATGAATTGACCAAGGTGGCGATATTACCGCTTGCTCATTTTGCATCCAAATATGTCTTGTCTCATGAGGTTGCCCCATAAAATGACAAACCGATTGATCTTCTGGCACATCAATATAAAAATATACCTCCATGCGTCTGTCATGAACATGTGCAGGCATAGTATTCCATACATTTCCTGTTTTCAAAGAAGTCATTCCCATTTGTAACTGGCAAACATCTACAACGCTGTTAACAATGTATTTTCTTAATGTGCGGGCATTAGCAGTTTCTTCTGCCCCTAATTCAACCACTTCAACGTCTTCAATGCCTATTTTTTTGTTTGGGAATGCCTTATGTGCAGGTGTTGAATTTAAGTAAAACTTAGCAGGTGCATTAGAAGAAGCACTAGAAAAAACCACGTCTTTATTTCCTTGTCCTAAGTAAAGAGCTTCTTTATGGTCTAATTCATAAACCGTTCCATCTACAGTAACAATTCCCTTTCCTCCTATATTAATGATACCTAGCTCTCGTCTTTCTAAAAAAAAGTCTGATTTTAATTCATCTACCGTTTCAAGAGGTACATTTTTTTCTGGAACCACGCCTGCCACCATAAACCTATCATAATGAGAATACACCCATTTAATTTCGTTTAAGGTCATTACTTTTTCAATTAAAAACTCATCTCTAAGCTCTTGCGTGTCCATTTGTTTTACTTCTCTTGGAGAAGCTGCGTATCGTACTTCGCTATTTTGTATCATTTTAATCTGTAAATTTTATAATTGTAAAATTAGTAATTTATTTTAAAATACAATCGATTGTATTTTAAAATATTTATTATATTGAACTTCGATTACATATATTAGCTGGCCTTTAAAAAATAGGCTTTTACAAGAATGAAAAACGGCGATCAGGTTACAATACATGATATTGCAAGGGCATTGAATATTGATAGTTCTACAGTGTCCAGAGCTCTTAATAACAGCCCTCGTGTTTCCTCGAAAACCAAACGTAAAATTCTTGACAAAGCCAATGAATTAGGGTATCAGCGTAATATTCTAGCTTCTAATTTAAGGACTAATAAAACCAACACCATAGGTGTTATTGTACCTAGAATTTCTCGTAACTTCTTTTCTAGTGTTATCTCTGGTATTGAAGAAACTGCCCAAAAAGCTGGCTACAACGTAATTATTTGTCAATCTTTTGAAGATTTTGAAAGAGAAAGACAACTTGTTGAAACCTTACTTTCTAATAGGGTTGATGGCATTTTGATTTCTATTTCCATGCAAACCGATACTTATGAGCATTTAAGACCTTATTTAAAACTCGGCGGTTCTATTGTATTTTATGATAGACCCTGCAATTTTGAAAACTGCTCTAGTATTAGTGTAGATGATTATAAAGCTAGTTTTATTGCCACAGAACATTTAATACAAAATGGCTGTAGGAACATTGTTCATTTCTCAGGCCCGCAGATTAACGATTTATATAAAAACAGAAAACAAGGTTATATAGATGCCTTATTAAAACACGGATTAGAGTTTAAGGAGGCTTATTGTTTAGAATCTAAACTATCTGAAAACGATGGTGTTCATTTTGCAAAAAAAATATTAGAAATGGGGAATGTTGATGGTATTTATTCTTCAAATGATACTGCTGCTATAGCGGCAATTCAATATTTGAAAAGTCAAGGCATTAGTATTCCAAAAGATATTGCGGTTGTTGGTTTTAATAATGATCCTATTTCATCTGTTATTGAACCTGCTTTAACAACCATAAATCAACCCGACTTTGAAATGGGCAAAATGGCATCAACGCTTCTTATTGATAAAATTGAAAAGAAGACTACAGAAAAAGAACTAAAGGTACTTGATATAGAGTTGATTGTTAGAAACTCTTCTAAATTTAAATCTTAAGTGATTCTAACATCAATCTGCCTACTTCCATTTAATTATAATATCCTTTACCTCAGCAACATTAAAAGTCACTTTAAATGTATCTCCATCTACATTAACGACTTCTCCATTTACTTTTACTTCTAAAATTGGTTTACGCAATTGAAACTTAATATCTTGCTTTTTCCCGCTAGATACTTTGGCCATCATTGTTTTACCAGTCATATCCCACTCCAAGTGTTCCAGTTTAGCTTGAGTTCTGCATAATACCCCAGAAACACTTCCTTTTTGAAGTTTTTCTGACAGTGCTGGCAAAAACTCTATAACCCCAGGTTTTGAGAACACTAACATCTCTAAAATTACCGCGGGAATAGAATGTAATGCGTCTGTATTATAAATGATTCCAGGATTATGAGATGTTACCAAACTATTATAGAGATAGTCATTTTTCATTAGGAATAATAAATTGCCATAGACCAAATCGGCTTTCTTTAATCGGGTAGCAATTAGGGCTGTATGTGCTAAACCATGGGCACTACCATTTCCTCTTCCTCGTTTTTCAATTGCAACATTAGAAGCATCAAAAAGCGCTTTATTTTCAGGGGAAATTTCAAGTCCTGGCCAAACAGGATACAAATGTGAAATATGTCTGTGATTGTAGTTTTCTCCTAGATCTTTTCTTGCCCATTCTTTTAAAGCGCCGTCTTCATTGATTAAATAGGATGGTAATTTTTCCAATATATTTTTCCAAAGTCCCACCTTTTCATCTCTTAAATCTAATTCTTTATTCAAAGTAATGAGATTGGTTAATAATTCTCTAATTACTGCAATATCCATAGTGGCATTAGCCACTGCTCCTAAACGATCTCCATTTGGTAAAATGGCCTTGTTTTCTGGAGAATACGAAGGACCAATTAAGTATGTACCATCATCATCATAGGTATCTAAAAAGTCTTCATAAAAAAGTGCTGTTTTCTTCATCATGGGATAAAGCCTGTTTAACATAAACTCTTTATCTCCGGTGCATTGATAATACTCATAACACGGTAATAGCAACCATTCTACTCCTGCGGTCCAATAATTCCCTGGCCATTGCCCAAAATGCGTATGAAAATTACGTCTACCCGATGTTCTTGTACCAGACACATACCCTCTACAGCCAAAGAGATGCTTTGCATTAACCTCCCAATCTGGAGCAATACGTTCTAATAAAGTCATGTAACTATCTATAGCCTCTTTTTGATTTGCAAGATTAGCTGCAGCAATCTGTAAATTTATGTTAGCATCTAAAGTAAAGTCTCCGGACCATCTGGGTCTCCAACTCCCATTCCATATTCCCATGAGGTTTGGTGGATTTTCACCACTACTAGAAATTAATCCATAAATTCCCATATTGAATACTTTTTCTAATAGGTAAGGATTAATTTCTTCATCCGTCTTCTGACTAGCAATTAGTGTTTCATTAGAACCATCTAAAAAACCTGTTTTATCAAGATGTAAAGAAACCCTATTAAACATTTCTCCATGAACGTTAGAATGTCTACTTAAAAGCACGTCATAGGATGGTAAGTTTTCGATAGCTGCCTTAGCATCTAAAAGTTCAGATTTGGAATATGGCTCAATAGGAATAACCTTAGCCAACACTTCTACACTATCTGCATTTTCAACACTAATAATACCTTTAGCATTGGTTAATGTTCCTCCTACATTTTTAATCTTTACAATTACCTCATAACCTCTATCTACTAACTGATACTTACTCCTAAAGGTTATCCAATTCTTATCTAAACTAATTTCGGGCTTTTCTACAAGGGGATTATTGAGTTCATCTAATCTATCCGGAAATAGCATTTTTACATTTTGTTCTATACCAGACTCTTTTGCTTGTGCGGATTGTTCAGTATCAAACTGATGTGTAAGGTCAAAAGACACATTAATAGTACTTGCTTTACTACTTATAATTTTAGTGGCAATAACCTTGTCTGGTCTAGAGACAAATGATGTTCTCGTGTAATCAACATTATCTGCCAACCAATTTACTGTAACCTCTCCATTTTCATAATTCAAAAGTCTTTGATAATCTAAAACTGCTCCTTTAAAGTCTTGATTAAAATTCAAAACACAGGCAGGGTGATAAGGATCAGTCCATAAAATATCTTGATATCCTCTAGTCTTGGCTAATTCTAATATTTTTGTTTTGGCTTCTTGGTACTGTGAGTTTTTAATGAGTTGTTTTACCTCTGGCATAATATCACCAACAAAAGGCGGTTCTATAGTTTCTGTTCCTATATATTCATAAAGAAGCTCATGGTTAAAAATAATCTTCTCCTCACTTGGATTACCATAGACCATAATCCCCATTTCTCCGTTTCCACTTATTAAAGCATCTCGCCAATTACTTGCAGCTGAATCTGAAAAATTGCTAAGCACTAAACGATCTTCTACCTCCTTGTTACTTTGGCATGAGATAATACAAGCTATGATGATGGTTAAGAATATCTTTTTCATTGGTGTATATTCGGTTTTGAACGACTATTTAAAGCGTTAATTTACATATTCTGATAAAACTACACGTCTCCAATCTTTCCATTCTTTTAGAATGTTATCTAGCCATAAAGGTCTTTTTCCTAGCCTGTATTCCAGTTGAGCTTCATAAAGCGACTCAGGAACTACTTTCTTACCTAAACTTTCTTTATATCCAATACTAGATGCAACAAATGTGGTTTCAGAACCATGAAAACCAACCACTACTGGTTTGGCTACAGCAAATCCCCAGTATTTACTATTTACATTTTCTTTTTTAGGCTTCATTGACCAATAATCGTAACCCTTTACCGCAGGTCCTGTTTGTTTGAAATTCCAAAGCGTAAAGCCTTTCATATGATGAGGCTCAACTTTATAGTTTCCTCCATTACCTGTCATATTATATCCTTCATAGCAATCGTATAGGGTAGCCCTAGTATATCCAGAGTGCAAATCGAAACCTCTACCTTGAGGAGCAAATATTCTCCATGCCACATTACCTGCGGCCATATGTGAGGCATCAATACCATGCCATTGACCATAATCTGTCTTATCTAGCCATAAACCAGTAAAGTTTCTAGTTCCAAATGTCATTTCAACAGAACCATGACCTTGTTTACCATCAATAATGTTCATTACCACCGAACTCGATATACTACCTGTAACCCTAGCGGCGTAATTAACATTGGTAAAAACGCATCTACGAATCCAACCATTAGAGACGTGCGCCATATTAACACCTTTCCAACCACTGTCATGTATTTTATTTTTGTGATGCACAAATTTCTCTTGAAAATTCCCAATAAGATGAATATCCTCAAAACCACATTCTGAAATTACCTCATGCGGCGCCACGTACCACCCGAATTTAGGTTTAACATCTGTTAATAAAGGGTGTTCAAAAACAATGGTATTTCCTTTAATTGCTTTTATCTTATGAATCTCATTGGCTGTAATTCCTTTGTTATTAATGCGTTCCCATTGTGGACGTGTTGGAACATCCCCAAGAAAATCTTTTACACATTCTTTATTATAAGGCATTACCAAAACAATATGAGTAAGCCCCACAAACTGAGAAGCATCTTTAACCTCAATTTCATAGCTTCCTTCCGAAGAAAACTTTGTTATTGGGCTGGTTATCTTATAAGGTCTTGAAGCGGTATTGGTTGAACAAAAAGCATCATAATCTAATCCTTCTGGTCTGAAGGTAAACATATGCGGACCAATCCACTTAAACACTGCTTTATCATGGCGCATATAATCTTGCATAAAAATTTCGGTACCACCAGGACCAGCTCCTTCTCCTTTAATTACAATGTTAGAGTGATTAACCTCAAAACCTTTATACCGAACTCCTTTACAAACCACATACCTACCCTTAGGCAAAAAAACAACACCTCTTTTTGCCTCTTCGGCAGCACGAATGGCAGCATGAATAGCTTCATCATCAGCAATAGTATCATTAGGTATGGCCCCAAAATCTATAATATTGAAATAGGGATAATTTAATTGAGCAACATCAGGTATTTCCTTTTCTCCGAAGGCGTAACCTGCTCTAGAGTAGTCTACTAAAACGGACTTAACACCTCTTTTTGAGTCCTTTTTAAAGGTCTTCCAAACTTTTGCCTCTTTTTGGGCAAATAATGACATAGATATACTACCACAGAGGAGTATTAAAGTCCATAAATCTTTAAACTTATTACCTTTCATATTTTTAAAGCTCAATTACTACTTACGCAAGATCTAACTATTTAAAGTATTGTTGGGGTATTTTTTAGGATGGTTTGAGGTACATTTAATTCAACTTAAAAATTTTGGGCATTATTCGTAGTATGAAATTGAATATATCCACTCAAGTATCCACTTTAAAATCTATCATCTCATATTATAGTAGCCCAAAAAACATGGGTTAACTTAAGGGTTAGAATTTAAAAATTCTTCATCTAAGAATGATTTACCCCCTGTTTTAAAATTCATTTTACCTCACTTTTAGTTGTTTGTTAAAGTTCTTTGAAGAATCAACAATAACTAATTATTTTTATGAAAAAAACCAAACTAAACGCACTAGTAACTAGGCATCTCTTATTTTACTTTATTGCCTTCTTTATTAGTATGACTGCAATTGGTCAGAACACCATAAACGGAACTGTTTCTGACAAAAGCGGCCCTCTACCGGGGGCCAATGTAATAGTTAAGAGTACCAGTAATGGAACTCAAACAGATTTTGACGGGAATTACAGCTTAAACAATGTAACTAACTCAGATATTTTAGTAGTTAGCTTCTTAGGCTATAAAACGAAGGAAGTGACTGTTGGAAGTCAAACAACGGTTAACATCATTCTTGAAGAAGACACCGAGTCTTTAGACGAGGTTGTTGTTGTAGGTTATGGTACTCAGAGAAAAGCAGACTTAACAGGTTCAGTTTCCACAATTAAGGGAGGTTCATTTACTAAAGCTGCCACACCAAATTTAAATGCAAGCTTAGCGGGTAAAGTTACTGGGGTAACGGCAATGTCTAGATCTGGTAGTCCTGGTTCTGAAGATATTGACTTCTTTATTCGTGGTAAAAGTACATTTAACGATGGGAACAACTCCCCATTAATCTTGGTTGATGGTGTTCAGCGTGGAATGAGCAGAATTAACCCTAACGATATTGCAAGTGTTACAGTATTGAAGGATGCTGCATCAGCTGCAATTTATGGAGTTCAAGGTGCAAATGGTGTAATTCTAATTACTACTAAACGTGCTACAGAAGGTAAAGCTGAAATTAGCTATACAGGAAGTTTTGGGGTGCAAGACCCTTTATTCTTACCAAGAAGAATGAACTCTTATGAATACGCTACTCATTTGAACGAAGCGATTTTTAATCTTGCTGAACGTTCTGGAGGTACATATGTTCCTGAATTCACAGACGAACAATTAGCTGCATTTAGAGATGGTACTGGGGCTAATACAGACTGGTGGGCAGAAGCAATGGATGAATCAGCTCCTATACAATCTCATAATATTACTATATCCAATGGTAACAAAAACATTAGGTATTTAACTTCTTTAGAATACCTTGATCAGGATGGATTATATGATGCATCTTCATATAAGCGTTATAACTTTAGAGCTAATATTGATGGAGATATTACTAAAAACCTAAGTTTATCATTAAATCTAGCTGGAAGAATAGATGAAAGAAATGAATCTGCCCAAGAAAATTTTGGTTTGATTAACCAAAGTTTCCCAACTTTTGAACCATATATTGACATTAATGGCCAACGCGAACTAGGTTGGAATGGATTAAACCAATCTCCTATTGGAGCAATGAACAATTCAGGGTACAATAGGAATACGAACTCAAGTTTTCAAAGCACAGTTAGTTTATCTTATAAGGTTCCTTTTATAGAAGGACTAACGGCAAAATACGCCTATTCTTTTGATAGAGACGTTCTAAAACGTAAGCAATTCGAAACACCTTATGTGTTTTACACAGGAAGTGATCCAATTGCAGATAGAAAAGAATCAATCCCAACAATTGAGCTTTTACAGCGTATGACTGAAAGAACAAGAAAAACGGGGCAGTTTACTTTAAACTACCAAAAATCATTAGGCGATCATTCTTTTGGAGGACTATTTGTTTTTGAACATTCTGATTTCTTCAATGAGTGGATTCAAGTATTCCGCGACGGTTTCTTATCAGAATCTATTGATCAGATTTTTGCTGGTTCAACGGCTAGAATTGGAAACGATGGATCTGCTAATGAAAACGCCCGTTTAGGATATGCGCTACGTGTCAATTATAACTATAAGGACAAATATTTACTACAATTAAATACGCGTTACGACAAGTCTTTTAACTTCCCTAAAGACAATGCTGGAGGATGGTTTCCTGCTCTATCTGCTGCATGGAGAATTTCTAATGAAGATTTCATGCAAGGAACCGATTGGTTATCTAACCTAAAGCTAAGATTTGGATGGGGTGTTTATGGTAACGACCGTATTACACCATACCAATACCTTTCCTTGTTTGAGTTTAGTGAAACACGTAACAACCCAGCAGGAACTGTTACTGCCAACGGCTTTCAACAAGCAATTTCTCCAGACGTAATTCCAAATCCACTTGTTACTTGGGAAAAAGCTAAAATCTACAATTTCGGTTTAGACTACGGATTATTTAACAACAAAATAACTGGTGATTTGGAAATATTTAAGAAACGTACAGAAGATCTATTAATTGCAAGAAGAGATATTCCTGATGAACTTGGAGCAAGTCTTGCTCCTTCAAACGTTGGTATTGTGGAAAACAGAGGTCTAGAAGCTTCATTACGTTATAAGACAAACATAGGTAATGTAAACATGAACCTTCAAGGAACCTTTACTTATGCAACAAGTGAAATTATTGAAATGTCTGAAGCAGCCAATGTACCTGATGGTTTAAGACAAACTGGTCGTCCATTCGATTCTCGCTATGGCTACATTTCCTTAGGCCTTTTTAAAGATGCCGATGATGTTGCAAATTCTCCTGACCAATCTTTCTTTGGTGATTACCAATCTGGAGATATTAAATATAAAGATATCTCTGGACCAGATGGTGTTCCAGATGGTAAAATAGATGGAGACGATCGTACGTTCATTGGTCGAGGTGGTATACCAGAAATAGTATTTGGTTTGAATACGTACTTCTCATATAAAGGTTTTGAATTATCTGCAGATTTCCAAGGTGCCTCACGTTTTACTCACAGGTATAAACCAGCCCCTTTTGTAAACAATAGTAATGGACCGGCAGCCTTTACAGATGCTTGGACAGTTGACAACCCTAATGGATGGCTACCAAGACTTTACCAAGGCACCTCTAGTAACAATGATCCAAATTCTGATTATTGGTTAACGGATGGATGGTTTATAAAACTTAGAAATGCAGAATTTGCTTATAACATTCCATCTCAACTTCCTGTTCTACAAAAGTTAGGTGTTGACTCCTTACGTTTGGCAGTTTCAGGAAATAACCTTTTATCAATATCTAATATAGATTTTTGGGATCCAGAAGCAGCAGATATAGGTACACACCCTTGGTACTATATGCAAATGAGAACTGTAAGTTTTTCTGTAAACGTAACCTTTTAACTTAAAAAATTGAAATGATGATGAAAAAAATAAAAATCTTTTTAGCGTTAGCAGGACTTCTGATCGTTGGCTGCTCTGAAGAATACCTTGAAAAACAACCGCTTAATAAAATATCAAGTGCTGCTGTATTTGAAAATGCAGGGTATGCAAAAGCATTGTTATATGATATTTACAGCTACATGCCAAATGGCTGGGGCTGGGACTCAACAGGACATAAAGCTCGTGGGTACGGAAGACGTACCATGCTTGATTGTACTACAGATATAATGGTTAATAAAAGTGGATGGGTTGAAGGATGGAGATTTGTGAATTCTGGACCAAACCCAAATCAAGATTATGAATTTGGTAATTGGGAAGAAAATTACACAGCTATTTTTCAATGTAATACTTTAATCGAAGGTATATCACAATCATCTTTATCTGAAGATCCAGAAATGCAGTTAATTATAGCAGAGGCTCGTTTTCTCCGTGCTTTTTACCACTTTGATTTAGCTCGTAGATACGGCGCAGCACCTTTATTTACAGAAGTGCCAGATATTACAGATTCTGAAGCATTATTTAAGGCTAGAACACCTGCTAATGAACTATATGACTTTGTTGATTCTGAGTTTACTGCAATTGCAGAACTAATCCCCCTAGCTCAAGATATGAATGCTTCAGGTTCGGAGTGGGGTCGTGTTTGTAGAGAAGCTGTTTGGGGATTCCACGGACGTGTATTATTGCATGCAGAAAGATATGCTGAATCTGCGGCAATGTCTAAAAAAGTAATTGATGCTGTAAATGGTGGAACAAGTGACCGTGAATTAGCATCAGATTATGAAGCTTTATTTATTTCAAAAGGAAATAATAAAGAAGTTCTATTTGAAATATTATTTGATGGTGTGAACAAAGGAGGAACTATAGATAATTTCTCTCGCCCACCTAGTAATCGTGGATCTTGGGGTGGACAACATAATCCTACAGAAGACTTAGTTGCTTCTTACGAATTAACAAATGGTCTTCCTGCAACAGTAGCCAATGGTCATGACCCACATAATCCTTTTGTAAATAGAGACCCTAGATTAGAACAATCTATATTACACCATGGATCTACATTTTTTGGTCGTACTTATGATTTTGCATGGAACTTAGACACATCTGACAATACCTGGAAACCTGTACCAAACACAGATGCACCTCACGCACAAGGTTTAGCTACTGTTACAGGATACTATTTACGCAAATTTATGGATCCAGACCTCGCGGCTGTAGATTTTGGTCTATCATCACAGAGTTGGATTGTGCTTCGTTTAGGCGAAGTATATTTAAACTATGCCGAAGCGCAAAATGAAGCTGTCGGTCCAGATCAATCTGTTTATGACGCCATTAATGCTGTAAGACACCGTTCAAATATGCCTAGTCTGGAGGTTAATTATCCTGGTTTAGATAAAAATGGCATGTTTGGAAGAATAGAGCAAGAACGTAAAGTTGAACTAGCTTTTGAGGGGCATCGCTTTTGGGATCTTAGACGTTGGAGAAAAGGTGCAGAAGTACTAAACGGCACTGTACCTGCTAATCCTGGTAATCCTTTAGATGGAGGACATATGTCTTGTTCTTATCCCCTAAGACAGGCTGATGGTTCTATACGTTATGTTACACCTAGCACTATTAATGATGTTTTAGCTCCTGGGGAAAACTTACAACAACAGCCATACACAAATTTTAGAAGAACGCATGTCTGGAACGACCGTATGTACTTAATGCCTGTTCCGCAACGAGCAATAGATAGAAACCCAGAATTAGATCAAAACCCGGGATATTAAATCATATTTAAAAGTAAAACATTTGCTTAGGAGTAATTGTTTTAGTTAGTTTTAGTTAATTTAAATAATCCCCAATCTGGGCATAGTTGATTGGGGATTATTATTTTATGTCTTAAATTGTAAAAATAATAAGGTTAAGGTGACGGTAACAGATAACATTTCTATTAAAAACTCAGTGGTTTCTTTTTTGAGGCTTCTTTTATTGTGTCATTTCATCTTATGGCAAACGTTCTCTTTTTGTCAAAATAAAACATCATTTACAACCAGCCTAAACTTTAAAAATATTGGTACAAAAGATGGACTTTCTCAAAGATCTGTGGTTACAATAGCCCAAGACAATCAAGGCTTTTTGTGGTTCGGTACTAGGTATGGGCTAAACAAGTTTAATGGTTCAGAATTTCAAGTCTATAACTATAATTCTAACAATGAAAAAAGTCTAAGTCATAATAGGATTACCGCTTTAAAAGTTGATACCAAAGGGCAACTATGGATTGGAACAGAAAGCGGTCTAAATTTATATAATCCTAATGAAGACAACTTTGTTAGGCTTAAAATCTCAAATAAAGCCAATAAATACTACACTAAGAGTATTAGAGATATAGTACCTATAGATTCTACTGCTTTATGGATAGCTTCTAGTAATGGGCTTGACAAAATAAACCCTAAAACTGGCGAGCTTTTTAATATTAGCACTTACTTAAAAGGCCAGCTTGGTTCTAATGATGTAACATCCATTATACAAGGCGAAAACAGCACCTTATGGATATGTAACTCAGAAAATATTCAGGTGTTCGACATTAAAGCAAATACACTTAAAACCTATACTTACCCCAATAATTTTAGTCCAAACATTACTAAAAACTTTACCACAGAATTATATAAAGATCATGAAAACAATATTTGGTTGGGTTATAATGGCGGATTAGCATTTTTTAATAAGATTACAAAGGCTTTTGAAGACTATACACTTAATTCTAAAAAAGCCATAAAAAGTCCCGTAAGAAGTATTTATCAAGATAAAGACAATTTGTTTTGGATTGGAAGCTATGAAGGACTTCATGAACTAAATTTAGAACGCAAATCTATACGCAAATATGAACATAACGTTAATGACCCGCAGAGTTTAAGTCAGAATTCAGTATACAGTATAATAGAAGATGCTCGGGGAGATTTATGGGCGGGCACATGGGCTGGAGGCGTTAATTACATAGACAGAAACTCTAATAATTTCCGAACTTTCACAGTAGGTTCTAGCTCTAAACATTTAAACTATAAAGTAGTAAGCTCTATTGTTGAAGATGCTAATGAAAACCTATGGATTGGTACAGAAGGTGGTGGATTAAACTTCTATGATGCTCAAGAACAAACTTTCAAATTCTTCAAACAAAATTCCAACAACCCAAAAAGTCTTAACACCAACAATATTAAAACCATTGCGCTTAATCATGAAGGCAACTTGTGGATTGGAACTCACGGAGAAGGTTTAAGTCTATTTAAATTAAAAAATAACGTAAATAGGTTTACTTACTTTAAAAGTCTAAATAACATTTACGATAATAAGATTACCTCTTTGTTAGAGGATGATAATCATAATATATGGATTGGAACAAATAAAGGCGGTTTAAGTTTCTTTGATGTTGCATTAAAAAAGCTCTCTAAAATAAAAGACCCTAATGAAATATTGGGAGGCAATTCTATTTCGGTTATCACTAAATCTAACAATAAAAGTTACATTTATGTTGGTGGGCAAAACGGACTTGCCAAAATCAATATCAATGAACGCCAATTAAGAAAGATAAATTTTAAAAAAACGCCGGAAAATCTTCCATTTACAGTTAATAAGGTTATTAGTTTATTGGAAACAGATGAGCACACCCTCTGGATTGGCACTGAAGGCGATGGTTTATACAACTATGATTTAACAACTGGCTCTAGCACAAGCTATGGTATAAAAGATGGGTTACCAAATGAGGTTATTTACGGTATCTTATCCGATGATAAAAATAACATTTGGATAAGCACAAATAAAGGGATTAGCAGAATTAACACATCCACAAAAGAAGTTAAAAACTTTGATGAATCAGATGGTCTACAAGGTAACGAGTTTAATTACGGAGCCTACTTAAAAACAAAAAAGGGCAACCTTGTGTTTGGAGGAACTTCTGGGTTTACAATAATTAATCCAGACCATATTATTGAGAAAAATAGTTACATCCCTCCAATTGAAATAACTGCATTTAAAGTGCGTAACAAACCTTTTCTTAAAAGAGTAGATGCCTTAAATACCATTAATCTTGCACACAACCAGAACGACTTTAGTTTTGACTTTGTTGCACTTGGCTTTGCACATCCTAAAAAACATCAGTATTCTTATAAACTTGAGGGGTTTGATTCTGATTGGAACTATGTAGGCAACCAAAAAACAGCAACATATACCAATTTAAACCCAGGTGACTATGAGTTTTTGGTTAAGGCTTCAAACGGCTATGGTGTGTGGAGTGAATTACCTAAAAAAGTATACATTAACATAAAAACACCCTATTGGAAAACTTGGTGGGCTTATTTAGGTTATATCATAATATTATCTACTATAACCTTAACTATTAGGCGTTATTATTTATTAAGAGTTAAAGATAAAAGAGAGTTAAAGCAAGAAAGAGAAGACCGGGAAAAAGTAGAAGAAGTAAACCGTTTAAAGCTTCAACTCTTTACAAATATCTCTCATGATTTTAGAACACCTCTAACTCTTATTATTGGCCCCTTAAAACGTTTAATTGATAAAAATGAAGGCAATGGTCATTTACAAAATCAATTAACAGGCATGTACAGAAATGCCAATATTCTTTTGCAATTAATAAACCAGTTGCTAGATTTTAGAAAAAGTGAGGCAGGAAAATTAAAGCTATCAATAGGTAAAAGAGACATCATTTCTTTCTTGGAAAACATAAAACTCTCTTTTGATGAATTAGCTAATGAGCGCAATATAGATTATAATTTCATTTCAGATAAAACCTTTTTTGAGATGTGGTTTGATGAAATTGAAATGAAAAAAGTTATTTTGAATATACTATCTAACGCCTTTAAGTTTACACCTTCCGGTGGAAAAATAACTCTAGGTGTGGCTATTAAAAGCAACTCCGAAGAGTTAGAAATAATTATTGAAGACAACGGAAAAGGGATCAGAAAAGAAGATCTTCCAAATGTTTTTGACAGGTATTTTCAATTAGGGCAACATCATGAACTAAGATCTGGAACTGGTGTAGGGTTAGCGCTTGCCAAAGATATAGTTCTGCTGCATAAAGGGGAAGTTTTAGCTGAAAGCGAAAAAGGTAGCGGTACAAAGTTTACTATTCTACTTCCTACTGGTAAAAGTCATTTCAAAAAAGAACAATTTATTACAACTAACGAAGATTTAGATATTTCGGTGGTTCAGAACCCATCAATAGTAAACATTGGTTGGGTTAATGAGGAAGATGAAATTAAAGATATTACAATTGATAACAACCTTCCTTCAATATTACATGTTGAAGATAACAAAGAGGTAAGACAGTTTATTAGAGATATTTTTAGTGAAGCATACAACGTATTTGAAGCCGAAAATGGAGAAAGAGGTATCTCCATTGCTCAAACCAATACCATAGATCTTATTATCAGTGATGTGATGATGCCGAAAATGGACGGGCTTGAATTTTGTAATACCATTAAATCAAATCTAACCACTAGCCATATACCCGTATTATTGCTAACAGCAAGATCATCTACAAAAGCCCAAAGAAATGGTTTTAACAAAGGCGCTGATGTTTATGTTACTAAACCTTTTGATGCCGATTTGCTTAAAATGCAGGTTAAGAATCTATTGAATTCAAGAAAAACACTCATTGAAAAATTCAGAAAAAACATTCTCTTAGAACCCAAAGAATTAGAGTTAGAATCTCCCGATGAAGCTTTTCTTAAAAAAGTGATGACTATTGTAGAGGAGAATTTGTCTGAGTCTACTTTTATGGCTTCAACTCTAATAGAAAAAGTACATATGAGTCAATCTGTACTCTACAGAAAACTTAAAGCTTTAACCGGGCAGTCTATCTCAGAATTTATAAGAACCATTCGACTAAAAAGAGCCAGTCAACTTCTAGTTAAATCTAATATGGGCGTTGCAGAAATTGCCTATGAAGTAGGCTTCAATGACCTAAAATATTTTAGACGATGTTTTAAAAAGACTTTTGACGTCACACCTTCAGAATACAGAAAGAAAACATTTAATCAACCAGTAAACACCAACTAACACAAATTAATGTATAAAAAGTATAAATATTAATCTATTGAATTTCAACTAAAAGCGGATTACCCCCTTTATTACATGAAAAACACCCCCTAACTTAAAGGTGTTACGTTGATCTTTGAAATTCAAATCAAATAAATAAAAATGAAGTCATACCAACTATTTGCTTTAATAATTCTGTGCATTACCCTTTCATGCGCAAATAATGTCTCTGAAAATGAAAGTTTTTCAGCTAATGAACAATTCGAATCTGCCGAAAAACAACTTGCGCTTTTACTTAAAGATGCGGAAACTGCAAATAGAATTCCCAGAACTTTAAATAAGGAAGGTGATATGCATTGGACGAATCCAAATTTTGATTGGACCGAGGGTTTTTATCCAGGTAGTTGCTGGTATTTATTTGAGCAAACCAAAGACCAAAAATGGAAGGTTGCCGCAGAAAAGTTTCAAGCCCTTTTTGAAGACCATAAAAATTTAACGACAAATCATGATTTAGGTTTTGTATTTAATTGTTCTTATGGCAATGGCTATAGATTAACAAACAATGCAGCCTTTAAAGAGGTAATGATTACGGCTGCAGATTCTTTACTTACACGATTTAACACAAACGTTGGCTGTATTAAAAGTTGGGATGTTGATAGAGGGTGGCAAGCAGAGCGTGGTTGGAAATACCCTGTAATTATAGACAATATGATGAACTTAGAACTCCTTTTTAAAGTAAGTGAACTCACAGGAGAATCCAAGTATAAAGACGCCGCAATTACTCACGCTAATACCACTATAAAAAATCATTTTAGAGCAGATAATAGCTCGGTTCACGTTGTAGATTATGACCCAGAAACGGGAGACGTAAGAGGTAAATACACAGCTCAAGGTTATGCTGATGAAAGTTCATGGGCACGCGGACAGGCCTGGGGATTATATGGGTATACCGTTTGTTACCGGTTTACTAAAGACCCAATATATTTGCAACAAGCAGAAAAAATTGCGGAATACATTTTAAATTTTGAAGGCACTCCACAAGATGGTATTCCATATTGGGATTACCATGCGTCTAAAGTTCCAAATGAACCAAGAGATGTGTCTGCCGCAACAATTACCGTGTCTGCCCTTTTAGAATTAGACAAGTATTCTAAAGAAGACTATAAATCTTCTATTACCAAAATAATGACCTCATTAGCTTCTAATGCATATACCGCCAAATTAGGAGAGAATAAACATTTTATTTTAAAGCATAGCGTTGGTAGTATTCCTCATGGAAATGAAATTGACGTACCCTTAAACTATGCTGATTATTACTATTTAGAGGCTTTAGGCAGGTTTAAATCATCTCAAAATCAATAGTTATGAAACAACTGTGGATCCTGAGCTTATGTTCCGTTATGATATTAAGCTGTCAAGAAAAATCAACTAAAAACCTTAAAAAAACAGTTTGGGAGGATTTTGTAGAAGCTAAAAAGAATGGTACAACACCTATTCTACCAGACTTCTCATATTCAGGTTACAAGTACAGTGAAGTACCCTTACCAAAAGTTACCTATAAAGTATTTAATGTTAAAGATTTTGGAGCAATCCCAGACGATACTATTTCAGATAAAGATGCCATAAATAAAACTATTGAGGCTGCTAAAAAAAATGGTGAAGGCATAGTGTACTTCCCTAAGGGAAAATATTATATTAATTCTGGTAATGATGACAATAGCATTATTACTATTAACGCTTCTAAAATTGTATTTAGAGGAGAAGACCAATCTAACACTATTTTATTTTTCGATAGAGATTTACCTCCAGCCCATCCTAAAAAATTATGGACTTGCCCGTTTGCTATAAAAGTAACCACAAAAGAAAAGGATGAAGTAATCACTAAAATTACTGGAGATTCTAAACGTGAAACATTTGCTATTACTGTTAGCGATGCATCGCGAATAAAAAAAGGAGATTGGTTAATTATTGAAGTAAAAAACAACTGTAAAGATTTAATTGAATATGATATTGCCCCTCTTGAACCACCAAAAGAATGGACAGCTATTTTAAAAGATGGTGTTCAAGTGAATGAACGTCACCAGGTAGCCTCTGTTAAAGGGAATACCATAACACTAGCGTCTCCAATTCATTATGATATACAAGCCAAACACAATTGGGTTATAAAACGTTTTGCACATGTAGATCATGTAGGCTTTGAAAATTTAACCTTTCAAGGTAACTGGACCAAAGACTTTGTGCACCATCGTTCCGCTCAAGATGATGGTGGCTGGAGTATATTATCTATTAATAAAGCTGTAGACTCTTGGGTTAACAATTGTAGTTTCATTAATGTTAACAGAGTTCTTAGTTTTTCATCTTCGGCTTCATGTACTGCCTTAAATATTATTATAGATGGTAAGATTGGGCATGCTGCAGTGCATTCGGCAGGTTCTACGGGTGTTTTATTAGCCAAAATAAACGATAAAGCAGGAATGCATCATACCACAGGTGTAGGTGGAGGAAGTAACACAGGAACCGTTATTTGGCGTTCTAAACATCCTGCCCACACTTGTTTTGAGGCTCACGCTTCTCAACCAAGAACTACTTTATTTGACAATGTTGAGGGTGGCTTCTTTCAAGGACGCGCTGGAGGTGCAAGATTTAATCTACCAAACCACGGAAGACACCTTGTATTGTGGAACTATAAAGAAACTGATAGTGCAGAAACCAATTTTAGATTTATAGCCACAGAAACTTGGTGGTGGCGTATCGTTCCGCCTATAATTGTAGGGTTTCATGGCTCGGGAACAACATTTAAAGAAGATGAAGTTCAAATTCTTGAAAGCTTAGGTACACCTGTAAAGCCAGAATCTTTATTTGAAGAACAATTAAAATTGCGTTTAGGTAAACTCCCTAAATGGCTAGATGATATAAACGACTAAACCATGAAAAACACATTATACTTCTTGCTAATAGCTCTAACGGTATTTAGCTGTCAAAATAAAAAAACTGAAGTAAAACAAGCATCTAAAAAACCTAACGTTTTAATTATTTTCCCTGACCAATTAAGACGTTATAGTGCTGGTTTTTGGCACGAATCTCCGTATAAAGAATTAGCTCAAGGAAAAGCTGACCCTGTAGTTACACCTACCATAGACAAACTTGCTAAAAATGGTATTGTATTTACAAACGCCATTAGTAACTATCCATTGTGTAGCCCATATAGGGGTATGATGCTTTCTGGCAGATATCCAGAGCAAAATGGTATTTGGAACAACTGTAAAAAAGGAAGAAATGAAAGTTTGAGAGATGATATAAGCACAATTCCAGATCTGTTTTTCAAAGCAGGTTATAACACCTCTCTATTTGGGAAATGCCATTGGTTGAGAAACGACCCTTTGTTTGACGAAAATGGGAATTATGTAGGCAGTGAAGAGGCTCCTGGAGGGCATCGTATTAATGCATATGACACCTATATTCCTCCCGGAAAGTCTAGACATAGTATTGAATATTTTTATCAAGCTTTAAAGGATGAACACTTTAATCCTAGAGTTTATTCTAACGACCCAAGTGCTATTGAAGGGAAAAAGGATGGCGAATTGCACCTTCCCAAAATGTTTTCGGCTAAAAATGAGGCTGAAAAGATTATTGATTATCTAAAAAATGAACGTGGACAAAGAGATGCTTCTAAACCTTTTTGCATGATATGGGCAATGAATCCTCCTCATAACCCCTGGGATGATGAAAATACAGATATGGAGACTTTACACAAATATTATGATAAAGATAAATTCCCTGAAATTGATGAAAAGCTTGTAGTAAGGGAAAATGTAGATTTAGAAACTGCTAACTACGCAAGGCATTATTTTGCAAATATAACTAGTGTAGACATGTACATGGGCAAAGTTATTAATGAGCTGGAAAAAATGGGAGAATTGGATAATACCATTATCCTTTTTAGTTCAGACCACGGTGAAATGATGGGAAGCCATGCTAAAACGGGAAAAAATACTTTTGAAACAGAATCATTAGCCATTCCTTTTATTGCGCATTGGCCAAAAAATATATCAGCAAGTACAGAAGATGTTATTTTTAGTGTTCCTGATATTTTACCTACTGTTATGGGACTTGCAGGCCTTGGTGCTGACATTCCATCGGATATTGAAGGTACGGATTTTTCAAGCTTACTTCTTGCATCAGAAACAAAAGTAAAAAAGCCTGAAGCTGCTTTAATAATGCTTGGTAACTCCCGCGGTGTTCATACAGCAAAATACACCCTTTGTTTAAAAGAAAGCAAAAAGCCATGGGACAAACATGAGGTTAAGACTATTGATGAGGCCTACTTTTATGATAATATAGAAGACCCTTACCAAAAACATAAAATTAAACTGGAAGATAACCCCGAAGTTTCGGAAGCTTTATTACATCATTTAGCAAGATTACTTCAAAAAACAAATGATCCTTGGTATCAGCAGAAAAAACATAATGAGATAATCCCTTATTTATAAAAAAAAGCTGGAGATTACCTCCAGCTTTTTTTCATTCTATGCTCAAATTATTTAGTTCTTAATAATCTTAATGATTCTGGGTTGGTTAGTTATAATCTTAGCAAAATAAATTCCAGGTTCATTGTTCTCAATAGTCATATTAACTACTCCAGATTGAATAGTATAAACTCTTGACGATAGCATCTGTGAATGTATATTATAAACTTCAATTAATATATTTCCTTCATCAACAGGTAATACAAATTGAAAATCTCCAGTTGTCGGATTAGGGTAAGCCGTTATGTTCTTATAAAAGTCTATGGACTCTATTAATTTACCTTCACAATCTTTATCTGATATTACCTCAACAATATCCCCTTGATTCACAGGAACAGAAAACGAATAATCTGAAGTTTGAAGCACTAACTCATTATTTACAACGACATTAAATGGTGGTGTTCCTTGAGTAATATTTACTGTATAATTATCTTTATTTAAAATTGTTTTGCCACTAAGACCTTCAGTTTCCTTAATTTCAACTTCATAGCACTGACTTTCATTAGGTTCACTCTTCAGAGCAATGCATAAGGTGTAGTTTCCAGGAGCTAAATTTTCTATAGTTGTCTCTTTCGTAAATTCGGTATCATTACTGTTAAAAGTAACAACGTATTCTAATTCTACATCCGCAAGGATATTTACTTTTCCATTATCTGCATCCGGACAAGTCTCGGCATTTACTTTAATTCTAAACTGGGTATCGTAAATAGACCAATCTAATGGTTCCCCTGTATCCTCAATAGCGTTAACACCAGCAGTCCATCTTGTACCTCCTCTTTCATAAGCTCCAATATCTGGAGCAGTCCCCTTAAAAGATTTATTAAAGCCAGTAATAACTTGTCCTTGATCTACTAATGAACTTGAAGATTTAGGCATAAAATTTTGTGTGCTGGCATCTTCAAAAGGAGAATCAGAAAAAATAGGACTGTTTTGTATATCGAAATCAGTGGCCGTTTTCGTAAACCAATCTCCTGTATTTGCAAAACTATTATAAACCTTATTATTCTCTTGTGGACCATTTATGTCCCAAGAATCCATAGCTCGTTCCGCATTCCAAATGGTATTATGAAAGAAATCTAAATGCGTATTATTCCAATTTACCTGATATCCGCTCCAAGAAACATTCCAAACAACATTGTGATGCACGGTATAACCTTTACTATCATTATCTAAGTAAATCCCTGCTGCTTTACCTGGGTCACTTGGGTTATGAGAATAAGAAGGTGCAGTTGCATCATGAAACCAGTTATGGTGTATTTCATTATTTTTTAAATTATCATTCCCTACGGTATAAAACACTCCAGAATCACTATTTATTTTCTGAGAAGCAGACACATCATTATAAGCAATTTCACAATTCTGACCTGCCACATACATACCGTCTCTACCTGTATTAAAAATAGTATTCTTTACTATTTTAATATTGTCTCCACTCGTTCTAATTGGAGAGGCATGTATACCTACGTAATCGGTATTACTTATTGTATTACCTTCTAATATACAATCATCGGCAGCCCAACCAGCTATGAGTATTCCGCTTACAGAACTATGATTTATGGCACAGCCTTTTACTAATGTATTATCTCCTAAGATTTCTATTGAAGCCTCGCCAACTTGAGCAGAGGTATTTTTTAAAGAATCATGACCTTCACTACCATGTACGATTTTACAATTTAGTAACTGGTTATTATCAGCATTATTGTGGATTTTAACACTACCCCCAAAGAAGTTTATCCCTTCAATTTTAATATAGTCTCCTTGAATTTGTGCAGCGAACTTTCTTGTAGCATATTCAACGGTATTATCAGCTGGCATGCTGCCATCTGCTGTTTGGAAATACAGCACTTTTGCCGTATCATCATAATACCATTCTCTGGCATGATCTAAAGCCTCTAATTTATTAAACAGGAATAATTGCCCTCTATTGTTACCTGGATAATTACGCCATGTTTGCGGATTGTGTGTACTAAAAGGCCATCTAGAAGTATCTACAGATGTAAAATCTATTCGGGTTGATGAACTTGAAGTTATCTCCCTGGTCCAACTGGCTCCAGAATGTGCTCCTAAATAATACACTAGGCCTCCTGTCCAATCTATGTTTTGAATACCGCTAACAACAAAGTGACTTCCATCTCCATTTTCTACAGGATGACAATCTACAGTCCATCTGTTATTATCTGTATTATTAGGCCATCTTGCCAAGTCCATATATTCATTATTATGATAAACTGCTCTATATCTAGTTTTATATGTGACATCATTTGAGTCCATATCATCACCATCCTTCACCTGCATGTCCACACTTACCTTATAAATACTTCCGCTATGAACTTGCCAACCACTTAATTTTGCAGTGGCTCTAACTTCTACGACTTCACCATCTGCAGCCTTAAACGTTAAGTAATTACCTGCAGACCCGTTTTTGTTTATAACCAATTCTTCTTCATAAACACCTTCTCTAATAACACATGTATCTCCTGCCGACATTTCTGACACAACTTTGTTAAAGGTCTTGAAAGGACTTGCCATAGTACCTGCATTAGCGTCATCGCCATCCGTAGCAACATAATAGGTGTTCTGAGCAGAAAGAAATGCTGTTAAGGATAGAAAGAAAAGCAATAGTAAATCTTTTTTCATAGTGTAGTTGTTTTGAATTTTCAAAGTTACTTTAGAATACTATTTGTATAAAGTTCATATGTAAAACAAATCTTTGATATTGTATCACATATGGTCATTCTATACGATCTTAATCCTATACCGACTCTTTTTTTAGCTTAATTTGTTAAATTCACTTTAGTTTATTTTGCTTATTATTACCTAAGCATATTACTAGTTTTGATATCTATAGCCATAAATGATTGACTCGTACTTAAATATCTTTTCGCACTTTCAGGTTTTTGGTCTTTTAAATATTTCCTTACTTTTTATATTAATATTTGCATACTCAGACACAAAGCTACGCCTTTGGTATGGTGCTTTTGTTTTATCTATTGCTCTTGAAATTTTTAATACTAAGGGGCTTTTTTATCTTTACAACTACTCTCCCAACTTTACTCTTGTTTACTTACCTTGGATTGCTTTTGCGCCTATTGCCTTTTATAAACACACCATAATTTCTCTTAACCTAAACGCTTCATCATACAGAAAGACATTTAGACTTGCTACCTCAATATTCGTAATAATGCTAGCCTACTTTGTTATAAAGTCGTACTATGTCCTTTTAGGTGATTTAAGCATTAGAGAGCGTTTTTTTTCAACTCAGTATAATTATCCTAAAATTGAATATTGGATAAACAATAGTATTATTATAGCTTTTGATTGTTTTGGCCTATTAACCGCCTTTCATGTATTTAAAGTAAAATCTCTTAAATTTTCTAAAGATGGTTACGTGCTATTTTTTATGTTGTTGAGCATTACAATTGTTCATGTAGCCTCCTTTCTAGCTGATAGTATTCATGGCGCAGACAGTATTCTCTCAGCGCCCAACCATTTTTATTTAACAATTTTAACTATTGGCGGTATGATTATAGCTTACAGAAAAATTATGGGGCTTAATCAAAAACTTGAGAAGGAAAAAATTCATACTACAAACAGAATAGATAAAGAACAACTGATAATTTTAGAACAAAAACTAATTACTTCTATGGAGGATGATAAGTTGTTTAAAAACCAAAAACTCCAGTTAAAAGATTTAAGCAGGGCAATGAATACTTCAGAAAATTCAATTTCTGAAGTCTTTGCAAAACAACTGAACACCAATTATTACGATTTTATCAATGGCTACAGAGTACAAGAAGTCATTAGACTTATGAAATTAGAACGGTTTAATGACTACAAGCTTATTGCAATTGCCGAAGAAGCCGGATTTAATTCTAAAACTACCTTTAACACTGTTTTTAAAAAAACTACAGGATATACACCTTCACAATATAGAAAGGAACTGGCATTAAGCGTATAACACGTTCGTTTCAGCTTAGGCGAACTCATTTTATCTCTCCTGAACGCTTTAAAAAACCAATGCTAATAGTTTTGGCGCAAACCAAAATTGTTAGACATGCTTTTATCAAAACTAGACTTAATTATTTTATTTACTTACTTAATTGCAATTATGATTTATGGCCTTTGGATGTCCAGATCTAAAAACAAAAATGTTTCCGATTATTTTTTAGCAAGTAAATCTTTACCATGGTGGATAATAGGTGGTTCTCTAATAGCATCAAACATATCTGCCGAACAAATTTTAGGAACAAATGGTTCCGGATATGCCATAGGTTTGGCTATTGGCGGCTATGAATTAATGTCTGCTCTTACCCTTATTATTGTTGCTAAATTTATGCTCCCTGTTTTTCTGGATAAAGGCATTTTTTCTATTCCCCAATTTCTAGAAGAACGATTTGACAACCGTGTTAGAATCATCTTTAGTTTTATATTGGTCATTCTATACGTTTTCGTTAATATCTCATCTATTTTTTACTTAGGAGGACTTGCTATTTCAAATTTAACCGGTATTCCTATGTTGGCTGGTATTTTAGGATTAGTTATCTACTCTGCTAGTTTTTCAATATTTGGCGGTCTTAAAGCTGTTGTTTGGACAGATGTAATTCAGGCCGTTGTGCTTCTTATTGGAGGACTCATTGCAGCAGGAGTAGCTTTGGCGGCTTTAGGCGAAGGCAATGTTTTGAGCGGCATGGCTAATCTTTATGAGTCTATACCAGAACATTTTGATATGATTCTGGGCAAATCGCACCCTCACTATGCAAGTGTGCCAGGTATAAGTGTATTAGTTGGAGGTATGTGGATTGCAAATTTGTATTACTGGGGCGCTAATCAGTTCATTATTCAGCGCGCTTTAGCAGCAAAAAACATTAAAGAAGCACAAAAAGGAGTGGCTTCTGCGGCACTTTTAAAGTTATTAATACCATTAATTGCAGTAATTCCAGGTATGGCGGCTTTTGCACTGCAAGCAGATATCTCTACGCCAGATGAAGCATTTCCTTGGGTTTTAAGTGAATTGGTTCCTATTGGCATTAAAGGGCTTGTTTTTGCCGCTTTGGTTGCGGCTATTGGTAGTTCAATTAGCTCACTAGTTAACAGTGTTTCTACAATTTCAACCTTAGACCTCTATAAGCCTATTTTTAATAAGAACGCAAAAGAAAAACATTTGGTGAAAATTGGTAAAATCACGGCGGCGGGAGCACTTATAATTGGCATGCTTACAGCTCCCTTTTTAGCCATATTGGAGTTAGATCAAGCTTTTCAATTTATTCAAGAATTTTCTGGTTTTATAAGCCCAGGGATTTTTGTTACCATCATTTTTGGCCTTTTCTGGAAAGGCACCAGCGCTAAACCAGCACTTTGGGTAGCGCTTTTATGTGTTCCTTTATCTGTTGCTCTTTTTATTTTTACAGAACTTCCTTTCTTTTATAGAATGACTATTTCTTTTGTAATTCTCTCCATGTTAATTGTTATTTTATCCCATTTCGAAAAGACGAATTTTAATGATAACATTACTGAAATAAAATCTGGACTTCTTATAGCTGGGGTAATGCTATTAATTTCAATTCCTTTTTCGTTAAGAATACTAATTGGGGATATTAATTTACCTCAATGGATAGGAATAGTTGTTCTGTTTTCAAATACATCAATCTTATTTTACATATTTAAAAACAAGAAGGTAAATCCAAAAGCCATTAAAATTGATGCTCAATTATTTAGAACGGAACCCCATTTTAACATAATGTCCATTTTAGTTATAACAATTCTAGGCTGTATTTATTTATGTCTTGGATAAATCATTAATTATCACCAATACAAATAAGTTCTTTCATAGTTCTATGATAAATATGGCCATTGGCAAAACTTAGAGAATTTACGCTCCATGTTTGGCCTCTTTCGCCAAGATCATTAACAGCTACTAGTGCCGATGCGTTAAACGTTTCGGCATTTGCATCAATAACATACACCAATCCTAAAGCATTGGTAAAATAGATATAATTATTAATCATTGTTGGAGAACCTAAAAAGCACTTTTGAAAACCATCACCTCGGGTTCTTGGGTCTCCTGTGTGTAATTGCCCTTGAGCATTTAACCCATCATTTTTTTGAGGCTGACCCCATATAAAATTACCACTGTCATCAATCTCATGTGGTAATTCTATCTGTTCATTTTTTCCAGTAACCATATTATGTCTAGCCATAAATGGCTTGTAGCGCACCATATAAAATAAGTTATCACCATTCATTATATTGCAATGACGTTGATTCTGATGGTGATGAAGTCTTACATTGGATTTGTGCTCATACGTTTCTGTCTGCTTATTAAACACATACTGTTCTGTTAGATTCAATTCCTTTTTTGTCAATTGCTTCCCTGTTTTAGAATCTACAGTTAAATGATGATCTCCTGCAAAAAACCAAGATGTTCTATTGGCATTCCAATGCTGAGTACTTAATGCTCCCCAGCCCGATTCTTTATTTGCTTCTTCAGGTTCCCAATTCCACAGTGCTTTACCTTGTTTTTCTTTTTCCAAACTAATGAGATTTAAGCCAACAGGACGTTCAGGAACACCATGCGGTCCGCCCCTACCTATCATTACGGCGGGTTTTCCATCAAAAGTTTCTCCTAAAACTGGGGTATTATAATGTGTTAATGCTTCTTTTGTTACCCATACACGTTCTCCAGTGCGTTTATTAAAAGCATGCAGGTAATTCCACGTTCCATTTCTAGTTGTGTCTCCTTCTACTGGTGGTTCTACGTTTAAAATTAAATCCTCAAATAAAATGGAATCGAATTGCTTATTAAAAGGTCTTCCTGTTGAAGGTTCCCATGTACGCTCCCAAACTAAATCGCCGTTAATCGTAAAACAAGCCATTCCTCCGCTAGCATTGATACCCCAAACATTTGTTCCATCGGTTATAGGGCATGGTGTTGTGGCATCACTAAAACCATAATTATAGGCACTATGTAATGTTCCTTTTATAGCTTTCTGCCATAACGTTTCTCCTGTATTAGCGTCTATACAAAGTAACAGTATATCTTTACCCGTGGCTCCTCCTCGTTTTAATTTATTTAGTTCCGCCAACTTAGAATTTGCCTGTATTAAATCTTTTGATTTTACGTGAACATAAGCTTTATATAGATTAAGCTTTTTTGAAAATGCTTTACCTTGCTCTGTTTTCCTCATTAAATTATTATAAACGGAAGGCTTTTCTAAATCTGAAACGCTTTGGTAATGTTTATGATTTTTTAGTAGTTCTTTCCAAGCGCTTTCGGGAGCATCCATAGCCTTTTTTAACCCGAGGAATTGCTTATCTTTTTTCAATTTCAAACGATTTACAACCTCGTTAAAAAGCGAATCATAGTACAGTTTTGCCTCCTTATACACTTCTAAAACTTTAGAATATTTTGGTGTATCTACTGGCGGATTAATAGTTAAAAATAATTTATCATCCCAAACGGCTATTCCACTTTGACCACCTTCAGGCAACGTTGTTTTCCACTTAATATTTTCACCTGTTCTAACGGACCATTTAACCGGTACATCTAGGTCCGTCTTTACTTTCCAGCTTCCATCGGGACCGCCTGACATCGGCCACTGATTAATGCTATTTGGGATAGTTACGACAGATTGCTCTTCTTGATTGCAAGAAAAGAATAAAAGACATAAACAAATGAGTTTTCCTAATAGTTTCATGAATGGAGTTTGTACGTATTTTTAATCCGCTTTAGAATATATCTTGTAAACTCTTCTACCATAAATTGCAACAACTAAAAGACATACAAATGATAAAAAGAAGGAATACCTCATCTCAGAAACTCCTAGGAAGCTAGTATCTTCATATCCGCTGCCTCCAAAATCTAATATAGAACCTTGTAATAATGGCATTAAAGCACCTCCCACAATAGACATCACTAAAAACGAAGAACCAAATTTAGCATCTTCTCCTTGTCCATCTAACGCAATTCCATAGATAGTTGGGAACATAATTGAGAAAAATAATGATGTAGCAACTAAAGAATAAATACCCAACATTCCTGGTAAAAAGATGGCTCCTAAAATGGTTGTCATACCACATAAACCAAATATCATTAATAATTTACCAGAATTTATTCTAGCCAATAATACGGTTCCTACTGCTCTTCCAATAAGAGAGAAAATATATCCTGCCAAGCCGTACATTACGGCTGTTTGACTATCAATTCCTAAAGTCTCTGCATATTGATAAACATAAGTCCAACACATTATTTGAGCACCGACATAGAGTCCTTGAGAAATAACACCAAAAGAAAATTTAGGTTGTTTCCATAAACGTTTTACAGATTCTGAAAACTTAACTTTTGCCCCATGGTGCTTACTTTTAGGCATTTTTACTACAGCAATCAAAATAAAAAATACTGCTAAAAAAACACCTAGCGCTACATACGGATCTCTAATAACTTGTAAATCGGAAGTCCTTACAGCTGCTTTTGCTGTTTCAGATAAGGTATCATAAATAGGCGTAACACCATCTTCAGCTAAATTGTCTGATTGTAATGAACCAAGCACAAAATTCTGAGCTATTAGAAGTCCTGCAATGGACCCCATTGGATTAAACATTTGAGCAAAAGTTAAACGTTGCGTTGCTGTTTCTTCTGCTCCCATGGCCAAAATATAGGGATTCGCAGTGGTTTCTAAGAAAGCTAAACCAAATGTTAATATGTACAATGCCGCTAGAAAGAATCCGTAACTTTCCCAAGAGGCTGCTGGATAAAATAATAAAGCTCCAATAGCGTATAATGCCAACCCAATTAAAACACCACTTTTATAGGAATATTTATTCACAAAAAGTGCCGCGGGTATTGCCATAGTAAAATACCCTCCATAAAATGCCAATTGCACAAGCGATGCTTGTTTGTTACTCAATTCTAAAACCTTTTGAAAGCCTCTTACCATAGGATTGGTCATGTCGTTTGCAAAGCCCCATAAGGCAAACAAAGAGGTAATTAGTATAAAGGGTATTAAAAGTTGTTTACTAACAACTGGAATTTTTGATTGCGGTTCCATTTAATCTGATTTTTAGTTTATAATTGGTTAATCTGACTTTTTTACACAAAAAAATACAATGCTAATCTTAAAACATTAAAATTAACATTGTATTGGTTTTATTTTAGATATTTCTTTTATTTCTCTTGTACAATTCTTTTTATTTAATTGAAGACTTTTGGTAAAGGACCTGTACTATCAGCAAAACTATCTACCTTAACTCCCACAGTATTTAACATGCTTACAAATAAATTAGACATATGCACATGTTTTGCATCAAATACCTCATAAGAACCATGCTTAAGTCCCATATGTTTTCCGCCTGCTAGTATTAGAGGTAAATTATTAGCATTATGTGTTGAACTACAAGCACTACCGTAAAGTACAAGGGTGTTATCTAATAAAGAGCCGTGTTCATCATGAGTAGTTTTCATTCTGTCCATAAAGTAAGCAAACTGCTTACTTAGCCATTGGTCATATTTACCCAAACGCTCTTGATAACCAGCCTTTTTATCATGTGTCATACCATGATGTCCGGTTAGATTTAGCGCTAATTTTGGAAAAGCATCTCCAAAACCAAGGCCATCTTCGCGAGCCATCATATAGGTTATTACTCGCGTTAAATCTGTTTCAAACCCTAAAATCATGAGATCCAATGTAGAACGTAAATATGCTTCTGGGTCTACAGTAGCATCGGTATCTAGATTTAATCTAGAGGCATCAAAATCTCTCATAGGTATATCTAACCACTTCTCATTTCTTTTAACTTGCTCTTCTACTTGGTTTAAGGTGGTCATATACTCATCTAGCTTAGATTTATCATTATATCCCAGCCGTTTTTTTAAACTCTTGCTATCCTCTAAAACCAAATCTACAATTTTCTTGTCTTGTTGTAAACTCTTCCTTCTTTCTTTGGTAGTGGCTCCATTATTAGGCGAAAAATAGCGTTCAAAAATTTCTCTTTGACGATGTTCTGAAGGTATCGCTCTTCCGTTAGCATCAAACGATAGTGTAGAGGCTCTAGACTTATAGCCCACACCTCCATCTGTAGACAAGGTTAAATACGGAATTCTTGTATGCCTTCTCAATTTCTGAGCTGCTAGTTGATCTATAGATATGGAATTGTTATAAGTATTACCTCTTAAATCGCCTCCAGTTAGCCAAGTATCTCCTGCAATGTGCCCTAAGACATATCTACTATTTGGATGGCTTAAACCTCCCAAGATGGTCATATCATTTTTGAACGGTGCTAATGGGGCAATTGATTTAGTAAATTGATAATCTGATCCTGTTTTATGTGGAAACCAATTCCATTGACTGTATAGTTCATGATCCGCTCCTGGAACACTTACACCATTTGGAAAATATACAAAACACATACGTTTTGGCTTAGCGGGAACCTCTGCAAACTGACTTAATTTGCCCATACCCATACACTCCATATAAGGCAGCAAAACTGCTGCACCAACACCTTTTATAAAGGTTCTACGGTTTAGATGCCACGATTTTCCCATAATCCAAATGTTTTGAAAATGATTTACTCAGTATTATATGTTTTAAAACCGATTGAAATTTATAGTCATTCTTTTTAACCTCTTCTACTATTCTATCAATCTCTTTATCATCGGCAAAATTAACATCTCTTCCCAGTGCGTAAGCATAAAGGTGCTCTACAACAGATCTTGTAAAGTCGTCTCTTTTCAAAGATAATATATATTCTTTAATCCCTTGAATACCATCAACTTCCGATCCATCTGGTAATTTAGATTTAGAATCTATAGCCTTTCCTTTTGTTTCGGTTATATACCTTCCTACGGCATCATAATTCTCAAATGCCACGCCATACGGATCTATCTTTAAATGACAATCTACACAAGAGGCTTTGTTTCTATGTAATTCCAATTGTTCTTTTAGGGTAAGCTTTTCGAAGCCTGGTGTTTCAGGATCTAATTCTGGGACATTTGGCGGCGGCGGCGGTGGTGGATCTCCTAATATTTTTTCCTTTATCCAAACCGCTCTTTTTATAGGATGTGCTTGTACACCATCTGAATGTCCTGTTAAAAATGCACCCTGAGATAACAAGCCACCGCGATTTTTATCTCTATTAATGGCTACAGGTCTAAATCTTGTTCCTTTAACATCTTTAATGCCATAAAATTCGGCAAGATTCTGATTGAGCATAGCAAAATCTGAGTCAATAAAATTCATTATACTCATGTTTTCTTGAAGTACGTAATGAATAAAATTATAGGTTTCACTAGCCATATCTTCTTTTACAAATCGTGTAAAATCCGGATAAAGCTTTGCGTTAGCAGTCATATTTTCTAAACGATCTACTCGTAACCATTCATATGAGAATGCCTCAATCATTTTTTTAATCTTAGGATGCCCTACCATGCGCTCAATTTCATTGCCTATATTAGCTTTCAATTGTCCTTGCGAAGACAACTCCAAAAGCTTATCATCTGGTGGAGAATTCCATAAAAAGTAGGCCATTTTAGAAGCTAACAGGAACTCATCGGCTTTCACTTCTGGCGTAACCAATTCTGGTTCTAACATATACAAGAAATTAGGAGAACATAGTACAGCTACTAAAACCTCTTTTATGCTTTCTTCAAAAGAATCAAAATTCCATCGGGTATCTTTCCAGAAATTCACATATTTCCCAAGTTCGCCTTCTGCTAAGGGTCTTCTGTAAGCGCGTTCTATGAAACTTCTCAGCACCTCTGTAGCATAAAGCTCTTCATTAGTTTTATTGTCGGATTCAAAAAATATCGACGTATGACTTTTTGGTGGCCAAACTGGATAATAAGGCACTTCTAACTCTACAGATTTCACTTTTAGTGGTGGGCCATTTTCTCCTTTTTTCTTAACTAGGTGGTCATTCCAAAGCCCAACCATTAAGGTATTTGACAGTAATGTGTTTTCTCCTGGATCATAAACAGGTACTGGCAAATTTTCTAGATGCCCATAAAACGCATATGTTTTTAGGCTCCCAGATTCATTCGTAACTTCTTTATTAACATCAAAAGTTCTATAATCCATACCATCATCTGTTCTTGTGGCTACAAAGGTTCTTATAGACGGTGTTAAATGGGCGTATTTCTTCTCATTCTTTTCGGCCTCAGCTTTCAATTCTTCAGTTAAAGTACTCTGACCTTCTTGTAAAGGTGTTACTCTAAGCTCTTTGAAACCTACAAAAAACTTACCTCCTAAAAATGTTTTGTATTTGCCCTTTCTTAAATAAGCCAATGACACGGGTGTTACAATTTCTTCTCTCTCTTTAAGCGATTCGTCTAACTGCAAACGTTCTTGAATCTTATTAAACTTACCTATCCTTAATATGAAAGAAGGCATATCTTCAGTTGGCACATAGGGATGCACTAAATCTATCTGGTAAAACCCATCTTTGGGTATTATAATATCAATATTAGCTGTAGAAAACCCATCTACTTTAACAGGCATAAGCAAACTATCTTTTTCTACAAGATTTTTGTTTCCGTAGGTTGCATTTAAAGCTGTTAAATGCATCATATTTTCCGTTTCCTTTGCTGGTGTATCTTCTCGCAGTTCAATGAGCCCTTCTCTTAGCGCAATGGCATGCCCTTTTGAAGCTTTAACCCTTAAAGCAAAAGGTCCTGTTCTGGGGTAGTTATTTTTTATAAGCACCTTTAAATTTGGTGATGGTCCCTGCCAAGAGCGAGGTGGTACGTCTTTATGTGGTAAGGCGGAATACAAAACCATACCATCATCTTCAATAGAATATCTATCTGAAGCCGAACCACGCATACCAATACCAATCATTTTTTTAATAGCATCTGTAGTATCAATATTTTTTCCATTTTCATCAATGACATCTACAATAAAATTATCGCTTTGAACAGGAGCAGATTGAAATCCGCCAAATTCTGCTGAAGGTGCATTAACCCCTATATTCTTTCCAAAGGTGACCTTGTACTTTTTTGAAACAGGTTTATCGCCTTTAACAATGGCTTTGTCTAAGGCTTCTCTGGCAATTTTTTGATAATAATCGATATGAAGGGTAGACATCTGAAGCACATCTCCATTGTTGGTAAATCCCATTTTTGATTTTCCATCATCTGGAAGCACGTCACCAAAATTAATTGGAAGGTGCAATAACTGACTCAAAGTGTTTGTGTATTGTGCTTTTGTTAATCTTCTAATAGTTGTTTTAGTTTGCCCTTCTTTAGCTTTAACCGCTTTATCTAATCCAGTAGTAATCCAATCTACTACCAATCTGCGTTCATGGTTAGATAGCTGCGGTTTTTTCTTTGGCGGCATTTCTCCAGAGTTAATCATATCTAAAGCGGCATGCCATCGCTCTGCGTCATGTCCGTTAACCATATCCCAATTAAGTCTATCTAAACGCACACTGCCTTTTTGCTTTTTTGGTCCGTGGCAACTTACACAGTATTTATTGATAATCGGTTTTATGTTATTAACATAATTCAATCCTTCTCCAGAGAGTTTATGCGTATTTTCAAACTGAGAAACTATGGCTAATTCTTCTGCTTCTTCCTTTTCTTCAATAAGGGCAACTTCTTTTTCTAGCTCTGGGTTAATTTCATTTAAAGATGTATTAATCCATTTTAAAATGCGCTCGCGGTCTGCAGTACTAAGGGGTTCTTTTTCTTCCGGAGGCATGTTACCTTCTTCTATTTCGGTGTATACCGACTGCCACTTCTTTACATCATCAATATTTGAAAATTTCCAGCCAATATTATCTAAACGCAAATCACCTTTTTGCTTATCATTATTATGGCACTCAAAACAATTCTTATCCATAATAGGATGTATAGAATCTGCAAACATTAGGGCATTGCTATAGGTTTCAGACTTTGCTAACTTTTTTATTTCGGAGATAATAGCGTCATTTTCACTTTCTTTTATTCCGAAGAAAGCCTTCATGTTTTTGGGCATATCTTTGGTAAGGTACCCCGAACCATGGGTAAGCGTTCCTCCATAATGACCAGCTAATGATAAAACAATCACATTGAGTAAAAGCAGACCTCTATAAATTTGAATATGAAGCTTAGATTTAGAAAATGCCCAAAGTCTGTAAACCAGTAACCACACACAAATAAAAGCTGTAATCCAACCTAACCATTTGTGATAGGCTAAGGTTTCTTCATTATAACCACCACTTGAAGCCAAAAAGAAACCAAAAACAGCTGCAGGAATAAAACTTATGGCTGTAAACCACAAAAGTACCTTACCTGCATTTTCTAAATTCAGTTTTGGAGATACTAAACTTACTACTTCTAGAACCAAGACCCCAATTAAAGCCCCAATTGGAACGTGTAACACAAGAGGGTGAAAATTGCCAAAATAGGCAATAAGGTCACTAGTAGTGCCTTCGTTTAATGGGAACATTAAAAGGCTCGCCAAAATAAACGTAAATACAACGGCTATGGAAAGGGTTAATCTCATAAAATTTCTGACTCCAATAAACCATATTCTTTAAGAACTTAAGTTCCTATGGGTAAAGAATATGTACCTATGCATAAAACTACTTAAATACTCCGAAAGTTTTTGTAACATATAATTCAATTTGTATCAAATATGATTCAAATTAAAATAGTGTTACTAAATATAAATCAAGCATTTACAAAGTTTAAACACAGTACTGATACGATGTAAATCTATTGAAAAAACCCATGTAAATATTTTTGCAAAGCTTTTGCACAGCTTTTGCACAACTATATTTCTACTGTTTAGGTTTTAAATTTTTGATTATCAATATAGCGTCGGCCTCATGCCTCCAAGGACGATAATCCCAAAAGCCATATTTATGCGGAAAGATCATTTTTTCTTCTTTTGAGAATTCACCTGTAAGTGTATTAAACCATTGTTTGGTGGCTTTAGAATAATCGAATTCTTGGTCTAAATAGCGTTTAATATCATCTGAATGAATTTCTTTTGGTAAATATTGAAGTACTATACCTTCGGTTTTGTTGGTAAGGTTATAGGATCTTTTGTTATACTTGGTTACTGGCTCAAAGTTTTCAAAATTTAAAGTATCAAAAAGTTTACGCATGTGCTTAAAGTATTCATACTTTGGTTTATAAACACCTTCTGGCTGTTCAAAAGGGTTGTGAATTATAGCATTCCAAGACGCACCCTGCCAATAATATGTAGTGTAGGTTCCTGCAAATAAGCACATGTAGTTTCTTCTTAAACAGGCTTCGGCATTACTATAACCCCCTGGGAAAATTTCATAAGGTGATTCTTCATACCCCCCATGTTCTATATTAAAAACAGGTTTATTTGGAAATAGATTATAGGCACTTAACATACTTTCATGGAGTGACATCTTCCAATCTTGAGTAGAAATAAAATCCACATCTTCTTTATGACTTCTACAGAAACTATAAGCGTGTACCGACAACAAACGGTTATACGAATCTAAATCTCTTGTACGCTCAATACGCTCTTCTATATGCTGCACCACATTTTTATTTTGCGCTACTGCAATCTTATTAGTTGCTTCCTTAGACACATCCCAAATGATATTGGGAAACGCTTGGTATCTTTTTATTATATGATCATAATACATATTATCGGCATCAGAACCCGCTTTAGGCCATGCTACACGTTTGTTCCAAACATAAATCATTAGGTGACTTATAATTTCATGCTGGTGCATTTGTGCTACAACTTTATCAAAATGTTTAAAGAAGTTGATATTGATAGAACTGTAGTCGGGATTACTATTAGAGCCCAAAAACGGATAAATATCTTCGCGTTCTCCATAATCGTGTTCTGGGTGTTTTGGTAGGTTTTTATCTCTTACCCAATCAAAATCTAATCCGTAAGCATATACATTCATAACGATTTGATTGAATCCATTTTCATTTAACAGCCCCAATAAATGCTTTGTTTTAGGTAGATCTTCATTTCCCCAATCTAGGGCATATAACCAATCGCACTCAAAAGCTAAATTGAAATAATGCGAACCATCTTCATAAAAGAAGTGTCGGGGATTTTCTTTTTTTAAAACAATACCACCATGACGGTCTTTTTTCTGGTTTTCTGTTATTGTAATCCTTCCTTTTTTGCCTTTTAAGCCTTTAATATTAGATTGAATTACAAAGGACTTCTTACCTATTTTGGCACTAGAATATCTAAACACCCATTGATTACCCCCGTTATAAAAAAGAGGTACTTTTTGCTCACCTTCTCCCGATGTTACCACCGCAAACACCTTTTCTTTAAAAGGTGTTTCAATACTTTGTCTTGCCGTATATATTAAATCATTAACCTCCCACTGCTGAGATGTAATTGATTTTGGGCTTTTCCAGACTTTAATTTGGGCAAAGCCTAATTGCCCTATAAAAATTAATAAAATAAGTGTTCTTAATGCTTTCATTAGTTGGTTCCTAAATATTTAACGTAGGTGTAGTATACACCATATTTCTTTTTTCCTTCAATAAAATCTGTGATTAAAAGTGTTTTTCCTTCTTGAAGATTTACTTCAAAGGTTACTGCTTCTTGGTTGGGCTGGATTTCTTTTTCAATCATTTGGTTAGCAATACTAATTCTAACCTTATTGGGGCTAATCCTTTTATAATCGTATAAATCTTTAGGATTTTCTTTTGGAACACCTAGAATAGGTCCCGAACATTCCTTAGGCCATCGCATACAGGAGATAAGATACGTTCCTGTACTTTCGATTCTTAGGGCATGCGTGTTATTTGGATTTTTCATTCCTGCAGATACCTGCTCTGGTTTCCAAATCCCACCGCCTTCTCCTATGGCATGTTGAATGGTTAGCTTAATCTCATTTTGTGCCGCATTACCAACCACTTGCATTGGTAACTCATGGTACACTTTATTCTTTTTTGTTGCTGCTATAAATTTTGAATTTTCTAATAACAGTTCTTTAACCAACTCCGGATACTCACTAGACAAATCATGCTTTTGTTTAGGATCATCTACAATATCATAGAGTTGTTTTCCATTAATTAAGCGCCACTGGTTTTTCATAATACAAGTGCCCCAAACTGGTTCTGGCTGTCTCCAGTCTTGTCGGTGATGCACAAAAACACTTCTTTCTGGAATTTTGGTATTTATATTGTTTAATACTGGCGAAAAATCTATACCATCTAACTGTTTTTCTTCTGGCATATCTAAATTACACATGGCGGCCAAAGTTGGCAATAGGTCTACATGAGCCACTAGATCATTTATATCTTTACCTCCTTTTATATTTCCATTGGGCCAACGTATAAAAAAGGGCACTACATGACCTCCTTCTAACTTAGATCCTTTAATACCCTCGAAACCTTTGTTATATCCTAATTTCCCATCAGGGCTATAACCAAATCGGGTTCCGTTGTCACTCATGTATATAAGAATGGTATTATCTAACAGCTCTTTTTTCTTTAAAAACTTATAGAATCGTCCAAAGTTTTCGTCAATATTAGCAATCATACCATAGAGGTTGGCATCAATAATTTTATCTCCTTCTAAATGTTTATAAGGTGCGGCATATTTTTCATCTACTATTAGAGGATCGTGTGGCGCGTTGGTGGGTAAGTACACAAAAAATGGTTCTTCCTTATTCTTGTCTATAAACTTCATGGTTTCATTAAACCAAACATCTGTGCAGTACCCTTCAAATTGTTTAGGCTCATTATTCACATAATACACATCATTAAAATAGCTGTTACCCCAATAATCTGAGAGTTCACCAACACCACCAGCCAAATGATGAATTGCCTCGTCAAAGCCACAGTCTGTAGGCCTTGTTGGGTAATTATCTCCTAGGTGCCATTTACCAAAGAGCCCTGTTTTGTAACCGTTTTGTTTAAAAACATCGGCTATTGTAGTAACACCCTCAGATAAGGCATCTCTTCCCTTAAATGTAGCCCAAGCACCATTGTTTATTGGATATTGGCCTGTCATAATTGCTGCCCGTGTAGGCGTGCATAAAGGGCTAACATGAAAATCGGTCATTCTTACTGACTTCCTATAAAAAGCGTCTAAATTAGGCGTTTTCAACCAAGGGTTTCCATGGCAGGATAAATCTCCTACACCTTGATCATCGGTTAAAATTAGAATAACATTAGGTTTCTCAATAGGTTGAGAAAAAACAATTGTAGATAAAAAGCAAAAAAATAGTAATAATTTTCTCTTCATTAAAAATCTTTTAAAAACTCTAAAATTAGCTTATTTTAATTTTATTCGCCCCTCAAAACTGTTAATGCATATGTTTTCTACAGAAAGTATCTTATACAAATTATATACTTTTTGATTTTAATAATGATATTGCCCTTAATAATCTAAACCTTTTGAGCTCCTATCTACTGATTTTAACCAGGTTTTAAGCTGAAGTTTCATTTGAGTTACCAATTCTGGATGGTTTGCCGCTATATTTTTTTCTTCCTTTTCATCGCGCAATAGATGATATAACTCGTAGGTATTTCCATTATCTTTAGATATTAATTTGTACTGCTGATTAACCCAAGATATTTGGTTTTTAAAAATGAAGCCCATAGGTTTTTCTCGTATGGCATCGGCATTTTCTAAAAACGGCATAATATCTATTCCATCTAGCGGACGGTTATCAGGATACTTACTGTTTAATATCTTTAAAATAGTTGGTAAGTAATCGCTTGTAAAAGCAGGAAAATAAGACCTTTGCTCGCCTTTTAATTTATTCTTCCAAACCACAAAAGCAGGCGTTCTTAGTCCGCCTTCATGCAAACTACGTTTTCGTTCTCTAAATGCGCCGGCACTCCCTGGTGTTTTATTTTCTGGACCGTTATCACTACAAAACCAAATCATGGTATTGTTAGATATTCCGAGTTGATCAAGAGTTTTCCATAGGCGACCAATTTGTTCATCCATTGCGGTAATGCTTCCATAATACAATTGCTGTTGCAAGGTAAGTCCTGCATATTTACGCATAAACTTTTTGTTAGCTACAACAGGTAAATGTGGTGTATGCGGCCAAATTGTGGTAAAAAATGGAGTTTTATTTTCTACAGATTTCTTAATAAATGGAATAACTCTATCCATAATAATCCTTGTATCCTCACCTTCTAGATTTTCTTTTACTTTTTGATTAGATTCCGTCCAATATGCTGTTCCGTAGTTTTTAATTGATTCACTATTATCTACTGCTGTCCAGCCAAACCTTAAAGATTCTTCTTCTTGAAACTTTTCTGGTTTTATCATAGGATCATAAGTAGGCACCTTAGATTCTGTACAGAAATACTCATCATAGCCATGCATTGCTGGAACACTATAATCCTTAAAGAATTTTTCACGTCCACCTCTATTCGCGTCCAATTCCTTTTTAGTTAGAACACCCAAGTGCCATTTCCCAAAATGTCCTGTTGCATATCCGCTTTGTTTTACTAATTCAGCAATGGTTATTTCTTGTTTTTTCATATGGCCAGAATTGGCCGATGGAATTCCCATTCTCAAAGGGCTTCTACCCGTAATAACACTTGCCCTTGTAGGCGAACAAACGGCTGATGCCGAATAGAATCTATCTAAAACAATTCCTTGTTTTGCAATAGCATCTAAATTAGGCGTTTTTAGTGTTAGGTTACCATTAAAGCCAGCATCAAACCAACCTTGGTCATCCGTCATAATAAGAATTATATTTGGCTTTTCACTGTTTTGGGCGAATGGGATAAACCAATTAAAAAAACATAAACCAATTAAAATCTTTAGAGGGGTATTTTTCATTTAGTTTTACGCTTTAATTAATATGTTTTTAAAGGTTGTTTCCGTAATTCCATCCTTCTCGAGGTTCCATTCCTTTAATAAATTGATTTAATTCTGGTCTATTAGTAATTCCTTTTTTTGGATGCCATTCTATCTTTCCTCCAACTTTTGAAGCTAATACTCCAAGTAGCATCATTACAGTAAATGGGGCTGCATAATCAAAATTTGCTCCTGGTTCAGGACCTTCTCCTTTTATAGCTCTAATCCATTCTACAAATGGACCTCCCTTAACTCTTGGATACTTTTCCTTTGGAAATCCTTCGGCTTCAAAAGCCATCATATCTTCTTTATTTACCAATTTTGGATTATTAGATCTATGGTCTGTAAAACAGATATTCTTTTCGCCGTAATAAAGTGTTCCTCCCGACGGAAGTTTTTTACTCCAAGTCCATTTTTTTGGTGTTGCTGGCTTAAATTTATCAGAATTACCATTATACCAATAAAAAGTACAAGGTGCTTTACTTCCTCGTCTTTTAAATTCCCAACGTACTCTACTGGCATCTGGACACATCCAAGTGTTACCTCCAATTTTTTCTTCGAGCTCTACAATTACAGGCTCATATAAATCCAGAATAAATACAGGTGCGTCTGCAATATGTGGCATCCAATCACCAAACATGCCATTACCGAATTGATTATAGGACCTCCAACTTTTTGGATGGTAAAATTTATGAAACGATGTATCAGCTGGTCTTGGTCCAAGCCATAAATCCCAATTCAATTCTTTAGGAACTGGATGTTCTTCTGGCGGAAATGAAGTCATTTTATGCCAATATCCCCATTTACCTGGAAATGATGTCTCAAATGTTGGACCTGATTTCCAAGAATGAACCTCATTTATTTGTCCAAAAACATCGGCCTCATACCATTCTTTCATTTGTCTTATCCCATCATAGGTATGTCCTTGTACAGCCATATTTGTAACTACACCATACTTAGCTTTCGCTTTTTGAAGCGTTTGTGCTTCCCATATACTATGCGTTAATGGTTTTTGGGTACATACATGCTTTCCCATTTCCATAGCATGCATAGTTGCGGCAAAATGCGTATGATCTGGCGTATTAATGCAAACGGCATCAATTTGTTTATCCATTTTATCTAGCATTTCCCTAAAATCCTCAAACCTTTTGGCTTTGGCTATTTCTGGAAACTTAGATACTTGTTGCCCAAACATTCTACTATCTACATCGGCCAAAGCAACGATATTTTCTCCTTTACAACCAGAGTATGCCATTCCCGCAATATTACCAGCCCCAATCATAGCAATATTTAACCTATTATTTGCTGATGTTCCTAACTTACCAATGCTAAATGTTGGCAGTATAACAGCTCCAGCACTTGCCTTTGCTGTATTCTTTATAAACTGTCTTCTCTTCACTAGGTAATATTTTAGTTGGTTAAAAAGCCTTTATCTATTTGATTAAGTGCTTTTTTGAATTTTTGGACCTGCCTTGGATGTTCTTCTGCTATATTCTTTGTTTCATTTGGGTCTTTAGCATGATCAAAAAGCATTAGTTCTTCTTTTCCGTCTTTCTTAAAAATTGCCATTCTATAACGACTATCTCTCATGCTAATAATATTGCGCCAATAGCTATGGACTATATCTTTTCCTTTTGCCTTTGGGTTTTCAAGGATGGGAATCATACTTTGTCCATCTAAACCAATAGGTTTTTTAACACCTGCCAGATCGCATATTGTTGGGTAAATATCTACGGAAGCAACTAACGCATCTGTTGATACTCCTGGTTTCTTTATATTAGGTGTTTTAATAAGAAATGTACTTTTTAAAGCGCGCTCAAAAGAGCTGTGTTTTCCCCAGATAGTATGATCTCCTAAATGCCAACCATGGTCTCCCCAAACTATAATAATGGTGTTTTTATCTAATCCTAAATCTTTTAGCTTATTTAAAACTTTACCTACCTGTACATCTGTATATGACACCGATGCGTAGTATGCATGCCGAACATTTTTAGCATATGCATTTGATAATCGCTTTCCTGCACCACCTTTTTCAGGATGTTCGTATTGCCCAAAAAACTCACCACTATCATGAAGAAATACATTGCTAACATTTTCAGGTAAATCTGGATTAGGAGATAGTTTTATATCATCATGATTATATAAATCCCAATACTTCTTTGGGGCACAAAACGGTAAGTGCGGTTTAAAAAAACCTACTGCCATAAAAAAAGGCTTGTCGTTTTTGGCTAAACGTTCTAATGTTTTAACCGCATCGTTTGCTAACATGCCGTCTGGATATTGTTCATCTTTAACATTTAAGAACTCATATGGCTGTCGTTCTCCCTTACCTCTTGTTCGTCCGTTTGCATAGGCATGTAATAGTCCTTGTTTCCATGGGTTATTAGGATCGTAAACGAACTCATCCCAACTATTAGGCAACTCCAGTTTACCTTTATAATATCCACTAGCGTTGTGGCTTATTTTACCCATACCCACAGTATAATACCCATTTCTCTTTAAATGATGAACAAACGTTTCGGGATACTCAGATTCTGGTTTTCCAGTCAATTGTTTGGCTAAATGGGAATGAGAAATATCACTAACTTTTTTTAGGTTTTGACCTGTGAGCATGCAGGCTCTAGATGGGCCGCAAGTTGGCACCTGAACGAAATGATTGTTAAATAATCTGCCTTGAGAAGCTAAGGCGTCTAAATTAGGCGTTATCAATTGACTGTTTCCGTAAGCGCCTAATTCGGTTCTTAAATCATCAATACTTATAAATAAAATATTTGGTTGGTTAACCTTTTGACCGTAGGTAGTAAGGAAAACGATTGATACAATTCCTAAAACAACTAGTCTTCTTTTTAAATGCATATTCAGTATTAGTTTTTCTTTTTGGCGGTTTTTACTCTCACACTTTCAACAAGTTCTAAGTAGCTCTTATTTCGTCTTTCAAAATCATAATTATCAAAAATAGTTCCATTGCCAAACATTCTAGGGTCACCTTGCCTTTTAAGTTTAGCAAAGAGCTCATTTTTCAGGCGCTTCTTGATTTTTACAAAATCTGTATTTTCCGCTAGATTATGAAGACATTCTGGATCCTTAGTTATATGATATAGTTCTTCCTGAGGCCTTTTGCCATAACACAAATCATATATAAAAGTTCCAGGCTTAGCTTCTAATGTCTTGGTTTTTGTTGGACTCCAATCGGTATCTCTATACCCTGTTCGCGGTTCTCCACATGGCCATCGATTGGGTTCAAAATTATACATATACACGTACTCACCTCTATGTATGCTACGTACTGGATACCCCCATCCATTCTGTCTTACACAATCATTGCGTTCTCTTCCAGTTATAACGTAATCTCTTTTCTTTGATTTATTGCTAAATATATCAAAAAGACTTTTACCTTCTATTGGTTGCAAGGCCGTTTCTTTCTGATTTATACCTGCTACCTCCAAAAATGTAGGTGCTAAATCTATAAAACTCGTAAACTCATTAACTTCTCTTCCTGAGTTATTTATCTTTTCTGGCCAATTAACTATAAACGGCACTCTAGTTGCAAACTCATGCGGATGTCCTTTATATCTTGGAAAAGGCATGGCATTATCTGAAGTTACAATAATTATTGTATTGTTTAATTCTCCAATTTCAGCAAGATGTTCAATAATATTACCTAAATGGGTGTCGAAGTATTCTACCTCAACAGCATAGTCTAGAATATCATGTTTTACGGCTTCAGATTCTCCCCAGAAGGTAGGCAAGAAATCTAAATCTTCTAACTTTTTTCCACTTTTAACACCAGATTTAAACTCGTATCCACGGTGAGGCTCTTTACAGCCATACCAAAAAAAGAAAGGTTCTTCTTCTGGCTTTTCATTCATAAATTGTTTGAAGTTTCCAGTATAATCAAATTTGTGAATACCTTTTGCAGGAACCGATTCTAATTGCAATTGGTTATAAGGCTTACCTGTTAAATTCCTTCCTTTAGGATGAATTCCAGGATTCCACCCTTTTCCGGTAAAACCTGTAAAATAGCCATTATCTGTTAACACTTCTACCACGCTTTTGTACTTAACAGGCCACGTTGGTTGATGATTGGCAGCTTCTTCTAATTGCCATGGATTTCTACCAGTTAAAATAACGGCTCTAGATGGTGCACACTTACTACTAGGTGTATACATCCTATTAAACTTTAATCCCGTTTTAGCCAGTTTATCAACATTAGGTGTTTTAAGAAATTTATAACCATATGCACTTGCGTGAGACATATCATCTGCAATTGCAAAAAGGATGTTAGGCCTTTTTTGACCATTGCACACATTGGATATGAATAGCACGGCAAAACAGGATAAAAGTTTAAGGTTTTTCATTTTTGAATTATAGCATTATTGTCTTTCAACTTTAAGCACGTAAGCAAAATCACAAGGTTTATCTTTTGGAAATTGTACTGTAAGGCTTTGTGCATTTTGTTGCCATTTTAGTTTAGCGCTACTTCCCAAGAGACTTATGTCTTTTATTTCTCTTGGGTATAACTTACCATCATACCCAAAGGCATTAATTTCTAAATCATCTTCTGGCCAATCTAAAACAATAGCATAAAGTACTCCATCTTTTTGGGTAAATCGGATATCTTCCGAAGTGTATTTTGGGATGTCTTCTCCTTTATTCTTGCCTTGTCCGTGATGCCCAACATTTTTAATAAATGCAGGTCCTTCTCCATAAATGGTCCAAGGTGTTGTTCCGTAAATGGCTTCTCCGTTTAGTTTTAACCAGTCGCCTATTTTATATAATTCTTCTTTAACATTTTCTGCAAAAGCACCATCTGCCTTAGGAGGGACATTTAATAAAATACGGCCATTTTTCGAAGTAATATCGGCAAGCATGTCTACTATTATATTAGCATCTTTAATGTAGTTTTTCGGGTTATAAAACCATACCGTTGGCCAAGTAATATGTTGTTGCATGTTAATATCTGCCATCCAAGGATCAAATTGTAAACCATCTAGGTTTCCGTTTTCTATATCCCTCATGGCTACTCCTGGTGGTATATCAAAACTCTTATACACAAACTCCACCTCTTTACCCCATTTTTTAGCTGCATTAAAATAGCCGCTTATGTAGTCTTTTTGAATACTTTCGGGCATACCGTCTATATAAAGTTCTTTCTCCGATGCCGCAATTTTACCATCTTTTAATTGTTTTCTAAGTTCTGGTCCTACTGTACCTCCAAAACCAACATCTACCCAAACCATGTCTGGTTCATATAACTCATACCCTTCTTTCATTCTGTCTAACCAACCCTTAAGATATTCTGAAGTATAACGTCCTTCTTTACCATGAACTCCAGAAACATTACCATCTCTTCTTTTATAACTCCCTTTGGGATCTAAATAAGTAGTGTTTGTTTTGCTCATTGGCCCCCACAATGTTGAACTATGGAAAGATGCCATAAGCTTCATATCCGTCTTTCTGATTTCTTTAGCCAGTTCTCCATAAATATCAATTTTTGGTCCTTTTTGTACCGTGTTCCAATCGGTAATTTTACTATCCCAGTTCAAACAACCGTTTACATGCCATGCTACAGGACCTGCAAATTGGGCGCCTGCCTTTTCAAACAGATCTACCCATTCTTTAGCGTTAAATTTTTCTCCTTTCCAATTTAGGATGGCTTCATCATCGGGCATATCGTTCTGCCCCATTTCTAGTTTTACTGATTGCGCTCCCCAATGAGAATAAATACCAAATTTGGCATCTAGCATCCATTGTGGGGTATCGTGTTTTTGAAGTGAATTCCAATTTGCCGTGTAGCGTTCCTTTTCTTGTTTTTCTTCAGTAGCTACTTGTTTTGTTTCTTGTTTACAGCCGGACAGCATCAGCAAGAGGAAACCGATTAACAATACATTTTGTGTCATTTTATTTAGTTTGGTTTACATCAATAAAAACAGTTTCTTCTCGTTTATCTTCTGCTTTTAAATTGAAGGTTATATTTTTTGTTTCTAAGGCTTCTATATGACGGGCATAAATACCATAAGCTGGAACTGCACCTAATTTTGTAAATTCAGGATATTGTGTCTCATTCTCTGGAACAACAATTTTAGCATCTTCTTCTGTTCCACCACCGGGTAGTGTAACATAAATGTTTTCAAACTTTATTTGTCCTATTTTATGATTTGGTGTTCCTGTAAAAAAGAACCCAGATGTTGGTTTTAACCTACAATCTTTTAGGTCTCTAACAGTAGCTTTAATATTGCTTATGGTTACATTATTTATGGAACCAACAGGTTTTTTAGGGGCACCTCTATAGGTAAGACCACGCTCTCCTAAACGCACAAAAATGGGCATTTCTACATTTTCCATTTCAATATTATCAATCACTATATTATTTATGTTTGCGCCATCAACACTTAGCACTTTAATGCCTCCTCCTTTGGTATCATGAATAAAGCAATCTTTAATCGTGATATCTTTAAAGTCTCCCATAGATTCTGTACCAAATTTAATGGCTCCCCAATGACTTTTTAGCTTACAGTTTTCTACTAAAACATTAGCCGAAGGTTTAGGACTTGTGGCTTTAAAACAAATGGCATCGTCACCAGAATCTATTGTACAATTCTTAATAATCCCTTCAACACTAGAGTCTATATCTATAGCATCGTTATTTCTATTGGCATGACTATGAATATCAATGCCATCTACCTCAAAACCTTTGCATTGATAAAAGTGAAGTGTCCAAGCGGCTGGTTGACGTAAATGAATGTCTTTTAGTTTTACATTTTTAGCTCTAACCATTCTAATTAAAAATGGACGGTTTGAATATCTTATGTTGTTGTTTACATATTTATTCCCTTCTGAAATTATTTTTTTGAAATCAGGAATTTTAATTTCAATTCCGAGCTCCTTAATGGTTTTTTTCACATTCTTAGGTGTAAACATTTCACCTTGTCCATTAATGGTTCCCTTACCTGTTATAGCCACATTTTCTACGTCTATAGCACCAATAAAACACTGCCCTCTAAATTGCCCAGTAGCATCTATAAATGGATCTACCACCGGATAATCATTTGGGTTAACGCTTCCTAATAGAACTGTATTTTCGGTGACTTTTAAAGTCACATTATCTTTTAGTAACAACGTTCCTGAAATAAAAGTTTGTCCGCTAACAATCACTGTACCTCCTCCTGCTTCGTTACAGGCATCAATCGCTTTTTGAATTGCTTTGGTATTTATGGTTTTATTATCATCAACCGCCCCATAATCTTTAACATTCCATTCTGTTTGTTTTTTACAGGAGATGCTAACCAACAACAGCATCAAAGCGCCTATTTTTAATATATTTTTCCTCATAATCTAATCTACTTTTTGAAGTTTTCCGTTAGCCTTTATCTTATTGAATTTTACTTTAGATGTGTTTTTAACAGCTATAACAGGGGTAGATTTTGCGTTTAGATCTAAAGACATGTTTTTTAGACTGCTGTTATGAACATCATCAAGAACAATGGCGGATCTATCATCTGCTCCTCTTAGTTCAAATGTTACATTGTTCATTTTTAAACCTTTTACATGGCGTACATACATGCCGTAACTTGGCAGCACTCCAAAAAACAATTGCTCTGGGTAACGTGCTTCATCTTCGGCTATAACATTGTTTTTTGCTCCTGTTTTTCCAAAACCGGAGTATGAAAAATGAATATTTTCCATGGTTACATTTTCAATATAATGCCCTGGTAATCCTGTAAACATAATGCCTTCGGTAGGCGGATCTATCCTTCCTGTTAATCTAGCTTCTATATTTCTGAATGTAATATTTCGAATTTTCCCTACAGGGCGTCCTTCTGGTTTTACATCAGTTTTATATACCTGTTTAATGGATTTTGAATAATCTCGCCCGCGATTGCCTAACCTTAAGAATATTGGACCTCCACAGTTAAACATTTTAATGTTTTCAAAAAGAACATCTTCCAGTATCGCGCCATCTACCGCTAATAGTTTTATGGTTCCGTGACGACTATCGAAAAACTGAGAATTGGTTACTCTTACATTTCTAAATCCGGATTTTGATGCCGTTCCAAATTTTACAGATGCCCAATAACTGCTCACGGTACAGTTATCTACAAAAATATTTTCGGTGATTTTATCTACACTACTTTTTAAACAAATGGCATCATCTTCAACTTGTAAATTGGTATCTGTTATCCATACATTAGAGCAGCCATCGTAGTTCATGCCATCATTATTACGGTTCTCCTTGTTGTAAACGTGGCACTTATTAATATAAATAGAATCGCACTCTCTAAAATACATACACCAAGACCCTGAATTTTTAATAATAGCTTCTTCAAACCTTATGTTTTTACATTCTTCAATTCTGAATAATTTAGGCCGTTCATGACTGTGCTTAAACATATATCCTTTACCATTTATTTCTGACCGTGGATGTCCAATTATGGTAATATTTTCTTCTCCTTTTGCGTAAAATAAACATTTGGAAAAGTGTGGCTCTTCTGTAGCAATTGGAACTTCAGAATAATCTTTAAGATCTGAGCTTCCAAATAGTTCGGTACCAGATTCTAATTTAAAGGTGATATTACTTTTTAAAAACAAAGTTCCTGTAACGTAAGTTCCTTTTGGAATTATTACGGTTCCTCCTACTTTATGAGCTTCGTCTATAGCTTTTTGAATTGCTTTTGTGCTTAATGCTTTGTGAGACTTTTTAGCCCCATAATCTAGAATATTAAATTCCTGGGCGTTCAAACTTAAACTAAGAAGAAACGCCAAACACAAGGTTATTTTTAGTTTCATGATTTTAGTTTGAAGTATTGTAATATTCCCAAAAATCGACCTTCACTAACTCATCATGAGATTTGTCTTTTAATTCGATGGCCTTTTGCCTCATTTCGTTTCTCATTTGGGCGACTCTTTCTGCATATTCCGGAAAATCGGCCAAATTGAAGGTTTCCCAAGGGTCTTTTGTAACATTGAATAGTTGCGTTACTCTTGATCCTGAAACAATATCGCCTCGTTTTCTATCTTTGTCTGGAGCTCTTACATATTCTATAAGTTTATAATCTCCTTTACGATATGCTCTTTGATGCTGACGATAGGCATGATAGGTATAGTCTCTTACCCCTTCTTTTTCATAATTTATAATTGGCAATAAGCTTTTACCCGATGCGGACTCTGGAGTTTTGATTCCAATCATATCGCAAAGTGTTGGTAAAATATCATAATTATAGCAAAAGGCATCCTCTCTTCTACCTTTATTTGCTTCTTCTACTAAACCTCCTGAAAGAATAAAAGGTATATGGATACCGTCTTCATCATATATATTTTGTTTTCCTAATAGACCATGATTACCAACTGCTAAACCACTATCTCCTGCCATAACAATAATTGTATTTTCATATTGTCCGCTATCCTTTAAAGCTTTAATTACTCGTCCTATTTGCGCATCTAAATGACTAATAATCGCATAGTAATCTGATAAATGTTGCTTTGCTATTTCATTAGTTCTAGGCCATTCTGCAAGTAACTCATCACGCAATACAATATGCCCGTTATCAAAAGGGTGTTGCGGCATATACGAAGGTGGTAAAGCAATATCAGCTTCGGGGTACATGTCTTTGTATTTTTTAGGAGCCTGACGTGGATCATGAGGTGTTGGGAATGCCAAATAATGGAAGAAAGGTTTCTTCTGCTTATATTCCGAAATAAACTTAACGCTAGCGTCTGCTAATACTTCAGACACATGTGGCCCGGTTTTTTCCGTTCCTGTGGGACCTCGTTTATCATCTTTTGTTAATGGACGACTCACAACTTCGCCTTTGTCATTATATTCCAATAGGTAACAGTGCTCTCTTTTATAATTACCATTTGGTTCCCAATCGTGATAAGGCATTCTAAACTGATCTGTTAAATATGCTGGCTTTCCAGAAACTTTTGCACCATCATTAAATGAACGTGCCAAAGATTTCATGTCTTGATGCCATTTACCAACATGGTAAGCATAGTAACCTTCTTTCATGAACATCTCGCCCATAGTTGTATGCGTATCTGGAATATCAAAACCTCTTCCTTTTAATTGAAACAAATTTCGCCCTGTAAGTAACATGGCTCTACTAGGTACGCAGGTTGCACCAGAAAAAGCGCCCATTAAATAGGCTTTAGTGAATGTGATACCATTATGTGCCAAATCATCGAGATTTGGCGTTAATACGGCTTGACCTCCAAGTGCATGAACACCTGTATACCTATGGTCATCGGTATAAATTACTAAAACATTTGGCTTCTTTTTTCTTTGAGCTTGTAGTTGAAACGTCATTAATCCTAACAAGCAAAAAGCTATTAAATTTTTCATCTTATTTAGTTAATATTAAATGTGCTTTTAAAATTATGATTCAACGATAAAAACAACTAAAAAACGGATACATTATAACTACATTAGCCATACACAGCACTACATTTTAACTACACGCCACTAATGCACACCTACTCAAAACCCCTTAATAACCATATGTTTAGATAAAAAAGACAATCCTATAGAACTAAACTCTACTCTCTTACAACAGAATAACCTTGGTTTCTATATTTTTCTAAAACACGTTTCATTTCAATGACTTTATCTGGGTATTTTTCAAATAAATTGATGCGTTGCCCCCAGTCATTTTTCATATTAAACAAGAGCCCTTCAGTATTAAATTTTTGATAACCTCTTAACGCATTATAGGTGTCTGGAAGATCTTTTTTTCCTGCGCCACTTTTGTTGTTTATATACAGCCAATCGCCCATCCTTAATCCCCATTTATCTTTATAGGTATTATGAACGGTAGCTTCTCGTAAAGGAGATTTATAAGCTTCTTGTAACAATATGGGTAGAAAATTATAACTGTCTGGCGCCGCTTTGGCTGGAAGTTTAATGCTACAAATATGGGCTATAGTAGACATGATGTCTATTTGAGAAATCACCTCATTAGAAACCGTACCCTGTTCTACTTTATTTGGCCATTTTACAATGAAAGGCACGTGATGACCACCTTCCCAAACATCTCGTTTTACACCTCTAAAATCGCCAGAACTGAAGTGTCCAAAATTTTCGGCACGTTCTATAGCGTAACGTTCGGGTCCATTATCTGCTGTAAAAATGACTATAGTATTGTCTTCAAGTCCATTTTCTTTCAATGCTTCTAACACCTTACCAACTACATGATCTGTTTGGTATACAAAATCTCCAAAACCTCCTGCCTTAGATTTTCCAATAAATTCTTTATTCGGAATAATTGGCGCATGAGGTGATGGTAAGGCAAAATACAAGAAGAAAGGTTTATTTTTCTTTTGTTTCCCTATCCATTCTACTGTTTTTTCAGATAGTGTTGGTAGTACTTCATATGGATTCCAACCTTTTACCATAGGGCCTGGTCTAAATTCCCAATGCCCTTCTGCGGTTTTTAGGTCACCTAAATCTAAATGTGTATTTGGAGCTTTAATTGGAAGCCTATTTTCTATCCAACAATATGGTGGAAAGTTAATGGTTCCGTCGCCAAAATAATAATCAAACCCCCTGTCTAAGGGACCTCCTTTAATTGGAACTTCCCAATTAATATCCTTATGACTATAGGCTTTAATTTTCTTGCCCCATTGATTTTCATTAATCGTTGGAGGGTTTTTAATATCCCAATCCCAACCAAGATGCCATTTTCCAATAGCCGCGGTAGTATAGCCTTGTTCTTTAAGAATTTGAGGCAATGTTATATCGCTATCTTTAAAGTATGGCTTGCCAAAGCCTCCTACTATACCATGACCTCTTCTCCAATGGTACTGCCCCGTGAGTAAAGCAAACCTACTAGGTGTACAGATTCCCGAAGAGCTATGAGCATCTTTAAACAACATACCTTCTGCGGCTAATTGATCTAAATTAGGTGTTGGTATTTTTGAATGTGGGTTTTGACAATTCAAATCACCAAATCCCATATCGTCTGCATAAATGATAACGATATTTGGTTGTTTTGTATGTTGTGCTATTACATTGCCAGAAAACAAGCTAAAAACGAATAGGAAAACTACTTTTTTCATTTGTTTTTATAAGTTTTTGCTTTTGGCGGTATGGCTTGTTCATAAAACGCATCTCTCTTTTTATGATAATCTTTGTAACCTAATAAGACACATGGTATGTTATTTTCGTTCCATTCAACCCATTTTGAATACATCTTTTTAGCTAGTTTGGACTTTTTACTTAATATGTTGTTAGCCTCAGAAACATCGTCTGGCAAATAATACAATTCTGGGTTTTTAGTTTCTTTTACATGCTTAGTTCCGTCTGATGCCAAAACGGACCATTTACTACCTCCACGCCAGTACATGTAGTCATGTGGCGCTTCTTTGTTTTCACCTGTAACAAAAGGAATTAGATTAACGCCTTCCATTTTTGTTGTTTTAAAAGCATCTCCTCCTGCTACCTCAACAGCCGTTCTAGAAATATCTAATGAATTTACAGGATAATCATAAACGGTTCCAGCTTTTATCCTGTTTGGCCAGCATGCAATAAACGGCACGTGAACTCCACCGTCATACATATTACCTTTACCTCCTCTAAATGGTTTATTACTTGAGCCGTTTCCTTTTCCTGGACTTTTTGGAGATGCTTGCGGCCCTCCGTTATCACTAAGAAAGAATATTAAAGTGTTTTCATAAATCCCATTGTCTTTTAACGATTGTACCACTTCACCTATTCCTCTATCCATTACATCTACCATGGCAGCATAAACACGCCTTTTCTTATCTTTTATATGGCTATACCTTTCTATATCTTCCTTTGGTGCTTGTAGTGGTTGATGCGGGGCATTATAGGCTACATATAAAAAGAAAGGCTCATCTTTGTTATCTGATACAAATTTTGCTGCATCTTTACTTAAGGCCGTAGTTAAATATCCATCAAAACTTGCGGGTTTCTTATTTCTTACCAATCCTTGTAAATAGGCTTCCCAAACTTTTTTTGTTAGATCTATTCTAAAATAATCATGTCCTCCTCCAAGAAATCCATAGAAATAGTCAAAACCTCTATTATTTGGATGAAATTCTTGCGCAGCACCTAAATGCCATTTGCCAACAACTCCAGTTGTATACCCTACTTCCTGCATGCGTTCTGGAAAGAGTTTTTCCTTTGTATCAATTCCCATATGAGGGTTGGCTGGATCATAAGCAGGATTGGTTTCAAAACCAAATCTGTAAGGGTACCTACCTGACATTAAAGCTGCCCTACTAGGCCCACAAAACGCATGATTGGTATAGCCTTGCTTAAAAATTACACCATTAGCTGCTAGAGCATCGAGATTTGGCGTTAAAATATCTTTTGCTCCCGTAAAGCCCGTATCGGCATACCCCATATCGTCTGCCATAAATACAATTACATTTGGCTTTTTGCTGGTGTTTTGTGCGTTTAAATTAACTGCCACCAATAACGGCAGAAGTAAAACTAGTATTTTTCTCATTTGTATTTATTTTATAAAATCGTTTTTATTCCCAATTAAGTTTATCTATACTTACACCTCTGTATGGCCATTCTACGCTAGAAATATACCATTGGTTATTTTCATCTTTAAATATTTCTGGCGCATGAGATTTTAATGTGGTTATCTCTTTTTCATGGTCGGTGCCAAAACTAATTTTATCTGTAGAATGATAAACATAGGTTTTAAATTGATAAGCGCCCTTTATGTCTTTGCCATCCCAATTACCATCCCAAGAGCACACAAATAGGTAAAACGCATCGTTATGAAAAATTAATGATGGAGATTCTGGATCAAATTTATTAGTTACTAAAATAGTTTCGGCTTCACTCCAGTTTTTTAAATCTGAAGATTTACGCATTTTTACGCATTTATTAGAACAGTAAACGATATAGTACATACCATCATGAAACAATAAGTTGGGATCTCTAGCGCCTTCTTTTTCATGGAACAATTTTCCTTTTGTTTCCCATTTGTACAAGTCTGAAGATGTTGCTAACCTTATTGGACTAGGACCATAAATCATTTGGTAAAGTCCGTCCTTTTTAAAGATATAAGGCGCATGGTTTGAAAGCATTTCACCGGGTCTTTCTTTTGGTGATAACACTTTAGGTAAATCATGATAATGATACCTTTCTATGGTTTCTTTGAAGTTTGTTTTTGAGGATACAGCATGAAATGAAGCATATTCTCCCTGATGCACATTTCCTATTAAACTTTCGGCTTCAACCAAAGGATGGGTAATTCCAAAAATATGCCATTTCCCAGAGCTATCTTTTACAAAGGTATGATCATTAGGCACCCAATCTGCGTACCATTTTCCCTCCTTTAAATGTTTGGTATCTGGACCAAAAAAGTAGTCCCCCTCTGGTTTATATACCCATTTATAGTTGTTGGTTTGTTTTGGAATAAGTGTCTTATTTTCTTCATGATTTTTACATTGAAAAAAAACGAAACAAGACCCCATTAAGGCATAAATGGACAATGTTTCAATATGTTTTCTAAAATTTTTCAAAGTTTCTTTATTGATTGGTTTTTGGTTGTTTAGGCCTGTTAGATCACCTAGTCTCTCAAAATTAAGCCATTAGAATCTGCAAAAAGGACAGAAATACATTGAAAAACACAATAAATGGTTAAAAAAACACCCCTAGACATCATTTGTATAGGGGTGATATATATTTACATGCGTATTTTGTTTGGTCTTATTTTGAATGCTCTAAAACCGCTTTGTTTGCCTTATCTATTCTTTGGCGCTGTTCTTTACTTAAACCATGTCTGTATAAAGTTTGAATCTTTGGCTTGTTATGATGTCTTTTCATTTTTGGATCATGTACATCTAAACTAAGGTCACAATCAAATCTAAGTAATACGGCATGATTCTTTTTCCAATTACCATGTGGTACAGTAAAATGCGATATACCCCAAGTAATGCCTCTACCATCCTTTGTATTCGTAAATACATCCGGAATATAAGGTCCTGCTGCATCTGGCATCATTTCTACATTGGCCGCCACATCAAAATTCACCCAATCTTTTGCATATTGTATGGTATTCATTTCATTTCCATCTCTTATCGCAAATGCCGCCACACCTTCTTTAAATGGGAATAATGTAGTTTCATGACCAGAGTTCATAATAGGATTTAATGGATGCTTTTCAAATGGGCCCAACGGATTGTCGGCTATAGCCAGACCATGCATACGTACTAATTGTGTTGTTTCACTTTTAGCAAAATCGGACTTATAATACAAGTATATCTTACCATCATGAACAATTGGATATGGATCGTGAATAGAAAATTGATCCCACTCACCTGGTGCGCCATTAGGTATAACATCTTTACCATATGGTGTCCATGGTCCATCGGGAGAATCTGCATAAGACACTGCCACTGGGCAATTATCTCCTCCATTTTTACCTGGAGCTACAGAAAACGCTTGGTAGTATAAGTAATACTTACCTTCCCAAACCAAAATATCTGTAGTAGTAACAGAACGATGCCCTAAGTTAGGTTTTTCGGCTCTTGGAACTGCAACGCCTTGTTCTTGCCATGTAAAACCATCTTCTGAAGTGGCATAGAAAATATCTGCTAAATCCCAATCTGCCGATGGAATAGAATCATTACTTAAATGTGCATTAGATACACCAACGGGCGCTGATGCCGTTTCTCTATGCGTATACCACATATAATATTTACCATTTACAAAGATAATTTTTGAAGGGTCTCTACGAGAAATTGTACCATCTCCATCATTATAGTCGAATCCTTTTAACTTGGTATATTTAAATTGAGTGAATAGCTCATTAGTTTCTTGACGAGGTCCCATAAATGCATCGTAATTTCTTTCTAAAGCGGCACTTAAAGGTCTATTTGGTTTTGTTTCTGGCAACATAAAAGGGAAGCCTCCTTTAACGTTTTGTTCTTCCGATTTTACCTCGGCTTTAGTATTTGAGCATGATGATAATAACATACTAAATGCTACAAATACAATGGCTAGCTGATTTAATTTTAATGTCATAATGGATTGAATAGTTTTTGTTCTTGTTTGTTAGCTTTATTTCTTAATTATTTTAAAATTGATGGGGTTATCTAAATTCAATTTCACAAAGTACATTCCGGCATTGTTTCCGCTTAGATTTAACTCTATTTCACCCGAATTAATTGTGAATATATCAGATGTTATTAATTGTCCCCTAATATCATAAATTTCAATTGGTATTCTTCCCTCGTTTATTGGTAAACTTAATTTAAAATTTCCGGAAGTTGGGTTTGGATACGGTTCAATATCACTGTAAAAATCAATTGATTTTATCAACTCGCCTTCACATGCTTTATCCGTTTTTATTTTAACGGAATCTCCATGATTCACATTAATTGTAAAAGCTGAAGACATGGTCTCTAACACCAAAACATCATTAACCATTACTTTATAAGGTGCTGTCCCTGTAGCTATATTTACATCTAGTTGTTTACTTTTTAAAACTGATTTTAGCGTTATTTCTTCGGCCTCATTTACTTTAACTACGAAACATTGGTTTTCTGTTTCGCCTTTTATATTTATACATACGTCATAGTCACCTGGTGCTATATTATCAAAAGATATTTCAGCTGTAAATTCATAAGTAGTAGCATTAAAAGTGACTTCATAATCTGCTGAAATACTAGGAACGATTCTGAGTTTCCCATTATCTTTATTCGGACAATTCTCTGAGGTAACCGCAATTGTAAACCTCACATTCTGTATAGATATTACTTGTTCTAAAAATGACGGAAGCACAATGCTAGAACCTGCATTTAAAACTCTATTCCCTCCTTCTAAAGCTCCGGAATCTGGATTTGAAGAATTTGTTATTCCTGGAATCTCTACACCTGCATTTTTAGCAGAAGATGTATTTTGTAAATTAAAATCGCCTGTAGAGGCACTTACAAAATCACTATCCTGATTGGCAAAATCTATTTCAATGTTATTCTGAGGATTAAACTGAAAGCCATAGTTAGAACAATGCGTAAAATATTCCGTAAGATTTGATGTCTCTAATGAGGGGCTTGGATTTAAAGATACCCAGCCTAAATTACCTCCTGTTGGCGATAGCTTTTGTCTGCCATAGCTTAACACATTTTTAGAATTAGTCATAAATACATTGTTCGCAAAATGCCCATCTTCCATAGTCCCTTTATTTTCCTCTTCTGCTAATCCTAGTTCTTCCCAATTGTCTATTTCTAATCCCCATATGGTAAACAACTTATCATAATTCCAGATTGTATTATTATAATAATTCACTGGTTCATCCATTCTATTATAACGCGGACCTAAATACAAAAACTCTCCTGCCTGCTCATTTTCAACAGGTCCATTATAATTATCGGCTTTAATGTTATAAATTAAATTATGGTGCGCTGTATAGTTTTGGGTATCTTCCATATAAAACGCTACTACTTTTTGCCTACTGTAGTTTCCATCCCATACTGGTAAACCTTTAACATCATGTACTTTATTATAAGCAAGTGTGCTTCCTTTAAGACTCAACGCCCCTATTTTGCCAGTACTTGTTGCTTCAAATGGACCAGCATCTTCTCCCATTTTCATTGCACCATAAAAGTCTGAATCTAGTATATCAACTTTTGCATCTCCACCATCTATTCTAATTTGAAATCTTCCTGCATCGCCAAAGGTACACTTACTAATACTGGTATTATCCGATTGGTTAACATGAACTCCGGATGTAAAGACGCCAACAGTACCAAAATCTTCGATAGTACAGTTTTCAACCGTGTTATTCTGACCAAAATGAAAGGCAATCATATTTGCCCAAGTATGTCCAAAATAAGAGTTTTTTAGTGTATTATTAGAGCTGTTTCTAAAGAAAATTCCTTGCCTATCAGTATTTCCTTGTCCGTAACCATTAGGAATCCAGAACGGGTGTACATATCTAAACGTACAACCATCTATTGTTGTATTATTTGTGGATTGTGCATCTACATTTCCGGCCACAAAGTTTATTCCTGAAATATTAGTTCCACTGGAGTTGTTTAAGACTAAGACCCTTTCTCTAGTTTGAATTTCTATTCTACTTTCATTTAAATTTTCTCCTACTTGAGGATAATAAAACAAGGTATTATCATCTATAAACCATTCACCTGGTGTATCTACTAAATTTTTATGGAGTACAAAACCCCAACCCATTTTAAATCTTGTGGTTGCTATGGCGCCTTCTTTTTTCCAGTCTGTATTGTTATTTATAGCTTTAAAAGAAACTGTATTACCAGAATTAGACACAATATCTCCGTAGGCATAATTTCTCATTTTACCCGTCATTGCTCTAATAATCCCTCCTGTTAAATCTACACTAGGAATTGTAGTCTCTTCAAAAGTAATTTGTGCTGTAGCATCGGCACCTTCAGGTTTAGAACCGTTCTTAACAGGGGCATAACCTCCATTATTATTTGCAGCAATGACTTCCATGGTTTGGTCTATTGTTCTATTTGGATGCCTGCCTAACTTTTGAATTCTGCCGTTTGAAAACAACTGACTATAATCTGTTTCTATATTTACTCCTGAAATGTTAAGAGCTTTGACTCCTGAAGTCATGCCCGAAGCATCTTCCCAAGTTCCCGACACTACATCTGCTCCAGTTACCAATACGTAATCGTCTTGATAGTTTGAAATTGAAATGTTGTTTTTATTAACTACGACTCTTTCTCTATAAATACCTTCATGTATCACAATAACATCTCCATTACTTGCCTGACCTATTGCTTCATTAATGGAGTAGGTTTTAGCAGGATCTTCAGATATTGTTCCTAAAACCCAAGGTATTTCTGTAGAATAAACGTGTATTTCATTTTGAGTGCTTGCGGTAGTAAAAGAAAAACACATCAACACAAAAACGACCAGCTGCTTATTAAAAACAGGCATACCTTTATAAATTACTTCTCCCATTAATTATTGTTTCACATGTATCACTAAGGTGTTTATATCTAAAACACTCTTTTTGTCTCCACCAACTGGAACTAAGTTTGAAATAAGTTTATATTTCCCTGGTTTAAGCTTTGTATCTGTTTTAAAATCATGTATTAAATTGGCGTAACCCGCATAAGCTAAAAACCTTATTTCTTTGACTTTTTTATCATCATAGTTCATTAATCTTAAAACTATTTCTCTGTCTTCATTGGCTTTATAGCTTAATGGAATTTTTAAAGATTTTGAAGCCAATACGTTAATTTCTGGAACATCAAAAAACACGGCTTCATCATACAGTTTAATTTCTGATTCTAGCTTAGAATTATTTGACTGTTTAATATCTACTAATTCATAACCTCTTACCCAATCATAATATACTGTGTTTTTAGAATCATCTGCTAATTCTTCATCTGTTGGAAGGGAAATCCAAGGAAATGGGTACGTCTCATGAACTAACCTCATATACATTGGTTTGTCCATAGGCTTATCTGTTATCTTATCATAAAATTTTTGATGTTTCGGTTCTTGATTATCGTAGTAATAACTTGCAGAAGCTTCATCTCTCCACCAACCGCCGTAAACGTGAAAATCTTTAGACGCTACTTCGGTATCTTCAAACCTAACCTGTGAGGCTCTATAATCATTTCTTTTACCATCACAATGTGTGTACCAATAATGTGCATTTGAATGCATTCCGCTGGCAAAATATTTCCCTTTAAAATCACCTTCTCTTCCTATACATTCTTGAATATCCCACTCTTGATGGTACTTATCACACCCTTTAGGTCCTTTTCCGCCACCGCCAGAAAACCAAAATGTAGTAGACATTGTAGTTGCTGCCGCCTTTACTCTACATTCATAATAGCCAAAAAGCGCTGTTTTTTTTGATACTACTGCGGCACCTTTAATATTGAACATTACTTCTTTAGAACCAATTTTAACCAAGGTATCTTGCTTCATTTTTTCGCCTTTAAGTTGAAGATAGCCATCTGCCACTTTTACTTGAGAGGACATAAATAAGCCTGGAGCTCTACCCTTCCATGTTGGATGATGGTCTAACCATTTGGTTTCATCCAATTTATTACCATTAAACTCATCTGAAAAATCTGGATTTAATACCCAGCGTTTACCAACTGGAGGCTTTGGAGGTCCTGACTGCGCTTGTAAGGAACCTCCAAAACTCACCAATAACACTAAAATAAAAAGCTTTATAATTGTATAATACTGTTTCATAGATTGTTATATTTCATTATAAAAATCTATTTTTTACCGGTATTCTGCTAAAGCAAATGTCTAAATATATAGCAGGTATGTTCTATATAGTCGTTTTATATAGTATTTGTAAAGTTGTTTTTTTAAAGTACATAGTTTTAATCCCTAAAAATAGCATCCCAATCTTCTGTTGAAAAGGCAGAAGCAGGTAAGCCGCTAACATTAAATAAACAACCTTCAATAAAACTATGCCATCCGTAACGAACGTTTTTAGGATGCGCTACTGCATTGCTCCATACTTGTAACGCATTACCTTTCTCAATAATTTTAGCTTCGGCAGGATGAAAAACGCCATCTGTCCCGGCAATTTCAAAATGGTCTAAAGGTTTACCTAAACTTGTAAGCCCCAGAGGTGCATGCTTAAACCTTATTATGGCTTTACTTCCTTTTAGTTCTAAAGTATCGAAAACAGGTCCGGAATAAGAAAACCCTTCAATATTATAATCCTTTGCCAATGCCCATAGTGCTAATCGTTCTCCAACCTCTTTCTTTTTTGGAGGGTGAATCCTGGTTTTGTACCCAACATCATTAATTACGGCCATTCCTGTATTGGGTGTTGTTAACATTGTCTTTAGTTGTGCTTGCTGCACACCAACCCATCCTTTTATGTTATTTCCAAAAGGCGCTATTTGAACAAAATAAAATGGAAAATTGCCTTGATTCCATTGGGCTCTCCAAGACTTAATCATTTCTGGAAATAACCTAGAATATTGTTCAGGGTTCCATCTATTCCCTTCGCCTTGGTACCAAATTGTTCCTTTTATACCATAAGGTATTAGCGGATTAACCATAGCGTTATATAATACCGAGGGTGCTTTTGTTTCTCCTTTTTTTGATTTATCATTCACAATTTCAGGAAACTTCTCTTTTAAGGTTTTATTTGGCGTCCAAGCTTGCGCTGGCGTTCCTCCAACATTGGTTGAGATTAAGCCAATTGGAATGTCTAAACTTTCATAAAGTCGTTTTCCAAAGAAATACCCAACGGCGCTAAATTTTGCGGCTGTTGAGGGCTTGCTAATTTCCCAAGAACCGCCACAATTTTCTAGTGGTATATTGCTAACAGTCTTTGGCACTGTAAACAGTCTAATTTTGGAATTTGAACTATTTAAAATAGCATCTGTACTCCCTTCTATATGCTGCCCAGGGCCTCCTTCTAATTTCATGGCCATATTGGACTGACCTGAGCATACCCAAACCTCGCCGACTAAAACATCTTTGAACTCAATTTTAGTATTACCTTCAATACTCAAGGTGAAGGGTCCACCGGCATTTATTGGGCTTAACTTCACTTTCCAATTTCCATTTTTATCAGCTGTCGTGTGGTGTGTTTGATCATGTATTGAAACCTTAATTTCCTCTCCTTTAGATGCCTTTCCCCAAACTGGATTTACTTGTTTCTGTTGCAGCACCATGTGGTCTGCAAAAATATTTGGCAACCTTAGTTGCGCAAAAGTCTCTTGGCCAAACACAAAACAAAAGCATATGAAAGTTATAATTCTAAGTGTTCTCATATCTAATTCTTTCTTATTTAAAGGAGGTAAAAAAACGCTCAAACTTGGGTAAAATATTAGTAGCTCTTAGGCGCTACCACTTTACCTTCGGTGACACCTTGCCAACTATCAGTTCTAAAATTCGTTACTGGAAGTCCGTTTCTATCGTATAAATTAACTTTGGGATTGTTTTCAAAACCGTAACGAACAGCAACAGGATTTTCTACATTATCTGAATAGACCTCAACCTTGTTCTTACCTATAATTTTAGCTTTGGCCCAAACAAATTTTTTATCCGATCCAGAAATAGCAAATCCTTTAATTTCCTCAAAATCAAAAGCACTCAACCCTTTATCTATATGGCTAAATGAAATGATAGCTTTGTTTCCTTTAATTTCCATTGAAGAAAATCGTGGACTATCTGATGCCATTGCATAACCATAATCTTTGGCTAAAGCATGGCGCACTAATCTGTTAGCCGGTGTTTGTTTATCTCTTGGATGTATATCTTTGGCTTCTCCAACATCGGTAACTATAGCCTCTCCAGTATTGGGTAAAGACAAGGTCATGGTTTGTGCTTCTCTTAATTCTGCCCAAGAACCCCCGGTTGGGACTTTTGATTCCTCAAGAAAATCTGCCATTTGCACCCAGTAAAACGGGAAATCTCCCTGTCCCCATAAATTTCGGTAAGTCTTTATTAGTAACGGGAATAGTTCTCTATATTGATAAGCTCTACCTGCGTTGGTTTCTCCTTGACACCATATAATACCTTTTATGCCGTAACCAACACTGGCATTTACCATACCCTTGTAAATACTGCCAGGGCGCTTTCTTCCAATTCGAATATCTTCTGGCGGCCACTTCTTTTTTCCTGGCTTACCTTTTGCTAACCAGTCTTTATACGTTTCTTTCTTTTTCTCAAAAACCGCATCGGAATAACCTGCAATTTGATCATCCCAAGATTTTACAAGTTCATCATGCCCTTCTTCTTCTAAAACTTGTCTTGGAATCCATGCTTCTATTGCCGAACCTCCCCAAGCATTATTTATCAATCCTATGGGTACGCCAAGTGTATTGTTTAAACGTTTTCCGAACAAATAACCTATTGCTGAGAAATTCTTAACAGTTTCTGGCGTACAAAGATTCCAGCTTACATCTAAATTATCTGTGGCTTTCTCACTCCCTACTTTTGGAACATTCATCAATCTTATATTAGGATAATTTGCTGATGCTATCTCTACATCGGCATGATTAGAATTACCGATAGCCCATTGCATATTGGACTGACCAGAACACATCCAAACCTCGCCTACTAAAACATCCTGAATTTCGATTTTGTTACTCCCTTGTACGGTTAAAACAAATGGGCCTCCTGCATCAATAGGACTTAACTTTACCATCCAACGGCCATTTTTATCTGCAATAGTTTGATGTGTTTGATTTGCAATTGAAACCGATATCTTTTCACCATTGGATGCTTTTCCCCAAACAGGGTTTATTTGTTTCTGCTGCAGTACCATATGTTCCGAAAACATATTTGACAATGTTACTTGGGCATTTAATTGAAACAACCCAAAGATCGTTAACCAACAAACGAATCCTTTTAATGCGACCGATTTCATATTGCTTTTATTTTATTGTTTAGACCATCCTTCTGTTGTGCCTTTTAAATAACCAATAGCCCAACCACTTCCTTTTTGAGAAGCCCAAAATACATCTTGTCTGTAAGGGTCTGGCTTTACATCAACCACTCTATCATGTTGTCCTAAACCAATATTTACTTTGTTCCAGCTATTCCCGCCATTCCTAGAAATATAAACCCCGGGATTTAATTTTGCTTTGGCATTTTTTGCTCTGTGCGGTAAGGGAGCACTTACTATTAAAATATCAGGGTTTAAAGGCGAGGTTTCGCACTGCCAAACATAAGGCAGGTTAAAAATCCTTTCCCAAGACTTTCCTTTAGTTGTACTTCTCCATACACCGCTGCCCTCATCTGTACCATTTTCATTTCCAGCAGACAGATACATGTATTTATTATTTCTATCTATAAATATATTGGTTACATTTTTAATTTCAGAAGGAATTTTAACTTCTTTCCAATCGCCACCCTTATTTGTTGATTTGAATAATCCACCATTGTCGTCATTAACTGCCGCATATAAAATTTCAGGATTATCAGGATCTAAAACCACCCTTCTTACACTTGCGCCTTCATGAAAACCTTTGTTACTAAGCTGCCATGTATGGCCTTCATCAAAAGAACGATAAAAACCATAGGTTCCTTTTGTTAAGGTTTTAGCATAAGGGCCTGCTACTTGAGAAATAGGTGTTTTGGTAGCACAGAAATACATGTTTTTAGCATTAATTGGATCAAAAATTAAAGAATTCATGAATACTAATCTTTCGTGCATTGGGGTGTCTGCAGCAAAAATGGTTGCTATACTTTCCCAAGTTTTACCGCCATCTAAGGAACGTCTTAATTTACCTCTATGATTTTGTCTGTACGGTAAAAAGTAAATTTTATTGGGGTCTTCTGGATGTACGGCAATTGGTCCTGTAGAATGTGCTCCCCCATGATGTATCTGTCCTTCTAGCTGTTCAACTGCTACGGCCATTTTATCTGGATAATTACCTAAAGGTGCTGTTTGCCATAAGCCATGTTCTCCACTTCCCAATAAATATCTGTCCTTTATCCCTGTTTCCAATAACATATAGCGCCCAGGTAAATTACTGTCGCCTTTACCAATCCAATGTTTAGAGTTTAATGCTGTTTCATTATCATCTATTTGTTGCCATGTATTGCCGCCATCTTTAGATTGTAACACTTGTTGATCTAGGCAAATATATGCTGTTCCGTCTACACTCAATTCCAAGAAACGATTACCCCAAACATCTTCTCTTCTGTCCATTTCTGGCTGTAAATGTGCAAAAAAGGTATTTGGTGTTACGGGGTTATTTCTTGATTCCCAATAAGCTTTATCGGTTTTTTCTATCCAATATTTTCCTGTTCTAGCTACCGCTACCCATGTTTTTCCGCCATCACTAGATTTCCAAGCATCACCTGTTAAAAATGACTTATCATGTTTTGTATTATGAGACAAGTAAATATCATTTTGATTCTGAGGGTTTACTTGAATTCTGTGCCATACATCTAAAACTTCCGTTGGATACTTAGGATATTTAGACCTAACCTCTTTTACACTTTTTTGAAACCAAAACGCAACAGCTTTCCAATACCTATTTTGTAATGCTCTACTTGTTATTTTGCTTAAATCTACGGGCAGATTCCCTGTGATGTTTTGCCACGTTTTCCCGCTATCTGAACTTTTGTAAACGCCGCCTTTGGTGGTTAATGTTTTTCCATTTGGAATGAATGCAGTTTGATCCACTAGGTATAGTACAAATTCCTTGGTCTTTTTGTTATAATAAAAGTCTAAGTCTCTGGGGCGATTTACCTCCAACCCATTACCACTAGGTTTCCAAGTTCTTCCTTTATCCTCGCTTCTAAAAACGCCTTGGTTGGTAATAGCAATAACTATTTTTGAGTTGTTCGGGTTTACTACTATTCTTCCAACATCTAAATTCTTAAATTCTCCTATTTTGAATAGTTCCCATGTTTTTCCAGAATCTACACTTCTGTAAATACCTTCATTTTTGGACTGGCGTGATTGTCCATTTTTATGACGATGGTTGGCTTTAACATTCCAGAAATCTCCTTGTCCTACATACCAAATCTTATCGTTTGAAGGATCTACCATTATCTCAGCAGAACGTCCTTTAAATTTTCTAACAAATGTCCAAGTTTTGCCTGTATCTTGAGTCTTAAACAACTGCCCACCACCAGTAATTGCAAAACCAAAATTTGGTTTTTGATAAGAAAACATAAACTTTCTTACTCTTGCCAAATCTTTACCGTCTCCATCAGGGTTTTTAACAGTATACCATGTTTTCCCAGCATCCCAAGAACCATAGGTATTAAACATATCTGGCGACATGAAAATTACATTCTTATCTGTAGGATGGCACCAAAATTCTTCACAATAACCAGACATACCCGGACCTACTTGTCGCCATGTCACTACATCTGTTGATGCAACGGTTTTAGAATTTAACCTTTTAAAATAGTCTTTGTTTATTTGGGACTGAATATGAAACCCCAAAAAAACAACACTTATTAATAGATAATATCTTTTCATTTTTTTATTTTGAAACTAATGCTACAATAACTGTTTCTAATCCTTCTGAGGTAATTGTACACGTAATATCTCCTGCTTCTTGAGTAGATTGTAAAATTGCCAAGCATTTACCGTGAAAAGCAGAACGTTTATTTGCTTTAAAGGGCTCTAAGCCCATACTATCACCATTACCCACTCCGGCAATAGTTACCGGTCCTTTAACATCAAATTTTAGTGTATTGTTAGCCGTAGGCACTTCATTTCCATCCTTATCTAGAATTGTACATTCCACATAAATTACATCTTGTCCGTTAGCCTTCATTTCAGTTCTTCTGGTTTCGACTTTAATTTTTGCTGGAGCTCCTGCTGTTTTAACCACTTTTTCGGCTATTACATTTCCATTTTTGTAAGACACTGCTTTTAGTTCTCCTGGTTGGTAGACAACATCCCAACTTTGATATTCAACAGCATTTGAATCGTTTGTTTTCCTACCTAAAGATTTTCCGTCTTGAAATAGTTCAACTTCATCGCCGTTTGTAAATCCATAAATGGTTACTTTCTTACCTTCCATTCCCTTTAAATTCCAGTGAGGATAGATATGTACCATAGGTTTATCATCCCATTGACTTTGATAAAAATAAAACCCATCCTTTTTGAATCCGGCTAGATCTATGGGTGCAAAGCAGGAAGATCGTGCGGGCCAACCAAAAGGAATAACTTCTCCAAGATAGTCCCAACCTGTCCAAATAAACATTCCCATTATATTTGGATATTTTTTTACCATACGCCATGCTTCCATACCTTTTTCACCTCGTATGTCTCTACTCTCAACCCATTCGTAAGCATCGTTATGTTCGTAGTTCAGTTTATCCCACCATGCTTTCTTAGCTTCATCATAGAGATATGTAGAACGCGGGTAAAATGATTGAGCAGATTGGTGTTCTGTTATTACACTTCTAATGTTTGGTAAGCTTTCCATTTCTGTTAAATAACGTTCTTCTGTGATATAGTTAAATCCGTAAATGTCGCTTGTTGCTGCCGCATCTTGATTTGGGCGTTTTGGATCCCAATATCCGTGCACACCATTTGTTACTGGCCTGTAATCTAACCTATGGACTATATCTGCCAATCGTTTTCCAATAGCAATACCTTCTTCATCGCGCATTTGGTCTATTTCGTTGCCAATACTCCACATAATAACAGATGGGTGATTTCTATCTCTTAATAGCATATCTTCTAAATCTATATCTGCCCATTCTTTAAATTGGTTGGCATAGAAATCTACTGGAATTCTTATTTTCTTACCGTTTTGAGTTGTCATCGGTTCTTTAATAAGTTCCCACTCATCGAACGCTTCATTCATTACCAAAAAGCCCATACTATCGCACACTTTTAAAAACTCTTCAGAGAATGGATTATGAGCGGTACGAACGGCGTTACTTCCCATTTCGCGGAGCTTTTCCAACTGGCGCTCTACTGTTCTTCTATGAATTGCAGCCCCCAATGGCCCGCCTGCATGATGTAGGCAAACACCCTTTAGTTTTGTTACTTTTCCGTTTAGTTTAAAGCCTTCGTTCTTGTCAAATTCTAATGTTCTAATACCTGTTTTGTTTTCTTCGGAATACACTACAACATCGCCTTCTAAAATCTCTGTTTTAATCGTATACAAATTTGGAAGCTCTTGTGACCATATTTGTGGATTTGAAATTTCTAAAACCACTTTAGATTGTGAAGTTGCAGAAGCTCCAACAGTTAACACTTCTGAAGAAGACCCTACGTCTTCACCATTTGGGGCTTTTGCTGTATGACGAACTGTAACGGTTTTTCCGTCTCCCAGATCATTTCGTACTTGGGTTGTAATTTTAATTTCAGCTTTTTCTGAAGTATAATTATCTGCCACAATATAATTACCCCAAATTGGCACATATACTTTGTTAGTCTTTATTAAATGTACATGACGATAAATACCTGTACCAGTGTACCATCTTGATCCTGGCTGACTTGAGTTATCTAGTTTAACTGTTAGGACATTATCTCCTCCAAATTTGATATGATTGGTCATATCATAATGAAATGCAATATATCCTAACGGTCTCTTACCAAGGGAGTGCCCATTTATAAACACCTCTGAATTTCTGTAGGCGCCATCAAAATAAATCACAAAACGCTTGTCTTTATCTTCTTTAGCTACCGAAAATGTTTTTCTGTAAGTTACCTTTCCTGTTTGCAACCAACCTCCACGAGAGAATGATGGGTTGTCTTTACTAAAATTACCTTCAATACTCCAATCATGAGGAACGTTAACATCGGTCCACGACGCATCATTAAAATTGAGCGCCTCGGCACCTGATACGTCTTCAGCAATAAATTTCCATCCGAAATCAAAACTTTCTTTAGTGTTTAAGGTTTGTGGTTTATTGCATCCTAAAGTGCATAACAACATACCGTAAATACTTATTTTTAAAAGTGTCTTCATTTTTAACTACAGTTTTAATTTATAATCATGTGCTCCTGGTGCAAAATTGCTACGGTAAATTTTAGTTCCTGTTACATTACCTCCTTTGCCCCATCCAACCTCAACACGGTTATCACCTAATACAATATTGATGAGTTTCTTTTTCATTTTCTCGGCAATTTTTTGATACTTTTTGTTGAAGGCTAAATTATTAACTTCATGAGGATCTTTTTTTGTATCGTATAAAGCAGAATCTAAATCTTCATAGGATGCATTAAGCGCCCATTCCATATCTTTCCCTCTGGTTTTGTTGGGGCGCGATTGCATAGAGAACACATAATCTTTAGTTCTTATAAACGCTCTTGGGCCAGTAACAGCGTGTGCCTCACCTATTATATAATCTCTTTTTGGAGATTTTCCTGCAGCAACATCGGCCATATCCAAACCATCTAAATACTGGAACTTTTCACTTTTAAGGTCTGCTCCTCCAGCAGATAAAATTGTAGGTGCTATATCTACAAACTCTGTATAATCTCTTACCACTTTTCCTGCTGGAAATTTCTTTTTGTCTGAAGACACCACTATAATTGGGTTATGGGTGTCTATTTCCCATGGAGTAAATTTAGAAACAGAGCCATGGTCGTTTAATTTCCATCCATGATCTCCCACTACATACATTACCATCCAGGGCTGCTTATTTTTTTCGCTATAGGCAATAAAATCATCTACGGCTTGTCCTACTAAATCATCTCCGTAAGCACAAAATGCGTAATAATCCTGAATCATATCTTGTTTTTCCTTATCTGTAAAATGATCTGTATAACTGCTCATAACTTGTTTCTTTTGTTGAGCAGACATAGTTTTTAATTCACTTTTATCAAATCCAGGAACTTTATATGTATGTTTTTTGAATCTATCTCTGTAGCTTGCTGGTGGCAGCACAGGTGTATGCGGAAAGTCATATCCTATATGGCAGAATAACGGCTTACTAGTGTCCACCCCATCAAATGTTCTTGAACCTGCTTTAAACTTTGTGTTTTCATTTTTAAGAAAGTCTTCAAAGATTGACGAGTAATACCCATCTCTTGTTTTACCAGCTTTTCTAGAACTTACTCCTGCCAAAATTGGAGAAGAAAAAGGTGTTTGCGGACCTTTCTTTTTATTATAAAGTTTTAAAAGCTCATATTTTTTCATGGCTTTTTCTGCGCTTCCTTTATATTTTGGAAACTCATTTTCTAAACGTTCTGAGATGTATTCAAATTCGCCATTTTCAGTTACAAAAAACTCCATACTTTTTAATGGTGTATCTAGTTTTTTTCCGTCCATTTCATAAAACCAATCCTTACCCCAACCTGTTAAACCATCTTTTCTTAATTGTTTGAAACTAATATCTGTTTGATATAATTTATGGGGAACAGCCTTACCGTTTTTAATGGTTTTAATTCTAACACCTAACTTACCAATATGGACTGTTTGGTAGCCTAAGCTTTCCATTTGCTCAGGTAAATAGGGTTCACAGTGTTCTGCATTATTATTGTAATATTCAAACTCATAAACACCAGACCTGAATGGATAACGACCAGAATGCATTGAAGTTCTTGAGGGAGCACAACCTGCGGCTTGACAATAGGTATTAATAAATGTGGTTCCCATTTCTGTAAGCTTATCTGCTTGGGGAGACTCTACATAACCTAATTCACTGTGTTCCCTACCATGAAGCATTTTATTAAATGCATTAATAGCATCGTACCTGTGGTCATCTGTTAAAACCCAAAGAATATTTGGTTGTTGCTCTTGGGCGAAGTTGAATTTAACTCCGGTTATACAAAGCATTAGAGCAAAGACTAATTTATTTTTCATTTTTATTTAGTGTTTCCTAGTTGTAATTTATAATCATGAGCATTTGGCGCAAAGTTGCTTTTATGTACTTTCGTTCCAATAGCCTTTGTGTTCTTTCCAAAATTATCGCCGCCCCAATTTACTTCTGCTCTTCCGTCTCCAATAACAATATCAAGAAGCTTCTTCTTCATTTTCATTGCTACATTCTTGTATTTAGGATTAAAAGCAACATTATTAATTTCATTAGGGTCTTTAGCGGTATGATACAATGCAGGATCTAAATCTTTGTAAGTAGCATTCATAGCCCAATCCATCTTTACACCTCTTTTAGAATTAGGACGTGTTTTTACAGAAAACATATAGTCTTTAGTTCTTATATAAGCTCTTGGACCAATACTATGATGACTTTCGCCAATTACATAATCTCTTTTAGGCGCTTTACCGGTTGCAATTTTTTCTAAATCTAATCCGTCTAAATGACTGAATTTGCTGCTATAAATATCTGCACCTCCCGCATTTAAAATTGTTGGAGCTATATCTACAAATTCTGTAAAATCCTTTACCACTTTCCCTTTTGGAAATTTCTTTTTATCTGAAGACACCACTATTATTGGGTTATGACTGTCCATTTCCCATGGTGTATTTTTGGTTATAGCACCATGCTCGTTTAGTTTCCACCCATGATCTCCGCATACATATACTATTAACCATGGTTGTTTTTTGTTTTCGCTGTAGGTTATAAAGGTATCAACAGCATCTCCAATTAAGGCATCACCATAGGCACAAAATGCATAATAATCCTGAACCATTTTTTGTTTTTCTTCATCTGTAAAGTCATCAGAGTAACTTGAATTCACACGTTTCTGAAAGGCTTTTGCCATTTTCTTAAATTCTTCATCTGTTAGTTCAGGAATCTTATAGGTATGCTTTTGAAAACGCTCACGATATTCCTTTGGAGGTAAAACTGGTGTATGAGGAAAATCGTAACCTATATGGGCAAATAACGGTTTTGCCGCATCCACACCATTAAAAGTTGTATTTCCTACTTTGAATTGTTTGTTTTCATTTTTAAGAAAGTTTACAAAAGCTGTTGTGTAGTGTCCGTCTCTTGTTTTTCCTGAAGGTTGTGGACTTACCCCGGCTAGCACGCCTTTATTAAATACACTTTGTGGCTGCCCCTTTTTCTTGTTGTACTTATAAAAAAGTTCATATTTATCAAAAGCTTCTTTAGCCATACCCGCTAATTGTGGGTTTTCTTTTTCTAACGTTTCAGATTTATAGTAAATGGTTCCATCGCTATCTTTAAAATAGGTAACATTTCTTAGGGGTTTCTTTAATTTAACGCCGTTTACTTCTTTTACTATAGATTGCTTTCCCCATTCTGGTAAACCTTCGTTTTCAACAATTTTAGAATCTATGTCTACTTGATAAACAGGAAATTTAACAGCGTTGTTATTTTTTAATGTTCTTATTCGAACACCTAGTTTACCTACATGCATGGTTTGGTAACCCAAACTCACCATCTCTTCGGGTAGCAAGGGGTAAGAATTTGTAGTGTTATTATTGAAATATTCAAACTGATAAATTCCCGAACGAAATGGATATCGCCCTGAGTGCATTGATGCTCTTGAAGGTGCACATCCTTGAGCTTGGCAATAGGTATTAATAAAGGTGGTTCCCATATTAGCAAGGCGGTCTACATTGGGTGATTCTACATAACCCAGAGCGCTATTTTCTCTTCCGTGTAGTATCTTATTAAATGCTGGAATGGCATCATAACGTTGATCATCGGTTAAAATCCAAAGCACATTAGGTTGTTGTTTTTGCGCGTATATGGTAAGTTTACCTACCAATAAGCAGGCAACTAGTAGTACTATCTTTTTAGTCATTTTTGTTATTTCATTTTAAAGCTTCTGCTATAAACAGGATGCGTAGTTATACTGTTAACCTCTAATACATTAGTGGTTTTGTTTAATTCTGGCCAATACGTGCCGTCTATATATATTTCATCTTTTGGCTGAAGTGGGATAAACTTTAATTCTAACTTCATGTCTGAAGTATAATCGGGAAGTAAATATTTCGTGCTAAAGTCCCAAACATTACCATTATAGTAGTTATCGTATTTAAATACACTGTTTTTGTAAAAACGCAAGGCGCTTGCTTTATAGTCTACTTTTACTCTAACGTCTTTTAAGTTTGAAGAAATGCCCTCGGGAAATGCCAATTCTATAACGGTACCTTTATGCCAAATAGAATCTAATGGACGTGCAATTTTGTTATTGACTTTACGATTATTAGAGCGATTTTTAAAACTTAGGCCTTTACCGTTTTGCGTTTCTTTAAAGCTAATAGGAACGTCCTGTTTTTTAAAATCTACGTTTAACTTATCAAACAAACCGTCTTGCCTGCTTACTACATTTACCAATGGGTTTGATGGATACGTCCAAATTGTGTTTTTCGTATTCTCGCTTATTAACTCTAAGGTATTGGCAACATTATTAAATACCAGAACTTCAGCATTAGAAAGGTATAATTTATCTTTATTCTTGTAAAGTTGTTTGGCTTGTTTTTGAGATAAGATTAAAAATCGAAGGGTGTCACCATTCAGTTGCTTTACATCAAAATAGCAATTTAAACCTGCTTTAATATTAACTATTTTTATGACTTTGTCTGCTTTAAAAACTTCAACATTAGCTCCTTCAATCTTGTCTATTGTTGTGTTATCTAAAACAAATTGGGCTGGTATACCTTCATTTTCAAAAAACACATAGGTTTTACTTTGTTTTAAATGTAAAACTGGTTGTGCGGAAGCGTGTTTTATGGTTGTGTTTTCTAAGGTTAAATTAAAAGGCCAATAAAAATAGGTATGTTTAGGAACGGTTATTGGTTTTTCAGGGATTTTAAGTGTCTCTCCTTTTAATTTTATTTCAAACTGAACATTGTTGAATTGATAGGTTGTATCTAACTTCACATGGTTATTTACAAAAATGAATCCTGTTTTACCATCTGTTCTTATAGCTCTTTGTAATTTATGAGTATTGCCAAGTTTAAATCCTTTTAGTTCATCCAATTCATCAGGCACAAAGGTTTTACAAGGTGCTACATACTTACCAAAATCTGTCATGAAATTTAACTGAATTGGGTACTCATGGAAACTCTTACGCGCTTGACCAAACTCTCCAATGGCTGCTTGAAAATCTCTACTTATCACCCCATTATCATTGGCTCCTTGCTCAATATCTCTATTCATATAAGTGAGTTTTCCTTTAGGATTATGCCCGCCAACATTCATAAAATAGCCTAGTCCGTTTGCTCCACTTCCAAACTCTACTAGAGATAGCGCGCCATTATCTAAGTAATCTAAATTGGTACGTCTGTGGTAAGCCATATCCATACCAATTCCTGTTTCACTTGTTAAATAGGGATTGGCATTGTATGATTCTTGAACGCCTTCGGCTTCTTTTGCTCCTGTATTTAACTCGGTATCTATATCATTTTTTGCTCTATATATGCTAAAACTAAAGGCTTCTGGAACATGTTTTGCATTTGCAGGTATCCAGAAATAATCGGCATAGGTACCGTAAGTAGGCACAGTATTATCTTGTGTAAAAGGTGCATGTGCCCAACCTGTTACTGTGTATAATGGTACATCCATACCATATTTTAGGGCTGTTTCTTTCTCCCAATCTATAAGTGCAGGACTTCCTTTTGATACATGATGCGAATACTCGTTATCAAATTGAATAGCATAAATAGGCCCACCATCTTTCCAATACAACCCTTGCATCTGCTCTCCAAGCTTTTCAAATAACGTATCAACCGCATCCAAATATTCTGGTGCCATGGTACGTAATTTTCCGCCTCTACCACTATTACCAAAAGGATTTTGTGGGTTGCCTAAGCGTTTTACCAACCAATCTGGGTGACCGCCATTTCTAACCTCACCATTTACCCAAGGCCCTATTCTGGCAAAGAATTTTAAATCGTGTTTTTTACACAACTGAATGAACCGTCTGAGGTTATTATTTCCTGTAAAATCCCATTCGCCTTCAATTTCTTCGTGCATAATCCAGCAAACATAGGCTGAAACACCATCAAACCCTTGAGCTTTCATTTTCAGCAGGGCATCTTCCCAGTATTCAGAAGGGTAACGTTGGTAATGAAATTCGCCGTAGGAAGGAATCCAAGGTTTATCATTGTAGGTTACATATTGACTGTTTACTGTAATTTTATCTCCATTAGGTGCTACAGCCGACATTTTTGGAATATCTCTAGGAGTTTTAATATTTACTTCAGAAAAATCAAATGAAAGGGCTTTGGTATAGGTTATAACATCTGCCGAAGCATTATTTACAATTGCGGTTTCCTTTTTACAGGAAGCTAAAACCCCTAAACATGCAATTAGAACAATGATTTTCTTCATTAATTTTAAATTTTAATTTTTTTTACTATTTCGATGTCCTTTAGAACTCTTGGGTAATAAAGCTCCCATGAAAATTTGAAAGATCTAATATGAAGCAGGGACACTTCTTGATACTGTTGTGTAGATTCTATAAGATCTAACCAATGTTTTGAAGCGCTTTCAAGATGTTCTATGGCTCTTTCTCTTTTAGCTTCATTCTTGGTTTTTATGGCTTCATCTAAATACAGTCCTGCCCAAAGCTTATCGGCAAAATATAGACTCATATTTGCCCAAGCTTTAACATCATTAAGTTCAATAGTAAAATTTTCAGAGTTTCTGGTATTCTTACCCTTTATGGCTTTACAAAGCTTCAAAATCTTTTGTCCGTTTTGCTCCATTTCTTCGGCAATTTCTTGAGGCGTTACCAACTCCTCAGATATTGATTTCCCGTCTAACATTAGATTATTATAATCTGAAATATTGAGGTATAATGGATCTAAAGTTGGGTGCGTTATCATTTCATCTATTCTAATAAAAGCATCTTCGGCTTCCTTGTAGTTTCTATACAATTGTTTACCGTTTAGGAATCCTTCACTGTAGGTGGTAAAGTCCCATGTTCCTTTATAAAAGGTTGAAAATCGCAATGGCATTTCACTACCTAATTGCAATGCTTCAAATAAAGGTGCTCCTACCTCATCTCCGTATTTTTGCTTAAAATTTTGAATGAAGTAATCATCACTTGTTTTTGGATCATACATTAATCGTCCCCACATTTGGTAGAACTCCCAATCTTTTTCATAGGCGTATTTCCAATTGTATTTCACATTGGGATTCATCCTGTATTCTTTTGCTGGAATATAAGTTTCCGAACCAATAAAATACCCCATGGTGATATCTGGAAAGTCATTAACCTTAATATGTTCTTTAATGAATGCTGTGTTTCCCCAATTCAACATAATAAAGTCCTCATTACGCATCATCCACGCCATTTTATAGTTTTTTGGTTTAGGGTTCCAATATTGATCAGATACCTTTCCGCCATGAGTAATAGCCAAATTAGGAGTTGAATGTCCGTGAGACCAATTGAACTTAAATTCCATGATTATTGGTCCTTCTGTATCGTTATAAGATTCAATGTATTCTCTAGCTATTTCTGGTTCTACTTTAAAAGGTGCTCTGTGAATGAATTTCACTTTTCTATTGGCATTTTTCATACCTTCAATAAAGGTGCTTTTTACCCATTTCATGGCGTCTTCCATAGGCATTTTCATGCGTTCACCAATACTGACTCCTAATCCTGTTAAATTGGGGTACTCATTTATGGTTTGTGTTATGGTTTCACGCATGTAATCCACTATGACTTGAGATGTATCGGCAGGCGTAAATCCGTAATGCCACTCTAAGTCATCCTTATAATTGGCTACATTATGTGTTTCGGTTAAACCTGGGGAGGTTATGATGTTCCAGTTTACGATATAGGTCTCAATACTGCGGTCTTTGGCCATTTTAAATAAGGTACGCCAAAAGGTTTGCCAATCTTTAAATTCTTGTCCTGTATACTGTGTGGCTTCTGGAAACTTTTCTGGCTGCACCATGAATGTGAATGGATGTAAATTCCACAGTGTAAGTGCATTTAATCTATTTTCTGCCATCATATCTAAATAACCTTCCCAAAACACGGTGTCTTTTACAGTTTTCATATGAAGATGCAAGGACTCACCTATGCGATACGAAGACCAAGGCAGATTGAACTTTACAGCTCTAAACGAGAAATGTGGGTTTTCGGTTTTGGCTTGAAATTTAGCATCGGTTCCATAAAGTTTTAACTGATCTTTCAACTCTAGAATCCCATACATTAAACCAGCCTCATCTTTGGCTAGAAGATAGGTATCATTTTCTTTAGTAATAATTTGAAAACCTTCCGATTTAATAGCCTCTGGTTTTAGCTTTAACTTTTTTATCCAAGCTTTATCGTTTTCAGTATCTAGTAAAATGATTTTTGAATCGAAGGATTTAGACGTTTTTAGGGCTTCAAGATTTAACTTTGAAAATTTAATTTGACTGGCCAATTTCTTTAAGGCTATTTTAGTAACATCGGATTCTGATGAGAAAAAAACACCTCTGGACTGCGCATTTACAGTTAAAAAGAAAAGGCTAACAATTGCTAAAGCTAAACTTCTAAGATTCATTTTATATGTGGTTTACTATTTCTTAACCAAAGGATCTACCTTACCATAACCTCCTTTTGGAGCATCATGAGCGGTAGCATGTTGATCAAATTTCGGAACTACTTTTTTAAGTTCATCGCGCTCCTTTCTATGAGCTTCAGACACTTTACTCCAATCTTTAATCTTTGGAAATGAGATTAAATCCTTTGGATATTTACTAACATCATACCATACATTATTACCATCTTTCATTACTAAATCGCCTCTAATAATGGTGGTTTCTTTATGATACCCATACACCCAATCTCTATGTTTTGGTTTATTTGTGGTTAAGAAAGGTATTAAACTTTCTCCATTCATCTCATAAGAATCTGGAATTTCAACACCACCTAAATCGGCAATTGTTGGAATTAAATCCGACATGTTAGCCAAAACATCTTGAGCCCCTTTTTTAGTGAGGTTCATCCCTGGTGCATAAATGATTAAAGGCACATGGGTTCCTTTTTGCGAAATTGGGCTAGACTTACCATAACCACTCGTGCCATTGTCTGCACAAAAAATGAAAATCGTATTGTTTTCTATACCTAAGGCTTTAAACTTGTTTAGATATTGCCACACTTGATAATCTAAATAGTTTACGTGATGGTGAATTCCACTTTCAGTAATTGTTCCATAGGTATTATACACTCCATTATCTCCAGTAACCTTTGGTGTTACGCGCGTATACTTTTTGCCATCCCAATTAATTTTTGGTGTTCCTGGCCATTTCCCTTCTGAACTCGGGTTTAGAAAATCCCAAGCATCATGTCCTAAATGACTTGTGTGATATACAAAAAATGGCTTGTTCTCTTTTACTTTTCTTTCTATAAAGTCGAATGTAAATTCCAGTTCTACATCTGGTCCAAACGTATCTAATCCGTAACGCTTTTTAGAGTTTTTATCATTAGGCCACCATACAAATTTTTGTTTGGCACTAGGGTGATTCATTAATTGCACATGAGGTTTCCAGTACCAACCAGATTGCACATAACTTTTCTTATGAATTGGCTTATTTGTGTCGGCATTATAAATTACTTTTTTACCCGTTACCTTTCTTGTTTCTAATCTAAAATCTGTAGTGTGAATGGCCTTATTATAAGACCCTTCTCCTGGAGTAAAGCATCCTTCATCAAATGGAAACCCATCAATACTCATTTGGGTTTTGCCTGCCCAAAACGTGGCATATCCTCCGGCTTTTGCAACATGAGCTATACTATGTGGTGAACTATCATACAGGTTCCAGTTTCCCTTTCCGTTTGGCGCTTTTCCCTTGTCTTTATTATGCCACCATTTGTGTAAATGCGCATAGCGTCCTGTCATCATCATTGCTCTACTTGGCCCACAAACTGTTGATGCCCAAGCTGTCTTAACGTAGCAACCTTCTTCAGCAATTTTGTCTAAAATTGGTGTTTGTGCTTTATATTTCACATCTGACGTTGTTCCCCCTTTAGGCGGACTCCACACGGTTGAACCATAAATTGGTAATTCTCTAGCACTAATATCATCTGCAAACAGCAGTACAATATTTGGCTGTTTTTGTGCATGTCCCTTTAAAAGCAGTAACACAAAAGCCATTAAAACTAAATTTATTCTCATATTTTTCAATTTTCTTATCCTTTCACTATTAATTTAAAACGGTCTTAAACCATCCGCTTCCCCAACCTGCACACCACAGCACATTTTCATTGTATGGGTCTGGTTTAAAGTCGGTCATTTTATCAGGTTGTCCGATACCTTTGTTAATCTTACTCCAACTTTTCCCGTTGTCTTTGGTTAGATATAACCCCGGATTTTTAAAGCCTCTTTGGTAAGGTACATTCACAGTTATGATATTTGAATTAACTGGAGACACTTCTACCTGCCATACATATGGGGCTTTGAAAAACTTTTTCCAATTTTTACCGTTGTCTGTACTTTTCCAAACACCACCTGCTTCATATGCCCCGAAATTGGAACCCGTTGATAGGTACATGGCTTTTGTATTTCTATCTATAAACAGGTTGTTAACGGATTCTATTTGGGATGGAATTTTTACCTTTTTCCAAGTTAAAGCACCATCTGTAGATTTATACAATCCGCCAACATGGTGTTTATTTCTTTGATTTACTGAAGCATAAATGACTTTTGGGTTTTGTGGATCCATAGTTAACCTTCGCACGCTACCCAATTTTGGTAGCCCTTTATTGCTAAGCGTCCAGTTGTAACCACCATCATTAGAGCGATACACGCCATATTTCCCTTTAGACATGACGTCTTCTTTTGGAGAAGCTCCAACCTCTTGTACTGTATGCCTTATGGCACAGAAATACATGTTGTCTGGATTTTTGGGGTCAATCATTAAGGAGTATTGCGGCGCTATACCTCTATATTCGGGATTTTTACCTTCAAAAATTGTAGCAATGTTTTCCCAAGTTTTTCCTCCATTGGTTGATCTACGCATTTTACCACGGTGTTCCTGCCTCCAACCAATAAGGTAAATGATATCTGGATTATGAGGATGTACTGCAACTGTAGAAGCTGAATGTAAACCGTGCTTTCCACTATGATCATGCACTTGTCCTTCTATTTGTTTTACAGCTACTGCGTCTTTATCGGGATAATTCCCTAAAGATGCTGTTTCCCATAAACCATGTTCGCCACTGCAAAGTAAGTACCTGTCTTTAATTCCTGTTTCAAGCAGCATAAATCGCCCTGGTAAATTACTATCGCCTCTACCAACCCAAGTATTACTACCTGGTGCGGTTTCATAATCATCAATTTGTTGCCAAGTTTTACCGCCATCACTAGAACGTTGTGTTTGTTGTTGTACGCCAATAAACACTTCACCTTTAGCATTTATAGCTAAACTTCTACTACCAAATCTTACTTCGTTTTGTTCGGCATTTGCTATGCCTACATGAGAGAATTCCACATTTGCACCTTTTTCAAATCCTTTACTTTCCCAGTATGCATTATCCTTATTTTGATTCCAATAGGTTCCTGCGCGTGCGCAGATTTTCCAAGTTTTACCTCCATCTTCCGTTTTCCAAGCATCACCCGGACCAAAACTTTTATCATGACGCTGGTTAGCTACTAAATAAATCTCGTTTTTATTTAAGGGATTTACAGCAATTCTATTAAAAATGGAATAAGTGTTTTCTGGAAATTTTGGGTACGCTTTTCTTGAGTCTGTATCAAACCAATAACTTAAGACTCTATGGTAGTTATTTCTATGATACTTATCTGTTATCCTATTATAGTTTACACCCAAATTTCCAGTAATGTTCTCCCATGTTTTTCCGCCATTACTACTTTTATAAACACCACCTATAGTTGTAATAGACTTGCCATTAGGCTCGTAAATTGTTTGCTCCACTAAATACAGTACAAATTCTTTAGTCTTAGGATTATAATAGGATGTTACATCTCTTGGCAGGTTGTTTGGCAGTCCTTTTCCACTAGGTTCCCAAGTCTCTCCCGTATCATTACTAACAAAAAAACCATAGTTCGTAGCAATGTACATTTGATTTGGCTTTACGGGATTGATAATAATACGTGCAACATCTAAATCTTTTGAAATAGTATTGGCTACCTTTTTCCATGTTTTACCGTAATCAGTAGTTTTTAACACGTAGCCATAACTGGCAATTTTGTTTTTCTTACCATGAATTAATGCTTTGGAACGATGGTTATACTTTACGTTCCAAAAATCTCCGGCTCCAACAAACCAAATAGCGTCGTTTGCCGGATGAATAGCCATTTTTGTATGGGCATTATATGCCGATTTTTCGGCTCTTGGAATGGTATACACTAATTCCCAATGCCTTCCTCTGTTTGTGGTTTTAAATATTTTTCCACGTCTTTCTAAGGCTAAACCAAAGTCTGGATTCTGCTTAGAAAAGGTGATATCTAGAACACGCTCCATACATTTTCCGTCACCGTCATAATCTTTAATAGAATGCCATGATTTACCATTATCCCATGTACCATAAGACACGTGCATATCTGGCCCCATAAACATCACATTTGTATCTGTGGGATGACACCAAAACTCTTCGTTGTAACCAGACATTCCTGGTCCGAAGTTTTTCCACTCCACAGATTGGTCTGATGTTACTCTTTCACTTTTTATTTTTTTGAAAAACGAAGCTGCTTTTTCTTGTGCTGTTAAGCTCATTGCTAAGAGCAATACAAGTGCAAAATGGCTATGCCTAGGTATCCTATTAATGTTCATAATTTAAAATGGCTTTACTACAAAGCTAGCTGAATGATGTACCGTACTGAGTCACAAATGATTTTGATTTTTAAAGAAATGGTTTAGTATAGTTGTTTTAAAGGTATCTTTATTACACTATTACTATACAAGATCATTTTTCAATCGTTTAACAACCAACAGATTACCAGAATCACTTTGTTTAATTCTAGGGTATCAACTCTAATGGGATTTCTAATTTTTTATCATCAGAACCTTCTGCAAAATTGCTTATGGCCCATTCATTTTCATAATTCCAATCGCAATTAACACGTCTATCTCCAAGAACAATAGTTCCTAATTTGGTTCTAAACCAATCGGCTAATTTTTTATACTTCGGATTATTAGCTACATTATTTTGCTCCCCTGGATCTACACGCAAATCAAACAGTGCCATTTCCGCCTGTTCTCTTGAAGTTGTTAACGGCCATTTTATATCCTTTAACAACTTGCCTTTTTTGGGTTTAGCATTGTCTTTTTTGGTTCGCATTGAAAAGGAAAATGCTTTGCTTCTAATAAAACTAATTTCTCCAACACCATGATTAATTGCTCCAATGGTATAAGCTCTTTTTGGTACATTGCCTTTAACGACTTCTCCCAAATCATAGCCATCTAAGTGTTTAAAGTTTTCTTGTTTTGTATTAACCCCAATAGTGTTGTAAAATGTTGGTGCAAAATCTACGTATTCAATAAATTCATTAACTACCTTCCCTTCTGGAAATCTTTTTTTATCTGAAGACACTACCACAACAGCGGTACTATTAGATGCTTTATAAGGTCCAAATTTATTTGCTCCTCCTTGCTCTCCTAAATGCCAACCATGGTCACCTGCTGCTAATAGAATTAAATACTCCTGATTATTATCCTCGCAATATTTTTTAAATGTTTTAATAGACTTCCCAATCATCTCATCTCCAAATGCACAAAATGCATAATAATCTCTTATAAACTGTTGCTTTTCTTGGTATGTCATTTTATCCACAGCTGCTTTTTTATACCACAATTGTAGATTTTTAGGGAGGGTCTTAAGCTCTTTGCTTGAGAATTCTGGAATTTTATAAACCTTATCCTTAAACTTATCTCTAAATGCTTTTGGAGGTGTTACTGGAGTATGCGGAAAGTGATAACCCAAATTGATAAACTGAGGCTGATTGGTATCTGGGCCATTTACCGTTTTACCTTCAATAGTTGTATAGGTAGTATTGGGATTAGACAAGTACCTTTCAAACACTTCATGTATTCTTCCATCTTGAGTTAAGTGCCCTGGTTGTGGACTTTCTCCACCAATAATACTGGTTTTCCCATTTAGTTTTGTATAACATCTAAGAATCTCATATTTCTTATCAAAAGCTTCTTTTACTGTAATATCTTCTTTAGAAATTTCGCCTTCGGTAGTCGTAACAAATTCGGTTTTACTACCATCTGGATGTGTCCATACCTCTTTACTTGCTGCAATACCCCCATTCTTTCGGACCTTTTCGCTTGTCCAATCTGATAAGCCTGTCTTTCTTATGGTATTATCGGTTATTGATAAATCATATACATCTGTTCTAGTATAGGAAGGTTTTCCTATCCACTTAAAAATATACAACCCGGACTTCCCAAAATTTGTGGTTTTATACCCATTGTCTTTCATAACTTCTGGAATGGAACCCTTGTAATGTGAAGCACTCGTATGCGATTTTTCGAATCCGTAAATACCAGAATGCCAAGGATACATTCCTGTATGCATTGACCCTCTTGAAGGTGCGCAACCAGGAGAATTACAAAAAGCATTTGTAAACAAAACCCCTTCTTTTGCTAAGGCATCAATATTTGGAGATTCCACATAACCAAGAGGACTATTAGACACTCCAGAGACTGCCTGATTATAACATTCAATAGCATCTGCCCTTTGATCATCTGTAATAATCCACAGAATATTGGGTTTCTTTTGCGCAAAGACATTTAGAGATATAAATACAATTACTATAAGCAGCTTTAAGTGAGCACATCCTTTTTCCATCATAATAAAATTTGTATCCTACAAATCTATTACGGGGAGGCCCTAATTTTGTATACAAATGATTTTGTTTACTTTAGAAATGGATTTGTTCAAACTCTGCACAACTTGTATGGGTATACATTTCCTGCATTCCATTGGCAGACATACAGGTTTTTATCGTTATCCACACATACATCATGACAGTGCTTAAAAATGGGCACATCCTGATACATTATTTTCAGCTTTCCATTTTTATATTTTGGCTTTGTCCCCCCGGGATTTGAAACTACTTTATGGTTTTTGTCTAGAATGGTTACAAAACCTCTATTCATTTTCATGTTATAATCACCTTCTTCCATACCAAAGCAAACACCAGAATATAAGTTTTCTCCATCAATAACAGGCCTACTTACATAGGCGCCTGGTAAGTAGTAGGTTTCTATAAATTTACCGTCTAAAGTAAATCGCTTAAAGGCATTCTTAATCCGTGCGGAACATAATAGGGTTGGATTATTGGGATCTCGCGCATCTAAGGCTACGCCATGCGCTTGTTTAAACTTAGCTTCTTGCAGAAAACTATCGCCACCAAATTTCCTGATATAATTGCCCTTGGCGTCATACTGTAATATAAACTGAGAACCATAACCATCTGCGATGTATACATCGCCATTAGGTCCAATAGCCGTCTCTGTTGGACGGAAATGCATGTTAGATTTATAGGCGCCATTATCTTTAGGTGAATCGAAAGTTTTAACAATGGTTCCTGTTAAAGTTGTTTTTAGAACCTTCCCTAAGTTTGGATCTGTTATATATAAATATTCGTCATCACCTTCATCATGTAGAGTCAATCCATGTCCTCCAGGAAGTTTCAGCGTCCAACTATCTAAAAGCTTTCCTGATTTATCATAAATAAGTATGTTGTTTTTGACATGATCGGTAAGCATAAATAATCTGCCTTTTTTATCCATTACCATTTCATGACAATTCTTTACTGGATGGGTTTTAGGATTTAGATTTCCCCATTCTAACTCTAAACGATACTTAAAATTACCGTGACCAAAAATTGTCTCGCTTAATTTTGGCTTGGAAGCCATTATATAAAATGGCACTGATGAGGCCACAGTAGT
>NZ_VSDQ01000679.1:0-914382 GCF_008085455.1 Seonamhaeicola marinus | reverse complement strand
ATAGCTTTTGTAGATGATTTGATAAATGTGCGTCTTTCCATAATACTTATGATAAAATATCCTTTACAACATGACCATGTACATCGGTTAAACGGAATCGTCTTCCTTGATGTTTAAAGGTTAATCTTTCATGATCTATACCTAATAAATGTAATAGTGTAGCTTGAAAATCGTGAATATGAACTGGATTCTCCACAACATTATAACTGAACTCGTCTGTTTTTCCATATACCATTCCTGCTTTTACACCAGCGCCTGCCATCCACATACTAAAACATCCTGGATGATGGTCTCTACCATAACTTTTGGCTGTTAACCTTCCTTGGGAAAAACTGGTTCTACCAAATTCACCTCCCCAAACTACAAGGGTATCTTCTAACAATCCGCGTTGCTTTAAATCTTGAATTAATCCTGCTGTGGCCTGATCTGTATCTCTAGCTTGTCTTTTTATACCTCCAGGTAAATTTCCATGCTGATCCCATCCTGTATGGTACAACTGTATAAACTTAACACCACGTTCTGCTAGCCTTCTTGCTTGTAAACAATTTGCGGCATATGTTCCTGGTTTACGAGCATCTTCTCCATATAACTTATAAATATGATCTGGTTCTTCCTTGGTATCTACAGCTTCAGGTACAGAACTTTGCATTTTATAGGCCATTTCATATTGATTGATTTTGGACTGTATTTCTGGATCGTTCCATAAACTATATTGCTGATCATTCAAAGCTTTTATATAATCTAGAGCACGCCTACGGTCGTTGTCTTGAACGCCATGAGGATTATTCAAATACAATACAGGATCTTTACCAGATCTAAATTGAACACCTTGATGGTGCGAAGGTAAAAAGCCATTACCCCATGCTGCCGAGCTTAATGGCTGCGAACCACCGCCTTTAGAAACCAGCACTACAAAGTTTGGCAAATCTTTATTATCACTACCTAAACCATAGCTTAGCCATGATCCAATTGAGGGGCGACCGCTTAATTGGGAACCTGTTTGTAAAAACATAACTGCAGGTTCATGATTTATAGCCTCAGTATACATGGAGTTAATAATGCACAAATCGTCAACTACCTGTGCCGTGTATGGAAAGAGCTCGCTCATCCAAGCGCCTGATTGCCCATACTGTTTAAAGTTAAAAATTGATTGTACCAAAGGAAAGGTAGATTGATCTGTAACCATGCCAGAGTTACGCTGAGTACCTTTTACGGATGGTGGTATTTCTTTACCATGCCATTTGGCCAATGCTGGTTTATAGTCTAGTGTTTCTATTTGCGATGGCGCACCACTTTGAAATAGATAAATAACCCGTTTTGCTTTTGGCATAAAATGAGGTGCCAATTTACCATCATTAAATAGCACATTATTGGCAAAAGCCGAAGACGGCGCCAACATTGAGCTTAATGCTATGGAACCAAAGCCCAAAGAAGCCTTTTTTAGGAATCCGCGTCTGGTTTCTGCAAATTGTAGTTGTCTTTTTATGTCGTCCATAGTTTGGTTTTATCTAAGTGTATAAGCATCCGTTGTATTTAAAATTCCATTGATTACAGTTGCCAAAGCCGCTGTTTCAGTATAATTTTTGGTATGTCTTATTGGAGACTCCCCTATATTCAAATACGCTATAGCATTGGCTTCGTTGGTTTCAAACCGTTCGTATTCATCCTTGTAAAATTTCGTTAGGACTTGCAGCTCTCCATCTAGAGGGGTTCTTCCTGTGCCCAGTTTAAATGCAGTATTGAGCTGTTTTGTTATGTTTTTTGGAAATTGCTCAATTAAGTTTTCTGCCAATACGCGTCCAGCTTCAATATATTGTGGATCGTTTAGTAATACTAATGCTTGTAAAGGAGTACTTGTTTGTCTTCTCTTAACTGCACAAACCCCGCGGTCTGCCACATCAAAAATGCTCATTGTTGGTGGTGGCGAAGTGCGTTTCCAAATGGTATATAGACTTCTTCTGTATAAACCTTCTCCTGGTTTTTGCAAATACTTATAACGCCACTTTTTATTACTTAATTCGTCCCAAAGACCTTCTGGCTGATAAGGATATACACTTGGCCCTCCTATTTTATTGGAAAGTAATCCACTAATTGAAAGCGCGTTGTCTCTAATCATTTCAGCTGGTAATCTAAAACTTGGCCCTCGTGCCAACAATACATTATCAGAATCTATTTCTAATAGCTTTTCAGTTGTTTTTGAGCTTTGCTTGTAGGTTTCAGACATTACAATTTGTTTGTGCAATGCTTTTATATCCCATCCAGATTCCATAAAACTAACGGCTAGATAATCTAAAAGTTCTGGGTTGGACGGTAGACTTCCCTGGCTTCCAAAATCATCGGCAGTTTCAACGATACCTCTACCAAAGTGCATTTGCCAAATTCGGTTAACAAAAACTCTAGCAGTTAAAGGATTGTCTTTATCAAATAACCATTGTGTTAACCCTAGTCTATTTTGAGGTAAGTCTTTATTAAATGGTAAAACAGCTGTTGGCACCCCAGGAAATACCTCATCGGTTGGTGCATCGTATTGCCCTCTATCTAAAACAAAAGTTGGTCTTGGTTCGGGGATATCTCCTAAGACCATAATTTCTGGAATACTATCTAAATGTTGCGTTAGCGCTTTTTTAAGGCTTTGCAACTTTAGCTTTTCGGTATTACTTGGTTTGTGCAAATTAGCAAAGTAAAACTCTGACAAGACCGATTTGCTTTCTTCTGATGTTTTATTCGCTAATAGCGAATAAAATCTTTTTCTGTCTTCAAGATATGTGACTTCAATGGCTGATAATGCCTTATCAAAAATCTTTAGATTATCAATGCCGCCATCTACAAAAGATTTCATACCATCTCGTCTTCCAATTCTAAACCCTCGAAAACCATAGGTATGTATATTGGGTTTAAAAAGTATGGATTTATATAAGTTATTAATATCAACCTCAACTGGAATTTCTTCTCCGTTTTTATACAAATGCACACCTTCCGCTTTCCCAGAACCATCATAGGACACCGTTACATTGGCCCATTCCTTTCCGGTTATTGGTTCTTTTGAAGTTACCTGAATTGCATTAGATGGCCACGAAAAGGCAATAATAAATTTTAAGTGATTCTCCTCTAAATGAAGAGAATACCCTTTATATCCATTTCGAATATCTTCACAATGGTTAAACACCATAGCATCTTCATATACTTTATCTGGAAAGATGGAAAGACGTACTGAAAAAGGATCTGTATGATCAAACCATCCTATTTTTTTTGGCAGTTTAAATGCTGTAAAATCATTTAAAAATAGTGCTTTCCCAGAGACACCTTCTTTTATAACAGGGTCATTAGCAGTTGCTATTCCACCATTATTTAAACCGGGTATATTATAACTGTTTTTTTCCTTTTTTAGGAATGTTTCAAAAGACCAATCTGCAACTACATGTGTTTTAATCGTTTTTGTTATGGTATTTTGAATCTCCACTTTATCAGTTTGCAGCCAGTTCTTAAAGTCGGAATTTCCTTGACCAAGTATCGTCTTTAATTTGTGGGTTGATTCTCCAATTTGCTGCTCCAAAAATTTAATAACATCTTCCTGTTCTTTATTCGTAAGGAGTAAAGATGGTCCTGGTGTTTGATCTGGTCCGTAAACAGCGGTGCCAATTTCATTGGTGCTATTAAAAAATGCCGCTAATTTGTAATGGTCTTTTTGACTAATAGGATCGTATTTATGGTCGTGACAACGGGCACATTCTACAGTAAGTCCTAAGAATGCTTTAGACATCGTTGCAGTTCTGTCTGCTACATATTCAGCCCTAAACTCTTCATAAACAATACCCGCTTCAGAGTTTTTCTTATGCAACCTATTAAAGGCTGTTGGCAATACGGTTTCAACATTGGCATTTGGTAATAAATCACCCGCCAATTGTTTGGTTACAAATTCTTCATAAGATTGGTTTTGATTAAAGGCATTAATAACCCAATCTCTATACGGACTAAAATCTCGGTGCTTATCATCAAGATAACCATCACTATCGGCATATCTTGCCACATCCATCCAATTGGCTGCCATGCGCTCCCCATATGCAGAAGACATTAATAATTCATCAACTAAGTTTTCATAAGCATCTTCCGAATTACTATTCACGAATGCTTGAATAGCGTCTACAGTTGGAGGCAATCCTGTTAAGGTAAAATATAAACGTCTTATTAGTGTTTCCTTCTTTGCGCGTGCAGATGGTTTCAGGTTATGGTCTTCTAAGTTATTCAGAACATGATAATCGATAGGATTAGTGGGCCATTCCTTAAGTTTAATTTTAGGTTGTTTCGTTTTCCTTGGTTTTATAAAAGACCAGTGTGGTTTGTATTCGGCACCTTGTTCTATCCATTTTATTAATAACGCTTTTTCTTCATCACTAAGCGCCACGTTAAAATCAGGAGGCGGCATGACTTCGGAAGCATCTTCAGTTAAAATTCTATCTACAAGGTTACTTTTTTCAGGATGTTTTGGTACAACAGCATGAAGTTCTCCTCCTTCCAAAGCAGCATAAGCGTGCTCTGGCGTATCCAATCTTAAGTCAGATTTCTGATTGTTGGCATCTGGTCCATGGCATGCAAAGCACTTATCGGACAGTATAGGTTTTATATGATAGTTAAAATCCACCACCTTTGGGGTGCTTTCAAACGATGGAATTAAATGGTCTGGAGCTTTATATCCACAACCGTAAACCACCATTAACATCACTAAGCTTAATGCGCTGTTTCTCATACCTGTAAATTACCTGATGTTTCAAATATATGTATCGTTTTTAACAGTTAATAAGTGAATAAACTGTTTTATTAACTGTTAATAAATTATTTATTACCTTTAAAATCTGTGGTAAATTTTAAGTGGAAAAAGACGTTTACATAGAGATTGTTGAGCAAATTACTTCCAGTAAGTCTTTTGGGAGATCGCGCACCTATGCTAATTTATTGGCTTATTTGGTGGATTGCACTTTAAACAAAAACGTACCCAAAGAAACCACTATAGCCTCTGATATTTTTGGAAAAACAGATTTTGACCCTGCTCAAAGTACTTTGGTACGGGTTTATGTTTACAACCTTAGAAAGAAGCTAGAAAATTATTATAGGAACGAAGGAAAAGAGGATAAAAAACTTTTAAAAATACCAAAGGGGAGCTATGAGGTATTGTTGATTGACCGAAAATCTGAAAGCCCAAAAAAAGAAAAAGTATTTCCGTTTAAAACGGTTATGGCTTCTATTCTTTTATTGCTGATAATTTCATTATTCTTCAATATAAGAGCCTTTAAGAATTCTGATGACACATCAAAAATAGCTACATCTAAATTATGGAAAGACCTCTTATCTCAAGACCAATCTTTAACCGTTGTGATTGGCGATTTATTCCTTTACGAAGAACTAGATTCTTTATCTGAAGCCTATAAAACCACGCGAAATTCTAGAGTAAATTCTTTAGAGGAGTTTGAGGAATTTAAATTGTTAAATGAAACCTCTGAGGTAAGTTTTCAGCCTGCAGATTATACCTTCTTAATTTATAATAGTGCCCTTTGGATAAAAGATTTGAGTCATATTTTTGCAAAAAGTAACAAGGATTTTGCCGTTAGGAATATGGCTCGCTTTAATCCTAAGGCGCTTCAAGATGGTGATTTTATAGTCTTAGGAATGATTAAAACTTTTGGTTTGTTTAGAGACTACACAGAAACAACTGCCTTTCCGTACGACCCAAAACGTGATGGCATTGTTTATACCGATAGTAGCCATACCCAAAAACTTTTAAAACCCTTTGGCGACCCTAATGCATACCATACAGATTATGGTATTATTATGAAAATACCGGGGTCTAACAGTAATAACATTTACCTTTTTGGCGGCATTTGGGATACAGGTGCTTCTCAAAGCCTAAAATATTTTACGGACGAAAACCTCCTTGCCAAACTAGAAGCTGACATGCTAACTAAATTTGGAAGCATTCCCGAATATTACGAGGTACTTTTTGAAGTAAAAGGCATTGACCGCATGGAACTTACGCCAACGATTTTAGACATTAATCAAAAAACACCCTCTAGCTTATTTAAAAATTAGCTTTTGGAAACTCTGTAATTCTCAAAATGGTTGTTGCTTCGGGCGACAGCTCAACCGTAACAGCTTCTCCTGTTTCAACAGCATCTGGGTAAGAGGTAGATTCTACCCAATTTTTCAGGTGCCAATTGGTAACTTTCTTCGCCATTACTTTTAATGTTATTGGCGAATTTCCAATATCCCAAGGATAGCCATCTGTTTTGGTTTTCACTACTTCAATATCCTTTTCGGTTAAACTTGCCGATAAAGCCAATGCCCAACCAGAATCTCTTATGGCTTTTGGAAAATGCTCATAGGCCGGGAATTCCACACTACTTTTTTCTCCTGAATCAAATGTACTTTTTCTAACGATACTTTCTATAGGATAGGAAAACACTAAAGGGCCGTAGTTAATTGCCAACCCACCTTGTCTATCATCAATTTTCGGCGTTGTTTTAAATGCTAGTTCTACAACATCGCCTTTTTTAAATTTGCGTTTTAGCGTTTTAAATACAGTATGTTCTAAGCCTGAAGCATAGTTTTTCCCATTTAACCTAATACTATAATAGTCCGCCCATTTTGGTATTCTTAAGCCAAATTCGATTTTACTTTTTGGTGCTTCATTGATGGTAATTTTTATTTGATGTTCAAATGGATAATTGGTCTCTTGTGTAAAGCTAAAATTGCCCTTTTCTAGGGGCGTATTGATGGTTCCTGGCATATACAAGACCAACTTTACGGCGTTTTTATCAATTGTACAAGAACGATTAATAAAGGTTGGCAACATTCTATGGATATTTCCGGCACAACATTCGGTATCATGCCCTGGACGATAACAAAGGCGCCCTTTGGCCACAGCGCCCCATTTTACATCATCATTATAAGAACTTGAGGCATTTGTACTAGTAATTAAATTAGGCTTTTGATAATATTGATAAGCCTTAAAATCTTTTGAAAGGAGGCTTAAGCTGGCATTATAAAGTACCTTTTCCATTTTATCTGCAAACATAGGATCTCCTGTAGCCAAGAGCGACCATCCTGTGCTCCATGTAAAGTCGATTAAGCTACAGGCCTCTGTGGCTTCGTTTGACCCTTTTCCAGCCAACCCTTCATGATTTGCATATCCGCCATCAGCCAATTCGTGGTCTTCTTCTAACATTTTATAGGCCTTGTAAAAAGCGGTTTTATAAGTGTCTTTGCCTGTGTATTTGTAAAGCACTGCTGGAAGTTTTAGAAACTCGTGATAAGTTACCGCATGTCCACCAGGACGCAACCCTTCATTCATTCCATTTGCAGAAATACTATACACGCCTTTATTCTTTTTTCCTTTTACACTTTCCGAAGCTTTTTGCTGAAAAGCAGCATACAGCTTCTCAGCAGCTTCAATGTACCATACATCATTAGTAAGTCCGTACATTGCACCTAGTAGCTCAACATGTAACACGGAACGCACTTCGAATCCGCTCATATCTGCCACATCAAATTTTTCTTCAGAATTATAAACTGCTTTGTAATGCCTATCGATTGCGTTTAGTAATTCTGGATTCTCGGTAGCTTTATACTTTTCAATAAACATACGCATGATAACCACCATAGGCCATTCTTCGCGTACTTCGCCTAAGTTTCCAGCATGTAACATACCGTTTTCATCAACGTTAGCTAGAATGTGGTTTAAGTTTATATCAGCTTTGTTTAACAATTTAGAGGAGCCAGACATATATCCTGCTCGTAAAATTCCATCTAAATAATAGCCCGTTTGTTCGTACGGCCACCAATCACTTCCACCTGAAAACTCACGATCTCTATAATCCATATTTTCAGTCCACATTCCGGTATTAAAAGGAAACCCGCTTTCTTCTGGGTGACTTCCCAATCCTTGAACTTGGCGGTTTAAAAACTCCTTTACCCAACCTTCAGGCACAAATTCGTTTGAAGCTAAATCTCTGGTACTTTCGGTCTGTGCGTAACTAAAAAAGACACTAAGAACCGTTACGAAACATAAAATATGTCTTAAACTCATTTTAGAACGATTTAATAATTGTTTTCTCCTCCGCTCGTTTTTTTCATAATTAGCTCGCGGGCATTTTTCATTTTATGAATGTTTGGCAGATGCGGATCTGGCCACAAATTGCCTACATTATCTTTATTCCAATTTTCGTAATCTGATTGTAATTCTGCAACTTTTTCAGGCATGGTTTTAAGCAAGTTTTTTTGTTCGTAGGGGTCGTTTTTCAAATCAAATAAAAAGCGTTCGCCTCTAACTTCCTCTTTTACCAATTTATAATTGCCTTTGCGCACACAATATCCAGCGCCATCAGAATAACGCCAGAACAATTTATTATGTGGTGTTGTAGTTTTTTCACCTTTTACAAAAGGCAATAGGTTAGCACCGTCTAACTGATCTGCTTTTTTATAATCTATGTTTGCTGCGTTTATAACCGTTGCAAAAACATCATAACCTATTATTGGTGCTTCGTAGCGCGTTCCGCCTTTAAATCCTGCTGGCCACGACATTAAAAATGGCACACGGATACCGCCTTCAAATAGCAGTCCTTTTTGTCCGCGGTACGGACTTTGACTAGACCCTTTACCATGTCCGCCGTTATCACTATAGAAGAAGATAAGTGTGTTTTCGTATTCGCCAGTTTCCTTTAGCTTTTCAATAACCCGACCGATACCAACATCCATTCCTGATACCATTGCTGCATAAGCAGCTCTTTCGCCTTGTTCAATATGGTCTACATTATTAATATATGCCTTTGTGGCTTGTATAGGCGCATGAGGTGCATTGTAGGCCAAATACATAAAAAATGGCTTCTTAGACTTGCTATACGTATCAATGTACTCTACCGCTGCTTTTGAAAAATCGTCTGTTAAATAGCTTAGGTTTTCTAGCGGTTCTGGTTGTCCATTACGCATAATTTGATGCCAAGTAGTAAAACTCTTTTCCCAAGATTTTCCCCAATAATTTCTGGAACCTCCTGAAAATCCAAACCAATCATCAAAACCTCTGTTGTTTGGCCAATATTCTGGGGTATGTCCTAAATGCCACTTACCAATAGCACAGGTTTGGTAACCATTATCTTGTAATACCTCAGACAGTATGGTTTGTTCCAATGGTAAGCCCATAACAGGGCCTTCAAAGCCCTTACCTATATTATTTTCGCACCCAAAACGCTGCTGGTATCTCCCCGCTAATAAACCAGCTCTACTTGGACCGCAGTACGAATGTGTGGCATAACCTGCTGTAAAGCTTACACCATCTCTGGCCAACATATCTAAATTTGGGGTTGGAATATCGGTACTACCATTAAATCCTACATCTGCCCAGCCTAAATCATCTGCAAGAATTACAATTACATTTGGTTGCTCATGTTTAGATGTTTTCCTTTGTGCATTTAGCTGCAATGTTACCGCCACTAAAAGGTTCAACATTAGTAATTTCCTCATGTCTTTTATTTGTTTAATTTGAGTAGAACAAATTACTATATTTACAACCAAAGCAGATAAGAGATAAATACATTATAACTACATATGGTTTTTTAATCACTGCATTTAAAGTGCATTTTACCAAAAGACCAAACCGCATTTAATGAACAAAACAACATGAAAACCAACGCTTTAAACTATTTAAGTTTTACATTATTACTTGTTTTTCAAGTTGCACTTCTTAATAATCTATATGCACAAACTATAGATACTACTGGTATTTCTATTAAAAATTTTCCTGAGGAAGGGTTTACTTTATCCATGAGAGATCAGGGAAAAGCGGTTCGATATTTCAAAGATAAAGCGGCAAGATATTTAAAAGAAAAAGACACCGCTAATTACATTCATTGCATGGTAGGTTTGGCACATATTGAGCAAAACTCTGGCAACTACAACAAGGCTTTTGACATTGCTTGGAACACCTTATCAAAATATAAAGCCGTAAAAGATAAACGTCCGCTTTTAAAACTTTATAGAAAATTAGGACTGCTTTACGGTAACTACGGAAAAGATAGTTTGGCGCTGCATTATTTAAATGAAGGGTTAAAAACTGGAAAGTCATTTCATAACTCGGCAAAAAATCCGTTAGGCAAGTTATCTGCGGCCTATTTTAGTATTGCCAACCAGTACATTAAAATGAAGGATTACAATACGGCATTAATCTACTTAGATTCTTGCTATATTGATACGTCTTCTAACCAAAGACACCATTATGCCGATGCCCTTTATGGCTATGTTTACACGCAAAAAGGGAATTATTTAAAAGCCGAATCGTATTTAAACAATATTATTTCTTTTTTTGAAGACCGCACCTTCGGCTATCAAGCTAAAGCCAACAGTTATATAGCCGATTTAAAACTGGCCACAGGCGAACAAGATAGTGCCATGTATTATTACGAGCGCTCTTTAAAGGCTATTGATTCGTTAATGGTACATCATGAAATTAAACCTGATGTTTTAGAAAAATTAGCACTGTTATATTTTACTAAAAAAGATTACTCCAAGGCATTTAAATTTATGCAGGGCGCCAAATTTATGTCCGATAGTTTATTTAATACCCAAAGCCGACACAACAAGGAGTTATTTGAAATTAAGAACCAGTACCAGGAAGATTTATCTAAGCAACAGGAGTTAATCACCGCTCAAAACAACTTGCTTGAAACTAAAGACAAGGCTAGTTTTAGACTTAAATTACTCATTGGCGCTTTATTGGTTTTAGCTGTTATTATTTTAATTACTTATAGGCTAAAATCTAGAATGAAAAAGATGGCCTATGAGCAGTCTGTTATTCACGAAAAGAACGATGCTATTTTAGAAGTGAAGAACAAAGAATTAACAGCTAATGCGCTTCAGATTATAGAGAAGGAACATTCGGTAAAAGAATTATTGGCTGCTTTAAAGGGTAGCGACCCTAAAAAACATCAGGAGCTTAGTAGTAAATACAAAAAGAGCAACAAGAAATTGTGGGACGATTTTAACCTTCGCTTTGCACAAATTAACAATAAGTTTTATGAAAGTTTATTGAAGCTTCATCCTGATTTAACGTCGACCGATTTAAAACTCTGCGCGCTTATTAAACTTAATTTTGATAGTAAAGAAATGGCGGAAATTTTAGCTATTTCAACGCATGGTGTGCATACAGCACGCTCTAGGGTAAGAAAGAAACTGAATCTTGAACGACAGGATAGCTTATCTAATTATATTGCCAAGGTAGTTCCGGAAAAAAATTAGTTTCTTTACAGGCGTTAAAGTCATTTGGTTGTGGATCGTATTAGCCCAAAGTTTATAGAAAAATCTGGTGTGTATTCTGAAGAAGAGATCGTGCTTCTAAAGGATGAAATTAGTTTTAAACAGCTTAAAAAACATGACTTTATTCTAAAACCTGGTGATGTCTGTTCTTCGCTCATTTATATTGTTGAAGGCGCCATTTACCAGTATAAAATTGATACGGATTTAGAAAAAAACGTCCTAGATTTAAATATTGCTCATGATTGGGTTATAGACAAAGACAGCTTTACGTCTCGCGGAGCTTCTAACCTGTATATTGAAGCTTTTGATGATTGCCTCATTTATGAACTTAGTATTGAATCTATTCATGCGTTGATAGCTAAATCGCAATCCTTTCTTCAATTAGGAAAAGCTTTTGGAGAAGTAAGTTCTAGACTTAATTTCTTTGACAACAACCTGTCTCCTGATGAAAAATACGTGTATTTACAGGAACATAAACCGGAATTACTTCAGAAATTCCCTTTAAAGCTCATTGCGTCGTATTTAAAGATTACACCAGAAACGCTTAGCCGTGTTAGACATCGTTTTTTTAAAAGTTAAGTCCGTTCTTGATTTCAATCAAGTGACTGAAGCTTTGATATCCAAGATCTTTGATTTTCAATTTAAAAATCAAAGATTATATGGAACATCAATTTTACAAAACCGCAGGTATTTCCCTTATTTTGGGCTCATTACTTATTATTGCCACAATGGTTATGCATCCGCATGGTGGCAGTTTAGAATACCTCATTAAAATCTCTAACCAGATTACAATTACACATGCCTTGGCTATTTTTTCTATTCCTATTATCACCTTTGGATTTTATGGCTTAACGCTTAAACTTCTAACGCCTAATAAAATAGCGGTTTTAGCTTTTATTATTCTATGTTTTGGTTTTGTGGCCGTTATGTTTGCTGCCTTAATTAACGGCCTTACCTTACCTTATTTCTTAAATGAGTTTGCCGATAGTTTAGACGCTAATAGAGCTGTTGTTGATCCTATTGTGTACTATGGTTTTGCTATTAATAAACCTCTGGATTATATTTTTATGACAGGATGCTGTTTGGCTATTCTTTTGTATTCTATCATTATTGTGCGTTCAAACCTTTTACATAAATGGATTGGCTATTTTGGCATTCTCCTCATTGCTTTTGCCGTGTTTGGGGTTCTTACTGGTTTTATTTTTACCAACCTTACTGGGTTTAGAGTGTTTACTTTTAGTCTTGCCGCTTGGATTTTAAGTAGTGCTGTATTGTTAATTAGGAGTAAGTAGTTAGGAAATTAAAAAAGCCCCGTCTTTGATGGGGTTTTTAATGTTGGTAACACCTGCCATTGCTGTTTTAGTTTGCTGTTTAGAGAAGTTCTTTCAGCTTTATAGATTGATTTGAGGCAAAGTTTATCGCCTATTTAATTATTGTTCGAAGTTACAAACTTCGAATAGCAAGGAGTTTCTATGTTAAAAAGGATTGCAAGTGCTTTTGGAATTTCGACTTCAAAACTCTTATCCTTTGACAATCAAACTAGTTAATTAGTAAAAAAAATCCTATCTTCGATTCCTAATATTCCGCCCTTAGAATAATTAATAGCTTTTAAGATATCAAACCTTATTAGCCATGTGGTTATGCAATAAAGGGAGACCTATGATTTCAATAAAATTTCTAAAAGCAGTCAATGGAGATTGCATCCTTATTTCTTTTAAGGACTCACAAAATAAAGCGAAAAACATACTTATTGATGGCGGTCGAGATGCAACCTATTTCGATAGGGTTAGAAGAAAAGGCCCACTAAAAAGCATCATTGATGATATTAAGCATCGTGAAGAAAAAGTAGATTTACTTATTTTATCCCACATCGACAACGACCATATTGAAGGACTTCTCAAATGGTTCGAGCAGGATAAAAAAGCGCCTAAGTTTATTAATGAAGTATGGTTCAATTCTGGTGAAGCAATTGCTAAGTATTTAAATAAACCAAAAAATGATGATTTAGACCTATTCATTGCAGATGGGTCTAATGTTTTTACTGGTGTAGATGAGGGGATAGAATTTCAAGAATATCTAAAAAAGCATAATCTTGATAGGGACGACATCATTAAGAAAGGACTTGAACGTGATTTTTTCAATTTAAAAGTTAATGTTCTTACACCTTCACACAAACAGTTAGAAGATTTGCTTGAACATTATCAAGAAAAAACAGGTGATGTAAAGTATACAGGAGCAAGAAACGACTGGTCTAAAAATCTTAGCGATATAATTTCTGAGGAAGAAAAGCCATCCTTCCGATTTAGGCAGGATAGGAGTGAGAAAAATGGAAGTAGTATTACTATGTTAATTACTCATGAGGGTAAAAAGTTTCTGTTACTTGCAGATTCACATCCAAAGGAAGTATGTGAAGCCTTAAAAGACCTAGGTTATAAAAAAGAAAACCCAGTAAAGGTTGAGTTTATGCAAGTGTCCCATCATGGTAGTAAGGCCAATAACAACAAGGAGCTATTCGACTTGGTGGATACTCAAAATTACATTATTAGTACCAATAGTTCAGGACACGGACATCCACATAAAAGTGTTATTGCAAGGATTACTGCAAAGAATCCGAAGGCTACTATTTACTCTAATTACGAGGTGGTCGTAGATAATCTCTTAACAGAACAGGACAAAACGGATTTCCCAGAATTGCAAGTCAAACTAATCTCAGAGTTCCATATTAAATAATGAGCGCAAATACTTTAAAAAAGCATACGGCAAAAGTAGGTTCTGGTAGTGGATGTGTGTTTCAGCCTATGGACGATAAAAGCACTTACATTTTGACTGCCAAACACCTTTTTCAAAGTAGAAATGAGGAAACTGATGAACTGGAATATATTAATGATGGCACCGAAGTTCCAATAACTTTATTGGAATTTGATGGCAATAGTTGGAATGCTAATACTCAAAACCTAACTATCATGTTTGAAGAAAATTTCTTCCCACATCCTACAGCAGATGCTGCAATTCTTAAAATCGATTATCTCGAAGGTTTTGATAATATCCATATTAGAAATAAACGTATAAAAAACGAATACTATTTATGTGGATTTCCCAGTAGACTTAGTAACCAAGATACAATTGGCAATAGAGTTGCAACGTTTGTTGTGGCAAGAATCAAACAATCCGGTGATTTCTTTGATGTTGCAGAATTAAGCAATAATATTATATCAATTGATGAGATTGAAGGTTGTTCAGGTGGCGGTATCATGGCATTTGATGATAAATCTAATGTCTTCGTAACAGGCATACAAAGTAGAATGGCTACAAATGTAGATATTGCATTAGGCGAAATAGGATTTGTTCCTGTCAAATACTTTGAAGAAATCATTGAAGTTTATAAAGATGAAGGAAAACTTGTAGAATTACTGCCTGTATTTCTCAAATCTTTTGTTTCCCTCATTGGCGATACATTTCAATTTGCATCTGCGGGAATAAGCAGGGAAGAAGCTGCACTTTCAGAACTATTAACGGCGAAGGCACAATTTATACAGCAAAGTGATTTAACTCCTTTGGCATTCAGGTCATTTTTAGGCGAACAACGCCTATTGATAAAAGACCAAGACAATGTAGAGTTAAAACGGAAAAAGGTTTGGACATTTTGGTTAGAATTGCTAGTGATTCTAAATATTGTAAAAGATAAAGTTCATAATGTTGAAGATTTAGAGGATATATTGAATAGAATCCGTTTTTTTTATTCAAACACTGACAAGGATTTTCTCACCACTCATTTACAAGATTTATGGAAGTTGGATTATAAGGATTTGGAAGACGAGGGTCTTGTCATATTTGCATCTAATCAAATCTACCAAAGGCCGGGCACTGAAGGTGTGCTGGATTTGAGTGAAATCATCTCAGATATATCTACTGCTCGGAGAGCCTTTACAAAAGTGCAAAATCAAGCTATTGCTTCGGGTACAATTGATATAGCCGAAGCGAGGGATTTTCCATTTGACTGCTTTAAATATGCAAGTTTAACAACATTCAAAGAATATGCCGCTCAGGAACTTGATAAGGGTTTTGTGGACATGAAACCAACCGATTGCTATCCTTTGTTAAAAGAATTATATGAAAAACTCTTACCGTGACATAGTTGAAATATTCAAAAGCGATTTTCCTGAGATTACAATTGAAAACATTATTGTTGAAATGGAAAAAGGCAAGGCTCATTGTATTTTCCTTAAGATCCCTGATACGAAATTCCTGTCAGATAACTGGAAGCTGGTCACAAACAGTATTGCTTTAAATTATCAAAACTATCTAGAAACAAGTTTTGAAAAATGGAATATTTATTTATTCTTTCTGATGACGGAACCAATAGAAGATATGAATCTAAAATATGCTATAGAAAACAACACCTTTTCCAGTCGTAAAATTGTAGAAAATGACTCATTATCTCTAGAAGCCCTAATTAAAAAGCACATCAATAATGAACTGAGCTTAGAAAAAGATACCTTTAGAACAGAGTCTGTTGACTTCTTTCACCACCCTATTATTTATGATGTACTTAAGGACAAAACCATAAAGAAAAAGAACATTTTGCCGGAACAGCTAAATCTGGCTTACGTTGAGTTAATAAATAAATTTAGAGATGAAGAAGAATGAAATTCAATTCAGTAGAAATATCAGGTTTTAGAATTTATGACCATCCCGAAGATGCAAACTTCAGTTTTATTACTGAAAATGGAGAGACAGCAGACTTTGTATCACTCTTTGCCCCTAATGGTTTTGGTAAGACATCCTTCTATGACGCTGTTGAGTGGGCTGTGACAGATTATGTAGGGCGATTTTGGGTAACAAAGAATACAGAGAAATCGCTCAAGACTATGCGACGTCTTACATCTGGACAAGTATCTCTTTTTAAAAACCGAAATTCCAAGAATGAAACTTGGGTGAAAATCCTTGATTCTGAAAATAAGATTTATAAAGAAAATCATCTTGAAGTAGCCAAGCAACGTGCGAACGACGCCAATTCAAAGAGTAATGACAATAATAAGGACTTTGCAAGAGTTATTCTTTCACAGGAATGGATATCAAGGTTTTTAAAAGAGGCCGACGGACAGATTCGTTACAAAAAGTTTATGGAAAGTAATTCTGGACTTGGCGAAATAGATGTCTATTACCAAAATGTAATTGCGCTTTCGGCGGCAAATGATAAAAAGATAGCCGCTCTTGAAAGTAATATTCAAGATTTTCAAGACAAGATTACAAAAACTTCAAATAATGATTTGTTGTCGACCGTAAATGACCAAATATCTGTCGTCAATAAATTTAAAATTAATAAAGCCCTGAATGAAATTGAAATTGCGACAACTCAAAAGGAAATAAAAGATTTTCAGGATGCTTTGACAGATGCCATTGCAGGTAATTCTGAAGCTATAAGATTAGAGAGGTTGATATCTCATATACAGTTAGCACTGAATGGCAGTACTGATTTTCTCTCGATAAAGCAATATTTTGAAGCCTTAGAGAACTTGATAAAAGCTATTGAGCAGCTTAAAGCAATAAAAGAAAATCTTCTCAATTTCAAAAAACTTGAAGCTACTACAAATGAAATAGCCCAAAAGGAAAAGTCAAAGTCTGAAATTTCAGTACAACTGAAAAAGCTGGAAACGATTGGAAAATTGATTTTTGCCTATAACGATACGCTTTCAAAAATCACATCAAAAAACGAAATCAAAAAGCAGTATCAACAAAAATTAGAAAAACTTCAGTCTGATATTGAAGAGAGCAGCCGCAAGCTCATAGAAGTGGAAGGTGCCAATAAGAAGTCCGAAAGGAAACGATTGGAAATCAATGAACGATTGATAAAGATTCCCGAACTTAAAAAGAATCTTGAGGCGTTATCAAAGTCTATAAAGTCTCTACAGGAAAAGCTCGAATCCCAACGCAGAAGAACATCCAAGGCACAAACCAACCATTCTAAACTTAAAGATGAAGTCGATGAACTCGTAAAGGTTATGCGGGAATTTGATTTAGGTCAATATGCAGAAACCAGTCTTGATAAAAATCAAGAGCAAATAAAAAACCTTAAGCAACTTGAAACGCTTGAAATACAAAAGTTGCAATTAAATAAAGAGTTGCAGTCCTTACAGGAGCGTATCAGCTCACAGGAATCACTCAACAAAACTCTTAGCGAATTCATCACGTCTGGTCTGGCCATCGTAAACGACCAGAAAACCGATACCTGTCCGCTCTGTGAAAAGACATACAATGATCACAAAACTTTAGCAGATAGAATACTTAATAATGATGCACTTTCAAAATCTATCAAATCGCTGTTGGAAGAACGTTCAAAAAAGCAATCGGATATTGATGATAATGCAACTGCCGCAAACAAGTTGTCTGAGGAAGTTAAGCAATTTTATGTCAATAAGTTGGATGGTTTACAAAACCAACTAAAACTTGCTGAAGATCTGAAAGAAAGCGAGCAGGATGTACTCATTCAATTAACCAAACAGTTTAATGCAGAAAACGAGAGACTTCTCGATTTAAAGTCAACTTTTCAAGAGGATTCTATCGATGCTTATGAAAAGAAACTTAGAGCAGATTTAGAGGCTGTTAAAGCGTCCAAAAAATCTGTCAAAGAGGAATTTGAGAATATGAAAGAGGCTCATCAAAAGTTAGAGTCCGATAAAAATGAACTCTCAGAAAAAATTAAACTTTTGAATAATGAAATTCGCGATTTGGTAAACAATAAAGATTATGATAGTGTTGTCCAATGGCTAGATGTCAATGACCAAGGCGAAGAAAAGGCAGCTGACTTTGTTAATGCAAAAATCCAAAACAAAAAAGATGAATCAAATGCTTTAGATAAAGCCCTAAAAAATCTCAACCGTGATTTAAAAACACTTAAAGGACAACTAAAAAAATTCAATGAAGAACAACTAAAAAAGGACTTAGAGGAAATTGAGAAAAAGATACAAGATTTGGAATCTAGTATCGCGGCATATCAATCCCATCTTGAGGATAACCTTCAAATCATTGCCAATGACCTTACTAGTGAAACGCTAAACGGTTCTCTAAGAACAAAAGAATCCGAAACTAAAGAAAAATTAAAACAACATGAAATTTACAAAATTGAGGTCAACAAACTCAAAGGCTACTCTGAGAATATTTTTCCCTACTTGCAATCTGAACAAGCCAAAATAGATTTGGCTAATACAGAAAAAGAACTGAAATTTTTGAAGGAAAAAGTAAGTTATTCTCTTAAAACAGAAATTGAAAAGACCAAAAACTATCTTGACCAAAGTATTAAAGATTTCTTTTACGAGGATTTAATCAACGAGATTTACGGAAAAATAGACCCTCATCCCCGTTTTAAGAATGTAAAGTTTATCGCGACTTTTACTAGTGAAAACCCAAGCCTTGATGTATATGTAAAAGGCGGAAGAGATGATGATGATAAGGATAGCCTTATCCCAAATTTGTATTTCAGCACTGCACAAATAAATATTTTGAGTCTGAGCATCTTTCTTGCTTCAGCACTCAATTCAAAAACGTATGATTGCATTTTTATAGATGACCCAATCCAGTCTATGGATAGTATCAATGTGCTTTCTACTATAGATTTGCTTAGAAGCATCGTGGTCAATAATAAGAAGCAAATTATCCTATCAACACATGATGAGAATTTTCACAATCTTCTAAAAATGAAAATACCCACAGAGTTATTCAAATCAAAGTTTCTAGAACTAGAAACCTTTGGTAAATTAAAGAAAAAAACTAATTATTAGTGATTTGGCAAAGGGGTTTTTGGACTCAATGAAAAATAAAATGGGAGGTAATGATGAGACATTAATGACATAAAAGATTATTATGAAAGAAAAATATAAAATATTATCGTTAGATGGTGGAGGAGGTTGGGCAATTCTTCAAGTACTAACTTTAAAGGATATATTTCAAAAAAAATATCCTAATAAAGAAATTAAGGGACATGAAGTATTAAGTCATTTTGATTTAGTTATCGCAAATTCTGGAGGCAGTATGGTTTTAGCCGCATTAGCATGTAACTGGACTTTTGATGAAATTATAAAGTTGTTTGATGATAAAGCAATAAGGGAGAGGATTTTTAAAAAATTAAATTTCAGACAGAGGTATTTTCCAGCTAACGTAATGCGATTATTTGGCGTTAAATCAGTTGGTACTCGATATTCCACAACAGCTAAGAAGAATGCTTTAGAAGATATTTTAAGAATAGATAATAAGAAAAAACTAAATGATGTTACACTTCCTAAGCTTCCAAAAATAATTGGAAAAGAATCACTTGAGATTGTTGTGACAACATTTAATATTATTAACAAAAGAGCAAAATTATTTCGATCAAATAAGCATAGTAAGGCAAGAGCTGAAGTAGTTGCAGGGGTAGATCATTTTGATGAAGTTAGTCTAGTTGAAGCTATACATGGCTCTTCGAATGCACCAGTAAATTATTTCGATTTTCCAGCTATTTTTAGCCCAGAAGGGTCAAGGCGAAGATTTTATCTATGGGATGTTGCGTTAGCAGGGTTTAACACCCCTATTATGGCTGGTCTTACTGAAGCTTATATCAATAATGTAAGTAGAGAAAATATTCCCATACTCTCTTTGGGAACAGGAGGAAAACTTATATTTGAAGAAGATTCGGATAATTTTAGAAATCAATACCATACTTCTTTATTAGGAAAAAAGGTAGTAAGAACTAAGAATAGTAAAAAAATAGACTTTAAAAAGACTACGAAAAAACTTGGCTTGTTTTTCAGAATATTCAAAGGGACAAGTTTTTATAGTTCAATATTATCTAACATGACACAATCTATTCTTTTTGAACCACAAAAAGCAACCTCGTTCACAGCGTATACTCATCTTTTTAATGGATTTACTTATAATTCTAGTAATAATAAAAGATTCATAAGGTTATATCCCCTCAGATTATGAAAGATAATAATTCAGACAAACTAATCCGCCAGTTGTATAATTTGGATATGGATATGACTTAAATTTATTTAACTCAAAGCTCGTATTAACTTGCATAATAAAATCAACGAAAATGAATAACAATTCCGAAAAAAAAAACCCAGATTGGTTGAGATTTGAAAAGGAGATCGCTGGATTATTCGAACTGTTTGGGTATGATGACGTAGTCCATAACGCAAAACTTGATGGTGGACAGTGTGATGTGGTGGCCAAATCAACTAATCGTACTAAGTCAAATATAATAGTGGAATGCAAATTTAGTTCATCCTCCACTTCTAAAGTTGGAATTGTTGATGTTCAGAACTTTATTAATAAAGCAAGTAATTATAGAAATGAAGGAAAAATAGACTTAGGTTATTTAATTACTAATACAGAATTTACGGCAGATGCAAAAGCGGCGTTAAATGATAGAATAAAAAACTACATATTTTTATTAACGTATGATGAATTCATACAAGGATTGTTGGACATAAAACAATATTTAGAGGATTACATCAAAGAATATGATGACTTAGGAGAAGGGGAAAAATTCATTGATTTAAAACTTCTTAATACCACTGGGCTTGACAGAACCATTATGGACAGTATTCCAGGTGATCTTTTAGAGCCAATAGGTTCTAAAACTAATTTTCTAGTTATACCCAACAACCAAATTGAAGGCCATATTGACAAAATGCCTTTCTTGTCCTTCAATAATAATTCGCACTCCCCAACTGTAAAGCCTATCGAATTCTTTAATCAGCTTCAAGAATATTACGAAAACAACACTAAAGAAAAGAAAAGTCATGAAAAACAACTAATAAAAATTTTAAAAGTTGTTGTTAAAAAAATTGCCGATCAACATAAGGATGAAATACTTTATAATCTTTTTGAAAAAATCCCAAAGGATAAAATAAAGATGATACGAAGGAGTCCAGAATTAACAGTTAAAACATTAATGGATATTTGGAGTGAATATGGAGGTGACTCTGGAATAAAGTTGTTTAGAAAATCAAAAATTAGGACAACCATATATAAAGAAATCATAAAGGAATACAAAACTGAAATAAAGTCGATTAAAGTAAAAAAACAAACAATTCCTCCTTTAATTAACTCTTTTGGCCCTCATATAGTTGAAGCGTTACAGATTGAACCAGGGTTAATGTTTTCTAAGCTAAATGATATAAAGAACTGGAATGATAAATATGAACTTCAAAATATTATTGCCCACTTAAATGACCAAACTGAAAGTGATAGAATTATTCTTAAATTGTTGATAGAAGAGCCTGCTCTCAACTCCCTACAAAGTTACATTGTAAATAAAACCACAGATGTTCTTGTTCTCATTGGGGACTATGGGGCTGGAAAAACTACGATAATTAGAAAGTTAATGAGAAAACTATCAGAGGAAAAGCTATTAAATCAATATGATTCCAATTATAGAATTCCACTATATATTACTTTAAAAGATTATAATAAGATTCCAGATATTAAAAACCTTATAAAATCCTTCTTAAGAAATAAAGTTGAAGTAAGTAACATGTCCATAAGGGCTTTTAAAAAACTAAATGAAGAGGGGCGATTCATCTTATTATTGGATGCTTTTGATGAAATGCTAAACCGTGTAACAAAAGCCGACAGAAGAAGGTGTTTCAAAGAAATTGCCGAGTTGGTAACTGAAAATTCAAAAATAATACTCACAGGAAGACCATCCTATTTTAATGATTATGAAGAGTTTAAGGAAAATGTAAACCTACTAAATCTTAAAAAAAAGGATTCCTTTGAAAAAAGCAACATAAACTATGAAATTAAATGTTTACAACTACTTGACGAGGAACAAGTTGAAACCTTAATAAAAAAGTCCTCTCCAAAAGACTCTGAAGGAGTGATTGATATTTTATTGAATAATCCTAGCCTAATGGATTTAGCTCGAAGACCTGTTCTTGCCTCAATGATAAGTAAAACAGGTGATGAACTAAAGAAATTGGAAAACAAGGAAGTATCCGTTCGCAACGTTTATGAACTTTATACAGATAAATGGGTGAAAAGAGAAGAAGACAAGGGCTCTTTTAGATTATTAGTACAACCAAATCAAAAATCAATTTTCCTAAGATATCTTGCTATGCAAATGTTTATTGAGGGATCACTATCTATTCATTATACGGAATTAGACAAAAGCCTTCAAAAGCACTTCGATTTAGACCGAACAATTAATTTAGATTATTTTAGTCATGATATTCGAACTTGTTCATTTCTTTCAAGAACAGATGACGGTTTTTACTTTTTTATGCACAAATCTTTCATGGAGTATTTTGTTGCATGTGAGTTTGAAGAAATGGAAAATTCCCCTTTCGCAAATTCTTTTTCAAATAATTTGACCAACGAGATTATAGATTTATTAGACTTCGACAAATTACCACCAAAAATAATTGAACTATGGAAAAGAAGGAATAGTATTCAAAACTTCAATGACGAAATTTATAATGTTAAAAATCACTTAGCAAAAAAGCAAATGTACGAATATGCGGCAGCAATAAGAGATATTGAAAAAGATTTAGAGTACATTTTAGACAATTACAATTCTGTTTTTGTCATGAATCTCAAAAAGTCTTCTGAACTTTATAAAAAATTCAAAGAGGTTTTACCTAAAATTAACACATACAAGAATTATTTATCTGATGATTTGGTAAAATTCTTTAACACAAACTTCTATTCCTTAGACAGCTAATTTAAAAAAATTAAGAGGGAGCTATCTATATTATTTTTCCATCAACAAACAAAAAAGCCTCACTCATAAGAGTAAGGCCTTTGTACTGAAGACGGGAATTGCCTGCGGCGAGTCCCGATACGTCATCTTGAAAAAAGCCTCCCTATCGGGGGCTACTTTTTTGTTTTCTTCCACTCACTCAAACACGTTTGGTTCGTTCCAAAAAACAAAAAAGCCGAAACATTTGTTTCGGCTTTTTATCTGTACTGAAGGCGGGACTTGAACCCGCACGGACTAATGTCCATTGGATTTTAAGTCCAACGTGTCTACCAATTCCACCACTTCAGCATCTTGGTATATTTTGAGTAAGTCTCAGAGCGAAAGACGGGATTTGAACCCGCGACCCTCACCTTGGCAAGGTGATGCTCTACCCCTGAGCTACTTTCGCAGTTTTTAATGAACTTACCTGCGGCAAGCAGGCTCACAACCTCTCGATTGCGGATGCAAATTTAAACTATTTCTATTAATTGCAAAGCCTTTTTTAAAAAATAAATAAAAATTTATTGAAACTAATTGTTACTCAGCCAAATCAATTGATTCGCAATTTGTACATTTTCAATTTTCACTTTAAAAACTACGGTATTCTTTTATCCGAAGTACTGTTTTTAGTATGACCTATACTACTTTCTTAAAAAGTCATCAATCTAAACATATACCAAAGAGGTATCGCTTCAAAATGAGATCTCTCGTCGCTCATCCTTCGCTCTGTCGATATGACAAAGTCCTGTTTTTTAAATATATATCAAGTACAGGTTGGACTAGGTTATTTACAGAAGCCACTAGATTACTTCGTCGCTGCTCTCCTCGTAATGACGACAAATCATTATTTTTTAGAGCAGCTCCTTTTTCAATAAAAAAGTTTAGGCCTGTTTTTTCTTTACCAGCATGCGTTTTATCTCATTTAATTTCATGAGTGCTTCTACTGGTGTAAGCGTATCAATATCAGTATGTAGAATTTCGTCTTTTATATTTTCTAACAACGGATCGTCTAAATTGAAAAAACTTAACTGCATATCATTTTCAATAGATTTTACCGTATCTGTTAGCTCTTCACTAGAATGTGATTGTTCTAATTTTTTTAGAATCTTATTAGCTCTGTGTAATACTTGTTGAGGCATACCCGCCATTTTAGCCACATGAATACCAAAACTATGAGCACTACCGCCTTGAACCAGTTTTCTTAAAAACAGCACATTATCTTTTAATTCTTTTACAGATACATTGTAGTTCTTAATACGTTCAAAGGTATCAGTCATTTCGTTTAACTCATGGTAATGTGTGGCAAAAAGTGTTTTTGCTTTTGCAGGATGTTCATGTAAATATTCGCTAATAGCCCATGCAATAGAAATACCGTCATAGGTGCTCGTACCACGCCCAATTTCGTCTAGTAAAACCAAACTTCTTTCAGACATGTTATTAAGAATAGAAGCGGTTTCATTCATTTCTACCATAAATGTAGATTCACCCATCGAAATATTATCACTTGCACCAACACGTGTAAATATTTTATCTACAACACCAATTCTAGCGGCATCCGCTGGCACAAAACTCCCTATTTGGGCTAACAATACGATTAAAGCTGTTTGACGTAATATGGCTGACTTACCAGACATATTTGGCCCTGTAATCATGATAATTTGTTGTGATGTTCGGTCTAAAAACACATCGTTAGCAATATAGGTTTCACCTAGTGGCAATTGTTTTTCAATAACAGGATGGCGTCCGTTTTTAATTTCTAAATCGAAAGATTCATCAATTGTAGGATATACATAGTTGTTTTCTTTGGCCAATTGTGCAAACCCGCATAAACAATCCAGTTGCCCTATTAAATGTGCATTTTGCTGTACCGATTTTATATACAAGCCCATCCACACCACTAATTCAGCAAACAGTTCCTGTTCTATAGCTTGTATTTTATCTTCGGCACCAAGAATTTTGGCTTCGTATTCTTTGAGTTCTTCGGTAATATAGCGTTCGGCACTTACTAAGGTTTGTTTTCTTATCCATTCCTCCGGCACCTTATCTTTATGGGTATTACGTACTTCTATATAATAGCCAAATACATTATTGGAAGCTATTTTAAGCGAAGGAATACCTGTACGTTCACTTTCACGCTGTAGCATGCCATCTAGATAGTCTTTTCCCGATTTAGACAAACCTCGTAGCTCATCTAGTTCTTTAGAAAAACCATCAGCAATGGTATTACCCTTAAGTACATTAACAGGCGCTTCTTCATTAAGGGTTTCTTTTATTTTCTCTCTTAAAATTTCACAACCTTGAAGATTTTCACCTATAATCTTAAGCGATTCGTTATCACAATTTGATGCCAATGCTTTTATTGGTACAATGGCTTCTAATGAGTTTTTAAGCTGAATGACCTCACGCGGATTCACCTTTCCTGTTGCTATTTTTGAAATGAGGCGTTCTAAATCGCCTATATGCTTTATATGATGTTGCACCTTTTGAAGCACCTCATCATTTTTGGTAAAAAAGTCTACGACCTCATGACGCTGCTTTATTTGATCCTCCTTCTTTAAGGGTAATGCCAACCAACGCTTTAGCATACGCCCGCCCATTGCAGAAATGGTTTTATCTACTACCTGAAGTAAGGTTACTGCATTGTTGTTGGTAGAATGGTATAACTCTAAATTTCTAATGGTGAATTTATCCATCCATACATAATCGTCTTCGGCTATTCTAGAAATAGAGGTAATGTGCTTTAACTTATGGTGCTGTGTTTCGCCTAAATAATGTAGAATAGATCCTGATGCAATAATGCCTTCATAAAGGTCTTCAATACCGTAACCTTTTAAGGTCTTAGTATCAAAATGCTTGGTTAAGGTTTCATATGCATAATCTGATTGATATACCCAATCTTCGAGGTAAAAAGTATGAAAATCATCACCAAAAGTTTCATTAAATAAACTGCGCTTTTGTTTAGATACAAGTACTTCACTTGGACTAAAATTTTGCAGTAGCTTATCTACATATTCGGCATTACCTTGAGAGGTTAAAAACTCGCCTGTTGAAATATCTAAAAACGATACGCCAATGTACTTTTTATCAAAATATACCGAGCATAAGAAGTTATTAGATTTAGACACTAAAACCTCATCGTTTAAAGCTACCCCTGGCGTTACTAGTTCTGTAACACCTCGCTTTACAATTTTCTTAGTCTGCTTAGGATCTTCTAACTGATCGCAAATGGCTACACGTTCTCCTGCTTTTACAAGCTTTGGTAAATAGGTGTTTAACGAATGGTGCGGAAAACCAGCTAATTCAGTTTCACTTTCGCTCCCAGCACCTCTTTTGGTTAAGATGATACCCAAAATACCAGCAGTTTTTACAGCATCTTCTCCAAATGTTTCATAAAAATCGCCCACACGAAACAGTAATAAAGCATCTGGATACTTAGCTTTAATGCTATTGTATTGCTTCATTAATGGGGTTTCTTTCTTTTCTTTCTTCGCCATGCTTTTGTAAAAATTGTAGCATGCAATGTACTACTAATTTCATGCTTTTTGAAGTCGATTTTATAGAAGTTATCTACAAATGGAAAGAGATTTTAACAAAAAAGCCTCTAACAAAATATTAGAGGCTCTATATAATTTACTTAGGGTTAAAAGGTTTCGTTTTTAACTTTATCATTGTTAATATGACCTGGGTTGTCTTCGTACCAATTATCAAAACTAGCACCGCCTGAGGTAGCCCAATTTGAAAAGAAATTATAAGCTTCAATAATTTTAACGCGTTCATTTGGCACCTTAAAATCATAGGCCACATTTATAGCCCAAGGCAAGCCTGTTTCGGTTACATAATTACCATCTTGATCTCTATTAACACCAGAAACGTTAATAATATTCTCCCCAAGGGTCGTTGGATTTTTAAATGGCAAATGCACTTCTTTAGCTCTTTCTTTGTTAACAATTATAAAAGGGTTAAATGGTGCAGGCTCTATACTATTTGGATGTACTGGTTGCGCAAATATAATAGATACTGTGGTTGTTTTATTCAACATAGACCTTGCATCGTCAAACATTACGAATACGGCATTTTCTTGACCAGCCTCAGTTCCGTTACTATTTAGATTTATAAAAGCATGTTTTAAGTCTAAACCAGTTACACTTTCTATTTGGTTTGGTACTAAAGATTCTATTTCTAGTCCAAATCCGTTTACTGAACTTGCGCCATTAGCCTTAACTCTATAGGTAAAATCTAACTGAACAATTTGGTTTTGCGCATTTAAAACTGCTTTAAATCTGTATTTAAGTGCTACATCATTAAAGTCATAATCGCCTGTATGCGGCCATAAGTCTTCAAAGGCAAAAGTGCCCCAACCAAATTCACTAGGCGTAAAGGCTTCAAAAGCTAAATCTGCGTCATTAGGATAAGCGTCATTACTATCAATTACGCCATCGCCGTCTGAATCGGGTTCGCTTTCAACTGTATTTTCAACTTTAAATGTTGCTAAGTCATTTATGGTTCTATCAAAATTTGTATTGTTATTGGCATTTACGCCATAAACATATTGCCAATCTCCTGTTTCGGTATCCATTGTTATGAGATCCGAATTATTGCCTTTATTAGCAAGCCATAGTTGACCATTACTATCAAAGGTCATAGAGGTTGGCTTAAAAGGCAAATTAGCAGCACTTATTCTAGTACTTTGGTATACGTTATTTTGATCTAACTCTAGTCTGTACAATCCTGAAAAAGAGCATAAAAACAAAGTACCGTCTTCAGCAAACACTATATCTCCTCCTCCAGTGGTATGCAAGCCATTTATAGTCCAAGTATTTAGGATACTTCCGTTGGAAGGGTTAACCGTATACAGGTTTCTACCTTTAGAAAAGTATAATAAACCATCATTAGCATTAAAATCTAATCGGGGTCCACTCATCCCAAAATTTGTAATGGTTTCCCACGTATTATGTACTATGGAATATTTCATTAATGGGTGAGGGTTACATCTACCTATGGAATATAACACTTTATGTTCTTGATCAATGGCACAGGTATAGCTACCTACAGGCATATCTGAAAGGTACGTAAATGCACCACTTAAAGGATCTATTTGAAACAATTCTCCACTGCCATTTACACAGTATAAAAAGTCTTGGGTATTTCCATTCTTTCCAAATACTTTATTGGTACTGGCATCGTAATAATTAACCTGATTACTATTAACGTCTACAACTTTAGAGGTGTACTTAAGTTTACTTTTTCTACGAATATAGAGTTGGGTAAAATGGTTTGGTAAAATTACTGAGTGGGTAAGCTTACCATTTTTTGTAACACCATTAAATAATTGGCTACCTAAAACACCTGAATTAAAGACGGAGTCTGTTAAAATTTCACCTTCTTCATTTTCATAAGTTTCAATTCTAGCAAATTGTTTTTCAGAGGAATAGGCAAACACATCGTACTTCACATTATCTTCTGAATCGTTAATAGTAACTTGAATTTCTTTTTGAGTACTAAACTTAAATCCGTTTGGGATATCAATAGCATCAATTTCATTACCAGAATCTGGGTTATCTGGATTGAGATCTTTGTAATTTTCTAGTTCTTGAGATACATCGCAAGAAACTAGTAGCAATAGCATACTTGCCATTACCAATTCGGGGCGTATTAATTTCATTCTTGAGAGTATTTATGCAAATTAACGTTGTTTTTTGCATTTCATCGGATTTTTTAATATAAAATTCTCTCAACAATCTTTTAATTTTTCGATTAACGGTAAGCTCTTATTTTGTTTTGAATGATTTTAAATACAAAAAGCCCACTCTCGTGGGCTTTTATTTACTAGTAAAAAACTATTAATTAATTCTGAATTTTATCTACGTTTCTGTAACCTGAGTTATCTTTATACCAATCTGTATATACACCTCCTCCAGAAGTAGCCCACTGTGCAAAGAAGTTATAGGCATTCTTAACACTCACTTTTTCCTTTGGCACTTTAAAATCGTGAACAACGTTAATTGCCCAAGGTAAACCGGTATTTGTTACATAATCTCCATTGGTATCTTTATTAGCAGGACCCGTAACTTCCTCAGCTATATTATCACCCAAGGTTGTCGGACTTCTAAACGGTAAATGCACTTCTTTTTCTCTATTACCATTTATTATTAAAAATGGGTTAAATGGTGCTACACCTAAAGTACCTGTATCTATTGGTTGTGTAAACTCTATAGACACTGTGGTTTCTGTTCCTAACATTGCTCTAGCATTGTCAAATAAAATAACCACTGCATTGTCTTGACCAGACTCCGTTCCGTTAGCACTTACATTTACATAACCCTCTTGTAAGGCAGTTCCTGAAACGCTCTCCACCAAAGATGGTGATACATTTTCTAATTCAATACCAAATCCGTTATTAAATCCTGCTCCATTAGCTTTAACTGTATAAATAAAATCTACTTGAACTGCTAAGTTTTGAGAATTTAAAATGGCAATACACTTGTATTTAAGCGCCACATCATTGAAGTCGTAATCTCCTGTAGATGGCCATAAATCTTCAAAAGCTAATGTACCCCATCCATATTTACTTGGTGTAAATACTTCAAATGCTTTTTCTGCATCTTCTGGATATTCATCTTCACTATCTATAATACCATCGTTATCTGTATCTGTTTGATCTATTACTTCCGAAAACACTCTAAACGTTGTTAAATCGTTAATGGTTCTACCAAAGTCTGTATTATTGTTAGCATTAATTCCAAAGCGGTATTCCCAACCACCAGTTTCAGTATCCATTACTATTAAATCGGAGCTGCTGCCGTTACTGGCTAACCATAATTCTTGATTAGAATCTATAGTCATTGATGTTGGATTAAAAGGTAAGTTATCTGCACTTAATCTTGTAGCCTCGTAAATATTACTGCTATTATTCAATACTATTCTATAAAGTCCTCCAAAAGAAGCCAAATACATAGTACCATCTTCAGCTATAGACAAATCTCCTCCACCTGTATTGTTTAGACCCTCATCTATCTGCCATGTATTAAGTGTGTTCCCATTAGCAGGATCATAAGTGTAAAGTGTTCTTCCTGAAGAGAAATATAACAATCCATCCGTATCATTATATTCTAATCTTGGACCTCCTTTTTCTACATTACCTACTATTTCCCATGTATTATTATCAATGGAATATTTCATTAAAGGAAAAGGGTTACTTCTACCTATAGAATACAGCACTCTGTTTTCTTGATCTATGGCACAAGTGTAACTTCCCATAGGCATGTCTGATAAATAAACCAAATCTCCGTTTAAAGGGTCTACTTGAAACAATTCAGCAGATCCATTAACACAATACAGGTAGTCTGTAACTCCAGCTGGCTTTTTTGCCAGAGAACGCTTGCTTGTTAGGGATTCTCCATTAAAGTTAACTTCATTACCCACAACATCTTGAATAGATGCAGAGTATTTATAACCTTCTTTTCGTCTTATGTATAACTTATCATAATAAGTAGGTAAAGTTATGGTTTGATTTAGTCTACCATTGTAGGTGGCTCCGGAAAAAATTAGATTTTCTAAAACATCCGATTTAAAAACTGAATCTGTTACTGTTACGCCTTCCTCATTTTCATAGGTTTCTATTCCTACAAATTGTTTTTTATCTGAGTAGGCATAAACATCATACTTAATGTTGTCTTTACTATCTGTAATCGTAACATTTACTTGTTTTTGAGTGCTAAAATCGAACCCATCGGGGATATTTAATTGTTCGATATCTAACGCATCTACTTCAACTTCAAAGTCTTCTATTTCTTTTGTGACATCACAAGAGAAAATAAAAACAAGTAAAGCGAAGCAAATAAGTTGCTGCAAAATTCTTGTTGGTTTCATGGGGTGTAAATATTTATTGTTAATAAAATTTCTAATACAAAGTAACAAAAAAGAACCTCTTGTCGAAATCATTTACCTACAAAACCCTTAACAAGTGTCGACGAATGGTAAAAAAGTGTAGTTCATCGGATATTTTAATGCTTTAACTAGAAAAAACTCATTAAAAAGATTAAAACTTTGATTTTCTTTGCACTTATATTTGACAATGAGAAAACTAAAAAACAGCGAGTTAGACAGATTAAGTATAGACGATTTTAAAAGTGCTCAAAAAACACCTTTAATTATTGTTTTAGATAACATTAGAAGTTTAAATAATATCGGTTCTGTATTTAGAACTAGCGATGCTTTTTTAATTGAAAAAATTTATCTCTGCGGTATCACTGCAACACCTCCGCATAAAGACATTCATAAAACAGCACTTGGCAGTACAGAAACTGTTGCGTGGGAATACACAAAAGACGCTTTTGAGCTTATACAAAAACTAAAGGCAGATGGTGTAAAAATTTGCGCCATTGAACAAGCTGAAAACGCCACAATGCTTAACAACTTTAATCCAGAAGCTAATACTACTTATGCCCTAGTATTTGGCAACGAAGTAAAAGGGGTACAACAGGATATAGTATCAGCTAGTGATACTGTTATTGAAATTCCACAATACGGCACCAAACATTCTTTAAATATTTCGGTAAGTGCAGGTGTAGTAATTTGGGATGTATTTAGCAAACTAAGTGCTTTAGAACACTAATGTCTAAAAAAATTAAGACACCATGGCCTACTAAGGCAGCCATGACTCAAATTTATGATAAACACCTTTGGGGTGGTAATGATTTTGACTTTTATTCTGGTGAAGGGTCTCATAAACCTGAAATTATAAAACCTTATTTGAAACATGTCATTTCCTTTTTAAATGCCTATGAAACACCGCTTACCGTTTGCGATTTAGGTTGTGGAGATTTCAACATTGGAAAACATATTGTAAAGCATACCAAAACCTACACTGCAATAGATATTGTAGCACCTCTTATTTCTCGAAATACAACTATTTTTAAAGCGGACAACTTAGAATTTCTGTGTTTAGACATAGCTAAAGACGTTCTCCCCAAAGCAGACTGTGTTATTATTAGACAAGTATTGCAGCATTTATCTAACAACGATATCTTAAATATCTCCAAAAAGTTAATAGGATATAAATACATTGTACTAACTGAACATATTCCTACGGGAGATTTTACTCCAAATAAAGATATACTATCTGGACAAGGCATAAGACTGAAACAAAATAGTGGGGTGGACTTACTTGCTCCTCCTTTCAATCTCAAAATCAAGAAGACAACCATTTTAACCGAATACAAATTACCAAACAATAAAGGCAGAATAGTTACACTTCTTTATGAGACCTAATCGTTAATTACATTTAAAACATCTAACTTAGCATAAAGAACTTATACATTAATGTCTCATCCTTTACGCCAGCATATTGAAGAACTAGTTAAACTTACCGATGAAGAGTTTGCGTTTATTCTAGGTCATTTTGAACAGATTAAAAAACGGAAACACCAGTATTTAGTTCAGGAAGGCGATGTTGTAAAAAAGGAATTTTGGATTATTAAAGGCTGTTTAAAAAGTTCATTTATTGATAATGATGGTAAGGAACATATTCTTCAATTCGGAATGGAAAATTGGTGGATAACAGATTATGAGTCTTTTGTAAAACAAACCAAGTCTAAAATCTCTATAGATTGTATTGAAGATAGTGAACTATTATATATTACTTTAGAAAACAGAGACAAGTTAACTTCTGAGATGCACAAAATGGAACGTTTTTGGGCCAGAAAAAGTAAATTTGGTAGAATAGCCCTTCAGAATAGAGTACTTTCTCTTCTTCAAAACTCGGCTAAAGAACGTTATGATCTATTACTTCAGCAGTACCCACAGCTTTTTCAACGGGTTCCAAAAAAAATGATTGCGTCTTATTTAGGTGTCTCAAGAGAAACTTTGAGCAGACTGAACTCCTAGCCAATTAAACATATGTGACATACATCACATTAAAACAGTGATATACCTCCTTTTACTCCCTTTAAAATGATGGCACCTTTGCAGTGTAATTATTTTAAATAAAAATATCATGCCTTATGTAAACATTAAAGTTACCGACGAACAGGTAACTAAAACGCAAAAACAAAAATTGGTTGAGGGCGTAACTCAATTATTGGTTAATGTGCTTAACAAAGATCCTAAAACCACTCATATAGTTATAGACGAAGTGCCTATAGACAACTGGGGGTTTAACAGCCAAATTTATTCATCAACTTTAAAAACAAACAAAAATGAGAACTAAAACTGCCATTATTACCGGTGCATCTTCTGGTATAGGAAAAGCCATTGCAAAACATTTTATTGAAAGAGACATTAATGTGGTAATGAATAGCGCTTCCTTAAGCAATCTTGAAGCTGCCTATAAAGCCTTAGGACAACCATCAAATGCTATTTATTTGGCTGGAGATATCGCAGAAAAAGAAACCTCCCAAAAGTTAGCTCAATTAGCATTAGACACTTTTGGCTGTATTGATATCTTAATTAATAATGCTGGTGTTTTTTCGCCAAAGCCTTTTTTAGAGGTTAATGAAAATGATTTAGACTTGTATTGGAATGTAAACCTTAAAGGTACTTTTTATGCATCTCAAGCTGTTATTCCGCAAATGCTTAAACAAGGAAAAGGTGCTATTACAAATATAGGTACTGTACTAGTAGATCATGCTATTGCTGGATTTCCTGCCACCGCGCCAATAACAAGCAAAGGTGCCATACATGCCTTTACACGACAGTTAGCTGCAGAATATGGTAAAAGCAACATTAGAGTAAATACCATCTCACCAGGAATTATTAGAAGTCCATTACAGGGGAAAATTGGTGTTGAAGATGCCGATAGTTTAGCTGGACTGCACCTTTTAGACCGAATTGGAGAAGCTAATGAGGTGGCTGAAGCTGCTTATTACTTAGCTTCTGCAGATTTTATTACAGGTGAAACCATAAACGTTGCTGGAGGACACACCGTAGGTCACGCTATTTAATTTTAAACACAAAGAACATGTATCAAGAACATATAAAAGACATAGAAACAACTATTTCTAATTACTTTGAAGGTATTTTTAATGGTGACGTACACAAACTTAATGATTGCTTTCACTCTAGCGTTGTTTTGTTTGGTGATATTAACGGAGCGACCTACTTAAAAAGTAAAACTGATTATTTAGAAGGGGTTAAAAGCAGGCAAAGTCCAAAAGACCTAAATGAAACCTTTAAAATGAAAATAATAGGCTTAGATATTATGGGCGACATAGCCATGGCTAAACTCCATGTTCCTATGCTAGGTTACAATTACTACGATTACTTATCTCTAAATAAAATAGATGATAAATGGGTAATTGTTGGAAAGATTTTTACGCATGTTGCGTAAAAGACCTCAGAGGAATTAATACCTAAAACAGATTAATTCCTCTGGTTTTATAACCTAAACATATCTATTACTCTTGGATTTTTCTCTACAGTTTTATTTTTAAAAAAATCGAAATACGCCTTTTGCGAATTAATTAAATGGCCTTCAGTTTTGCTGTAGGTATTTGTCTGTTGGGCATCAAGCAATCTAGCTTTAACATTATCTTCCCACTGCAAATCAATACACTTTTTTAAAATTGCTTTTAACCTAGGTTCTAGCACTGGAACACAAACCTCAACTCGTTTATCTAAATTTCTAGTCATGCAGTCAGCAGATGCTATATAAACTTCCTCCTGTCCACCATTTCCGAAACAATAAATTCGAGAATGTTCTAAATACCTTCCAACAATACTTACTGCAGTTATGTTTTCACTTAACCCCTTTATACCAGGTAATAATCTAAAGATTCCTCGGACTATTAATCTTATTTTTACACCAGCTTGTGATGCCTCATATAATTTATCAATAACCCCCTCATCCTCAAGGCTGTTCATTTTTAATATAATGGACGCTGGCTTATTAGCTTTTGCGAACTTTATCTCCCTATTTATTTTACTATATAAGGACGTTCTTGTTGTAAAAGGAGACATCCATACCGTATGTATTCTTGGTTTAAATCCTTCTGGCTGATGTAAAAACTGAAAAACCTGTTTTAAATCTGAGGCAATTGGCCTACTTGTAGTTAATAATACAAAATCTGTATATAGTCTTGCTGTTTTTTCGTTAAAGTTACCAGTTCCAACATAAGCCAAATCAAAATCATTTCCTTCTAATAACAATATTTTAGAATGCACCTTTAGTTTCGGCATACTGTATAGCACGGTAGCACCCTTGCTTTTTAGCTTTTCGCCCCAATAAATATTATTCTTTTCATCGAATCTAGCTTTCGCCTCAATAAATACGGTTACCTTTTTTCCCTGTTCCAAACACTTTAATAGAGCATTAGCCACAACAGAATCTTTGGATACCCTATAAAGCGTAATATTTATAGCGTGAATTTCTGAGGATTCTGCAGCTTCAATTATTAATCGTGGTATATAATCAAACTTCTGATATGGAAAACTTAAAAGTGCGTCATTTTCTTTTAGGTATTTAATCAAAGAGGATTGATATTCCAAATCTGGGTGCGCGTAAGATTCTTGTTTAGGATAACATAAGGTACTACTATTTAGAGGTTTTGGAAAACCAAAAAAGTCACTAAAATTATGATACCTCCCACCTGGCATTAAATCTGTTTTGTTAAGCGCTAATTGCTTGTGTAAACGACGCACCAGTTCTTTAGGCATTTTTTTATCATATAACATTCGTGTTGGTATACCAGTATCTCTTTGATCTAGACTTTGCTTTATAGTTTCAACCAACTCTCCTTCAAACTCATCAAAGTATAATTCGGCATCTCTAGTTATTTTAACACAGTAGGAGGCAACGTCTTCAAAAATTTTATTCAAAAATTTCAGGTTAGCTCTAACCACTTCATCTAAATACGTAACATAAAAAGAACTGTCATTTGAAGGTAAAACCAAAAACCTAGGAAGTTTATCTGCTGGTATAGTTATAAGCACATCTTTATCTATATCTAGAAACAAAAACAATCCTTTATCTTTTAGTAAAACCTGTTCAAAGTCTGTGTTTAAATCATAAATACTAATATGCGATTTAACTTCGTTTTCAAAATATTTAAAAACAAATTCCCGTTGAATTTCAGAATACTCCTCATGCTCAATTAAATAAATATCCTCTTTTTTTAAATTAGGAATTATATCTTTTTCGAATGCCGTTCCAAAACGTTCTTGAAGCCCCATTACCTTTTCCTGAACATCTCTAACCAATTGCTTAGGTTTTTCCGTAAGTTTTTTTGCGGCGTCTTTCTGCAATCTTTTAAAGTGTCTTAGTTCTGAAACTCTAACCCTATAAAACTCATCTAAATTAGAAGAAAAAATGGCTAAAAAATTGAGTCGCTCATAAAGTGGTAATGATTTATTCTCTGCTTCTTGTAAAACACGCTCATTAAATGACAACCAACTTAAATCCCTATCTATATACTTATTCTGCATAAAGCCAAGATATGGTTGATTTGTTTACTAAAAGTTAAGCGTTTATTATTTTTAATTAATTGATTCGTATTCATTTAATTTTATAAATCAAAAAACCCTAAAGCTATACTTTAGGGTTTTTAAGGCTTTAAAAAAAACAAAAACTTAATCCCAATATTCCTTTACAACTTCAGCTATTTGAGGGTATTTTGTGTCATCCTCCTTAACCTCAGCTCTAAGGTTTTCAAGTCTGTTCTTTAAGTCTTTTATCACATCGGCATACTTTGCATCACCATATTTGTTATCCATTTCTTTGGGGTCATTTCTTAAGTCATAAAACTCCCAAGCTGGCGGTGTATCAAAAAATGACATTGATGCTGGATTATGAGCCCATTCTTGAGCTTCGGTATTTCTTTCGGAATTATAATCTCTTCCGTAGAAAAATATAAGTTTATAATCTTTAGTTCTTATACCAAAATGTGCCGGATTGTTGTGTTTGTGAGCCATATGCATCCAGTAACGATAATAGGTCTCTTTTTTCCAATCTTCAGGTTCATTTCCTGTTTCTATAATATCTTTAAAACTACTACCCTGCATATAATCTGGTGTTTCACCTCCACCCATATTAATAATCGTTGGTGCAAAATCTGTGTTATTAACTATAGCGTCAACTTTACTTCCTGCTTTTATAGTTTTAGGATATCTTACCAAAAATGGCATACGCATAGACTCCTCATACATCCAACGTTTATCAATATAATCATGTTCGCCTAACATAAACCCTTGATCTCCCGTGTAAATAATAATAGTATTATCCATTAACCCCTCAGCTTCTAAATAATCGAATAGGCGCTTTACGTTATCATCTACTCCTTTAACACAACGTAAATAACGCCTTAAATATTCCTGGTAAGCCAATCTCTTATATTCTGGATCTGGTATGCTTGGGTCTATTTCCATATGCATTCCCATATTTCTAATAACATTTCTATGACCAATTGACGATCCAATAGTATCGGTAAGCGTATTATTTACTCCTCTTGTTCCAATAGACCCATTGTTTTTATTGTCCCATAAACTTTCTGGCTCTGGAATATTAGTCTCTTCTAAATAATCTTTGTACCTCGGTGCAAACTCAAAAAAGTCGTGTGGCGCCTTAAAGTGTTGCATTAAGAAAAACGGCTTATTTTTATCCCTTTTATTCTTTAACCAATCTAAAGCAATATCTGCAATAACATCTGTAGAATGTCCTTCGTATTTCGTAGCATTTACGGTTCTAACTAAATCCTCCTCAAAACGGATTTCTTTTGGCTCGCCGCCGTCTTTAGCATATAATGTTGGATTAAAATAATCGCCTTGCCCAGGTAGGACATTATAATAATCAAAAGCATCAGGTGCATGTTTTAAATGCCATTTACCAATCATAGCAGTTTCATAACCTAATTTCCCCATTTCGATTGGTAAGTATTGATTTTCTTTAGCTAATCTTCCACTTAAATCTACCACACCATTAACCTGACCGTACTGCCCTGTTAAAATACTTGCTCTAGATGGCGTACATATTGAATTTGTACAGAACACATTTTCCATTAAAACACCTTCTTGAGCTAATCTATCGATGTTAGGCGTTGGATTTAAACTGGCCAATCTACTACCATATGCCCCGATACCTTGGGTAGTATGGTCATCGGACATTATATAAATTATGTTGGGTTGTTCTGGTTGTGGTGGTGTCTTTTCTTCTTCTTTACAAGACACAAAAAACAACAGTGTAGTACTTAAAAGTAATAGTGCTTTTAGTTTCATGAATATAGTTTAGTTGTTAGTACCGTTAAATGTAAGCATTAATTGTTTTGAAAACACTTAAAATTTAACAACTATAACCTTTATATAGTTATTTAGTAGTTAATTTCATGAAGATTGTAATCCAGCTTATTCTCCGCAAATTTCGTTAAGCACCCATAAATAATCCGTTCTTTGGTTCACAAAGTCCTTATCTGAAATATCTATTATTTTAATATTGAAGTCGGGTTGGGTTTTTAAAAACTCCAGGTACCCTTCGTTTATTTTTTCTAAATACTCGTTTTCAATATTCTGCTCGTAGTCGCGTCCGCGCTTTTTAATATTTTGCTGGAGGCGCTCCGTATTTTGATATAAGTAGACGTACAATTCTGGTTTTGCAATATCTTTATACATGAGATAAAATAGCTTTCTGTAAAGCTTAAATTCATCTTCTTGTAACGTGATTTTCGAAAAAATAAGCGACTTAAACACATCATAATCACTTACAATAAAATCTTTAAACAAGTCTAATTGCGATAAGTCGTCACTAATTTGCTGGTATCTATCTGCCAAAAAGGACATTTCTAAAGGAAAAGCATATCTATTCGCATCCTCGTAGAACTTCGGTAAAAAGGCATTATCGGCAAAACGTTCTAAGATTAATTTGGCATTAAAATCTTGTGACATCATAGTTGCCAAACTTGTTTTCCCCGCTCCTATATTACCTTCAATAGCTATATAATTGTATTTTGAAAAATCATAGGATTTCCTAGGGTTTTTCAACCATATTTTAATAGGTTCTAAAACAGATTCATCTTCACACGCTTCTAATAAAGTGGCAATATTTTCATTCAATTCCGGATGTTCAATTTTAGACGCAACATCGTTAAGAGGTTGTAAAACAAAGCGTCTCTTTGCCATTTCTGGATGCGGAACTTGCAAGGTATCAGTATCAATAATTTGGTCTTCAGCTAAAATAATATCCAAATCAATTTCCCGAGCCTGATAACCTTCACCTTCAGATCGCTTACGCCCCATTTTGGTTTCAATAGACAATAATTTAGACAACACTTCCTGTGGCTCCATATAACTTTCCAAAACCAAACAAGCATTTAAGAAATCATCACTTTCAAAACCAAAGGCAGGCGACTTGTAAACTTTAGAAATTAATTTAATATTACCTATTTCAAGATGCATGGTATCCACCGCTTCCTGAAGATGTTTTAACTTATCTCCTTTATTACTTCCTAATGCAATATGAAATGTAGTTGGTTGCGTCATAGAAAAGGCAAATTAAGAAAAAGTAAATGGTTTCTTTTATATTTACAAAAGGTATTTATTCACAATGAGCATAAAAATTTCACGCCTTAAACCCAACAGCTAATAGCGCTAATAAAAATGCCTAGCAACACAAAAAATATAGTCCTGGAACACATTAAACGTATAAATAATGTTCTTGATTTTATAGAAAAAAACCTTGATTCTCATTTATCTTTAGAGATACTTGCTCAGAAGGCCCATTATTCTCCTTTCCACTTTCACCGTCTATTCTCGACTATTACCAACGAAAACTTAACCGAATATATAAACCGCAAGCGTTTAGAGCGTGTAGCAGCTATTTTACTCGTTGACTCTAAAATAACAATGAAAACCCTAAGCTACACCTATGGTTTTAATAGCGAAAACACCTTTTCTCGAGCATTTAAAAAATACTATGGCATAACACCTACAAATTTCAAATCTGAAGGAAAATCTAAACTTAGCAAGATTGGTATAGCCCCTTTTAATACCGAAAAATACATTTGTGACATTAATAATTTAAGACATTGGACTAAAATGAATGCACAAATAGCTGTTACACAAATTGAAGACTTAAAACTTGCAGCAATTACAGGAATTGGCAACTTCAATGAAATAACCTCTAAGTTTCAAAAACTATTTGAATGGGGGCATAGAAACAAAATACTGGCACACGAAGATTTTAAAACTATTACTATTTATCATGATAATCCTCATGTTACAGACCTATCAAAAGTAAGGTATAGTGCCTGTGTTACCATTCGTGAAAATTTTAAAGCAGAAGGGGATATTAGACCTCTTACAATAAGCGAAGGGGATTATGCTATTGGGCATTTTGAAATTGATAGCAAAGAATTCTCCAAAGCATGGAAAAGTATGTCTAATTGGGTAATGGAAAATGGATATCAATTTAGAGATGCGGACTATTTTGAAACCTACCTTAACGATTATAAAGACCACCCTGAGCAAAAGCACATAATTAATATCTTTATTCCTATAGAAAAAGACCATAAATCAAAACAAAAAAGCGAAAATTCGTATTGCACAAAATTAACACCTCAAAAACAGACCCAATATGATTACTTTGAACTAATAAGTTTTATGAAAGAGATTAGATACTTCTTTGAAAAAAATCATGGTTTAGACTTTAAATTGGGAAACATTTATAAAGGCAATAGGGATTTCTCATACTTTTCATTAACTACAAGTTATTTTAAAAAACAAAAATTAAAATTTGTGCTTATTTTTAATCATAAAAACTTAAACTTTAGAATTTGTTTATCGGGTCAAAACAAAGGGGTTCGTAAAAAGTATTGGAATCTTTTTAACGGAAGTGACTGGAATAAATACGCGTTGGCCTCTTCAATAGATGATAGTTTATCAATTATTGACTACACCATTGTTAAAACCCCAAACTTTAATCAAATGGACATACTTAAAAGTAAAATAGAAACTGAAACTTTCAAGTTTATTAATGAGTTTAGAGACATTCTTGAAAAATAATTTAATATATGACATTAAAAGACAAACTTGCTGCCCAACGTATTTACATGCTTTTAGCAGCGCTTTTTATAACCTCACTGGTTGTATCTAATCTTATTTTTCAAAAGTTTTTTTATTGGTACCCTGTAGATATTGAAATCTTTGGAAGTAAGCTTTTTGAAATTTCGGTTGGTATCTTGCCCTATCCCATAACCTTTTTAATCACCGATCTTATAAGCGAAATTTATGGTAAAAAGAAGGCCAACCAAGTAGTTGTTACTGGTATTTTTGCATCACTGTTTTCGCTTTTAATTGTTTACACTTCTAGCCTTGTACCAGCCACTTCTTGGTCTAAAGTTGATAATGAGTTATTCGATACTGTTTTCGGAAACTCTATTCTAGCGGTACTAGCCAGTATGATGGCGTATTTAAGTGCCCAATTTGTTGATATTCAAATTTATCATTTCTGGAAACAACTTACCAAGGGCAAACACTTGTGGTTAAGAAATAACTTCTCTACATGGTTATCGCAATTTGTCGATACGTTTTCAGTAATTCTACTTTTATGTCTGTTTTCAATTATTGAATGGGACAAATTTTGGGGCCTTGTCATCAGCGGATTTCTTTTTAAAGTTCTTGTAGCAGCTTGTGATACGCCTTTTTTATATATAGGCGTTCACCTCTTTAGAAAACGCTTTAATTTAAAGGTAAATGAAGAGATAGATTTGATGTAAACCAGATTAAATTTTAATTAAATCTTTAGTAAAACGCAACCAAAACATTCTGTCTTCCGTATATTTATTCAAAACCATCACTTATGAAAAAAGTTTTAAGGGTTACAGGAATTATAATAGTAATTCTGTTATTACTACTCGTAGTATTACCATTTGCTTTCCAAGGAAAAATTGCCGACATCGTTAAAAACTATATAAATCAAAACCTTAATGCTAAAGTAGAATTTAGCAATGTTAGTCTAAGTTTTGTTAAAGATTTCCCTCAAGCTCATGTTTCGGTTAATGATTTAGTAATCACCAATTTTGAACCATTTAAGGACGAAACGCTAGCAACGGTTAAAAGCATAGACTTCTCAATGCCATTAAAAGAGCTATTCAAAAAAGCCGAAGAGGACCCCATAGTAATAAACATGTTTAAAATAGACGAAGCACTTTTAACACTTAAAACAGATAAGTTTGGCAACACCAATTACGATATTGTAAAAGAGAGCGAAACTATTCCAGCACAAGATGAAGAAGCTAACAGCTTTTCGTTTAGTATTGAAGACTACAGCATTAATAATAGTGCCTTAACTTATTTAGATGATGCCACGAATATGGCCATTCATATATCGGAGCTAAACCATGAAGGTCATGGCGTTTTTTCTGCTCAATCTTCGGAGTTAAACACAAAGAGTGAAGCCAATATTAGTTTTGCCATGGATAGTACAAGCTATTTAGAAAACAACACATTAAAACTAGATGCCAATATTGGTCTAGATTTAAATAACAGCATTTATACATTTAAAGAAAATAAGGGCTTTATAAATAAATTACCGCTTGAGTTTCATGGTTCTGTACAACAGAAAGACAGCGGACAGCTAATTGATATTACTTTTGAAAACCCAGAGTCATCTTTTAAAAACTTCTTAGCTGTTATGCCAAAGGCTTATACAGAAAACTTGGATGATATTGTGACTACTGGCGATTTCAAAATAAATGGAAAAATTAAGGGACTTAGTTCAGACGAAACTATTCCTAATTTAGATATTAATATATCATCAAATAACGCCTCATTTAAATACCCTAATTTACCAAAGCGTGTTGAGCAAATTGCAATAAACACCTCCATTAAAAATACAACGGGAAATGCAGATGACACATATATAGATATTGAAAAGTTGAACTTTAAAATTGATGAAGATATTTTTAGGTCTTCGGCTACTTTAAAGAATCTTACTGAAAACATGTTGGTAAATGCCAATATTGATGGTAAGCTTAATCTAGGCAATATTACCAAAGTATATCCGGTTGACTTGGATAAAACGCTTAGCGGATTATTAGAGGCAAAAGTCTCTACCAATTTTGACATGAATGCTATTGAAACCAATGCTTATGAACGCATTAAAAATAGTGGTTCGGCAAGTATTTCTGACTTCGTTTTTTCATCAGAAGACATTGTAAATCCTATTCATATTTCTGAGGCCAATATGGTATTTAACCCTAATGTTGTTTTACTCAATTCTTTTAAAGCTAAAACAGGTGAAAGTGATTTAGATGCCACTGGAAAAATTGAAAACTTATTAGGCTTTTTATTAAGTGACAATACTTTAAAAGGTAACTTTAATGTAAACTCAAACCTTTTTAAAGTGAGTGATTTTATGACTGAGGATCAAGAAGTATCTGAAGACAACAAAACCACACCTGATGAGGAATCACTAAAAATTCCCGCCTTTTTAGACTGTACAATTAACGCCGATGCCAAAACCGTGGTATATGATAATCTGGATCTTAAAAACCTTAAAGGCACTCTTGTTATTCAAGATCAAAAAGCAACGTTTAAAGATGTCACATCGAACCTCTTTAATGGTTCTATTGCTGTAATTGGTAATGTTTCTACTAAAGAAAAAACACCAACATTCGATTTAAACTTAGGCATAGACAGTTTTGACATAGCGCAATCCTTTACGAATATGGAGCTACTTCAAAAATTAGCCCCAATAGCGAAATTGTTTCAAGGAAAATTAAACTCAACTCTACATTTTGCGGGAAATTTAGATGAGGAATTCACTCCCGATTTATCTAGTATCTCTGGTATGGCATTAGCAGAATTGTTCACTACAAAAATAAATGCAAATAAAGGAGAATTGTTTAACGCTCTAGAAAATCAGCTTAATTTTATTGATTTGGATAAAATTGATTTAAAAGATGTAAAGACTAAATTGGAATTTGCAAACGGAGGCGTAAGTGTTAAGCCCTTTGACCTTAAATATGAGGATATAGGAATAACAGTTTCTGGGAATCATAAATTTGACAAGACTATAGATTACAAAGCCGTATTCAATGTTCCTGCTAAGTACTTAGGCAGCGAGGTAAACCAGTTAATAGGGAAGATAAACACTAATGATGTTAAAGAATTATCCATACCCGTTACCGCCAATATTGGAGGAAGCTACACCTCTCCAGCGGTAAAAACAGATTTAAAAGCCGCAGTTTCAAACCTTACGCAACAACTTATTGAAATAGAAAAGCAAAAACTACTGAACAAAGGGAAGGACAAAGTTACCGATCTTCTGGGAGGACTACTGGGTAATAAAAACACCAAGACTACAGATAGCACGGTCACTCAAGATACAGAGCGTAAAAAAGATTCAATCACCACTCCTACCATAGAGGAAGGTGTAAAAAACATTTTAGGAGGGCTGTTAAAAAAGAAGAAAAAAGAAACAGAATAGATTCGAAACTTAAACGTTTTCTGTTTTTGCTGAAAAAAATCCTTAATATTATTAGGTTATCTTAATAAAAAGCTTAAGTTTTGCAAACGCTTTTTAGGAGAAACCTAAAAACACGAATTCACTCAAAACAAGCAAATGATAAAAATTATTATCAAAGATGGTGAAAACATTGAACGTGCCTTAAAACGTTACAAAAGAAAACACCGTAATGTACAGGTAATGCAGAATTTAAGAGAGGGACAGTTTTTCACAAAGCCATCTGTTAGAAGACGTCGTGAAATTCAAAAAGCAGCTTATATTCAAAAATTAAGAGATCAAGAAGAATTTTAATTGATCTAAATACCTAAAATAAAAAAGCCGCATTTTAATAAATGCGGCTTTTTTATTGAATTATTTCTTTCTTTTTAAGTATTTTTTCTTCTCTCTTTTTGTCATTTCAGCTTGTATAAGACCTTCATTATAAAAGCTTGTGTAAGCTTGGTTCTTTTCTAAATTCTGAAAACCCGAACCATCCGAATTAATAACAAACATTGGGTTTACATAAGCATACAGATTAGTTCTTGTTGCATAGGTTTCCTTAACTCTATTATCAAAATTATAGTCTTTCACTACTTTGTCCAGATAAAAAATAGATAGCCTTAATTGGCTATTTTCTGCTTTATCATAAGTTCCTGCAATTGCCAAAGGTGTTGATGGGTAAACCATATCTCCAACTTCTACCATAAAGCTGTTCTTTTTTAACACTCCATAACTAGCAATAGTTCCATCATCATGCTCAACTAACATAGAGTTAGATTTGTTTTTATAACCATATTCTGCCTTATTACTAGCAGCATTGCCATCAATAATATTAACAACAACTCCCTTTCTTATTGCACATACCGTATCATTTGGTTTTACCAAAAATTGGAAAGACGCCCAATTCTTGGGCTTTTTACCTCCCATTCTTTCGCCTAAAAAGCTAAGATGTCTCACCATAACTTCTTTTCCATTCTTAAAAGGCAACACATATTTAAAGTTATGATTGGGCTTAGCGTTAATGTCTCCCATTATTGGTCTATAAGAATATGAAAACGAAATATGCTCCTTGCTATTGGTAGGGTACAGCGTTGTTAATATCCCACTAAACCCATTTACATTAGTTCTTATCTCATTTGGAGCTGTTGAATTTGTAAGTTGTTTAAATTTTAAAACAACGTAGGTTGTTCCAGAGGTTTCTCCATTATAGGTAAAGGTAACCGACTTATCATCATTTCTTTCATAAGAAACGCCGTGGGCACGATTAGATTGAGAAAACGAAAAATGAAAAGTTGCTGTAAGTAGAGCAATAAAGATTAAACGCATACATTGATTTTTTGTACAATTACATTTACAATGATACTAAAATAATTTACACATTAATAAATACACTTTTAGTTTATGGTAATCTTTACAACAAGGCCTTCATTTGCCCTAACATTAAAAACGGTTTGATCTTCAAAGATGAGATACTGTCCTTTTACACCAACTAATTTACCCGAATAAGACACTTGCTTTACTATATTTAAACTTTTAGGCTTTTCAGGATATTGACTCACTGGAAAATCTAAATTGGTTTCGGTATTGTGTTCTATAAAATAATCCATGACTTCGGCAGGAATAAAATCTTTAATTCTATCTCGCCATTCAACCAAATTTTCATCTTCAATTTCATTTTTCAACATTTTACGCCAATTGGTCTTATCTGCAACATGCTCTTTTAACGCCACCTCGGTAATACCAGCTAAATAGCGGTTCGGGACCTCAACAATTTCTATCGCCTCATGAGCGCCTTGATCTATCCACCTTGTAGGCACCTGACTTTTTCTGGTTACCCCTACTTTTACATTACTAGAGTTAGCCAAATACACAATATGAGGCTGCAACTGCGCCTTCTTTTCAAATTCTAAATCGCGGTCTTCTATTCCCAGGTGTGCTTTGCTTAATTCGGGTCTCATTACCCAATCTGCAGCTTGTGGCACCTCATAGAAACATTGCTTATCAAAACCTTGCCTGTAAATTGGCTTATCTAAACCACAGTTTAAACACTGATATTTAACAAATTGCATTGTTATGTTTTTATTAAGCAACTGGTTAATGTTAATGAAATCATTTTCAAACACTAAATAATACTGAATAGGGTTTGAATACTCAGTTTCCATTTTCGTTAAAACACCTTGGTAGAACATGAAAAAAAATATTATTTTTAGAAAATAAAGATAGAATAAATATGCCAATTCCTTTAGTAAATTCTATTGCTTCTTGGTTTCTAAAAAAGCGTTTTCATCAAATTGAATTGTTTTTAAAATATCCAAACGAAGTTCAAAATGAATTACTTCTTAATCTAATAGATTTTGCTAAAAACACTGAATTTGGCAAGCAATACGACTTTGCTTCCATTAAAAACTATGAAACTTTTGCCGAACGTGTGCCTATAAAAAACTACGATGGTTGGCAAGATCTTATTGAACGTTCAAGACATGGTGAATCTAATATTTTTTGGCCAACACAAATTAAATGGTTTGCTAAATCTAGCGGTACTACCAGGGCCAAAAGTAAATTCATCCCTGTTAGCGAAGAGTCTTTAGAAGATTGTCATTATGCCGCAGGCAAAGATTTGCTTTGTATGTATTTAAATAACAATGAAGACTCCCAATTATTTAATGGCAAAAGTCTTCGCTTAGGCGGAAGTAAAGAACTTTATAAAGAAAACGGAACTATTTTTGGAGATTTATCTGCTATACTTATAGATAATATGCCTTTTTGGGCAGAATTTAGCAGCACTCCAAGTAATAAGGTTTCTCTAATGAGTGATTGGGAATACAAAATGCAAGCTATTGTTGATGAAACTATAAATGAAAACGTAACAAGCTTAGCAGGTGTTCCCTCTTGGATGCTCGTTTTACTTAATAATGTTTTAGAAACTACTGGTAAACAAGATTTATTTGATGTTTGGCCTAATCTTGAGGTTTACTTCCATGGAGGTGTATCTTTTATGCCCTATAAAGATCAGTATAAAAAAATACTAAGACAGAGGAATTTTAAATATTATGAGATTTATAATGCCTCTGAAGGTTTCTTTGCTATTCAAGATCAAAACAACTCAAACGAATTACTGTTAATGTTAGATTATGGTATTTTTTATGAGTTTATTCCAATGGATATTTATGCTTCTTCAGAAGAAAAAGCAATCCCTTTAAGTCAAGTTAAACTAGGCATTAATTACGCTGTTATAATAACCACTAATGCAGGATTATGGCGCTATAAGATTGGGGATACAGTTAGATTTACTTCTCTAAATCCGTATAGAATAAAAATAAGTGGAAGAACTAAACATCATATAAATGTGTTTGGAGAAGAACTTATTATAGAAAATGCAGAGCAAGCTTTAAAAAAGGTTTGTAAACGTACAAAAGCGGAAATCGTAGATTTTACGGCAGCACCTATCTTCATGGAGGGCAAAGAAAAAGGTGCTCATGAATGGCTTATAGAATTCAAAACACCTCCAAAAGACATTCATTACTTCAATGAATTATTTGATAATGCTTTAAAAGCTCTTAACTCCGATTATGAAGCTAAGCGCTATAACAACATTACACTTAATAAGCCTAAAATTAATGTTGCTCGCAATCAGTTATTTCATGATTGGTTAAAAGTAAATAACAAACTTGGCGGCCAACATAAAGTACCCAGACTCTCTAACACTAGAGACTATATGGACGAACTACTGAAGCTAAACTCTTAGACCTTCTTAAAAAACTACCAACCAATCACTTAACGAAATTAATAGTTTTTGGTCTAATAAATTATGCCTCCTTTTTCGATTGCTTATATATTTATGGTCCTAATTAATCTAATACTCTTAAAAAATGAAAGCTAAGTTACTGTTAATAGGACTCTTAATTTCAAGTTTTGCTATTGCTCAAACCTCAATAGCTGTAAATACATCGAAAAAATATATTTCATCTAATACGTATACTGAGACCCCTGTAGAAATTAAATCTAATGGGTTTAATTTTGAAGTAATAGATGCAGGAGCCAATACTAAATACTCTGAGTTTGCATCTGGATTTTTTAAGGGTAAACTCATTTCAGTTTCTTCAAAAAAAATTGGAGGATTAGCCAAATTAGACCCAAATACTAAAGAAGGTTACAAAAATTTATTTTGTTTAGATGTTGATGAAAAAGGCCAATTAAGTGCCCCTTTATTATTCTCAAGAATTTTAAACACAAATGGTAGTGAAGGGCAATTAACATTTTCTCCAGATCAAACTGTAGTATACTACACAAGAAGCGCTAAATCTAACTCTTTAAAATATAATCTTTATAAAGCTACTTTAAAAGAGAACTCACATGGTAGTTGGATTCAAAATGAACTTGTAAATATTAACACTCCTAATGCGTCAATAGAAACGCCTTACTTAAGTAAAGATGGTACAAAATTATATTTTGCCTCTGATATGGAAGGTTCAATTGGAGGTTTTGACATATTTGTTGCAGACATAAATGAAGATGGCACTTTAAGTAAACCAAAAAACTTAGGCCATGGTGTGAATTCTACATCAGATGAAAAATACCCTTCGCTTTCGGTTGATGGCAAAGCACTTTACTTTTCATCTAAAGGACATCAAAACCTAGGAGGATATGATGTTTTTATGAGTAAAATTAAAGATAACGACACGTATAAAGCACCAAGGAATTTAGGTAACACATTAAACACGAGTTATGATGAGGTGGCATTTTTCTTTACCACAAAAAATGAAGGTTATATATCATCAAATAAACCTCAAGGAAAAGGTGGTTATGATATTTATAGAGCCATTAATAGCGAAGTAACTCAATCTATAAAAGGCTCCATAAGAGATTTAACAACGAAAATAAAATTACCAAATACCCAAGTAGTTTTAATTGATGAAGACAATAATGAAGTTGCTAAAATGAAGACTGATGAAAACGGAATGTTTACCTTTAATAAGATAATTCCTTTTGAAGAATATACAATTAAAACCCAAAAAGATGGTTTTGAAGATGGCAATTTCGAATTTATAGCCGATAAAGGGTATGAGACAGAATACAATAAAAGTTTTGACTTAAAAACTAAGGCTGCTGTAATAGAAAAAGTTAATGATAAGCTACAAATTGTACTTGAAAACATATACTTTGACTATGCTAAATACAGTATTAAAGAAGAATCTACAATTTCATTAAATAAGGTTATTAAAGTATTAAATGAAAACCCAAATATGAAATTAGCCATTAATGCGCATACAGATATTAGAGGTAATGATTCTTATAACTTTAGACTATCGAATAAGCGTGCTGAATCTGCCTTAAAGTATATTATCAAATCAGGAATTGATAAGAATAGAATAGTATCTGAAGGATTTGGTGAAACGCAACCACTTGTTGATTGCAAATCTAAAACTTGTTCTGATAAAGATCACGAAACTAACAGACGAATAGAATTTGTTATTCTAGATTAATAGTGGTAATTCGATTAAAAACACTCTAAAAAGTTGGTTAAACGAGAGTATGTGATGTTTTATCTAAAAGCAATAAAAACCCTTTGCTACAGTTATAAATAAGTCTACTTTTACTGCAGTATTAAACAAAATATGAGAAATAAATCGTAATGTTTATTATTAATTAAGACAATCCATATAAATAAAAAACCACGCTTTAACAGCGTGGTTTTTTTTAGTCTGTAAATTTATTTTTTAAGAAACAGCTTTTAGTTTCTTCAATGTTGTTTTAGTCAACTTATCTTCTGCGTACGTTTTGGTTACATTAAGTTTCTTTTCATCAGAACTTGGTAACTCAAACATGGCATCGGTTAAAATTTCTTCACATAGCGAACGTAGTCCTCTCGCTCCAAGCTTGTACTCAATAGCTTTGTTAACTACAAATTCTAAGGCACCATCAGTAATGGTAAAATCAATATCATCCATAGCAAACAACTTCTTGTATTGCTTTATGATAGCATTTTTAGGCTCCGTTAAAATTGCTCTTAACGTATTAGCATCTAAAGGATCCATATGCGTAAGAACTGGTAAACGTCCTATAATCTCAGGAATTAATCCGAAGTCCTTCAAATCCTTTGGAATAATATACTGTAACAGGTTATCAGGGTCAATTTTATCATCAGACTTAGAAGCACTATATCCAACAGCTTGCATATTTAAACGCTTAGTAATAACACGTTCAATACCATCAAACGCACCACCTGCTATAAACAAGATATTCTCTGTATTTACTTCAATAAACTTTTGGTCTGGGTGTTTTCTACCTCCTTTTGGTGGAACGTTAACAACAGTACCTTCTAAAAGTTTTAATAACGCCTGTTGTACACCTTCACCCGAAACGTCTCTAGTTATAGAAGGATTATCACTCTTACGAGCAATTTTATCTATTTCATCAATAAAAACGATACCCTTTTCCGCTTTTTCTAAATTATAATCAGCTGCTTGTAATAAACGTGTTAAGATACTTTCAACATCTTCACCTACATACCCCGCCTCTGTTAACACTGTTGCATCAACAATAGCTAAAGGCACATTTAACATTCTTGCAATGGTTTTAGCCATTAAAGTTTTACCTGTACCTGTTTGCCCTACCATAACGATATTACTCTTCTGAATTTCAATATCGTCTTGAGACGGTGGTTGTAACAAGCGCTTGTAATGATTATAAACAGCCACGGACATTACTTTTTTAGTAAAGTCCTGTCCTATAATATATTCATCAAGGAATTCTTTTATCTGCTGTGGTTTGCGTAGTTTAAGCTCTGCGGATAAGTCACTGCTTTCGTTCTGCTTAGATTCCTCCAACACAATACCGTAAGCCTGCTCAATACACCTGTCACATATATGAGCATCTAAACCTGCTATTAACAAGTTCGTTTCAGATTTTTTTCTACCACAAAACGAACATTCTAACTCTTCTTTTGCCATTAATCAGTTTCTGTTTTGAGAAAATTAATTGTTTATCTCTGGTTAACAATTAATTAAAATTACAAATTTTTATTTAATCTCTAGATAAAATTTCGTCTATCATGCCATATTCTTTGGCTTTATCGGCTTTCATCCAGTAGTCTCTATCACTATCTTCATAGATTTTGTCGTAATCTTGCCCTGAGTGCTTACTAATGATTTTATAAAGCTCTTCTTTTAAAGTTAAAATCTCTCTAGCCGTAATTTCTATATCACTTGCTTGCCCTTGCGCACCACCCAAAGGTTGGTGAATCATAACTCTGGAATGAGGTAATCCACTACGTTTTCCTTTTTCTCCTGCACAAAGAAGAACTGCCCCCATTGAAGCTGCCATACCCGTACAAATAGTTGCCACATCTGGCTTAATGAATTGCATGGTATCATAGATACCCAAACCAGCATAAACGCTTCCTCCCGGTGAATTTATGTAAATTTGAATGTCTTTACTTGGGTCTGTACTTTCTAAAAACAATAACTGCGCTTGAATAATATTAGCTACTTGATCGTTAATAGCAGTACCCATAAAGATGATTCTATCCATCATTAAACGTGAAAACACATCAAAAATGGCAATATTCATCTGGCGCTCTTCAATAATGTTTGGTGTTAGATTAGTTGGATACATACTACTCATTATTTTATTGTAGTACGTGCTACTAATACCTTGATCTTTTATGGCGAATTTTTCAAACTCTTTTGCGTAATCCATAGTAATTTATTTTTTAAAACCCTGACTTGCATCAAGATAGTATTTATTTCTGCGATTGCAGAGTGATTCATTTTAATAAAAAACGCTTAAATCTATTTGATTTAAGCGTTTAAATATAATGAATTATTCCATTAGTTATTTGTCTCCGTACACTTCTTTAACAAAGTTTTCGTAACTTAATTCTTTTACCTTAAGGTTTGCTTTTTCTTTGTAAACCTCTAATAATTTCTGACTAACTAATTGTTCTGAAATTCTTCTTGTTTCATCTTGGTTTGATAATACACGTGCGGCAATACCATCTAACTCCTCATCTGAAGGATTCATTTGACCAAATTGAGCCATTTGTCCTTTAATCATTTCTTTAGCATGACCTTTAATATCATCTAAAGTTACCTTGATATCATTCTCCTCAATTAATTTACCTTCAATTAGTTGGTAACGTAAGCTTTTTTCGGACTTCTCATATTCTTCTTTAGCCTCTGCATCGTCTAATTGTTTTTCACCAGCTGTTTGTAACCATTTAGTTAAAAACTCCGATGGTAAATCGAACTTAGTGCTTTCAACCAAATACTCCGTTACATCATTTAAAAGCTTTTGATCTGCTTGCTGAACAAATTGTTTTTCAGCATCTTCCTTAATCTTATCCTTTAATTCTGTTACTGTTTTAACAGTTCCTTCTCCAAATAATTTATCAAACAACTCTTGATCTAAATCTGCTAGTTCACGTTTGTTAATTTCTGAAACTGTAAATGTAACTTCAATATCCAATCCATCAACTTCCTCTTTTCCTAATTTTAAGGCATGCATTAAATCATACGCTTCAGAATAAAGTCCCTTGGTTTTTAAAGTGATAACATCTCCTGCCTTAGCTCCAATAAATTTCTTTTGATTCGTTTTAGTCTTAAACTTATCTAAAGTTAGAGTTACAGTATTATCAATCTCTTTTTCTTCATTTTTAAAAGCTCCAGTAACTTCACTATCTTCTTCTACAGCTTCTTGAGAGACTAATTTTCCGTATTGTTTTTGAATACGCTCAATTTGCTCATCAATCATTTTATCATCTGCAACAATATTATATTGCGTAATAGCTTTTTTACCTTTTAATTTTACGTCAAAATCTGGAGCTAAACCTAATTCAAACTCAAAAGAGAATGTGTCAGCATCCCAATCTATGTCATCTTGAGGTTTTGGTAAAGGCTGCCCTAAAACGTCCAGCTTCTCTTCTGTTAAGTACTTGTTTAATGCATCCTGAAGTAATTTATTAACTTCATCTACTAATACAGCTTTTCCGTATTGCTTTTTAACCATTCCCATTGGCACATGACCTTTTCTAAAACCAGGAATGTTAGCTGTTTTACGGTAATCTGATAATATTTTTTCTACTTTATCGCTATAATCTTCTTTAGCAATATCAACTTTCACTACCGCATTTAATGCATCAACGTTTTCTCTTGTAATATTCATTTTTTAAATGATATGAAACCTTTAAAGGCAATTAACAATTAAATAGGCTCTAGAACCTAAAATATTTTAGCTTCCCATTTACATGGGAATGACAATTTTAATCGAAACTTCGATGATTTCCATCAACGTGTTTTTTGCGACTAAAATCGGGATGCAAAAGTATAACATTTTTTGCACCCCAACAAAGTTTTAATTGCTTGATTTTGAAGCTATTTTTTCTTTTCTTTTAATAGAGAATGCAATATAGATTGCAGGATAGAAAGCAGTATGCTAAAAAGAATTGCAGTCCATATGCCATTTACATAAAATCCATCAATCAATTTATCCGCTAACAAAATTATTATTGCGTTTATAACTAAGAGAAACAATCCAAGAGTTACAATGGTTATAGGTAAGGTTAAAACTACCAAAACAGGTTTAACCAACAAGTTCAAAACCGAAAGCACTACAGCCACAATAATAGCAGTAACATATGTTTCTACTTTAGCGCCATCCAAAAAATGAGCAATGGTAAAAACAGCTAATGCGTTTATTAAAAGTTTTAATAAAAGTTTCATTTGACTAAAGTTTGATAGTGTAATTTACAAAATATCAACTTACAAAATCCACAACTGCCTTATAAAAATCCTTAGGGTTTTCTGCATGTAACCAATGACCCGAATTAGCAATAGTGGCTATTTCCGCCTGGGTAAACTGGTTCAATATAAGTCTTTCATCCTCATAGCCAATATACTCAGACCTATCACCTTTTAGAAATAGCGCTTTCTTTTCAAAATTTAAGTGTACTGGAAGAGATTCGCCAATCTCTGACACTTCGTTTTTTAAAACTTCAAGGTTAACTCTTAATCCGAGTTGCCCCTTCTCTACCCAATATAAGTTTTTAAGCAAAAACTGACGTGTACCAAAATCGGTCACATAATTACCCAAAACTTTATCTGCTTCTCCTCTACTTTTAATTTCAGAAAAATCTAAAGCACTCAAACCTTCTAATATTGACTGGTGGTGAACTGGATAAAACCTTGGAGAAATATCTGCAACTAATAATTTTGACACAAATTCGGGATACAAACAAGAGAACAACATGGCTGTTTTACCTCCCATTGAATGTCCTAAAAGCACGATATCTTCTAAACCATGAGTTTCACAATAGACTTTTAAATCTTCAGCAAGGACTTCATAACTAAAGTCGTCGTTCCAAAAGCTACGACCATGATTACGCTGATCTACTAAATGCACTTGAAACCCTAGTTCACTAAATTGCCTTCCTAAAGTTTTCCAATTATCACTCATACCTAAAAAACCATGAAGAATTACAAATGGTTTTCCTTCGCCTAATATGTTAGAATGTAATGTCATAAACCTCCCTTAATCCCTCCAAAGGAGGGCTACTATAATTTATTTTAAAATTAAACTGTATCTACGAATACTTTTAACAGACACTATTAACTAATTGCCGAATACTGTAACTGCGTACTAACTAAGTTTTCTCAAATACATTTGAATAACATTTTCTACTCCCAAATACAAACTTTCTGCTATTAATGCATGCCCAATGGATACTTCTAAAAGCCCAGGGATATTTTCTTTAAAAAACTGAATATTATCCAATGACAAATCATGTCCGGCATTAATTCCTAAACCGAGTTTGTTTGCTAAGTCGGCACATTCGGCATACGGTTTTATTCCATCTTTATTCCCTAGGGCATAATCATGGGCAAATGCCTCGGTATATAATTCAATTCTATCTGTACCTGTCTCTTTAGCACCTTCTATTTGACTCTTAATTGGATCTACGAAAATAGACGTTCTTATATTGTTTTGTTTAAACTCTTTAATTACATCAATTAAAAAATCCTTGTGCTTTATAGTATCCCAACCAGCATTACTTGTTATAGCATCTTCGGCATCTGGAACCAAAGTAACTTGAGTAGGTTTAACTTTTAAGACAAGATCAATAAACTTAGGTATAGGATTACCTTCAATATTATACTCCGTGTAAACTTCTGGCTTTAAATCAAAAGCATCCTGGTAACGAATATGTCGCTCATCTGGTCTTGGGTGAATGGTAACGCCTTCACCACCAAATCTCTGCACATCCTTTGCAAATTGTACTACATTGGGCACATCACCACCTCTAGAATTTCTTAAAGTAGCTATTTTATTAATGTTTACACTTAACTTTGTCATAAATAAAAATTTAAGCCACAAAAGTAGATGATTTTTTCATTAAAAATTCATTACCGTAAAGGAAAAGCTTTGTAATTTAATTAGTGCTTATAGAGCTCGTCTTAAATTTGCATCATAAACCCAAAATTTAATTCAGTATAGAAGAAAAATATAAAGTAGAAAAGCTTAAGTACTATTTTTTTAATTACTTTGCATAGGCATTTACAAGCAGTATGAAGTTACGAGAATACATTATAAACGATATTAAACCTGTTGATAGTTCTAGTAAGGTTTCAGACCTTCAGTCTTTGTTTAATCAACTTACCTATTCCCACATTCCAGTAAATGATTCTAATGGGGTATTTATGGGGGTACTTTTTGAAACAGACGTGCATTGTTTTGATGCCAACAAACCTGTTAGCGAATACCTTTATGCCGCCGAAGTTTTCTATGTTAGGGACAATACCCTTTGGTTAGATGTTTTAGAGGCCTTTGCGCAAAACTCTTCTAACATTATGCCGGTTTTAGACGAAAAGAACAATTATTTAGGTTACTATGAATTAAACGATATTATTGGGCTTTTTAATGAGTCTCCATTTTTTAATTATGCTGGAGCTGTTCTAATAGTTGAAAAAGGAATTAACGATTATTCATTTAGCGAAATAAGCCAAATAGTTGAATCTAACAACGGCAAATTACTGGGAGCTTTTGTTTCTAAAATGACTAATGATTTAGCTCAGGTAACTTTAAAAATTGGTAACACTGGTCTAAATGATATTATTCAAACCTTTAGACGCTATAGCTACAATATTGTAGCTGGTCATGAAGAAGACAGCTACATTAAAAACTTAAAAGAACGTTCTGATTATTTAAACAAGTACCTAAACATTTAAGTGTTTAATTGATTAAACCATTACTCTTAAAACTATTAAACCAATGAAAGTTGCCATTTTTGGACGTTTCTATAATAAAACAACAACAGAATCTGTTGAAACCCTTTTGGAATACCTTTTAAAAAAAGATATTGATGCCTATATAGAAACAGGTTTTTATAATATCATTAAAGAGGAATCTCCAACTTTTAAAGAATACAAAACCTTTGAGACTTTAGATACGTCTTTTGATTTTTTAGTAAGTGTTGGTGGTGATGGTACTATTTTAAGGTCAATAATTTATGTAAAAGACATAGACATTCCCATTATTGGTCTAAATACGGGTAGATTGGGCTTTTTAGCGACCATACAGGTTGATGCTATTGAACAAGCCATTCAAAACATTATAGATGGTAAGTATAAAATTTCTGAAAGAAGCTTGCTTTCTGTAGAAACAAGCCCTGAAAACAGTGATATTTCTTCAATAAACTTCGCTTTAAACGAGGTTGGTATTAGCAGAAAAAACACCACTTCAATGATTACCATTGAAACACATTTAAATGACGAGTATTTAACGTCTTATTGGAGTGATGGACTTATTGTCTCTACACCCACAGGATCTACAGGATATTCGCTTAGTTGTGGTGGCCCTGTAATAACTCCAGACACCAATAGTTTTGTACTCACTCCAATTGCGCCTCATAATTTAAGCGCAAGACCTTTGGTGATTCCAGATACTACAGAAATTCAACTTAAAGTTTACGGTAGAGAAGAACAACATCTCGTTTCACTAGATTCTAGAATAGCTACATTAGATAATGGCACCCTAATTAAAATAAAGAAAGCCGACTTTAAAATAAAGATGATAGATTTATTAGATGAGAGCTTTTTAATAACCTTGCGCAAAAAGTTACTTTGGGGAGAAGATAAACGTAATTAGACCCTTATTTCACAATAATTTACAAGAATTTTTGTTTAACACTAATACAATTTAGCTCAAATTACATTTGGCTAATCTTATTTATTATATTTGCAAACTTTTGAACCTCTATGAAGTATTTAACAGTATTAATAATTAGTGTTTTAAGCCTACATTTAAGCCATTCTCAAATTAATGAAATTGGAGTTTATGTTGGCGGAAGTAATTTTATTGGAGATGTTGGTGCTACAAATTACATTTCTCCTAATCAATTAGCTATTGGAGGCATTTATAAATGGAATAGGAGCAGAAGACATTCTTATAGAGCTTCCATAATATTTAGCAAATTAGAAGGCATTGATGTTAACTCAGATGACCCAAGAAGAATTCAAAGAGGATATGAATTCTCAACTAATATATTAGAAGCTTCTTTGGGTATGGAACTTACTTTCAGAGAGTTTAATTTACACTCAGAAAGAAAAATAGGAACACCATACTTGCATTCTGGTTTAACTTTTACTAGGCATGACAACCACTTCTTTCAGAGTGGTAGACAAACACAAGAAAATACTTCAAGTTGGGCTTTAGGTATCCCAATGACATTAGGTTACAAAGCTTCTTTCATTGATAAAATTGTTGTTGGAATAGAAATAGGTGCTCGATATACCTTTTCTGATGAATTAGATGGCAGTATACCTAGCGATCCTAACAGGCAAGCACTTAGATTTGGAAATATAAATAATAACGATTGGTACGTTTTCTCTGGAATTACTTTAACCTACACCTTTGGAGAAAACCCGTGCTATTGTGTAAATTAACATGAATTTAAAAGAACACGTATTAAGTAAATCACTACCACAACATATTGCCATAATAATGGATGGTAACGGGCGTTGGGCAAAACAAAAGGGAATGATACGTGCTATAGGGCATGAAAATGGTGCTAAATCTGTGAGAACTACCGTTGAAACATGTGCCGAATTAGGTGTTAAAAATTTAACACTTTATGCCTTTTCTACAGAAAATTGGAATAGACCTAAATTAGAAGTTCAGGCCTTAATGAAACTATTAATTTCTTCATTAAAGAAAGAAATTAGTACTCTTCAGGATAACAATATAAAACTTTCTGCAATTGGCAACCTAAACCTTTTACCTTCAAAGGTTTACAACGAATTAACCGAGGTAATTGAAAAAACTAAATCTAATAACAGAATGACCTTAACCTTAGCTTTAAGCTATGGCTCTAGGGAAGAATTACTAAATACTGTTAAAGAGATTAGTATTAAAGTTAAAAATAATATAATTTCGCCGGCGTCTATTGACGAATCAATTATAAATGAGCATCTTTACACGCATAATTTACCTGATGTAGACTTACTAATTAGAACTAGTGGTGAGCAACGCATTAGTAATTTTTTGTTGTGGCAAATTGCATATGCAGAATTGTATTTTACAGATGTGCTTTGGCCAGATTTTACTAAAGAGCATTTGTATGAAGCTATTATTGAATATCAAAAAAGAGAAAGAAGATTTGGGAAAACAAGTGAACAACTTAATTAACATATTACCTAATACAACTTACGTTAAGCAATTTTTAATCGTATTACTTTTTTCAGTTAGCTGCTTAAACCTTAAAGCTCAAAGTTTAGATACCAACAAAAAATATACCGTTGGAGGTATTACTGTAAAAGGTAACACTAGTTTTGGAGAGCAAACTATTATTAACTTTTCTGGATTAAGAAAAGGGCAAGAAATTAATATTCCTGGAGAAGAAATTGGATCGGCAATTAAAAAACTTTGGGGAACTAAATTGTTCAATAACATAGAAGTATATGTTACCAACATTGAAAAAAATGTTGCGTATCTACAAATTCAGTTAGCCGATTTACCTCAACTTAATGAGTTAAAGATAAATGGTGTAAAGAAAAGTAAACAGCAAACCATTATTGATGAAAATAAATTAAAGAAAGGAACCAAAGTAACCGAAAACCTTATTACGAATACTAAAAACTTCTTAACTAGAAAATACAAGAAAGATGGATTCCTAAACACTAAGGTGCATATTAACACCATTGACGTTAAAGATTCCATTGAAACGGCTCGCGTTAATATGGTACTTAATATTGATAGAGGTGATAAGGTAAAAATTAAAAAAATCGTATTTGATGGCAATAATGCTATTTCTGATAAGAAATTAAGAAAAGCCATGAAGAGTACGAAACAAATTAATCGCTTAAGGTTTTTAAAGCGTTCTAAGTTTATTGATTCTGCTTATCAGGCAGATTTAGGTCATGTTGTTAATAAATTAAAAGAGAATGGTTATAGAGATGCTAGAATTGTTTCAGACAGCATTATCTATAATGAAGATGGTACTATTTCTCTAGATATAGATGTAACTGAAGGTACACTTTACAAATTTGGAGATATTAATTTCATTGGAAATACAGTTTACACCGATAAACAATTACATAACCTTTTAAGAATTAAAAAAGGAGACACTTATAACGGTGTTTTACTTCAAGAAAGGATAGCAGATAATTCTAAACCTGATGCCAACGACCTTACCAACCTATATCAAAACAACGGTTATTTATTCTCAAACATTCGCCAGGTAGAAGTTAGTGCAGATAGCAGTGTAATAGATATGGAGATTAGGATTACCGAAGGGAAACCTGCATATTTTAACAGTGTTTCGGTTGTGGGTAATGACAAAACTAATGACCATGTTATATACAGAGCTTTAAGAACACGTCCTGGGATGCTGTATAGTAAAGAGCGTGTTGTACGAACAGTTAGAGAGTTAGGACAATTAGGATTCTTTGATGCTCAAGAAATTGCGCCTAATTTTAATAACCCTAACCCAGTTGCTGGTACTATTGATATGGAATACTCTGTAAAGGAAACTGGTTCCAGTCAAATTGAACTACAAGGTGGTTATGGTGGCGGTGGCTTTATTGGTACTCTTGGATTATCTTTCAACAACTTCTCTATGAAAGATATCTTTAAAAAGGATGCTTATAAGCCTATACCTATGGGAGACGGACAACGTTTAGCATTACGTTTACAAGCCAGTAGATTTTATCAAACCTATAGTTTTCAATTCTCTGAACCATGGTTAGGAGGTAAAAAACCTGTTTCTTTTTCAACGTCTATTTCGCATACCAAGCAGTTTTTATTTGATTTTCAAAATAGAAGAGCTGATAAAAGTAGAAGTTTTAATATCACAGGTATTACTTTTGGTTTAGCCAAACGTTTAACAGTCCCAGACGAGTACTTTACATTTTCTAATGCGTTAAGCTACCAACGTTATGATTTAAATAACTATAACACAGGTTTATTTACGTTTGGAGATGGTTACTCTAACAACTTATCTTTTACCACAGGTTTAAGTAGAGACAATACTAGCTTTGACCCTATCTTCCCTACTGCTGGTTCTAAATTTTCTGTTACTGCTAAGTTTTCATTCCCATACTCTTTAATTAATGGGGTAGATTATGAAGCCTTAAGTGATGAGCGCAAGCTAAATGAAAATATTAGAGATAATGTGGCCAGTTCTGCCTCAGATCAAGCAGACGCAAGAGCACGAATTTCAGAAATAGATCAAGAAAGATATAAATGGTTAGAGTTTTATAAAATAAACTTTAAAGGAGAGTGGTACAATCAGATTGCTAAAAACCTTGTACTAAGACCTCTTGTAGAATTTGGATTCCTTGGTGCCTATGATAACAATAGAGGTATCATTCCTTTTGAAAGATTCTTTGTTGGTGGTGATGGTTTAGGACAATACAGTTTAGATGGTAGACAAGCTGTTCAGCTTCGTGGTTATCCAAATCAATCTTTATCATCTCAAGATGGTGGTACAATTTATAATAAATACTCGTTAGAACTTCGCTATCCAATAACTTTAAAAGCTTCTGCAAAGATTTACGGTCTGGCATTTTTAGAGGCTGGAGGTTCTTATAATAGCTTCAGAGATTTCAATCCGTTTAACGTAAAACGTTCTGCAGGTTTGGGTGTTAGAATTTTTATGCCAGCATTTGGTTTATTAGGTATAGATTTTGGTCATGGATTTGATCCTATTGGTACTACTGGACCTAAAAACGGTTGGGAAACACACTTCATTATAGGACAGCAATTTTAAGACTTAAATTATTTTGGCACGATATTTTCTAATAACAGTTTGATGTTTTGCATGAGATTTAAAATTTTTAAGATGAAAATTCGTTAATTTTGAAGATATCATTCAATTAATCTGGAAAGTGTACAAACCAAAACATATAAACAGAATGCAAAACAAAGTTCTTTTTTTACTGATAATAGTTTTACTAAGTCTGTCTTTAAATGCGCAAAGAGGTGTTAGAGTTGCATATATTGATACAGAATACATTTTAGAAAATGTACCTGAGTATCAAGAAGCCTTAACTCAATTAAACCAGAAAGCAGATAAATGGAAAAATGAGATTCAAGTTAAGCTAAGTGCTGTTGAACAAAAAAGAAAAGACCTGAGTAATGAAAAGGCACTTTTAACTAAAGAACTTATTGAAGAACGCGAAGAAGATATTTACTTTGAGGAGAAAGAAATATTAGACTATCAGCAAAAACGATTTGGTCCTAATGGCGATTTGTTTATTCAACAAAAACAATTAATGCAGCCAGTACAAGATCAAATTTTTGCAGCCGTACAAGATATTGCTACAAATAGAAAATACGACTTTATTTTTGACAAGTCTGCTAACGGAACTATGTTGTTTTCTAACAAAGCCCTAGATGTAAGTGAAACTGTAATAAGAAGTATTACAAGAACAGCTAAAAGAAAGCAAGCGCAATCTAAAGCCGAAAAAAAAGCTGCTAAAGATGAAGATTTAGTGCCTGAAGTTAATTTAGAGCAAGAAGCAAGAGCAAAGGCATTAGAAGAAAAGAAAAAAGAAAGAGAAAGTGCAATTGAAAAAGCTAGACAAGAAAGATTGGCTATAAGAGAGGCTAAGGTTAAAGCTGCTGAAGAAAAGAGACAAAAAGTACTAGAAGAGCGTGAAAAAGCTAAACAAGCAAAATTAAACGCAAGAAATAAGTCTGCTGAAGGAACAGCTAATAAAGAGGCAGATACCAAAAAAGAAACTGAAGGAAAAACTGAAACCAAGACCAGGGAACAGTTACTTGAAGAGAATAGACAAAAAAAATTAGCTGAAAGAGAGGCAAGAAAAAAAGCTTTAGAGGAAAAGAAAAAGAAAATTTTAGAAGAAAGACAAAAAGCTCTGGAAGACAAGAAAAAAGCTAGAGACAGTATAAACAACAAAAATTAAATTTATAACACACTTAATACTATTTTAAAAATGAAACATTTAAAAACTATTTTATTAGCAACGGCATTATGTATAGGATGTATTAGTTTTTCACAAGCACAAAGTAAAGTTGCCCATATAAATACTCAAGAGTTAATTGCTGCTATGCCTGCAATGAAAAATGCTCAAAAAGAATTACAAGCATTACAAAAAACCTACGAAACAGATTATCAAGCTTCGTTAACAGAGTTTCAAAACAAAATGAAACAATACGATGCAGAAGCACCAAACAAAACACAAGAAGAGAACGAGAAGAGAATGAAAGAGGTGCAACAAATGCAACAAAACTTACAACAATTCCAAGCAGATGCTGCTAAAGACATAAGACAAAAAGAGGTTGATTTATTACAACCAATAACTGAAGAAGCAAAAACTGCTATTTTAAAAGTAGCTAGAGCTCAAGGTTTTGATTATGTTCTAGATTCTGGAGTAGGTGTTACTATTTTAGCAGATGGTAAAAACTTATTAGACGATGTAAAAAAAGAATTAGGTATTTAATTTGCCTGAATTTAATAACTTACTTTAAAGCTGCTTTGCCCAAAAGCAGCTTTTTTTTGTCATTCTGAGCACAGCGAATAATCTCAATCTGCAACTTTTAGTACTACTGAATAAATTGGAACTATTATCAAAAATGTTTAAGCTATATTTGAGATATCAATTCATTAAGAACCAATTGAATTTAATAGTGTTATTTTAAGATTATCTCTAGATGAACAAGCAACCTATTGGCGTTTTTGATTCCGGTGTTGGAGGCACCTCTATTTGGAAAGAAATTCACAAGCTCCTACCAAATGAAAACTTCGTTTATCTGGCCGATAGTATGAATGCTCCTTACGGACCAAAAGGAAAAGAAGCTATCACGCAATTATCTATAAAAAACACCGAACTTCTATTAAACAAAGGTTGCAAACTTATTGTTGTGGCATGCAACACTGCCACCACAAATGCTATAGACCACCTTAGAACTTCTTATAATATTCCTTTTATAGGCATAGAACCTGCCATAAAACCTGCCGCTTTACAAACTAAAACTAATGCTGTTGGTATTTTAGCCACCCGAGGCACCCTGAGTAGTTCTTTATTCTCCCAAACTTCCGAAAAATTTGCTAATCACATTAATGTCATAGAGCAGATTGGAGAAGGCCTTGTGCCTCTTATTGAAAGTGGAAAGTTATATTCCAAGGAAATGACAGGACTTCTTAGACAATACCTGCAACCTATGGTAGATAATAATATTGACTATTTAGTATTAGGTTGTTCTCATTACCCTTATTTAATTCCGCAGTTAAAAGAATTGTTACCTGAACAAGTCACTATAATAGATTCTGGTGAAGCTGTTGCCAGACAAACTAAAGCTGTTTTAGAGCAACGAGACCTATTAAACCTAGCGAGTGAAACCCCTAGTATTCAGTTTTATACCAATGGAGATATTGAGGTCTTAAAGCTACTTTTAAAAAAAGACTTCAACGTAGATTATCTAAATTTTTAACCTTAGTAAAAACAAGTGTTTACTCCTTAAACCAACTAGAATATTTGATATAGGCATCTGCAATACGATTGATTTCTCCAGAAACTAATTCTTCACTTATATCTTTTATTTTTTTTGCGGGTACACCGGCATAAACACTTCCAGCTTCAACTCTTGTATTTTTAGAGAGCACTGCACCCGCGGCAATTATAGAATTGCTTTCTACCACACAACCATCCATAAGAATAGCACCCATACCTACTAATACATTATCTTGAATTGTACACCCATGCACTAAGGCGTTGTGTCCTATTGAAACATTATTACCTATAATAGTAGCAGCCTTTTTATATGTACCATGAATTACTACTCCGTCTTGAACATTTACCTTGTTCCCCATTTTAATATAGTTAACATCGCCTCTAACTACTGCGCTAAACCAAATACTACATTCGGTTCCCATGGTTACTTCTCCAACAATAGTTGCATTTGGAGCTACGAAACAATCTTCTGGAATCTGGGGTGATTTTCCTCTAACTGGTAATATTACAGGCATACTTTACTCTATTTTTTAATTTCCGTAAAAACGGAAATCTCATTATTTTCTATCATTTAGGTATATAATCTAGGTTACACCCTGAATTTGCTTTTAAAAGATTCTTCGCTACGCTCTGAATGACATTCCGCCTTTCTAATAAAAAACGACTGTCATTCAGAAGGAGGAATCACTGAAGAATCTATACAATGTTTAACATTATAATCTTAACTTGTATACGATTGCACTCAAAGAGTTTTTAAAACAATCTCACTTAAAGTAAGCTAACAAAGCTGCTTTTTTCGAAGCTGAAACCATAATCTCTTTTCCGTTGCTGAGCACTACGCTTCCTCCTTTTCCTTTTACATATTTCACTACCTCATTAACATTAACCAAATAGCTCTTATGTACTCGTGCAAAACTAGAACCATTTAAAGCATCTTCAAAATATTTAAGTGTTTTACTTACTATTTTCTTTTTCTCGTTATTCAAATAAATTTCAGTATAGTTATCATCTGCTTTGCAATACAGAATATCACCAGTATTTAGAACTTCAAAACCATCCAATTGCGGAATTGTTATTTTACCATTAACACCATTAGTATTGGGTACAAGTATCTGATCCTGAAGAGCATTTTCTTTAGCTTTAATTTCGGTAACATAATCTACAGCCTTAATGAGTTCATCTATTGATATTGGTTTCATTAAATAGTATGATGCATGGGCATTTAAAGCGTCTATGGCATAATGATTATACGCAGTTACAAAAACAGTCTCAAAATCAATATCTCCTACCTTATCAAGTAAATCAAATGCATTTCCATATGGCATTTCTACATCCAAAAACACCAAATCTAAATCGTTATTACGAATTAAGACCAAGCCCTCTTCTACATTAGCCGCTTCACCCAGAATAATAATATTAGGACAATACTTTTTTAAGTAGTTCTTTAGAATGTCTCTACTAGTTTGCTCATCTTCTACAATTATGGCGTTTAGTTTCATTTAGTCCTTTTTTAATGTTACAACAACTTTTGTACCTGTATCTTCCAATTCTTGAAAATCTGTAACCAAAACGTCTACTTTATCCTTATACATTTCGTTTAAAATAGATACACGTTTCTTAATATTCCCCATTCCCTTGGAGTTTTGCTTTTTCTGATGTTGCGTTTTTAAGGCTTTAGATTGCTTTCTTCCAATACCATCATCAATAATAGTAATGCATATTTCATCTAATTGATTTTGTGTTATATCAATTTCTAATTTCCCTTTGCTTTTCTTATAACGCAACCCATGCCAAACGGCATTTTCAATGTATGGTTGTAGCAACATAGGCGGAATTACAAAGTCTTTTACATTAATGTTTTCATCAACGGAAATCTTATAATCAAACTTATCTTTAAATCTAAAATGCTCTAATTTGGTGTATAACTGAAGTAATTCAATTTCCTTTTCTAAAGGAATAAAATCTTCTTCGCTATTCTCTAGAACCGCTCTCATTAATAATGAAAAATCGGAGAGGTATTTGTTTGCAGTACGTTCATCACTTAAAGCAATAAAGCTATTCACTGAATTTAGGGCATTAAAGATAAAGTGCGGATTCATTTGACTTCTTAAAGATTTTAAAGCCAATAAATTGTTAGCATAGCGTTGTTGCCTAATGTTTTTAAACATTAAAGAAGCCACAACTAATAATAAAACCAATCCGCCAATTAAGGAATAAATGAGTAATCTTTGTCGCTTAGACTGTTCCGTATTTAACTCTGATTCCGTTTCTGTTAGTGCCTTTTGACTTTCTAAACTTGTAATTCTATTTTGTTTGGTTACTAAATCTTTTCCCAATTTTGAAGCCCTAGATATCTCTTGTTCTTTCTTTATATATAGCTTATCAACTAATTCTACGTAGCTTCTGTAATTAACATAAGCTTTGTCAAACTCTCCTTCATTCTCATATATCTCCGACAGCCTCCGCGTAGCATCTTTTTGAACAATTAAATCTTCGTTATCATCTGCCTCTTCAATACTCTTTTCTAAGTATTTTATGGCGTTAGGAATGTCATTTTGAAGCGCATAAGCATTTCCTATCTTATAGTTTTGCTTTTGGGTAGTTAAAGGGCTGTCTATATCTAAAATAGTATCTTTCTGTATATCTTGAATATCTTCCAACACCTGTTTTCTCAATTCTATTTCTGTGGAATAATTACTATTGAAACTTTCAAAATCTGCTACTTTTAATTTTTCTTGTACTGCCCTTTTTTTGTTTTCACCTTCAGCCAATTCTAAGGAGTTTCTAAAATAGCCTTGAGCAACATCAAGTTCTCCCTTTTCATTATAAACTTCGGCTATTTTAGAATTAAGATCTGTTATTTTTGGAGAAATTAAGTGCTTTTTGGCCACCTTTAACCCTTCCTGATAACACTTAATAGATAAATCATATTGTTTTATGGCTTTATAAACATCGCCCAAGCCTTCATTAAGTGTTACCATTTGATAATTAGAAAGTCCTCTTCTGCTTACACCATTATAAACTTGTATACTTTCTTGATAGTTTTTATTAGCCTTATATGCCGCTGCCAGTTTTAACTTCACTTCATTACTACTAGAATTTTTTAAACTTGTACTGTAATTTGAAGCGGCAAGATCTGGTTGGTTCCAGAACATATTAATATCTCCTAAAACCTCATATGCTTCTGCATTTTCTTTTTTAGAATTACTTAATTCTAAGGCATCAGTAATAAATTGAATGCTTTTTTTGGCATCTTTTTTCAAATATGTTTCAGCGGAGTCTATGTACCAATTAAATTGAGGTCTTCGCTTCTTAAAAAGTTTACTTTTTGATAGTTCTCTTTTAGATTCTCCAGTCTCCTCAGGCTCTACTTCAACTAGAATGCGCTCATTACTTTGAATTATATAATAAACAGTTTCAAAATCTTTATGTCTAATGGTTAGTTCATCTCCTCGTTTTGCTTGTATTCTAAACTCGCCAAAAATATCAGTAGTAGTGTAAGAGCCTCCATTAATTTCAATATTCACGTTAGTAATTGGGTCTCTTGTGTCCCTTTCAACCACCTTACCTCTAACTGTAAACTTTGAAGCATTGGACTCTAAATTATTTTGTGCTAATGAACCTAATGTTATAAACATTATACATAAAACACCAATATATTTTAAGGTTTTGCGCATGAGCCACTTTATAATAGATAAACTTACGCACTTAAATTGGTTTAATAAAATGACGTTTTTAAGATTTTGGGGATTCTCTTCAACAAATGATGCGGTTTACAAATTGATATAAACTGTTTACTCATTTAAAACAAGGTTTTACTCATTCTAGGTTTTAATACAAAAAACTTGGATTTAGATTTACTTTGAAATTAAAATCAAAAAACAATATCACATGAAAATAATTAAGAGCTTTATTGTAATTGCTTTATTCTCTAACCTTATGATAGGACAGAACGGTGCAAAAAACTTTATTGATCAGCCCTATATTGAAGTAATAGGTAAAGTTGAAACAGAAATCATCCCCAATGAAATCTACCTGAAAATCAATATAAATGAAAACGATAAAAAAGGAAAATTAAGCGTTGAAGTACAAGAAAATCAACTAATAAATGCCCTGACTTCGCTTGGCATTGACATTGACAAAAACTTTTCAATACTAAATTTTGATGGCTACTACCAAAGAAAATTTTTAGCTAGTAATGAAGTTTCAAAAATTAAAAACTACCAACTTATAATTAATGACGGTAAAACTTTAGGCAAAGTCTATCAAGCCTTAGATCGTATAGATATTTCAAATGTATCCATTATTAAAACAAGCCATTCGAACATAGAAAACATAAGACGAGACACAAAATTAAAAGCACTTAAAGTCGCTAGAGATAAGGCCAACCAATATGCCGAAGTAATCAATCAAACTATTGGAAAAGCATTGTACATACAAGAAATAACTGAAAACAGAAATACTTATGGTGCCAATAGTATTAACATAAGAGGGGCAAATACAGCTTACGGCTACAGTAGTCCTTCTTTAGCAAAAATTCAAGACTTGAATGTTAAATCTATTATCATTAGCGAAAGTGTTCATGCCAAATTCTCATTAAATTAAAAAACGATAAACATCATGAAAACATCAATTAAAACACTCATTTTAGGGCTAACTCTTGTAGCCTTTACAGCCTGTAATGCCAACAATAAAAAAACGCCTCAGAAAGCATTGGCCGAGGTTGTAAAACCAGAAAAACACCCAGAAAAAAACAAGCAATACATAAAAGTGGCCTTACTACTTGATACAAGCAATAGTATGGACGGCTTAATAGACCAAGCTAAAGCGCAACTTTGGGATTTGGTTAACGAACTATCTTATGCAAAGTGTGGTGATGAGAAACCAAACTTAAAAATTGCTTTGTACGAATACGGCAATGACAGATTAAATAGTACAGAAGGCTATATAAGACAGGTATTAGCCTTTAGTGATGACTTAGACGAAATCTCAAAAGAATTATTCTCCTTAACTACTAATGGTGGAAATGAATACTGCGGACACGTTATTCAAACCTCATTAAATCAGTTAAACTGGGGTAACAATCCAGATGATCTAAAACTCATTTTTATTGCGGGTAACGAACCTTTTACACAGGGAAAAGTAAACTACAAAGACGCCACAACCAACGCGAATGAGAAAGATGTTACTGTAAACACCATTTTCTGCGGCAATTACAACCAAGGTGTTTCTACCCATTGGAAAGATGGCGCATCATTAACAAATGGTGACTATATGGCTATAGACCATAATAAGGCAACTGTGCATATTGCATCGCCTTATGATGATCAAATACTTATTTTAAACCAAAAACTTAATAAAACCTACGTTGCTTATGGTAAAATAGGTATGCAAAAAAGAGCGTTACAAGCCGAACAAGATTCTAATGCAGAAGTTTATAGTAAAGCTAATGCGGTAAAAAGAAGTGTTAGTAAAAGCTCTAGATTCTACAAAAACAAATCGTGGGATTTAGTAGATGCTGTTGAGGATAATGAAGTTGTTATTAAAGATATTAAAGAAGAGGCTTTACCAAATGAGTTAAAAGGAAAAACGGAAAAAGAAATTAAAGCTTATGTTGCTAAGAAGAAACAGGAAAGAGCAACAATTAAAAAGGAAATACAAGAATTAAATGAAAAGCGAAAGACTTATGTAGCAGAACAAACAAAAACAAAGACCAGTAATGGTTTGGAAAATGCCATGACAAAAGCTATTAAAGAACAAGCAAAAAAGAAAAAGTATACTTGGGATTAATACCTTGAGACTTTCGCAAGTTCTGACTTGGTAACCTGAACTTGTTTCAACTTCTTAAAAAGTCTAATAGACAAGAGATTCTGAAACAAGTTCAGAATGACAAAAAAGTTATTTGTTATCCAATTAGTAATTTACAGCAGGGCAATTACAATCATAACGCTCTTTTCTACAGTTAAAGTTAATTCCTAAAGTAATTTGATGGAATCCTCCATTTGTATATACCACAGAATTAGTTTGGTGCGTATAATTGTAGGCAAACATAAAGTTCTTATAATTAACCCCTATAAGCGGCGTAATTTGCTGTAACCTTTGACTGTCTATTCTATTGGCGTTAATATATTCAGCTCCGTCAAAACTATTTCTATAAGATAAACCTGCCCAAATTGTACCAAAGTCCATTTTCTTATACACCTTTGCATTCACATCAACAGAAGCTTCTTTTGTAGCTTCTCTAACCTGAAACATTATTGAAGGTTCATAGCTCCACTCACTCCCGTACTTCCCAAAAATTCCACCAACAGATACTAGATAACGTCTTAAATTATCCGTGTTACTCCCACCATTATTAGTAACAATATCTGTATTTAAGCCTTTATTATTAAGTACATTTTTTACTGTGGCATGTGCGTAATAATCTAAATATTGATAAGAAAATCCGAAATCCACATTAAAATTAGTGGCACTTTCAACAGTTCCGCTTATGGCATCATCAGGTAAAGGAGAATCTAGCAAAAAGGTAGTTTCATCCAATTTGTATTGAATAACTCCTGCACTAAGCCCAAAAGAAAGCATATTTAAATCTACTTCACTCCTTGAAAATAAAATATGGTGGGCATAGGTTGCGTATACTCCTGTTTGTGAATGGAACCCATTTCTATCTGTATATAAAATACCTCCTATACCAGAAGGGCCATCTCCTACTCTTCCATTATAACTTAAAGTTCCAAGTCTTGGTGCATCTTCATGTCCAAACCATTGCTGACGCGCCGTTAATCTTAATTTAGAACAATTAGCAGCACCAGCCATTGATGGATGGATTAAATAATAATTATCTGTTAAGTAATCCGTATATATTGGTAGTCCTTCTTGAGAAGAAGCAATATGTGTTAAAACTATTGCTATTACAAACGTAAAAATATTTTTTAATCTCATAAACTTTAAACCAAGTAGGCTAGATGTTGCAACGCTATTAAAACGTATTGATTATTAAAAAATTACACAAAAAAGAGTGAAGATAAAATCTGCTCTTTTTGGATTGCAAATTTGGAACTCAAAACTCAAATATATGGATATCTATAGTTTTCTTTTAGTATTTTTGTAAAAAATTAGCTAAAATGAATACTTTCAAGGTTTCCGTGCAAGAAACGTCAAATAATGCCATAATTAAATTTGAGGTAAATCAATTCATTACTAAACATCAAAGTTTTGAATTTAAAAATATAGATGAGGCTAAACCATCACCATTAGCTCAACAATTGTTCTATCTTCCTTTTGTAAAAAAGGTATATATCTCTGGAAATTTTGTAGCCGTAGAACGTTATGATATTGTAGACTGGAAAGATGTGCAAGATGAAGTTAAAGAACAAATAGAAGCTTATTTAAACGATGGTGGTGTTGTAATAGTAGAAGCTGAGGCTCCTAAAAAAGTACCAGTAACGGTTTATGCAGAAGCTACGCCCAATCCTTCGGTTATGAAATTCGTGGCCAATAAAAAGTTGGTAACAGCCCTTTTTGAATTCACCTCTATAGATGAAGCCAAATTATCTCCTTTAGCAACAAAATTATTCCATTTCCCATTTGTAAAGAGCGTTTTCATAGAACAGAATTATGTATCTATAACAAAATACGACATGGCTGAATGGCAAGACATTACAGTTGAGTTAAGAGAGTTTGTAAAGAATTTTGTTGAAAGTGGAAAAGAAGTTGTACTGCCCGAAGCTGCCGAAAAGTTGGAGCAAACTACGCAACAAAGAGATTCCAATTTTGACGCTCTGGATGACACTTCTAAAGAAATTGTGAATATTCTAGAAGAATATGTAAAACCTGCAGTAGCAAGTGATGGTGGAAACATCCAGTTTTTATCTTATGACGAAAACACTAAAAACGTAAGTGTATTACTTCAAGGTGCTTGCAGCGGTTGTCCTTCTTCTACTTTCACGTTAAAAAACGGTATAGAAAATATGCTCAAGCAAATGCTACCGGGAAAAGTGGATATGGTTGAGGCAATTAATGGATAAAAATTTCTCTTTGTGACTTTTTGATTTTTTATGTTTCTAAATTAAACAAGATTAGTTGTTTAGTTAATAATTTAAATCAAAGTCCTATGGCTGTATTAAAAGTAATTGAAGTATTATCCAATTCAGAAAAAAGTTGGGAAGACGCCACAAAAAAAGCTGTTAAGCAGGCTTCAAAAAGTCTTAGCAATATCCGTTCTGTTTATGTTCAAGATCAAAGCGCCAGTGTAAAAAATGGTGAAGTAACAGAATTTAGAGTAAATCTTAAGATTACTTTTGAAATAGAATAGTCTTAAAATTAGAATTATTATAGTTTAGTTAAAGCACTCTTAAGAGTGCTTTTTTTGTTTATTAATTGTTTACATTTGAAATTATGCGACAACTAAACTATTTATTCTTTATACTTCCTTTTCTATTTTTTAACTGTGGAAGTAAAACATCAAACTCCTCTGAGCACAAACACACTAATGATTTAATTAACGAAACAAGTCCCTACTTGCTGCAGCATGCTCATAACCCAGTGAATTGGAAAGCTTGGAATGATGAAACTTTAGAAGAAGCAAAATCAGAAAAAAAACTAATGCTTATTAGCGTTGGGTATTCTGCTTGCCATTGGTGCCATGTTATGGAACATGAAAGTTTTGAAGACAGCTTGGTTGCTGATGTTATGAATAAAAACTTTGTAAATATTAAGATTGATAGAGAGGAAAGACCAGATGTAGATCAAGCCTACATGAATGCCGTACAACTAATGACAGGTGGCGGAGGTTGGCCATTAAACGTGGTTGCTTTACCTGATGGCAGACCAGTTTGGGGAGGTACATATTTTCCAAAAAACCAATGGATAACTGTTCTTGAACAACTCACAAAATTGTACGCAGAAGAACCAAACAAATTATATGAGCAAGCAGATAAAGTGGCAAAAGGATTGAAAACTCTAGATATGGTTGAGTTAAATACTAATGAGCCAACATTTGAAAATGAGTTTATTGAAACTTCTGTTGATAATTGGTCAAAACTGTTTGATCATAAAATGGGCGGACTTGATAAAGCGCCAAAGTTTATGATGCCTAACAACTATCATTTTTTATTAAGGTATGCGCATCAAACTAATAATAAAGCACTTTTAGATTATGTAAATCTTACCCTAACTAAAATGGCTCATGGCGGGGTTTTTGATCAAGTTGGAGGCGGGTTTTCAAGATATTCTACAGACGCTAAATGGCATGTACCTCATTTTGAGAAAATGTTATATGACAACGGACAATTAGTGAGCCTTTATGCCGATGCGTATCTCGTTTCTAAACATGAATTATACAAACAAACTATTGAAGAGACTCTAAAATTTGTAGAAAGAGAATTAACCACATCAGAAGGTGCTTTTTATTCGTCATTAGACGCTGATAGTAATAATACCGAAGGAGAACTGGAAGAAGGTGCCTTTTATGTTTGGAATAAAGATTCATTAAAAACCACTTTACAAAACGATTTTGATTTATTTTCAGATTACTACAACATAGATAATTATGGTCTCTGGGAACATGGCAACTATGTATTGATTAGAAAGGATAATGAAAATGAAATTCTTGAAAAACACAATATCTCAAAAGAAAAGCTTAATGAAAAGGTTACAACTTGGAAAACCCTTCTTTTAGAAACTAGAAATAAACGCCCAAAACCAAGGTTAGATGATAAAACTCTGGCATCATGGAATGGCTTAATGCTAAAAGGTTATGTTGATGCTTATCGTGTTCTTAAAAAAGAAGCGTATTTAGAAACTGCCTTAAAAAATGCCAATTTTATAATGAACAAAATGGTAAAAAAAGATGGCGGTTTATATCATACTTATAAAGAAGGTGAGAGTAAAATTAATGGGTATATGGAAGACTATGTAACAGTCATTGATGCCTTTATAGCTCTATATGAAAACACATTGGACTCCAAATGGTTAAACAACGCTGAAGATTTAGCTAATTATACGTTTAAACATTTCTTTGATGAGCGTAGTAATATGTTCTTTTTTACTTCAGATGAAGACTCTTCTCTGGTTTCAAGAAGTATAGAATACAGAGATAATGTAATTCCTGGAAGTAATTCAATAATGGCTAAGAACTTATTTAAACTTGGACATTATTTTGATAATGAAAAATTTAACAAAACAGCTGTTACAATGCTTAATAATGTTAAACCAGAAATACAAGACTATGCTTCTGGATATTCCAACTGGTTAGATTTAATGCTTAACTATACCAATCCATATTACGAAGTAGCAATTGTTGGTACCGATGCTAAACAAAAAATCAATGAACTTAATACTACCTATTTACCAAATAAGCTAATTGCTGGAAGTACTGAAGAGAGTTCAATGCCCCTACTTTTAAACAGGTACAATCCAGATGCAACATTAATATACGTTTGTGTAAATAAAGCCTGTAAACTTCCTGTAAAAGAAGTAGATCGTGCCATTCAATTTTTGAAAGAATGAAAACCGTAGTTTCTATATTAATTCTTTTTGTTGCTTTAGAACATGTATACTTTCTGGTTCTTGAAATGTTTCTATGGACAAAACCTAAAGGCATTAAAACTTTTGGTTTAAAATCGAAAGAATTTGCAGAAGAAACTAAAGTATTAGCCGCCAACCAAGGACTTTATAACGGCTTTTTAGCTGCTGGTTTAATTTATTCGTTAATACAAAACAATATAGAAGTTTCTATTTTATTTCTTTTTTTCGTGACCATTGCAGGTATTTATGGGTCTTACTCTACAAAGAAAATTAAACTGTTTTATGTGCAAGCAGTTCCTGCAATAATTGCTCTAGTGTTTTGTTTTCTATAATGTTCTTAACATTTTTTTCATCTGAAAAAGATGTTAATTCTCACAAAAAAATTAACTTTATAACACTAATAAACACACGTTAAAACTATGGAAAATTTAAAAGCAGAAGACATTGAAAAATGGACTGGTATTGCTATTGATTATGGTCTAAAAATTTTAGGAGCAATTATAATCTGGATTATAGGATCATGGATTATAAAGAAAATAAACAAAGGCATAGCCAAAGTAATGGCTAAACAAGATTACGACCAAAGTCTTCAAAAGTTTTTACTTAACTTAATAGGTTGGGGACTTAAAATACTTCTAATCTTAGCCATTCTCTCTCAATTAGGGATTGAAACAACATCTTTTGCTGCAATTTTAGCCGCTGCTGGTTTAGCTGTTGGTATGGCTTTACAAGGATCACTTTCTAACTTTGCAGGTGGCGTTTTAATAATGATTTTTAAACCTTTTAAAATTGGAGATTTAATTGAAGCTCAAGGTGAATTAGGAGTTGTAAAAGAGATTGAGATTTTCACTACTAAAGTTGTATCTCCTACTAATAAAGAAATTATAATTCCGAATGCCGCTTTATCTAACGGTAATATTACTAACTATTCTACAGAAGGTAAACTGCGTGTAGACTTAACAATTGGTGTTAGTTATGATGCCGATATAAAGCAGACTAAAGAGGTTTTACTGAATGTATTAACCTCAAACCCTAAAGTATTGAAAGATCCTGCGCCAAGCGTAAATGTTTCTGAGTTAGCTGATAGTTCCGTAAACTTTGCTGTTAGACCTTACTCTACCGTAGACGATTATTGGGATGTATACTTCGGAATAACAGAAGAATGTAAAATAGCTCTAGACAATGCTGGTATTGAAATTCCTTACCCACACAGCGTTGAAATACATAAAGAAGCTTAAGATTTTGGTTTTATAGCCACAAAATCTTTCAAATAATATGGTTCAAAATAAGCGACATCTTCGATGTCGCTTATTTTATATTTATCATATGCTAATGCACCCATTTCATTTGCAGATGGCAACTTACCTTCAATAAAAATAGCATTTGAGTGATTTATAAGTTCCTTAGTTTTAGCTACCCCATCACCAATAAAGTGTACCTTTCCTTTATTTAAGAATGTCTCAAAAGAAGACGCCTCTAAAACCTGAGCTTGTGTATCTCTTATTTGAGTATGACCAGCATTATATATAGCAGAATACACTTCCATTCTGCGGGCATCTAACATAGAAACAACAACACCTTCTTTAATATCTACCTGATTAGCCAATGCATCTAAAGTAGGTACCGAAATTAAAGGCTTGTCAAGTGCAAATGAAAGGCCTTTTGCAGCAGAAACACCAATTCTTAAACCCGTATAAGACCCAGGGCCTTTGCTTACTGCTATGGCCTCTAAATCTGATTTTTCTATGTTAGCTTCGTTCAAGACTTCGTCAATAAACACATGCAATTTTTCAGCATGTGAATATCCGTTTCTACTATCCTCTTTTAAAGCTATAGTTTGTCCTTCTTTTGAAACTGCAACAGAACAGTTAGTTGTTGCTGTTTCTATACTTAAAATATACACGCTTTAACTATTGATAATTAATCGAGGTAAAAGTCTTAAATATTTACTTTATATACAAAGCTAAGTTTAATTATCAATTGGAATCCCAAAATAGAACTGAATTACCTTTAATCTAAAAATATAATCATACTTGGTTCTAATAACTTCATTCTGCGATTGCTCATACCTTGATTGTGATTGACTAAAATCAAAAGAATTAGAAACTCCTAAATTGTAACGTTCTTTTGCATAATTAAAAGCTTCCATTCTAGCTTCTTCCGTTTTTAAAGCAGCTTCATAAGCTTTTAATGCACCTTTGGCATCATTAATAGCCTGATAAACCTCGGTTTCTAAATCTAATTCTGCTTGAGCGTACTCATTCTTAATCCTTTCTAAATTAATCGTATTTCGAGCAACATTGTTTCTAGCAGAGAACCCATTAAATATTGGCACATTTAAACTTACACCAAAACTATGTCCATCATTGCGACTAAATTGATTAAATATCCCATCTGGACCTTCAATAATTCTATTTGTTGTAAAGTTTGGGCTTAAGACCGTTTCTCCCGTTCCTTCTACAAAACCAATTGGAGAATTCGTTCCATCTGGAACTGTTTCCACTCCTACCACTCTATCGTTATTAGTAGCACGGCTATCATACTGATAGAATCCGGTTAAAGATGGCTGTAAATTTCCCTTAGCCAACTTTAAATCATACTCAGCCAACTGAACATTAGCATCGGCTATTTTTAAATCATAGCGTCTTTCTTTAGCCTTATCAACTATTGTTTTAGGCGATTCCTTCAAAATAGAACTAAGCGGTACATCATATGAAATATCTTCTGTATCAAAATTTTGATAATCATCAATACGCAATGTCTGTGCTAAATTAATCTTAGATAATAAAAGCGTATTCTCTGTATTAACTATTTGTTGTTCCTGAGATGCTAATGTAGCTTTAATCTCTAGGGCATCTCCTTTTGGAAGAACCCCTGCCTCTACAAGTTCCTCTGTTCTTTTAAGGTTCTTATTAGTAACCTCATATTGCGCCTTCTGTATCTTAAGCTGTTCTTTATTAAACAAGATTTGTAAAAATGAATTCGCAACCATTAAGGAAATATCATCTTTCATATCAGATAACTGATATTGATTTGCCAACACCGCTAAATTAGCTCTATGAAGTTGGTTAATATTTCTCAAACCATTATAAATGGTAACATTTGAGGTTAAGCGAAATGAGGTAAATTGAGTCGTTAAATTTTCTAAAAGTCCTGTTGTAATATTTTGGTTTAACCCGATATTCCATGAGTGACTTCCAGAAGCATTAAACGAAGGTAAAAAGTTCCCCACGGCATCCTTTTTATTTATTTCTCCTTGTTGAACATTTAACTCACTTTGTTTTATGCTTATATTATTCTCCTGCGCATAATTAACACATTCCTGGAGTGTCCACTTTTTTTGTTGTGCAAAAGTTTGAGTTCCTGTAATAACAAGAAGGGCCACAAACAATAATGTTCTCATTTTAGTACTATTATTAATCTTCATCTTCCTCCTCCTCTTCATTATCCTTTTTCTCTTCTTCAGAAACTTTATTCCAAACTTTGATTTTATCTCCTTCTTTAATTCCTTCTGTGATTTCAATGTTTATACCATCAGAAATTCCAGTTTCAACATTTTTCTTTTTAAATTTCCCATCTTCATTCTGAATTTCAACAAAAGGTTTATCCGTAATTCTGTTGTACTGAAGTAAAGCTTCCTTAATAGCCAAAATGCTATCTTTTCCTTCTAAATCTATTTCAGCATTAGCACTATAACCAGCTCTAATATTAGTTTCAGAATCTACTTTTACGTTTGCTTTAATAGTAAACTGAACAGCTCCGTTTTCTTCCTTTCCTTTTGGAGCAACAAAGGTTAATGTAGCTGGGAACTCCTTTTCATTAATTGCACCTAAGATGACCTTTATGTCTTTTCCTTCCTCTAACTTTCCAACTTCAGACTCATCAACCTTTCCTTCAAAAATCATATGACTCATATCGGCTATTGTTGCTATAGTTGTACCAGCGTTAAAGTTGTTACTTTGAATAACTTGATCTCCTTCTCTTACTGGAATCTCTAAAATTGTACCAGAGATTTGCGCTATAATATTTGTATTAGCAGCATTTCCACCAGAAATGGAACCTCTTTTTATTATTTGATAATCATTTTGCGCTTGTCTTAAAGTCTCCTTTGCTTGATTAAAGCTTAACTCTGTATTCTCAAAAGTTTGAATAGAAATCACACCTTTTTCATATAGCTTTTTATCCCTACTATACTGTATAGCGGCATTTTCAGATGATAATTTTGCAGTAGCAATTCTACTCTTAGCATTGGCTAAACTTTGTTCATTCGGCACAACTCTAATCTTAGCAATTAAATCGCCTTTCTTTACAACATCTCCTTCTTCAACAATAATTTCATCTACAATTCCTGAAATTTGAGGTTTTAATTCAATTTCTTCTTCTGGATTTAGCTTTCCAGTGGCTACCGCTTTAGTAGCTATTGAAGTGTAGAATGGCTCCTCTACTTTAAATTCTTCTACCTCTGCAGAGTTTGCATCTTTAAAATACTTTAATACTACCACTAATAGTATTACCGCTATTAGAACTAAAATAATTTTTACTGTTTTGTTCATTTTATTGATTGTTTATTCTTCTCTTAATGCTTCTATTGGTTTTACGCTTGTTGCTTTAAATGCAGGTATTAGACCTATTAATGTTCCAAGGGCTACTAGAATTAATAATGCTATAAACACTATTAACAGAGATACCGACGCATTTACTAATGCGGCATCATCTCCTTGTCCGAAGGAAGAATCTAAAAAGATTAAAATCCAACCACCACTAATAATCCCCATAAGTCCAGCTACAAGGGTTAACGTAACTGCTTCAACAACAATTTGTCTTTTTATTTCAAAAGGTGTTGCCCCTAATGCTCTTCTTACACCTATTTCTTTGGTACGTTCTTTAACCGTAATAAGCAATATATTCCCAATGGCGAATACTCCAGCTATAAGTGTGGCAATACCAACAAACCATGTTAAAAATTGCATCCCTATTAAAAATCCTGTTACCTTTTTAAAATCGGCTCCAAGGTTATAACTACCAAGCGCTCTTTTGTCTTTAGGGTGAATTTTATTCAAATTCTTTAACAACAACTGTGCGTCTTTTTCTATTTGCTTTATACTATATTCAGGCTTACCAGTTATCATCATCCATCCTATTCGATCTCCCTGACTATAGATGTGTTGAAATGTATCAAATGGAATATGAATATCGGATTGTGGCCCACCAAAATTACTAACCTCAAAAACCCCTATAACCTGAAAATTAAGACTATTTATCTTTATCATTTTCCCTATAGGTTCAACATCTTTTTCAAAAACCTGTTTGTAAATATCTTCAGAAATCACCGCTACCTTTCGTCTTAAATCAATATCATTTTGATTGATAAAACGCCCCTTAATCAAATTCTTCTTTTGAACCACATCTAGCAATGGTAAATCTCCCGCAACATTAAATGTCCCAGATAATTCCCCATTAACCACAAATCCTTGACTTTGATTTCTGGGAACAACAAACTCTATACCTTCTACCGAAGATTGGATTTTCCTGGCATCTGATAGTTTAAGTCTCACTCGTCTTCCTTCCTGAAACCCTTTAAAAGGCTTACTTGTTCTTTGCCCCCAAATAAACACGCTATTCGTTGCAAAATCACCAAATACCCTATTGAACTTATTTTCCATACCTCTAGCCGCACCTAGCAAACCAACAAGAAGTAAAATTCCCCACCAAACACCAACCATTGTAATAATGGTACGTAACTTATTCTTGGTTATACTTTCGTAAACCTCCTGCCATGTATCTCGATCAAATAAAAACCTAAACATAATTCTAGTCGTTTCTTAAAGCTACTATTGGTTTAATCTTGGATGCTCTTTTGGCTGGTAAATATCCCGCTAGAGCACCTGCCATTATAAGTATAATAGTTGCCACAACAACTATTGAGGTTTTTACACCCGGATCTTTAATAAAATATTCTTTTAGGTAAGGACCAACCCATTCTAGAACGCCAACTCCAATTAAAAGACCTATATAACCAGCAATTGCTGTAATAACAATAGATTCTATTAAAATGATTGAAACAATAGATTTGGGTGCTGCTCCAAGAGCTTTTCGAATACCTATTTCTTTGGTACGCTCTTTCACAATAAATATCATGATATTACTAATACCAACAATTCCCGCAATTAAAGTACCTAAACCGATAATAAAAATAATGACACTTAAAACAAATGTAAACTGATTAATCCCCTTAGATTGTTGTGCCATGTTAAAGACTCTAATGGCTCTTTGATCGTTGGGTGCAACACTAAATTTTTTCTTTAAGTTTTTCTCAAGGTCTAAACCAAAATCAATAGCTTGATTTAGTTCCATATTGGGGTTATAAGTAAGACTTATTTGGTCTATGTAATCGTTATTACCATAAATCTGTTGTGCTGTAGTAATTGGCATGTATATTTTACGTTCTTCATTATCTCCTCCATCATCTGTAAAAACACCAACTACTTTATATTGAATACCACTTAAGTTAACATACTTCCCTAAAGCACTTTCTTTATTAAATAAATCTTCTTCAACCAATCTACCAATAACCGCAATTTTTGTTCTTTTCTTGAGATCGTTAACATTAATGTATCTACCATCTCTAATCTTAGTCTTTTCTAGATATTGATGATCTGGATGAACAGCTCTTAAATCATAACTGTTTTTTTCACCTTTATAAGAAGCATTTACGTTTCTGTATAATCGAGCAGTTATATATTGAACCTTGTCTTTAAACTCTTTTTTAACATGATCAATATCTTCATTTTTAAGTTGAATTCGTCTACCTGCTTGAAGCCCTTTGTGTGCTTTAGTAGTTCTTCCTGTCCATACAAACACGCCATTATTAGCATCATCTACGAAAGCTTCTGCAAACGTATTTTCAAGACCATTTGCTATACCAATAAGTATTGTAAATAACATTATAGCAAAGGCTACCGTAAAACCAGACAGCACCGATCTGGTTCGGTTTTTATTCATACTTTGAAGAATCTCTCGCCAAGTATCTAAATCAAACATACTGAGCAGCTCTTACCTGGGTTACCTCTTTATCTTCCATAATAACTCCATCACGCAATCTCACTATACGCTTACACATGTTAGCAATATCTTCTTCATGCGTTACCATTAAAATGGTCTTTCCTTCATCATTTAATTGTTGAATGAATTCCATGATTTCATAAGACGTCTTAGTATCTAATGCTCCCGTAGGCTCATCTGCCAACAATAATTTAGGATTTGCAGCTAAAGCTCTTGCTATTGCTACACGTTGTTTCTGTCCTCCAGACAACTCTTTAGGCAAGTGATGTGACCAATCTGCCAGTCCAACTTTTTCTAAATGAAACAATGCCTTTTCTTGACGCTGCTTTCGTTTCATACCTTGATAGTACAATGGTAGCGCTACATTTTCAAGAGCATTTTTGTAACTAATTAGATTAAATGACTGAAAAATGAAACCTAAAAATTTGTTTCTATAAACAGCTGCTTTTTTTTCTGTTAGATCTTTAATTTGAAGTCCATCTAGAATGTACTCACCAGAATCGGCTTCATCTAACATACCTATAATGTTTAGCAACGTAGATTTTCCTGAACCGGAAGACCCCATAATTGCCACCATTTCGCCTTCTTTTACTGAAAGGTTAATACCTTTTAAAACATGTAAACTGGAATCTCCTATTGGATAGGATTTGTGCAGATTTTTAATTTCTAGCATGTTGGGTGGTTATTTAAGTAATATTACTTTTTTAGTATGACTACTAATGCAAAGAAATGTTACAAAAACTATGCTAAAAATTTTTTATTATTTTTTTAACGTTCTGTATTTACGATAAATAAAGAAAATAATACCCCCAACTAGTATATAGGGTATGGCCATTAGATATACAATACCATCATTGATGCCTTCTGCTACGCCCTTGGTTTCCTCACTTTCAAGAACCGCTCTACACATTGCACATTGCGCATTACTTTTAAGGAAAAAGAAAAAAGTGAAAAGAAAAAGAACAAATTTATTTTTCATATTAATAGAAAGGTGATATCATAAAATATACTATTACACCAGTAACCGCAACATACAACCATAGCGGAAATGTTACTTTGGCTATTTTTTTATGTTTTTCAATATTGTTAGTTATTCCTCTAACATAGGTAATTAAGACAAAAGGAATTACACCAATTGATAAAACAATATGACTTATTAAAATAAATAAATATAGCACTCTATAATCACCTTCATAAGAGGTAGAATCACTTGTCATATGGTATAAAACATACATCACTAAAAATAAAACCGATAAAATAATTGCGAACTTTATTAGCTTTTCGTGTGCGGTTCTATTACCCTTTTTTATTTGTAATACAGCAAGAACCAAAACTATAGCTGTAATTGCGTTAATACATGCATATATTGGCGGTAAAAACACGGGTAATTCTAAATCAATTCTTACTTTAAAAAGTGCTGCTACAGCCACAGGAATAACCACAGATAGAATTACTATCCACTTATTGTATTTTTTATCGTCTATTATTTCTTGATTGCTCATGCTTTAGATTCTTAGCTGCATTATAATTGCAACATGTTACTCATTTAATAATTTTCTAATATCTTCTTTTAAAAGGCTTATTTGTTCTTTTTGCCCTTCATCATTTACCTGTTCTTCTTCCGAAGTAATACCTTCATAATAGATTAAAGGGTTACCAGATGCATCTTTTCTTGAACGTATAAATCCGTTTTTATCTACTAAAGCAAAATTTCCAGAATGCTCAAACCCACCTTCAACATCTTTATTCTCCGCTGCATAAATGTAAAACCCTTTATTTGCCAAATCATATATAGCATCTCTATCTCCCGTCATTAAATGCCAGTTTGGATTAGTAATTCCATAGTTAGTAGCGTATTGCTTTAATACCTCTGGTGTATCATTTTCAGGATTTATGGTGAATGAAGCCACACCAAAATTTTCAAACGCTTTGAATTCATCTTGAATCTTGACCAAGTTTTGGTTCATTCTAGGGCAAATTGTTGGGCATGTGGTAAAGAAAAATTCAATAACGTAGACCTTACCTAAATAGTCATTATTTGTAATTGTTTTTCCATCTTGATTTGTAAAGCTAAATTCTGGAACCTTTTTGTTACCATTAGGGCCTTGAATGAAAACTAAATCTGCGGCTTTTCTTTTGTTGCTTTCTTCTTCAGCATAATCGCTTCTACTTTCTTGTCTAGAAATATCGCCTTCCTTAACTCTATCTACAATTCTGGGAACGAAAATGATTCCGAATACTAGTATTATAAATGCAATACCTATGTACGAGTAATTATTCTTTTTGCTCATTTTATTTAGTTATTCTCGATACAATTACACCTTAGTATAATTAATCGAACCGCCCTTTATTTGTTTTGTGCTTTTAAATCGTTTGCCCTTCTTACCGTAGAGTTAAAGTCTCCTTTTCTTTTCTGTCTGTACTCCGTAAATAAAATGCGCATATCTTCACTCATCTTATTCTTTATAGTGGCAACTTCAATACAGTTATAACTATTTAAACCATAAACAGGTTTCTTTTTTTCTTTTTCATTATCCTCTCTATCATCAATTCTACCTCTTTGGTTTAGCTCTTTATCAATTATAAAAACTTCATCAGACCCCAAGTAATTATCTAGAATACCATCTGTTCTTACAGTGTTATGCAATTTTTTAATGGCTTTTGTTTCCCCGAAAACATAGTGCCAAAACTTTAAGTTTTCATACTGGCTTATTTCTTGCTCCAACTGTTTTGCCGCTTCCTCAGTTCCTTTTGGCGCAACGATAACAATTTGAAACTTCTTAAACCCCTTAAATTTATCATAGACTAACTCCTTTAGATTTGAAGCCATAGTAGTTTTACTCATGGGGTCCTTACCTAAGAAGCCAAGGACTGTGATATGATCTTTTAGAACAACATTATCGGCTTTTAAAGATGAAAAGTCCTTAAGCTCAATAACATCTTCATTAACTATATCTAAAGGGTTATAATTATGTGTTGCAGGATATAAGAACAATAAAAAAGTTACTGGAAGAAAGAATAACACCACCAAAATGGTATATCTACCCACTTTTTTTAAATCCATTTTTAACTTTCTTTTTATGATTAGAAATAAATTATGCAAAAATAAAAAAGGTGGTTCTTATAACCACCTTTTAAACTATATTTTAACATTTCGACAGGGCTCAATTTAAGCTCCCTTTCTACTTAAAAATCTCTTTTAATAAATCCGTTTTCATAAACTCTAAAAACGTACCCGCCTTCTTGTAGTAAGATGAATACTAAATAAAGAATTAAGAAAATTGTTGTCCAAACAACAGCACGTCTTAAACCTTTAGTTTCATCACGCATATGCATGAAATCCCAAGTAATATAATACGCTTTTACAATGGTAAGGATAATGAAAATCCAGTTTAAAAGCTTCATACCTAAAACCTGCCCCATTGACCAACTTGGTTTATAGATACCTAATACAACTTCTATAGCTGTAACAATACTTAAAAATATTAAAACACCCCAAATCTTTTGTGTATTGGACTTGAATTTTAATAACCCTCTAAATATTTCTAATTTATGCTCGTGTGCCATCTTTAAACTATATATCTTACTTAAATTATTAAACTAGGTAGAAGAATGTAAATACAAATACCCAAACTAAATCTACAAAGTGCCAGTAAAGACCAACTTTTTCTACCATTTCGTAGCTCTTACGTCTTTCATAAGTTCCTAACACTACATTAAAGAAAATAATGATGTTAATCACTACCCCTGAAAATACGTGGAAACCGTGGAAACCTGTGATAAAGAAAAAGAAATCTGCAAATAATGGAGACCCGTATTCATTTACATGAAGATTAGCCCCTTCTACAGCAACTTTACCATTTTCTTTTATTTGTCTTAAAGACTCTTCTCTTGATAATATTGTTTTGTGTCCTTCTTCATTGATAAATTGAGTTCTCACCAATACGTTCTCATTAGCCTCTAATCCGTGTATTACTTCTTCCATAGTATATGGAGGCAAAGATCCTTCTGAAACGAACCAAAGACCATTATCTCTACCGTGTTGTGTTCTATCTGCATGCTCATCTGCAACAACAAAATCTCTCAATGCGACTCTATGTCCTTCTGTATCTACAAACTGTAAAATATTACCTCCTTTAGTTTGTACTGCACCAAAATCACCTTTTATAAATGTACCCCATTCCCAAGCCTGAGATCCAACGAAAATTAAACCACCAATAATTGTTAAGAACATGTAAAATGTAACTTTAGCTTTATTCATGTGGTGACCCGCATCAACAGCTAATACCATTGTTACAGAAGACATGATAAGTATGAACGTCATAAACGCTACATAAATCATAGGTAACTCTTGACCATGTAAAAATGGTACGTGAGTAAACACCTCATCGGCAATTGGCCACTCCTTTATAAATTTAAATCTTGAAAATCCGTAGGCTGCTAAAAACCCAGAAAAAGTTAATGCATCTGAAACGATGAAAAACCACATCATCATTTTACCATAACTTGCTTTTAACGGCTGGTTTCCACCTGCCCAAGTTTTTCCTTCAGCTTCAGCATTTACAACTGTAGTACTCATATGTAATGGTTGTTATTTAAAAGTTGCACAAAAATAATCATTTATTTCATCTAACGAAACAGAACCCGCAAATTTTAAACTATGATAAATATCAGTTTCGCTAAAATTAAAAACCATCCTTTTTTTTGACAAAAATATATTGGGAATTTATTTCACAAAGTACAAGAATAGAAAGAGATAAACCCATAGTATATCAACGAAATGCCAAAAAGTGGCAGACAGTTCTAACCCTAATAAATTATCTGAATTATACTTTTGTTTAAAATGATTATAAATTACAACTAACAATGAAACAATACCCGCAGCAACATGCAAAATATGAACCATTGCTATTAAATAAATGTAAGACATTGTTACGTTACTACTAGCTCCAGTAAAATAGTAACCCAAATCTATAATTTCTTGAAACCCTCTTACCTGAAAAAAGATAAAAGCAACTCCTAAAAATAACGTTACCCAAAGCATCATAGTAGTTTGTTGTCTGTTATTACTTTTAATAGCCTTTTTAGCTAACAAATACGTAAAACTGCTTATAATTATAACAACTGTACTAATTACAAATGAATTTGGTAATTGAAAATCTTTTAACCAATCTGGTCTAGAGCTACTTACTATAAAAGCACTAGTCCATCCCATAAAAGACATGATTAATGAAATAATTCCAAACCAAAGCATCATTTTTTTTGCTCTAGCTTGCTTTTCTTGTTGTGTTCCTTGAGTTAAATCCATAGTTAGTTTATAAATTTATCAACTACGTATACTATTTGAATAAGTGTTATATATAATACACTGGCTAGCATTAATTGTCTTGCCGCCTTTGCTGTCATTTCCTTAAAGAGTCTAATTGCAAAATTCAACATTCCCAAACCAAGAATGAAAACAATAATAGCAGCCACTATTGATAATTGCAACTTCCCTGTAAAACCAAAGACAGGAATAATAGATACAATAATAGTCCAAATTGTATACATTATAGTTTGTACAGCGGTACCTTTATCCTTCTTTCCTGTAGGAAGCATTTTAAATCCAGCTTTTTCATAGTCATCATATAAAAACCAACCTATAGCCCAAAAGTGAGGAAATTGCCAAAAGAATTGTAAAGCAAATAAAGTTCCTGGTTCAATACCAAAATCATTAGTAGCAGCTACCCAACCCAACATAAACGGAATAGCTCCAGGTATAGCACCTACAAAAACTGCTATTGGTGTCATGGTTTTTAACGGCGTATATGCACAGGCGTATAAAAATATAGATATGGCACCAAACATTGCTGTTTGCTTATTTATGGTATACAGAATAATTATACCTAAAAGCGTAAAAATAGAAGAAATTATAAATGCAGATCTAACTGACATTCTTCCTGAAGGAACTGGTCTGTTTTGAGTTCGTTTCATAAGGGCATCTAGATCCTTTTCTATGATTTGGTTAAATCCATTTGACGCGCCTACCATAAAATAACCTCCCAAAGCTAATAATATTAGGGTTTGTATGTTGATAGTTTCAACACCTAATAAGTAACCTGCAAGTGAAGAAAACACCACGCTTAATGACAAACGCATTTTTGTAATTTCTTTAAAATCTGAAATCACTGTATGTTTTACTGTAGAAGATTTTGCCCTTGCCAATGCTTTATTCTTTTAGCGAGTGCAAAGATACTCGATTAAAGCGTTTTGGCAATGAGATTATTACAAAATAAGTAACAAGTTCTGCAAGACTCATTTTAAACCTAGATATTCATCAGGTTATTCAAAAAAAGTTTGTTAAAAAACAGATTCCCACCTTCGTGGGAATGACAAATATGTTAATTATCAAAATACCAATTAAACAAATCTGTTCTTAGTCCAAAATTAAACCATACCGTGTTATTGCTAAAAGTAGACGTGGTGGTAGCATTAGGATCAAAATTTCGTACTGTAATATCTGTAAACAATTTTAAATTCGAAGCAGGATTTACCAAGTAACCAGCCTGTAAATTACCATAGAAGATTTTAGTCTTAATGCCTTGGCCAATTTCTACACCATTATCAAAAGGTCTGTCGTTATAGTCTCTATATAAATCTGCCCCATAGCTAAAACTATCTGTACCATTATTGTAATCTAAACCTCTATTCCCAAAAATCAATTTAGCATCGGCAAACCATCTGTTTAAGCGATAACGTCCTATTAAAATTAACTCTGAAAAGTTTGCTCCCCATAAATGAGCTATTGGCTGATTGCTATGCGCATAATTTAAAACAATTGTGTTATGTGAATAGGTATACGGACGAATTCTATTGTATTCTAATTGAAGGTATAAATTGTCTACATTAAACGCATTGTAATATTTAAGTCCAATTTGGTAACCGTACTTGTTTTTCCAGCTCTTTTCTCCTGCTTTAATATCGCTCAGAGAGAATTCATCTAAAATAAACTGGCCATAAGCATTAATATTATCAGTGAATTTATACTTGGCAGTTGCTCCTAATAAAGCATTTCCAGCGCCTTGACCAGATTCAAACTCAATTGCTCTATAGAAAATAATGGGGTTAAGATAGTTTATATCAAAACCTCTATCGTTACTGTTAGTCCAAAGTACAGATTCAAACAGTCCTAAATTGAAACGTTTAGAAACATTCCAGCTCAAATAATGGTTAGCTACATATTTGGTTAAAAATGCTTTATCTTCAACCACTTCGTCCCTTACATCTTTCATCCACATAAATGTGTTGGTATATTTAATCTTCCAGAACTTTGTGTTTAGCTTTAAAAAAGTGTGTGGGCTAGACACATCACTTTGTAGTAATGAACGATAACCATCACCTATAAAGTTTTTACCATGACCAAATTGAATATTTAAAAATTCGGCAGGTGAATACGACAAATAGGCTTCAGCAACAGGATAATCATAAGAATCTGATTTAAAACGTTTAGCAATACCTCTACCTGGAACAATTGCAGGGTCTGGTCCAAAGGCTTTTAAACTTTCAGAATACCTGTTAACATAATCTGCGAAACGCCCCTGACTTTCAAAAACAGAAGAATAAAAACCAAATTTCTTACCTAAACCACCTTGAACAACAAATCCGCGGGTATTGTTATAGGTTGAATTAAATTCGGCGTCGGTGTCTTTACCAACTTGTAAATCTAAAACAGGATCTATTGTAAACCAATAATTTTCTCCTTGAAGCTGTATTAAATGTTCATTCCAAAGCTTTTTGCCTGCCTTCGTTTTTTTATCCTTTAAAAGTTTATTTTGTTCGCCCTCAAAATCATAATATTTAGAAACTTCGGAATACACAAAAGGTTTAGCAGCAGTATGACTGTTTGATCCTATAACATTAATAGCTCTATCAAATCTAGCATAATCACTGTGAATAAAATTTACATTTAACTCACTAGAAAAACGATTGTTAGAATACTGCTTTATACTTTTATTTAGCCTTTCATATTCCTTTTTTGCTGCTTGTTCGAGTTCTGAAACTTTGTTTTCCTCTGCTTCTCTTCTTAAATCTTGTATTACAGGCTCTTGCTTTACCAATGGAATTTGAATTGGAATAGCGTATTGCTTAAATGTATTTCTACCATTGTACGTCCCTGGTGTTATTTTAGGAAGTGTTTTAAACACACGTTTTGCTTCATCCTTTAGCTCTTTATATATGGCATCCGTATAAATTACTCTAAAATGTCCTGTCGTATCAACTTCGAAAAGCACTACCAGTTTCCCTTTATAATTGTCTTCTAAGACGTTTTGCGGCACTTTAAAATTAGCAAACATGTAATCTGCAATGTTTTTATCAAAACACTGTTGCAAAGAATCTAAAGAAACGGCTTTGCAATTAGGAAAAATAGGTGGTTTTTCGTTTGAAGAAATATTTTGTGAATACCCGTTTAACTGAATGAGAAATAGGAATAATACAATGTACCTTATCATGAAAATAACTTTCAATTTTTTAAAGCTGAAAGATAGGGATTTTTAAAAATACCAAATTAGAATTGGATTATTAATTCAATTAAGTTCAAAAGAAAAACCGCTATCAACTAAATTGATAACGGTTTGCATTCTTAATTATTTGAACGCTTAATCCTGAACCATAAAATTAATAGGCAGATTAAATTTTACAGAAACAGCTTTGTCTCTTTGCTTACCAGGTTTCATACTTGGAATTAAGCCTACAACGCGCTCTGCTTCTTTTTCTAACATAGGATGCGGTGCTCGTGTTCTCATTACTGAGACCTCTCCTGTTTCACTAATTTTAAATTGCACCTGAATTCTTTGCTTGCCAGACAATCCTAATCTATCGGCCAGCCCAACATCGAACTTTCGTTGAATAAGTTTATTAATTTTGTCGGACATACATTTACTTTGAGCTGCCCTGCCTTTCTTTTTTTCGCAACCAGGATATACTGGCACTTCTTCAATTAGAATAAAATCAACTATTGGTTCGTCTATTGGTTCATCTGGCAAGCCTTCTAAGTCAATTTCCGGATTTAAGTTTTCCACTGGAGTATCAGGTGTATCAATTACCGTTTCAATAACATCCTTGTCATTATCAATAATTTCAAAGTCCTTTGGTTTTGTAACTTTCTCTTGTTTCACTGGTTCATCGATTTCCGGTTTTGCTTGAGGAATATTTGGTATTTCAATGACATAACCATCATCGGGTGGAATCATTAATCCCACTTTGGGGATTTTAGACTCAAACTTCATTTCAAATAGTCCATAGCATGCCAAAAGGCATAGAATAAGTCCTACTTGGAAATAGAGGGTGGAGTTTTTTTGTAAATTTGCTTCATGCTTTTGAGATTTTTTCACAGAATGGTCATTTTGCCGAATGCCACTGTGAGATTCTTTACGATTTCTCATAATTAATTAAAGTTTAAATGTTAATATTATGATAAAATCACAATAAGCATACCAAAAAAGAAAACCCGTTACAAAATTTGTAACGGGTTTTTATATAATTGAAACTTAATGTTTACTAGTCTTGAACTTGGAAGATTATAGGTAACGAATATGGAACGTTTACTGGTTTACCTCTTTGCTTACCTGGTTTCATTTTTGGTAATAAACCAATTACTCTCTTCGCTTCTTTTTCTAATCCTGGGTGTGGAGCTCTTGCTCTAATACCAGTTACTTTACCAGTTTTATCAATTTTAAAGATAACGTTTATACGTTGTCTTCCTGATAAACCTAAGTCACTTGCTAACTCAGTATTAAACTTTTTATTTACGAATTGAGATATCTTTTTAGACATACACTCTCTTTTCTTGGTGTTGCTTCCTTTTTCGCAACCAGGGAAAACAGGTACGTTTTCAATTACTGCAAAAGGAACGTCAATATCTTCTTCTACTTCTTCTACCTCTACTTCTTCAACCTCTACAATTTCAGTTTCTTGATCAACCTCTGTAGACTCAATAACTGTTTCTTCTACTTCCTCTTCATCTTCTACAATTTCAATAACTTCTGGAGCTGCAGGTGGTGGAGGAGGAGGTGGAGGTGTTTGAATCTGTTCTGTTAATGGAATTTCTTCTTCATCCTCGGCATCCATATTTACCATACCTATATCAATATCTTCTTTGTCATAGGTTTTGTAATTAATTGCATAATTCGTTAAGAATAGCATTAATGCTAAACCAACTGCAAAATAAAGCGAACTGTTACGACCAACGTTTGCTTTAGGGTTTTTCTTTAGTTCCATAATGTATCGTTTATCAAGGTTGCTAAAATAACTATTTATTTATCAAAAAAGCAAGTGTTTATAAGTTTTTAACGTGTAAACTTTTTGTAAACCATATTGCTGCCGAAGCTAATAAGGCTCCTAATGTATTTGACAGAGCATCATAAACATCTAAAGCTCTGTAAGCTGTCATTCTATCTTGTAATACCTCAAGAATTATACCAAAGACTACAGAAAAAACAACGGCATAGAGAATTGATGTTTTAAATTCTTTTTTAAACTTTAAAAAGAATGAATAAAACCACAAAATTGTTAAACCGCCATAAACCACAAAGTGAAAAATTTTATCTCCAAATGAAATTTTTACATCTGGTAGATTATTTAGTTTTATTAAACTTACAACGGCTATAAATACGGTATAGCAAATAGTTACTGGGAAAACTATTTTTTTAAGCACCAATTAGAGCTTTATAATCCTCTGCAGACATTAAGTTATCTACTTCCGAAAGATCTGAACACTTAACTTTAATCATCCAACCATCTCCATACGGATCTGTATTTACCTTTTCTGGTTCATCTTCTAAAGACTCATTAAATTCAGTAATTTCTCCTGAAAGTGGTAAAAATAAATCGGACACTGTTTTAACGGCTTCAACGGTACCAAAAACCTCATCGGCAGCTAACGTTTCATCAACAGTTTCTACTTCAACATAAACAATATCACCTAACTCACTTTGAGCAAAATCCGTAATACCTATGGTTGCTACATCTCCTTCTAACACCACCCACTCATGGTCTTTTGTATATTTTAATTCTGATGGAATATTCATGTGCTTATTTAATTATTTTGTTTACACAAAAGTATTTAAAATAAGCATATAAAATCAAGTGCCTTAACACTAATTTCCAAAATTATATCTTAGGGTTATACCAGACCTAATTGTTGTTTGTGGAAAGGCTGTAGATATTGCATATTCTGAGAACGCATAATCAAAATAGAAGATTCCTGTTAGGTTTTTACTAAAGGCGTAGTCTGCACTATACTTAAGCCCCCAAATTGTTTGACCTGATGTAACTTGATTATTATCTAAGTCCAGATACCTTATAATGGTTTTGTTATCTCTTACAGATATATCTGCCTTCATATTAAGATCACTAACAATACGTTTTTTAGGACCTGCAAGATTTGATCTAATACGTAAGTCTTTAATTCTATATCCTAATCCTAAAGTATATTCATTACCTTGTACTTCGGTTAGTAGGTTATTGTCAAAACTTAAGGACAGTAATCTATCTTTTGCTACTTCAGCCAATATTTTAACCGAATTCTTCATTTCAAAATCTATACGCACCAACGGGCTAAAAGACTCTGTTAAGTTAACACCTCCGTAAAGCTGTTCGTTTTTATAGTTCCCCGATTGGTCTAAAGCCTCAAAAGGTTGGCTGCCATAATCTAAACCAGGAACCGGCGCTTCATTATCACTTGGGTTGGTGTTAAGATTTAAATTCGTATTAAATTGATTAATTGTGTATGAAGAACGATACCCGTGTGTTAATGAGAAACGCTTAAAGTGCTTTTTAAACCACTTAAATTTCATAAAACCAGAGTATTTTAAATCCCAATTAGGTATTGGAATATCTCTAAAAGCACTTGTCTTTACTTTACCTGCATCTTGCCCTGTATATGCTGCTAAAAACGCTGGTAATAATACTTTTTGGTTCGTCTTACCAAAACCTAATGGATATCCATCGGCATCTCTACTAAATGCCACACCTGGACCATAAAACTCTTCCGCCAGTCTATTGGCAATTTCCAATCTATTATCTCTAAACTTACTAAAGGTCTCCGAATTTAATTCATCACTTTTACTAAACGATGTTTTAATTAGTACTGTTGAGATGTTAAAATTACCAAATGTATTAGGTGTTAGTGAGGTGTAAACACCATTATTTACAATATAGTTTTCAGAATAGTTTTCATAGTACGTTCTATTTCCAATAATGTCGATTTTTAAATCTTTAACGGGTTCTAAACTTGCTGAAATGTCTAATTGCTTTGTATGCGTGGTTGTATACTGCTGATTAAATTCATCGAAAACAGTAAGCCATCCTTTTCTAGCGGCCAAATCTCTAATGTCACTTTGGCTACCAAAGGTAAATCCTAAGGTTGGCTTAAGCGTACCAATGAAACCTGGTGTCTGCGTGTAACCTGGTAAAAAAGTACCATTATTTTCTGAGTATCTAAACTGCATTCTCTTAATACTCGTTAAAAGACCAATACCTGCATTTAATACTTTGGTTAATGATTTGTTTTTAGCCCCAGATTTAGATTTCTTCTTTCCTTTTTCTCCTCCTGGAGGAACACCTCCTGGTCCTGGTGCAGCTGTTCTTGTTCTTACTCTTCTAATAGGTTTTTTAACCAAGCCAATATACCTGTACAACCTATTCATATCTAGCGAAGCATTAATGTCGTGCACATTAGAATTTTGAATGGTATGAACATCTTCACCTATGACATCTCCATATAAATCGGATCCCTTTTGCCAATTAAATGTCCCAGTGTATTGATATGTAGCATCTAAGAAACTAAAGGTTGGTATTTTCTTTAATGGTAGCTGATACGTAATCCCCAATGTTTGAGTTTGCCTGTTAGGATCTCCAACGTCAAGTAGACCATCCCAAACATCTAGAGTTTCATCTTGTTCTCCTCTAATTAAATCATTATCCTTAAAGTAATTTCTAACAATATTATTGTTGGCAGCGTTAAAGTTTAATTGTAACGCATCGGTTAGATTATAGTTTATGGTGTACTGAAAATCGAAGGTATAATTTCTTCTGAATAGTTCTTCTACATCAATATTACCTTCATCTAATATAGATCTGAACTTTTGTCTATTAAACTGCCTATTAATATCGGTATTAACTGTAAAACTAGAAGGTAAAAGATTAAGATTGAAATCTTTTAAGAACTTCCAGTACCTTCCGGTAAATAAAGAGTCGTTCTTTTTAAATGGCTCTATTTTTACAGGGTTGAAGTTAAATGCGTAGTTAGCACCTACTCTTACTGTTTTATTTACAGAGTTTTCAATTTCAAAATCTCTATGCTCTACTTTATTATAGGAATAATTAAGTGTTAGGTTTTCAACATCATAAAAGCGTGGCGTTTTATCTGTAGTTCTTGTTTTTCTAACACCAATAAAATTGATACTTTGTCGCTTTGTATAATCTTCAGATTGCTTTCTAACTTTGTCTTTATCTGCCTGGGTATCTGCGGCATCAATACGATCTTGAAGTTTTAAATCTTTATAAACCTGATCGTATTTAGGTGTAATTAGTTCTTCGCTTTGCGCATAATTAAACGGGATTTGAATACCCCATTTTTTTGGTAACAACTGTCCTACCTGTACATTGGTAACAACATCATATTGCTTAACATCCTCAAGACTACGTTCACTTGGACCTTGCTCTATACCTCCAAAACCTGATGTACTTTGTCTTCCGGTTGCACTTATGTTTGCGAAATCTGCAATATTGGTATCCATACTTACCACAGCAGCCCAACCTCCTTCGTTATCCATATCGGATAAACGGAGCTCATTAAACCAAACTTGGGCACAAACATTTTCAAATTCATTTGCATTTTTAACACCAACCATTAATGTTCTTACATCTCCAAAGTTAGGGTTACCCTTAATCCCCACTCTATGCTGCCCAATCACATAACCTCCATAAGGATCGGTTGCTAATTGTATTTCTCCATTAATTACATCATAAAACGTTGGATCTTCATTACCCAAAGTCATGTCTGATATTCCCTGTGCTTTAACCTTACCTAGAATGTCTAAAGGAATGTTTATTTCATTTTCTTCTGGCCATACCACATCTTCAACAAGAGAACCTGGGTCAGACTTCACTAAAGGAATCTCAATTTGGTAGTAGTTATCGTTAAGGTCGTTACCTATCCTAACAAAACCAATTAAATTTCCATTATCCGTAAAACCTTTTGAACCATCTTCGGCGTGTATAAACATTCTTAAGCGTTTAAACTGACGCATGTCTACACTAATATTTTTAAAAGCCCCTCTTGAATCTTCAGCTTCTAAATCACAAACATTCATTACAAGAGATTGTTCGTTTTGTGGTACTACTGTATTGTTATTAAAAAGCTGTTCTGGTTCAATACCCGGAGGTGACACATAACTACCTTCATTTTCTATGGTACCAATAACACCAACAGAAAACTCTGTGTTATCCCCATTATGTTCATCTATTGTTTCATCATCTAAAGGCAAGGTATAACGTCTCCAATCACTTCTTACTAATTCTAAAGTACCAAAACGGAATATAGTAGTATCTGTAAAATCTTTTAAAAACATTCTAACAAAACGAACTGATCTTAAATCTGGTGAGTTGTACTCTCTAAACTGTAAGTGATCGTCATTAGGGTCAAAACTACTTTCTACAGGAATTCTTACCTGATACCATCTTACATTTTCAGTACTTCCATCTGGTAATGAACGTGGTTCTACCTTTACATCTACTAAGTATTTTTTGAAATCATTAGAATCTGGAATCTCAGATACGCTAGATACAGCAGGTAAACTGCTCCTTGTTATATTAAGTTCATATTCAAAATAACTGTCAATGGTATTCATTGTGTTATCTCTGTTAATATCTTCTACATCAGGTTGTGTATTGGCGGCTCTTTGCGTATCTGTAAATGTATCTGGCGTATTACCTTCTACACCATTGAACTTTTTATAACGCTCAAAAATCCCACCATCTGTATCTAAGAAATAACTATAGTTATCATTAGAAGGATCTTCTAAAGAGGCATATGCTGCCGGAACATTGGAGTCTGTTTGAGCAAACAGTATTTCATCCGTATCACTATATCCATCATAACCAACATCCTGATTAGCTCTTTTATCTCCAGTGGTATCAAAAGCATAAATTAAAGATTGATTCTGTGGTGTTACAGTACCCCAACTCGTAGGCGTTAGCATACTAATGTCTCCGTTATCTGGCAGACCATTCTCATAAAGCTTTTTACCATCCTTAACAATATCCTCTGAAATATTACCAAGGTTAAACACCAACTTACCTCCTGAATGTGTAGGGTTTTCTTGGAATGGATCCTGTAACCAGAATTCTATATATTCTACGTTTTGTTGTTCAAAATCGGTAGAAGTTAGTTGTCTTGTAATACCAGCCCATGAATTTTCAGGACTTGTTAATTCTCCAGTAGAAATATTCACCTCACTATTTTGGAAATTATAAGGCCCTCTCTCTTGTGGGTAATATGCTAAATCTAAAGTAAATAATACAGAATTTTGTCCTTGTACCAATTGTCTCTCAGGAAATAATTCATTTATAAAAACTCTACTGGTATAAAGTGAAGATAAATCGGTATCCGTTATACCAGTCGGTCTTCTGGTACTATAAAAAATTGGATCAATGCTATACCAGTTTAACATGGCTCTATCGTAACCATTTACTATACCAACCGAAATATCACTTTCGGGATCTGTATTTCCATCGCCATCTAAATCTACAGGTCTAGATGATAAAAACCATGATTGTTGGGATCTTAGGTCAATGGCGTTTTGAGTACCCTCAAAATCATCGATGTAAGAGGTTGCTTCACCATTTAGATTTGTGCCTTTTGGAGCACCTGGAGCCAAGTAAGCAAACTCACCACGAATAGAGAAATTTGATTCTGCATCCGTATCTATATTTGGTAACTTATTGGCTAATCTTGTTAAAAATGGCACTTTAGAGGCAAAGTTCCCATTAATACCAAAAATAGTATTGTTTATAGGTTCTGTGCCATAATTGGCCTTTTGAGTTATAGGTCTTTCATTTAAATTTAAAAGGGTAGCACCTAAGACAAAATCGTCGTTAAATTTATGTTCAATATTTAAACCTGTAAAACGTCTAGTTTGTTGCCCAAATACCGCATTGTTTTCTGTAGACACTTCAATAGGTGTATTTGATGCTTTTAAAGCTTCATCTAAAATTTGAACACGTCCTAACTGGTAATTTACCGTATAATCTATGCCCTCAACCAAAACACGCCCCCCAGCTGTAACTCTAACAGATCCTCTAGGAACATTAAAGGCACCTAATGGGATACCATCATTACCAGATGATTTATAGCGCCCTTTAAGTTTAAATTTGTTTTTCTCTACTTCTTCTAAAGCAGCTGTTTTAGTTTCTTTATAAAGAATATCATAAACATATTTGTTTTGATTATCGTTATACGTTGCGTCATTATTATAATCTCCTCCTCCTAAAACATTAAATAAATATTCACCAAAGGGTTCGGCACTTGTAAAGATAATTTTACCATTTTCTGGTATTACAGTAATCCCAGGATAAAAATCGAAGAAACCATCACCACGAGTCTGCGGATCGTTATTAAAATTCAATTTATCTAAATTGAAAACACGAAGTAATGGTACATTTTCAATTAAATCATCTTCTGGTGTAGATCCTGTAACAGGAATTCCATTAATATCTAAATCAAAACTTCCTCCAACGGGTTCTATGTAGTTTAAGGGCGAAGCTTCATTATAGAAAATATTTAATTTAAAATCGTCTGCACTTAAATTATAGGCTCCTGTGTCATAAATGTTTTTCATCATTAAATCCCATACAGGTTGCTCAACGTTAGTTATACTACTTTTTAAAAGCTTAAGTACTAAACTCTGATTTGTAACTTCACCAGTATTGGAATCCACATCGGTAGCGGCAACACCATCATTAGCAAATTCACCAACTTGGTAGATTTCATTACCCACTCTGTATTGAAAAGCCACCGCCAATACTTCATCATTATTTAGGCGCTGATTTAAAGAAATATATCCTAAATCGACATTTAGTGTATATTCTTGTTCCGTTAGTTTTCTAGCATTTTCTAGTTTAGCATAATCAAACCCTTCATTAACCCCTGTTACTAGGAAACCAGATTGTGCTGTAGCAATATCTCTAACCGCATCAGTAAGTTGAGAACCTCCTCCTCCAATATTTTCTGGATTAAATGCATTATTGGCATTATCTGGAAATGCACCAGGAGCACCAAATACATTTACCAAGGATCCCAAATTTTCGGTCTCTCCTAAATCCTGAACTGCTACAATATTCCTTACGTTGTCAGTTCTATTACTTCGGTTAGTAATCCAAACTTCTATCCTTGTAATTTGCAGTCCTTTATTATCTATAAAAGGGTAATTTTTTAAAGAGGTATCATAGGTGTCTTTGAAATACTGAGATAAAAAGAAGTGCCTATTTTCATCGTAATCTCTTATGAATAATTCAAATTCCTCAACAGTACCTCCGCCTTGGGCAACAACTGTATTACCTTGTGATTTTTGTTCAGAAAACACACCAGTAACCGTTGTCCTTCCAAATTGTAATTGCGTCTTAACACCAAATAAACTTTGTGCACCAGTAATTAACGAGCTATTAAGCGGCATACTAACGTTACCAACTTCAATTTTTTGAATGATATCGTCTTCTGTCGGTGTGTAATCTAATTTAATAAGGTTTTGAAAATCGAAAGAAGCTTGCGTATCGTAATTCGCATTTACCTGTAATCTTGTACCGACTTTACCTTGCAGACTCAGGTTGATACGCTGATCAAAATCAAAGGTAAAATTACTTCTATTTCTTGGTGAAAACGATGGATTGTCTTGTCTTGAAAACAAAACACCCAAATCCATTTCTACAGAACCTTGGGGTATCACATCTATGGTATTACCTCCAAAAATAGTTTCAAATAAACTAGAGTTTACATAAAACTGAGGTAACAGGTTTTTTTGAGCATCTTCATCACCTTTTTTTCCATCAAACGCGTCAATTTTTTCTTTGTAATACGCCTTAATATTTTCTTTGGCCACTAATTCGTAATACTCCTGAGGCGTTAATATAACAGGATACTTAATGTTAAAACTTCCTACTTTTTCGGTGTAAATGTATCTATCGGTTATTGCATCATAGGTATATTTAGATTCTATACTATTGGGATTAGGCGCTTTTAAGTTGCTTTTACTATAACCTTTTTTTATAGAATCCTGCGGCGTTTGCTGAGACCAAACAACTACGGAACATAGTAGTAGTAAAACTAAAAGTGTAGATTGTTTAACCGATTTATAAGATTTGAGGTTGGTTCTGTTCAAAATACGTTATAAATTTTTTAAGGCCTGTTTTATTATGGTTTCTACGTTTGCTTCAGGCTCGGAAGCTACGATTTTATCCACCACGCGTTCTGCCTGCTTTTTAGCAAAACCAAGCACTTCTAAAGCAGATAACGCTTCTTCTTTATTGGTATTGTCTTGAGATACTGAAACTTCATCAATATCATAAATCTTTAAGATTTTATCTTTTAGATCTAAGATAACACGTTGCGCTGTTTTTGCTCCAATACCTTTTATAGACTGAATTAATGCAACATCATTACCTGCTATACCTTCTCTTATTTGTTTAGGTGTTAAAGAGGATAACATAGTGCGGGCTGTACTTGCACCTATGCCACTAACTGAAATCAACAATCTAAAAATCTCCCTTTCGGCCACCGAAGAGAAGCCATACAATGTGTGCGCATCCTCTCTAACTTGAAGATGTGTGTACAGTTTTAAATTCTCATTATCAGGTATTTGAGAAAAGGTATGCAGAGAAATATTAATCATGTAGCCAACTCCGTTACAATCAATAACTACATGTGTTGGATTTTTCTCGGTAAGTTTACCTTGTATATGCGTTATCATCTATAGTTCCTTAACCCACCAAATGTACTAAAATTATTGCCATTAAATTACTTCTAATTAGCATTTTCCTTTTGTTGCTTTTCTTTCTGCTGCGCATCAATTACGGCTATAGCAGTAATATTTACGATTTCATCTACACTCGCTCCCAATTGTAAAATATGCACTGGTTTACGCATTCCCATCATTATTGGTCCGATAGAATCGGCCTCATTCAACTCCTTAAGTAGCTTATACGTAATATTTGCAGCATCTAAACTTGGGAAAATTAATGTATTTACCTTTTTATCAACGAGTTTAGAAAATGGGAATTTCTCTTTTAACATAGCTCCGTTTAAGGCAAAATCTGTTTGTAACTCCCCATCAACAATCATATCAGGATAATGACGATGCAAATAAGAAACCGCTTCTCTAACTTTAGATGCCTTTTCATTTCCTGAGGATCCAAAGTTTGAATAACTCATCATTGCTATTACTGGTTCCAAACCAAATAACTTTACAACAGTAGAGGTCATTTGGGCAATTTTTGCTAAATCTTTTGATGAAGGATCTATGTTTATAGATGTATCACTCAAAAATAGTGGGCCTCGTTTGGTCATCATTAAGTTTGTTGTTGCTACCTTAGTAACACCTGGCGCCATACCAATGAGTTCTAACATTGGCTTAACAACAGAAGGATAGTTTCTAGAATAGCCCGAAACAAGAGCATCTGCTTCACCTTGGTCTACCATCATCGCAGCAAAGTAATTACGCTCTCTCATTAATCTTTGGGCAGAATAGTAAGTTACACCTCTACGTTTACGCTGTTCCCAGTATACTTTTGCAAATCTATTTTTTCTTGGATTTTCTTCTTCTGTTTTTGGATCTATGATAGGAATATCAGCATCAAATTCAATAGACTCCATTAATTCTTTAATCGTCTCAGTTCTTCCTAATAAAATAGGTTTGGCAATGCCTTCTTCATAAACTATTTGGGCAGCTTTCAAAACGTCTAATTGATCGGCCTCAGCAAATACAACTCGCTTTGGATTGAGTTTGGCTCTATTAAGCAGTAATCTTACTAATTTATTATCTGAACCTAAGCGTTGTAATAGTGTGTCTTTATATTTTTCCCAATCCTTTATAGTTTTTTTAGCAACACCTGTTTCTATAGCTGCTTTTGCCACTGCTGGCGGCACTTCGGCAATTAAACGAGGATCAAATGGTTTTGGTATTATATAATCTCTACCAAAGGTAAGTTTGGTTTCTCCGTAGGCAATGTTTACTTGTTCTGGCACTGGTTCCTTGGCCAATTTTGCTAAAGCTTTAACAGCTGCCATTTTCATTTCTTCATTAATGGCAGTAGCTCTAACATCTAAAGCGCCTCTAAAAATAAAAGGGAATCCTAAAACATTATTAACCTGATTAGGATGATCACTTCTTCCTGTTGCCATGATAATGTCTTTCCTTGTAGAAATAGCTAAATCATATTTAATCTCTGGATCTGGATTAGCCATGGCGAAAACAATAGGATCTTTTGCCATAGACAGCAGCATTTCTGGTGTAACTATATTAGCCATTGAAAGTCCAATAAAAACATCGGCATCTTTCATGGCTTCATCTAAAGTATCAATCTTTCTATCTGTTGCAAATTCAGATTTTTCTGGAGTTAAACTTTCTCTATCTTTTCTAATAACGCCTTTACTATCTAGCATTACCATGTTTTCCTTCCGTGCTCCACATGCTTGGTATAATCTACTACAAGAGATTGCCGCGGCTCCTGCTCCACTTATAACAATTTTTGCATCCTCAATATTTCTCTTAGTTATTTCTATTGCATTGATTAAAGCTGCCGCAGAAATAATTGCTGTTCCATGCTGATCATCATGCATTACAGGGATATCTAGCTCTTCTTTTAGACGTCTTTCTATTTCAAATGCCTCTGGTGCTTTAATATCCTCTAGATTAATACCTCCAAAAGTTGGAGAAATATTTTTAACGGTTTCTATAAATTCATCTACGTTTTCGGTATTAACTTCAATATCAAAAACATCTATGTCGGCGAAGATTTTGAATAAAAGCCCTTTTCCTTCCATTACTGGCTTAGAGGCCTCAGGTCCAATATTCCCTAATCCTAAAACTGCCGTTCCATTAGAAATTACAGCTACCAAATTACCTTTGGACGTATAGCGATAAACGTTATCTACGTCTTTTTCTATCTCTAAACAAGGTTCTGCTACTCCTGGTGAATACGCTAAGGATAAATCTCTTTGGCTTGCATATTTTTTTGTAGGTACTACTTTTATTTTTCCAGGTTGCGGTTTGGCATGATATATAAGTGCTTCTCTTCTTTTACTTTCCTCGCTCATAATGAATTGTTTTAGTTCCCACTTTTGTGAGAATGACATGTTAAATTGAAACTTTTAAGTTAAACTTAAAAGTGAAATTTCAAGGTTCAAATATAACAATCCTTAAAAACGCTACCTCTTAATCTTTTATAAAATTGGTTATTTTAATGTTAATAGGGCAAAGTTTGAATTAACAGTAAATCATTTCCTTAAGGTAAAGTTGAAGATAGCTCCCTTACCAATATTAGAATTCACAGAAATTTTGCCGCCTAATTTATCTATCAGCTTTTTTACTATTGCCAATCCTATTCCATTTCCTGATTTTCCGTACTTATCGCTTTTAGATAGTTTTCTGAAAATTAAGAAAATCTTGTCATGAAACTCTGGAGCTATTCCAGGACCATTATCCTTTATATCAAAAGTATAATGTGTATCGGTTTCACTTGCTATAATTTCGATCTGTACAATTTTCTTATCGTTATATTTTATTGCATTTGTTAGCAAGTTCTGGAGTATTTGATCTAAAGCCACTTTATTAATATAAATGGTTTCTAAACTAGTATTTAGGTTTATAATGGCATTATGTTCTTTACTATAAAGTTTAATTAAATTGTTAACTAAATCCTCTAAAACAACATCTTCTTTCCTCTTTTCTAGAATACCATCACTTTTACTATACTCTAGTAACCCATCTACCAAAACAGAAAGTTGTTCAACAGAGTCCATAAGTAGATTTAAAAGCTGTAAACCGTTGTAATCGAGTTTATCTTTATTATCTAGAACAAACATTTCAGCTAAACTAGAGATATTGTGTAAAGGTGATTTTAAATCATGGGCTGCAACATAAGCAAATCGCTCTAACTCAATATTTTTTTCTTCTAGGTTTTTATAATTCTCAATTAACAAATGGGTATTCTTTCTAAGATCAAGTAAATTCATTACGTGCTTAGAGAGAATCCTTAATGTTTCAATCTGTTGTTTGGAAAGCTTATTTGGTTTATTATCTATTACGCAAAGTGTTCCCAAAGGAAAGCCATTTTTACTTTTTAAAGGCACGCCAACATAAAAAATCACTTTTGGCTGTCCTACCACTAAAGGATTATCGTGGAATCTTTCATCTTTTCTGGCATCGTTTATTATAAATACATTATCAGCATCATTAATGGCATGGGCACAAAAGGCATGTTCTTTTGGTGTTTCAGTTGCATCTAGACCATAACGGGATTTAAACCATTGTCTTTTATCATCAACAATACTTACTAAAGAAATTGGCACATTGCATATCTGTGCAGCTAAACGGGTAATATCGTCATAATCGGTTTCAGGAATAGTATCAAGGATTTTATAAGAATATAAATTCTTTAGTCTTTCCTGTTCATTTGAAGGGGTTAGGGGCGCAATCATAAACAGTTATTTCTCTCACCTACTAAATTACAACTTTTTTTTGAAAGTTCTTTCTTAAAGAAGAATTAATCTAAATCTTCTAAAAACTTAATTATTTGAAAAACAAAGCTTTAAGTGTTTTTCAGAAATTTAATGTTGCGATTTAGCCCTGAAAACTTTGTACGCTTTACTGCTGATTTTTTAAACACTTTTCTAAATGTTTCCTCGGTAATTTCTTCCCAATCTTTTTTTGACATAGTTAGTAATTCTGGATGTGGGTTAAATAAGGGTTCTTTATGTGCTTTTGAAAATCGATTCCACGGACATACATCTTGACAAACATCACAGCCGAACATCCAATCGTCAAATTTCCCTTGAAATTCAGTTGGTATGTTGTCTTTTAACTCTATTGTAAAATAGGAAATACATTTACTCCCATCAACTACATAAGGCTCAACAATAGCCTGGGTTGGACAAGCATCAATGCAAGCAGTGCAAGTGCCACAGTGATCGGTCGTGGGACCGTCATATTCTAATTCTAAATCTATTATCAATTCAGCTATGAAATAAAACGACCCCACTTGCTGCGTTAATAAGTTACTATGCTTGCCAATCCAACCTAAACCACTTTTAGCGGCCCAGGCTTTATCTAAAACTGGGGCAGAATCAACAAATGCTCTTCCATTAACTTCACCTATTTCATCCTGTATAAAATGCAATAGTGATTTTAACTTATCTTTTATTACAAAATGGTAATCCGTACCATAGGCATATTTAGATAACTTAAACGAGTCTTCAATTTGATGCTTTTCAGGGTAATAATTCAATAAAAGAGAAACGACACTTTTAGAACCTTCAACCAATTGAGTTGGGTCTAAACGCTTATCAAAATGGTTTTCCATATAACGCATCTCTCCATGCATATTTTTATTTAACCATCTTTCAAGTCTGGGAGCTTCTTCTTCTAAAAACTCTGCTTTACTTATACCACATGATAAAAAACCAAGGCGTTTTGCTTCGGCCTTTATAAGTTGCGAGTATTTATTTCGAGCATTCAAGTTATAAGCGTTATCCTCTTTTGGTAAATTTTAATTTAATATCTACTGGTTTTAAAGTAATTAAGGGATTTACTTCTATTTCCTCATTATTAGATTCAACATTGTAGTTCTTTAGTATAGTACTAACTGTTAAGATCATTTCATATATGGCAAAGTTATTACCAATACATAATCTTGGCCCTGCTCCAAAGGGCATGTAATAAGGAGTAATATCTTTTCTATTTTCTTCTAAAAACCGCTCAGGGATAAATGAGTTCGGATTATCCCAATACTTCTCATTTCTATGCAATTCATAAATAGAGGCACCAACTATTGTTCCTTTTTTTAAAACATAGTCTTTAAACGTATCTTGTTCAATATTTACTCTATCAGTAATCCAAGCGGGAGGATACAACCTAAGACTTTCTTCTATTGCACATTTTGTGTAGTTTAGGTGTCCAATTTCTTTTAAAGGTTCTAAATCTTTTTTATGGACCACTGCTACTTCATTTTGCACTTTCTTTAAAACCTGATTGTCTTGAGCAAGTAATTTTAGAATAAAAGTTAAAGCATTAGCGGTTGTCTCGTGCCCAGCCACAAATAAGATAAGGATTTCATCTATTAATTGTTCATCTGTCATTGATGTTCCGTCTTCATACTCCGCTTTAAGAAGCATATCCAAAAGATCATCATGTTCATTTTTAGAACTTCGTCTCTGCTTAACAATGGTATGAATAATACTTCTACTTTCCTTAACCAATTGCATATGGTAGCGTATTTCACCTTTTAAGATATACCATAACTTCTTATAGGGCATTCTCAGTTCCTTAACAATAAATAACTGTAGCTTTTCAATTATAAATTGTAACCTTTTAAGCGTTTCTTTTTCAGCCGAAAAATTGAATAGTGATTTGGCCACTACCTCAAAGGCCAACTCATTCATTATTGGGTATGCCTCAATGCTTTTTCCTGTTTCAATTTTAGCTACCTGTTCATTAATAGCAGCATTGATGATTTCTACAAGATTATTTATTTTCTCCTTATGGAAAGCAGGCTGAATTAAACGTCTTTGTTGCAGCCAGTAGTCTCCGCTGGATGTTAACAAACCATACCCTACATACTTAGACAGATATCGCGTTTGGATTTTAGATTTATGGTATACTTTGTGGTTCTTCTGGAGTATGTGTTTTGTAAAGTCTACATCTCGTGTTAAGATAATGTGCCCGTAAAAAGGCGATTTCATTGAAAAGGTATCTCCTGCCTCATCAAACCACTTTTTATGATACAAAAGCGGATTTTTGGCAATTGTAGAAGATTTAAGCAAGAATTTTAGAAAAGGAATCTTATTTGGATAATTGTACTTCATTATTTATTTGATGAGATTCTGAAATACATTCAGAAAGACACAAGCGTTAAAACAAACCTCCTTGAATATTTCCTTTTATTTTCCCTAAGTGCTTATAGGCTAACTCGGTTACTTCTCTTCCTCTTGGCGTTCTAACAATGAATCCTTGTTGGATTAAAAAAGGCTCATAAACCTCTTCTATAGTTTCTGGGCTCTCACTAACGGCTGTTGCAATTGTGGTGATACCAACTGGGCCTCCTTTAAACTTATCAATTATGGTTGTTAGAATCTTATTATCCATTTCATCTAAACCATGAGCATCTACATTTAAAGCTTCTAAGGCATATTTAGCAATCTGAATATCTATTTTACCATTGCCCTTTATTTGAGCAAAATCTCGCACCCTACGGAGTAATGCGTTTGCAATTCGAGGTGTTCCTCTACTTCGTCCTGCTATTTCTATAGCGGCCTCCATTGAAATTGGCACATTTAAAATAGATGCGCTTCTTTGTAGAATAGTGGTTAGTAGATCTGTTTTATAATATTGCAATCTACTTTGAATTCCAAAACGTGCACGCATTGGTGAAGTTAATAAACCAGAACGTGTTGTTGCCCCTACCAATGTAAACGGATTTAAATTAATTTGAACGGTACGCGCATTTGGTCCCGATTCAATCATAATATCAATTTTATAATCCTCCATGGCAGAATATAAATACTCTTCAACAATGGGACTTAAACGATGAATCTCATCTATAAATAAAACATCACGATCATCCAGGTTCGTTAATAAACCTGCCAAATCTCCTGGTTTATCCAAAACAGGACCAGAGGTTACTTTAATTCCCACATTTAATTCATTGGCTAATATATGAGCTAAAGTGGTTTTTCCTAATCCCGGAGGTCCATGAAACAGCGTATGGTCTAAAGCTTCACTACGCAAGTTTGCTGCCTGAACAAAGATCTGTAAGTTCTCTAATACTTGATCCTGGCCTGTAAAATCATCAAACGCTAAAGGTCTTAATTTCTTTTCAACATCTAATTCTTCAGGAGAATAGTTTTCATTGGATGGATTTAGGTTTTCGTTCATAAAAACAAAGATAAAGAAAAAGCCTTTCCGAATTGGAAAGGCTCTTAAATGTATATTGATTTCAATATTTTAATGTTGAAGTTCCTCTTCACCATCTTTTAATGGCACATTTTGAGGTACAAAGTCTACATCATGACCTGGCTTACTATAATCATAAGACCAACGGTACACATGAGGAATTTCACCTGGCCAGTTACCGTGCATATGTTCAACAGGAGTTGTCCATTCTAAAGTTGTAGATTTCCATGGGTTTTGCGTAGCTTTCTTACCATAGAATATACTGCTAAAGAAGTTGTATAAATATACCAATTGAACAACACCTCCAATTAAAGCGAATATTGTGATAATAACATTCACATTTGATACATCATCAAATAAAGGGAAGTTACTATTTGTATAATATCTACGTGGTAATCCAGCCATTCCAATAAAGTGCATTGGGAAGAATACACCATAAGCACAAACTGCTGTTACCCAAAAGTGAATGTATCCTAAATTCTTATTAAGCATTTTTCCATACATCTTAGGATACCAGTGGTAAATACCTGCGAACATACCATATAGAGCAGAAATACCCATTACTAAGTGGAAATGCGCTACTACGAAATACGTATCGTGAACATTAATATCTAAAGCACTATCTCCTAATATAATTCCTGTTAAACCTCCTGTGATGAATGTTGAAACAAAACCAATAGAGAATAACATTGCTGGGTTCATTTGAAGATTTCCTTTCCAAATAGTGGTTATCCAGTTAAATGCTTTAACGGCAGATGGTATTGCAATTAATAATGTTGTAAATGTAAATACAGAACCTAAGAAAGGATTCATCCCAGAAACGAACATATGGTGTCCCCATACAATTGTAGAAAGGAATGCAATTGCTAAAATTGAAGCAATCATAGCACGATATCCAAAAATTGGTTTACGTGAGTTTGTTGCCATAATCTCAGATACTAATCCCATTGCAGGTAAAATTACAATGTACACTTCAGGGTGTCCTAAGAACCAAAATAAGTGTTCAAATAACACAGGTGAACCACCTTGATAATGTAACACTTCACCTTGAATGAATATATCCGATAAGAAGAATGATGTTCCAAAACTTCTATCCATTATTAATAATAATGCAGCTGATAATAATACTGGGAATGAAATCACACCAATTACAGCAGTAATAAAGAACGCCCATATTGTTAAAGGTAATCTTGTCATAGACATACCTTTAGTTCTTAAGTTTAATACTGTTACGATATAATTCAAAGAACCTAGTAAAGAGGAAGCAATGAATATTGCCATAGATACTAACCATAATGTCATACCTGCTCCAGATCCACCTTGCGCCATTGGTAAGGCAGAAAGTGGTGGATAGATTGTCCAACCAGCTGCTGCAGGTCCTGCTTCAACGAATAGTGAAATAACCATTATTACACTAGATAAGAAGAATAACCAATACGACACCATGTTAAGGAATCCTGAGGCCATATCTCTAGCCCCAATTTGTAAAGGAATTAAAAGGTTACTAAATGTACCACTTAAACCAGCAGTTAATACAAAGAATACCATTATAGTACCATGTATTGTAACCAACGCCAAATAAATATCGGCATCCATTACACCATCTGGTGCCCATTTTCCTAATAATGCCTCAAATAACACATTTGGTTCTTCTGGCCATGCAATTTGCATACGGAATAATAATGACATCATTACTCCAATAACTCCCATAATCGTACCCGTAACAAGATATTGTTTAGCGATCATTTTATGATCTTGACTAAAAATATATTTTGTTACAAATGTTTCTTTATGATGATGTCCGTGATCGTCGTGTGCGTGAGTATCTGCGTGTGCTGACATAATCTTATATCGTTTTTTCTTTTATTATTAGTTAATTAGAGAGTTTTTAAATTGCTTTTGCTCTTTAATCCAAGCATTATAATCTTCTTCAGATTCTACAATTATTTTCATTTGCATGTTGTAGTGTGATTTTCCACAAATCTTGTTACAAATCAATAAATAATCAAACTCGTAGCGTTCTAAAGCCTCTTCTCCTTTTGCTATTAGCTTCTTACTTTTTTCTACTCTAATTTCGTTAATATTTTTAACCTTCTCTTGCATTTCAAGAGTGGCACGCATTTCTTCTGTAGTTTTTGTAGGTGTAAACCCAAACTGCGTAATCATTCCAGGAACACAGTTCATTTGTGCTCTAAAATGTGGCATATATGCCGAGTGTAATACATCTTGCGAACGCATTTTAAACAACACAGGCTTACCTACTGGTAAATGTAATTCTGTTGTAATGACATCATCTTGAGCATTAGGGTCCGCTTCATCTAAACCTAATATATTGGCTCTGTCAATATCAATTAATCTTACATTAGCTTTACCTAAGGTATTATCCGCTCCTGCGTATCTAGCCTTCCAGTTAAACTGTTGTGCGTACAATTCCACAACTAAAGGGTCGTCACTTTCATCAACACCCATAATGTTAATCCAAGTGTTTAATCCATATATAATTAAACCAGCCAAAACAATTACAGGAATAATTGTCCAAATAGCCTCTAACTTGTTGTTATCTGCAAAGAACAGCGCTTGCTTTCCTTTTTCACCTTTATATTTAAAGGCAAAATAGTGTAATAAAAACTGTGTAATAGTTTGAACAAAAAAGATGATTACTAAAGAGATAATCATTAAATTATCAATTGTTGGTCCATGTTCTGAAGCAGCATTAGATAACAATGGTAAATCTCCCCATTTAACACAACTTATAATGGTAATGATGTATATAAAAGCTAAAAAGCCCATCATTAAATATCCGTTTAAGGTATTATCCTTATCTGTAGCAACACCAGGGTTATCATCTTCTCCACCGTTCTTAGCCTGAGCTAAATCGAATATCTTAACCATTTGCCAAATGGCAATTAAAATAAATACTAAAACTATAATTGTTAATAAAGCAGTCATTTGTATGTTCGTCTTTATTTATTCTTTAATTAATAATGAAAATCTTCGCTTTCCTTTCTTAGAGGATATCTCTTAACTAGTAATGGCGCTTTTGTTAACGCTGTAAACACTACAAAGATGAATAGACCCGCGAATAATAATATTGAACTTATTTCTGGTAATCCTAAAGACCATCTATCACCTACAGTAGCAGGCATAATCATATTGAATACGTCTATATAATGACCAAATAGAATTACTAAACCTGTCATAACTACAAACCATGGAACACGTTTGTAATCTGCACTCATAAGCATTAATATAGGGAACACAAAGTTTAACACTACCATACCTAAGAATGGTAATTGGTAATCGTTAAATCTAGCTATAAAGTATGTTACCTCTTCTGGAATGTTTGAATACCAAATTAACATAAACTGCGAGAACCATAAGTACGTCCAGAAAATACTAATAGCAAACATGAATTTTGCAACGTCATGTAAGTGATTTTCATTAACAAACTCTAAATGCCCTTTAGATTTTAAGTATAATGTGATTAAAGCAATTGTTGTAATACCACTTACAAACATACTTGCAAATACATACCATCCAAACAAAGTAGAGAACCAGTGAGGATCTACACTCATGATCCAGTCCCAAGACATCATTGATTCTGTATAGATAAAGAATACTAAAAATCCAGCAGCAATTCTAAAAGACTTTTTGTAGTTACTGTTGTCTTCTGCTGTATCTTGTGCAACAGAGAATTTACGAGCAAAATGACGGTATAATACCCATCCTCCAATAAAAATAACTGCTCTTAATGTGAATCCTCCAATGTTTAGCCAGCCAGATTTTCCTTGTATTAAAGCATCTTCAGCAACCACTTCAGGGTTCATCCATATAAATATACTATCGTGTCCTAAGTAGTGAGAAGCCAAAGCTATAATAACAACTATTACCGCTCCAGGTAACAAATAGGCTGTTATACCTTCCATTACTCTAAATAGTACTGGAGACCAACCCGCTTGCGAAGCAATTTGAATAGCATAAAATGCTAAAGTTCCTAAAGCAATCATCATAAAGAAGAATGCCGCAACATACAAAGCTGCCCAAGGTCTATTATGAATTTGATGCTGAACATGCTCTACATGCTTTTTGTGAGCATCACCATCATGCACTTCCGCATCATGTCCTTTTCCATGAGCATCATGTGATTCTGCATGAGTATCATGAGCAGGAGCAGCGTGTGAAGCCTCGTCCCCATGACCGCCATGGTGCGCTTCAGCTTCTAATAAATGCTCAACGTCTTCAAAAGATTTATGAGATGACATAAAACCAATTCCTACTCCAACGGCACCTAAAACCATTAGTATGATAGAAAATGTCTTTAATTTATTTGAAAATGTGTACATATCTATATAATCTTATCTTCTTACTTTTCTAAATCTGCTTTTAACTTTAAAACGTATGCTACTACTTGCCAACGTTCGTTTTCACTTAATTGGTTTGCGTAAGATCCCATACTGTTCTTTCCGTAATAAATAGTGTGGTAAATACTTCCTTCATTAATTGCTCTTCCTGCATCATCATAACTTGGAATACCTAATATTTTTTCACGTTTTACTAAGTTACCTTGACCATTACCTTTATTACCGTGGCAGATTCCACAATAAATATCGTATAACTCTTTACCTTTAGCTAAATCTACTTGAGTAGAATCTAAAGGGCTCGTAATTGTAGCTTTGGCTAATTCATAACCTTCAGTTCCAGGGTCTGTAATATCAAAAGGAATATATCCTCTTGCTACAGTTCCCTCTACAGGTAATTGCGCTTCAACCCCATTTCTAAATGGCGCTTTACTGTAAGTTTCATAACCAACAGACTCATACATGTTAGGCATGAATTGGTAGTTAGGAGCACTATCCTTTTTACAAGATACCGCTACAAAAACGATTGCTACTGCTAATATTTTAATTAAGCCTTTCATATTACTATATTAATGCGCTTCTTTATCTACTAAATTAATTTCTACTGCTCCAGTTTCTTTTAGTAAGTTTTCTAACTCACCTTCATTACCATGAACAGCAATTTCCATTAAGAAATGATCATCTGTAGTTCTTGGATCTGGATTTTCAGCTTTTTTAAATGGCCACATTCTACTGCGTAAATAAAATGTAATTACCATAAGGTGAGCCGCGAAAAACACTGTTAGCTCAAACATAATAGGAACGAAAGCAGGCATATTTTCTATGTAGCTAAAACTTGGCTTACCACCAATATTTTGAGGCCAATCTTCAATCATAATGAAATTCATCATTGTAATTGCCACAGTTAAACCTACTAGACCATATAAGAATGCACAAATTGCTATTCTTGTTCCTTCAAGTCCCATAGCTTTGTCTAGCCCATGAACTGGAAATGGTGTATATATCTCTTCTATATGATGTTTTTCTGCTCTTACTTTTTTAACAGCAGACATTAATACATCATCATCATTATAAATAGCGTGAATTACTTTTGAAGCTTCCATATGCTACTTTTAGTTTATTAAATTTTTAGCTTGACCAGACCAATCATCACGTTCAGCTCTTCCGGGGAAAGAACCTGTAATAGAATCTAGTAAGTCATATTCTTTTTTGGTCATTTTACTAACTTGTAAGAATGTATAAATACCAATGCTATTTAATACTTCTTCCATCTTAGGTCCAATACCACTAATTTTCTTTAAATCATCAGCTGTTTGTGTCTCAGCATCAAAAGAACCTATGGTACCAAGTAAGTCATTTACCCTTTCTTCTTTTTCTTCTTCCGAAACCTCTTCTACAACGACATTTTTAGTATCATCTGCTACATTAGAAACAACGTTATTAGAAGACGATGTTCTTTCATCAGCACCTGTTCCAGTTAAACTTTCACCAGCTTCTCTTAGATTTTTATACTTATCTCCCGAAGATTTTAAAATGGTCTTAACCTCTGCCTGTGCAATTACTGGGAATGTTCTTGAGTATAAAAGGAATAATACAAAGAAGAATCCAATTGTACCGATAAAGATACCTATATCAACAAAGGTTGGAGAGAACATTGTCCAAGATGATGGCAAGTAATCTCTGTGTAATGATGTTACAATAATTACGAAACGCTCAAACCACATACCAATGTTTACAACAATAGAAATGATGAAAGAGAACATGATACTTGTTCTAAGTTTCTTGAACCACATGAACTGAGGAGAGAATACGTTACACGTCATCATAGCCCAGTATGCCCACCAGTAAGGTCCTGTTGCTCTGTTTAAGAACGCGTACTGTTCGTATTCTACACCAGAATACCATGCAATGAATAACTCAGTTATATATGCCACACCAACAATAGAACCAGTAATCATGATAATGATATTCATTAATTCTATATGTTGTACTGTAATATAATCTTCTAAGTTACACACCTTACGCATGATGATAAGTAATGTGTTTACCATTGCGAAACCAGAGAATACAGCTCCAGCAACGAAATAAGGAGGAAATATTGTTGTATGCCAACCCGGTATAACCGATGTTGCGAAGTCAAACGATACAATAGTATGTACAGAAAGTACTAATGGTGTTGCCAAACCAGCAAGTACCAAAGATACTTCTTCAAAACGTTGCCAATCTTTAGCTCTACCAGACCATCCAAAACTTAATAAAGCGTATATTTTCTTTTGGAAAGGTTTTATAGCTCTATCACGCAACATAGCGAAATCCGGTAATAAACCTGTCCACCAGAATACTAATGATACTGATAAATATGTTGAGATTGCGAATACGTCCCAAAGTAATGGCGAATTAAAGTTTACCCATAATGACCCAAATTGGTTTGGAATTGGTAACACCCAGTAACCTAACCACGGACGACCCATGTGAATAATTGGGAATAGACCTGCCTGAACAACCGAGAAAATTGTCATTGCCTCAGCAGAACGGTTAATTGCCATTCTCCATTTTTGACGGAATAATAAAAGTACAGCAGAAATAAGTGTTCCTGCGTGACCAATACCTACCCACCAAACAAAGTTTGTAATATCCCAGGCCCAACCTACGGTTTTATTTAAACCCCAAGTTCCAATACCTGTTGAAATGGTATATAATATACATCCAATACCCCAAAGAAAAGCGGCAAGTGAAATTCCAAAAACAATCCACCATTGTTTATTTGCTTTTCCTTCTACAGGTTTAGCCACATCCACAGTAACATCGTGGTATGATTTATCTCCTGTAACTAAAGGTCTTCTAATAGGTGCTTCGTAATGAGACGCCATAATTATATAATTGATTCTTTAATTAGATTTATGCTTCAGTTGTATTTCTCACTTTTGTTTGATACTGTACATTAGGCTTAGTCCCAACATGCTCTAACAAGTGATACATACGGTTATCTTCTTTAAGTTTTGCAACTTTGCTTTCCTTATCATTGATGTCTCCAAAAATCATTGCACCACTACTACATGCTGCAGAACAAGCTGTTTTGAATTCACCATCTTTAATTTCACGTCCGTCACGTTTAGCGTCAAGAATAGTTTTTTGTGTCATTTGAATACACATAGAACATTTTTCCATAACACCACGAGAACGTACTACAACATCTGGGTTTAATACCATACGTCCTAAATCATCATTCATATGATAATCAAACTCATCGTTTTCTGCATATAAGAACCAGTTAAAACGACGTACTTTATAAGGACAGTTATTTGCACAATATCTTGTACCCACACAACGGTTATAAGCCATATGGTTTTGACCTTGACGACCATGAGATGTTGCCGCAACAGGACAAACAGTCTCACATGGTGCGTGGTTACAGTGCTGACACATTACAGGTTGGAAAGCCACCTGAGGATTATCAGCTGGAGATTCCATTTCACCAAATTGACTTAATGATTCACCTAATCCTGAAATATTTTCTTTCTTCTCAACATCACCTTTAAATGATGCTTCTGAAGAATAGTATCTATCAATACGTAACCAGTGCATATCACGTGATCTACGCACTTCTTCTTTACCAACAACAGGCACGTTGTTTTCAGCATGACAAGCTATAACACAAGCTCCACAACCTGTACAAGCATTTAAGTCTATAGATAAGTTAAAGTGATGTCCTATTGAACGATCAAATTCGTCCCATAAATCAACTTCTTGAGACGTTACTTCAACAGGCTCGTGGTTTAACGATACTGTTGGAATAGCATTCCAGTATTTTTTATCTTTAGTGTTAAATACCTCTAAAGTTGTTTCTTTAAGAATGTCTCCACGCCCCATTAAAGTATTGTGTAACTGAACACAAGCAAACTCGTGCATTCCACCAGCAGCTTCAACTTTTACGTTTTGAACATTATTAAAGTTAGTATATAAAGCAAAGGCATTAACACCTGTTTGCATTTCATCTTTTAAACCAGCAGTTCTACCATAACCAAATGATAAACCAACAGAACCTTTAGCTTGACCAGGTTGAATAATAACCGGGACTTTTACTGTTGTACCATTTACAGTTACATTAGCATAACTACCATCTAATGCTCCTGTAGCAACATGCTCATTTACTAAACCTAAGGTTTCTGCATCTGCTCTAGAAACAGTTAAGTAGTTATCCCAAGATGTTCTTGTAATAGGATCTGGGAACTCTTGCAACCATGGGTTATTAGCTTGTTGACCATCACCCATACCCGTTTTAGAGTACAGCGTTAACTCTAAACCTTCAGACTTAGCAGATCTTGCTAGGGCATTAGCTGCATTACTTGAAGGTGCTTCATTTTCTTCTTCAGAAACTTCAGCAGTTTCTTCTGTTTCAGTTACAATAGCTCCAACAAAAACACCATCATGTAGTGCTTTATTGAACGAACTCTCGCCTAAAATACTTGCTCCCCAAGTTTCTTTTATATAATCTAAATACGATGTATCATTTTCAGTCCATTTTAATAAAGACTCTTGAAATTGTCTAGTATCAAATAACGGACGAATAGTTGGTTGTGTTAAAGCGTAGTTTCCTTTCTTTAACTCAACATCTCCCCAAGACTCTAAATAGTGAGGCGCAGCAGCAATATAATTTGCTAGGGTAGAAGTCTCATCTGCTTTCATTGAAAAAGCAACTGAGAATGTATTCTTTAATCCTTCAGCAAAATCTGCAGCATTAGGCAATGTATACATTGGATTTACACCACTCATGATTAACACACCTACTTTACCTGCTTTTAAATCAGATACTAAAGCAGCAACTTCTTTATCACTACCTTGTCTTGTTTTTATTGGCGTTTTAGGATCAAAAGCTTTACTTCCTAAAGCTTCGTTTATTTCAAATACAACTGTTTGTGCATTTACATCTTGAATACCAGTTACAACAACACCGTTACTACCAGCTTTCTTCAATTGAGAAGCGGCTTTTTGAACAGCTTCTTCAACATTAGCAGGTAATGCTCCTGAGAATCCTCCACCTACTACTAAGCTATGTAATTTGGCTAAAGCTAATTTTTGCTCACTTGGAGTTAATGGTACACGCTTATCTGCATTTGCACCAGATAAAGACATATTAGATTCAAATTGAATATGTCTAGACATTTTACCATGATCTGGAACTCTGTTTTTAGCATACCCAGAATCAAATCCACCACCTTGCCAATCTCCTAAGAAATCAGCACCAACAGATACAATTGTCATGGCTTTAGAGAAGTCGTAATCAGCTAAACCACGCTCTCCGTATTTTGCTTGGAATGCATCTAGTGCAGCCGACTCTGAAACAGAATCATATGCCACATGACGCACATTTCCGTACTTTTCTTTAAATTCTGAAATTAACTTATTTGTTGATGGACTAGCAAAAGTTTGCGTTAACAATACAACGTCTTTACCAGCTCCAGCAGCTTTAGTTAATTGCGAAATAACTTCAGCATCTAAATCATCCCAAGAAACAGATGCTCCATCTTTCTTTGGTCCTTGAACTCTTAAACTGTCATATAATCCTAAAACCGATGCATTAACTCTGGCATTAGCGTTACCAGAAGCACCAGCTAAAGCGTTGTTTTCTATTTTTATAGGACGACCTTCACGAGTTTTCACTAAAACACTTGCAAAATCAAAACCATTAGCAATTGTAGTTGCATAATAATTTGCTACACCAGGAATAATTTCCTGAGGTTGTACAACGTATGGAATTGATTTTTTTACAGGCCCCTCACAAGCAGCTAAAGATGCAGCCGCAGTACTAAACCCTACATATTTTAAGAAATCGCGACGAGTTGTAGAACTTCCTTCTAAAGTTTCTTTATCTCCTAAAAATTCATCTACAGGAATTTCTTGAACAAACTCGTTTTGTTTTAGCGTCTCAACAACAGAGCTATTTTCGTTTAGCTCTTCAACACTTTTCCAGTATTTCTTGTTTGATGACATATGATATAATTGAATTACTTCTTACTTAATTAATAATGACACTTACCACATTCCAGTCCACCCATTTCGGCAACTGTTAACTTCTCTACACCGTACTTCTTAGATAATTCAGCATGAATTTTCTCGTAGTATTCATTGTCTTCAACTTTCACATTTGTTTCTCTGTGACAGTTAATACACCACCCCATTGTTAAAGATGAATGTTGATATAATACTTCCATTTCTTCAACTGGACCGTGACAAGTTTGACATTCTTGACCACCAACAGTAACGTGTTGTGAGTGATTGAAATAAACGAAGTCTGGAAGATTGTGAATTCTAACCCATTTTACAGGCTTAGACTCCCCAGTATATTTTTGATCTGCATCACTCCATCCAACAGCACTATAAAGTTTTTGGATTTCTCCATCATAGAACTCCTTAGAATGCTCAGGCGTAACTTCTCCGTTGTATTCTGAAATTGTTTTATGACAGTTCATACAAACGTTCAACGAAGGAATACCAGATGTTTTACTAACTCTAGCTGAAGAGTGACAATATTTACAATCTATTCCATTATCACCAGCATGAATCTTATGCGAAAAGTGAATTGGCTGTACTGGTTGGTAACCTTGATTTACGTCTATTTGCATTAAATAACCATAAACAAAATAAGCACTTGCTAATAAGAAGAATATTGCAGTAACCAACATTAAGAATTGATTCTCTACAAAAGCTTTCCATAACGGCTTTCTTTTTGTTGCCTCTGGTAAATCTATATTTTGCGCTTCCGCAAATCTGCGTAGTGTTTTATTCACTAAATAAAGACCAGCTGCTAACAACACGAATAAAATAGCTAAAGCACCTAAGATGATTTCGTTTGAAATTCCTCCAGAACTTCCTGAAGCTTGCGTTCCTCCATCAGGGGTTGGACCAGGCTTTGGTGGTTCAACTTTCTCCTGAGCGGTATATGCTAAGATATTATTTAAATCCTCATCTGTTAATTGAGGAAAAGCTGTCATTGCAGCACCACCAAACTCGTTATAAACTTTGTTTGCATAAGCATCGCCAGACTTAATAAGTCCAGAGCTATTGCGCACCCATGAATAAATCCAATCTCTATCTAGACCTTCATTGTCTGATAGACGTTGCTCTACATTTCGTAAAGCAGGACCTGTCATCTTTTTATCTAAGTGGTGACAAGCGGCACAGTTTGTATTAAATAATGATTTTCCTTTTGCTGGATCTCCGTCTTGAGCAGAGAGCGAGGTTGTAAACGCTAATAAAAAAATTAAGCTAAAACGAAGAAGGTTTTTACTTAATCTACGGTGAATCACCTGTTTCATATTATTGGTCAAATTAACTTCTAATCTTTGGTATGATTTTTTCATAAAACATGATAAATATCATACTTCTAAAATCTCTCGCAAAAGTAATACTTAAAGTCGATTTTAGAAATGTTAGAGAGTTGTTAATTATTAATTTAGAGGGATTCTAAATAATAAAATAATCTATATTTAAGTTAATATCGTATACATTTGTACAAATTATTAAAATTGAAAAAATTGAGTCACCATTTTAGAGTTATTGTAACTACCTGTTTTATAGTATTTACCGCTTCGGTTTTTGCTCAAGAAGGACAGGTTACCGTTAATCAGGATCGTAATATTGACGTTTTATTGAACATAAAAAAACAGCTCAATAAAACAGAAAATAGCGCTGATAGGTATAAGATTCAAATCTATAATGGAAGTAGATCTGGGGCTTATGCTGCTCAAAAAGAATTTCACGAATCTTTTTCTGATTGGCGCTCGCGAATTGAATATGAATCGCCTAATTTTAAAATTTGGGCTGGTAATTTTAGAACACGTTTAGAAGCAGATAGAGCTCTAAAACGCATAAAAAAGAAGTTTCCAAGTGCTTTTATTTTTAAACCGAAAAAAGAGAAAAACGGTTAAAACAAATTCATAATTTTAAGTTAGAGAATTTATAGATTCTTCACTTAGTTTTGAATGACATATAATAAAAAAAGCGAACCGATTGGTTCGCTTTTTTAGTATACAAAAATTGAACATTATTTCAATGTTTTCTTAACTGCTACTTCTTGGAAGGCTTCAATTATATCACCTTCTTTAATGTCGTTGTAATTCTTAACCTGCATACCACAATCGTATCCTTTAGACACTTCTTTAACATCGTCTTTAAATCGTTTTAACGTTGCTAATTCACCAGTAAATATTACAACACCTTCTCTAATTAATCTTACACCTGAACTTCTAAATATTTTACCGTTGGTTACCATACAACCAGCAATTGTTCCAACTTTAGAAATTTTGAATGTTTGTCTAATTTCAGCAGTACCAGTAATCTCTTCTTTAAACTCTGGAGACAACATACCTTCCATTGCATCTTTAAGATCATTAATAGCATCATAAATAATTGAATACGTTCTGATATCAATTTCTTCTTTATCAGCTATTGAACGCGCATTACCCATTGGTCTTACATTAAACCCAATAATAATGGCATCTGATGCTGATGCTAACAACACATCACTTTCGGTAATGGCTCCAACACCTTTATGTAAGATATTCACTTGAATCTCCTCAGTGGATAACTTTTGGAACGAATCTGTTAAGGCTTCAACAGATCCATCCACATCACCTTTAAGGATAATATTAAGCTCTTTAAAGTCTCCTAAAGCAATACGTCTACCAATCTCATCAAGCGTAATATGACGTTGCGTTCTTACAGATTGCTCACGTTGTAATTGTGAACGTTTTGTAGCAATTGCCTTAGCTTCACGCTCATCTTCAAATACGTTAAACTTATCACCCGCTTGTGGTGCACCATCAAGACCTAAAATAGATACAGGAGTAGATGGTCCAGCTTCTTTTATATTATTACCACGCTCATCATGCATAGCTTTTACTTTACCGCTATGCTGACCAGCCAATACATAATCTCCAACTCTTAAGGTTCCTGCTTGTACTAAGATAGTAGATACATAACCACGACCTTTATCTAAGAACGCCTCAACAACAGTTCCTAATGCAGGTTTGTTAGGATTAGCTTTTAGCTCTAATAATTCTGCCTCTAACAGTACCTTTTCTAAGAGTTCATTAACTCCTGTACCAACTTTGGCAGAAATATCATGTGATTGCACTTTACCACCCCAATCTTCAACTAATAAATTCATATTAGCTAAACCTTCTTTAATTTTATCAGGATTTGCGGCTGGTAAATCTATTTTATTAATTGCAAAAACAATAGGTACGCCTGCTGCTTGAGCATGCGAAATTGCTTCTTTTGTTTGCGGCATGATATCATCATCTGCGGCTGCAACAATAATTGCAATATCTGTAACCTGTGCTCCACGTGCACGCATTGCCGTAAAGGCCTCGTGACCTGGTGTATCTAAGAAGGCAATTTTTTGACCACCCTCTAACTCTACACCATAGGCTCCAATATGCTGGGTAATTCCTCCGGACTCACCTGCAATTACATTTTCTTTACGAATATAATCTAGTAACGATGTTTTACCGTGATCTACGTGACCCATTACCGTTACAATTGGTGCTCTTGGTTTTAAATCTTCTTCTTTGTCTTCAACAACTTCAATTGCCTCTTCAATATCTGCTGTTACAAACTCCACTTGGTAACCAAACTCTTCTGCTACGATAGTTAAGGTTTCAGCATCTAAACGCTGATTCATGGTAACCATCATACCTAAAGACATACACGCTGAGATAATTTGAGTTACACTTACATCCATCATAGTTGCAACTTCACTTGCAGTTACAAACTCCGTAACTTTAAGTATTTTACTCTCAGCCGCTTCTGCTTGTAATTCTTTTTCTGTTTGATCTCTATGTTGCTCTCTTTTCTCTCTACGATATTTAGCACCTTTTCCTTTAGAGCTCTTACCTTGAAGTTTTTCAAGTGTTTCTCTTACTTGACGTTTTACATCTTCTTCACTTGGCTCTTCTTTAACAATATTACGTCTTCCTCCACCTTGGTTTTTACCTTTAAAACGATCGTTTCTATTTTGTCCGCCTCTATTGTTATTATTTCCTCCTCCTTGTTGATTATTGCCACCAACCTTACTAATACGTCTTCTTTTCTTCTTAGCGGCATCGCCAGTTCCGGCCTTGGCATCTGGCTTTTTATCTTCTTTCTTTTTCTTAGGCTTATTGAATTGCGATAAATCTATTTTATCACCAGCAATTTTAGGGCCTGTAAGTTTTTGATATTTGGTTTCAACCTTACCTTCACTTATTAATGGCTCATCTTGAGAAGGCTTCTCCTTTTTAGGTGTTTCTTTTTTGAGTATTGGCTTTTCTTCTACCTTAGGTTTTTCTTCTACAACCTCTTTTGGTTGTTCTTCAACCTTTGGTGCTTCAACAATTTTAGGCGCTTCTTTTACAGGTTCTTCCTTAGCAACAACAGGTTCTTCTTTCTTAACCGGTTCCTGCTTTTCTTCAACCTTAGGCGCTACAGGCTCTTCTTTTTTAACTTCTGGCTTTTTAGGTGATAAATCTATTTTACCAACCGTTTTTGGCCCGGTTAAATTTCCTGATGCTTTAACAACTTCTTCTTTCTTGGCTGCCTCTTTTTGCTTTTCTTCAAGTTCACGCTCACGTTGCTCACGCAATTGATCTTTCTCCTTCTGCTTAGCCTCACTAACTTCTTTAGACGCCACTTTCTTATTAGCATCTGTTTGAAATTCATCTGAAAGAATTGCATAAACATCTTCAGATATTTTAGTAGTTGGACGCTTTTCAATCTCAATGCCTTTAGAATCCAAAAATTCTACGGCACGATCTAATGAGATATTAAGCTCGCGTAATACTTTATTTAATCTAATTGTTTCAGCCATAAATCGCCTTTAAAATACTCAAATATATGTGTTATTCTTCAAATTCCTCTCTTAGAATTCTAATAACCTCTGTAATTGTTTCTTCTTCTAAATCGGTTCTCTTAACTAAATCGCGCACATCTAACTCTAGTACACTCTTAGCCGTATCTAAACCTGCTTTGTTGAATTCTTTAATGATCCACTCATCAATTTCATCAGAGAACTCACTTAATTCTACATCTTCTTCAGCTCCTTCTCTAAACACATCAATCTCGTAACCAGTTAATTGACCAGCCAAACGAATGTTATGACCTCCTCTACCAATTGCCTTACTTACTTCTTCTGGCTTTAAGATTACTTCTGCTCTTTTACTTTCCTCATCAATTTTAATTGATGTTACTCTTGCTGGACTTAATGCTCTTGTAATGAATAGTTGTAAGTTATTTGTATAATTAATTACATCTATGTTTTCATTACCTAATTCACGTACAATTCCATGAATTCTTGAACCTTTCATACCTACACAAGCACCCACCGGATCTATTCTGTCATCATAAGAATCTACCGCTACTTTTGCCTTTTCTCCTGGGATTCTCACTACGTTTTTAATCGTAATTAATCCATCAAACACTTCCGGTATCTCTTGTTCAAATAATTTCTCTAAAAACTTAGGGGAGCTTCTAGACATTATAATTGATGGTTTAGCTCCTTTAAGCTCTACACTATCAATAACCCCTCTTACATTATCTCCTTTTCTAAAGAAATCTGAAGGTATTTGTCTATCTTTTGGCAACACAATTTCATTACCTTCATCATCTAACAAAATGACTGCTCTATGACGAATATGATGAACTTCTGCTGTATATATTTCTCCTACTAAATCCTTAAATTGTTTATAAATTATAGTATTGTCATGCTCGTGGATCTTAGAAATTAAGTTTTGGCGTAATGCTAAAATAGCTCTTCTTCCTAAGTCTACTAATTTTACCTCTTCAGACACATCTTCACCTACTTCAAAATCTGGCTCAATCTTTCTTGCATCTGTTAATGAAATCTCTTGATTTTCATCTTCAACCTCTCCATCTGCTACAACTATTCTATTTCTCCAAATTTCTAAATCTCCTTTATCTGGATTTACAATGATATCGAAATTGTCATCATCACCATATTTCTTCTTTAAGGCACTTCTAAACACCTCTTCTAAGATGGCCATTAACGTTACTCTGTCAATTAGCTTATCGTCTTTGAACTCTGAAAAAGATTCAATTAACGCGACATTTTCCATAATGAATTAAAATTTAATCATAACTTTTGCTTCTACAATATCTTTATAAGCGATATTCGCTTCTTTGGTTACAGTTACTTTACCTTTACCTATCGGTTTGGGTTCTCTAACTTTCCACTGTAAAGTAATTTCTTCATCTGAAGTATTTAAAAGTGTACCTTCAAATTTTTCTGAATCTGTTTTTACTTTTAGTGTTCTATTAAGGTGTTTTTTATACTGGCGTTGTTTAACTAAAGGCGCTGTAGCACCCGCAGACATTACATCTAAAGAGAAATCTTGTTCTTCTCTATCAAGGTTATGTTCTATTGCTCTACTGATGAAAATACAATCTTCAACTAACACACCATTATCTCCGTCTATCACAACTTTAATTTGGTTATCGCCTTGAATTGATAAGTCTATAAGAAATAAATCCTCCCTCTCTTGTAAAGCTGCCTCTAGTAAATTCTCTACTGTAGTCTTAAACATTTTTTAGTATAAAAAGAGGGGACTTTCCGTCCCCTCATTACCTTTATTTCGTCTTTCAACGCTGCAAATATATACATTTTTAATTAATTAACATCAAAAAAGCCTCTACTTAATAAAGTAAAGGCTTTTTATATCTCTTAAAAATTTGAATTAGAACTTTACAAAACGTTTTGCTCCTTCAACATTTTGTTCATCTTTTGCTTTTACAATGTATATTCCTGAAGTTAATTCCGAAACATCTAAAACTGATTTGTTTTCAAATTTCATTACTTCTTGCCCATTAATATTGTAAATAGCTCCTGATAAAACTTTACTAAATTTTAAGTTTGTGTCTACTACTGGATTAGGATACATTTTAAAACTGTTTTTAGATACATTATCTAAACTTAGAGACCCTTGACTTCTTCTAGTTGCCATAGCATATAACATTTCTGCATCTAATTGAATAACACCTAATGACCCACTAACTTCATAACCTACTAATAATAAGTTTTTAGCGTTTGGACTATCTGTAGCAGGAATAAACTTTATGATTTCAGGAGAAATATCGCCTGATGTTCTATTATCCTTGTAATATGTTACAAACTCAGCATTTTTAGGATCAGTAATATCATAAACAAGAATTGCACTTTGTCTTTCTAATCCAACAAACGCATAAGTAATTCCATCTATAGTTCCAATCGCAACTGCTTCTGGCTCTCCTCCTTTATCATCAGATCTATCGTCAAAATCTCCATCATCTTCATTGAATAATTCTGGCTCCTCAGATTTTATATTTTGACCAAAGCTATCTGCACTATCAAACACTAAGTTACCATATTCATCAAAGATTGAAAACGATCTTGCTCCATAGGAATATATTTGCTCTATTACACCATCTTTATTGTAATCTCCAGTAGCTGTTGTTGTTTTTAACCTTCCTAAATCTTCATTTTCTTGAAGTGCATCAGCATTAGGATAATACGATTCGTTTAATGTTAAATCTTTTACACGTTCTTCTTCAGAATATCCATTATAATCTCTAGCATCCCCTTCATTGGCTGTAACAATATAGTCTACACCATTTAAACTATAAGATGCAATAGCATCTGGCATAAACATTCCTAATGTTGGATGTTGTGCAATATTGATTTTATCATCTTTATTTGAAGCATCAAAACCATAATCATTAGCAAATGAAATGATTCCTAATACACTGTTATCTGTAATACCAGCCCCAGCTAAACCAAAATCATTATCATTTATTACTGCTATTTCATTATTTGGTAATAAAGCAATCCCTTCTGATTTATCAGACCCTTGATAACCAACTGATGGTAGGTTAACTACTTTCGTTTTATGAACCACATGAACTCCTGCTGATGCAATTTCATCTGCCGTCATTTCTTCTAGCTCTTTCCCTATTGGTAATCCGCAATTTGTATCTAAAATGTTTGTTGCATAATTGATATCTATCTCAAAGACATATTTTTTACCAGTCTCTACAGTTGGCCCTTCTGAGTCTCTTTCAATAACTAAGAACTTACCATCTCCTGTATAAACAGCATCTCCAATTTTGTCAACTCTAGATGATGAATATCCTGCATCTTTATTTCTCTCTAAAAGATACACATACTCTTCAACTGGAGCTCCGTTGGCACAACTAATTCCTAATATTCTAATAACATCTGAATTGTTTTTAGTTACACTTGAAGGGTTGTATAATGGTGATTGTATGAAAGCATAAATAACATCTTTGGTTTCATCATAAGCAATAGCTTCAAAACCTCTGTTAGCTCTTCTTTTAGAGTATACTGCAGGTAATGTTTCTGCTCCGTAAGTCCCTTTTGGCTGTGGTACAGTTCCCAACATAGATGTTCCTTGAGGCACATATCTTTCAATTAACTTACCATTGCTATCAAAATTATAAATTGCTGGTCTGTATTCGTCACACATCCAGAAATTACGATTCTTATCAATTAAAACACCTTCAAAATCACCTCCAAATTCATCATAAGGTAAGGCATGAAATTCTTCAGAATCTGCTCCAACATAATCTGTATTCCCGTAGGTTGTGCTTGCATCTGTATATGTTACAGGAACCTCATCAAAACCTGGGATATTTCCTTTTCCAGTAATTGGCGTAACACCATCTTTTCTTGTTAAAAGAATTTGATCGTCTAAAGTTACAGCTCCAGTAGTTCTATTTATAGTAAACTTGGCTATTCTACCTTGGTAGTTTGGTAACTTAAATGGTCTTAAGTTTTGGGAAGTACTTGGTGTAACGCTAGATTTACCCACCGGACCATCATTAGGACCTCTATCTGGAACAGCATAAAAAACAGCTGTTTCATCTGTACAACTTGGTGCGTCATAATATAAACCTGAAAAACCACCCAACATAACAGGTGCTTGTCCACCATCATAAACTGGTGTTCCTAATTCCGGCCAACTAGCAACAAGATCATTAACTATAAAACTTTCAACAGTTGGTGTACCAAGTAAATGGTTCTTGTACCCAAGAGGTAAGATATCTAAAATAGAATTGTTTGTTAAATCTAAAACAATAAAAGCATTATTCTCTTGACAATTCACATAAGCTTTTGTTCCATCTTCAACTACTGTAATAAACTCAGGTTCTAAATCTTGAGCTACACAAGAAGCTCCGTTATTTCCAAAAATACGGATACCTTTGTTTTCTAAAGAAGCTCTTTTATCATTATAGCTTCCTAAAGTTATATGACTTACTGAAGCATTCATAACACCAGAAGTTAAATCTACAACAGTAATGCTTCCTTCTGGGTCGTTTGTGTAATCATCAGAAGGTTCACCTTCATTTGCTACTAGTAGCTTTTTACCATCTGGTGTAAAAGTTATCATATCCGGCAGGGCACCAGCCGTAACTTCTTTTAAAAAATTACCATCTAAATCAAAAAACACCACTTTTCCTGGGTCTTGTTTAGAATCAGCTTCTACAGCCACAGCTGCAACATTTCCAGCAATTGCAATAGAGTTAGGACCTGCTCCATAAGCTGATAAATCAACATTTTTAACTAAAGTAGGATTAGCTGGTGTACTAATATCTACAATAGTAAAACTATTAGTAGCAGAGTTTGTGAAGAAAGCTTGCTGATTTGCCACATCATGCGCAACGGTTTCCGCAGAACCTTCTTCATTTGTGTAATACGAGGCTAAGTGTTTGAGAGGGGTTTGACTTTTAGCTGTAAAAGTTACAGCTAAGGCTAGTAAACTAGCGATTAACGTAATTTTTTTCATTTCTTATGCAAATTGGATTAATTAGGACAATAAAGGAATGAATTACAACAGTTTTAAATATTATGTAGATGTAAACTATTGGTTCCTAATTTTAAATTAATGCAACCTTAACCTTAAGAATATGAGTTAATTATTAAGAACTAAAAAACTAAACCCTAATAGAGCATAATTTATTTAAATAAGACAAATCATAACGTATCTATTAGTCACCTCCAGTTTTTTGTTAAGTTAAACTTATGTTTAAAACAAGAAAAGAAACTGGCGCTTGTATTAAATTTACGAGATTAAAAACAAAGATTTTGATTCATACTATCTTAATTTTAGATTTTGAAAACTTATCAAATAATTCAGAGGTTGATTACATAAAAAAAGCCGTACCTCTAGAGATTACACATCTATTATCTCAATTCAAAGAGATTAGGATAATTTCTAATATTACACAAAACCTTCTAAACACGGAACTAGGAAAAAACACAAAAATAGATTTTTTCCTCAAAGGAACTTTTATAAAAATAAAGAGTAGTTATAGATTTCAATTTCAACTAATAAATAACAAAAACAATGAGTGTTTATTATCAATTAAACTAGAAGAAGATGAAAAAAACATGTTTCAACTTATTGATTCTGTTTCATATAAGATAGCAAAGCATTTAGAACTAGAATTTTTATCAAAAAAGAACCGACCAAACATTAATCATACAGCTTACCAATATTATTTAAAAGGTTTACAAAATTGGAACTTATGGAATAAAGAGGATATTGAACAAGCTATTGAATATTTTAAAGAAGTTATTGAATTAGAGCCGGAATTTGCTATGACTTATGTTAGACTAGCTCAATGCTATTCTTTTTTAGCAGCTGTAATTACTAAAGACAGTATTAGAAATTATAATTACGCAAAAGAAGCCGCCAATAAAGCTATAACTTTAGACAAAGACTCCATTGATGCGTATTTGAATTTGGCTTTAATTAAACTGATTAATGATGTAGATATTTTGGGAGCTTACTATGCTTTTAAAAATGCTTTCTCTATTAACAACTCTTATATTAAGTGTCATCATTATTACGCCTATTACTTAATAACTATAGGCAAATACCAAAATGCTATAGACACACTAGACTTTTCCTTAAAATTGGACCCTTTAAATTTACAACTAAATACGACTTATGGATTTACGTTGCTACTTCATAAAAAATACAATAAAGCTGAAAAACATTTAAAAAAAACCTTAGCAACCTATCCGGAATCTGAAGTTACTTATGATGCTCTTATTTGGACTTATATATTAAGTGAACAATATTTCAAAGCTAAAATGTTGATTGAAAACAGCAAAATAAACTTACTTCTTTCACCTACAATGCAAATTATAGTTTACAAAGCTCTTGAGGACACTAAAAAATTAACATTTTGGAGAAAGAAGTTTGAAAATTTACTTAAGCAAGATAAAAATGGAAGCTATAGTAGAGAAATTTCAGCCGTATATCTTGCACTAGGGGATTTAAAAAATGGAGCTAAATATTTTGAATCATTCTACAAAAACAAAATGGGTTTTATTAGAGCTTTATCTCATCCTGCATGGAAAACATTCAGAGAAAGCGATAAATTCTATTTGTATAAAAAAAGATTAAAATTGCTAAACCCTCCCACTTTACCCCCCGATCTTACTAAGGGAACAAATGATATCATTTTAATACGTTCTTCTACATCCGATTTTTTCACTATTCCTGCAGATAGCCTGCTTTATATTGAATCTAAGGGAGTATATTGCGACATTAATTTTGTAAATAATCATAAAATTCATAAAAAAGTGCTACGTGTTTCTCTTAATAAAATAATGAAGGACACACTTTATTTACATTTTTTCAGATGCCATAACTCATTTATTATAAACAAAAAAGCACCTTTTTTTATCTCTGGTAATCGTAAACTAGCTAAATTAAAATTAAAAAGGCATAATATTAAAATTCCTGTTTCCAGATCTAAATTCATAGAAGCATTTAAACTTTTCCCGAACGTTTAAGAAGTGGCTTAGAGCCCATACACAACATTTTTTTCCATAATAGAACACAAATTTCGTAGTCTTTTGGTGCAACAATACTTTTGGTATAATAACTTGTAAAACAATAAAAATGCATCAATTAAAATCAATAACATTATCATTATTCATTTTTTTCGCTCTAAGTATGAAAGGGCAAAATGCAATGGTTAAAAGTCATCAAATGAATACTATGGAAAAAACAAAACCTACAAAACAACATCAAATTTCCCTTAAAAAAGGAGATTTATTTTTAGTTATTTCGTCAATTACAAAACCAGACGCTCAAAAAGCTATGAATGCTTATTTTCAAAAAGTATTCCCAATAGCTTCAAAATACGGGTTTAAACCTTTAGCTAATTTACCAATAGATAATATAGTTGCCGGCAGTTATAAACCAAATAACTTTTTTGGGCTTTACACTTGGCCAAATAAAGAAGCCGCAGCTTCTTTTTTAAAAGAATTACCAAACTCCGAGCTTAAACCCATGCGGCTAAAAATATGGGACGAATTGAAACAATCAGCTATTATTATTGACCAAGAAACTACTTTAACTTTTAGTAATGAAAAGGTTTATGAAATAACTATGCTGTATAACAAAAAGAAGCTTAAAGAAAAAAAAATAAACAAACATCATGGTAAGGTTTTATTTAGCAAACCGGTGAGTGGTTATGAGGATTTAACATCGGGAAGCGCTCCTGATTATCTAGCCATTATCGAATGGAATTCTGAAGAAGAAGCTAGAGCTTACAAATATCATGCACATGGGGCTTTAGATAATGAAGAAACATTTTATACTCACATTCAAATTTCTGAGGATAAATAAGCTTTTGATAATTATTTTAGAACATCAACAAACGAAACGTAAGTTATAGAAGCTTACGTTTTTTTTATTTTTGTTATGCTTCAATTAAGATGAAATCTTCAATAATACCAATTACAACTTATTAAGTTAAGCATAGATGTTTAATTACTCCACTTAAAATATAACTCTTTAAAAACAATTAAAACAAAAAAGCCTTCATTCGAAAATGAAAGCTTTAATTGAAGTTGGCCTACTAGGGCTCGAACCTAGACTCTTCTGGACCAAAACCAGACGTGTTGCCAGTTACACCATAGGCCACTGTGTAATTGAGCGTGCAAATTTAAAACAAAGTTTTGTTTGAACAAATATTTTTTTAAAAAAATAATACTTATTCCTTAACGTTTACTTAAAAAAATTTGAAGTACGGTATTTATTACTAAATTCGCCAAAGCAATCAAACATTAGATTTTATGAGCATTCAGAACTTTAAAAAATGGAATACTATTTTAGGCTGGTTCTCTTTTTTAATAGCCCTAATCACCTATAGTTTAACTGTTGAACCAACAGTAAGTTTTTGGGATGCTGGAGAGTATATTTTAACCTCTTCTAAGTTACAAGTCGGTCATCCTCCGGGAGCGCCTTTATTTCAAATGTTGGGTGCTTTTTTCTCCATATTTGCTCTAGAACCTTCACAAATTGGTTGGATGATGAATATGATGAGTGCCGTTGCGAGTGCATTTACCATCCTTTTTATGTTTTGGACAATCTCCTTATTACTTAAAAAAATTGTTGGTAACACCGAAGATAACCAAGCAAAAGGACAGACGATTTTAGGCAGTGCACTTGTTGGAAGTTTAGCTTTCACTTTTACTGATTCGTTTTGGTTTAATGCGGTTGAAACTGAAGTTTATGCCATGGCAACTTTAATTATGTCGGTTTTATTCTGGTTAGGATTGCGCTGGGAACAAGACATGGATAATCCCCGTGGTAACCGATGGTTAATTTTAATTGCTTTTGTTATCGGTCTATCTTTTGGTGTTCACTTTATGGGACTTTTAACTATTCCTGCAATCGGGCTTATCTATTACTTTAAAAACTATAAAACCGTAACAGTTAAGAACTTTATTATTGCCAATGTTGTTTCGGTTGCTATACTTCTGTTCATTTTTAAATTTTTAGCACCTAACATTTTAAAAGTGTTTAGTGTTTCTGAAATATTCTTTGTAAACACAGTAGGTTTACCATTTAACTCAGGATCAATAATCGCTGCTATTGCATTGGTAGCTATTATTTTTTACGCTTTAAAATATACCAGACAAAAAAACTATACACATATAAATACAGGGATTCTTTGTTTAACCTTCGTTATAATTGGGTTTTCTTCTTGGTTAATGCTTCCTATTAGAGCTAATGCTAATGTGGTTATTAATGAAAATAATCCTTCTAGTGCTAGAGAGTTATTAGCGTATTACAATTTGGAACAGTATCCTGAGACACATCTTTTTTATGGGCCACAGTTTACAGATATTTATGCTTCATTAGATGAGAACAATCCATACAAAGATGATAAACCTAAGTATGAAAAAGACGAGAAGAAAGGTGAATACATCATTGTAAATGATTACAAAAACGCAAAACAAAACTATAATTCTAAGCACGCTTCTTTTTTACCTAGAATGTGGAGTAGTGAACATGCCGAAAATTATATGATGTTTTCTGGTTTTTTAAACTTTAAGATAAAACCAGAACATCAAATGGATAATGATGTTAGAGGCTTAATCAATGGTTTTAGAAAAGAGGTTATGCAAGGTAACGTTGATTACGAGGACTACAATAACTTCTTAAAACGATACGGAAGGGATTACCTAGAGATAGAAAAACCGTCTTTAGGCGATAATCTTAAGTACCTATTTGAATATCAACTTGGCTATATGTATTGGCGCTACTTTATGTGGAATTTTGCCGGAAGACAAGATGATATCCAAGGGCGTTATGATAACCATGGTGATTGGATTAGCGGAATTAAGCCTTTAGACAGTGCCATTTTAGGGTATTCTCAAGACGACTTACCTAGCGACATAGAAAACAACAAAGGACGAAACACCTATTACTTACTTCCTTTAATACTTGGTATTTTCGGATTCTTCTTTTTATTTAATAAAGACAAAAAATTGTTCTGGGTAATGCTTGTGTTTTTCTTATTTACAGGAATAGCCATTCAGGTATACACAAACGTACGTCCGTTTGAACCCAGAGAAAGAGACTATTCTGTAGTTGGTTCGTTTTACGTATTTGCTATTTGGATAGGTTTTGGTGTTTATGCCATTTATGACACGATTAAGAAGTATGTGCCTCAAAAATTGGCTGCTCCAATAATTACAGTAATTTGTCTTGTTCTGGTTCCTGGAATTTTGGCTGCTAACAACTGGGATGATCATGACCGTTCAGATAAATACACAGCTCAAGCCATGGCCAGGAAGTATTTAGACTCTTGTGCTGAAAATGCCATTCTATTTACTATTGGAGATAATGATACGTTTGCGCTTTGGTATGCTCAGGAAATTGAAGGTTACAGAACAGACGTTCGTATAGTTAACACTAGCTTATTTCAAACAGATTGGTATATAGACCAAATGAAACGCAAGGCTTATGAAAGTGACCCTATACCATCTCAATTAACACACAAAGACTATAGACATGGGACTAACGACTATATTAACCTTGTGCCATTTTCTAATGATACCATCCCAATAAAAGATGCTTTAAAGTTTATAACAGATAACCCTAAGTCTAAGCTTAAATACTTCTTAGAAAACATTAGAAAGGAAGACACTAGAGGATATCCATCACAACATTTAAATCTAAGATATTTACCAACAAAGTTTCTGGAACTTCCGGTGAATAAGGAAAATGCAATAAAGTATGGTATAGTAAAGCCAAAAGATGCCGATAAAATTGTTTCTAAAATAGATTTAGAAATTACTGATGGTGCTATTTACAAAAACAGATTACTAATGCTAGATATTGTTGCTAATAACGACTGGAAACGCCCAATTTATTTTACTGGTGGAAGTTTTGGTGATGATGATTATATCTGGATGAAAGATTATCTTCAACTAGATGGTATGTGCTACAAACTAGTGCCAATTAGAACACCCGTTGACCGAGCGAATCCTTTTGATATGGGACGTGTTGATGCTGATTTAATGTATGAAAAAGTAAAAAAATGGGATTGGGGTAATAGCGGCAGCAAAGATATATATCACGATGTTGAAACTAGAAAAAACTCAATTACCTACAGAGGAAATCTAGCCAGATTAATTGAGCAACTAATTAATGAAGATAAGTTAGATAAAGCTGAAGAAATAGCCGATATAGCTATGCATAATATGCCTGTTGATTATTACGGTTATTACACGCTTCTTGAACCTTATATTGGAGCTTACTATGAAGTAGGTAATAAGGAAAAAGCGCAACAACTTTTTAAAGACGTAGCTGTAAAATATCAAGAAAATTTAAAGTATTATAGTGGTTTAAAACAGAAGAATCAGGAGCGTATGTTTGAAGAAATTTATACCGATATTCAACGCTATAAATCATTAATTGATGTTTTAATTAGACATGATATTGAGTTTGCAAACGAAGAAGGCGATGTATTCAATGATTACTTAAGGCTATTTAAGTATTTCATTGATGAAGGTGAAGAAGCTACTCAGCAACCTCTAGATGAAGATATTAAACCTAGTGTATCAACTGATACTATTGAAGCTATTAGCAATTAGTTTATGGGGCTAGTACCTGTTAAGACACCTAAATTCTTAAAACGTTTATTCCCTAATTACATTTGGGACTTACCTAATGAGGATAAGGTGTTGTATCTCACTTTTGATGATGGGCCTACTCCAGAAATAACGCATTGGGTTTTAAACATTCTAAATTCTTATAATGCAAAAGCTACGTTCTTTTGTATTGGCGCTAACATTGATAAACATCCAGATATCTTTCAAAGCATTCTTAAAGAAGGCCATAGTATCGGGAATCACACCTACAACCATTTAAAAGGTTGGAAAACCGAAAAGGAGGCCTACTTAAAAAATGTTAGTGCTTGTGACGAGGTTTTTAAATCACAAATTGCAACTACCGAATCATCAAGCATAAACCTTTTTAGACCACCTTATGGTAAGATAACCAACAAACAAGGTAAAGCTCTTATAAAACAAGGCTATAAAATAATTATGTGGGATATATTATCGTTTGATTGGGATACCAACCTAAGCGAAGCTGCTTGTTTGAAAAATGTAATAAACAAATCTAAATCTGGAAGTATAATCGTATTTCACGATAGCAAAAAATCATCAAAAAACATGATGTATGCACTACCAAAAGTTTTAGAACACTTTAGTGGGCAAGGTTATACGTTTAAAGCCATTTACTAAACGTACTCTTGAATAATACCTATTAATGCATTGGCATCTAATTCCCCGCTTTGGCGCCACTTCATTTCGCCATCTTTGTAGATAATAAGCGTTGGTAATGTTTTTACCCTTAAAGCTTCAGCTAACTCTTCGTTCTTTTCAACATCAATCTTAATTACTTTAGCTTTATCACCAAGGGCCGCAGCAACATCTCTTAGTACAAGGTGCATTGCTGTTGATTGGTCATTCCAGTCTGTATAAAATTCTAATAATACTGGAATTTCTACATCTATAAGTTCCCCAAATTTTGACATACTATTTAGTATTAATTGGTAAAATGCTGTTTATCAATAAGCCTAATTTATTAAAAAAGTGCGAGATAGCACAATTTTAGCCTTTTTTAGGCTGGTTTAGTTCCTTTTTTAAGCTCTATAACTGTTATTTCTGGCCATATACCAACACGACCAGGAAATGCTAAATACCCAAACCCTCTATTAACGTTTATAAATTGCCCAAGCTCTTCATAGATTCCAGCCCAATATTTATAACGCCATTTTACAGGACTCCATTTAAACCATCCCGGAATTTCTATACCAAACTGCATACCGTGTGTATGACCGCTAAGTGTTAAATGGTAATGGTAGTCATCTTTTACAACTTCTTTTTCCCAATGAGACGGGTCATGACTTAAAAGTATTTTAAAGTCGTTCTTATCTATTCCTGTAGCTGCCTTTTTAAGATCTCCCGCTTTTTTAAATCCACCTGCTCCCCAATTCTCTACACCTACAATTGCCAAACGTTCTCCGTTTCTTTCAATGAACTTATGCTCGTTTAGCAATAAATTAAACCCTATTTCTTTCTGTATACCTTTTAAATCTTCTAAATTTTGTTGCTTTTCTTCACTAGATTTCCAATGCACGTAATCACCATAATCATGATTGCCTAGCACCGAATACAGTCCGTCTTTTGCTTTTAGTTTACTAAACACGTTTATATAGGGCTTCATTTCTTCTGCCTTATTATTTACCATATCTCCTGTAAACAGAATGACATCACTTTTTTGTTCATTTATCAAATCAACCGCATAACTCACCTTATCCTTATTATCAAAACTCCCCGAATGAATATCGCTTATTTGTGTGATTTTGTAACCGTTAAACGCTTCTGGCAGATCTTCAAAATGCAGTGTATATTTTAGTACTTTAAAATTATACTTACCTTTAAAAATACCATATAAGATTGAAGCAAAAGGAACAGCGGCTACTCCAAGGGCTATTTGAGATATAAACTTACGCCTTCCACTTATATAGTTTGAGGTTTTTAATACCTCAGCGTTACCACTAAACAACCTTGAAAACAATCTATATACATCTTCACCAAATAAAGTAACAGCCACAAATAGTTTGGGCACATAAAAAAGAACTAGTAAGCTAAACGCTATAGAGAACCTTAAAGGAATTCCATTAGAACGATCAAACGTAAATATTTGATAGATAAAATTTCCTAAGATTAAAATAGAAACAAAAATATAGGAATATGCAATAATATTGCTTTTAAAGAGAACTTTGAATGTTTGAAAAGTATAAAAGTCTAGAACAATAAAAACAAGTAAAATGAGAATTAACCTTAGCATTCTTTTTTCATCAAAGATAACAGTTCTCTAAGGTAATACTTATTAAGGCTTTTTAATTTAACTTATCGTTAAGAGTTTAATTAAGTTTAACCACTCTGAGCTTACCATTATTCGCCATAACTAATAGCGTCTTTTCAGCTTCTGAAGCTCCGAGAGATATTAGTTCAATATCTTTAACATCTCCTCCCAGATACAAACCACTTTTGTTGGCATCTAAAGGCTGAAATTCCCCCTTACCATTACCGAGTAAAAGCAAACCTAAACTAGCATCATTTCTTGGAGTTTCTACTTCAGAGCTATATAAATTTCCCGCAAGTGTAATATCAAGATGGCCATCTTTGTTATAATCCTCTACAACCATAGCGTTCACTGAAGAAATTTGAGCAAAACTATTTAAAGGCCTCGTGAACCACGGCTCATTTTGTTTGTTTTCTATATAAATACTGGAAAAATTTGTGGCACTTAAATGGAGGGCATTCTTTAAATCTTGTTCTCCATATATATCGGATAAACTAGCATTTGCAAAAGACTTATAATCCTTATACTTTAATTTTATAATAGGAATTTGCTCAGAAGAACATTGCCGCCCTCTAAGAGGATATTGCTCTCCATCTTGATGGTAACCAAATACAATATCCAAGCTTTTATTTTTATCAAAATCTGCTGAATACAGTTCAAATGGTCTATCCTTAGAGGCTTTGTACTTATAATTTGTACCAAGATTACCTGCAACATAATCTAAATCACCATCACCATCAAAATCACCTTCTGCTAAACTGTACCACCAACCAATGTCTTCATTCAGGTTAAAATGTTTAGTTTGTTCTTCAAAGACATCTCCTAAATTCTCAAAAAATCGCACTGGCATCCACTCTCCGGTAACTACAATATCTACAAGTCCATCATTATTAAAATCAGACCACAACATATCGGTAACCATTCCTGGGTACTCTAATGCTGGAGCTACCTTGGTTGTAACATCAACGAACTTTGGTTCCCCATTTTCAACACCTTCGTTTCTTAAAATATAGCTTCTTGGTGCTAGTGGGTATTTTCCTGGAATAAGGCGTCCTCCAATGAATAAATCTTTGTCTCCATCGTTATCAAAATCATAGGCTTTTACACAACCTCCACTTGTAATCATCTCGGGTAAACTTCTTGTTGACTTCTCAAAATTCCCCTTTCCATCGTTTAGATATAATCTGTCTTGTAAAAACTCTGGCTGTCTCAAAAATTCATTGCCTCCGCTTACCACAAACAAATCTTCATCTCCATCATTATCTGCATCAAAAAATAATGACGCCATATCTTCAGAAAGGCTATCTTTTTCCCAAGGCCCTTCTTTTTCAATAAAGGTTTTTTCTTTTGTTTGAAGAAATAAAGCTCCATTCCGCTTATGTGCATTACCTACAAAAAAGTCCTGTAACCCATCATTATTGCAATCTGCCACAGTTATACCAGACCCGAGTTTAGATGTTTGATGTGGTAATAATGGTTCTATATAAAAATCGTTATAATTGTTTTCCTGATGATAGAATGAAACGCCAACTTGTTCTGTAACTTCTTTAAAAAATCTACTATGCCCTTTTTCTTTTGAGTAGTTTTTAGCCGCATTTGAATATGAGCAAGTTATTATCTGATTGGTTGGAATAGCCTTAAGAATTTCTTGTTTTCCGTCTGGCCATTTCACCATTACACTATCCACCAGTTTTGTTTTATTTAATCCAAAATGAACAGTTCCTTCTACTGAAGATTGAAAGCCCCGAGTAAGCGTGATATTTTGTTTTTGAAGTTGTTTATTATAATAAATGGTAACTTCAGTTCCAATTCCAAAAGTATTCTTCTCAGGCCCTTCTAACTTAATTCTCAAATAATGATTTTCATTAGTATTGGTGTTATTTCTATAAATAGCGGCCACATTATCTGTATTGTTAACTACCAAATCTAAGTCACCATCATTGTCTAAATCTGCGTAAGATGCACCATGAGAAAACCCATTAAGATTTAATCCCCACTCTTTACTTGCATCTTTAAAAGTTAAATCGGCATTGTTTTTAAACACCTTATTTTCAACAGGCTCCGATGGCATGCCTGCATAAATATTACCATTAATATCTTTAACAGATTTAATTTCTTTTTTCAGCTTATTGTAGAAGTCTCTATTATTTACCTCCTTTTTAATTCCGTTGGTAATAAAAATATCTTTCCACCCGTCATTATCTAAATCCATCATTAATGGCGACCAACTCCAATCTGTAGTTGCTATTCCAGCAATTCTTGACACATTACTAAATTTAATTTGATGGCTATCGTCAAAGCCCCTATTTAACTGGAGTGCATTATACATGTATTGGTAGTGAAAACCACTATTTACCGTACTCCAAAACCCTTCAGCATTCATACTTGCCATATTTTCTTTAGCTCTTCGGTTATTTTCTGGGGTCATATCTACTTGTACCAAATCAAATAAACCGTCGTTGTTATAATCTGCCACATCGCAACCCATTCCAAATAATGCTGTTTGGTATGTAGTTTCTTTTATAGACTCTTTAAAACTTCCATCGCCTTGATTTAAGAAAAATCTATCTGGGGTATTAAAGTCGTTAGACACATAAATATCTTCATAACCATTAGCATCATAATCTGCAACACTTATTCCAAGACTTAAACCATAGTTTGCAATTCCAGATGCGCTAGAAACATCAATAAACTTTCCATTGCCATCGTTTCTATACAAATGATCACTTTCTTCATCCTCTAAGTTTTTCATTTTACTCAGGTAGTAGTCGTTTCCAATAGAAAGTGGTGCCTTGGGATAATTGGCAACAAAAAGATCTAAATCTCCATCAAGGTCATAATCAAAAAAAACAGATTGTATTGAGCACCCGTTATCATCTAAACCATATTGCTTAGCACTTTCTGTAAAAGTTAAGTCTTGATTGTTTATATATAAAAGATTCCTTTTTTCTATTCCGTTTCCGGATACACTTATATAAATATCTAACCAACCATCTTCGTTTACATCATTAATTGCTACTCCCGTATGCCAGTTTACACTATTAATGCCCGAACTTTTTGTAATATCTTCAAAAACCATATCACCCTTATTGATATAGAGTCTATTAGAAACCATATTACCTGTAAAAAGAATATCTGTTAGGCCATCATTATTAAAATCTGCAGTTGCTGCACCTCCTCCCATATACATGTAAGGGTAGGTGTAGTAGTTTAAACTGTCTGTTTCTGTAATTATATTATTAAAGGTAATTTGGGTATAAGAAGAAGGCATCAAAGAGAATAATTTCTCTGGCTTCTTAGAACTATTACAAGAAACAAAAAGACTAATAAGTAAACTAAAAACTGCTATTCTTTTCATGAACACTAATTGCAAAACTTTTTAAAATAGTTAAAAAGGCTAGATAAATATCTAGCCTTTTATTAACTAAAACTAACTAACTCGAATTACTCAAAAAAATAATGAATATTTCAAAATCTTAATTTTCCATTAAGTTAGGATTAATATTCCCCTCGTTAGATGGAATTGGATAATATTCTTGACCTCCATAAGATAGACCAGCATCAGAAATTTTAGAAAGATCTCCCCAACGCTTAAGGTCTGTCCATCTGTGACCTTCAAACATAAGTTCAATACGTCTATCATCTTTTATTTGCTGACGTAAAGCAGATTGACTTAACCCACTCACGGCTGGTAATTCAGCTCTTACTCTTATTAAATTAAGAGCTGCTTCAGCTTCAGGTAGTTTATTTTGCTCTACTAATGCCTCTGCTTTATTAAGTATAACTTCAGCATATCTTACAACTGGGATATTAATGGCTACACCTTCTCTAAATCCAGCACCGCCACCCCAAAGATTATCATCATTGGAAATGAATTTTCTCATTTGGTATACCTCATCATTTACAATATTAGGTCTAAAATCGCCATGAGTTTCTACATCTGGAAAGGTTCTCATTTCTCCCAATGTTGGAGAAAATAACTGATCTACGTAAGGCACAAGGATTGAAGCTTCTCTTCTAATATCTCCATCCTCAAAAATATCGAGAATATCATAACTTCCTTTGCGTCTTGGGTGCATGTAATTACCCCATGTTAACCTTGGAAAAAGGTGCATTAACGCCGATCTTTCTGTGTTATGTGCATTCCATACATTACCAAATTCTGTTACCAGATTTACTTCAAAAATAGACTCAGAACCAAACTCTAATCTACCATCAAACATCTTTACATAATCTTCGGCAGAAACTAAGCTATAGCCTAAACCATCAACAGAATTCGCTGCACTTTCTGCACCTGCGTAATCTCCCGTAAACAAGCGTACTCTAGATAGCATACCATAGGCAGCTCCTCTGGTTGCTCTTCCTTGTTCATCTGTTCCATAGGACGAAGGTAGCAATGAAGCAGCCTCTACTAAATCAGCTTCTATTTGATTCCATACTTCAATTTCAGATGACTTGCTAACGTTATTTGATTCCGCCGGAGAAAGTATTGAGGTTACAATAGGCACATCTCCAAATGCTGTTACCAAATTATAATAATAAAGCGCTCTTAAAAATAACACTTCACCTCTGAATTGTTCTGGAGAGAATTCATCAAAATCTTCAACTTTACCAAGGTTTTCTAACACAAAGTTTGCGCGTGCAATACCTTTATAACAGCTATTCCATCTGCGTACAACAAACGTATTACTTCCTTGCCAATTGAAGTTATGTATGTTAACAATTGAAGGCCCCCAGTTTCCGTCTCCCCAATCATTCTCAATATTATCTGTTGGCGCATCTCCAAATATCATGAACCCCCAGCTGTAAAGACCATAATGAACTAATGGGTCGTAAACAGATGTTACTGCCTCTCTTGCTTGTAATTCAAACCTCATAAAGCTATCTGAATTCAAACCATTTTTATCTACCTTTTCAACAAAATCTTCTTGACAAGATGTTATTATAAAAGGAACTACTAGTAATATGAATAGAACTTTTTTCATAATTATATATTTTTTTATTTAGAATAGACTATAAGGATATGTTAACTCCAAACGTGAATATACGCGCAATTGGATATACAAAATGATCAAGTCCGGATGACAGGTTATTGTTATTTCCTGCAACACCAACTTCGGGATCTACACCAGAATAACTAGTAAAAGTAAATGGGTTCTGTACACTTGTGTAAAGTCTAAGATTACTTACTCCTACCTTTTCTGAAACATTAGATGGTAATGTATAACCTAATTGAATAAGTCTAATACGCATGTATGAACCATCTTCTACATAATAGCTTGACGATCTTCTATTTTCATTAGGATCTGTCTGAATTGCTCTAGGGTAATTTGTTGGATTTGAAGCTGTCCAAGGCACAAAATTCCCTTTGTTCTCAGGACTTGTATTATCCAACATTGTAGATTTTGTTAAGTTGTAAACGTCATTACCTTGTACACCATTAGCCTGTACTGAAAAATCAAAATCTTTGTATTCAAGATTAATGTTAAATCCATATGTGAAATCTGGAACAGGACTACCAATAGAAGTTCTATCGGCATCATCAATAACACCATCGTTGTTTAAATCTTTAAACCTAATATCTCCAGGTGCCGTTCCTGCATTCTGCGTAGCATGGGCATCAACCTCTCCTTGGTTTTGGAAAATACCATCTTCTTCCCAACCATAGAACTCTCCAAGTTCGCCTCCTTCGTAAGTTCTTACTCTTGTAAAATTGCTAAAGAAGAAGCTAAACAACTCGCCATTTGGTCCTAACTCTGTAACTTTATTATTAATTGTTGTTATGTTAGCCCCAACACTATAAGTAAGGTCTCCAATTTGATTTCTATAACTTGCGCTAAATTCCAAACCGCTATTAGTAAGCTCTCCTATATTTTGTCTTAGAACACCTTGAGCTCCATTAGACCCAGACAATCCTGTTACCGCAGATTGTGGGACATTAACTAACATATCTGTTTGTTTCTTATTGTAATACTCTGCTGTAAGTGTTAATCTGTTACTAAACAACTCTGCATCTATACCAACACCATACTGAGTTACCGTTTCCCATTTTAAATCTGGGTTAGGCACGCCATCTATAGCCGTTCCAACAAATCTAGTTCCGTTTGGACTAAAAGAATATGGGAAATTAGAAAGTGCATTTGTTGAGAATTCGTAGTTACCAATATTATCGTTACCTACTTGTCCCCATCCTCCTCTTAATTTTAATGAGTTAACAACACCTTCCTCTGGAAAGAAATCTTCTTTGTGAATATTCCATCCTGCAGAAACAGACGGGAATGTTCCCCACTTATTGTTAGCTCCGAAACGAGACGAAGCATCAAACCTCAGATTTGCTGTAATTAGGTATTTCCCTTTGTAACCATAGTTCAATCTACCGAAGTAAGACATTAGAGAATTATCATCGAACCTATTTGCTAAATCTAAGAATTGTGCATCGGTAGTTATTAATTCATTGCCTTCTAAAGAGTAACTCCCCGAAGCTCTTAAGTTTTCAAATTCTGACTCTTGGGCACTTTGCCCTACAATAGCATCAAAATTATGATCTTCGTTATTCCACTTATAGTTAAGCGTATTCTCTATTAACCAAGTAGAGCCGGTTCTTTGCTCTTTAAGTAGCGTTTGCATATCTGAAATAGCTAGACCTAATTCATAAATCCTACCCACTTCTGTACGCAATGTGTTTCCATAGGTATAAGACCCACTTGTTTTAAATGTAAGGCTAGGTAAAATATCGTATTCCAAATAAACCGTTCCCCTTAGGTTTCGAACCTCAGGTGCTTGAGGCGTAAGTTGTTCTACATCAAACAGAGGATTAACCCTTGCTTTATAAGGCGCTTCATTTGGTGTTGGCGCATAATCGCCATTACCATCATATACAGGAAGTGTTGGATAATGTTGTGCTGCATCAAAAATGGTATTCCCATTTTGTGCTCTTGGATTACCCGTTGCTATTTGCTTGGATCTTGAAACCGAAATACTAGATCCTACTCTAAATTTGTCTGATAATCTTAAATCGCCATTAGCAACTAAAGACAGCCTTTTAAAAGAACTTCCTATTACGATACCTTCTTGATCAAAATATCCAAGAGATAAGAAATAATTCCCATTATCATTACTACCAGAAAACGAAGCGTTTAAATCTGATACTGATGCTGTTTGCGTAACTACTTCCATCCATTCTGTTCCTTTTCCAAAACTTGAAGGATTTGTAAATGGTGCAGTATTACCAGCATTTACCGCTGCATCATTTATAAACTGTGCATAGGTACTAGCATCCATTAAATCATAAGAATTAGCTAAACTTTGAAATCCTTGAGATGCATTAATGTTAATGGTTGATCTTCCGCCTTTACCTCTTTTGGTGTTTATTAATACAACACCGTTTGCAGCTCTGGCTCCATAAATTGCTGCAGAGGCAGCATCTTTTAAAACACTTATAGATTCAATATCTTTTGGGTTTATTGAAGATAATGGACTACTGTTTTCGTTTGGTCCTACACTAATAGGAATACCATCAACAACATATAAAGGCTCACTGTTATTAACACCGCCAACACCTCTAATTCTTACTGACATTCCTCCACCAGGACCAGCGCTATTAGTAGACACCTGTACCCCGGCAACTTTTCCAACAAGTGCATTATCTACAGTAGCGGATGTTGCTTTTGTTAATTCTTCGGTATTTACGGATGACACAGCTCCAGTTAATTCAGACTTTAGCTGAGAACCGTAACCAACTAAAATGACCTCATCTAAGCTCGCGGCATCTTCTTGTAGGACAACAGATAACGTAGATTGCCCATTAACTACAACCTCAGAAGTGGTATATCCTAAATAAGACACAACCAGTGTTGCATTTTCATTTTCTACAGATAAGGAAAAGTTCCCATCAAAATCTGTTTGGGTTCCGTTTGAAGTTCCTTTTTCAAGGATATTGGCTCCAGGTAAAGGTTGCCCGTTAGCATCGGTAACTGTTCCTTTTACTTCAAATTTTTGAATTTCAATTATAGGTGCTTCAGAAATAATAGATGCTTTCTTTCCTTCCTTTAATATTACCTGCCTATCATTTACTTTATATGTGGTATTCGTATTATTGAATAGGCTATGTAACACATCTTCAATTGAGGTTCTTTCTGCTTTTAAGGTTGTTTTGCGTTTTAGGTCTACAAACCTTGTGTTATATACAAATCTATACTCTGTAGTGGCTTCAATTTTATCTATAATTTTTGCTACTGTTTCGTTCTTAACGTCTAGGGTTATGGATTGAGAGTACCCAGATTTGGCAAGCATGCTAAAAATAGACGCAAAAACAAAGAGGGTAGTTAGTTTCATTTTTAAATCAAATTTGACAAAAGGGGTATAACCTCTTTTGCTAAAGTGGTTTTTTTTCATATTTTTAAATGATTTATTAGTGAATGACTTGTTTAGTTAATCACTCTAACGCCGGATAATGTTGGTAGCATTTTCCGGTTTTTTTTATCCCGGAATTGAGAGTTTTAGAAAAGTGATTAGTTTAATTTTTTAGTTTAGTTTGTTTGGTTTTAATTCATATAGTTTTCTGTTTTAGTTTAGTTAATTATTTAATGTAAATGGTGTTATCTTTTATGGTATAATTTATATTATAACTATCCTTAAAATAGCTCAATATTTTAGTTATTGGTTCGTCATTAAAATTGGCACTAAACATCTCTTTTTTCAGAATATCGTTTTCTACGATTATTTTCATGTTATAGTGGCGTTCCATTCTTTTGGCAATATTCTCAAAGGGTATGTTTCTAAAAAACAACCCGCCATTTCTCCAGGATGTATAAACAGCAACATTAACTTCTTCTGTAGTGATTTCATTGTTAGCTTTACTAAGCGATCCTTTTACACCTGGCTTTATTACAGTAGCATTATTAATAGAACTTTCTTCTTCGTAAAGCCCAACACTTCCTTCCACTAAAACAACGTCTGTTACAATATCTTCTGGGTACGCAGTAACATTAAATTCTGTACCTAAAACTTCAACATTTAGGGCATCTGAATTTACAATAAAAGGATGCGTTTTATCTTCATGAACATCAAAGTATGCTTCTCCACTTAAGAAAACCTTACGTTTTTTACCATCAATAAAATCAACTGGATATTTAAGGGAGGAACCCGAATTTAAATGCACTTTAGTGCCGTCTGATAGCGTTATTTTGAAATGTTTTCCATAAGGAATGGTAAGTGTATTATACACAAGCTTTTTAGTTGTTGAACTATTTACATAAGACAACTCCGTTCCGCTTTGAGTCCCTACCACATTACCATTTTTATCTACCACACTTCTTGAACCATCTTCGCTTAAAACTTCTATGTTTCCATTTTCGAGTTGAAGCGTAATTTTATCTTTAGGAATTACCAATTCAGGTTTAGCATCAAAATAACCTTGTTGTAAAAAATACCCAAGCCCAAGTAAGACCACAATGGCTGCAGCGTATTTTACAAATCCAGTAATTTGTTGCATTTTATGAACCTTCTTTTCTTTACTAATTAGATTAAGTAACTCTTTTTTAGAAGCATCAATATTATAAGACTTTAAATTATAGTCTACAGCATAATTAACCTTTATATACTCAATAAAAGTCTCTTCATTGTCTTCTTCCTCTAACCACAACTGCAACTCATCTAACTCATCAGCGCTAGCTTGATTGGTTAAATATTTAGCAATAATCTTCTCTACTTTGGGGTTTGTCATTTTTTAAACGTAATTACATAAACCTATTACGAGGCAATTTTAAACAACCCTAACTTTTCAGAGTACTTTTTTTATATTTTAGCAAAAAAATGCTCTTTTTTATATATTTTTAGCATATGTCAGGTGCTTTTTTTAACGATTTAGATCTTATTAATTCCTTAAAGCAAGGAGAATCTAAAGCTTACGCTTATTTGGTAGATACTTACCATCATAAACTATGTACTTACGCCTACAGTCTTACTAATGACGAGGCTTTAGCCGAAGATGTAGTACAAAACGTTTTTGTAAAAGTTTGGAGAAAACGTCAGAATTTAAAATCTAATTTTTCACTTAAAAACTACCTCTATAGGTCTGTTTACAATGAATTTATTGATCAGTACAGAAAACGTAAACCCGTAATTTCTTTAGAGAAAAAACATATAGATGGGTTAAGTTATATTGTAGAAAAAGAAGACGATAAATCCTTAGAGAGAATAATTGCCGTTGTAAAACAAGAAATTGAAAAACTACCCCCAAAATGCAAACAAACATTTTTACTCAGCAAACAAGAAGGTCTTACTAATATTGAAATTGCGGAATACTTAAACATCTCCATTAAATCTGTGGAAGCCCATATAACCAAGGCTTTTTCTATTCTTAAGGAACGGGTTGGAGAAAAAATTAATCTTGTTTTAAATTTATTGTTTATAGCTAAACCTATTTAGTTTTTGTAGATTTGATTTTCTATCAAAACTAAATCCATGTCTGATCAAAAACGTCTTTTTTTAGTAGATGCTTACGCATTAATTTTTAGAGGTTATTATGCTTTTATTAAAAACCCTAGAATAAATTCTAAAGGTACAGATACATCTGCCATTTTAGGTTTTATGAATTCCCTTTTGGATGTTATTAAACGTGAAAGACCAGATCATTTAGCTGTATGTTTTGACAAAGGAGGTAGTGCAGATAGAGTTGAAATGTACGAAGCTTACAAAGCCAACAGAGACGAAACACCAGAAGCCATAAAGATTGCTGTTCCTTACATTCAGGACATATTAAAAGCAATGCACATTCCTATTATGGTTAAAGAAGGATATGAAGCAGACGATGTTATAGGAACACTTTCTAAACAAGCCGAAAAAGAAGGTTTTAAGACCTTCATGGTAACTCCTGATAAGGATTTTGCGCAGTTGGTATCTGAAAATATTTTTATGTATCGCCCAGTATTTGGCGGTGGTTACGAAACTTGGGGTATTCCAGAAGTGCAGAAAAAATTTGAAGTTGAAGACCCTTTACAAGTCATTGACTTTTTAGGTATGATGGGAGACTCTAGTGATAATATTCCCGGGTTGCCTGGTGTTGGAGAAAAAACAGCAAAGAAATTTTTAGCCGCTTATGGCAGTATGGAAAACCTTTTAGCCAACACGCATGAGTTAAAAGGCAAAATGAAAGAGAAAATTGAAGCAAATGGTGAACTAGGTTTACTGTCAAAAAAATTAGCAACCATTATGTTAGACGTTCCAGTAACATTCGATGCTAAAGATTTTGAATTGGAACAACCAGATATTGAAAAAGTAAAAGAAATTTTTCAAGAACTTGAGTTTAGACGCCTAATAGACAATTTCTTAAAAACATTTGCTGTTGAAACTCCTTCTCCTGAAAACGTTCAGAGTACTGGAGAAACTAAAACCGCATCTAAACCAACAATTAAAAGCTCTCCAGCCGGAGCAGGTCAATTTTCATTATTTGGTGGCGATGATACCGAATCTCAAACAATAGAATCGGCCTATACTCGTAAGACGTCTAATACGCAATCCCATTTTTATCAGCATATTAATTCCCCAGTTGCAAAACGTTTATTCATTCAAAAACTCATGCAGCAAACAAGTGTTTGCTTTGACACTGAAACGACTGGCATTAATCCAATAACTGCTGAATTGGTTGGTATTGCTTTCTCTTGGGAAGCTGGCAAAGGCTTTTATTTACCGTTTCCAGAAGACAAAAGCGAAGCTCAAGAGCTTATTGAGGAACTTCGACCATTTTTTGAAAGTGAAACCATTGAAAAAATTGGTCAGAATCTAAAATACGACATCAAGGTCTTAGCAAAATACAATGTTGTAGTTAAAGGTAAATTGTTTGATACCATGCTGGCACATTATCTCATAAATCCAGATATGCGTCATAATATGGATGTACTTGCAGAAACCTACCTCAACTACACACCAATTTCTATTGAAAGTCTTATTGGTAAAAAAGGGAAAAACCAATTATCAATGCGCGATGTCGCTTTAGAAAAACAAACGGAATATGCCGTAGAAGATGCAGATATTACACTTCAGCTCAAAGAACATTTTCAAAATGAATTAGGCGAGGCCAACACTCAAAAATTATTTGATGACATTGAAGTGCCGCTACTTCGTGTTTTGGCAGATATGGAACTTGAAGGGATTAATCTGGATAAAACCTTTTTGAATTCTTTATCTGAAGATCTTAATAATGATATTTCTAAGCTAGAGAAAAGCATATATGAGGCCGCTGGTGAAGAATTCAATATTGCATCACCAAAACAACTTGGTGTTATTCTATTTGAAAAAATGAAACTGGTTGATAAACCCAAAAAGACTAAAACAGGGCAATATTCAACTTCCGAAGACATTTTAAGCTATTTAGCCAAAGACCATGACATCATTCAAAATGTATTGGATTTCAGAGGGCTTTCAAAACTAAAAAGCACTTATGTTGATGCATTGCCTGCTCAGGTGGAGGAGGTTTCAGGGCGCGTTCATACAGACTACATGCAAACAGTAGCTGCTACCGGACGTTTGAGTAGCAACAATCCTAACCTTCAAAATATACCAATTAGGACGGAAAGAGGAAGACAGGTGAGAAAAGCATTTGTTCCACGCAACAATGATTATACCCTTCTTGCTGCAGATTATAGTCAAATAGAACTGCGAATTATTGCTGCTCTTAGCAAAGAAGAAACAATGATTTCGGCATTCCAAAACGGAGAAGATATTCATGCTTCTACCGCTTCAAAAGTATTTAATGTACCAATTGAAGAAGTAACTAGAGAACAACGTAGCAATGCCAAAACCGTGAATTTTGGTATCATCTATGGTGTTTCTGCCTTTGGTTTAAGTAATCAGACTAACCTAACTAGAAGTGAATCTAAAGAATTGATTGACACCTATTACGAAACCTACCCTAAACTTAGAAGCTATGTTAGTGAACAAGTAGATTTTGCAAGAGATAATGGGTATGTACAAACTGTTCTTGGACGACGCAGGTACTTAAAGGATATTAATTCAAGAAATGCTGTTGTTCGCGGTGCGGCAGAACGTAATGCGGTAAACGCACCAATACAAGGTAGTGCAGCAGACATTATTAAAATTGCCATGATAAACATTCATCAAAAATTGAATGAAGGTGATTTTAAAACAAAAATGCTATTGCAAGTGCACGATGAATTGGTATTTGATGTTTATAAACCTGAATTGGAAACCATTAAATCTTTGGTAAAAACCGAAATGGAAAATGCTTATAAACTGGAAGTCCCTCTTGATGTTGATTTGGATACTGGTGATAATTGGTTGGAGGCGCATTAGATTAGATAATTTCTTTTATGACATCTCTTATCAATACTAAGGAACACTCTGAAAAGCTATCTATAGAACGAAACATTGTAATATTATCAACTAAATACTTTACAAATCTGTAATCTAAAGAACTATTTCCTACTCGAATATTATAAAACTCATCTAACTTAAAAATTCCTGAACTATTTACTTCAGCATCCAACGGCAAAAAAGTATATATCATCCTTCTGTGCTGGTTACTTGAATCAAATACTTTTAAAGATTCGTTTATAAAATTGTAATTCCTGAATCTTTCTAAGCTTTGTCGATTACTAGTCAAACTGTTATGACCTACATTATTCTTTACAGCATCGTAAAAATTCGAATGTTTTTTATTTAAATCTTCAATAGGTGAATTATTTAGTATTTTAGACGTGTGTTTTATTTTTCATTAAAAGTAAGAAAAATCTAAATCATATTTATTTATAAACACCCCTATAATCCCCTTAAGGGGATATTGAGTTGGATTGTCCCCTTGAGGGGACCACAGGGGTGTCAAATAAAGAAATGCGAAACAAAATAATCCCATATAATCCAGAACTTAAAGAGCTTGCAAGGCAACTCAGAAAAAATAGCACTTTGCCAGAAGTTCTATTATGGCAGAATATAAAAAGAAAAGCCTTGGGTGTACAATTTCATAGACAGGTTCCTATGTTAAATTATATTGTAGATTTTTATTGCCATGAAATAGGCTTAGCGATAGAAATTGACGGTAAAAGTCATGACCACAGTTTTTTATATGACGCCAAGAGACAGGGAGAATTAGAAGCTTATGGAGTTAAGTTTCTAAGATTTTCAAACGAAGAAGTAAAAAAACATATGTTTAGCGTTTTATTAGTTATTGAAGAATCCATTAAAGAGTTAACCCAGTAAAACCATGAAGTACCTTGCTATTCTCTTATTTATTCTAATTCCTAACCTATCTACAAATGCTCAAAAAGAATTAATCCCTCTAAAAGTTAACAATAAATGGACTTATCTTCAAACTGAATGGCATAACGGTAAAATTGTAAAAAAAGACACATCTTATAGTATCATAAAAAGGTCGAAATCTATTAATGGCAAAACTTGGTATGTAAGCAATGAAGATGGTGAAAACTATATTGTAAGAGATGTAAATGGTGAGCAATTTGAGTTTGATGAAGAAGACCATAAAGAATTTCTTGTTTTCGGTTTGCCAAAAAACGAAAAACAACGGAGCTATATGGTGTACCAAGAACAGGTCACTGTGTTAAAAAAACAAGTAAAAATTAAGACTAAACTGGGCACCTTTAAATGCTATAAATATGAGTTTAGAGCACCAGATGACTCAAATCACTTTATTGATACATATATTTGCCCTGGAGTTGGGATAGTTAAAGTTGAAATGGGATCAGACAATGAAAAAACTGTACTTCTTTTAATTAATTTAAAATTATACTAGCCTTTGTCAAAACTTCCCAAACGTTAAAATTAGTAAGACTTATGACTAAATAACGACCTCATTAGCAACGTTTTTTAAAGAGTTGCTATGATTTTAAAAAAGGTATTATCTTCAATTTGTCTGCTTTATTTTGTATCAAATAATGCGCAAACCTGTTGCTCGGGAGGTATACCACTTTCCAATAATCTTGGGCTTCCAATTTCAGAAAAGGGCACACTACAAATAGGATTTAATTACGATTATAACAATCTAAATACATTAAATAATGGCACAGAAACCTTAGATGATAACTCTAGACTGCGAATCACACATTCTATATTATTAAATACTAGTTATGCCATAACAGACAATTTATCTGCTGAGTGCTTATTCACATGGGTAAACCAAAGACGTAAAATAACGCAGTTTGGAAATGAGAATTTAGATCAAACTTCTGGGGTTGGAGATGCCGTCCTGTTATTAAAATACAACTTTGCAGAACTTATAGGAAGAAATACAGACTTCACTGTTGGTCTAGGCACAAAGATTCCCTTGGGTTCATCAACCGAAACCAATAGCCAAGGCATAACTCTAAATGCCGACTTGCAGCCTGGTAGTAATGCTTGGGATCTCATTTATTGGGCATCAGTCTCTAAAAGTTTTGATTTTAGACCTTCATTTAACCTTTCATCAAGAATTGTTTACAGAAGCACGGGTACTAATGACACTTACTTTAATGATTCTACTTATAAATTTGGAAATGAGCTTCAATTATTTTTTAATGTTTCAGATCAGTTACTAATAGCTAAATCTTTAATTGATACCAGTATTTCTTTTAAATATAGAAATGCGCAACTAGATAAGATCAACGGCTTTGATTTAGATAATACAGGAGGCGATTGGATTTCCTTAATCCCTACTATATCCGTTAACCTATCTCCAAACTTGGCATTTCTTACAAGGGCTGAAATTCCAATATATAATAATGTAGACGGTACTCAATTAACACCTACATACAGAATTACTAGCGGCATCCTTTTTACCCTTAGGCCAAAACCAAAACTATTAACTACAAACTAAAATAGCTATGAAAACGTATTATTGTATTATTACCATATTCCTATTGTTCTTATCTTGTTCTACAACAAATAATACAAACGATTTTGATTTACCTCAATCAAGTTCGGAGTGGCTTATCCCATTTAACGAAATAAAAGATGGCGGGCCAGGTAAAGACGGAATTCCTTCTATTGATAACCCTCAATTTTCTAACGTTAACGACATTAACAACTTAAGTGATAACGATTTGGTAGTTGGCATTATAAACAATGGCGAAATAAAAGCTTATCCTCATATTATTTTGGATTGGCATGAAGTTGTAAACGATAACATTGGTGGAGAAGCTATTACAATAAACTACTGCCCTTTAACTGGCACTGCCTTTGGATGGAAAAGCTTAGTAAATGGCTCTTCATCAACATTTGGAGTTTCGGGATTACTATATAACGCAAATCTTATTTTATACGATAGAAAAACAGATAGTAACTGGTCTCAAATGGCCTTACAATGCGTTAATGGTGAATCTATAAACCAAATTCCTAATACTGTTCAAGTAATTGAAACAAATTGGTTAACATGGAAAACCATATACCCTAACTCTAAAGTACTAAATACCAATACTGGATTTTCTAGAAACTACGGAACCTCACCTTATGGTGATTACGCAAGTAATAATGCTCGCTTTATTTTTACCCCTGGATTAATTAATAATGATTTGCCTAACAAAGAAAGGGTTTATGCTATTATTAATAATGAAAAATCAAGAGCATATCAATTTTCAAAATTCGTTAATGGTAAGACAGTTAAAGAATCTTTTGAAGGAAAAGAGTATCTGGTTGTAGGCAATGAAAACCTGATTCATGCCTTTGAATTAAACACAAATCAAACAAATCTTGAATTTGAATTTAGTTTTAATGGCACCTCCTTTTTTACGGACAACGAAGGCAATGAATGGAGTATTTTTGGAGAAGCACTTTCTGGCCCTAGAATTGGCGAAACTCTAAAGCCAGCAACCTCAGTTGTAAGCTATTGGTTTGCTATTTCCAATTTTTATATCAATCCTTCAATCTATGCAACGCCGTAACTTTTTGTTATCAATGAAAGAACTGATATTAAAATTCCTAACAGTAACATTGCTACTTACAAGTTGCACAACAGATGAATTAGATTTATTTGACCCAGATGCTACAAGAGTTCCTCAAACACTTATTCCAGATGTAACCTTTGCAGATCCTAACATAGTTCAAGAAGCAAAAGATTTACATTTAAGACTTCAGCTAATTACTCAAAAGGGTATAGCTTTTGGGCAACAGGGAGCAATAGGTGGTGGCGTAAACTTCTTTGACTTTGAATCTCTTGAAAGTGACTTTAGCAGGGTTGCCGGAGATTGGCCAGCGATAATAGGCTTTGATCTGGAAGAACTAGAGCTCTGGGATCCTTTAATTCCAAACCCTAATGTTCAAGATTTTCGGCAGACACTCCTAACCAAAGCGCATAACAATGGTAGCATTATAACTTTAAGTTGGCACGCTTCCAACCCTTTAACAAGACGAAATTCTTTTGACAGAACAAAAGCTGTTACTCAAATGCTAGAAGGAGGCTTTTTAAGAGACACATTTCTTCTTTACCTAGAAAGAATTGCATATTTCTTAAATAATCTAAAAGATGAAAATGGCAATCCTATCCCTGTGTTGTTTAGACCTTGGCATGAAATGAATGGTGATTTCTTTTTTTGGGGCGAAGGCTTAAGATCTACTGAAGAGTTTAAACAATTATTTAGAGATACGGTTACCATTTTAACAGAAACCTACAATGTTCATAACGTACTTTACGTGTATGCCCCAAATACGGTAAAAAATGCTTCAGAATATTTAAAAAATTACCCTGGTGATGCATATGTAGACATTCTTGGAATTGATGTTTACGATCACAAAAGCAACAATTTTGTAAACGATGCTATTAGGAATCTCGAAATTGTTGAAACCATCGCTAAAGAAAAAAATATGCTATTTGCATTTACGGAAACAGGATTAGAAAATGTTACTGAGTCTAATTGGTGGACTGAACAACTTTATAAAGCCATAAGAAGCAGCAGTATTTCGTACACCATGGTTTGGAGAAATGCAACGCCCAATCATTTTTATGCGCCATATTTAGGTCACCCTGCAGAAGATGATTTTAGAACCTTCGTGTCTAAAGATTTAATTCTATTGCACAAAGACATTCAGCAAGAGTAAACGTTATTTTCGTCTCTTTTTAGGCTTAAACTTAGCTTTCTTTTTTCTTTGATTAAAGGGTACGGCATCATCAAAAGTATGCTTAGGTTTTCCAGGTTTGTTCTTTCTCCATTTATCATTTTCAGGTAATAATACTTTAAGTAAATCCTGTCTTCCAAGTTTATTTAAAGTATTTTTAATCCAAGCCTTATTTTCATTTTTATACCAAAAGAAAAAACGATGTTGTTCATCTTTCTCTTTTTGAGTTTTTGGCGTTTTAACTTTTTGAAGTGTGTATGGGTGATAGCCACTATAATAAATAACAGTAGCCACAGTCATAGGTGTTGGAGTGAATCCTTGAACTTGTTCTAATTGAAAGCCCATATCTTTAGTTTCAGCTGCTAAATTAGCCATATCTTCGGCTTCACAAGCAGGATGATTTGATATAAAATATGGAATTAATTGAAGTTTTAATTTATGCTTTGTATTAATCTTATCGAACCTATCTTTAAACTTATGAAAATATTTAAATGATGGTTTACGCATTAATTTTAAAACAGGATCACTTGTATGCTCAGGAGCCACCTTTAATCTACCCGAAACGTGCTTAGTCATTACTTCCTCTGTGTAATCATCTAATTCTTTAGCATCAGCATTTTTGTTAAATTCTGGAACTAACATATCATGACGAATTCCACTTCCTATAAATGATTTTTTTACCTTCGGATGACTATCAACAGCCTGATACAATTGGGTTAGAGGCTTATGAGATGTATCCAGGTTGCTACAAATTACTGGCGAAATACATGAAGGCGCCACACATTTATCACATATGGATTGCACCTTTCCTTGCATTTTATACATATTAGCACTTGGTCCTCCTATATCCGATAAATAGCCCTTAAAATCTGGCATGTTAGCAACCTTATCCACTTCTTTTAAAACAGATTCTTGACTTCTAGACGCAATAAATTTTCCCTGATGCGCGGAAATGGTACAGAAACTACAACCTCCAAAACAACCTCTATGCACATTAATGGAAAATTTAATCATTTCGAACGCAGGTATAGGTCCTCGTTTGTTGTATTTAGGGTGCGGTAACCTTGTATATGGCAGATCAAAGGATGCATCAATTTCATCCTCGGTCATAGTTGGATACGGCGGATTAATCATAAGTGTCTTTTGTCCTACATGCTGAAAAATACGTCTTGCATACAACTTATTAGATTCCTGCTCTATAATTTTAAAATTAGAAGCAAACGTCTTTTTATCCTTTAAACATTGTTCATGAGAAGCTATTTCAATATCCTCCCAATTGCTGTTTTTAGGAATTTTATCTTCTTTATTTACTAAAACTGCAGTTTGCTTCACCGTATTAATACTGCTAAAAGGCACTCCCTTTTGCAATAAACGTACTACCTCTCTAAGAGGTTGTTCTCCCATACCATAAACCAACATATCTGCCTTGGAACTCTCTAAAATTGTTGGTAGAAGTTTATCGCTCCAATAATCATAATGCGTAACACGTCTAAGCGATGCTTCAATACCTCCGATTAAAACAGGAACATCAGGCCATTTTTCTTTTAAAATTTTCGTGTAGACGGTAGTTGCATAATCTGGCCTAAAACCAACGTCTCCATTAGGTGTGTAAGCATCTTTTTTTCTACGCTTCTTATTAGCGTTATAATTGCTAATCATAGGATCCATACATCCTCCAGTAACACCAAAAAACAATTTTGGAGCGCCCAGTTTTACAAAATCCTGAAGATTGTCGTTTACATTAGGTTGAGGCACTATGGCTACACGCAGACCATAACTCTCTAAGATACGTCCAATAACAGCTGGACCGAAAGAAGGGTGATCTACATAGGCGTCGCCACTAAACAATATAACGTCTAGTGCCTCCCAACCACGAATCTTTACCTCTTTGTTTGTGGTAGGTAACCAGCTTGATAACCTTAACTCCTCCATAGAACTGCAAAAATAACTAAAAAAACACGGTTTTCTAATTTACAGAAACCTTCCCTGATAAATATCTGTTATTTTGAAAAAGAAGAGATTATAAAAAAACAATGTATTTTTGCACTTCTTAAATAAGGATATGAGTATTATTTCAAAAGATATTGAAAAGGCTGTTGCCATTTTAAGTGCGGATAAACTGGTTGCTATTCCAACCGAAACAGTTTATGGACTAGCAGGAAATATCTTTAGTGAAAACGCCATAAAGAGTATTTTTAAAACCAAAAAAAGGCCACTTTTTAATCCGTTGATAGTGCACATTCCTTCAATAGAAAGATTAACCACCGTTGCATCTCATATACCTACAAAAGCGCAACGTCTTGCGGAAGTTTTTTGGCCTGGTTCTATGACTTTAGTCCTCAAAAAACAAGAGATAATTCCAGATTTGGTTACAGCAGGAAAAGACACTGTGGCAGTAAGAGTGCCCAATCACCCCTTAACTATTGCACTTTTAAGAAAACTAAATTTCCCCTTAGCTGCACCAAGTGCTAATCCTTTTGGAAGTATTAGTCCAACAAGACCAGAACATGTAGCTGGTTATTTTGAAGATGATATTGAACAGATACTAGATGGCGGCCCTTGTAATAACGGTATAGAATCTACCATTATTGGTTTTGAAGACGATGAGCCCGTTATATATAGATTAGGCTCTTTGTCTTTAGAAGATATTGAAAAAGTTGTTGGACCTGTAAACGTTAAAAACAAAAAAGAGGAAAGTCCAGATGCACCAGGAATGCTAAAACGTCATTATGCTCCAAATACTAAGACTATTTTATCTGAATCGATATCTCAGGACATAAGAAAACATCACGATAAGCACATAGGCGTTTTGTCCTTCAGTTCTGATTTTAAGGAGTATGATAATGTTGTGTATCAAATTATACTTTCTGAAAAAGGAGACATGGCAGAAGCTATGTCTAATTTGTATGATGCCATGCACAGACTTGATGAACAAAATTTAGATCTCATAATCGCTGAGCGCTTTCCTGATTTTGGACTTGGCAAGTCTATAAATGACAGATTGCAACGTGCTACATTTTAATTTTTACAGATACTTAGGTTAACCTGTCTCATTTAATGGTGTCCTATAGAACAAAGCGATAGGTTGCTTTTATAAGAAATATATTTTCTGGTCTTTTATTAAAAATCCCATTTTCTAATCCGGTTAATAAATTATCTGAAGAATCAACATTCCCTGTTATACCTTGAGACCAAACTAAGAAAATTTCCGATCCTGGAATATATTCCCAACGTGCAACTAAGTTAGACCTGAACTGTACGAAAGAGAAATCGGGATTAGAAAAGGAATAATCCGTTGTTCCATTTCTAGTTTCATCTACTTGATAATCATCGCCATCAAAACTTATTTGAGCATCGTCATACTGATGAAACCTGTCATACAAATCATCGGCAGTCGGATTAGTCACATATTTAAAATCTTTATACTTTGCTTTGAAAATAAAAGGTTCCCCATAATACTGAAGTGTTAAATTCGGATTAATAGTATAATTCAATCTTATAGAAGCACTCAGTCTTTTATTATCTATCTCACCTAAAATATAGCGTTTCCCATCATTATAATCCAACTGACTCACATATTGTGTTTTATTGGGACTATCCCTAAATTCTGGATTAATAGACACTTTTAAATTATTTGTGGGCTGATAAGTTAAAGTACCTGTTAACCTAAAAAACGAGAACTGATTTTGTTTTGAATCTGAATAAACCGACCCTATTCTTCCTCGTAGTTTTTTTCTATTATCCGTTCCGAAAAAAGCGAAAACAAAGTTTTCATCAGAAAAACGCCAACGTGGACCACCTTGTAAAAAGGTATTTGTAAAAATTCTTGGTTTATGTCCTACTCCAACATCGAACCACCAGTTATTTTTAAAATTGGCATCAACATTAAACTCGTATTGAATTCTATTATAGTTCCCATCAAAATCATATGTTGAAAACTGAGATAATCTTGCAGATATTCTTCTAAACTTCCCAGTAGCTTTAGTGGTTCTCCACCTTAAATTAGCAAACTGTCTAATTAAATCTGCCTGCCTTAAAAATCCAATATCGTTTAGCTCCAATTCTGGAGATTTCCATGAAAAGCCAGCATTATATCTCCAATTACCTCCACCTTGCTTACCTCCTTCGAACTTACCTCCAGTTCCGGATAATGACGTTTTATTTGGATCTACACTTACGTGACCTGCATCTTCTCGGTGAAATAAATGCGTTAAAGAGCGTTGCGTTTGCTCAATAGATTCTTTACTTCCTTTAACATGACTCATCACCACATTACCCTCTACGTAAAAATCTCTGTTTTTCCATTGATGTTTAGCATCTACCCCAGCTGTATAGGCATTACTTCTTAAAAAATTAAGCTGTTCTGGTAACTTTTCCCTATTGGTTGCTGTAAATACGGCTCCTATGAACGTATTTCGCTCATTTAAATCTTTTTGAACGCGTCCAACAAAATAGTTGGTTAATGGCTCTACTAACTCATCTCTTTTGCTTCCGTTCGTGTCAATTTCTGCATATTCTCTTGCGGTCATACTCTCTAAAATCCCAATAGACCAGCCATTCTTTGTTTTTCCCGAAAATTTAGCAGCTCCTAAAATAGTAGTGTTTACCGGTGTATCTGCATATTCCCCATCTTGCGTATCCGCACTTCCTTGTGGACTTCGCCCAATACGTCTAGAGAAAAATAAGTTATCCTGATTGTTGGAAAACTGATAATCAAATATATTTTTATTCTCAACAAAAAACGGTCGTTGCTCTCTAAAGAAAATCTCAAAACCGTCTAGGGCTATTGCAGCAGGATCTGCTTCAACTTGACCGAAATCGGGATTAATAGTTAAATCTAAAGTCAAGTCATTGGTAATTCCAATTTTCGCATCAATACCTGCATTTATGTCACCATCTGTTCCATCTCTAAAAGGATTTCCAGATTCGGCCTCATAAGTTTCATATTTGGCTACTGTAAAAGGTTGTATCTCTAATTGTTTTTGAGGTTTAAGCCCCTTTAACCCATGTAATTCACCAAATTCACTAATCCAACCAGGAGCATCCAGAGGAATGCGTTGCCAAAGCGAACGCTGTTCTTCCCTAAAAAAGCGTCTATGCACTTGTAATCCCCAAACCTGTTCATCGGCCGCCGAAAATCTTAACTGCGTTAAAGGTATTTTCATTTCGGCTGTCCAGCCCTTGTCATCTATATTGGTTTTAGTGTACCAAATAGGATTCCAACTACCATCCCAATTGTTACCATTATTAGATATAAACTCATCTCCCTTAACACCAGCAGCACTAATAGTGAAAGAAAATCCAGTGCGCAAATCGTGATAACTATCTATATTAATTTCAACCCAATCACCTTCAAAGCCATCCCTTCTAGATAATCGTTTTACAATTTTTTCGGGTTCATCATCTATTGCTCTTATACCTACATATAAATATTTGGCATCGTAAACAATTTTAAATTTTGTTTGGTATGTTGGAGAAGCTCCTTCATCCGGGCGCCATTCCGTAAAATCTGAATCCCAAGACACTATATCCCAAACGCCATCATTTAGTAATCCATCAATATTTGGAGGTTCATAATTACCAACAGCTTTGGTGGTATAAATACGCTTTGGAATTGATGCATGTTTTTCCTGGCTATTAATTGTCTGAATAAAACAAAAGACAATAAATAGAGTGATTGATGAAATAGCTTTCAAGATAGTTTGATTGATTGATAAAAGTTGATTTAAAGATGTAAAAATATTATTGCTGTTACAGAAAATCTTGAACTTTAATAAAAGATTAACGAATAGTATTGAATTTTAACATTTTAAGGCTCTAATTAACCCTGAAAAATAATAGCTATTACGGTTTGTTAATCAAATATTTAATCGTAAATTTGCAAACTCTTTTTTAGAGAGGAATGTTTAATAAATAAAATTAATTAGTTTGGACACATTAAGCTACAAAACTATTTCAGCCAATAAAGCTACTGTAGATAAGCAGTGGGTTTTAGTAGATGCTGAAGGTCAAACGCTTGGTCGTTTAGCTTCTAAAGTTGCAAAACTTTTAAGAGGAAAACACAAGCCAAACTTCACGCCACATGTTGATTGCGGAGATAACGTAATTGTTATTAATGCAGAAAAGATCAACTTAACTGGAAACAAATGGACTGATAAATCTTATATCCGTCACACAGGTTACCCAGGTGGTCAAAGAAGTTTAACTGCTACTGAATTGTTTGGGAAAAACCCAACAAGATTAGTAGAGAAATCAGTAAAAGGAATGCTTCCTAAGAATAAATTAGGTGCAGCAATTTTCCGTAACCTAACAGTTGTTGTAGGTGCAGAGCACAAACATGAGGCTCAAAAACCTAAAGCAATTAACTTAAACGAATTTAAATAATGGACGTAATTCACAAAATCGGCCGTAGAAAGACGGCTGTTGCTCGTGTGTATGTTGCTCAAGGAAAGGGAGACATCACGGTAAACAAAAAAGACTTAGCGGATTACTTTACTACTGCAACATTACAGTACAAAGTAAAGCAACCATTAGCTTTGACTAACAATGATAGCAACTTTGATATTACAGTTAATGTATATGGAGGTGGTATCACTGGTCAAGCTGAAGCTGTTCGTTTAGCAATTTCTCGTGCTTTATGCGAGGTAGATGCTGAAAACAGAGCTATTTTAAAACCAGAAGGTTTATTAACAAGAGATCCAAGAATGGTAGAGCGTAAGAAATTCGGTCAGAAGAAAGCGCGTAAGAAATTCCAGTTCTCTAAACGTTAAGACTACCTCGGCAGGATTGAGTTTCTGTATCACAGTTTTCTCAATCTTGTTGAAATTAAAAACACAATTATTAAGACCCTGAAACGAGTTCAGGGTGTAAACAGTTTAGCATCTAAATGATTAAGGCGACTTTTAAAAATGACCACTTAATCATTGCTAATTCAACAGAACGTAAACTATTACAAAATGGCAGTAGAAGTAAAAGAATTACTTGAAGCAGGTGTACACTTTGGACACCTTACACGTAAGTGGGACCCAAACATGGCTCCTTACGTTTATATGGAGCGTAACGGTATCCATATTATTAACCTTTACAAAACAGCAGCTAAAATTGATGAAGCTGGTGCAGCATTAGCTAAAATTGCTGCTTCTGGAAGAAAAATTTTATTTGTTGCTACAAAAAAACAAGCAAAAGATATTGTTGCTGAAAAAGCTGGCTCTATTAACATGCCTTACATCACAGAAAGATGGCCAGGTGGTATGTTAACTAACTTTGTTACTATTAGAAAAGCTGTTAAAAAAATGGCTTCTATTGATAGAATGAAGAAAGACGGTACTTTTAACACACTTTCTAAGAAAGAGCGTTTACAAGTAGACCGTTTAAGAGCTAAGTTAGAAAAAAACTTAGGATCTATTAGTGACATGACACGTTTACCAGGTGCGTTATTTGTAGTTGATATTAAGCGTGAGCATATTGCTATTAAAGAAGCTCAAAAATTAAACATTCCAATCTTTGCAATGGTAGATACCAACTCAGACCCACGTCAAGTTGATTACGTAATTCCTGCAAATGATGATGCTTCTAAATCAATAGACAAGATTTTATCTTATGTAACAAATTCTATTGCTGGCGGACTAGCCGATCGTAAAGCTGAAAAAGAAGCTGCTGCTTCTGCCGATGCTAAAGCGAAAGCTGAACCTGCTAAAAAAGAAGTAGCAGCTGCTGAAGAAGAAGAATAAATAACATTTACACAACACAAATAAGTCGTTTAGTTCTTTTCTTTGCCGAAAATATATTGAACGACTTTTTTAAATTATAATTATTACTATGAGTACTACAGTAAAAATTACAGCCGCTGAAGTTAACAAACTAAGAAAGGCTACTGGTGCAGGTATGATGGACTGCAAAAAAGCTTTAGTTGAAGCAGAAGGTGATTTTGACAAAGCTATTGAAGTATTACGTAAAAAAGGACAAAAAGTTGCTGCTAAAAGAGCAGACCGTGAGTCTAGTGAAGGTGCTGCTGTAGCAAAAGTTAATGCAGATAACACTGTTGGTGTTGCTATTGTATTAGGTTGTGAAACAGACTTTGTTGGTAAAAACGAAAACTTTTTAGCTTTAGCTAGCCAATTAGGTGATATCGCATTAAATACTGCTTCTAAAGAAGAGTTTTTAGCTGCAGATTTTGATGGAATGAGTGTTGCCGATAAATTAGTTGAGCAAACTGGAGTAATTGGTGAAAAATTAGACATCAAAGCTTTTGAAAAAGTTGAAGCTGCTTACGTTGGTTCTTATGTACATATTAATAAAATTGCTGCTGTAGTTGGATTTTCTAGCGTTGTTGACAATGTAGAAACTTTAGCTAAAGATGTAGCAATGCAAATTGCTTCTATGGGAGCAACAACTTTATCTTATAAAGATTTTGATCCTGCATATGTAGCTTCTGAAACTGAAGCTAGAATTGCAGCTATTGAAAAAGATAATGAAGAATTAGAGCGTTTAGGTAAAACACTTAAAAATGTACCTAAATACATTTCTCAGTTACAATTAACTCCTGAAGCATTAGCGCAAGCTGAAGAAGATGCTAAAGCTGAATTAAAAGCTGAAGGTAAACCAGAGCAAATTTGGGACAAAATTTTACCTGGTAAAATGCAACGTTTTATCTCAGATAACACTACTCTAGACCAAGAACAATGTTTATTAAACCAAAACTTTATTAAAGATGAAAAGTCTTCGGTTGAAAAATATGTTGCTTCTTACGGAGAAATTGAAATTACAGGTTTCAAAAGAGTTACTTTAGGATAATTACTAAAGTTCAATTATAAAAAAAGCGGAATCAAATTGATTCCGCTTTTTTGTTTACTAAAATATTTTTTCAATATTTAAGTGTTAAATCAATTTGTATATTTGCACAACTTCATAAATCATTCAATGAAATACAAAAGAATACTCCTCAAATTATCAGGCGAAGCCTTAATGGGAACCCGTCAATACGGTATAGATCCAGATCGTTTAGCCGAATATGCAAAAGACATTAAAGAAATAACAGACAAAGGTGTAGAAGTAGCCATCGTAATTGGTGGGGGAAACATTTTTAGAGGTCTTGCAGGTGCAAGTAAAGGAATGGATAGAGTTCAAGGCGATCATATGGGTATGTTAGCTACTGTAATTAATGGCCTAGCTTTACAAGGTGCAATGGAAGATGCTGGTATTGAAACAAGATTACAAACAGCTATAAAGATAAATGAAGTTGCAGAGCCTTTTATTAGAAGAAGAGCTATGAGACACCTTGAAAAAGGACGTGTAGTTATTTTTGGTGGTGGTACAGGAAATCCTTATTTCACAACAGATTCTGCAGCTGTTTTAAGAGCTATTGAAATTGAAGCAGATGTAATCTTAAAAGGAACCAGAGTAGATGGTATTTATACCGCTGATCCTGAAAAAGATGCAAACGCAATAAAATTCAGTAATATTTCTTTTGACGAAGTATTAAGTAAAGGACTAAAAGTAATGGATACAACAGCCTTTACTTTAAGTCAGGAAAATGAACTACCTATTATTGTTTTTGATATGAACACAAAAGGTAATTTATTAAAAGTAGTTTCGGGCGAAGAAATTGGAACTGTAGTTAATGTATAAATTTGGCGTAATTTTTGAATAATTACTGCTGAAATAAAAGGTAAAATTATGAACGAAGACATACAATTTATATTAGATACTGCCAAAGAATCAATGGACAATGCTTTAAAGCATTTAGAGAAACAACTGGCTAACATTAGAGCGGGTAAAGCAAGTCCTGCTATGCTAGGCAGTGTAATGGTAGATTATTATGGTTCTCAAACGCCTTTAGCTCAGGTAGCTAATGTTAATACTCCAGATGGTAGAACAATAACTGTTCAACCTTGGGAAAAATCTATGTTACAAGAAATTGAAAGAGGTATCATGATTGCCAACTTAGGTTTTAACCCAATGAATAATGGTGAAAGCATAATTATAAATGTACCGCCATTAACAGAAGAAAGAAGACGAGATTTGGCTAAACAAGCAAAGTCAGAAGCTGAAGACGCAAAGATTGGTATTAGAAATGCTAGAAAAGATGCCAATAACGATATTAAAAAAACTGATGATGCGTCTGAAGACGTTCAGAAAAATGCTGAGATAGATGTACAAGAAATGACAGATTCTTACGTTAAGAAAGTAGATGATATTTACAGCAAAAAAGAAACCGAAATAATGACCGTATAAAAAGTCACAAAAAAAGCGACAAAAACGTCGCTTTTTTTTATTAATTACCTCCTCGTTCTTCCATATGTTCAAACCTATATATTTATTAGCCTTTCTAATTTGTTTTAACATATGCAATGGTCAAAATCCGAAACAAGAAGAAAAAGTAAAAGATTCTATTAAAAAGAAAACCTTTGTGAAAAGTTTGGGTAATGGATTCTTCCCAACCCAATATTTTAATTTTGATTTAAGATACCTTATTAAATTCAACCAGTATGAAGGTGTTAGAACTGGAATCGGAGTGGTTACGAATGAAACTTTTTCGAAACAATATAGAATAAACGGATATACTGTTTACGGCTTTAGAGATCATAGGTTTAAATATAGTATTGCCGCAGGCATAAGATTAGCACCTAAAACCGATACTTGGTTAAACTTCACATATACGGATGACTTACAAGAAACAGGAAGCACAAAGTTTTTAACAGACGGCAGGTCTTTTCAGTTTTTTGAACCTAGACTTTTAAATATAGACTTATTTCACAAGCATGTTACTAAATCTATTAGTCTAGAGCATCAGCTATTTAACAAAATTGCTACAAAAACAGAGTTTTCTATAAGTAAAATAGACCCCACTTACCGGTATACTTTTACTACTCTAAATACGGCTTTGAGCAATTTTAGAATCACCATGGCTAAAACATCTTTTAACTGGAGCCCTTTTAGTCAATTTAACGATTCAAAAAGTGGTTCTAAAGAAACTAAAATCGGCTATCCTAAATTCACATTGCAATACTCAAAAAGTATAAAAAACGCTTTTAAAAGTGATTTTAATTTTTCCAAAATTGACTTTAGAGCCATTCACAAAATTGTCTTTGAAAAAGACAACTATTCAGAAATCACTTTAGTTTCTGGATTAGCCAATGGAGATACTCCAATAACGCACATGTATCATGCTTACCCAAATAATATTAATAAAGAAACCATTTTACATAGGTTTTCTGTGGCAGGCTTAAATAGTTTCGAAACCATGTATTTTAATGAATTCTTTTCGGATAAATTCACCACTATACAGCTAAGACATTTCTTAAAACCATTTAATATATCTAGAAACTACAAACCGCAATTAGTTCTAACTACGCGTTATGCCATTGGAGATATGGAACAACCAGAAAAACATCAAAACATTACCTTTGGCTCATTGAAAAAAGGTTATACCGAATCTGGTTTTGAGATAAACAAATTACTTTTTGGTTTTGGTTTAAGCTTTACTTATAGATACGGTGCTTATCATTTACCTAAATTAACGGACAACGTTGCATTTAAGTTCACCTTTAATTTATCATTATAAGAGCTTTTTAGTTAAACTCCTCAAAATGATGAATAGATTTCATAACATCTTCATAAAACAAGACAGCCGATACTAACTTATTGGTATCCGAATAAGGCAAAATAGCTTTTTGAAACTTAAAAGTTTCTTCAATATACTCTTCCGTATTCTCATGCTGATTTTCTAACCTTTTTCTATTTTCGTTACTATTAGGGATCCCGTAATTATCCATTGTAACTCCGGGCTTAGTAGCAAAAGCTATGTAAGGAATAATTTTAGTTAATGCATTTATGCGTTCCATATATAATCCCAATAATTCACCTTTGGGCATCTCCTTAAGTTCATTAATATTATGATACTTTTTTATAATGGCGCTGCTTTCAATAAAGCTTTTGGCATCATTCTTTTTTTGTGCAAAGCACAGATATCCTAAAAATAAAAAGCTAATACTTAATAATGTAATTTTAGTTTTCATAGAGATTGGGGTTTAAATTTAAAGTATTCAAAGTTTTTTAATTACAATAAACATAGAATTTCAAATTACGTGCCAACTTTTAACTTGAGTAAATTGAAGGTTTCAAAAACAAATGCAACTACATCTTAAAATTAACCTAACATTATAAGTATTTCATTTAGCTTAATGCATTGTTTTTTCTACCTTTGCGCAGCTTTCATAAAAAGGTATGTTTAAACTGTTTAGTAAAGACTTTTGGGATGTTACCGCTAGGTTGATTTTACGTAATAAAATCATCATTCTAGTGGCTATTATTATATCCACATATTTACTTAGTACGCAATGGGACAACATGCGTTTTAGCAACACTGAAGCTAACCTTTTGCCAGATGATCATTTTGTTAATGTTATCTATAAAAACTTTTTAGATAAGTTTGGTGAAGAAGGCAACTTAATTGTTCTGGGCGTTAAAGACAGTAGTTTGTTTACAGTAGATAAGTTAAATGCCTGGAATAAACTCTCTGATGAATTCAAAAATTTTGATGAAGTTGAAACGGTCGTATCTATAAAAGATCTACAAAAACTTGTAAAAGATTCTAAAAATGAAAAATTCAATTTAGAGCCTTTTATTAAAGATTCAATTACTTCCGTACCGCAAATAGAAAAACTTCAAGAAGAACTATTTCATAAATATCCATTTTATGACAATTTCTTATTTAACAAGGAAACAAAGACCGTTAGAAGCGCGCTTTACTTAAAAAAAGAAATTGTTAATACGCCTGCAAGAAAGAATTTTGTACTTAATATTCTAGAAAAAAGAGTAGAAGAATTTGAACGTGAGAATAACTTAGAAGTTAGAGTTTCGGGTATGCCATACATACGCACGCTTAATTCTCAGGTTATAATTAATGAAATTAATTGGTTTGTCATTGCTGCTTTGTTAGTTACTTCAATTATTTTCTTTTTCTTCTTTAGGTCTTTTAGAGCTACTTTTATTTCTCTTGTGGTAGTTTGTATAGGTGTCATGTGGACGCTGGGAATAATTGGTTTGTTCGAATATGAAATTACAGTTTTAACGGCTTTAATTCCGCCATTAATTATTGTTATTGGCATACCAAATTGTATCTTTTTAATTAACAAATACCAACACGAAGTAAAGCTACACGGAAATAAAGTAAAGTCTTTACAACGTGTTATTACCAAAATTGGTAATGCCACATTAATGACCAATGTGACCACAGCCTCGGGTTTTGCCACATTTATATTAACAGAAAGCACACTCTTAAAGGAATTTGGAATAGTAGCCTCATTGAGCATTCTGGCAATATTTATTCTCTGCCTGTTAATTATTCCTATCATTTATACCTTTTTGCCTCATCCAAAAGATCGTCATTTAGAACACCTTAATAAACGATGGATTGGTGGTTTTGTAAACTGGATGGAATGGATGGTAAAGCAAAGACGTATTGCTATTTATGCTACTTCTGTGCTTTTACTTACAATAAGTTTTATTGGTATTTATCAAATTAGAATTTCTGGAAGTCTCATTGAAGACATGCCTAAAGAAGCAAGCTTTTTCAAAGATATTCGCTTTTTTGAAGAAGAATTTAATGGTATCATGCCTTTAGAATTTATGGTAGATACTAAGCGTAAAAAAGGGGTTATGAAACTCTCTACACTCAAACGGATGAATGAGCTAGAAGAGTTGATTAATGAAACACCTGAGCTTTCCAAACCTATTTCTGTAGTAAGTCTAGTCAAATATTCTAAACAAGCTTATTACAATGGGAACCCTAAATACTATCAATTACCAACTTCTCAAGAAAACAGTTTTATTCTGTCTTATGCCAAAAACTCGTCTTCGAATGTAGACCTTTTAAACAATTTTGTTGATAGCACAGGGCAATATGCAAGAATTACAACGTTTATGAAAGATGTTGGCACGGATAAAATGGAACGTATTGAAGAAAATCTTCAAAACAAAATAAATAAAGTATTCCCAAAAGAACGTTACGATGTTACTATGACGGGTAAAGCTTTAGTGTTTCAAAAAGGGACGAAATACTTGGTTAAAAATTTGGCAATATCCCTATCGCTTGCCATATTTTTAATTTCATTGTTCATGGCTTATATGTTTAGATCAGGTAGAATGATTATTGTTTCCTTAATTCCAAACCTGCTACCCTTGTTAGTTACAGCAGGACTCATGGGCTATTTAGGAGTACCTATTAAGCCTTCAACTATATTAGTTTTTAGTATTGCCTTTGGTATATCTGTAGATGATACTATTCACTTTTTAGCAAAATACAGACAAGAATTACAGGCTAACCAATGGAAAATTAAAGTATCTGTTTATGGTGCTTTAAGAGAGACTGGAGTAAGTATGTTCTATACTTCAATTGTTTTATTCTTTGGTTTTTCAGTATTTACGATATCAAGTTTTGGAGGTACCGTAGCATTAGGTGCATTGGTTTCGGCCACATTGCTTTTTGCTATGCTATCTAATTTATTATTACTTCCTTCGCTATTACTTTCTCTCGAACGCAGCATAGCTAATAAAGAGGTTTTAAGAAAACCCGCTATTAACATTATTCCTGAGGAGGACGAAAAGGAAGATGATTTCAAAAAATAACAATTCTTTAATATTTAGTTATAGAATTTTGTTTTTTAATTAATTTAGACTTGGAAGCCGAAAGGCTTTTTTTATATTTACATTCTAAATTTAGATATTAATGCAGCAGTTTACCGTTTTAGAATTATTATCGCAGGAGATTAATCATACAGAAGTTGAAGTAAAAGGTTGGGTAAGGACGTTTAGAGCTAATAGATTTATAGCTTTAAACGATGGTTCTACACTCAAAAATATTCAATGTGTTGTTGATTTTGAAAACTTCGATGAGGCGCTTTTAAAACGAATTACTACTGGTGCAGCTATCCATATAACTGGAGAACTAGTTGAAAGCCAAGGTAAAGGTCAAACGGTTGAAGTTCAAGTAAAAACCTTGAACATATTGGGAGATTCAGACCCCGAAACATACCCAATTCAACCTAAGAAGCATTCATTTGAATTTTTAAGAGAACATGCGCATTTAAGAACAAGGACAAATACATTTAGTGCTGTTATGCGTTTGCGCTCCGCATTATCCTTTGCAATTCATAAGTATTTTAATGAACATGGGTTCTACTACATGCACGCTCCTATTATTACAGGAAGTGACGCTGAAGGTGCGGGTGAAATGTTTAAGGTAACTAGCTTAGACCATAATAATTTACCGAAAACCGAAGAAGGAAAAACAGATTATTCAAAAGATTTCTTTGGTAAAGAAACAAATCTAACAGTTTCCGGGCAGTTAGAAGCAGAAACATATGCTATGTCTCTTGGTAAGGTTTATACATTTGGACCTACATTTAGAGCCGAAAATTCTAATACTTCCAGACATTTAGCAGAATTCTGGATGATAGAGCCTGAAGTGGCTTTTATGGATTTAGCGGGTAACATGGATTTAGCTGAGGATTTTCTAAAGTATGTTCTTAAATATGTTTTAGATAACAATGCCGAGGATTTAGAATTTTTAGATAAGCGCTTGCAGGATGAGGATAAAAGAAAACCTCAGGCAGAACGAAATGACATGACGCTTATTGAAAAACTAAAGTTCGTTACAGATAATAATTTCAAACGTGTTAGCTATACAGAAGCTATAGATATTTTACGTAATAGTAAGCCAAATAAGAAAAAGAAGTTTCAATATATAATTGATGAGTGGGGAGCAGACCTACAAAGTGAACATGAGCGGTTTTTAGTTGAAAAACACTTTAAATGCCCTGTAATTCTGTTTGATTACCCAGCAAACATTAAAGCCTTCTACATGCGCTTAAATGATGATGGAAAAACCGTGCGTGCCATGGATATTCTTTTCCCTGGTATAGGTGAAATTGTTGGAGGTGCGCAAAGAGAAGAGAGACTAGAAGTACTAAAAGAAAAAATGGCTGCTATAGATATTCCCGAAGAAGAACTTTGGTGGTATTTAGATTTAAGAAAGTTTGGTACTGCAGTTCACTCTGGTTTTGGCTTGGGCTTTGAGCGCTTGGTAATGTTTGCAACTGGCATGGGCAATATCAGAGATGTAATCCCCTATCCAAGGACACCGCAAAACGCAGAATTTTAACATTCATTTTGATTTTGGTATGAGTATTGTAGTTAAAAGAATTTTTATACATTTAACTACTCTAAATTAAGTTTTAAATTACTATTTATTAATTTAGAAGAATAACCAAATCAAAATATGCTCAAGCAACATTTACAATTTAAATTATCCCAAAAGCTCTCGCCTCAGCAGATTCAATTGATGAAATTGATACAACTGCCTACGCAAGCTTTTGAACAACGCTTAAAGCAAGAATTAGAAGAGAATCCAGCCTTAGAAGGAGGTAAAGAAAACAAAGACGAATTTGATTCTGATTTTGATAATTCCGATGATTTCAACGATAACGAAACCATAAATGCCGAAGATATAAATGTTGATGAGTATTTGAGCGATGACGAAATACCTGATTACAGAACTCAATCTAATAATTACAGTGTTGATGATGATGAAAAGAGCATGCCTTATGCAGCGGGAACGTCGTTCACTCAACATTTAATTAATCAGTTAAATACATATAGGTTAAGCGATGATGAAAGAGATATCGCTATTTTTCTTGTTGGTAGTGTTGATGAGAGTGGATATATAAGGCGCTCTCTATCTGACATTATGGATGATTTAGCTTTCACTCAAAATGTATATACCGAAGAAAATAAAATTGAAGACGTCCTTAAGATAGTTCATCAATTAGATCCGGCAGGTGTTGGCGCGAGAAACTTGCAAGAGTGTTTAAGCATACAACTAAACAGAAAAGAAAGAACTCCTGATGTTGAATTAGCCATTAGTATAATTGACAAAGCTTTTGAGCAATTCACAAAAAAGCACTACAAGAAGTTACTTCAAAAATTCGATATTTCGGAAATACAACTAAAGGATGCCATTTCGGAAATTGAAAGTTTAAACCCTAAACCAGGAGGATCTTACGCTGGGAATAATAGAATAGTAGAGCACATCGTTCCTGATTTTGCCATAAAAATTGTTGATGGCGAATTAGAACTTACCTTAAACGGACGAAATGCTCCAGAGCTTCATGTATCTAGAGAGTATAATAATATGCTTAAGGGATATAAGGATTCTAAAGACAAATCTAAGTCGCAGAAGGATGCAGTTATCTTCATTAAGCAAAAATTAGACGCAGCCAAGTGGTTTATTGAGGCTATTAAACAGCGTCAACAAACCTTATTTGTTACAATGAGTGCAATTATGCACTATCAGAAAGAATATTTTTTAACTGGTGATGAGCGCACTTTACGCCCAATGATATTAAAAGATATTGCCGATGAAATTTCAATGGATGTTTCAACAGTTTCTAGGGTTGCAAATAGTAAATATGTTGATACCCCTTATGGTACCAAATTGATTAAAGAATTCTTTTCCGAATCAATGAAGAACAATCAGGGAGAAGATGTGTCTACGAGAGAAATTAAAAAAAAATTAGAAACGGTTATAGAGGAAGAAGACAAGAAGAAACCTTTAACAGATGAAACTTTGGCTGGGATTCTTAAAGAAAAAGGCTATCCTATTGCAAGAAGAACTGTTGCGAAATATAGAGAGCAATTAGATATTCCTGTTGCTAGACTTCGTAAAAAAATATAATGAATTACATTTTAAAGAGTATATCCTATATTTTTCACCCCCTTTTAATGCCTCTATTAGGCGTTATCTTCTATTTTCAAATAACAAGAAGAGATTATCCTCAAGAAATAATATGGGCTAAGTTATTTTCATTGTTTATACTCACGGTAATTTTACCAATACTACTTTATTTCCTTTTAAAAACTTTGGGTAGGGTAGAGTCTATATATCTTAAAAGCACTAAAGAACGGATAATTCCCCTATTACTTAATGCTGCGGTCATATTGATTGTAATCCAACGTATTGTAACACCTACACAGGTTCTAGAACTATATTACTTTTTCATTGGAATTTTAATTTCAACGCTGTCCTGCTTAATATTAGCTATATTCAGATTTAAAGCTAGCATACATATGATTGCTGTTTCTGGTGTATTTATGTTTTTTGTTGCATTAAGTATTCATTTTAGCTTAAACATAAACGTTACACTTGCATTTATGTGTCTCGTAATTGGCGCTGTTGCATCCTCTAGGCTGCACCTTAATGCACATACCGTTAACGAGCTCTTAATTGGCTTTTTTATTGGACTTTTTCCTCAACTTATACTTACACCTTACTGGTTATAATAAGTAAAACATCAGCCCTATTTTAACTGTATTAAAGTCTATTGCTTCACCATTTAAGGCCGTAGCTCCATCAAATACGGGATTCAGGCCATAATACACATGCAAATTCCATGTGTTATAGCCAAAACTTAGTGTTATACCATATTGAAGTTTATTAAAATCATCAACATTGTTTAACTTGTAATCACCTAAATCTCCTCTGTACTTAATTCTATGAGCAAAAACATATCCGAACTTAATACCTGTGTAAATTCGCCAAAAGCTGTACTCTGTTGGAGTAGAAGTTCGCCATCTAAACTCAAGAGGCATTTCAATTAAATGTGTAGAAAACTTATTTTTTCTAAAAGAACTACTGGCATCTATAGAGTAATTAACAATTTCATTGGTTCTGCTTATTAATACGTTTTGATTATATGAGTTAGCTGAATACCCTAATCCCATACCCAGAGCTATATTCCTGTTCCTGTTTATTGGCATATCCTTTATAAAACCAAAGTGAAATCCTAAAGAGAAACCATTTTGCTCCACATTTTCAGGCTTTTTTGCCAGTAAGTTATAAGTCACTCCTGCGTAAATCTGATCCTCTTTATAAAGTGAATCTATTTCCTTTGATACTTGATCTTGAGCAACACAGCAATACGTACTTAACAATACATAACAAAATAGTAAAAGGCGTTCCATAATGTCTTATTAGAAATTGAAAATAAAAAAAGCGTTTTGAAAAATCAAAACGCTTTTTTTATAAAATTAAGAGTGAATACTAATCTCTTCCAAGTACACTACCCTTTTTAGTAGTATAATTTATTTTAAGCGCATTTACTTTACGTAATTCCTGCTTAATATCTCCAATTAATCCCATATTTGCCTCACTATCAACTTTTAAAGCTGTAGTTAAGAATGGTATTAATTCTTCTCTTTTTGAAGCTCTTTCAGCTGCAATAAACGCTGCAATATCCTTTACATCAGCAAAGTCATCGTTTAATTGAATTCTTGTTTCTGTACCATATTGCTTATAGTTCTGACTTGGTTTACCTGCATATATATACATTACCAAATCTTTTTTATCAAGTTTCTCAACCTGATCTGCAAAAGGTAAGTTATTCTCAATTTTTAAAGTGTTCTGTCTCATTACAGTAGCCACCATAAAAAAGAATAATAACATGAATACAATATCTGGTAAAGATGCTGTTGAAATTGCAGGTAAAGCGCCGCTTTTCTTCTTTTTAAATTTAGACATAATATTAAATTTAAATTATTGTACTTCTGAAAGCTTTTGAGGATACTCAGCTTTAATCTGATCTATCTTCTCTTTTAGCTTCTCTTTATTCCCTGGCCAATTAACATCTTTATGATTAGCTTGCATTTCAGCGAAAGACTGACCGAATTGAGCTTGCGCTCTCTCATTTCTTAACTCATTATATGCAGCTACTAATTCATTTTGCACTGCTATATACTGTTTATAAGTAGTCTCTCTTTCGTTCTTTAAAGAAATAATTGCTTTATCTGGATTATCAGATGAAGAAGGATCTTTTTTACCTTTACAGTAATTACATGATCCATCACCTCCATTATCTAAGAATTCTTTAGCTGCTGCTCTTAAATCCTTAAGCTCCATTAATTCATCTTCTACAAGTAATTGATCTTTACCATTTAATAATACAGTAAAAATATTTTTTTGTTTAATTACAACATCTTGATCAGACTCTTCCATTGGAGGTAACTTACGGTTAATTCCAGAATCTACTTCAATTGTTGTTGTAACTAAGAAGAATATTAATAATAAGAACGCGATGTCGGCCATGGAGCCCGCATTTACTTCTGGTGCTGCTCTTTTTGCCATAATTATTATTTATTAAATATTTTTTTAACTCCTGAGTACGCCATAGATGCAATTGCTAATATTGCAAGGATGTAAAATATAATTAATCCTGCACCTACATTTTTTGATGTTGACTCAGTAACATCTAGTCCTTTTTCTAAGAACGGCGTTAAACTTAAATCCGTTCCAGAAGAAGCAGCATATCCTATAATTACAACTGCTAAAAAGGCACCGACAGACATTAAAGTCTTTTTAACATTGCCAGCAAATAAACCTTTTACAACAAATACTAGAACCATTGCAATAACTAATCCTAACACTGCATATGCAACATATAGCATATTACCTGCCATTCCCACATCGCTATCGTCATCACCTGCTATTAACATCAGTGCAAAAATCGCACCAATAATAGCCAGGGCGAAAGCTACTATTTTTAATATTTTGTGTAAACCCATCTTTTTATAATTTAAATATTACTTTTTATTTCTGATTAATAGATCCATTAATGTAATAGAGGCATCCTCCATATCATTAACTATACTATCAATCTTAGCAATAATGTAATTATAAAAAATCTGAAGTATAATTGCTACTACAAGACCAAATACCGTTGTTAAAAGTGCTACTTTAATACCACCTGCAACTAATGACGGTTGCATATCTCCTGCAGCTTCAATTTTATCGAATGCTTGAATCATACCAATTACCGTTCCCATGAATCCTAACATAGGTGCTAATGCGATAAATAATGAAATCCAAGAAACATTTTTCTCCAATTGTCCCATTTGAACACCACCGTAAGCAACAACAGCTTTTTCAGCAGCCTCAATACCTTCATCTGTTCTATCTAAACCTTGATAGAAAATAGAAGCAATAGGTCCTTTAGTATTTCTACAAACTTCTTTTGCAGCTTCTACGCCTCCAGATGCTAAAGCATCTTCTACGTTTTGAGTAAGCTTCTTAGTATTAGTTGTAGAAAGATTTAAAAAGATAATTCTCTCAATAGCAATTGCTAAACCTAGAATTAAACATAACAATACAATCCCCATAAACTCAGGGCCTCCTTCAATAAATCTTTTCTTTAATTCTTGGTGAAATCCTAAGCTCTCCTCAGCAGCAGGCTCCTCTTCAGCTTGAATTGTAGTAGCAACTGTAGTTGCTGTAGTTGTAGTTGCAATTGTACTTGCATTAGCAGTTCCAAATACCATCATTCCTGTAATGGCAAGGATAGAAAATAATCTTTTCATGTCTAGATCTTAATTTTATTAGTTAAAGTGTTAAAGATATAAAAAAAAAGCAATTAACGTAACAAAAATAACAGCAGAGAGGAAGGGATTCGAACCCTCGATACCCTTTTGAGGTATACACACTTTCCAGGCGTGCGCCTTCGACCACTCGGCCACCTCTCTATAAATATTTTAATCGTATTAATTACGGGGGATGAAATAACAAAAAATTCTTTAAACCTTAAAATTTTACAACGTTAATTTTAGGTCATTTCTCCTCTTAAAGACATTTCATACGTGGTTTTAAACATTTCATTGGAAATATTCTTACCTAAAAGATACATTAATTTACTAATAGCTGCTTCTGTGGTAATATCTCTTCCAGAAATAACACCTATTTTCTTTAAGGCATTACTCGTTTCATAATGCCCCATTAAGACACTTCCTCCAGAACATTGTGTAATGTTAATAATATGAATTCCTTTAGAAATTGTTTCTTTTAACAATTCTATAAACCAAGAAGCAGTAGTACAATTTCCAGCTCCATAAGTTTCTAAAATAATTGCTTTCAAATTTGGAGTAGATAAAACACTTTTAATTACGGTTTCTGTTATTCCCGGAAAAAGTTTAATTAAAGCAATATTATTATCCAAATTTTTATGAACTTTTAAAACTTCATTCTTATCCGATCTAAACAAGTACTTTTTGTTGACCTTTAAATGGACCCCAGACACAGCCAATTCGTTATAGTTAGGTGATGCAAATGCCTCAAAGTGTTCTGCATTCATTTTGGTGGTTCTATTGCCCCTATATAACTTATATTCAAAATACAGGCAGACCTCTTGAATTACTGGCTTATTGTCTTTTTGTAATGAAGCTACCTGAATAGAGGTAATAAGATTTTCTTTAGCATCTGTTCTTAAATCTCCTATTGGTAATTGTGAACCTGTAAACACAACAGGCTTAGCTAGATTCTCTAACATAAAACTTAAAGCCGAAGCAGTGTAACTCATGGTATCACTTCCATGAAGAATTACAAAACCATCAAAGGCATTATAGTTACTTTCAATTAATTCGGCAATCTGAACCCAATACTCCGGATTCATATTACTAGAATCAATAGGTTCATTAGATACTGTCTTAATGTTGCAATCCAAAAGTTGCAGCTCTGGTATCTTTTCTAAAAGCGAATTGAAATCGAAAGCTTTTAAGGTTCCCGTCTTAAAATCTTTCATCATACCAATGGTGCCACCAGTATATATTAGTAATATGTTAGGTTTAGATAGGCTCATATTTTTAGATACCAAAAACTTCTTTAGAATTCTGCGTTGTAATATCCGCTATTATTTCCTGAGACATGCCATAGATCTCGGATAATTTTTCCAATACCTTTAATATATATAAAGATTCGTTTCTTTTTCCTCTATAAGGTACGGGTGATAAGTAAGGTGCATCTGTTTCTAAAACAATATGCTTTAAATCAATCTCATTAAGAAATTTATCAATTTTCCCATTCTTAAATGTAGACACACCTCCAATACCTAATTTCATATTATACGAAACAGCTTTATGAGCTTGCTCTAAATTCCCCGTAAAACAATGAAAAATTCCAAACAAATTATCATCCTTAACGTCTTCTAAAACTTCAAATATTTCATTAAAAGCTTCACGACAATGAATAACAATAGGCAACTTATATTGTTTTGCTAAAGCTATCTGCTGTTTAAATGCTTCTATTTGAATTTCTAGAGTAGATGTATCCCAATATAAATCAATCCCAATTTCACCAACAGCATAAAAAGGTCTTTTAGCTAACATTTCCTCTACATGTTTTAACTCTTCCTTAAAGTTCTCTTTAACATGAGTTGGGTGTAAACCCATCATTAAAAATATATGTTCAGGAAAATCTTTTTCAAGCTGCAACATTGCATCTGTGTATGTTGAATCTATTGCTGGAATGAAAAACCTAGAAATATTTTTATTAATAGCACGCTCTATCATTTCGTGCCTATCTTCATCAAATGCTTCGCTATATAAATGGGTATGCGTATCTGTTATTATCAACTATTAGTCCTTTATAATTTTTTGTAAAAATAAAAAAGTCATCACTTTAATTGATGACTTTATGAGATAATCGCGATTTAAATATGCTAACACTTAGAAAAAAGAAAAATCTATTTTAGACACAATGTCCTGTGGCATATCTAAAAGATTTTTTTTAATCTAATTTTTTAATGAGTTTTTGAGCTTTATCATAATCATCGGCATCTTCTGGAAGCAATTTTAAAACATCGATACATTCATTATAATTTTCCTGTTTCAACTTACTTAATCCTAAATACCAAATAGCTTTATTTTTATAAACAGATGGAGATTCGGCTACTACTTTCAATAAGTTATCCGCCTTAGTAAACTGATTTAATTCTACTAAAGTTATACCTTGGTATAATTTATACTCCATATTTTGGCTATCCCCATTAATCAACTCACCAAAAGTTCTATTAGCTTCTGTAAAATTTCTTTTATTAAAAGCATCCTCAGCCGTTTTTAACAACTCCTCTTGTTCTCCCCTTACTACCAAACTTATGGTTTCGTAATCGTTATAATCATTAAAACTGGGAGAAGACAGCTCATTAAAGGTAAATAACCCAAGTAAAACGGCAACACAGGCTGCAATGGCATACTTATATAACTTAAATACTTTAGATGTAGTAGTCTTTGTTGAAGCTGTATCTTCCTTATCAAAATATTGATTTGATATCTTTTTTAAATTGGATTCAAATGCTTTAGATTCCTCTTCATTTTCAAACTTGTGTTCTAAAAAAGAGGATAGTTCTTTGTAAGTATTAAGTGCCTGTTTTAATTCCGACTCATTTTTTAATCTTAATTCAAAGGCTTTAATTTCGTCTGTAGACAATTCGCCTGACAAATAAGACTCAAATAATATGTAATTTTTATCGTCCATAACTATTAACTCATAATTTGGTTAAACTTTGGCGACCCTTGAACCAACTCCGTTAATTTCCCTATACAAAGAGACTTCTTTTTTCTTGCATAAGCATAAGTTACACCTAAACTATTTGCAACCTCTTCCATAGACTTAATTTTAAACGTTGCGGTTAGCAAATCTTTACAAGCTTTTCCCAGGTTATTAAACATTTCTGCAAAAAGCGCCTGTTTTTCATCAAAAACTGAAGTTTCAAAAGCGAGTTCTTGGGCTCCATCATCTTTAGATAAAACTTCTTCGTTAATTGTTACCTCTTTATTAGAAGTTTTTTTTAATTCATTTAACCATTTACGCTTACAGAGTAAAAAGAAATAAGCATCAAAGGGACAGGTCAGTTTTAGTTTCTTTTGTTTTGCCTGATTATAAATTGTTATAAGCGTTTCCTGAATTACATCTTGAGCTTCATCAGAGCTCCCACTATTCTGCTTAATATAATTCACCACTTTTGGCACAAATTTATCATATATAGCCTGTATAATAAACGCATTATTCTGTAGCAAACCATCAATATATTTCTGGTCCTGGTGAATTTTTTTTTCGCTCATAAACCCTTGTATTTTCTACTAAAGTAAAAAAAGTTTAAAAAAAAGGGTAACAAATTTTCTATGGTTTTGATATAAGGGTGTAACAGTCACAAAAAGACAAACACAAAATTTAATTAATCTATAAAAATTTAGAAATCATGAGAAAATCAATTTTAATCATTGCAACTATAGCCTTTTCAATATTAAATGTAAACGCTATTAACGAAAACAAGACCTCAAATACTTTTAATGAAGTATTAGAAATCACAAAAAACAACATTGCTCAAGTTTTTGAGTGGAAAGTTGAAACTACAAAAAGAACTTACTCTGGCACATCTTTATCTTTAGAACAAGCAAAAAATATGATTGCACTTGTAAGTTCTGGAGAATTAATTACAAGCAAAGAAATCACTAGTTATTTTGTTCTAAGATCTGAAGTAAATAGCACAGAAAAAAGAAATTACTTCTGGGAAGTTAATACTGCAACAGGTTCTGCGAAAGGATATTCTTCAACCTTAGAATATGCCAATAAAATGATAGAATTAGTAGCTTCTGGTGACGCCATAGTTTCTAAAAAAATCATTAGTCAACCCCAACTTTAAAAAAAATCAAAAAAAACAGGGTAACAAAAACATTACCCTGTTTATATAAACATGTAATACAATTTAAAAACCCATATTATTATGAATACTTTAAAAAACATTTTAGGAACATTAGTAATCACGGCACTAACCTTTACAAGTTGTGAGACCTCAGACGACAATGATAACTTTCCATTAGATATTGCTACGGCGGAAGAATTTAGAGGCCTACAAGATGAGGCTTTAGAGGCTTTAACACAAACATTTCAATTTGACGCTGCAGATGGTTGGGTATCTCTAACTTCTGAAAACGGAGTTAGTATTGGTCTTAATACAACGTGTTTAACTCTAAATGGCAATTCTATTACTGGAGCAATAGATTTAGAATATATTGAATTGTTTGATAAAGGCAATATGCTTTTAACCAACAAACCTACAATGGGAATTTTACCAAACGGAGACAAGGCACTTTTAATCTCTGGAGGCGAATTTTTTATTGAGGCTACTCAAAACGGTGAAGCTTTAAATATTTCTTGCGACATCCAATTAGGAATACCTTCAAATTTAACCGGAGGTACAGATAACGATATGATTATGTGGAACGGAATAATTGACGAAGAAGGTAACCTTGCTTGGGATGAAGTTGACCGTGATGGAACAGGTGGCCCTCAAGACGGTGGTGGTGTATTTGCCGAAGGCAATCAATACTACGCTTTTATTCATGACTTTGGATGGAGTAACGTAGACAGGTTTTATAATGACCCAAGACCAAAAACAACACTTTTAGTTGATGCACCTGATGGTTACAACAATACCAACTGTGCACTATATTTATCATACGACGGAGAAGATACTGGTTTAGCAAACTTAGACACCTATAATACGGACACAGGACTATTCTCAGAACACTACGGTCAAATTCCTGTTGGTTTAGAATGCCATGTAATTTTTGTAACCGAAGAAAATGATAACTGGAAGTATGCTATAAAAGCTGTAACGATTGTAGAAGATGGCATTATTACAATTACAGAAGCTGACACCAATGTTGTTACAGAATCTCAATTAATGAATATCATTAACAATTTACCATAAACATAGCTTTTTTTAGACCTGCTTAAATGGGTTCCCAAATTATTAACCTATTTAGTTTTAAAAGCCAGAACTATTAAGGTTCTGGCTTTTCCTTATACCAATTTCATTTCTGCATAAAAAATAAGTCTTTGTATATTTAAAACATCTAAACCGTTTCGTTATGTTGAAAAAGTTACTTTTTCCATTTTTTCTCCTAATTACCTTTTTTGGTTTTTCGCAACAAAGTAAAGACACAGATAGTATTACAAGAACCGCTGTTATAAATCATAACACTAAAGGCAATTTTGTTGAATTTACTCCAGAAACCCCAGAGCTCATCCAAATAGCTGGTGCTCCTAAAGCCTTTTACACCTATCATTGGGAGTTTGGAGATGGCAACTATAGTAAAGAGAAAAACCCGAAGCACACTTACAAAAAGAAAGGTGAATATGACGTAAAGTTATGGGCAACCAATAACTACGATAATGGAAAACCACCTAGCACACGCCCTAAAAAAATAGCAATTAATACAATCACAGAAGACTACCAAAATATCGCTTCTATGACCGAAGATTTTACTTTAAAACGAAATAGAGAACCTGCCCCAGAACAAGAGATGGTTGCTATATTAAGTTATAAAAACACAAAGGAGTATACCACTAAAGGGAAACTCTATTTATTCTATAACGAGTTAAAATACAAAAATGATAATTTTGAGTTAATTGAAACCCGAACACATCACAACGAAAAAGACATTTCTGAAAACGGATTCGCTTACACGCACAACATTGATGATGACAGAACCTACACAGCTTCTTTAAACAATGACTTCGTAGAAAGCTCTGTTACCCTTCAAGATTCAACTGAAAAAATGAATCTTCCCTTAACTATTCAAGATTCTAAATCTATTTACAAAAACTGGAGCTTGTTAGAATTTGATGATATGCAACCTAACGAGGAACGCAATATCTTTTTCAGTTTAAAAACAACTCCAGAAATGGTAAAAGATACAAGTGCCATAATTTCCGTTCGTGGTATTTACGTTCCAGATGCTAACTATGACAATCACAAAGTGAAAGATATGGAAATGGAGATTGTAACTTCGCATGATCCCAATAAAATGTCTTCTAATGGTACCTTAATGAATTACAGATTTGTTCGTTATAAAACCTTGAAATACAAAATCAAATTTCAGAATAATGGCGAAGGACCTGCCAGAACCATTAGGTTAGAAACCGATATTCCGGAAATGCTAGATAAATCTACCCTAGAGGTCATAGACATGTATCCTAAATGCGATATTTGCCCAAAACGAGATGTACTTTATAGCTGCTTAGATACTACGTTTACAGAAAAACAAGCAATATTTACCTTTAAAAATATTTACCTACCAGGAAGTGAGCAAAAAAATGTAAAAGAATACGATTCTACCAAAGGCTTTGTAAAGTATAAAATAAAGTTTGCCATAGACTTCCATAAGAAAAAAACAAAGTCTAGAACCGCTATCATTTTTGACAAAAACGAACCAATTATCACCAATTATTCAACTACTAGATTTTTACCTGGCATTTCCATTGGTGCTAAAATTGGATATAATTCTTTTTCAAACTTAAATAATTCTGAAAGCTACTTTATTGGCGCTACGCTTTCACCCTACAAATCATATCGTTGGTACTGGCAAATAGAACTCTTGAATAACTTGCATAAGTATGATTCCAATACCAATGTTCTAGAAGAACTAATTGACGACCCAACAGGTTTTAGGTTTAGACAATTAACCACTACAAATTCATCTTTTGAAAATATTGATTGGGATGTACCCATATTACTTAAATACAATGTTAATAATTACATTGGCTTAGGCGCTGGAATTCAAAACACAATTTCTTTAAGTGAGAAACAAACACAAAATGTTTTAATTGAACAGTTTGAAGGCATTCAACCTGGAGCACCAATAACGAACACATTGTTGGAGACTAATGAACAATCTAACAGTTTTACCAATTTAAGAACAGGCTTTTTATTTGAAGCTACTGCAGGTTTTGCACGTATTGGCCCAAGTGTAGGAGCTAGATACATATTAAACTTAGAAGAGGATTTTAATTACTGGCAATTTTTCGCTATCTGGAAATTTTGAGCCTAAGACATATTTTAAAGCTCATTATCACGAAAGAAACTTTAATGAAAAAACTACTTTTCTTTTTTATTCTCATTCACGGCTTATGTTTTTCGCAAGATCTTGAAGAATCGATTTATGTTGCTGCAGAAACTTTTATTGCCAATCCCAATAGTGCTAATTTTATCCTACTATCTCAACAAGAATGGAAGTTTAAAACATTAGCTAAAACCAAAAGTGATCAACTAGCTTTGGTCTTTCTGCAAAGTCATAAAGGGCACTACTTATTAAATAATTCAAAACTTAAAGAAGCTATTTCCACTTTTGAAGACGCCATAACACGGTTTGATAAACATAAGCTCAGCAAAATTTCGGACTTTGACATTATTGAAACTTGTCTTATCCCTCTTGGTAATTTGTACACAAAGACAAACGATTACACCAATGCAGAAAACACGATAAAACGCTATTCCTATTTGGCAAAAACTCAAGGTAAAACACAACACGAAATAAGCGGTGCTATTAACCTAGCCAAATTATATTATGCCATAGACCGACATGAAACCGCTATTAAATTAGCCTCCGAGTTCATTAACCATCCAAAGCTAAGCACCAGTCAAAAGCAAAAACTTACAGGTATAAAAACCGAAAGCCAAATTGCTTTAGCAAATACCCTGCCCTCAAATAACACATTGGTTTCAGCTCCTTTAGAACAAACCTATAAGGCAGCACTAAAAATTAGAGATTTTCCTAAAGCTTTGGATTTATTTCAGCAATACAAAGATGAGCAACTAACAACCAAAGAACTTTATCAAAGAGATTTAGCTCAGCTATATATAGAAGAAGCTCAAGTATACTATTTAAATACCAATAACAACAAAGCTCTAGAAGCACTTCAAAACGCGCTTAAAATTTTAATACCAAATGGAAAATTTAAGAACTTACCTTCTGAATCGTTATTGTATCCTGAAAACAAATTCATTGACATATTTGACTTGTATAGTGAAATAGAGACTAATCCTGAAACTGCATTAAAAAGTTATGATTTAAGCTTTTACGTTTCCGATTTACTAAAGAAAAACTGGACTACCCAAGAAACCAAAATACTAAATCAATACAAGTATAGAACTAGAAGTGAAAAATGTATAGATCTACTTTCTTTAGAGTATAAAAAAACTAAAGACCAAACGTTATTGGTAAAAGCGTTGGAGTATTCAGAAAGCACAAAAGTATTTACTTTAAAAGAGATGTTTCAAAAGAAACAACGTTTAGAAAAACACCCTAAAGACAGCTTGCTTATTAAGGAGTTTAATCTTTTAAAAAAGCAAGAGCAAGTAACTAACAAACTAGTTATTGAACATTTGGAACAAAACAGAGCTTCGGAAATCACTAAACTAAGTAAAGAATTAAGCAATATAAGTCTTGAACTAAAATCACTTGAAACTTTGATCTCAGACAAATATTCAAGTTTAAATAATCTTATTTCTTTAGAAGCTATTCAACAAAAACTAAAACAAAACAATGCTACTCTCATAGAATACTTTTATGGTAAGCATACCATTTACCAGTTCATAATTTCTAATTCTCGTATTGAATTAAAGGAAATTGAAACTAAAAAAGCTGAAAATCAAATTACAGAATACATTAGTCTTTTTAATTCGCCTTCGGGTATAAACAATAATATTATTAGTTACGCTACCAAAGCTCATAAACTATACAAACTATTAAACATTGATGCCGTTTCCAGCACCCCCAATGTGATAATTATACCAGATGGTTGGCTTAACTTTGTTCCTTTTGAAACACTTTTAAGTGCTGAGACTAAAACTACTTCATTTGCTAAAATGCCTTTTGTAATTAATACTCAAAACATCTGCTATAACTCAAGCACTTATTTTTATACACTAAAAAACACTCCTAAAAACAACAATGAGGTTCTAGGTTTCTTTCCTGTTTTTAACAACTCCGATAAAACGCTCACCTACTCTGTTAATGAATCAGAATCAATTAAGGATGAAATGGATTCTGAATTGTTTTTGAACAATCATGCAACTAAAACCAACTTTTTAAAGAAGGTCTCTGATTATGGTATTCTTCATTTGTCCACACATGCCAGCAGCGGAAACTTTATTAAGCCATCTAATATCGATTTCTATGATGAAACCCTTTATTTAAATGAATTATATAGTCTTAAGCTTAACACAAACTTGGTTGTTTTAAGCGCATGCGAAACTGGCATTGGAGAACTTAAAAAAGCGGAAGGGGCAATGAGTATCTCAAGAGGGTTCCAGTATGCAGGCGTTAAGAATTTATTGTTTTCGTTATGGCAAATAAATGATTTATCCACATCTCAAATCATGCAATCTTTTTATAAGAATTACAGCAAATCAAAGTCTGCATTTTTTGCAAATCATCAATCAAAAGTAGATTATCTTGAAAATAAAAACATAAGTAATACTAAGAAATCACCTTACTATTGGGGTGCTTTTGTTTATTACGGAGACATCTCAGAACCTAGCTCCAACCTTGTTTTTTTGTATACGATAATTATAACATTTATCGTTTTTATTATATTATTTTTGCGTAATAAAGTTAACAGCCCTAAATGGATAAAACACTTCAAGAGTTTCTTCTAGAAAGAGGATACACTAAAATAAAATTACATTTAACAAAGACCAACCATTTTGAAATTAAGGCTTCAATTAATGGCAAAAAAGGGCTTTTTATATTAGATACTGGCGCTTCAAGTTCTTGTGTAGGTTTTGACTCTATAGAAACATTTAAATTGCAAGCTGAGGACTCTGACATCAAAGCAGCCGGTGCCGGGGCGGTTGATATGGACACCAAAATGTCTAAAAGAAACAAAGTAAAAATTGGTAAATGGAGTCACACTAGAGTAACCCTGGTTCTGTTCGATTTAACCCATGTAAACACTGCCTTAACAAATCACAACTCTAAACCTGTTCATGGCATAATTGGTGCAGATATATTAAAAAAAGGAAAAGCTATTATTGATTATCAAAGGAAATACTTATATTTAAAAGTATAATCCCAACGAATTTAAAGCCAAATTAGATTATTCTCTCCTAGCCAATGAACACCTCTATTGTAATTGCTGATGACCATCCTTTATTATTAAGAGGGCTTACAGACTTTCTTGCTTCAAAAGGATACAATATTGTAGGTAGTGCTGCCGATGGTAAATCTGCTTATAACCTAATTGTAAAATTGAAACCCGAAATTGCAATTCTTGATATTAGAATGCCCTACAAAACCGGACTAGAAATAGCAGAGGAATGTAAAAAGAACAATATTAACACTAAAGTTATCCTAATAACCTTTGACAAAGAGGAAGAGCTTTATGACAAGGCTAAAGCATTTGGTGTTTATGGCTATCTGCTAAAAGAGTTTGCTATTGAAGAAATTGAGACCTGCATAAAGAGTGTTATTAACAACACCCCGTATTTTAGTGAAGAAATAGCTTCTTACTTAAATTCAAGCCCAATAAATAGTCATTTGGAAGAAATAAGCTCATTAACAAAGTCGGAGCTTAGAATCGTTAAACTTATATCTCAAAACAAGACTAGCAGTGATATTGCTGATGAATTATCTATATCGGTAAGAACCGTTGATAAGCATAGAAGTAATATTGTAGCAAAATTAGGATTAGACAATAAGCCTACTTCCCTTTCCATATGGGCAAACCTTAACAAAGACCATCTTTAAAAATACGTATAACTGCGTATTTTTTAAATCGTATATATAATCTACTTTTACAGTGCTATTAATTAGTTCTTAGGGAGAATTAAGAAAGCTCTAGTATTGTAATAATCTAGAGCTTTCGCTTTTTTACACATCTAGCAAACCACTGTTTTTAAAATACGTAGAAGTGCTTATTTTTTTTAAGTAAATCTTGCTATAATTTTACAAAAGCTATTAGGCTATAATTCTTTTTTGAGAGATAGAATTATCTAAAACTCTGCATTGAATCAATGCAGAGTTTTCCTCAAATCTTTTAGTGCTTTAAAACTAGAAAATGGAAGAAAACAATAAAATCTTTGATAAGTTTTTAATGATAGGGTTAACTATTCTAATCCTCATAATACTATCCATGAATCTTTTGTTAGTTTTAGTCAGTTAGAAATAAAAAAGGACGCTAAAATAGCGTCCTTTTTTATTGCATGTATTTTATATTGTTAAAGCTCTAATGCCTTTTTAACATCGTTATTCATTAGAATCTCAATTGGATTTTCTAAAGCTTCTTTCACAGCAACTAAGAAACCAACACTTTCCTTACCATCAATAATTCTATGATCATAAGATAAAGCCACGTACATAATTGGTCTGATTTCAACTTTACCGTCTACTGCAACAGGTCGTTCTACAATATTGTGCATTCCTAAGATACCACTTTGAGGAGGGTTAATGATTGGTGTTGATAACATACTACCAAATACACCACCATTAGTAATTGTAAATGTACCTCCTGTCATTTCATCAACAGTAATTTGTCCATCTCTAGCTCTTAGTGCTAAACGTTTAACTTCAGACTCAACTCCTCTAAAGCTTAAGTTTTCTGCATTTCTAATTACAGGTACCATTAATCCTTTTGGTCCTGATACCGCAATACTAATATCACAGAAATCATATGATAACATTTCTTTACCGTCTATCATAGAATTAACCGCAGGATACATTTTTAAAGCACGAACAACAGCCAAAGTAAAGAAGCTCATAAACCCTAAACTAACACCATGTTTAGCTTTAAAGGTTTCTTTATATTCTTTTCTTAAAGCAAAGATTGGCGACATATCAACTTCATTAAATGTAGTTAACATAGCCGTTGTATTTTTAGCCTCCACTAAACGTTCTGCTACTTTACGACGTAACATAGACATTTTACTTCTTGAAGTACCTCTGTTTCCTCCTGTTGGTGTTCCCATAGATGGTACTGCTTTAATAGCATCGTCTTTTGTAACTCTACCATCTTTACCTGTACCTTTTACAGAACCAGCATCCATTCCTTTTTCAGCTAAAATCTTCTTAGCAGCAGGGCTTGCTGTTCCTGTAGCATAAGTATCTGCCTTAGCTGGCTCACTTTTTACCTCGGCAGCTTTAGGCGCTTCTTCTTTAGCTTCAGCCTTTGGCGCTTCGCCTCCTTCTAGCTTTTCAGCACTTGTATCAATTAAACAAACAACTGCTCCAACTTCAACAGCATCTCCTTCTTCAGCTTTCAGTGTTATGGTACCGCTAACTTCTGCAGGAAGTTCAAGTGTTGCTTTATCACTATCTACTTCAGCAATAGCTTGGTCTTTTTCAACATAATCTCCATCTTCTACTAACCATGTAGCTATTTCTACTTCTGTAATAGACTCTCCTGGTGATGGCACTTTCATTTCTAAAATCATCTCTGTAATAATTTTAATTGTAAATTTTTTTCTTTTTTATTTTATATACTGAAAACGTCTTCTATAACTTTACGTTGTCTTGCTTTATCTCTAGTACTAGACCCTGGTGCAGGCACAGAATTATATGGTCTTGCACAAACTTCTAGTTTAACCAAATCTAAACGTTGTGCCATATGACCCCAAGCCCCCATGTTTTTAGGCTCTTCTTGTGCCCAAACGTATTTTTCTACATTAGGGTAACGGTCTATAATACTTTGAAGTTTTTCTGTATGTAATGGGAATAATTGTTCTATTCTTACCAAGGCAACATCTTCTCTATCCAATTCTTCTCTTTCCGCCAATAACTCATAATAGAATTTACCTGTACAGAACACTAATTTCTTAACCGCATTTGGGTTAATAGTATCATCTATTATCTCTTGGAATTCACCTTTTGCTAAATCTTTTAAAGGCGATACTGCTTTAGGGTGTCTTAATAAACTCTTTGGAGTAAATACAATTAAAGGCTTTCTAAAATCGCGCTTCATTTGTCTTCTTAACAAGTGAAAGAAGTTAGCTGGCGTTGTACAATCTGCAACAATCATATTATCATTAGCGCATAATTGTAAATAACGTTCCATTCTAGCAGAAGAGTGCTCAGACCCTTGTCCTTCATAACCATGAGGCAGCAATACTACAACTCCGTTTTGAGCTTTCCATTTATCTTCGGCTGCAGACAGGTATTGGTCAAAAATAATTTGAGCTCCATTACTAAAGTCCCCAAACTGTGCCTCCCAAATGGTTAATGTATTAGGATTAGCCATGGCATAACCATAGTCAAAACCTAGAACCCCATATTCTGATAAAAATGAATTGTAAATAAACATTTCACCTTTATTATTGGGGTTTGTATTTAATAAGTTAATGCGTTCTTCTGAAATCTCATCACGTAAAATGGCGTGACGGTGACTAAACGTTCCTCGCTCAACATCTTGACCAGAAATTCTAACGTTAAACCCTTCTTCTAGCAAACTTCCGTAAGCTAAAGTTTCTGCCATTCCCCAATCTAAAGTATCGGTTTCAAAAACCATTTTTTCTCTTCCTTGTAAAATACGCTCAGCTTTACGTAAAAACTTAACTCCTTCGGGGGAAGTAGAAACAACTTTTGATATATTTTTAAGGTTATCCTCTGAATAAGACGTATCTACAGTTTTAAGCATAGCATCTAAACCTTGACGCTCAAAGTTAGTCCAACGCTCTTCCATAAACTCTCTTACTTTAGAAGAGTCCGATTCCTTAGCTTTAGTATATTCACTTTCTAATCTATCCTTAAACTCAGCAACAATACCGTTAGAATATCCAGCATCAATAGTACCTTCAGCAATTAATTTATCGGCATATATCTTAAAAGGATTCGGATGTTTTGAAATGTTCTTATAAAGTTTTGGTTGCGTAAATCTAGGTTCATCACCTTCATTATGTCCGTACTTTCTATAGCCTAGTAAGTCTATATAAACATCTTTTTTAAAGCGCATTCTATAATCTAGAGCCATTTCTATAGCATGTACTACTGCTTCTGCATCATCTGCATTAACATGTAATACTGGTGACAAAGTAACTTTAGCTACATCTGTACAATAGGTACTTGAACGTGCATCTAAATAGTTAGTTGTAAAACCTATTTGGTTATTAACTACAATATGAATTGTTCCTCCTGTTTTGTAACCATTTAACTGGCTCATTTGGGCAACTTCGTAGGCTATTCCTTGTCCCGCTATAGCCGCATCTCCATGAACTATAATTGGAAGGATTTTAGAATTATCTCCATCATAATCATCATCAATCTTAGCTCTTGTTATCCCTTCAGCAACAGGCCCTACCGTTTCAAGGTGAGAAGGATTAGGCACCAAGTTCATTTTAATGTTCTTTCCGTTCTGGTAAGTTTTATCTAATGTTAATCCTAAATGATATTTAACATCTCCATCAATATTTGCATCTTCAAAATCTTTTCCTTCAAACTCACTAAACAACTCATGCAAAGGCTTTCTAAAGATATTTACCAAAGTACTTAATCGACCACGGTGAGCCATTCCTAAAACACACTCTTTTACGCCATAGTTTTCAACAGAATAATACAACGCATTACTAATAGCAGGAATTAAAGATTCTCCTCCTTCTAAAGAGAAACGTTTTTGTCCAACATATTTAGTTTGTAAAAAGTTTTCGAAAGTTACTGCTTGATTTAACTTTGAAAGAATGTATTTCTTTGTTTCTGCAGAATATGTAGGATGGTTATCGTTAACATTTAACTTATCCTGCCACCACTTAATCACTTCTGGATTACGTAAGTACATGTATTCTACACCAATAGCATCACAATAAATTCTATCTAGATGTTTTACAATTTCACGTAAAGGCTGTGCCTTTAATCCTAAAATTTCACCAGCATTAAAAACGGTATCTAAATCGTTTTCGTTTAGACCAAAATTTTCTAATTCTAAAGTTGGTTTGTAAGTACGTCTTTCTCTAACAGGGTTTGTTCTTGTAAACAAATGCCCTCTCATTCTATAACCGTCTATTAACTTAACAACCTGAAATTCTTTTTGAAGATGTTCTGGCATTTGAGTTGAAACACCTTCAACAATTTCGCCATCTAAACCATAGTTTTCACTACCAAAATCATACCCTTGAAAAAAAGCTCTCCAACTAGGCTCTACACTATCTGGGTTTTGTAAATACTGCTCGTACAAGTCTGCAAAATAGGCTGTATGAGCGGCGTTTAAAAAAGAATATTTATCCATTATTTCTTATCCTAAACAAGTCTTAAAAATACATTTTCCAAAAATACAACTTTTATAAAGATTAGATATTAGTTTCTATAGAATTAAAACGTTTAATAACACTTTTAAGAAATACGCTTATTTAAATGTTAATTTTTTAATGATTCCTAATTTTACGTTTGGTTTTTTTAAAATCATTAAAAACGACACCAAATAACCTTATCAATATTTTTAAATTTTAACAATTTAGATTAAGGCAAGTGATTCCAAATAAAAACTTACGTTATATTGATTATTATCATGTTTTATCATTCTAAAGCAACATAATTTTGCTACGAATCAAACCTTAACTATTATGAAAGCATATTATAGAATAACACTATTATTAAGTTTTATAATCTTTTTGGGATGTGGAGGTAAGGAAGAAAAAAAGAAAAAAGGATTCACCTATGAAGAAACCAAAACTGAATCTAAAGCACCTCTAAAAGAAACTGAATCTAATAAAGCTTCAAAACAAATAGATTTAAGTAATAAAGGGATTGGACCGATTAAGACGGTGGCTCTGAACACGAAAATTGACGAAAAAATGGTAGCTCATGGTAAAGCTACATTTACCAAACTATGTGCTGCTTGCCATAGACCTGACAAGAAATTTATAGGACCTTCTCCTAAAGATATTTTGGAGCGCAGATCTCCAGAATGGGTTATGAATATAATGCTGAACCCAATAGAGATGATTGAAAAAGACCCAATTACAAAAGCTTTACAGGAAGAATTTAATGGCGCCATAATGCCAAAACAAAATATTACCGAAGCCGATGCTAGAGCACTTTTAGAGTACTTTAGAACATTATAATTAGAACTGGTTCTACGGAGGTGTTATACGAATGGATTAATAGCTCTAGCGAAACTTCTTCGCACATATCAAAAATAACGCCTCCTTTATCCAGTCTATTCTATTACTTTACAATGGCAAAAATGCTTTACCTTGTTTAACTTCTTGAGCCAATTCTCGTATCGTTCTCTTCCTAAAATTTAATAGTATATCATTTTTTGAGTCGCTTAAGATATTATGCAAAGGACATGGTTTATCTTCATTACATTTTTCAAGACTCAACATACAAGAATTAAGTTTTATCTCTCCTTCAATTGCATAAAGAATATCCATTATTGATTTCTCTAAATTTACCTCTGTTAAATAAAACCCTCCATTTACTCCCCTAACTGAGGACACTATATTTCCCTTTACTAAAAGCTGAAGTAACTTTGCTAAATACGCTTGTGGTACATTGATTGGCTTAGCTATATCTTTAACCATTATTTTATTTCTGAATGTAGAATGCAAAGCCAGAAACAAAACTGCCTTAAGAGCGTATTTTGTAGAATTTGAGAGCATTGTTATTGTATTTACTAACAAACGTAAGAAACAACAACACAACATCTTATGATTTAAATCATATTCCAGTGGTATTTCAATATATATTTTTGCTTTAGAAAAAAAGACAAAAACATCCTATTTATGAATTCAATTGAAAATAAAACAGTTGCAGAAGTAGTAGCCGAAAATATTAAAACAGCTCATATATTTAAAAAATATGGAATAGACTTCTGCTGCGGAGGCGGAATAAGTATTGAAAAAGCATGCGAAAAAAAGGAACTCGATTACGAAACGTTAAAAAACGACCTACTTAGTGTTGAAAACACTCCAAAAGCATATAATTACAACTCCTGGAGTCTTGATTTTTTAATAGATCACATTATTAACGTACACCATATTTATGTAGAAGAGTCTATCCCTCTAATCCTTCAATATTCTAACAAAGTAGCAAAAGTGCATGGTCATCATTATACAGAGGTGGTTAAAATTAATGAATTATTCACTGAAGTAGCCAACGAACTTGCAACGCACTTAAAAAAAGAGGAACTTATACTATTCCCATACATAAAGAAATTATTAAAATTAAAAGCTGAAAATGCAAAGTTAGAAACTCCGCCATTTGAAACTGTAAACAACCCTATAAGAATGATGGAGGAAGAGCATGAAACCGCTGGCGATATCTTTAAAACAATTGCACAACTAACAAATAATTACACACCTCCAGAAGGTGCTTGTAATACCTTTAGAGCACTATACGCTAAACTTGAAGAGTTTGAGCAAGACCTCCATTTACACATTCATCTTGAGAATAATATTCTGCACACTAAAGCAAAAGAATTAGAACTGAGTTTTTCATAATCAATAAAGAAAATTGATTATTTACTTAAGAAGATTAGTAGTTTCTTTACTACTAATCTTTTTCTTTAAGCAGAATAGCTATGTCTTCTTTTAGAAAATCCACCTCCTGACTATTTAATAGATCATACAATCCTCTAATATTTAAATCGGTATCTATTAAAACAGCATTGCTTGTATGGTAAAACTGATTTTGGCTTGTATCAATAGTTGCCAGATACATCTTTGCTACAGTCAACAAATCCTCTGGTTCAGTTCTTAGAAAAAACCAGTTTTCAGGTTTATTTAAAAATTGCGAGGCATGATCCCATAAGACTGGAATTGTATCTTGTTCTGGATTAATTGTTACGGATAAGAAAACAACATCTTCACTTCTATTAGTAGTAGCTATTCCTTCTATTTCATTTTCCATAGCAGGACAAATTGAAGGACAGGTGCTAAAGAAAAAATTCACAACCTGAAGTTGCCCTTTATAACTATTCAAAGCAACCTTTTCTCCCAAATGATTGTATATTTCAAAAGCCTCTAACTTTTTTACACTCTCTGGTTTATTTAAATTAGAACTTACTATAGGAATCTTTTTTTCAACCCTTTTACATCCAAATGTTACAACAGCCAGACAAAGAAACAATTTAAATGTATTCATTATAAAATACTTCTAAGTTTTTTATCTAACTTATGATCATAAAAATATAAAAACATACTTCCCATCATTTCTATTTCACCTTCTGAAGTATTGTTAACCTCCTGAACTATTTCGTATTTATGATCTGGATAAAGTTTAACACCTTTTACAGAAGAGAAAGAAGTTATTTCTCTTAGCCCTATCTTATCCTGTTTGTTAGTCACTAAAGATTTAAAAACTGTAGAATCTGCGGTAATATCTCTCAATTCAATTGATTCGGAATATGGGTGTACATGAGAATTAATTTTATGAAGTGTCATTATGGTATCTAATTTAATGTATTCTTCGAAGGCACTTCTATACGTATGCTTACCCTTTGGTACTTTCCAGAACGATGTAATAGGTTCTCCTTTTGCATTAACACCATTAAACCCAAGATTATTCCCTCTGGTAATAACGCAACGTACTTTAGAATCGGAATACATACTTTCTCTATCTTGGTGTTCAAGATCATTTTCGTCATAGGGTAGAGACAATATTACATATCTCATATACAAAGGTTTTAATCTTTTTTCTTTATCCTTTTGAAAGGATAAAACAAAATCATAGTCAATCTTAAAAAAAGCACTTTTATCATTTAAATTTAAGGCTTGAGTTCCTAAAACGATTTTTTCATTAGAAAAAATAGGATATCCAAATCCTTCGGGAAAATCAAAATCCAACCCCCCTTTGGTAAGTGTTATTAATTGTGGAATTTGCAAATTTATTCGTTCCTCCAAGTCAAACCTAGAAAAGTGCTCAATCTGACTATGATCAAAATTCACATGACAAACAAAATCATTAGCATCCTCTTGATTTTTATCTTCAACGTTTGCACTTACGTTAAGCCCCGTTATCCAATACAACTCCTCCTCTTTTTCATTTAACAAAAAAGTATTAGAAGTTGCTGGCCCCTTCATAGAACCAAAAATATCATCAACTAATAATGTCGGAGAATTAAATTTTGCCTGATAACCATCATTAGCCTTACTTATGCTTTTAGACCATTTAGAGTTTAGAATATGAGCGGAATGTAAAAGCTCTTTTTTTAAGGTATTTCTTGTTAAAGGAGTGGCCCACCTATAACCTGCAAAACATAGCCCAATTACAATACCAAAGAAAACTAAAAGCCTTTTTATCTTTACTTTTTTCATTAAACACTTTTTATCTGAATAAAGATACGTAATAATAAACTGTCCTTATTTAAACTTATGCCTATACCAAACCTTTTGCCATTCACGCTTTAATATAAGAAACGAGACTTGTTCGGCCAACTTAATAGTATCATCTCCATTTAAGGATTTCACTTCTTTTTCGGAAACATCAACTATATAAAGAAGATTTAGATATTCTGCAAACTTCTCTTGAATAAGATTATATACTGTTTCATGAAGCATTAATTTTAGACTAGAGGGAAGAATATCTTCATGAAAATCTAAATCTATATTAGCATATAAAAAGTCCTTATTAAGTTGAAGAATTAACTTTTGGTATAGGCCCAATTGATCTGCTTCCGTAACCAAATCATTAAAAGTAGAAGGAAGTTGCATTATACGTTTCTACGCATTAAACTATTACCAAAATCTCTTAATAACTGTTTTCTATTTTCAGAAACTTTTAAGGGTTCTAAAACCTCAAAGGCCCTATTAGTATATACTTCAACGGCTTGTTTTGTTGCCGTTTCTGAACCTGTTGATATAAACAATTGCTTTACTTCAGTAACTTTATCATCCGTGGCACTCGGATTAGTATTAAACAAATGAACTAATCGCTCTTGATCTGTTTTAGAAGCAAACTCCAGAGCTTTTAAATACAAATAGGTTTTCTTATTCTCAATAATATCGCCACCAACCTGTTTACCAAAGGTTTTTGGATCTCCAAAAGCATCTAAATAATCATCTTGCAGTTGAAATGCGATTCCTAAATTTCTACCAAACTCATATATATGCTCTTGATCTTCTTTATTTGCTCCTGCAATTACTGCTCCCATTTTCATTGCTGCAGCTACCAAAACTGAGGTTTTATACTCAATCATTTTCAAATACTCTGGTATAGTAACATCATTTCTGGTCTCAAAATCAACATCATACTGTTGTCCTTCACAAACCTCTAAAGCAGTCTTACTAAATAACTGGTTTAAAGTTTTAAATACCTCTGGAGTATAGCCCTCAAATAATTGATAAGCCATAATTAACATGGCATCACCAGACAAAATACCCGTATTAACATCCCATTTTTCATGAACTGTACTTTTTCCTCTTCTTAAAGGCGCATCATCCATAATATCATCATGAACCAGAGTAAAATTATGAAACACCTCAATGGCTAAAGCTGCGTTTAAAGCTTTTTTATACGCACCTCCAAAAACATCGGTAGTCATTAAAGCTAAAACTGGTCTTAACCGTTTACCTCCTAATTGGAGAATATAATTAATTGGAGCGTACAACCCCTTAGGCTCCTTTTCTACTGAGTAATTCTGTAGAAAATCTAAAAACTCCTGTTGGTATTTTTCAATAGATAACATGAGACAAAAATAAATTAATTACACATATTAAAAAGTTAGAAAATAAACTTAGTGTTAAAAAAACGTAAAACTTTGGAAACTTTTTTTGTTTATTTAGTTTCCTGAGCTAAATTTGCACCCGAATTATGAAAGAAAAAATTATAAATATAGCCACAGAATTGTTTTTAAACTTTGGATTTAAAAGCGTAACAATGGATGATATAGCCAATGAAATGGGTATTTCAAAAAAAACTATATATGTTCATTTTGCTAATAAAACCAAACTTGTAGAAGCTGTAACTTTTACAATGCTAGAAAACGTTTGTGAGGGTATTGATGGTATTTGCAATACCTCAGCAAACCCAATAGAAGAACTGTACGATATTAAAATGTTTGTACTCCATCATTTAAAAAATGAAAAAACATCTCCGCAGTATCAATTGAAAAAGTACTATCCACAGATATTTAGTCAATTAACCTTAAAACAATTTGATAAAATGCACGAATCTGTAAAAGCTAGTCTTCAGAAAGGTGTAGATACAGAAGTGTTTAGGGCTGCTATTGATGTAGACTTTATATCTAGATTGTACTTCACTGGTATGACTGGAATTAAGGATCAAACAATTTTCCCTCTTGATAAATATGATGTTGAATATTTAATTGAGAGCTATTTAGAATATCACTTAAGAGCCATTGTTACAGACAAAGGACTTGAAATATTAAACAAATTCATAAAATCAAATCAATCATAAAAAATATGAAAAACAGATTAATTTTAATACTAAGTTTTCTATGTAGTTTTATGGTCTTTTCACAAGAAAATAAACGTAAATTTTCTTTACAAGAAGCCATAGCCTATGCTCTAGAAAATAATAGAACCATTAAGAATGCAGACTTAAGTGTTCTTGCTGCTAAGCAGCAGGTTTGGGAGACAAAAGCTATTGGTTTGCCTCAAATTAGTGGTGCAGTAGATTATTCTATTAATATTAAAACGCCTTTTGATATTAATAGTCTTGCCGAAGATGACCCATTTAGATTTTTATTCCCAAAGCATAATCTTACACCAAGCGTAACTTTAAACCAGTTATTATTTGATGGTGGGTATCTTGTAGGCCTTCAGTCTAACAAAGTGTTTTTAGAAATTTCTCAAAATGCCAAAGACAAAACCATCAATACCATTGAAACTAATGTTGTTAGTGCTTATAACAATGCATTGTTAACAAAGGAAAGTATTGAAATCACTAAGAACAATATTAGGGTTTTGTCTGATAACTTGAAAGAAACTCAAAAAATATTCGAAAACGGATTAACTGAGGAAGAAGATGTTGAGCAGCTTCAATTAACCCTTTCTAACTTAGAAAATAATTTAAGAAGCTTAGAAACTTTGTTAGATATCTCTAAAGGCTATGTGAAAATTCTTTTGGGTATTGATCCTAGCGAATCTATAGAGTTAACAGATACTTTAGAATCTTTAATTGTTGAAAACATATCATTAAACTTAATTAATGACACTCATGATGTTTCCAACAACATAGACTTTAAAATTGCAGCTAACGATGCAGAGAGCAAAAGATTAGAATACAAATTAGAGAAATCTGATCAATTACCTAAACTCAATGCATTTATTACCTCTAATTACTTAGGGTATAGCAACTCTGTTTCTACCTATTTTAACAGTGAACAAGATTGGTTATTTACTACTGTTGGCGGATTCAAATTAACCGTACCAATCTTCAGTTCTTTTGGAGGTAAAGCAAAAAGAAAAAGAGCTAAAATTGAGTGGGAAAAAGCCAAAAACAGTTTAGTGGAAACTGAAAACCAGTTATCTATGGAATTTAAAAATGCCAAAAACGAATATCAATTGGCTATAGACACCTATGATAATAAACAGAAGAATTTAGCTTTAGCAGAAAAAATTGAAAAGAAAAACACCATCAAATACAAAGAAGGTATAGCTAGCAGCTTTGATTTAAGACAAGCGCAAACACAATTATATAGTAGCCAGCAAGAATATTTACAGTCTATAATAGATGTAATAAATAAAAAAGCAGCACTTAAAAACTTATTAAACATAAAACAATAACCCATCATGAAATATATTTATTTAACCGTACTAAGCGCCATAATACTAACATCATGTGGTGGAGATAAAAATAAATCTGTAGAAGATATTATTGCTTCAAAAGATTTAGAACTTATTAGACAGAAGAAAACTGAGCTTGATGCACAAGCTCAAGAAATTTCTAATCAGTTAAAACAGTTGGAAAAAGAAATTAAAGAGCTAGACCCTCAAGAAAAAGTACCTTTAATTACAACTTTTGCAGCTAAAGAAACTGTCTTTAATCACTTTGTAGAATTACAAGGAAGCGTAAGCACAAAGCAAAATGTAGTTATCTACCCAGAATATTCAGGTACTTTAACAAAAGTGTATGTAAAAGAGGGACAAAAAGTAAGTAAAGGACAAACCCTTGCTAAAATTGATGATGGCGGTTTAAGTCAACAATTAACACAATTGCAAATTCAAACCGATTTAGCTAAAACTACTTTTGAGCGCCAAGAAAGACTTTGGAATCAAAAAATAGGAAGCGAAATTCAATATTTACAAGCTAAATCTGCGTATGAAGCCCAGGAGCAAGCTGTTAAGCAATTAAAAGAACAAGTTGGTAAAACCGTTGTAAGAGCACCTTTTTCTGGAACAATTGACGATGTTATCACTGAGCAAGGTACTGTAGTAGCTCCAGGCCAATCTATGCTTTTTAGAATTGTAAACCTAAGAGATATGTACATTGAAACTGATGTGCCAGAACGTTTCATTTCTAGCATTGTACCTGGAAAAGAAGTAGAAGTAGAATTCCCAATTCTAGGAGAGAAATTAGACGCTAAAGTTCGTCAGGCAGGTAACTTTATTAATCCAGCTAACAGAACCTTTAAGGCCGAAGTTGCTATAAACAACAAAGACAATAAAATTAAGCCAAACCTTACTGCTAAGCTTAAAATAAATGATTATACAAGTGAAAAAGCCATTTTAATAAAGCAAAGTATTATTTCTGAAAATGCCGAAGGAGACCAATACATTTATATCATAGCCGATAAAAATGACACCATGGCAAAGGCAAAGCGCGTGTTTGTTAAAACAGGAAAGACGCAAGGTGATAATATAGAAATCTTATCTGGTTTAAAGAATGGCGACGAAATTATTGATGAAGGTGCCAGAACTGTAAAAGATGGACAAGATGTAAAAATCTTGAAAATTGAGGCTTAAATTAACTAACGTTTAAATACAAACGGTAATGACAAAACAAAAGAAAAAAGTAGATAAAGAATTTAAGTTATCATCTTGGGCCATTAATAACAAAACAACCATGTATGTGTTGATTGCTGTTATTTTATTCCTGGGTGCTGGGGCTTATTTCAGTATGGCCAGGGAAAACTTCCCCGAGATAAAAGAGACCAAAATTTACATAAGCTCTGTATATCCCGGAAATACAGCTGAGGATATAGAAAAGCTTATCACAGACCCTATTGAAGATAAACTTAAAACGGTTAGTAATGTTGTTGAAATAACCTCAACATCTCAAGAAGATTATTCTATTGTTGTGGTAGAGTTTGACGAAGACATAACTGTTGAAGCTGCTAAACAAAAAGTAAAAGACGAAGTAGATTCTGAAACTGCTAGTGAGGACTGGCCAACCTTTAATGGTGCCAAGGTAGAACCTAATGTGTTTGATCTTAGTATGTCTGAAGAAATGCCAATTCTTAATATCAATATCTCTGGAGACTACCCAGTAGATAAACTAAAAGAATTTGGAGAACATCTTGAAGATGAAATTGAAAGTCTTTTAGAGATTAAGCAAGTTGATATTCGTGGTGCGCAAGACCGAGAAGTTGAAGTAGCTGTAGACATCTACAAAATGATGGCTGCTAAAGTAAGCTTTGACGACATCATTAATACCATAAGTAGAGAGAATGTAACCATGTCTGCCGGTAATTTAATTTCGAGCGGTCAAAGAAGAACAATAAGAATAATTGGAGAAATTGAAGATCCAAAAGAGCTAGAAGATTTTGTAGTTAAATCTGAAAATAACAACTCCATTTATTTAAAAGACGTTGCAAAAGTTACCTTTAAAGATGAAGACAAAACCACCTATGCAAGAGAGTTTGGACACGCCGTTGTAATGCTCGATGTAAAAAAACGTGCAGGACAAAACATGGTAGATGCCGCCGAGAAAATTAAGGTCATGGTAAAAGATGCCGAAGAGAATGTTTTTCCTCCAGACTTAGAAGTTACCATTTCTAACGATCAGTCCTCTAAGACTATTGGTCAGGTTGACGACCTCGTAAACAATATCATCTTTGGTATTATTCTAGTAGTAACGGTACTTATGTTCTTTTTAGGATTTAAAAATGCATTATTTGTAGGTTTTGCTATACCAATGTCTATGTTCATGTCTTTAATGATCTTAAATCTTCTAGGCTATACAATGAACACTATGATCCTTTTCGGACTAATTATGGGGCTGGGAATGTTGGTAGATAATGGTATTGTGGTTGTAGAAAACGCCTATAGATTAATGAGTGAAGAAGGTATGAGCAGAATAGAAGCTGCAAAAAAGGGTATTGGAGAAATTGCATTTCCTATTATAATTTCTACGCTTACTACCGTAGCAGCGTTCGTTCCGCTAGGCCTTTGGCCAGGGGTTATGGGACAGTTCATGAAATACTTCCCGATAACACTATCTGTAGTATTAGGCTCGTCTCTATTTGTTGCGATATTTTTTAACTCGGTGTTAGTGTCACGCTACATGTCGATTGAAGATAAAGAAATGCCTCTAAAAAACATTATAAGAATATCTGCTATCGTTGGTGGTTTAGGCTTACTAATATTAATAGCTGGTGGAAGCGCAAGAGGCTTAGGGTCATTAATGATATTTACGGTAATTCTATTGTGGATATATCGCTTATTTCTTAGAGGTTGGGCAAACGGATTCCAAAACAAAATTTTACCAGTTTGGGAGCGCTTTTATGAAAAAACGCTTCGATATGCTTTAAGTGGAAGAATGCCCGCTATTATAGCAATTGGGACTGTTGTTCTATTATTTATTGCCTTTATGGGCTTTGGAGCTTCTGTTGGAAGTCAGCGTACCAAAGTAGAGTTCTTCCCAGACAACACACCGAATCAAATCATTGTTTATATAGAATATCCTGAAGGTACCGATATTAAGAAAACCAATACCATCACTAAAGATATTGAACAACGTGTTTATAAAATCATTAATGAAGACGCTTATATGCATGGTGATTTTAATTTCTTAACAGAAAGTGCAGTATCTCAAGTTGGTGAAGGTGCAGGAAATCCCCAGACCGATGGTGGGTCTCAAGCTGAAATGCCACATAGAGGTAAAATTACAGCCACAATGCGAGAGTATAAGTTTAGAGATGGCGCAGACAGTAATGTTCTACTAAAAAAGGTGCAAGAAGACCTAAAAGGTATTTACCCTGGAGTAGCTATTTCTGTTGAGAAAGATGCCGTTGGACCACCGGCTGGATACCCTATTAACATTGAACTTGAAGGCGATGACTATAGCGAACTTATTGCCACAGCTGAAAAAATGCGCGACTTTCTTAACCTAAAAAACATTCAAGGTATTGATGAGCTGAAAATAGATGTTAATAAATCTAAGCCTTCAATGAAAGTTACAGTTGATAGAAAAAAGGCTGGCGAACTTGGTATTAATGCTGGTCAGGTAGGTCAGCAGTTACGTAACTCTATCTTTGGTGCTAAAGCAGGTATCTACAAAAATGATGGCGAAGATTATGATATCTATGTAAGATTTAATGAAGAAAACAGATATAATACGAGCGCTCTTTTTAACCAGAAAATAACGTTTAGAGACATGGCTTCTGGTCAAATAAAAGAAATTCCCGTATCAACTGTTGCTAAGCAAACCAATAGCTCCGGATTTAGTGCTATAAAACATAAAGATGTAAGACGTGTAGTTACACTATACTCTGCTCTGGCTCCTGGTTTTACTGATGCTGGAGCAATTGTATCTAAGATTCAAAATGAGATGCAAAGTTTTACTGAAAAACCAGATGGTGTAAAAATCGATTATACTGGGCAAATCGAAGAGCAAAATAAGCAAATGGCATTTTTAATGAGTGCGTTTGGTTTCGGACTATTGTTAATTTTCTTTATTCTGATATTCCAATTTAATGCCATCTCAAAACCAGCAATTATAATGTTGGCAATATTCTTAAGTTTAATCGGGGTGTTTGGAGGTATCGTAATAACCGGAAGTCCATTTGTAATTATGATGACTATGATGGGAATCATCTCTCTCGCAGGTATTGTTGTTAATAACGGTGTGGTACTCTTAGATTATACACAGCTTTTAATTGACCGTAAAAAAGTACAGCATAATTTAGAAGATAACCAATATTTAGAAACTCCTGATTTGTTAGAAGCTATCATTAAAGGAGGTAAAGCACGTTTGCGACCAGTATTGTTAACAGCAATTACCACAATTTTAGGGTTAATTCCGTTAGCAACCGGTTTAAATATTAACTTCTTTACATTATTTAGTGAGTTTAATCCTCATATCTATATGGGTGGTGACAACGTAATTTTCTGGGGTCCACTAGCATGGACAGTAATTTACGGTCTATTTGTGGCAACATTCTTAACATTAATTGTTGTTCCAATTTTATTCTACTTAGTTACCAGATTTAAAATGTGGTTATTTAAAGATAGAGTATCCCATTATTCTCAAGTATCCGAAATAGGAGAGACTGTTTAGAATGTCATATTTTGAACTTAAAATAAATTAATTTCTAAAAGAGCCGCATTTATAGCGGCTCTTTCTATTTTTATAATTTAACTTCATTAAATTTGCACTTCAATTTTAATTAAGATATGTACAGAAGTCATAACTGCGGAGAATTAAGGTCTGCAGATATAAATAAAGAGGTTACCCTAGCAGGTTGGGTTCAAAAATCTAGAGATAAAGGTTTTATAGTTTGGGTAGATTTAAGAGATCGATACGGAATAACCCAATTGGTTTTTGATGAAGAACGTACTTCTAAAGAATTAATTGAACAGGCTCAAAATTTAGGTAGAGAGTTTGTTATTCAAGCTAAAGGTAAAGTAGTTGAGCGAGCTTCTAAAAATGGAAATATTCCAACTGGAGATATTGAAATTTTAGTTTCTGAATTAAACATTCTTAATGAGGCTGTCTTACCTCCATTTACTATTGAAGATGATACCGATGGTGGAGAAGAATTACGCATGAAGTATCGTTATTTAGATATTCGTCGTAATCCGGTTAGAGAGAGCCTAATATTTAGACATAAGGTTACTCAAGAAGTAAGAAACTATTTGTCTAACGAAGGGTTTATTGAAGTAGAAACGCCTTATTTAATTAAATCTACACCAGAAGGCGCTCGTGATTTTGTTGTGCCTTCAAGAATGAATGAGGGTGAGTTTTACGCACTCCCACAATCACCTCAAACTTTTAAGCAATTGCTTATGGTTGGTGGCATGGATAAATATTTTCAAATAGTAAAATGCTTTAGAGATGAAGACTTAAGAGCCGATAGACAACCCGAGTTTACACAGATAGACTGTGAAATGGCGTTTATTGAGCAAGAAGACATCCTTAATGCTTTTGAAGGGTTAACTCGCCATTTACTTAAAGAAATTAATGGTGTGGACATTGAAAAGTTTCCTAGAATACAATATGATGACGCCATGCGTTTATATGGAAATGACAAACCAGACATTAGATTTGGAATGGAGTTTGGTGAACTAAACGAAGTTGCACAACATAAAGACTTTAAAGTTTTTAATTCTGCTGAATTAGTAGTTGGTATTGCGGTACCAGGAGGGAACAGCTATACGCGTAAGGAAATTGACAAATTAATTGATTGGGTTAAGCGTCCGCAAATTGGCGCTTTAGGAATGGTATATTGTAGATGTAATGATGATGGTTCATTTAAATCTTCAGTAGATAAGTTTTACGACCAAGAAGATTTAGCAAAATGGGCTGAAGCAACAGGAGCTAAAGCAGGGGATTTAATTTGTGTGCTTTCTGGAGACACTAACAAAGTTAGAGCACAACTGAGTGCTTTGCGTATGGAATTAGCAGAACGCCTAGGTTTGCGTAAACCAGATGAATTTGCACCACTTTGGGTAATGGACTTTCCGCTATTAGAATGGGATGAAGAGACAGAACGCTACCATGCTATGCACCATCCATTTACATCACCTAAACCTGGACAACTAGAATTATTAAAAACAGACCCCGGAGCTGTTAAAGCTAATGCTTACGATTTAGTTCTAAATGGAAACGAAATAGGTGGTGGATCTATAAGAATTCATGATAAAGAAACCCAAGCCTTAATGTTTGATTATTTAGGGTTTACTGAAGAAGAAGCTAAAGCGCAATTTGGATTTTTAATGGACGCCTTCCAATACGGAGCACCACCACATGGTGGACTAGCGTTCGGATTAGATAGATTGGTAGCCATTTTGGGTGGACAAGAAACTATACGTGATTTTATTGCATTCCCTAAAAATAACTCAGGACGTGATGTAATGATCGATGCACCTGCGCCAATTGATGATGAACAACTAGAAGAATTAAGTTTAAAACTAAACTTGAAATCATAAAACATTAAAATCCTGCGTAACGCGGGATTTTTTATTAATTTTAAAAATGCCTATTAAAGTTAGAAGCCTTTTACGAAAATTTCTAATCTGGAAGTACAAACACATTTCTGAACGTCAGTTTGTTTATATTCTAAGTATTTTAGTAGGGTTTTTAGCGGGAATAGGTACCGTAGTTCTTAAAAACCTCACCTATTACATAGGGCACTTATTTAATCTTTATATTTTTAAAAATTACCAGAGCACGTTGTATTTCGTACTCCCGATAATTGGCCTTTTATTAGTTTACATCATTAAACAAACTTGGTTAAAAAAGCATATTGGTCATGGTATTTCAACGACGTTACATGCTATTTCTAAGCTTAATGGAATAATTCCTAGATACAATATTTATGCAGGTTTAATTACTGCTCCTTTAACTGCTGGTTTTGGTGGATCTGTAGGTTTGCAAGGACCTGCTGTTAGTATTGGTTCCGCTTTAGGTTCCAATACTGCAAGGTTATTTCATATGAATACTAAAACTAGAATGCTACTTATTGGCTGTGCTTCGGCTGGTGCCATGGCTTCTATGTTCAAAGCGCCCATTGCCGCAATTATCTTCGCTATAGAAATTTTTAGTTTAGATATTGCCTTCACATCATTAGTTCCATTATTACTGGCTTCAGTATCCGCCGTAGTAACGTCTTACTTCTTCTTGGGAACAGACGTTTTACTCCGTTTTGAATTAATTGATAAGTTTGAAATAAATGATATTCTATTTTATGTATTACTAGGGCTAGTAACTGGGCATATGTCTGTCTATTTTTCTAAGGTATTTTTCAGTATTACAAACTTTTTTAAATCTTTTGAAAGCAGAGCTAAAAGACTATTAATAGGAGGTATTGCTATTGGAACTATGCTGTTTTTAATTCCGCCATTATATGGTGAAGGTTACGGTATTATGAACAACCTCTTAAAAGGTGATCATTTAGCAGCAATTGGAAACACCCCTTTTAATCTTGACTTAGATAACATTTGGATAGTCATAGGCCTATTATTTGGCATTACTTTGTTTAAAGCCATTGCAATGACTACTACATTCGGTGCAGGTGGCGTTGGTGGTGTATTTATTCCAACACTAGTTATGGGAAGCGCATTAGGAAATGCTTTTGCCAAGGTAATTAACAACATTGGTTTTGGATTTGACGTTTCGGAATCTAATTTTACCTTAATAGGAATGACAGGGCTAATGGCAGGAGTACTACATGCTCCACTTACTGCTATTTTCTTAATAGCAGAAATTACAGGTGGTTATGAATTATTTGTACCGCTAATATTGGTATCCGCCATTTCTTTTGCTATTACGAAATACTATGTTTCTCATTCTGTATATACTTTAAAACTTGCCAAACGTGGTGAACTCATTACACACAACAAAGACCAAAATGTGTTAATGATGTTAGAAATAGATAAGGTTATAGAAACTAATTTTGTGATTCTAAAACCAGAAATGACGCTTGGTGATATCTTAAAAAATGCTGTAGCCAAATCTTCAAGAAATCATTTTCCTGTAGTTAGTAAAAAACATGAATTCTTAGGTGTAATAAGACTTGATGATATAAGGCATATGATGTTTAATACTGAACTCTATGACAAAGTAACTGCCGAAGGTTTAATGCATGCTGATGCGGGCATTATAAACTATGATGAGGACTCTATGAATGATATTATGATGAAATTTAAAACCTCTGGCGCTTGGAATTTACCCGTGATTAAAAATGGAAAGTATTATGGGTACATTTCTAAATCAAAACTATTAACTGCTTACCGAAGACAACTAATTAATGTAACACATTAGTAAAAAATGATAAAAAAGATAACTTTTATTCTATTTTTGGCCTCTGTCGGATCAATTTTAACTGGTTTCCTTACCAATTTAGAATATTCTCAAAAACTCATTGGCTTTGGTGTTGTAGGTTTGTTTTTATTAGTTTTTCCTTTGTTTTCATATTACCGTTGGAAAGACAAAGACATTAAAGACTACATGCTTACTAAAGAGAATCTGGATAAAATGAAGGAGTCTCAGGAGGAGGATAAACATTAACCTTTGTCATGCAGAGCGTAGCGAAGCGTCTGTTTCTACTTGCAGATTCTTCTGTCGTACCTCCCACAGAACAATGTCAATTCAAATTACGTTTAGTTACAAAGAAACGTTTCAGCAATTCGCCAGCTTCTTCTGCCAAAACGCCACCTTCCACCTTAGTCTTAGGGTGTAATTGTGTCTTCATTGTTATGAATCCACGCTCTAAGTCTCTTGCCCCATAAACAACTTTTGAAATCTGACTCCAATACAAAGCCCCAGCACACATCTGGCATGGTTCTAAGGTAACATACATGGTGCAATTTTTAAGATATTTACCCCCTAAAAAGTTAGCGGCAGCTGTAATAGCTTGCATTTCGGCATGAGCGGTAACATCATTCAACATCTCCGTTAAATTATGGCCTCTTGCAATTACTCGGTCATCAACAACTATAACCGCTCCAACAGGAATTTCGCCTTTTTCAAAAGCTATTTCTGCCTCCTGTAACGCTTTGCGCATAAAGTAAGTATCGTCGAAAGGTTTTATCATAATAGCAAAAATAACAATTCATTCTCGTACTTTTGCCATGTGCAAAAACCATTTTTACAACATATTAATTACCCTAAAGACTTGCGTAAGTTATCTATAGAAGACTTACCAAACCTTGCAAAAGAATTACGCGAATTCATTATTAATGTAGTGGCTACCAAAGAGGGGCATTTAGGAGCTAGTCTTGGTGTTGTAGAATTAACAATTGCATTACACTACGTTTTTAATACACCAGAAGATCTATTAATCTGGGATGTGGGTCATCAAGCATACGGACATAAAATCCTAACCGGCAGAAAAGCCATTTTTGAAACCAATAGACAGTTAGGGGGTATAAGCGGTTTTCCCAAACGTGATGAAAGTGCATATGATGCTTTTGGAGTTGGACATTCATCTACTTCAATCTCGGCAGCCTTAGGAATGGCCATTGCATCACAACTAAATGGTGAGGATAAACATCATATCGCTGTTATTGGAGATGCCTCTATTGCTAGTGGAATGGCTTTTGAAGGACTAAATCATGCAGGAGTTACAGACGCCAATTTATTAGTGATTTTAAATGATAATGCCATTGGTATTGACCCTAGCGTTGGTGCATTAAAGCAATATTTAACCAATGTTAAAAAGGGAACAAACAGACGTAATAATATCATTGAAGCATTGAATATAGATTACTCGGGACCTATTAATGGACACGATATTAGCAAAATTGTTTCAGAATTAGAGCGACTTAAAAAAATAAAAGGCCCCAAATTACTGCATGTAATCACTACCAAAGGTAAAGGACTAAAACAAGCAGAAAGAGATCAAGTAAAATACCATGCCCCAGGAAAGTTTAATGCTGAAACTGGAGACCTAATCCCTAAACCAGATGTTAAACAAGCACCTAAATATCAAGATGTATTTGGACATACTATTGTAGAACTCGCAAAGCAAAATCACAAGATTATTGGTATAACACCAGCAATGCCAACAGGAAGTTCCCTAAAGTATATGATGGAACAAATTCCAGACAGAGCCTTTGATGTTGGTATTGCAGAACAACATGCCGTTACCTTAGCTGCCGGTATGGCAACCCAAGGATTAGTTCCTTTTTGTAACATCTACTCTACCTTTTTACAACGGGCTTATGATCAAGTAATTCACGATGTTGCTTTACAAAAGTTACCCGTTATTTTTTGTTTAGATAGAGCTGGTTTGGTTGGTGAAGATGGCGCTACACATCATGGTGTTTTTGATTTAGCATATTTAAGATGCATACCTAATCTTATCATTTTTGCTCCCAGAAATGAAGTTGAATTACGCAACATAATGTACACAGCCCAATTAGGTTTAGAAATGCCTATTGCAATTAGATATCCTCGTGGCCGCGGTATTACTTTAGATTGGAAACAACCATTTTCGAAAGTAGAACTTGGAAAAGCTATTCAACTAAAAAAGGGTAAAAACTTGGCTATCTTGAGCATTGGAAGCATTGCTAAAAATGTTTCTGAAGCTATAGAGGGATTAAACGTCTCTCACTATGATCTGCGCTTTGTAAAACCTTTAGATGAAGCTCTACTGCACCGTGTTTTTAAAGAATACCGTACAATTATAACTGTTGAAGATGGCACTATTAAAGGAGGGGTTGGATCTGCTATTTTAGAATTTGCTTCAGAACACAATTACAAAAACACCATTAAAACTTTAGGCATTCCTGATGGTTTTATTGAACACGGTAATGTCAATGAATTACAGAGATTAGTTGGTTTAGATGTTGAAGGCTTAAGAAATGTCTTTACCAAACATATTTAATCTTTTAAACATTATTAAACCATTGCTTTTGATTTTAAAAAGTCACCCCCTCAATGGTTTTAAAATTTAATATAGCCTTACTATCTGACAGCAGAGATACATAATGACAAACCGCCAACAACCTTTGGTATAAATCTTCACTCGAGAAATCTATGGTTTTAGGCAATCCTTTTAAAATAAGTTTGTCGTAGTTAGAAGCATTACCATCAAAATTATTGTTCACCGCTTTAGTATAAACACCTAATAACTTATTTATAATTTGGTATCCCGCAATTTCTTTATTAATTACCTCCTCAGATTGGTAAATTTTTTCAACACTTATTTTAATGATATCATTTATTTGGGCTTCGTATTTACTTTTATCAAGCAAAGCACAATCAAATGAACCATTTAAAATAGCTTCTTCGTTAGTCATGAAAATGTGGACTGCTTCATCTATAAGAGTTCCAATAGCTAAAGCCCTTAGATAACCTATGCGTTCTTGCTTACTAGAAAGGTTATAATAATTCTCAGGAATTATGGTATTTCTTATAATTTTGGACATATATTCTAAAGCAAATTCTTCTTCAATTAACCCTAAGTTTATACCGTCTTCAAAATCTATAATAGTATAACAAATATCATCAGCCGCCTCAACCAAATATGCTAAAGGATGTCGTGAAAAACTTAAATCAGAATTACTTCGTTTTAAAAGACCTAAATCGGTAGCAACACTTTCAAACAACTGTTTTTCAGACTGAAAAAAACCATATTTCTTATCAACTATATGGCTTGTTGGCTTTTTAGGTAAAGACTCTTTAGGATATTTCATAAAAGCTCCTAATGTAGCATAGCTTAACCTAAGATTCTTCTGAGTAATAATTTTAAACCCATTAGCATTTCCTTCAAAATCGCAAAGATCTTGATATGCTTTATCTGTTAATTGCTCTTTGTATTTTAAGCCTTCTCCCGTTTTAAAAAACTCACCAATAGCTTTTTCTCCAGAATGTCCAAACGGAGGGTTTCCAATATCATGAGCCAAAGCTGCAGCCGCTACAATAGCACCAAAATCGTTTATTTGATAGCCATGCACCTCTTTTAAATGCGGGTACTTTTCAAGAAGCTTTTGCCCCACTTTACGTCCTAAAGATCGCCCAACAACACTAACTTCTAAACTATGCGTAAGTCTAGTATGCACAAAATCTGTTTGCGACAAAGGAATTACCTGAGTCTTATCCTGTAAACTTCTAAATTCTTGTGAAAAGATAATTCTATCATAATCTACTTCAAACCCAACACGGGTTTCATCTTGTTCTTTTCGTAATCTTTTATTGGTGTCGCCAAAGCGCTTTAAAGAGAGTAATTGTTCCCAGTTCATAATTTTTGGTTAAAGCAATGGCAAGATAAATAAATTCAGGTTAATTAAATTCTAAAATCTCTTAACATTAAAGTAACCTAAAGTTGAAAAACGATTAACAATTTAGTAACACAAAAAGTACATTTATGTCGGTTATTTGCAGTGCGCAATTTTAAGCACATAAAATGAAATATTTAGCAACCTTAGTATTTATTCTTATAACTTCAATTTCTTTTGCTCAAGACTCTGGTCTTATTGTTGGCAAAGTGTTAGATAAAGAGTTAGATAATACACCTTTAGCTTTTGCTAATATTTCTATCAAAGGAACTGAAATTAGTTCAACTTCGGACTTATCTGGAACGTTCTTATTTGAAAACTTAAAAGATGGTAAATACACACTTGTTTGCAATTTTCCTGGATATGAATCTAAAGAAATCGAAATTCAAGTATCTTCATTTGAACCTGCCGAAATTAAGTTAGCGCTTAACACGTTTAAATTACCAGAAATAGAGACTGCATCTAAATAAAGGCAGAACATTCCTTACTTATTATTCAGGCGTTTGCAATTAAAAGTGCAATGTCCTTTTCGCAAGGTTATTTTCAATTCTAAAATTAGAATATGAAAATTTTCATGTTTATAAAAGACTAATAAAAATTCTTAATAAGAGAGGAATTTTCAATGTTAACAAATTGTTTCTTCAACTATCAAAAAAGAGCGTTTCTCATAACATTAGGATAACTCTTTTATTACTGTTCTTTAATCCACACATAACATCACATTTACATAACAGACGTTTCTTTGCAGCGTAAATTGAAACTAAAAAATTATCTAAAATTTAAACACAATGAAAAAAATATTTTTACCAGTTTTACTTGCTTCTACTTTATTACTTAGTGGTTGTTTTAAAGATGACGACACTCCTATAATTATAGAAGAAGTTACAATAATAAATGGTGGAGATTCTACTCCTAGTGGAACTGAAATTGTTGCCGTAACTGGTATTATTTCTGCTAACACAACTTGGACAAACGACAAAATATATGAGTTAAATCAAAAAGTTGTTGTTGATAATGGAGTAACATTAACTATAAACCCTGGTACTATTATTAAAGGGAAGCCTGGTACTGGTTCTTTAGCATCTGCTTTAATCGTTGCTAGAGGTGGTAAGATAAATGCTGTTGGTACTGCAGATAGTCCAATCATTTTCACGTCTTCAAGTGATAACATCGATGCTGGTCAGACTACAGGTACTAACCTTGACGAATCTAACAGAGGTCTTTGGGGTGGTCTAATAATCTTAGGTCATGCTCCTTGTTCTTTAAAAGGTGATTTAACTGAAGTACAAATTGAAGGAATTCCTGCTGATGATACATTTGGTCTTTATGGTGGAAATGTTGCAGATGATGATTCTGGTATCTTAAGATATGTATCTATCCGTCACGGTGGTGCTTTAATTGGTGAAGGAAACGAAATTAACGGATTAACTCTAGGTGGTGTTGGTACTGGAACTACTATAGATCACGTAGAAGTTGTTGCTAACGTTGATGACGGTATTGAGTTCTTTGGTGGAACTGTTAACGCTACTAACTTATTAGTTTGGGCTCAAGGTGATGATGGTTTAGATATTGACCAAGCTTACTCTGGAACTATTTCAAATGCAGTAGTTGTATTAGGAGACGTTTCTGACCACGCTTTAGAAATTGATGGTAGAGAAGGAACTGCTACAGGTTCTTTTACATTAGAAAATGTAACTTTAATTGGTAACGAAAACACAACTAAAGGTGAGTACGCAGACTACAGAAGTAAAGCTACTGGAGCAACTAACAATGTATATGCAAAAGGATTTAAAGCTAGTTCTGACGTTGAGTTAGATAACAATGCCGTTTCTCAAAATTTCCTAGATGGTAACTTAACTTTCTCTAACTGGGAAGTTGTTGGTTTTGATAATAGCATCTTTGTTGAAAAAGTTGGTTGTGCTCAAAACTGTGATGACACAGATGAAAGTAATGACATTGATGAAGACAAAATCATCTTAAACGATGACTTTACTACAAGAGCTGCTGCTTGGACTTCTCAAGTTACAGAAGGAGCTCAAACTGTAGGAGCAGATACTTCTGTTTTAAGTTGGACTTACGCTGCTTCAAAATCAGCAATCTAAAAAATACTTTATAATAAAGATAAAACAACTACTGTTCGCTTATGGCGAGCAGTAGTTTTCAAATTATATTATGAAAAATATTTATATAGTTTTTATACTATTTCTTATAGGTTCTTTTAATACTGCATTTGCCCAGTCTGGTATTTTAGCTGGAAATGTATTAGATGGAGAATACAACAACGAACCAATGGCGTTCGCTAATATTCTTGTTAAAGGAACCACAACTGGTACTACTTCAGATTTTGATGGTAAATATCAGTTAGAGTTAGACTCTGGTACTTATACTATTATATTCTCATTTGTTGGTTACGAAACTAAAGAAATTAGTAACGTTGTTATTAAATCTGGACAGGTTACAGATTTAGATGTAACACTATCTTCTAATTCTTTAGAAACAGTTGTAATTACTCAAACTGTTAAAAGAAATACTGAAAATGCAGCTTTAGCTCTTCAGAAAAAGTCTGCGACACTTTTAGACGCAATGTCTGCACAGACTATTAAAGCAAGTGGCGCTGGTAACTTAGCAAGCGCAGTAAAAAGTGTTCCTGGTGTTTCAGTTGAAGGAGGTAAATATGTATATGTAAGAGGTTTAGGAGACCGTTATACTAAATCAACTTTAAATGGTGTAGATATTCCTGGTTTAGATCCAGATAGAAACACTATTCAAATGGATATCTTTCCAACAAACATATTAGATAATATTGTTGTTGTAAAATCGGCTGCAGCAGAATACCCTGCAGATTTTACAGGAGGTGTGGTTGATATTATTACCAAAGATTTTCCAACTAAATTTGAAGCTTCTGTTTCTATAGGTGCTGGCTTTAATCCTGATATGCACGGTAAAGACAATTTCTTAATTGGGTCTGGAAGTGACACAGATTTTTGGGGATATGACGACGGAACAAGAAATGTGCCTATAAACAGGTACCAACGTATTCCTGGGACATTCGATAACAGAAACTTATTAAACTCATTAACTGGTCGTTTTGATAGTGAACTTAGAGCACAAGAAGAAACTAGTAAACCTAACTTCGATTTTGGTTTCACATTAGGAGATCAGTTTGAAGTAGGTGAAAATAACAAACTTGGTTACATGGCGTTGTTTTCATACAAAAACAGCACAACGTTTTACGAAAACCGTGTAGACGGTGCATTCTCAATTGATGCCTTAGACAAATCAAACAACAACTTACTTGCTGATAGAATTTCTGAAGGTAGAGAAGGTATAAACAATGTTTTAGTAAACGGTTTAGCAGGATTAACTTTTAAAACGCAGAGATCTAAATACAAAGTAAACATTCTTCATATACAAAATGGAGAGTCTGCTGGTGGTATCTTCAATCAATTAGTTGCTGGTGGTGGTTCCGGTTCTGGTTCTGGTTTAGAGCCTATTAGTAAAGATGCAATTACCTATACAGAAAGGTCTATTACAAATTTATTAATAAATGGTAATCATAGGTTTGGTGCTGAAAATGATTGGACTTTTGACTGGAAATTATCTCCCACGTTTTCTAAAGTACATGATAAAGACCACAAAGTTACTCCATTACAAGAAACTGATGAAGGTGAGTTTGATATTAGCCCATCGTTCGCAACATTTCCTATAAGAATATGGCGTTTCTTACAAGAGGAAAACTGGGCTTCTAAGTTTGACTTCACAAAGAAATATGAAATAGGAGGAAGACCTGCTAAATTAAAATTTGGTGGTGGTTACACTTACAAATTCAGAGACTTTAGTATTGATGACTGGACATTCCAAAACAATGAGCCCGTTGCAGATGGTAATCCTAACAATTTCTTAGCTCCTGAAAATCTTTGGAGTAGAGATAATCCTAATGGAACTAACTTAGTATCAACAGATCAATTTAACCCTGGTGATGCTTACGAAGGAGAACAAAATATAGGTGCTACTTACATTTCAAATGAATTTAACATTACTGAAAAACTTAAAACTATCTTAGGTTTAAGAGCAGAAATTTTCACATCTTACTATACTGGAAGAAATAACAGTACTAGTGAAGACTTCCTAAGAAGAAAAGTTTTAGATGAGCATGATTTTTTCCCTTCGGCGAATTTAATTTATGCATTAACTGAAGAATCAAACTTAAGAGGATCTTATTACAGAACTACAGCAAGACCTTCATTTAAAGAAGCTTCTTTCTCTAGAATCTATGATCCTATTACAGATAGACTATTTATTGGTAACATTAATTTAGTACCTACTTATGTAAACAACTTTGATTTAAGGTATGAACGTTTTGGAGAAGGAGGAGAAATGTTTGCTATTAGTGGTTTCTTTAAAAAGTTTAAAGATCCAATAGAACAGTCTTTCTTTGCTCAAGCATCTACCCAGTTAACCTATGGAAACCTTGGTAATGCAGATGTTTATGGTGCTGAAATTGAGTTTAGAAGAAACTTAGGGTTTATTTCTGAAGAATTAAGCAATTTAAAATTTACTTTAAACGCTTCTTATACCAAATCTGAGTTAACAATGTCTGACGGTGAGTTTGACTCAAGAGTTGCTAACGCTAGAGATGGGCAAACTATTGAAAGAAAAAGGGATATGCAAGGGCAAGCACCTTTCTTAATCAATTCAAGTTTAAATTATACAAATTCAGACTTAGGCTTACAAACTGGATTATTCTTTAATATTCAAGGTAAGACTCTACAAGTAGTAGGTCTTGGAGGTATTCCTGATGTATATACTAAGCCTTTTGAAAGTTTAAACTTTACTTTTAATAAGACTTTTGGAGAAAACAAAAGATCTGCAATAGACTTTAAGATTAATAATATCTTAGGTGCAGAAAAAGAAAGTGTTTTTGAATCTTTCAAAGCTGAAGACAGAGTATACTCTTTAAGACAACCTGGAACTGAATTTTCTCTAGGTTATACACTTAAATTTTAATAGCATTTAGATTTTAGATAAAGAAAAAGCTCCCAAATTGGGAGCTTTTTCTTTTAAAAATGTACTTCTTTTCTATAGGCCATCTGATTTACTTGTATGCGTTACGCTGGCAATTTTTGAATCCACAAAGTTTACCTCTTTTACTTCGCCATTATTCCAGAAAGTCCATTTACCAACTTTCTTTCCGTTTTCATAATTACCTAAAGCAATCTTGTTTCCCTTAGCATCAAAACTAGTCCACGTTCCGTGTAACTTTCCGTCTTGATTGAACGTTCCTTTTTGTTGAACAGTTCCATCTGCATAAAAGTAAGTTGCTTCAACTAAATCTCCTTTTTGTTCATGCTTAACCTTAACATTAGTGTTTTGTGCATAAACTGATGTTCCTATAAATAAAATTGCTAATATTAATATATATTTTCTCATAACATGTGGGGGTTTTAATTAATGATTACTTTACAAATATATAAAATAATTCACTTTAAATAAACATTTACATAACATTAAATTAACATTAAACCCACAATAAGTTGATATACAACGTATTAAGTTATTAAAAAATATTGATTTTTCGATTAAAAGCTTTATTAGCTAGTTAAACTATTACTTACAAACAAATATGGAATAGAACATAACATTAGTTTAACATTAGGTTTAATAAAAAACAAGACATTTGTTCCCAATATATTTTACCCTAGTTTAGATGGATAATCTTTATACTTTTATGATCATTGCTCTTGCTATTTTGGCAATTGCAGACCTAGTAGTTGGTGTAAGTAACGATGCTGTAAACTTCTTAAACTCAGCAATTGGCTCTAAAGCTGTTTCATTTAAAACATTGATGATTGTTGCCAGTATTGGGGTAGCATTTGGTGCACTATCCTCTAGCGGTATGATGGAAATAGCCAGAAAGGGTATTTTTGTTCCGGGAGAATTCGTCTTTGACGAAATCATGATCATATTTATGGCAGTAATGATTACAGATATTCTCCTGCTGGACTTCTTTAATACCTTAGGGTTACCTACTTCAACTACGGTATCTATTGTTTTTGAGCTTTTAGGAGCATCGGTTTGTGTTGCCATTATTAAGATATCGGCCGATAATTCACAAAGTCTTCTGGATCTTGGGAATTATATAAATAACGAAAAAGCTATAGAAATTATTCTGGGAATTCTCCTGTCTGTAGTCGTCGCCTTTTCTGTTGGTGCTATAGTGCAGTATGTATCCCGTCTTCTACTTTCTTTCAATTTTAATCAGAAACCTAAATATTACGGTGCTATTTTTAGTGGATTTGCCGTTACTTCTATCATGTACTTCATTCTTATAAAAGGCATTAAGAATGCTAGTTTTATGAATGATAATTTAAAAAGTTTAATATCCAGCAATACGGAAATGACATTAATTGCTGGTTTCGTATTGTTCACCATAATTTCATTTTTACTCATACAATTCCTAAAAACTAACATTTATAGAATCATTATTATAGTTGGAACTTTTGCTTTAGCTGTAGCTTTCTCCGGTAATGATTTAGTAAACTTTATTGGCCCTACAACTGGAGCATACCAAGCTTACGTTGATTTTGGAAATCCGGCAATAAACACTGCTGGCCTATCGGCTACGGAATTCACAATGGAAAGCTTGAGTAAAAAGATACATACACCTACTATTATACTGCTAATTGCAGGTTTGGTTATGGTATTAACACTATGGTTTTCTAGTAAAGCAAAAGCTGTTGTTAAGACTTCTGTTGATTTGGCACGTCAAGACAATGTTAAAGAACGTTTTGAGCCTAATTTCTTATCTAGAAGTATAGTAAGAATGACTATAGCTACCTCTGAAGCTGTGAATAATTTGATTCCAGACTCTGCTAAACGTATTATAGACAGGCAGTTTAAAGAACCCGTTTTAACAGCTGCTGTTAAAAAAGAAGACATGCCAGCTTTTGATATGGTTAGGGCAGCAGTTAATTTAATGGTTGCCAGTGTACTTATTTCTATAGCTACTTCAATGAAACTTCCTTTATCTACAACCTATGTTACGTTTATGGTTACCATGGGAACTTCTTTAGCAGATAGAGCTTGGGGTAGTGAAAGTGCTGTATATAGGGTTGCAGGTGTACTAAATGTAATTGGAGGCTGGTTCCTAACCGCGCTAAGTGCTTTTGTAGCTGCCTCAATAATGGCAGTAATACTATACTATGGAAGAGGTTATGCGTTAGTTGCACTTTTAGCCTTTGCTGTTTTTGTACTTTTTAGAAACTATTTAAGTCACAGAAAAAAATCTAGAATTCTTAAGGAGGAAGATTCACTTAAAAAGGCAGAAAGCAGTTCTATTCAAGGTGTTATACTAGAGAGTGCCAACAATATTGCCAATGTTGTAAAAAGAGGAAATCGCATTTATACCAATGCCGTTAACGGGCTTGCTACCCATAACCTTAAAATGCTCAAGAAGAATAAAGCACAAGTAGAGAGTTTAAACGATGAAATAGATGACCTAAAAGATAACATCTTCTATTTCATTAAGAATTTAGATGAACCTAGTGTAAGTGCCAGTAATTTTTATTTAAGCATTTTAAATAACTTACAAGACATGGCGCAGTCTTTAAGGTATATTTCAAATTCAAGTTATAAACACGTAAATAACAACCATAAAAAATTAAAATTTAGCCAAATAAAGGAGCTTAAAGAAATTGATGATGTGTTTGAAAAATTACTTTTAGATACAAATGAAGCCTTTAGTTCTGGCTCTTTTGACAAAATCGGAGCGGTACTTGGTACAAAACCTGAAGTGTTCAATATGTTAACTGAAAAAATTCAAAAACAAGTTGAACGTACCAGAACAGAAGAATCAAGCCCTAAAAACACCACCTTATATTTTGGCATTTTGTTAGAAACCAAAGATTTACTAACTGCTACTATGAGTCTTTTAGAAGAATATTACAATTCTCATGATGACTCTGTAGAACCCGCCACTGTATCTACTGAAGAAGAATAACCAAATCCTCCTCAATATATATTAAAAAGCTCCTTAAACAAGGCGCTTTTTGTTTTTGTATATTTAACAAAAAAGAAATTATGCTCAAGAACGTCTTACTTATAGCCCTAATGCTTTCAACTTTGGCAACACACGCCCAGAGCCTTTCTGGTGAAGAGCTTCTTGAAAAAGCAATACAATATCATGACCCAAATAATAACTGGAGCTCCTTTATGGCTGATTTTAATATTACCATGGAAGTCCCAAACAAATCCTCACGGTTAAGTGCTATTACAATAGATTTACCCAACGAGTATTTTAAGGTTTCTGCTAAAAGAGACACTATTACTACAACATATACAGTAAATAAAGGCAACTGCTCTTTTGCCTTGAATGATTCCGAAAATGTATCTACAGAAGACAAAGAAAAGTATAAACTAAACTGTAAACGCGCTAAACTCTTCAAAAATTACTACACCTATCTTTATGGTCTACCAATGAAGTTAAAAGACCAAGGCACTAACATTGCTCCTAAAGTTGAAAAAAAGACATTTAGGGGAAAGACCTATTTAGTTCTAAAGGCCACCTACAATGCAGAAGTTGGAAGCGATATTTGGTATTTCTATTTTAATCCGGAAAACTACGCAATGGAAATCTATCAGTTCTACAAAACTGACGCAAACGGCAGCATTAAAAAAGATTCTGGAGAATATATCTTATTAACGGAAGAAAAGACCGTAAATGGTATTAAAATGCCAAAAAATAGAGCTTGGTATTACAATAAGAATGATAAACTTTTAGGTACCGACATCTTAAATTAATTAGCTTTAAGTTCGCTCTCACCCTCAGGTTTTATGAGGTCTAAAACGAAAATACTAATATTATTTCACCTCCTGTTTTTTTATAATTAATGTATTTAAACGTCTGAATACGCACTTTAATCGTACATAAGACAAACATATATTAATTATGAAAAAACTATCCATTTTACTATTACTAACCATCCTGAGCTTTTCATGTGTTTCTAAGAAAAAGTACATAGCTCTGCAACAAGAAAACGGCGAGATTAAAAGTGAACTTTTAAAAACTAAAGTTGCTAAAGAAGATTTAGAAACTAAATTCGATAAAATCCAAGAAAGAGTTGATGCTTATAACTCTAAAATAGCTTCGCTGAAACAAGAAAACAATACAAAATTAGATGCAGTTGGCAACATTGCTGTAATTTCTAATGACACCAAAATTAAAATGCGTGAGACTTTAAAACATGTTGACGCTAACAAATTAGCGCAAGCTAAAACGCTTAAAGATTCTATGAATCTTGCCGTAGCTTATAATTTAGAAAAAACAATAGGTGAAAGCAATATGAGCGAAGATGAAGATTTTGCAGTAAACATCAACGAAACTGTTGTGATGATTTCTATTGCAAATGATATGTTATTTAACACCGGAAGTTATAGATTAAGCTCTAAAGCTGATACGGTTCTTAAAAAGTTAGCTGATGTTATTAATTCTGAACAAAGCTTAGATGTAATGGTTGAAGGTCATACCGATGCTAGAACCATAAGTACAGAATTTCTAGCTGATAACTGGGATTTAAGTGTTATGAGAGCTACCTCTGTAGTACGTAAACTTCAAGAAAAGTATGGTGTAGCACCAGAAAAATTAATTGCGGCTGGAAGAAGTAGCTACCAACCTATTGCCGAAAATAATTCAAAAGAAAATAGAGCTAAGAACAGACGTACAAAAATCATTATTCTACCAAATATTGATAAGTTTTTTGCCCTAATGTCTGAGAACGATACTGCCGTTGTAGAACATATAACGCAGTAATTAATTAATCCATTTATTTTATAGCAAAAAGCCACTTTTAAAGTGGCTTTTTTTATATCACATTCACAAAAAAAGCACCTCAAATGAGATGCTCTTTTTAAATTTGGGGTTCCCCCTTTCGAGGGAACTAATCCCAGTCCTTAAGATCCGCACATTAAGCAATCATCTCCTTCTCCTGCCTTTGCCTGCGCAATAAGCGCTTTCATTTCCTCTGGAGACATTGGCTCTACGTCTACCTCTTTTGCTGGCGTACTTTGCTTAGCAAATTTAGCTGCGTTTTGTGCTGCCAATTTTTCTTTTTTAGCCTTATGTTGTTCTGTTTCTACAGAATTATCTACTTCTACCGCCGAAGCTACTGGCTCTTCTTTCTTACTCGTTTGAAGCGTAAACTTAATAGCATCTACCGCACTCTTAGTACGTAAGTAATACATTCCAGTTTTTAAGCCGCTTTTCCAAGCATAGAAATGCATTGAAGTTAATTTAGCCATTGTAGCACCTTCCATAAATAAGTTAAGCGATTGAGACTGATCTATAAAGTAGCCTCTTTGGCGAGACATATCTATAATATCTTTCATACTTAACTCCCAAACGGTTTTATAAAGATCCTTAATATCTTGAGGAATGATATCTATATTTTGAATAGACCCGTTAGCTCTCATGATATCTTGTTTAAGTGCCTCATTCCACAGTCCTAATTCTACTAAATCTTCTAATAAATGTTTGTTAACAACAATAAACTCACCAGATAATACACGACGTGTGTAAATGTTAGATGTGTAAGGTTCAAAACACTCATTATTTCCTAAAATCTGAGATGTAGATGCTGTAGGCATTGGCGCCACCAATAATGAATTACGCACACCGTTTTTCTTAACATCTTTGCGCAATTTAGCCCAATCCCAACGTCCACTTAATTCTTCGTCTTTTAACCCCCATAGATTATGTTGGAATTCGCCTTTACTAATTGGAGAACCTTCATATGTTTGGTAAGGCCCATCAGCCTTAGCTTCTTCTACACTAGCTGTAACAGCAGCAAAATAAAGCGTTTCAAAAATCTCTTGATTCAATTTTTTAGCTTCATCACTTGTAAAAGGCATACGTAACTTAATAAACGTATCGGCTAATCCCTGCACTCCTAAACCAATAGGACGGTGACGCATATTTGAGTTTTCCGCCTCTTTTACAGGATAATAATTTCTATCAATTACCTTGTTTAAGTTTTTCGTAACACGCTTTGTAATACGGAATAACTCCTTATGATCAAACTCACCATTTTTAATGAACATTGGTAATGCAATAGAAGCCAAATTACAAACCGCAACCTCATCTGGAGACGTGTATTCTAAAATCTCAGTACATAAGTTTGAAGAACGAATAGTTCCTAAATTTTGCTGATTAGATTTACGATTAGCAGAATCTTTATATAGCATGTAAGGCGTTCCCGTTTCAATTTGAGATTCTAAGATTTTCTCCCAAAGCTCACGCGCCTTAATTTTCTTTCTTCCTTTTCCTTCTGCTTCATACTTAGCATATAATGTCTCAAATTCTTCACTATGTGTGTCTGGTAATCCAGGACATTCATTAGGGCACATTAGAGTCCACTCTCCATCTTCCTCAACACGTTTCATGAATAAATCTGGAATCCACATAGCGTAGAATAAATCACGTGCACGCATTTCTTCTTTACCATGATTTTTCTTTAAATCTAAAAAGTCAAAAATATCCGCATGCCAAGGCTCCAAGTATACAGCAAAGCTTCCTTTACGTTTTCCACCTCCTTGATCCACATAACGTGCGGTATCGTTAAACACGCGTAACATTGGTACTATACCGTTACTTGTTCCGTTTGTTCCAGCTATATAACTTCCTGTAGCCCTAATGTTATGCATAGCTAAACCAATACCACCGGCAGATTGCGATATTTTAGCTGTTTGCTTTAAAGTATCATAAATACCATCAATACTATCTTCCTTCATTGTTAAAAGGAAGCAAGACGACATTTGAGGTTTTGGAGTTCCTGAGTTAAACAATGTTGGTGTAGCATGAGTAAAGTACTTCTTAGACATTAACTCATATGTTTCTATGGCTGCATCAATATCGTTTAAATGAATCCCTACTGAAACACGCATTAACATGTGTTGCGGACGCTCAGCAATTTTACCATTTAATTTTAAAAGGTAAGATCGCTCTAAAGTTTTAAATCCGAAATAATCATACCCAAAATCACGGTTGTATATAATAGTGGAATCGAGACGTTCTTTATTTTCCATTATTACATTGTACACCTCATCAGACAGCAGTGGTGCTTCTTTATTTGTTCTTGGATTTACATATACATATAAATCTTCCATTACCTCACTAAACGTTTTCTTAGTGTTTTTGTGTAAGTTAGACACCGAAATTCTTGCTGCTAAACGCGCATAATCTGGATGCGCCGTAGTCATAGTTGCTGCAATTTCTGCCGCTAAATTATCAAGTTCACTTGTGGTAACACCATCATACAAGCCTTCAATTACGCGCATGGTTACTTTTAATGGATCTACTAGCTCATTTAGTCCATAACATAATTTTCTCACCCTAGCGGTGATCTTGTCGAACATTACTTGTTCTTTTCTGCCGTCTCTTTTAATTACATACATGTTGCTTCAATACTTTTTAAGGTTCTTCTGAATCTCTCAGAAAAATGGATTAGTTAGTTATACTAAAAATTTGCTCTAGTGGTTAGTTAGAGAACGTTTAGTTGGGTATAGTTATAAAATTGTTTGCTTATTTTCCTAAGGAAAATAATAGGGTTCAAAAGAAAAAAACGGTTTAGTTTACAGATTAAAAATCTGCATCAAAACTAAACTTGTCTTTCTCTTCCTCTTTATTTAAAACACCTGCTTTTTGATATTCAGACACACGTTTTTCAAAGAAATTGGTCTTTCCTTGTAGGGAGATCATGTCCATAAAATCAAAAGGATTTGAGGTATTGTATACTTTTTCACATCCTAGTTCACTTAATAGTCTGTCTGTTACAAACTCTAAGTATTGCGTCATTAAGTTAGCATTCATTCCAATTAAACTAACTGGTAATGATTCTGTTATAAATTCACGCTCAATGTCTAGTGCATCCACTAAAATTTCAGTAATTCTAGATTTTGGCACTTTGTTTACTAAATGATTTTGGTGTAAATGAACTGCAAAATCACAGTGTACACCTTCATCTCTAGAAATTAGCTCATTAGAAAAGGTTAACCCTGGCATTAAACCACGTTTCTTTAACCAGAAAATAGAACAGAAAGCTCCAGAAAAGAATATCCCTTCAACTGCAGCAAATGCAATTAAGCGTTCCGCAAAACTTGGTGATTCAATCCATTTTAAAGCCCAATCTGCTTTCTTTTTAATAGCAGGAAAATTTTCTAAAGCTTTGAATAAAATATCTTTTTCTTTTTCATCTTTAACATAAGTATCAATTAATAATGAATACGTTTCACTATGAATGTTTTCCATCATAATTTGGAAGCCATAAAAGAATTTTGCTTCACTATATTGAACTTCGTTAACAAAGTTTTCTGCTAAATTTTCATTTACAATACCATCACTTGCAGCAAAAAATGCTAAAATGTGTTTTATAAAATAGCGCTCGTCGTCAGTTAATTTAGTTGCCCAATCTGTTAAATCTTGGTGCAAATCAATTTCTTCTGCTGTCCAAAAACTTGCCTCAGATTTTTTATACCATTCCCAAATATCGTGATGTTGAATTGGAAAAATAACAAAGCGATCTTTGTTTTCTTGAAGAATGGGTTCTACTGCCTGAGACATAATTTTTTAGTTTTTTATATAAAGTTTGACGATTTTTTTCTCGTTAGTTGAGGATAACAAAGATTGCAAAATGATTAATATGTTTTTAAAAAAACACCGAAAGCTTTTCAACAAGTTTTTAACAAAAACTAAAGCCTTAAAAACCAGAAAGTTTACAAGAAAAAACACTTAAATAACTTATAATCAGAGTTTTAAGTTTTTTTAAAAATCAAAAAGTTTACAAAAAAATAATATGTTCTTAACTTAAAAACCCCTTTAAACAAAGGGGTTTTTAAGGTTTTTTTACACGAAATATTACAGTTGTTAAAAAGTCTTAGCAACTTTATCTAACTCCATATACCAGTCTTCTCCAAATTTTCTAATTAAGGCCTCTTTTACAAATTTATAAACAGGAACTCCCAGTTCTTCACCTAACTCACAGGCATCATCACAAATTTGCCATTTGTGATAATTTACAGCTGAAAATTCGGTATAATCTGAAACTCTAATTGGATACAAATGACAAGATACTGGTTTTTTCCAATCTACCTCACCTTGATTATAAGCCTCCTCAATACCACACATAGCCGTTTCGTTGTCATCAAAAATTACATATGCACAATCGGCATTATTAATTAAAGGAGTTTCCAACTCGCCTTCTTCTGTTGTAATGTGGGTTCCTTGAGACGCTATTGCTTCAATACCTTCTTTTCTAAGAAATGGTTTCACCTTAGGATAGATCTCATCTAAAATTTTTATTTCCTCTTTATCTAAAGGCGCTCCAGCATCACCGTCTATACAACAGGCCCCTTTGCATGCAGATAAATTGCATACAAAATCTTTCTTCACCACATCTTCGGACACTATTGTTTTACCTAACTGAAACATATCTTCAAATATATTAGGCTGCAAAAATAGAGAAACTTTAGATTTTAATTAAGATTAAAATACCGACCTTTGCATTTTAATTGTAATTAACAAAGGCATGCAATTAGTTTTTAAGGAAATCTTTACTGCTTTCATGGTATTATTTGCTGTAATTGATATTATTGGCAACATCCCTATTATTATAGATTTACGTAAAAAAGTTGGTCATATACAAAGCGAAAAAGCTTCGTTAATTGCAGGTGGTATTATGATTATTTTCTTATTCTTAGGAAAAAGCATTTTAAACCTAATTGGCATTGACGTGAACTCATTTGCTATTGCAGGCGCTTTTATTTTATTTTTTATTGCTCTTGAAATGATACTTGGCATTACGCTTTACAAGGAAGAGGAAAATAATGTTATGACTGCCTCTATTTTCCCTTTAGCATTTCCTCTAATTGCTGGTCCTGGTAGTTTAACCACTTTACTTTCTCTTAGAGCGGAATTTAGAGTTGAAAACATTATTATAGCCATAATACTCAATGTACTCGTTATATTCATTGTTTTAAAAACTTCTAAAAAGATAGAGCGCTTTTTAGGATCTAATGGTATTAGTATAATTAGAAAAGTATTTGGCGTTATTCTATTAGCAATAGCTGTAAAACTATTTGCAGTAAATATTAAAATATTATTTAATTAACATATGAAAGTAGCTTCTACAATTGTTATCATATTAGCCTCTGTTATGGCTATCTTTAATCTTACTAAAATAGATTACGCTGCACCTTTTGAAAAACATAGCATTACTGCAGTTATTACTGTTTTGGCATCTTTATGCGCCATTCTCTTAATGCTTATTTTAAAAGTTTCGAGGAGAATAGACCAAAAAGTAAAAAACCGTAAATAAATATGTTCGATGTTTTAATAGTTGGTGGAGGTGCTGCAGGCTTATCTTGTGCTTTAGTGCTTGGTTCTGCAAAGGATAAGGCTTTTGCAAAAGACAAACACATAGGCATTATAGCGCATCAGAAAACTTCTCATTTACAAACGGCTTTATTTAATAATGTTTTAGGATTACCTCCTGGTACAACAGGAGCATCAATATTAGATAGTGGAAAACAACAGCTTAAAGATTTATATCCACATGTTGAGCAAATTGAAAACGAAAAGGTTTTGGACATCCTTAAAACTGACAATGGTTTCAAACTAACGACTAACAAAAACAACTACCTAGCAAAAATTATTGTGGTTGCTGTTGGATATACTAGTTTAATGAGAATAAAAGGTCTAGAACATTATGTAGAACCTCATCCTAAATCTCCAATAGAAAAAGATCGTATTTGGTTAAAAAATAGTGATCACTTAATTGAAGAGAACTTATATGTTGCAGGAACCCTCGCTGGTTGGCGAAGTCAATTTGCCATTGCTTCGGGTAGCGGTGCTCATGTTGCCACCGATATTTTAACCCTTTGGAACAATGGAAAGCACACCAAAGTTCATGATAAGATAGAGTCATAGAAAGAAAAAACAAGTCTAACACTTGTTCTTCCTTCCTTTATATAGAGTTAGATTTGGTTTACCAAAATTTCCACCAAGGCTTATCGCTAGATGCTTCTCCAGCTACTTTTAACTCAACCTCGGCAGCAGCATCTTTCATAGTTGTGGCTAAAACAGTATACACTTCAACCCAAGCGCCTTCTACCTCTGGAGTAAAGTCATCGCCCAAACCAGCTCCTAATGTATAAATTAGAGCTTCTCCCACTGTATCATAGTGACTATCTTCAACACCATAACCAACGTGATTTCTGCCTAAATTCTGTACAGCAGGAACTATAGCTTCAAGATTATTTAATCCGTTTACAGCTGTTCCAATCATTGTCATTAACTTTTTTCCCTGCTCCTTCATATCTCCTTTAAATAAAGGTTTTAATTTCGGATCTAATTCAAAAAGTTTGGCGTAAAAGATTTCTGCAGCTTTGTCTGCAATTGGAACAACCTTTTCAAATGTTCCTTGCACTAGTTCAATAGTTTTAGCTTCCATAGTTAGGCTTTCATTTTAATTTAATAAAAGCAAAACTAAAAGGTAAAGGGTAAAGTAAATATGAATTGAAACAGGTAAAAATATGTTTTTTAACAGCAAAAAAACATGACGCATGCCTCTAACTACAATTCTTTGCTTAGCTTAATAACTTCCTCAATCATAACATCTTTTTGGTTTACAACCTCTTCAAAAGCGCCATTACCAAATAATTGACCTGCTAAAGTGGCTTTTAAATAATGTTTCACCTCATCATGATAAGCAACAAAAGTAACTTTGGTTCTTGTTTGTGTATTTACGTAATCTTGAAATTTAATAACTAAACTATCATCTAATTCGAAATTCCTTATAAAGTAATCTCTTGATAAGCCATCATAAGCATGACGGTCTAAATCTAATTGGCGGAATATAAAATTATCAAAAAATTGATATTGCAAAATGTACTTTAAAGTTTCATTTTGCATACTGTTATCTATAGGAACAAAAATATCTGGAATTATACCACCACCTCCATAAACCACTTTACCGTTAGGTGTGGTAAATTTTAAAGAATCGGCTACTTCTATTTTTCTAGGATCTAACAGCTCTCCTCTTTCCAGTCTATCTGAATATTCATCATAATAATCTTTATGACCATTCTTTTTATAAGGTCTTTGAATGGAACGCCCTGTAGGCGTATAATATCTAGACACCGTTAGACGCACCGCACTACCATCTCCCAAATCCATTTCACGCTGAACCAAACCTTTCCCATAACTTCTTCTGCCAACAATAGTTCCTTTATCATTATCTTGTAGAGCGCCTGCAACAATCTCACTAGCCGATGCCGAATTCTCATCTATTAAAACATAAATCTTACCATTTTCAAAATCGCCTCTTTTGGTAGCGTAACTCTCTTCAATATGGCCATGTTTATTTTTGGTAAATAATATGAGTTTATTCTTTCCCAAAAATTCATCGACTATTTGTTCTGCCTGACTTAAAAAGCCTCCGGGATTATCTCTTAAATCTAAGGCTATTTCGGTAGCTCCTAAGTCAATTAACTTATCTAGACCTTTTTTAAACTCTTTATAGGTACTCTCAGCAAATCTGTTAACTTTTATATATCCCAATTTATCTGTTAACATATAGGCTGCATCTACACTCTTTATAGGAATGATGCCTCTTTTAACTTTAAAACTCAAGAATTCAGGTTCACCTTTTCGGTAAATCGTTAAGTTTACATCAGATCCCTCAGGACCTTTCAGCCTACTTACAATATCCCCATCTTTAATGTGTGCGCCATACAATGAATCTCCATCGGCCAATAAAATTCTATCTCCGCCTTTAATTCCAGCCTTTTCACTTGGACCTCCTTCAATAGTTCTTATTACTGTAATTGTATCTCTATAGGTATAGAAACTCACACCAATACCTACAAAATCACCTTTCATATTCTCAGTAACACTTGCAAGCTCCTCTCTTGGAATGTATACCGAATGCGGATCTAAGTTATCTAAGATACCATTAACCGTAACATCAACAATACTATCTGTGTTGATATCTTCAACATAATCGTATTCAATAAAATCTATAAGTCTGTTAAGCTTATCTTTATTACTATTTTTAGTAAACAGCTTTTCTGGAGAATCACTAAAATTTAGTTTTCCGCCTACTAAAACACCTACAGCTACCGCCGCACCAATTATTAAGGGTAAATATTTTTTTTGATAATGCATTAAACTGATAAATCTTCTATTAGCTGCAATTTCACTCCGGCTTTTTCCAAGAATTTTAACCCAGAATCATCTTTATAAGCCGTATGATAAACTACTCTTACGATTCCAGACTGATGTATCAACTTACTACATTCTCTACATGGAGATAGCGTTACATACAATGTAGCGCCTTTACATGATTGGGTAGACGCAGCCACTTTTAAAATAGCGTTAGCCTCTGCATGCAATACATACCATTTTGTATAGTTTTCTTCATCTTCACAACAATTTTCAAAACCGGTAGGTGTTCCATTGTATCCATCAGAAATTATCATTCTATCTTTTACAATTATGGCGCCTACTTGTTTACGCTTACAATAAGACAATTTTCCCCACTCCTTTGCTATTCTTAAATACGCCTTATCGTATTTTAACTGTTTATCTTCTATCATCAATTCTTTTTAAATTCCAATTTACGAAAGCGTCCTATAATCAAGACATTTAACTTGGAGCCTTTTACATGAAACATGTTTAAAAAACGTCAACATTCATCTCTTTCGCAAAAATGTAATAACGAATATAACCTGTTCGTGTTTTAATTACAACGCTAGTTCGTTAAAGTTTTTTAAAAGTTTAGTGATTTTAAACGATTTAGGAAGAAGAATACCCTAAATACAACACTTCTAAACGAACCGTTGGTTAACTATGGCATTAAAAGACAGTAAATTTACTTTGCTAACAAATCGCTTTCCAAAATCATTGGAAGCACCAATCCAACAACAATAGCAGAAACTACCATTACCCAGTCTCTTTTAGAGAATCTAAAAATTGTTTGCCCTAAGAAGCCCAAAAACAAGACTACAAATACAATAATAACTTGCGCCAGTTCAATACCTAATGCAAATTCTAGTAGAAGTAATAATTTGTTATCAGAATCCCCGAACATCATATGAAACTCCCTTGCAAACCCCAATCCATGTACTAAACCAAAAAAGAGGGTAGATAAAAACAAAACACTTACCTTCCCGTTTTTAACATTTTTACCCGCAGTAAACACGTTAAATAACGCCACAATTAAAATAGTAACTGGTATTAAAAACTCTACTAATTTTGGGTTTACTTTTACTACACCGTAAGCAGCCAAAACTAAAGATAATGTATGCCCTAAAGTAAAAGTAGACACCAAAAGGAGAACACGTTTCCAATCTTTAAATAGATAAGGAGCAGTTAGAACTATAAGAAATAAAACATGATCATACCCGTTAATATCTAAAACATGATTCATCCCATATTTTACATTATCCCAAAAGCTTTCTAACATATTAATTATAGTTTAAAGAGTGGCTCCCAAAAGTACGTGAATTTTTTCTTAAAAAATTCATAAAAGAAACTATTACTATATATTTGCGTTATACATAAAAAACATATGATTATGTACAGACTGTCTTTAACCATGCTTTGCCTGTTTCTAGTTATTTTCTCTTGTAAAAAGCAGAGTGATACTACTGATACTGTTCAGGAAAAAACGTCTCATGAGTTAACCGAAAAAGAAGTGTCTAAAATTGATTATGACGATTTTTTACTTGATGAAAAAACCATAGAATATACAGAGTATTGGGATCAATACAACGAACTTCAAACAGTTTTAGATAACTTTAAAAAAGCTGATATTAGTTTCCTAATAGAAAATAACGAAGTAGTTACAACCACATTAAAAGACCTAAAGCAAAACATACCAGAACCTTTAAACACGTCCTCAATAATTGCTAGAATCAATGCTTTTGAAACCAAATTTTTAAAACTAGAAAGTTTAGCTAATTTAAGCTCCACTTCTAAAGAAGAGTTAATCGCTTCTATTAAAGATGTTTTGGTAGCCTTTTCAAATTTTAACTTACAAATGAATAAAAAAGTTGAGTTTGATCATCTAAATATAGAAAAGCCTTAAAAAATATACAGTTGAGTTTTAAAAGCGGGTAACTTGCAAGTTATCCGCTTTTTTTGTGTTAAATTTTATTAAAAATATGTTAATAAATTTACTGTTTACATTAAAACAGAAAGTATTAGTACTAAATTGTAACACTTAAACTTTTTTAACCTAAAAAATGAAACATTTCATAGCTTAATGCGTCTCATTTTTAAATTAAAACATAATTATTTCAAACAAATGAAAACCAATTCAAAAATGTTATCCCTATGGAGCCTTATGCTTCTATTGGGTTTGAGCTCTTGTAAGCAAGAAGCAAAAAAAGAAATTGTTAAGGTAGAACCTATACCTGGAATTAATATTGAGTATATGGATACCAATGTTAGACCAAATGATGATTTCTTTAGATACGTTAACGGTAAATGGCTGGATAGTACAAAAATACCTGATGATAGAACCAGCTGGGGAAGTTTTCACGAACTCATGAAAAATACAGACAATGATGCGTTGTCCATCTTAAAATCTGCAATGGCAGATGACAAAGACATAAGTAAAATAAAAGTTATTCCCGGATCTGACCAAGATAAAGCGGTTAAGCTATTTCAAAGTATTATGGATACTATAAATAGAAACGAGCAAGGCATTAATCCAATTAAACCTTATTTATCAAAAATTGAATCTATAAGTAATATTTCAGACCTACAGAACTATTTAATTGAAATGGAACCGAACGGTGGAGGTGGTTTCTTTGGTTTTGGCGTTAGTGCCCATACTAAAAACAGTGATATTAACGCTGCATATTTGGGTGTTGGTAGACTAGGGCTACCCGATAGAGATTACTATGTTAAAGATGATGAAGATTCTAAAGAAAAAAGAGCGCAGTATGTTGCTTATATTTCTAAGATGCTTAAGTTTTTAGGAGAAGAAGAGGTTGCAGCCAAAGAGGAAGCTGACCGAATTCTTGCTTTCGAAACGCGTTTGGCAGAACCAAGAATGGATAAGGTAGATAGACGAGATGCTCGCAAACGCTACAACCCAAGATCAATTTCAGATTTGCAAGGTATGGTCCCTGCCATTAACTGGGAAAATTACTTTAAAGGTATTGGTGTAAAATCTATAGACACAGTAATTGTAAGCGAAGTAAAGTACATGGATGCGCTACAGACTATTTTAACCGAAAATAATGTTGAAGATTGGAAGTCTTACTTACGTTGGAGCTTATTCAATGGAGCTTCAAGATCTTTAAGTACGGATTTAGAAACAGCAAGATGGGAGTTCTATAGTAAAACACTTAGAGGGGCAAAAAAGCAAAGACAAAGAGACGAAAATGCTTTGCAAACACTAAACGGAACTATTGGAGAAGCTTTAGGAAAACTATATGTTGATGAAAAGTTCCCACCAGAAGCAAAGGCGAAAGCAGAGAAAATGATTGCTAATGTTATAAAAGCTTTTGAAAATAGAATTAGCAAGTTAGATTGGATGAGTGAAGACACAAAAGCCAAAGCAATTGAAAAGCTCTTAGCTCTAAAGGTGAAAATTGCTTATCCTGATAAGTGGCGCGATTATTCAGACCTTGAGATTAGTGGTGTTGAGGAAGGTGGTTCGTACTATCAAAATATGCTTAATGCTAGAAAATGGAGTCATAAAAGAAATCTAGAAGACTTAGGTAATCCTGTTGACAAAAGCAGATGGTTTATGGCACCGCAAGTAGTAAATGCTTATTTTAATCCTCGTTACAATGAAATCGTATTTCCAGCTGCGATTTTACAACCGCCTTTCTACAATTGGCAAGCAGACGACGCTGTTAACTACGGAGGAATTGGAGCTGTAATAGGACATGAAATCTCTCATTGTTTTGACGATTCTGGAGCGCGATATGACAAAAATGGAAACCTTAATAATTGGTGGACAGATGAAGACTTAGAGCAATTTGAAGGTCTAGGCAATCAATTAGCTGAGCAATATAGCGCTATAGAAATTTTACCAGATACTTTCATTAATGGTAAATTTACTTTAGGTGAAAACATTGGAGACTTAGGTGGTGTTTTAGCCGGATATGATGCTTTACAATTGAGCTTTGAAGAAAACGGAAGACCAGAAAACATTGATGGTTTTACACCAGAACAACGCTTCTTCTTATCTTGGGGAACTATTTGGAGAACTAAAGCCAGAGAAGATGCTCTTAAAAATCAAATTAAAGTAGACCCACATTCACCGGGTATTACCAGAGCGGTTCAACCCCTTTTAAATGTGGATGCTTTTTATGAAGCTTTTGACATTAAAGAAAATGACAAACTCTATATAAAACCAGAAGACCGTGTGAGAATTTGGTAATCATAGAACAATAAACGAAAAAAGGGCAGCATTAAAATGCTGCCCTTTTTTCTTAAAATCTATGTTCTAAAATTTATTTCTTTTCCTTTTCCGCTTGCGCTTGTAACACTTGCTTCTGCCTTAGTAACTCATTTTTTGTAATTTGAATCATATTAAAGTTAGGCGCCTCTTTTAAGGCTGCATCTAAAATATCAACTGCAGCGTCTATATTAGTTTTCGGATCTTTTGTAAATGTATTAATGGCATTTAAATACATAAACCCTGCTTTTAAAGGTACTTCGTAAGGTTGCTGACTTTCAAAATACGCCTTCTTCATATCTTCTTTAGAATTAGCCAAACCGTAGTTAATATGCTTTTCTGCCTCGGCTGTCTCTCTTATCTGAATGTTTAGTTCTGCTAACTCATAAGCAACTACCGCATTTGGGTTTCTTTTAAACATTTCTTCAAAAAATGTAATTGCCCTTTTAGGTTCTTTTAACGCTTTTAACGCTAAGGCTTTTACCTGTATTGCAATATCAGAATCATTAGCATTTTGCTCATAACCTATAGTGTTAATTGCCTGTGTGTTCATACCCTGATCCATATAAATGTAAGCCAAAGTATCCTTTCTAGCTTGAGATGGCGCCAATACATTTAAATGTGTCATGGCATTAATTACACCTCTAATATCTCCTTGCTTTTTCATTTGCGCGTAAAACGCTTCATAGTGTTTTACTAAATCTGCATTACTCTGAGCTGCCATTGTAAAACCACTTACAAGTAACACTACAACTAATAATCTTTTCATCTGTCTTAAAATTTATGGCGCTAAAGCTATAAAAAATAAACACTTTATATCTTAAAAGAATGCTAATTCTTTTTCATTGAACTGTTTGCACTCCTTTTTTAAGCTAATTTTTAACCACTTAGACATAAAACACATTAGGAATCCTCAAAAAAAATTTTTACATTAGGTTATACTAAACTTAGAAAATATGGGAATAAAAAGTTTTCAAGGAGCCAGAAGGCAACAAGCAAATGCTGTAGACAATACACCTTTAAAGGTTAGTGACTATATGACTAGAAATTTGATTACGTTTACCCCAGATCAAACCATTGAAAGTGTTATGCAGGCTTTAATTAAGCACCGTATTTCTGGTGGACCTGTGGTGAATGAAAAACATGAGCTTATTGGTATAATTTCTGAAGGCGATTGTATTAAACAAATAAGTGAAAGCCGTTATTATAACTTACCAATGCAAGACAAAACTATTGAAAAACACATGGCTACCAATATTGAAACTATTGATGGTAATATGAATATTTTTGACGCTGCGAATAAATTCTTAAATGCAAAACGCAGACGTTTTCCAATCGTTGAAAATGGTAAGCTTGTTGGTCAAATTAGTCAGAAAGACGTTTTAAAAGCTGCTATGACCTTAAAAGGACAAAATTGGTGGAAATAAACATCATTTAAAGATTAAAAATTAAGCCGATACATCTGTATCGGTTTTTTTTATTGAAATTTATTTGCGTAACCGAATAGTTACATATATATTTGTAACCGAAAGGTTACGTATTATGAGAAGAGATGTATTTCAAGCTATAGCAGACCCAGTAAGACGAGACATTATAGACATTCTTGCTAACAATGAATTAACCGTAAATGAAGTTGCTGAAAAATTTGACATTAGTAGACCTGCTGTTTCCAAACATCTAAAAATACTAGATGAATGTGGTATTCTTTCCTTTGAAAAAAAAGGAAGAGAACGTATCTGTAAAGTCAATACCGAAACACTAGTTCCTGCCTTTCTCTGGATAGAAAAGTATAATAAAGCATGGCAAAGTAGAATTGACTCTTTCGAAAATTATATTAATAAATTAAAATCAAAAAACGAATAAAATGGAAGATTTAACCAACAGAACTTTAACTATTGAAAAAACTTTTGAAGCGCCTCTGGAACTTGTTTGGAAAGCATGGACAACTTCAGAACATATTGCCAAATGGTGGGTACCCCAAGGTGCAGAGTTAACTGTTCTAGAACATAATTTTGAAGTAGGCGGCCAATGGAAATACGCTATGCCAATGCCTGATGGTTCTCAATTTATTTCTGAAGGTACCTACAAAGAAATAGTTGAGTTTAAAAAAATAGTTACAACTGCCGACTTTAAACCTATGACTGCAAACGTTGAACTCATTGCTGAATTTGAGGGGGACGTTGAAACCACTAAATTTAAGTTCAGTGTAATTCACGAGACACCAGAATACTGCAAACAACAAGAAGAAATGGGATTCTATAATGGTTGGGGGTCTGCTTTTGATAGACTAAACACCCACCTAGAAAGTCTTGTTTAAAAGGCCAAATAGACTTTTTTTGTCAAACTGAACTGGTTTGAGGTTCTTAAAATACTGGAACTTTTAAAACGTATTAGATTCTGAAACGAGTTCAGAATGACAACTCTAGATAAGCATGGTTAATCATGCTTATCTTCTTTCTTTTCTAGCTTCAGGTAAATCTGTAATAAATAATTTTTGCTCAGAGGTACTTTCTAAAGCAGCTATTTTGGAATAACTATAACCTTCTAAAGGCTGGTTTAAAGATTTCCATTTGGCTACACCTGCAACAATAACAGTTTCTCCAACTTCTAAAATTCTTTCAGAATAACGAAGCGTTTTATTAAGCCCAAAGAGTCCTTCTGCCTTAATATTAAAATCTTCAAGCAGTTTTCTAAATTCAGGTGTTGGACTATTAAACGTCCCAGAAGAAACACTTTTATCCTTTACCAAATAACTATGATAGTTTTTAGGTGATACAGTTGGCTTTACCATTACCACTTCGCCTCTTTCTTCAATAAAGAAATCTTGAATGTCTTCTTTTACAACCAAAGTTTTCCATTTGGAGCTTTTGCCTGTACTCACTTTTTGTTCAATTTTTATTTCATACGCCACACATTTCCTTTTACTAAAAGGCACCACAAAAGGTTCATGAGTTTGCAATACTTTACCCATGATTTTGGTTGGTTCATTTGTTCTAAACTGTGATATACTTCTAAATTGAAACTTATCTAGCCTCCTTAAAATCACTTTCTTTTTACTAAAAAAATATGCTGAAAAGGCAATTATTATAAAAGCTCCAATAAACAGAAAAGGCATAATTTGCTTAAAGCTAAGTGCTAGAATCATAGTGTGTTTATTTATATGTACAACCGTTATACTTATTGTTACACATTAACCATCTCTTTTTACCAGAGCATAGTAATCTCCTTCTAAAGGCAAATACCCTTGGTCATAAACAAAATAGTATACTGTACCCACTTTAGTGGTATAAATACTGGTAAAATAATTAAAATCAAATCCTTTTTCTATAAGCTTTGCTCGAGATACTTTTGTTTTATCTTTTGGATTTAAACCTTCTAAAATTCTATAGTTTTTTCTGAGTCGGTTATTCGTATTCCTTATAAGATTCTTACTATCCTTATTAATTCTATTGTTATACGAATTACGGCAAGCATCACTGCAGAATTTTTTATCGATTCTACCTACAATTTTTGCGCCACATTCCAAACATTCCCTTTCCATAAATTTCTAATTTTTAATGACATACCATCTCAAATTCATTTGCTCCTTTTCAAAATAAAAGTCTTCAACATAAGTCAAACCTATTTTTAATAACGCCTTATGTGAGGCTTCATTTCCCTGCTCGGTAATACCATATAATTCTGGTAATTTTAAGGTATTAAACGCATAATTAACAGCTGCTTTCCCGGATTCCGTAGCATATCCTTTTCCCCAATATCTTGGAATTAACCTGTAACCTACATCATAAAATTTATCATAACCATTCATTACAAATTCAGTATTTAGCCTTAATCCAGACCAACCAATAAAATCGCCAGTAGATTTCTCAATTGCTGCCCAACGCCCTATACCACGTTCTTCATATTGATTGATTATTGACCTTAACATTTTTTCAGATGCTTCTATTGTCTTAACAGGTTTATTACCCAAATATCGATGTACTTTAGGATTAGAATCCAGTTCAAACAAACCATCTAAATCTGTTAGTCTCAATTCTCTTAGAATTAATCGTTCTGTTTCTAAATGAAAGTTCATTTTAGGTATTTAAAATTGGAATAAAAGCTTTCCACGGACCAACTTCAGAAGTATATTGTTTTGCCATAACCCGAGATATTTGTGCAATATGACTAAGATCATGAGATACCCAACATGCCAATAGTTCTTTTAGAGTCACCTCTCCTAATTCTTTATGCATCCCTTTTAGATTCAACTCCGACTCTTTGAGGTTTAACTTTTTAAGTTTTTTAATATTCTTTTTTCTTAATTCTGAAAACTGTTTAAGCAATTGTTCAATTGTTTTTCCTTTAGAAATTTCAAATTGAGCAAATCTATCAAAAGGCGCAAAAGTTTTATTTTTTGAATCACTTAAGATAACATGAGTTCTGACCAACCAATCTGTTTGTTCTCCATGAATTAAATGGCCTACAACATCAAAAGGACTCCAGGTGTTTTCACCTTCATTATTATGAACCCATTCGTAGGACAACCCCAAAAGCAATGTATTCAAAACTTCTGGTGTTCTTTCTAAAACCTCTAAAGCTTGTTTGATGTTGTATTCCATAATGCTATTCCTAAAAACCTAAGCCCAAATACTTTCTAAGGTATAAGGACTTCCTTCATACACCCAATGTTCCCCAGTTAAGAATCTGTAATTTTTATCTAGCGCTTCTATTTTCGCCATATCATCTTCTGAAAGTTCTACAGCTTGCGCTTCAAAGTTCTGAACTATTCGCCCTGGATTGACGGACTTAGGAATTACTGAAGTTCCTCTATGCAAAGCCCAACTTATTAGCACTTGTCCTGCACCAACATTTTTAGATTTAGCAATTTCTAAAATAACTGGATCTTGTAAAAGCACTGGTTCGTCATCTTTCTTAAATTTAGCAGCTCTATCTCCAGAACCTAACGGGGCATATGCTGTAACATGTATACCATACTCGTTACACAAGGCAATCATATCATTTTGTTGGAAATAGGGGTGCGCTTCTATTTGATTCATTTCAGGCTTTATTTTGGCGCTTGCTATAAGTTGTTTTAAAGCTTTAGGTCCAAAGTTTGATACACCTATATGTTTTGTTAAACCAAGTTCAACAGCCTCCTCCATGGCCTCCCAAGTTACTTCATTTGGTAATTCATCTAATGCAATAAAATCCTCTACTTTGCTAACAAATGGTACCTCTTTCTTCTGAGCTATTGGCCAGTGTATTAAGTATAAATCTAAATACTCTAATTGTAAATCGCTTAAGGTTTTATTTAACGCTTCAATTACATCTGCTTTAGCATGCATATTGCACCACACTTTAGAGGTTATCCAAAGCTCTTCTCTTGTTACAATACCTTCATTAATAACTTCTTTAAGTGCTTTACCAACCTCGCTTTCATTACCATAAGCCGCCGCACAATCTATATGCCTATAACCTGCTTTGATCGCTGTTTTTACAGCATTATATACTTCGCCCTCGGCAGACTTCCAAGTTCCCAAGCCAAAAGCAGGCATTTCATTAGTATTTCTAAACTTTAATGTTTTCATATTTTAAGGTAATTTGTTCCGTTAGATTAACCCTTTAAATGTACTATCTTTTTTACCAATTACCAGCATAATCTATGCTTGTATCTGAATTGGCTTTAAAATAAAGATAATGATATCTATTAATTTGACGCAAGTGCAAATAATCATGAGCCAGCCAGTTATTTAAAAATTCCTTTGCTGTTATTGGCCCTAGTTGTGGATGCTGGTATACATTTTCCCAATTAGCATGTTCCAAAGTTCTTAACCATGCAATAGAGGTTGTTCTTTCTTCTAAAAAACGCTCTAAAGTAGTATTGTAATCTTTTGAAGCATAGTCATGTTTTAAAACCCAACCTTCTGGATCTATTCCAGGTGCTTGTGTGTTTGGATGTTCTAAAGTATGCTTTGTTCTGTATTTAAAATCTAGAATTTCTTCGTCTAATAAATGACAAACTATTTCCAGTAAATTCCACTTATCTGGTTGTGGCCTCCAAAGATATTGTTGCTCCGTTACTCCTTCTAAAATTGCTTTGAAAACGGATTGGTTTTGTTGCAGTTTGACTATTATTTGTTTCATTTTCATCTTTAATATAATTACTCTCCTTTATAAATCTTATCAAAATAAGGTCTACAAAATTTAACAAAGCAATAAGTTAAAATTACACTTAAAAAAAACACAAAAACATCAATAATTTCAGAATTTAGATGTTCTCTTAAACTTATTAACTCTATTAATCCGATAATTATATACCCAATAAGTGAAAATATTAATACAACAAGAAAACATCTAAAAATAATAGAGAAAGCATTATCAAAAGATTCCATCATGATTTGTTGTTATGGTTTCTGCATTAAATCTAATTAAAATCTATAATTCCAACAAGGGCATCTATATACAATAAGGGACAAACCAATTTTTTAAAAAAATAACTTTTAATTATTCTTTATCCTTTTCTATTTTTTGGAAAGTATACTGTTTTCCTGTTATCGGATTTTGATGATAAAAAAAATCGTGCTTTTTAAAGTGGTTATCGAAATACGTCTTGGATTTAATAGAACTGTCTATGGTTTTCATTTGTTCAACAAAATCCTTCAATCCAGTCGAAATAGCTATTGCCATACCGTCAGATATTGCCACATATAAACGTATTATATTGGTGTTCTTAATCTTCATTAAAAATGTCATATATATTATATATGACTAAAAAGTTGATTTTACTCCGTAAATATATACAATTATTTGCTATATTTGTAAAACAAAAAACGCCAGTACTGGAGATACTGACGTTTTTGTTTGTAATCTTTTTGGTTTGTTTAGGTTAGTCGTTGATGAAACGAATCCTAATTTAACTTTCTGCTCTACATGAAATGATAAAGCCTTTCAGATTACTTTAAAACGCTAAAGAAATACTATTATTCAATCAATTAGCGTTGCTGTAAAAGATACTACCTAGAGGTAGTTACTCGAGTTGTAACCTTCATTGGTACGTATTTGTAACCATAGTGAGTTTTAACTCGAACACTTACAGTTTTAGTGGTTGTGCGAGTGACACTCATGACTAAAATTGTATTTGATAGAGATATAATACTAAAACACGTATCTCTGTCGTGTCAATCAAGGGCACTAGTGCAAATAGCGCCCTATCTTTGATTTAATGGCGTTAGTTCGGTGTTGACCTGTAATGAGGTTTTACCTTTTTACCATTTCGTTTGTGTGGGGCTACATAGACTTTTTTCTTCCCCTTGCCTGTTTTGGCCATAATGAAATATTTTTAAGTTAATACTACACTTAACACCATGCTGTAAGAACTCAGCCGAACCCCTGTTACCGCAGGGGTTTTATTTTTAATTTTATTTTTAAGGACACTATTACTAGCGCCCTTAGTTTTTCACCTACATCCTGATAATATCGAAACAAATAGAAACTAATTGGTGTTATTAAAAGTTGCTAACAATCAATCAGTTGGCAAAGTTTACCTAATATTCTCGAACTAATTTAAGAGGGCTAGGATTTAGATAATGTTTAATTACATCTGTTGGCAAACTAAATGCTTTCCCTAATTCATCGTCGGTATATCCTAGTTGCTTCTTATGTATGTCGTAAGCTTCTTTAAAAAGATTAGGTTCATCAACATAAACATCAAAACCTTCATCCTTTCTCCTACCGCCTCTACTTAACTCTATATTAAAATACTTATACCTCTCAGGTGAAATACAACCTAAGTCTTTAGCCCTTCTTATAATCGATGCCATGGAGGTTAGCCAATAATTTTTCAACTGACTAAGATCATTTAATCTCAAACCTCTCAAAGAGTTCTTGATTTCATTTTCAGGCATTAAAAACTCGTTAGCAAATTCATCCGCTTCTTTTTCCCTTGCTTTTTCATCTCTATAACTTGGTATAGGGAAATAGCAGTGTTGAAGAATATGACCATATTCATGAGCCGCAGTTCTTCTTTTTCTATCATTACTGAAATTTTTATTCAGGATAATCACAGGGGTTCCTTTGTCAGTTATAAATGAAACCCCGTCAAATTTTTCGTGTTCATTTATTTCTATTATAACGATTCCCTTACTCTCCAATAAACCAAAAATATCAGCCACTGGCTCATCATTACCGAGACTTAATACCTTGCGTGCATTTTTCGCTATATCTTTAGGGGTAAATCCCTTTTCGATATCTAAAGGAATATGTTTAAATTCAGGCCAATCTACTGAATCCGAGAATTGGTCTACAATATACCCTAAAATACGATTGCCAAACTCTATTTTAGTTTTATCTTTTTTGGATAAAGTAGCTCTTTTTCTGTAATGAGCATTTTCTGCAATATTGGATATTCTTTTGTTTAACCAACTTACAGGAAAATCCAAATATTCCACTATTCGAATGACCAAGTCATCAGACAAAGATGAAAAGCCTTTCTCATACTTTGAAAGGTTAGGTTGGGATAGGCCCGAAACTCTTTTAGCTAGCTCAGATTGGGATAAACCTCTGTATTCACGAGCAAAAGTAATTTGTTTGTGATTGAAGTCCATTAGTATTTAGTTGTTTTTATTATTTTGTTTTTCTCTTATTTTGTTCAATGTTTTGTTTTAGTTTAGGCAATGCTTTTATGACGGGCTTTCTTGTCATAGTAATAACTTTTCTTTCCACTATCATATCCTCTGTTAATGTCCATTTTACCTGATCTTCGTCAACATAAACAAGTTTAGGGTCAAGTATATCTCCGAACTTACCTTTTTTATATCCAAAAAATACTATTGGGTCAATCGACAATGTTTGATTGTCAAATAAAGAAGTTTGTAATTGATTATAAATTGCCATTGAATGAGAAGTCCTTATATTCATTGGCATATCTTTACTATTCAATTTCTTAAACAAAACCGTATAGCCAGACAGGTTTAATATAAATCTCTTATATTTTCCGAATTTCCAATTTCTGGGAAAAGTTTCTTGAATAGACTGTATCATTTTGGAGTTTAACAAATTTGCTTCAAAAGCCCTAGCTCTAGATTGAGGGGGTGTCTGAACAATCTCCTTTTGAAACATTGTAACTGCATTCTTAAAGGCGGTAAATAGTTTTGGTAGCTCATTGGCTAAATCAATTCTACACTCTTTGTCTGTTACTATTTTTCTTTTCATTTTTATATGCTTTAATGAATTGCTCTCTGCAAATATATAATATTTAATTAATATTGTATATAATTTTTACAAAATATTGTATTTTATTCTAAAAAACATTATATTTGTCCCAACAAACACCTAATATTATGGATTTCAAATCACTACCACAGCTTTTAGATTACTTCAAGGAAGAGTCAACTTGTATAGAGTACTACGAGCAAATCCGTTGGAACGGAAAGCCCGTTTGTCCTCATTGTGGTTGTGAGAGAACATATAAAACCAATAGAGGTTATAAGTGTGCGAATAATGAATGCCATAAAAAGTTCACCGTTAAAGTAGGTACAATATTCCACAATTCGAAAATACCTTTAAGGATATGGTTCGCAGCTATCTTTTTGGCTACTACACATAAAAAAGGAATTAGTTCGGTTCAACTAGCTTTAGATTTAGGTATTACACAGAAAACCGCTTGGTTCGTTTTACACCGTATCAGAGAAATGCTAAAAGACAAAGCGCCGCAAATGTTAGGAGAAAAGAATATGGTAGAAGTAGACGAAGCTTATATTGGAGGAAAGGAAAGAAATAAACACATAAGTAAAAGACGTTCTATAAACGATAAAAACCTTACTAATGAGGGTAAACCATTTACCCCAAAGAAAACTGTTGTAGGGATTATTGAGCGTAATGGTAATGTTGTTTTAAAGCATGTTCCTAATGCAGAATTACGCTATATGGGAGCATTTATAGCTAAACACGTTCCACATGGTTCTACTATCTATTCAGATGAAGCACCTGTATATAACCACTTAAAGAGATATTATACTCATGATAGCGTTAAACATGCTCTTAATATCTATGTTGAGGGGTCAGTTCACACAAATACTATTGAGAACTTTTGGAGTGTTCTAAAGCGTGGGTTATATGGTATTTACCACCAAGTAAGTGAAAAGCATTTAGAGCGTTATTTAGATGAATATAGCGCACGTTTTAATACGCGTTCTTTGACAAGTCAACAACGTTTTGAAAAGTTTTTGGTGGATAGTGAAAGTGTGTTGAGTTATAAAAAGTTAACTTTGAATTAAAAAAGGTGATTTAATAATCACCTTTTCCAGTTTAAATCAATTCGTGAGACTGCTAATCACGTTGATGAAACAAGAAACAATTATTGAAATCCATTCCTTTACAAAATGTCTTTTACGACGTCCAATATTTGTTTCTTTTACAGCCCACACAAACAGTCTTTTTTTCTCTTTTTTTGAGAAATTTGGGCTTCCCAGCACCTTTAGTATTTCATCTAAAGGCTCGTGACTACTCTTAGCCACGATTCTTGTTTAAATTAAACATATTGCAAAATTAAAAAACTTTATCTTTACAGCATGAGTGAAGAAAAAAAGAAACCCAAAGAAAGGGCAAAACAATACGAAGAAAAGCTAAAGATAAACACGTCTTTGGATGACGTTTTGAAGGCTTCTGTTCCTGAGCCTAAAGAAAAGGAATAGCATCGTTTTTGGACGTATTCCAAGAGTAAGCCCTAAGTGGTAACTATTGGATGGTGCGACATGTTATTTGACAGGATTACCTTTGATTTGATTTATTCGGCAAGAGTTAAACTAGAATTGCTGGATTAGTGGCAATTCAACGTTTGGTCAAAGGTCTGAACACTTCTCAAAAAAAGCGAAATCAACGCTTTATTAAATTATCATTGTTTCTTGTCCCATTTTGTATATAGATGCCCCAACAAGAAAACAATAGTCATTTACAAACGACTACAAACATTTACAAACGAATTTAAACAAGTAATAACCGATTAAAATTTGATATCTGTTTCATCTTTGCAGTGTCGATATGCTGAATCTATTTCAGTATTCAAGATATCGATAGTATCAATTGTTTAACGAGATCCTGAATTTAACTCAGGATAAAAATTTAAAATTATTATGAACGCACTTAGAAACAAAGTACAGTTGATTGGAAGATTAGGTCAAGATCCAGAAATCATTAATTTCTCCGATGGTAACAAAATGGCAAAATTCACAATTGCTACAGATGATAGTTACAAAGACAAAAATGGTAACAAAGTAGAGCGTGCTTATTGGCACAACGTTGTTGTAAAAGGAGGCTTGGTAAATGTGGTTGAAAACTATGTAAGCAAGGGAAAAGAAATTGCTATTGAAGGTAAACTAACCAACAGAACTTATGAAACTAAAGAAGGAGAAAAACGCTATATCACCGAAATACTTTGTAACGAATTATTAATGTTAAGTAAATAACCCTTTTTTGCCCCAAAACATATAAAGAGGTTTCCTTAAAAAATGGTTATTGTGTCCATCTGAATTTATTCAAAAGTCTTGAAAACATTTAGAATGACTACTCTAACTTATAGGAGCCTCTTTATTTTTTCGCATTATCTTTATTAAAATAACCGCCTTTATTTTCCTTTCTTTCTAAAGACTGGCCTATGATAAGGTGAGCAACATTTATCATATTTCGAAGCTCACAAAGTGAAGCCGTAATTTTAGATTCTCTATAAAGGTCTTCAACCTCTTTATAAATTAAATCTAAATGTTGTATTGCTCGTTTTAAACGCTTATTACTGCGCACTATACCAACATAATTACGCATTAAAGCCTGTAGACTTTTCAAACTATGTCTTATAAGAATGTGCTCTTCAGGTATGGTTGTACCGTCATCATTCCATTCTGGGATGTCAACATCTAATTCCTTATAATCGTTTTCAACGTGGTATTTGTAAATGTTATGAGCATATACCAATGCTTCTAACAACGAATTTGATGCCAGTCGGTTGGCTCCATGTAAACCTGTTTTAGAACATTCGCCGCAAGCAAATAGGTTTTCTAGGGTAGTTTTTCCATGTTTATCTACCTCGATACCGCCGCATAAATAATGTGATGCTGGAACTACAGGAATCCAATCTTTTTCTACATCTATATGAAGTGATAAGCATTTATTATAAATAGTTGGGAAATGTGCTTTGAACCCATCTATATCCAAATGCGTACAATCTAAAAACACATGGCTATCTCCTGCTTTTTTCATTTCTGCATCAATACTTTGAGATACAATATCTCTAGATGCTAGTTCTGCTCTATCATCATAATCTAGCATAAAGCGTTTACCTTTTCTATTTCTAAGGTAAGCCCCAAAGCCTCTAACCGCTTCGGAAATTAAAAATGCAGATTCTCCTTTTCTTTGGTAAAGAGCGGTTGGATGGAATTGTACAAACTCCATGTCCTTAATTCTTGCTTTTGCTCTATAGGCCATTGCAATGCCATCTCCTGTAGCAATAATAGGATTAGTAGTATGACCGTAAACTACTCCAATACCTCCAGAAGCTAACAACGTAGCATTTGCCTTTATGGTAAAAATGTCTCCTGTTCTTTCGTTAAGAACATAAGCACCATAACATAGCAAATTATCTTTATTACCACTTTTAACGTGGTGATTGGTTACTAAATCTATAGCAAAATGATGCGCTAATAGGGTAATATTTGGAAGCTGATGAACACGTTTTATGAGTGTACGTTCAATTTCAGCCCCAGTTAAATCTTTATGGTGAACAATTCTGTATTCCGAATGCCCTCCTTCTTTACCCAAGTCTAGGTTTCCATCTCCATCTTCATCAAAATTAGCACCCCATTCAATGAGCTCTTGCAAACGCTGAGGCCCTTCCTTAACTACCATTTTAACAACGGCTTCGTCACAAAGTCCGTCTCCCGCAATTAAGGTATCTTCAATATGTTTTTTAAACGAGTCCTCTTCTTTGTTTAAAACTACAGCCATACCTCCTTGGGCATACTTGGTATTGGACTCGTCTTCGCTATCTTTAGTAATTATTACTACTTTACGGTCTGGAAAGGTTTCGGCTATTTTAACTGCAAAAGTTAATCCCGCAACTCCAGATCCTATAACTAAATAATTGGTTTCTAACATATGCTTATTTAGACAGTTCTAGCATACGCTCTATAGGTAATAATGCACGAGATCTTAAAGGTTCTGGAACATCTATAGCTGGAGATTCATTAAGTAAACAGTCATACAGTTTTTGCATGGTATTCATTTTCATAAAATGACACTCACTACACGCACAGGTATTATCTTCTACTGCTGGAGCAGGAATTAATTCTGTATTAGGCATCTCAAGTTGCATTTTGTGCAAAATACCTGCTTCTGTGGCAACAATAAACTTTTCTTCTTGATGTTCTTTTACATAATTAATCATCCCTGAAGTGGAGCCAATATAAGTTGCGGTATTCAAAATATGCTCTTCTGATTCTGGATGTGCAATGATTTTATATTCTGGGTGTTTCTTATGTAATTCTATAAGCTTGTCCATAGAAAATGCCTCATGAACCACACAACTACCATCCCAAAGTAGCATATCTCTACCTGTTTCCTTAATGATATATCGTCCTAAATTCTTATCTGGCGCAAAAATTATTGGTGTATCTTTAGGTATAGAATTAACAATTTTTAAAGCGTTTGAAGAGGTACAAACAATATCACTTAAAGCTTTAATTTCTGCAGAACAATTCACATAAGTAATAACAACATGATCAGGATGCCTTTCTGTGAATTCTTTAAAAGCTTCGGGCGGACAAGAATCTGCTAGTGAACAACCCGCATTCAAGTCTGGCAACACTACAGTCTTAGTTGGATTTAAGATTTTTGCGGTTTCCGCCATAAAGTGCACACCAGCAAATACAATGATATCTGCATCAGTTTCTGCAGCTTTTTGAGACAAGCCCAAACTATCACCAACATAATCTGCAATATCTTGTATAGCACCTTCCTGATAGTAATGCGCTAAAATTACCGCGTTCTTTTCCTCCCTTAATCGGTTTATCTCTTTTACTAAATCCATTTCTTTGAATAAATAGGTATTGTTAAAATCTAAATTCGCTCGAAGTTAACCTGAAATTGAGCTACAAATATCCTAATTAAAATGTTTACTGAATTATGTTTCAGTTAAAAAATAACATTCAATTAAATACGTACAATCTTTTTAAGAAATCTTTAAATATTTGTTAAGCAAACACTTAAATAATTATTAAAATCTAAACGTTAAATTATGTAAACCACCTCTTTTTTTGAGTAACCCTAGGGTTTAATTTTACTTTGTAACTGTTTAAGCAAAGATTCACTTTTCTCTAATTCACTAATTGCAGTGTGTTTTACATCTTCAAACACATGTTTTACTTTATCAAACATGTTCTTGTAATAGCTTACCCCAGACTTTAAATTATTGGTAAAGGTTAGCATATAGGCTTCCTCTTTTTTGGTCATGGTTTCTTTTACGTCTTCCAATTTCTTCATGATAAAGTCCATGTAAATATTTAATTCTTTAATGAACATGTTTGGTCTATCTGACCTTGTTACCATATTGTCACGTCCGTAAATATGGTCCGTCATATTCTTTAAACTCATTATTTTAGAATAATAAGCCATATTAGGCCCAGGACAAATAGAAACACCTTTACCTTCTACCTTTGTATCTAAGTTATTTATTAATAAAGCCGAAGTTCCCAAGCCTACACAAGTGCAGGATTTCGTAGTAATTTTATCGAACGCTTCTTGATATTCTTTTTCTGGTAGGTTTTTGGCATCAAGTGCTTTTATCTTTAAATATTGATATTCTCTTGATGCTGTGCACATACCCTTATCACTGAACTCCTTATTGAGCGCCACGAACTTTTTAGGACATGAGCTACCCGGTCTTCCTTTTAAAATATAGCGCTCTTTTTCAATATCTTTCGTGTTATCTTTTAAGTTATTGAAAGGAACGCCAAGGGGAGAGATATCACTTAAATACAAATCATTTTCCTTAGCTTCAGCAAGTTTTTGTAAAGTGTTATCGTCTACAGATGTTACCTCTGGAACCAATAAAAACGGGCTTCCCCAACCAACTGAATCTAAATTATACTCACTCATTAAAAACTCATGCTCTTCGTTAGTTCCTACGCCTCCTTGCGCAGAAATTAACGTTTTCAACTTACAGTCTGGAATTGTTTTACCCGCACTTTCTAGAGCTTTATTTAATAATTCTTGAATAGCATCTGTCAGCTCTTCTCTTTTCTCCTTGAATTCTTCTAACACGGGGCCAATTAAGTAACCATCCGTAGCAAAAGCATGCCCGCCACAATTAAGACCAGACTCAATTCTGTATTCTGAAACCCACAAACCTTTTTTAGCTAAAAATTTACCTTGAATTAATGCTGATCTATAATCACTTACTTTTAGTATAATTTTCTTTTTTATCTCACCTTTTCGGTTGGGAAAGAAATCGTCAAACTGGGAAATATAGGCATACAGCCTAGGGTTTAATCCAGCCGAAAGAATTACAGAAGAACTTAATTTACTATTTGCAAAACCTCTTAAAGCTGCATGAGCATCATTATATTCCGAAGGCAATTTTTCTTTTTTATAATAATTCTCCTTGTCTACCTTGGTCATAATGTTAACGTCAATACTTCCCTTATTGAAATTTCCGGTTATCCATTGCTTGATTTCATTAACATCAACCCCATTTTCAACTAATTTTGAAAACTCCTTTTTTAGCGTAGCTCCACTAGGCAGCATATCTAAACTAGTCTTTATGTCTTCAATTTTATCTATTGAAAAATTTTTGATAGACTCGAATTTTTCGTCAACCAAATCACTCATTAAGTTTAAGTAAGACGTTATTCGTTTGGCTCTAAAGTCTTTTACTTTATCCGTTATTTCGTCATATTGAATTTCAAACTTTTCGCAATACACTTTTCTTAACTTTTCTAATAAAATATCATCTACTAGAGATATTACAGAATCTATACCCAAATGAGCCACTTTTAACGGTGTATCTAAGGTAAACCCAATACCCATTACAGGGATATGAAAAGAATGTGATTGTCTCATACACAAGAATTTTTTACAGATTTTAATTATAAAAAAAGCGAAGATAAATTTAGTGCCTCTTAGAGAATATGACATTTATCATAACCCTTAGATCGCCGATTTTACGAACACCACCTAAAACACTTGTAAAAATTAAAAAGATATTTGGTGTTTCTTTAATTTTTCTCAATTACATTAAGGTAATGTATAGAAATCGATAAAACTTTAAAAGGCATACTAGGCTTTAGTATTCCTTTATTATTTTTACCACTAATTTATACAAGAGCGAAGAATGTCTATTGAACCGAAATTAACTAGATTTAACCAGAGCGTAATGTCCAAATATCAAATATACAATAGTATATTTATGACATTACCCTTTGATGCTGTTACCAAAACAGGAGTTTTACTACCTCTTTTTCATGAGACTTGTGAAAAAGGGTTTGCAAATGGAGATGACCCAACAACTATTGTTAATACATTCTTTGAAAAATACCAAGCAAGGAGAAACAAAGAAAGTCAAATAAATCTGCTTTTTAGATTTATTCAATATATAGAAAGACAAGTTGTATTATTTGATGCTATTGAAGATGCTGCATTCCCTATTGTTAATAACATGGATGGTGTAGGTACTTTAAGAAACCTAAAAGGTAATGCTAGATCTGAAGGAAAACTTGAAGAACTAAAGCAATTTTTAGAAGAATTTAAAGTTCGTATAGTGTTAACAGCTCATCCTACGCAGTTTTACCCTGGTTCGGTTTTAGGAATTATAACTAACCTTACAAAGGCCATTAAGAAAAATGACCTTAATGAGATTAACAATCTATTTGGCCAGTTAGGTAAAACACCTTTCTTTAAACATAAGAAACCAACGCCTTACCAAGAGGCTAAGAGTTTAATTTGGTATCTTGAAAACGTATTCTACAAAACGTTTGGAGATATCTATAATTACATCCAAACAAATATTTATGATGACGGTAAGAAGCATAACGATATTATAAATATTGGATTCTGGCCAGGTGGAGACCGTGATGGAAATCCGTTTGTAAAACCAGAAACAACCCTTAAAGTTGCTAAAAAACTTAAAAAGGCAATTCTTAAAAAGTACTATCAAGATTTAAGAGACTTAAGAAAGAAATTAACGTTTAGAGGTGTTGAAGAGCGTATTATTCGTCTTGAAACTATCATGTACGATTACAGCATTAATCTTAAATCTAAAAAAGCCATTAGTTCTAAAGAACTTAGGCAAGAGCTTTTAGACATAAGAGATGTTGTTGTTAACGAACACCAATCTTTGTATGTTACAGAGATTAATAACCTTATTAACAGAGTACATTTATTTGATTACAGGTTTGCCTCTTTAGATATAAGACAAGATAGTAGAATACACCATAGTGTGTTTACAACTGTAATAGATAGTTTAATTGCTAAAGGAAATTCATCTTTCCCAGATAATTATCATGATTTGTCTGAAGCTGAGCAAATAGACATTCTTTCTAAAGCAACAGATGATGTTGGAGATCTAGATGCTTTTGAAGATGAAATGGTTAGAAACACACTTAAAACAATTGCCATTATAAAAGATATACAAAAAGCAAACGGAGAGCGTGGTGCTAATAGATACATTATTAGTAACAACCAGACAGCGCTTAACGTAATGCAATTGTTTGGTATGTTAAAAATGGTTGCTTTTAAAGATAATTTAACGGTTGACGTTGCTCCTTTATTTGAGACTATTCCAGATTTAGAAAATGCTCCCGGAGTAATGGAACAATTATACCTAAACCCAGAGTATAGAGCACACTTAAAAGCTAGAGGTAACAAACAACATATCATGTTAGGTTTCTCAGATGGAACTAAAGATGGTGGTTACCTTATGGCAAACTGGGGTATTTACAAAGCAAAAGAATTGTTAACCGCCATGTCCAGAAAATACGATATTACAGTAATATTCTTTGACGGACGTGGAGGACCACCAGCACGTGGAGGTGGAAAAACACACAACTTCTATTCCTCATTAGGTCCTACTATTGAGGATAAAGAAGTACAAATTACTATTCAAGGACAAACCGTTAGTTCTAACTTCGGAACAAACCATTCTTCTCAATACAACCTAGAACAATTAATTAGTTCTGGTATTAAGAACAGAATTGATGGTGACAAAAACCGATTGTCTGATGAGGATAGAGCTGTAATGAATGATCTAGCTGAAACTAGCTATCAAACATATAAAGACTTTAAAAGCCACAGATCCTTCATACCTTATTTAGAACGCATGAGTACCTTAAAATACTATGCTAAAACAAATATTGGTAGTAGACCATCAAAACGTGGTAAATCTGATAAATTAGTATTCTCAGACTTAAGAGCCATTCCTTTTGTTGGTTCTTGGAGTCAGTTAAAACAAAATGTACCAGGATTTTACGGTGTAGGAACAGCTCTTAAAATGTACGAGGACAGAGGAGAATGGGATAAAGTTGTTAATCTTTATAACAACTCTAAGTTCTTTAAAACCCTGTTAGAGAACAGTATGATGTCTTTAACAAAGTCGTTCTTCGATCTTACCAAATACATGGCAAAAGATGAAGAGTTTGGCGAATTCTGGCAGATTATTTTCGACGAGTATAAAGTTACACAAAGACTACTTCTTAAATTAACAGGTTATGAAGAGTTAATGGAAAATGAGCCTGCGGGCAAAGCTTCTATTCAGGTAAGAGAATCTATTGTATTACCATTATTGACTATTCAGCAATATGCCCTTAAAAAGGTACAAGATTTTGATAAAGCTGGTGTAGCCAAAGACGACCCTGAAAGACTAATCTTTGAAAAAATTGTAACACGTTCTTTATTTGGTAATATTAACGCTAGTAGAAACTCGGCGTAAATTACTGATATAACGATTCAATTCATACAAATTAAAGCCTTCCATACGGAAGGCTTTTTTGTTTATTTTACACATCGAAATAGCTAAAATTTCCCTAAACAAATCAAATATTGTAGCCCTTTACAAAGCACCTGTAGAACATAAATAAGATAGATAGTATATGAATAAGCATAAGTTAACCAAAGTTCGATGTATCAAAATATGATCATCAAAACTTTACTTGGAATAATCAAATTAAGATTGTCATTCCAAACGCTTCTGAAATCAGAATGTATTTTGATTGAAAGTACATTACATATCAATTGAAGAGGAACCTCATTCTAATTAGATATCTCGTCGCTCATGCTTCGCTCTGTCGATATGACCAAGCATCGTTTTTCATTAGTATTGCGATGGTTTGTTAGCTAGAATTTAAATCAAGTTACTTCCATATAGTTTAAACCACTTTTATAAGTTTACAACATCGATATTTAACCAAACTTATTTCCATAACTTCTTTCTTGACAGGGAAATATATATAAAAAAAGGAGCGTCTTAATTAAAAGACGCTCCTTTTCCTTAAAAATATAGTATACTCTAAATAAAAATCTTATTTAGTGTTCATTCATTCTAAAATCTGCATAAGCACTCATTCCATGCTCATGACCATCTAAACCTTCTAACTCTTCTTTTTCAGAAACTCTAATTCCAACTGTTTTCTTCAATATAAAGAATATTAAGAAAGATGACGGGATACAAATAGCAGCATAACAACCAACACCTATTAATTGTGTTAAAAACGAGTGCTCTTCATTTGTTGAAAATATACCCACAGCTAAAGTTCCCCAAATACCACAAATTAAGTGTACCGCAATTGCCCCAACAGGATCATCAAGTTTTAGAGCATCGATAAACCCTACTGCAAAAACAATTAAGCCCCCTGCAATTGCTCCTATTATAATAGCGCTTTCTGGAGTTACAACATCTGCACTAGCAGTAATACCCACTAAACCTCCTAAAATACCATTTAAGAACATGGTTAAGTCTAAGTTCTTATAGCTTAAGAACGATACAAAAGCAGAAACAACACCACCTGCAGCAGCAGCTAAACATGTAGTTACAAGAACTAAAGATGTTAATTCAGGATCAGCTGATAAAACAGACCCACCATTGAATCCAAACCAACCTAACCATAAGATTAATACACCAGCAGTAGCTAAAGGTATATTGTGCCCTGGTATTGCTTGAGGTCTTCCATCTTTAAATTTACCAATTCTAGGTCCTAGTAACCAAACAGCAACTAAAGCAGCCCAACCACCTACAGAATGTACAAGGGTAGAACCAGCAAAATCATAAAAGCCCATTTGATCTAAGAAACCTTCTCCCCATTTCCAAGAACCTGCAATAGGATAAATAAGTCCAACGTAAATTACAGTAAAAATCATAAATGGACCAATTTTAATACGTTCAGCAACAGCTCCAGATACGATAGTAGCAGCAGTAGCAGCAAACATACCTTGGAATAAGAAATCCGTCCACCAAGTATAACCTCCATCAGCATATTCTGGCGTCATTCCATTTTCAGGCGGCGCTATACCGAAACCAGCAAAATCAAAAATTCCAGCAGAACCTTCTTCAAAACCTGGATACATTAAGTTAAACCCGGCTATGTAATACAATAATAGACCTACTGTTATTATAAAGATGTTTTTAAATAAAATATTAATAGTATTCTTTTGTCTTGTTAATCCAATTTCTAAAAATGCAAATCCTGTATGCATAAAGAAAACAAGCGCTGTACAGATCATCATCCATACATTATTTGCAGTAAAAATTCCTTCCATAATTCTTCTTTAAAAGTTTTTAATATTTATATTTTATTTTAAGGTATCACCACCTTTTTCACCTGTTCTAATTCTGTAAACCTCAGATACGTCTGATACAAAGATTTTACCATCTCCGACCTCTCCAGTAGCTGCAGAATCTAAAATGGCCTTAATTGTAACTTCTTCAAAATCGTCATTGACAACAATTGATAGGTATCTTCTTTGGATATCACTAGTACTATAGGATACTCCTCTGTAAACATGCCCTGTTTTCTCATTCCCTAATCCGGTAACATCCCAATAAGAAAAGAAATTTACACCAACAGCATGCAGCGCTTCCTTAACGGCACTGTATTTAGACTTTCTGATAATTGCTTCAATTTTTTTCATAGTCTATTAGTATTTAATATGGTTAAGCTCCAAAAATAAAAAATTCTATAAGTCACTAAGAATTACACAGGATTAATAAAATAATATTATTGATTTAACAATAAAACAAATAAAAAGAGCGCTTTTTTATTAAAAAAGCGCTCTTTTTTATTAAACTAAATAATATATAAATTCCTATTTATTCTATTATTCTTCAATTTCTCTTTGTCTCTTACCTGGGTAAGCTAAAGCACCATGCTCAGATAAATCAAGACCTTCAATCTCAACCTTTTCAGAAACTCTTAATCCAACAGTTTTCTTTAAGATAGTTAAGAAAATGAAAGATGTAACAACAGCCCAAATAGCGTAAGCTAAAGTACCTATTAATTGAGCTAAGAACTGATTAGCTCCACCACCGTTTAATAGACCAATACCAGTATCTCCATCAATACCCCAAAGACCAATAACTAAAGTACCCCAAGCACCAGCTACAGCGTGTACAGAGAAAGCACCAACAGCATCATCAATTTTAAGCTTTTGCTCTACAAATTCCATAGAGAATACTACAATTAAACCTCCTATAAATCCGGCAATAATAGCACCACCTTCACTCATGTTACCACAACCAGCAGTAATACTTACTAAACCAGCTAAAGCACCATTAAGTGTCATATCTAAGTTAGGCTTTTTGTATTTAATCCAAGAAAGGAATAATGCACCAACAGCACCTGCAGCAGCAGCTAAGTTAGTTACTAAAACTACCATAGAAGCACCTGTAGCATCATCACCACCCCAAGCTAATTGAGAACCACCGTTAAAACCAAACCATCCGAACCATAAGATGAAAACACCTAATGCAGCTAATAATTTGTTATGACCTGGAATACTTACAGCTTTTCCTTCAGCAGTATATTTCCCTAATCTAGGACCTACTAATGCAGCAGCAACAATTGCAGCCCATCCACCAACAGCGTGTACAACAGAAGAACCAGCAAAATCGATGAACTCAGCAGGCATGATACCTTCAGTATCATTTAACCATCCTCCGTTCCATTCCCATCCACCAGCAATTGGGTAGATAATAGCAGTTAAAACTACTGAAAATATGATGTAAGTAGAATATTTTGTTCTACCAGCAATAGCACCTGATACGATTGTAGCAGCAGTAGCACAGAAAACAGTTTGGAAGAATAAATCTGCTGGACCTTGGTTAAACATAAAACCACTCCATCCAATCCATCCACTAGCAGACTCTCCATACATTAAAGAATAACCAATGAACCAGAATACTAAAGATCCTACTGCAATATCTAAAACGTTTTTCATTGCTATGTTAACAACGTTCTTAGAACGTGTCATTCCAGATTCCACTAATGTGAATCCTGCTTGCATTAAGAATACTAAGATACCTGAAATAAGCATCCAAAGCATTCCCATGTCGCCTTCAACTGCGGCGGTATCTTGAACAAAAAGGGGCAAACTAAATAAAGACATAATTATAGTTTTTTATGGTTAGTAATTTGTTTTAAAAAACTTAGGCATTCTTAACTAAGAATGCCTAAGCAAATATTTTATATTAGAAAGAGTAGATTGCGGCTAAAGTGAATGCAGCTAAACTGTCAGTTGGCAGACCATCGCTATCAATTACAGTTGCACCACCAGGAGTTCCATCCCAGAACATACCTCCATCAGCATTAGATAAAGCATCTAACCTAACCTCTGGCTTAATAATTAAGTTTCCAGTAGTATAGCTTCCTGTTAATGTAGTAGCAAATACAGATGGTAAATCATCTCCATCTCCGTGTAAAGCGTAGTACTCACCTCTTAATCCGATAGAGAAGCTATCTGAAGTTGCAATTTGTGGGTATAATGCAGCTCCGTAGAAACCTGCACCATCATTATCGTTATATGCAGCATTGATACCTAAGTAAAAAGAATCAGATAAATCAAAACCACCAGTATAATCAACTTCAAAACCTAAACCACCGTTGTTTCCACTATCATAGTAAAGGTTTAAGTATTGTCCGTATACTCCTAATTGAGCACCTAAAGCATACTCACCGCTCATAGACACATCGTTAGTATCCCATGGGTTAGTAACTGCTAACATTAAGCTTACATCATCAGATAAAGCAAAATCAGCTTTTAAACCCATATGAGAGAAAGGACCACTAGAGAATAAATAAGAACAGCTATAGTTAAAGTTTCCTGCTGGAGCAATAACTTCATATCCTAAGAATGTGTTCCATCTACCAAAAGTTAATGTAGTACTTTCAGATACATTCCAGTAAACATATGCTTGATTTACGATACCATCTACTATATCTGTATTAAAAGTTGCACCAGCACCTCTTGGTCCAGTTACTAAATCTAATACAACTCCAGCTTTTTCTCCTTCGTAACTAGCTATTATGTTAGCCATACCTAAAGCAAAACCAGACTTACCAGCAAATGCAGTACCAAAAGTAGCGCCTTGATTGTCAGGTGCAGTTAAATATGTTTGGTAATAAGCATCAACACTACCAGAAATAGTAAGTGGCGATTTTTTTTCCTCTTCCTGAGCAAATAATACTGTTGCTACAAATAGAAATGTAAGAGTAAATAATTTTTTCATAATTGTTTTCTTTTAAGATTAATTTATTAGTTAATTTTCCTTAAGAATGGCTCAAAACTATGTCAAAAAGATTTAACCCCCATAAAAAAAGGGGGTAAATCATTAATTTTTACATATAATTTAATTTTACCCCTATTTTTTTAGAGGTATTAGCAAAATAAATTGATTTTTTAAAAAATTTACAACTCCAGAAATTGAATTATCATCAGTATTTAACATTAATTAGTATTGTTATTTTTAAGAATATCATCTTTTATTAGCATTAATTCACATATCCTCATTTATCCTTAAATTTTAGCAATTGAATATTTATTAAAAATCAAAAGGAATATTGATATATAATTATTTTTATCTCCACTTATCTCTTAAAATCGAAATAATGAATTACACCTTATTATATATTTAAATTGTATAACTATCTTCGCTTACTTAGTCACGTTTTAAACCATATAATTAGTTGATTATGCTGAAGAAACAAGGATTGTACTCACCTGAATTTGAGCACGAAAACTGTGGTGCCGGATTTATTTGTAATCTTAAAGGAGAGAAGACAAATCAAATCATTCACGACGCTCTAGAAATATTAGTAAAGTTAGAACACCGTGGTGGTGTAAGTGCCGATGGAAAAACTGGAGATGGTGCTGGTCTATTAATTGATATCCCTCACGATTATTTTAAACGCGTTTGCGATTTTAATTTACCGGCTCAAAGAGAATATGCTGTAGGTATGGTTTTCTTACCAAAAGTGTATAACCAATACGAATATTGTAAAAACACTCTTGAAAAAGAAATAGCAAACCAGGGTTTAAGTATATTAGGTTGGAGAAAAGTCCCAGTAGACTCTACACAGCTTGGTCAAATAGCAAAAGCTTCTGAACCAGAAATTGAGCAAATTTTTATTGGTAAAACAGATGCTATTGATGAAGCTACTTTTAAAGCTAAATTATATGCTGCCAGAAAAATAGCTGAGCATGAAATTAGATTATCTAAGATTTCTCAGAGTGACTATTTTTATATTCCTAGTTTATCAACAACTACCTTAATATATAAAGGTATTATAATGCCTGAAGATATTGGGCCTTATTATACAGATTTACAACAAGAAGATCTTGTTACAAGATTAGCTCTAGTACATCAACGTTTCTCTACAAACACAATGCCTGCTTGGGAATTAGCACAACCGTTCCGTTTTATGTGTCAGAATGGTGAAATTAATACCTTAAGAGGTAACGTTTCAAGAATGCGTGTTCGTGAAGAGATTATGAAAAGTGATGTGTTTGGACCTCAAATAGACAAACTTTTCCCAATTGTACTTCCAGGTAAATCAGATTCTGCATCTATGGATATGGTTGTAGAATTATTAACGCATACAGACCGCTCTTTACCGGAAATCATGATGATGATGATTCCTGAAGCATGGGAGAAACACAAAACCATGAGCGAAGAGAAAAAGGCCTTCTATGAATACAACTGTTGTATCATGGAGCCATGGGATGGTCCTGCTTCTATACCATTTACTGATGGTGATTATATTGGTGCGCTTTTAGATAGAAATGGTTTAAGACCTTCTAGATATACCTTAACTAAGAGTGGCAAATTAATCATGTCTTCTGAAGTTGGTGTGGTTGATGTTGATCCTGCTGATGTTGAGTTACATGGTAGGTTAGAACCAGGAAAAATGTTCTTGGTAGACATGAATGAAGGACGCATCATTGACGATGAAGAAATCAAGAATAAAATTGTTTCAGAAAGACCATACAAAGAATGGTTAGATAAAACTAGGTTACACCTTAGAGACGTAGCTTACACAAATGAAACTTGCCCAATAGAGACTATTGATATTAAGACACGCCAACGTTTATTCAATTATACTATTGAAGATATTCAAGAGGTAATTACTCCAATGGCTCAAAAAGGTAAAGAAGCTCTTGGTTCTATGGGTATTGATACGCCTTTAGCTGTACTATCAGATAGACCCCAATTAATTTCAAATTACTTTAAACAATTATTCGCACAGGTAACAAACCCACCATTAGATGGTATTCGCGAAGAAATTGTAACAGATATTAGTTTAAATCTTGGTAAAGACCGTAATATTTTCAGTATTACTGAAAGACAATGTAGAAAACTAAGAATTCAAAATCCTGTTATTTCTAATGCAGATTTAGAAAAAATAAGAACAATTTCAATAGAGAGTTTCAAGGCTGAAACCATCCAAATGCTTTATCCTAAAGCTCAAGGTTTAAATGGATTAGAAGATGCTTTAGAAGATCTTGTTAAACAAGTAGAAAAAGCTTTAGATAGAAAGACAAACATTATCATTCTTTCGGATAGAGGGGTAAATAAGGACTTTGCTCCTATACCAGCTTTATTAGCTTGTTCTTATGTAAATCACCAACTAAACAGATTACGCAAGCGTTCTTACTTCGATATTATAATTGAATCTGCTGAACCTCGTGAACCTCACCATTTTGCAACATTATTTGGTTATGGCGCATCTGCAATTAACCCGTACATGGTTAATGAAATAATTAGAATGCAGGTTAAAGAAGGTTACATAACAGATTACAACGAAGATGAAGCAGTTGAAAACTTTAACAAAGCCATAGGTAAAGGTTTATTAAAGATTATGAACAAGATTGGAATCTCAACATTACACTCGTATAGAGGTTCTCAAATCTTTGAGATTGTTGGTTTCAACTCTGCTTTTGTTGAAAAATATTTCCCTTACACAGCTTCTAGGGTTGAAGGTATTGGGTTATACGAAATTGAAAAGGAAATTACCGAGCGTTATAAATACGCTTATCCAGATACTCAGATTAAGAACCGTTTAGGTTTAAATATTGGTGGAGATTACAGATGGAGACGTAATGGAGAACGTCATATGTTTAATCCTACTACTGTTGCTAAACTACAACAGGCTGTTAGGTTAAGTGATCAAAAAAGTTACGATGTTTACTCTAAAGCCATTAATGAGCAGTCTGAACGTTTAATGACTATTCGTGGGTTATTTGAGTTTGATCAATTAGATCCAATTCCATTAGAAGAAGTAGAACCATGGACAGATATTGTTAAACGTTTTAAAACTGGTGCAATGTCTTATGGATCTATTTCTAGAGAAGCTCATGAGAATTTGGCCATCGCCATGAACCGTATTGGAGGAAAGTCTAATTCTGGTGAAGGTGGTGAAGACAGAAGACGTTTCCAAAAAGATGTAAATGGAGATAGTAGAAACTCGGCTATTAAGCAGGTTGCCTCAGGACGTTTTGGTGTTACTTCGCATTACTTAACTAATGCAAGAGAGATTCAAATTAAAATGGCTCAGGGTGCTAAACCAGGTGAAGGTGGACAGCTTCCAGGTGAAAAAGTATTACCATGGATTGCGGATGCAAGAAACTCAACACCGTTTGTAGGTTTAATTTCTCCGCCTCCTCATCATGATATTTATTCAATTGAAGATTTAGCACAATTAATATACGATCTTAAAAACGCAAATAGAGAAGCTAGAATTAATGTAAAATTAGTTTCTGAAGTTGGTGTAGGTACTATTGCTGCTGGTGTTGCTAAGGCAAAAGCAGATGTAGTTTTAATTTCTGGTTTTGATGGTGGTACAGGAGCTTCTCCTTTAACATCTTTAAAACACGCAGGTTTACCTTGGGAACTTGGTTTATCTGAAGCACAACAAACATTAGTTCTTAATGATTTAAGAAGTAGAATTGTTGTTGAGTGTGACGGACAGTTAAAAACTGGTCGTGATGTAGCTATAGCAGCATTACTAGGTGCCGAAGAATTCGGATTTGCAACCGCTCCATTAGTTGCCTCAGGATGTATTATGATGCGTAAGTGTCACTTAAATACTTGTCCTGTAGGGGTAGCAACTCAAGATAAAGAGTTACGTAAAAACTTTAAAGGTACTCCAGAACACGTTATTAACTTCTTCTATTATGTAGCTGAGGAGTTAAGAGGTATTATGGCGCAATTAGGGTTTAGAACTGTTGAAGAAATGGTTGGTCAAACTCAAAAAATTAATGCTAATAAAGCTATTAAGCATTATAAAGCAAAAGGATTAGATTTATCTAGTATTTTACATAGACCAGCTGAATATCATGAGTTAACTATTAGAAATACAGAACAACAAGATCATAACTTAGAGGAAGTTTTAGACTTTACTATTCTTAAAGATTCTCATAGAGCACTTTATAGAAAAGAAAAAATGACTCTTGAATACCCTATAACAAACGTAGATAGAACCGTAGGTGCTATTGTTAGTAACGAAATTTCTAAAATTTACGGTCATTTAGGATTGCCTGAAGACACCTTAAATATCAATTTTACAGGTTCTGCAGGGCAAAGTTTTGGTGCCTTTGGCGCGCACGGTTTAACCTTTAATCTAGAAGGAAATACAAACGACTATCTTGGAAAAGGTTTATCTGGAGCTAAGCTAATTGTTAAGAAGCCAGCTACAGCAGACTTTGTTGCCGATGAAAATATTATTGTTGGAAATGTTTGTTTATTTGGTGCTGTTCATGGCGAAGCTTACATTAACGGTATAGCCGGAGAGCGTTTTGCAGTAAGAAACTCTGGAGCCACAACAGTTGTTGAAGGTGTTGGAGATCATTGTTGTGAATATATGACAGGAGGTAAAGTTGTGGTACTTGGTAAAACGGGTAGAAACTTTGCCGCTGGTATGAGTGGTGGTTATGCCTTTGTTCTAGACGAATCAGGACAATTCACTAATGGTTTATGTAATGAAGAAACTATTGATTTTGATCCTATTTCTAGTGAAGACGAAGCAGAATTAAAACAATTAATTGCAAATCACGTAGCTTATACTAATAGTAAAAAAGGTAAAAAAGTTTTAGCTGATTGGGATACATACATTAACAAGTTTGTTAAGGTAATGCCTAAAGAATATAAAGTAGCGTTAGAAAGAATTGCTAACGAAGAGCCAATGGTTGAAGAATTAGAAATAGCATAAGGTCATGGGAAAAGTAACAGGTTTTAAAGAATTTGACAGACAAGACGAAGCTTACAAGCCAGTAGATGAGCGTGTAAAGCACTATAAAGAATTTACTGTTCCTTTATCTGAGGAAGAAATCACAAAACAGGGATCTCGTTGTATGGACTGCGGTATTCCATTTTGTCACAGTGGTTGCCCACTTGGAAATTTAATTCCAGATTTCAACCATATGGTACACCAAGGTGAATGGCAGAAAGCATCATGGATTTTACATTCTACTAATAATTTCCCAGAATTTACTGGTAGATTATGTCCTGCACCATGTGAAAAAGCATGTGTTTTAGGTATTATTGAAGATCCTATTTCTATTGAAAATATTGAAAAGAATATTGTAGAACGCGCCTTTAAAGAAGGGTGGATTAAACCTCAGCCTCCAAAAGTTCGTACAGGCAAAACTATTGCTGTTGTAGGTTCAGGACCTGCTGGTTTAGCTACAGCTCAACAATTAAATAGAGCCGGCCATACCGTTACCGTTTTTGAAAGAGATGATGAAATAGGTGGTTTATTACGTTATGGTATTCCAAACTTTAAAATGGAAAAAGGCATTATAGATCGTCGTGTTGCAATTTTAGAAGCTGAAGGTATCACCTTCAAAGTGAATGTAAACGTAGGCGTTAATTATGATGTTGAAGAATTGAAAGCTTTTGATGCTGTTGTTTTATGTGGTGGTGCTACAGAAAGACGTAGCTTACCAACACCTGGCATTGATGCCGATGGCGTTGTACAAGCAATGCACTTCTTAACGCAACAAACAAAAGTTGTTTTTGGAAAAGAAGTAAAAGACCAAGTTTTAGCTACTGATAAGGATGTAATTGTAATTGGTGGTGGAGATACTGGTTCCGATTGTATTGGTACCTCGAACCGTCAAGGAGCAAAATCGGTTACCAACTTTGAAATTATGCCAAAGCCTCCGGGACACCGTTCTCCTACTACGCCTTGGCCTTTTTGGCCATTACAGTTAAAAACGTCATCATCTCACCAAGAGGGTGTTGAGCGTAACTGGTTAATTAATACAAAAGAATTTGTAACAGATAAAAACGGAAAATTAACAGCATTAAAAACTGTTAATGTTGAGTGGGAAATGGTTCCAGGACAACGTCCTAAATTAGTAGAAATTGAAGGCACTGAAAAAACATGGCCTTGTGATTTAGCGTTATTAGCTTTAGGATTTACTGGTCCAGAAAGTACTTTAGCAGATAAGTTAGGCATTGAAAGAGATGCTCGTTCTAACTACAAAGCTGAATACGGAAAGTACCAAACCAATATCCCAAATATCTTTACAGCAGGAGATATGCGTCGTGGACAATCTCTAATTGTTTGGGCAATTTCCGAAGGTAGAGAAGCTGCAAGACAAGTAGACATATACTTAATGGGTAAATCTGACCTACCAACTAAGAATGAGGCAGGTGATTTAGTTGCTCTTTAATAAATAAAAGGCTTAGTTATATAATGAAAAGCGAACTTAAAAAGTTCGCTTTTTGTATACTTAATTATTTAAACAAGGGACCTTCAAGTATTATTGGTGCAGCAAAACAACACCCGCTTTCAAGTTGGGATTGATCTTTGGTATTTAAATTTTCTTCTTCTAAGTCAATGTCCTCAGCTGTGCAACTGGAAATAACCAATATTAAAATTATGAACGGTAATGTTTTTAAATAATTGAATGCTTTCATGAATTGATGTTCTAAATTAGAACTGAAAATAAAACTAACCTTTTACCTTAAATAAGTTATATTTTTATTAAAAAAAAGAATTTTCTTTATTTAGCTCTAGGTTTATTAAACAGATTTTTCTGGACTGCCTAATATTTTTACATATAGGTGATATGCGCCGTGGACAACCTCTAATTGTTTGGGCTATTTCTGAAGGCAGAGAGGCTGCAAAACAAGAAGATATTTATTTGATAGGTAAATCTGATATGCCGTCTAAGAATAAAACTGATGATTTGGTAGCTCTTTAGAACATAATACTTTAAAATAAAAAAAACCGAACTCGTTTGAGTTCGGTTTTTATTTACTTTGGATTTACCATATATAGATATGTGGGTTAAAGAATTAACTCGAAAAAACGCTTTTTTTCTATTCCTTTATTTAACTGCACAACAAACTTTTCCTTTATTACATCATCAACTTTTCCTTTCTTAAACTTCTTTTTGTTTTTATTAAAGGTCTTATAAAAAGCTTCTAGTACAATTTCATTTAATTCATTTTTACAATTCATTAATAGTACTTCGTCAATTTTATCTTCCTGAAGTCTATCTGCACTTCGATACAAAATGTTATTTAATTCTTCTCCTGTTATTAGATTTTTTTCTGCATATATCTCTATTTCCTTTTTATTATGATCCTTGAAAAAATCGAAAACATTACTTTTCATAGATTTACTTCCTCCATTGAGGAATATATAATACTGAGATAAAACATTTAAAGTTTTCCTACTTGGCCTATTATAATCTGTGAAAACAACCTTTTTTGCGAGTAGGTTTTCATATAATTTCAGTGCCCTTCGAATAGTCCTAACGGATACCTTATGGTAATCTTCATAAGATCCGTTGTTAGCTATTTCCATAGGTTCATTTTTAATTTTCATATTACTTAATTCTTTTTTGTACTTAATTCTATCTATTAAATACATAAATGCCGGAACTTCTTGTGGGGAAAGTGTATCCATAACCTGTAATTTAAATTTAGCCTATTCAAAATTATAAAAAATACAATTCCCTCCATTTATTATTTCAACTTATTTGAAAATGAGAGACATATGTCACTAGATAAAAACATCAAAGAGACATTTTAAAAGAAGTCACTAGTTATTTCAGCTCTTTGTGATAGTTAAATCAAAATTATCATAAAATGAAAAATTCAATTAAACCATTAGCACTAGCAGTAGCCGTAAGTTTAATAACTATGGCATGCACACCAGAAAACATTAATTCAACAACTTCTACAGATCCAGGAAAGGAGGATCCAAAACCTCCAACAAATCCTAATGGTTAAAATCCAGTAAAAATATCTAAGTATTACTATTGCCCTCCCTATTTCCATTTATATATTTCGTATAAATGGAAATTAGGTGAGCGGTATTTTTTGCTTCCATTTTTTTTGCTAAGTTCTTAATATGGGTCTCAACCGTTCTATTACTTATAAACAGCTTTACAGCAACCTCCTTTTGAGTTAGACCGCTGGAAATCAAGTCTATAATTTCTCTTTGCCTTTTCGAAACATCAAACCACATCCCAATTTCTAACATGGCATTTATATTGCTATCAATATAGGTTCCTCCCTTATAAATGGTTTCTAAAGCCTCAAGGGTTTCTTCTACTCCCAACTGCTTGTCTAAATACCCATCAACTTTTATATCTTTAAATAAGACATTATAATTCTCTATTTTGGCTTGTTGAGTTAAAATAATAACCTTTTTAGATGGATAAAAAGACTTCACTTTTCTTGCAATATCAAAACCATTATAATCCTCAGATTCAAAATTAAGATCTAAAATCACAAAATCAATATCTTCTTTTTCCAATTTATCAAGGGCTTTTTCATAGTTATGCGCTAAGCAAATTTTGGAAACATAATCTGGATATTGCTTTAGCAATGATTTTAAACCTTGAGCAAATATTTTTGAATCATCCACTATGAGAACTTTAATAGGCTTCATTTTTAAATATATTTTTTGCGGAAAAAACCAATTGCACCTCTGTTCCAGATTCCACTTTCTTTATTTGACATAAACCACTGAGTATTTCACACCTTTGTTTAATATTTAATAATCCAACCCCATCTTTAGATTTTTTATTTATGCCTATACCGTTATCTCTAAAAACAATATTTATTTGCTTTTCTTCATCAACAAAATAGTCTATTGTCAATTTATTTGCCTTAGAATGCTTTTCAATATTATTTAATATCTCCAGTAAAATACCATAAAAATTATCTTGAAATATAGCAGTCGTATCATTTAGACTTTCGGGTATTTCATTTTCTAACTCTACAAAGACTTTGCTATATAGCTGAAATTCCGACAACCTAGATTTGATTATATCCGTAAACTTTCTGTTACCAATAATATGATCTAAAGGAGACAATCTATGAGAAACTATTCTAATCTGTTGGTTAATATCCTTAAGTTCTTTTGTTATTTTATCTATCTCATCCTTAGGTCTTTCTACTTTTTTAAGCGCTAATATCCTTAGCCTAAGACCATCATAATTCGTTGTAATGATATCATGTAAATCCCTAGCTATTAACTTTTTTATCTCTTCTTGCCCAGAGTAAACAGCAGTTAATTTATCTATCTTAAGACCTTGTTTAATATTTTCTTGTCTTATTCTGTAGAAATAATAACTAACTCCAAGAATTATACATATTAAAATAATACTAATAAGAAGTAAATTTTTGCTTTTTATATTCTTGCTCTGCTCTAAAAGCACTAATTCTTTATCTCTATTGGCTAGCTTGAGCTTCAATATCTCATTATTTTTATTTGAATGGTCAAACCTAGCATGTAAACTTTGAATAGTTTCATTCTGTTGAGAATCAAAAATTATTTTATAAATTTCTTTAAATTGGATTAGGCTTGTATACGCTTCTTGGTAGTTTTTCGTTTTTTGAAAATATTCGGCTCTATTTTCTAAGTAGTTTAATGTTATAATTTTATCGGAAACCTTAACAGCATGAACACTTAAACTATCAATATACTTCTTTGCTTCATTTAGTTTATTTTCCGTTAAATATAAACTTACAATACCATTATAATCGTACAACAAAGACAATGTGTCTTTTAAACTCCTATTGATTTGAATGGATTCCTTAAAATGAATTTCAGCTGCATCTGTTTTTCCTATCCTCACATATGTGTCAGCAAGATTATATTTAGCCGAAGCTAAGTTTAAACTTTGTGGCTTTAACAACTTAATACCTTTATTATAATAAAACACAGCCGAGTCGTATTCCTTTAAGCTATGAAATGTATTCGCTATGTTAATATAAGTTCTACCTTTTCCCGTGAGACTTTTAGATTCTCCTTGGAGCTTTAAGGCTTGATTATAATAGTACCTTGCCTGATTATAGTTATGTATATGATTATGAATATTACCTAAAACTGAACAAACATCTGCTAGTTTCTTATCATTTTTTAATGAGGTATAACCGTTATAAGCTTTTATTAAATAATTAAGTGAAATCTCGTATAGCTGTAAATCTTTATACACTCTTCCTGCATATAAAAATATATTACTTTTTGCCGAATTGTCTGCTACAGTATTGTCTAATATATTAAGGCTTCCTTCTAAATAATTTAGAACACTATCTTGTTCTCCAATAGTCTCTTTGACCAAAGATATATTAAAATATAAATCGGCCGCATTATTGGTTAAACTGTCTAGTACAAGACCTTTCTTGTATAAACTTTCTGCTAACTCATACGTTCCTTTTGTATGATGGTAAACTCCTATTTTTTTGTAAAATTTCGCTGCTAAAAGATTCTCGTTATTATCTAAAGATTTTGCTAAACCTAATTCATACAACTTTAAAGCACCGTTATAGTCTTTTCGCTTATTTAAACTATCTCCTGCAATAATATATGCACTAGCATCTAAATTTTGCTCTTTAGAAATGTCTGTTTGAGCCGAAGTAAAACTCAAAAAAAAGAAAAAAAGTAGAAGTAATTTCAAGTTCATTTAAACGAAAATCACCTTACCAAGTTAAAAAAAATTGAACTTTTAAACGTTTTTTCTTTCAAATTACGGGAATTTACGGATTGAAATCTAAGGTATCTTGTAGTAATCTTGGTACTGAAAATGAATCTTATAAGAGTATTCATTCCCTAAAACCTATCATTTCTCCTGCCTCCTCATTGTTATCGCAACATTAGCTATTAATCAACAATAAATAAAACCATTATGAAAAAATTTACTTTAGGCCTTCTTTTTGTGTTTTTAACATACCTCTCAGCAAATGCACAAGAATTTGAAGCAAACACTAATATTATTAATGTTGGAATTGGTTTTGCGGGAGACTACGGTTTTTATTCTTCGGCAAATGCGAGTCCAGTATTTAGTGCAAGTTATGATAGAGGCGTTTGGGATGTTCCTGGCCCAGGAGTTGTAGGGCTTGGTGGCTATATAGGTCATAGAACATTTAAGTATTCTAGTACTTCGGAATATAAATGGTCACAAACGGTTGTTGGGGTTCGTGGTACCTACCATTATAACGGCTTCAACATAGACAAGCTAGATATATATGCCGGCTTCCTAGTAGGCTACTATTTCTACTCCAATAAAAATACAGATAGCGCATTTAGAACTTACAGTAACAGCTTAGATCATTCTGGATTCATTGGCGGACGTTGGTTTTTTACCGAGCATATTGCTGGATATGTAGAAGCTGGATATGGTATAAGTAATATCTCTCTAGGAGCTGCCTTCAAATTTTAAACTAACCATTTAAATCAAAATATAAAATGAAAAAATTTTTACTAAGCTTAAGTCTCGTTACACTATTTCTAATTTCTGGGTGCTCTCAAGCAGAAGCTCTAAAAGATACTCTAGATGCTACCGAATGTTTAGCCAAATTAACAAGACTATCAAACAATGATGATGATTACACTTGTAAAGAGCAAGTAGCCGAATTAAAAAGCCTTAGAAAATCATGTCGCTCTTTGGATGATGATGGACAAATCCAGGCATTAATTGATCTACTTGAGGCCTCAGAAGACTGTTTGAACGATAACTAAGTTAAATTAGTTGAAACACAAAAAATGCTATTAATCCATATTTAAAACTACAAAACAATGAAAACCAAATTACTCTTTTTAACAGCTTTGCTATTTGCATGTATAGTAACAGCCCAAAGTACAATAACCGTTGATAATTCTGTTGGAGCTAATGCCCAATATAATGATTTACAAAGCGCCATTTCTGCCGCCAGTAATGGAGATATCATCTACGTACACGCCTCTGAAATTAATTACGGAGATATCGATATTACTAAACCAATAACACTAATAGGTTTTTCTCATGGAGATACCGATAAAAAAACAATGATTGATGAAATAGACTTGTTGGATAATGCATCGAATGTTACCATATCTGGTTTCAATATTACAGATGACATTAATGCCTTAAATCCCAGTACTGAAATCAATAACTTAATTATTGAAAACAATGATATAGAAGGCACGTTTTGGTCAAACAACAGCAATGCTGGAGTAAACAACATGATAATTAGAGGTAATGTTCTTTATAGAATAAGCAGTAATTCAAGCACCTGGACTAATTACAGAAACACTATAATTAGTAACAACGTAATTAGAGATTGGATTTACATTAATTTTCATGAGTCGGTAACCATTAAAAACAACATTTTTATTGATGGTTCTTACCCAGTAAACGTTGGAAATTCAAGCGGCGATTTAGAAGTACAAAACTGCATTTTCTATGAATCATCAAGTGCAACGATTAATGCTAACTCCACAGGGGTTGTTTATGAAAATTGCTTGTCATATAACCTTGGTTCTGGTAGTTATAGTAGCCTAAGCGGATCCAATAACCTTAACAACCAAAACCCAAATTTTGTTAGTGCAACTGGTGGTGTTTTCGATGCTGAAAATGACGATTACAATTTGCAAGCAGGTTCTCCTGCTATAGGCTCTGGTGTTGGTGGAGTAGATATGGGAATCTATGATGGGGGCTCTTTTACTTTTAACAACCAAGGCTACACCAATGGTATACCAACAGTAAAAATTACAAATATTACCGATAGAATAGCCGTTGGAGCTAATCTTAGTGTAACAATTTCTACTAATGCCAATTAATATGAAAAGGCTTGTTTTATTTTATATTTTAACGTTTACCATTTATTCAGGATTTAGTCAAAGTATCACTAGTGCTGAGTATTTTTTTAACACAGATCCTGGTGTTGGAAATGGCACGTCTTTAAACGTAAGTGCTAATTCTGGTAATTTAACACAAACATTTAGCATTCCGACTAACACACTTTCTGATGGCTTTAATTCATTTTACATTAGAACTTTAAATAGTGATGGTAACTGGAGTTTATACGAAAGGCAGACCTTCTACACCAAAAATTTTGTTAGCAACAATATAACAGCTGCTGAGTATTTTTTTAATACAGACCCAGGGGTTGGTAACGGTAATGCTTTAAGTGTAGATAGTAATACTGGGCAATTAGCACAAACATATACAATTGCAACAACTAGTCTTTCAGAAGGGTTTCATTCTTTTTATTTACGTACCAGAGACAATGGTAACACTTGGAGTTTATATGATAGACAAATTATATATATTAAAGATTTTGATTTAACCCCAGATGAAGTATCTTCAGCAGAATACTTCATAGATACAGACCCAGGTGTAGGCAACGGAACTTCAGTTTCGTTTGGAAACTCTCAATCTTCTCAAGTTTTAAATATTGATACCACAGGTTTATCTGAAGGGGATCACTTGTTTTATATAAGAGTTCAAGATGCTAATGGCGATTGGTCTATTTACGATACTGCTTTGTTTACAATAGATAGTAGTTTGAGCACAGAAAACAGTTTATATTCTAGTATTAAGTTAACTCAAAACCCATTTGTTGATAAGCTTAAAATAGATATTCCTGATCATATGGAAATCAAAGAAGTGAAAATTTACGATGCTCTAGGACAGAAAGCTTTTTATAGTTCAGAAAACAATGCTGAACTTAACCTATCCCACTTAAAAAGTGGCCTATATATTTTAAATTTAAATACCAATGTTGGTTCTACCTCATTTAAAATACTTAAAAAATAAATTTTAAGTATTTTAATTTTTAAAACCGAACTCTTGGAGTTCGGTTTTTTGTTTTTCAACTATAAATTATTTAGTATTTAAACTTCTTATTACCTTGCGACCTTAAAACTTCAGATAGATGTTAGCTATCCTTTTAAAAAAAGACTATTTGGTGCTTTATGCACTTCTATTCTTAGTTTATTCTTTTGGTTTATGCATTCCTTTAATGGAAAACGATTCGGCGCAACATGCTACTATGGCAATGCGTATGTATTTAGAAAATGACTTTTTTAATATTTATAAAGGTGACGCAGATTATCTAGATAAACCTCATTTACACTTTTGGTTAGCAGCCCTCTCTTTTAAACTTTTCGGAATATCACATTGGGCCTATAGGATACCAGCACTTATGTTTACGTTTTTAGGCGCTTTTTCAGCATTTAAATTGGCTAAGACATTATACAACGAAAAAGCAGCTCATATAGCATCATTAGCATTTCTATCTACGCAAGCTATTTTTTTAGCAAATCATGATGTGAGGACAGATGCCGTTCTTACTGGATCGGTAATCTGTAGTTTATGGCAGTTGGTTAGCTATTCCAAAAACCTAAAACTTAAACATTTAGTCATAGGTGCTTTATTTGCTGGTTTAGCTTTTTCCTCAAAAGGGATGCTTGGTGTTTTTATAATTGGCATTTGTCTGCTCAGTTATCTTTTGTACGAAAGAAAGTTAATGCTCGTATTTCGCCTCAAATCTCTAATTGGTCTATTAGCCTTTGCTGCAAGTATAACCCCCGTTTTATATGCCTACTATAACCAATTTGATTTACATCCGGAAAAGGTTATTGAAGGACATACAAACATTTCTGGTGTTAGATTTATTCTGTGGGATCAAAGTTTTAATAGACTAACCTCACAAGGATTTAAATCAAAAAATCAAGATCATTTTTTCTTTTTCCACACCCTTTTATGGGCTTTCATTCCTTGGAGTGTTATTTTTTACAGAGCACTTTTTAGCAGAGTTTTTGAGTTCTTTAAAACTAAATTTTCGTTTAATAAAAATAGAGAAACCTTAACTTCAATTGGTTTGTTACTTGCTCTTATTATTATGAGCTTTTCAAAATCTAAATTACCTCATTACCTTAACGGTCTATTACCTGTGGCTTCTGTTTTGGTTGCGGGTTACATTGCATATCTTATTGAGAACAACAAGCATAAAGAACTTTCAATATTACTTAAAATACAGTATGCTGTATTGGGTTTAGGATCTGTATTGGTAATTTTCCTGAGTTTTTGGGCTTTTCCTTCAATAAACTACATACTAGTTTTTGGGCTTATAATACTTCTCGTCGGCTTAGTTTTATTACTTAAGAAAAAGATGGAAATCTCTAAAAAGCTGATAGTTGTTTCAGTATTCTTCATGATTGTAATTAACTATTGTTTAAACCTTCAATTTTACCCCAACCTCTTAGAGTTTCAAGGTGGAAGTAATGCAGCTAAGGTTGTTTTAGAGGAAGGTATAAACCCTAATGACATTTATAAAATTGATGGCAAATACAGCTGGTCTCTAGATTTTTATACCAAACGCTTAACACCTTCATTAGATCCTTCAGAAGTAAAAACCCTTAAAAAAGGGCAGTGGGTATTGGTACATGAAAAGCAAATGGAAACTTTGAAAAAGGACAATATAAATTGGGGCAAAACATACGAATTGGATAGCTACCGTATTACAAGATTGAAGCTCTCATTTTTGAATCCAAAAACAAGAGCTTCCAAATTATCTAAAGTCTACTTAATGCAAATTGAGTAAACTATTTAATCCTTAGAGTTTGTCATAAACTCCTCGGCTTTATCCACCATATTTTTGCTTCCACAAATAAAAGGCACACGTTGGTGTAATTCTGTTGGCACAACATCCATTATTCTTGTATACCCATCGCTAGCCTTACCATTGGCTTGTTCAGCTAAAAATGCCATTGGATTACATTCATAAAGCAAACGTAATTTACCGTTAGGATTTTTAGAACTTTGTGGATACAAATATATCCCTCCCTTTATCATATTTCTATGAAAATCGGACACCAATGATCCAATATATCTTGAGGTGTACGGCCTGTCATCTACTTCCTCTTGACAGTATTTTATATAGTTTTTAATTCCCTGAGGGAAATGCACATAATTCCCCTCATTCACCGAGTAAATATTTCCGTCTTCAGGAAATTCCATTTTTGGATGAGATAAATAGAAAGACCCAATTGCCGGATTTAAAGTAAAGCCGTTTACGCCATCTCCAGTGGTATAAACCAACATAGTAGAGGTTCCGTAAACCACATAACCGGCTGCAACCTGTTCACTTCCTTTTTGAAGAAAATCTTCTAATTGAACAGGGGTTCCAACAGGAGTTATTCTTCTGTAAATTGAAAAAATTGTACCCACTGAAACATTAACATCAATATTTGATGAGCCATCTAAAGGATCTATTAAAACCACATATTTATTTCTGTGGTTTTCATCTTGACTGTTAATTGTTATGAAGCTATCTTCTTCCTCACTTGCAATACCGCAGACTATGTTTCTTTTGGTTAGGGTTTGAATAAACTTTTCATTAGCATACACATCTAGCTTTTGCTGATCTTCGCCTTGAACATTGGTATCTCCTGCGGCTCCAATAATATCAACCAAACCAGCTTTGTTTACCTCATGGTTAACAACTTTGGCAGCTAATCTAATAGAATTAAGAAGACTTGATAATTCACCCGAAGAATACTTAAATGAAGCTTGATTTTGGATAATAAACTCACCTAAGGTTTGTTTTTGGTGGGACATAAATAATTGGTGTTTAATTCACTACAAATATCAATTAAATTTTAATTAACTACAACGTTTTCGTTCTAGAATAATGAAATGTTTATTTTTCTTTACCTTATATTTGATTTTACAAAAAATACCATGGATTTTACAATAAGAAAAGCAACAAAAGAAGATATGCCGGCTGTATTAGCTTTAATAAAGCAATTGGCAGAGTTTGAAAAAGAACCAGATGCAGTTTTAGTTACTGTTGAAGATCTTGTAAGCGACGGATTTGGAGAGCAACCTGCCTTTTTTTGCTATGTGGCAGAAGTTGCCAATAAGGTTGAAGGTATTGCCCTAGGCTACAATCGATATTCCACTTGGAAAGGAAAAATTATCCATTTAGAAGATTTAATTGTTAATACTGAATTAAGAGGGTCTGGCATTGGTTCTGCCCTTTTAGATGCCATTGTAAAGCACGGATATGAAATGGGAGTAAAACGCATTAATTGGGAAGTCTTAGATTGGAATGAACCCGCAATTAAATTTTATGAAAGTAAGGGCGCCAATGTTATGAGAGATTGGGATGTGGTTCAAATGAACGAAGAGAGTATTAAAAACTACGTAGCAAAACTTTAAAATGCAAATATTTAAGTTTGGTGGCGCTTCTGTTAAAGATGCTAAAGGTGTAAAAAATTTAGCAACAGTTTTAAAAACAGTCGGTTTTAAAAACACTTTGGTTGTTGTTTCCGCTATGGGCAAAGTTACCAATGCTTTAGAGGTTGTTGTTTCTAACTACTTTGAAAAAAAAGGTGAATTACAAAGCTCAATTCAAGATGTTATAAAATTCCATAATGATATTTTATTCGATTTATTTGAAAATGAAAGTCACCCTATATTTAAAAAAGTAAAACTGCTTTTTGATGAGTTAAACAGCTTTTTAAAGAGTAGTAAGTCACCCAATTATAGCTTCGTATATGATCAAGTTGTTGGTTATGGAGAATTAGTATCAACAACGATTATCAGTGATTATTTAAACACAATTGGAATTAAAAATAACTGGTTAGATGCTAGAGATGTCATTAAAACGGATGACTATTACAGGAGGGCCAATGTTAATTGGGAAATCACTCAAAATGCCATTTCTAAAAAGGTCGATACTTCGGTTCTAAATATTACTCAAGGTTTCTTAGGTAGTGATGCTAATAATTTTTCAACTACGTTAGGTAGAGAGGGGAGTGATTACACCGCAGCTATTTTTGCCTATTGTCTAAATGCTCAAAGTGTAACTATTTGGAAGGATGTTCCAGGGGTTTTAAATGCTGATCCTCGTCATTTTGAAAATGCCCAATTACTTCATAATATTTCTTATAGAGAAGCAATAGAATTGGCTTTTTACGGTGCTTCTGTAATTCACCCTAAAACATTACAACCTTTACAGCAAAAGGAAATTCCTTTGCTTGTAAAATCATTCTTAAATCCAGAAAACTCTGGAACCACAGTTGGCAAAGGTGTTACCTTAAACCCTAAAATCCCTTGCTTTATTGTAAAAAAAGAGCAAGTTTTAATTTCTTTATCATCTTTAGACTTTTCGTATATAGTTGAAGAAAACATTAGTGAAATTTTTAGTCTACTGCATCAACACAAAATGAAGGTTGATGTTATTCAGAATTCAGCGATTAGTTTTTCGGTTTGTGTTGATAATATTTATAACAATTTAGAAAAGCTTTTACAGCAGTTAAAAGCTAAATTTAGTGTAACTTGTCATAACAATGTATCGTTATATACTATTAGACACTACAACCAATCATCAATTAAAGAATTAGAGCAAGACAAAACCGTTTTATTAAAACAATTAACACAAGAAACCGTTCAGATTGTAACCAAATAAAACAAATTTGTACATTTACATTTATGACCAAACCTCAAGATCAAGGATTAGTATCTGCAAAGGAAGTTGCAAAAGCCATTCAATTAGACAAATATGGGTTTTTAGGAACCTTTATAGGGTGGCTTTTAATGAAGGTTTTAAAAATTTCTACGCTCAATAGAATATACAAACGCAATAAACATTTAAGTGAACTAGATTTTTTAAATGGTATTTTAGATGATTTTCAAATTAAATTTGAAATTCCAGAAGCCGATTTAAGTCGCTTACCAAAAGATGGTGCTTATATTACTATTTCAAATCATCCGTTAGGCGGAATTGATGGTATTTTATTATTGAAATTGATGTTAGAACAGCGCAAAGATTTTAAGATTATTGCAAATTTTCTGTTGCATCGCATTCTACCACTAAAGCCATATATAATGCCTGTAAATCCTTTTGAAGATAGAAAGGATGTGGCATCGAGTATTGCTGGCTTTAAAAACGCTATTCTGCATATTCGTGAAGGACATCCGCTAGGTATTTTTCCGGCTGGTGAAGTATCTACATATAGAGATGGTAAATTAGTAGTTGATAAACCTTGGGAAGAAGCCGCAATGAAGTTGGTAAAAAAGGCCGAAGTGCCGGTTGTACCTATTTATTTCCATGCTAAAAACAGTAAGCTGTTTTATAAATTATCTAAAATAAGTGATACGTTTAGAACGGCTAAATTACCTTCAGAATTGCTAACCCAAAAAAGACGAACTATAAAGGTTAGAATAGGAAAGCCAATATCTGTAAAAGATCAAAAAGAACATAAATCGCTCACGGAGTTTTCGGAATTTATTAGAAAGAAAACCTACATGCTTTCTAACTCTTTTGAAGATAAATCTAAAATATTAGATAAAATTCCAACTACTTTAAAAACTGCAAAACCACCAAAACGCATTGTTACTCCTATTGAAACTAGCGTTATGGAAGCAGAAATTAAAACACTAAAGTCAGACAAATGCCGATTACTTGAAAGTAAAAATTACGAAGTTTACTTAGCTCCCGCTGATAAAATCCCCAATATACTTAGAGAAATTGGTAGGTTAAGAGAAATTACGTTTAGGGAAGTGGGCGAAGGCACAAACGAGGCTATTGATTTAGATACGTTTGATACGTATTACCATCATATGTTTTTATGGGACAATGATAAGAAGCTTATAGCCGGTGCTTACCGAATGGGATTAGGGTCTCAAATATTTGCCCGATATGGTATAGATGGTTTTTATCTTCAAGATTTATTTAGATTTGAGCCAGAGTTATATAAAATGATGAGCGAATCTATAGAAATGGGACGCGCATTTATTATAAAAGCCTATCAGCAAAAACCAATGCCTTTATTTTTACTCTGGAAAGGTATTGTGCATACCACATTAAGATATCCGGAGCATAATTATTTAATTGGTGGTGTAAGTATTAGTAACCAGTTTTCTAAGTTCTCTAAATCTCTAATGATTGAGTTTATGAAATCGCATTACTATGACCCTTATATTGCTCAATATGTTCGCCCTAAAAAAGAGTTTAAGGTAAAACTAAAGGACGCTGATAAGGATTTTGTTTTTGACGAAACCGAAGCCGACCTTAATAAGTTCGATAAAATTATTGATGAGATAGAACCAGGAGCACTAAGACTTCCTGTTTTGCTAAAAAAATACATTAAACAGAATGCCCGTTTAGTTGCCTTTAATGTGGATCCATTATTTAATAACGCTGTTGATGGCTTAATGTACATTAAAATTGCCGATTTACCAGAAAGCACCGTTCGTCCTGTAATGGAGGAATTCCAAGCGGAATTGGAAAGTAAATACTCTTCTAAAAGCTAACCAGCTTAATTTAGCGTCAGGTTTTTATGGTTTACCAAACATGTAGAAATTATATTAAGAACCTGAAATTAGATTTACCAACATTTATATTTCTAACAACACAGGTTTTATGTTGAACTCCCGCTAATTAATGTTAATCTGTTTCTGGGTTAGCTAAATAAAATTGAAGGATAATACGTTAAAAATATAATGTAAAAACCTACATTCATATAAGCGCTTCTTTTAATCTTTGTCCCGTCATAAATTTTACATCCGTATAATTTATTTTGAATTAGTCTATAACACAGGTGCAATTTTTTTTGTGCCTGTGTTGAATTATTTAATAGCAAACAACCAGAAAAGGTTTTACATATTCCCTATTTCTGTAAACCAAAAAATTAAGAAAATTCAAAAATTTAGACTTTAAAAAATAAAAGTTGTAGTAAAAGTGTTAAAATACAATTTATGGTAATTTTCATCAAAAATTGGTACGAAAATTGCAGCTATTATTTCTCTAAAATAATTACAAGATAAGCGCGTTTTTTGTTTAAAAACTGGCTTTTCTGATAAGAAAATATTTAACTCCCAAAACTATGAAACTATTTAAAATTTATAACGCAGAAATTATCTTCTACTTCATTGTGCTTATTGTATGCGTTTCCTACTTTCTACTAAATGGTATTGAGTCCGACGGGCCAGCCGATTTCATAATCTCAATACTTATGCTCATTATTCTTTGTACTGTTATGGTTAGTAAAATAAATGATAATAAGAGGGCTTTAGAAAAATAAAGCTTAACTGTTCTACTATAAAAATGTGGAAAAACCACAAAATTAACATAAGTAGGTTTTTTTTACTTTTATTGTAGTCTTTGTATTATATTTTTAATTAAATTTGAAACGTTACAAACCCAATTTTGGTTTCAGTCTAAACAAAATAGGTTTGTAAACAACCGTTGCAACAAAATCTGCGCAGATTTATTTTTAAGGTGTTAGACTGCCTAAGTTTTTTTATAGACTGAATTTTAGACTGGTTAATATTTTGTTTAACCTGGCTAGTTCTAAATACTGGCACAAATTAAAATTAATGAAAACTTTACTTAGTGCATTTATTGCATTCTTTTTAATTTCAGGCAATATAAATGCCAATCAGAACCAAGAAGACACTTATTCCATAATTGAATCAACTACTACAGTAGACTGTCTTGAAAGAGCCTATATGACTGCTGTAATGGCGGATAATGCTGGATATTCTCGAGAAGAAGTAGAATGGTATTCCCAAGCTTCTCTTGCTCTTTGTTATGGATACAGTTTGAGTGATCTTCGTTGATAAGACGAATTTATTAATACCCGTCTTTATTGACGGGTTAATTTATTTAATTATGAAATATCTTTTTTTACTCGTTGTTGTTATTTTAACTAGTCATCCCAAACAAACTTTAGTTTGTGGGCGAATTCGGTATGGTTTCATACCAAATGACGTTAATATTGAGGAAAAACAAAACAAAAAAGAACTTTATATGTTAATTGAAAAGATGAATGAAATGTCTTCCGATTTAGAATTTATATTGGACTTTAATTCTAACGAATCTTTATTCTATTTTGATGAACAAATGAATTCTGACTTAAACCCAATGGCAACCTCATTCGTCAAAAATATAGTTAGTAAAGGAAGATACTATTATAATTTAGGAAATAACGAGCTGCTTAGGGAAGCTTCTAGATACGAAAAATATACTTTGGTAAAATCAACTTCCTCAAATGTAGACTGGACATTAACGAACGAATCAAAAAAAATTGGCAATTATACATGTTATAAGGCCATAACAAAAAAAATTAATGTGAATGACAGTGGAATCTATGAATTTTTAATTGAAGCCTGGTATACACCTCAGATTCCCGTTAAATTTGGACCAAAAGAGTTTAACCATTTACCTGGATTGATTTTAGAATTAAAAGACACACATTATACATTATATGCTAAAAACATATCATTGTCTACAAACAATTCTTGTAAAATTGAACCTCTAATCTCTAAAAATATAATAACAAAAATTCAACATCAAGAAGACTTAAAAAACAGTTATAAAAATTTAAAACAATAGTAACAATTAAATTTCTAAATTTTTTAATAACACCTGAAAGCAAGAAATACAATTTAATTATATTTCTTCTCCTTCCCCATTTTTTTTATTGTCAAAATTCTCAATTAATAAAAGGTAAGATTACGGATTCCTTAAAATCTCCTCTAGAGTTTGCCAACATTTTAGCTATACCTGAAATTGATAATCAAGATATAAAATTTGCAATAACTAATAATGAGGGAGAATACAAATTACAATTGCTGAAAAACTATACTTATAGAATTACAGTAAGTTACTTAGGCTACAAGTCGCAAACATTAACCCTAACAACTGACAGTTCTAATATTATTAAGAACTTTATACTTTTAGAAAATCCTAACCAACTACAAGAGATAACTCTTAACTACACACCCCCAGTTTCCGTTAAAAAAGATACTATTATTTATAAAGTAGATGCTTTTGCAACGGGTAAAGAACGTAAACTAAGAGAGGTTTTAAAAAAACTACCTGGGCTTGAAGTAGATAGAGAAGGTAATGTAAGAGTACAAGGCAAAAAGGTGACCAAAGTATTAGTAGAAAACAAAAGCTTTTTTACTGGCAACAGTAAATTGGCTGTAAATAATATTCCAGCAGATGCCGTAGATAAAGTAGAGATTTTAGATAATTACAATGAGGTAGCCATGTTAAAAGGTCTTCAGGATAGTGAAGACATGGCAATGAACATTAAACTTAAAGAAGACAAAAAGAAATTTATCTTTGGAGATTTAGAAGTTGGTTCTGGTTATAAAAAACGTTACCTCATACACCCTAATTTGTTTTATTATAGCCCTAAAACTAATGTAAACCTTATTGGAGACTTTAATAACCAAGGTATAAAAAGTTTCACCCTTAGAGACTATTTAGAGTTTGAAGGCGGATTTGGCAAACTCATAAATAATACTAAAAGCTATTTTGGTCTATTTAAGAGCGATTTTGCCCAGTATTTAAATAATCAAGATTTTGTTAGGAATACCAATAAATTTGGTGCTTTAAGTATTAGGCAATCTTTAAACACTTCTACAGATATTAATGGTTATATAATAAGTTCTTATGCTAAAACAGAAACTAGAGAGAATACCCTTAATACCTACCAAACTACAATAACACCATTTACAGAAGACCGCACAGTTACTAATAACCTAAACAACAACTTTACCATTGGTAAAATAACTTTAGATTACAATCCTAGTTACAAGGAAGATTTTGCCTATAACGTATTTGTAAAAGCAACAACTAATAGTAATGATGGTATTATACATACTATAAATCCAAGCCAGACCAACCGAATTAACATAGTTACAGACGCCACTTCCTTAAATATTAAACAAAATATTAGCTATAGCAGAAAATTATCAAAAAAGCATACGGCAACCTTAGAAGCTACGTATAACTTTTATAACGACAAACCTCTAACAGAATGGATAACTAACCAACAAATTTTGCAGGGTTTAATTCCATTAGAAGATGACACCATTTACGCCATTACCCAAAACAAGACCTCTAAAGCCCATAATTTTAGTGCTATTGCAAAAGACTATTGGGTGCTAAGCAACTTTAACCATATTTATACCAGTATTGGTCTAAATACAGCTTTTAGTAATTTTTACAGTAAAGATGCACAGTTACTAAGTAATGGTAATGTAAATAACTTTAACACCAACGGATTTGGCAATGATTTTAACTATAACCTAGTAAATACATTTATTGGATTAGAATATAAGTTTCAAATAGGTATTACCACGTTTAAACCAATGCTGTATTACCATTTTTATAACTGGACCACTAAAAATTTTGAAGATAAAACAAATAACAACAAAGCGCTTTTGTTACCGCAATTCACCACTAAAATAGAGTTTAGTAATAGCGGAAAAATTAATTTTAGGTATGCACTAAATACGCGATTTCCTTATATAAACCAATTAGCATCTAACTACGTTTTAAACAGTTTTAATACCGTCTTTAGAGGTGATAACACTTTAGAAAACCAGCGTTACCATACTGTATCTTTAAGCTATTATAAGTTCAGTTTATTTAAAAATATTAATATAAATGCTTCGATGAGGTATAACAAGAAAATAGAGCATTTAAAACCTGTAACAGAACTAGATGGTATTAATCAATATACAACCAACATTCTTTTTAATAGACCCGAAGAAAATTGGGCATTAACTGGACATTTTTCAAAAAAAATTAAACGTATTAAATACAGTTTTAAAAGTAGTTTTAATTACAATGACTTTTACCAAATAGTTAATAACAATAGAACTTTAAACATTGCGAAAAACATTTCGAATACGTTAAGTGCAGAGACTTTTTTTAAAAAATTCCCTAATATAGAAATTGGATATACCAAAGATTTTAGCGACTATCGCTCTCAAAGTAGGATCTCAAAATTTGAAAACGATAGTTTTTTCACATTTTTAGAATATAGCTTTTTAAACGATTTTAATTTAAAAGCAGATTATAGATTTGACACTTATAAAAATAAATCCGCCCAAACTAAAAGTGTTTTTGATATTGCCAATGTTTCGTTATTTTATCAAAAAGAGGATAGTCCCTGGGGATTTGAAGTAAATGCTACCAATATTTTCGACATAAAGTTTAAACAACAAAACACTTTCAACAACTTCATTATTTCAGATAGTAAAACATTTATTTTACCAAGAATAATAATGTTTAAAATTGCTTATAAACTTTAGATTTAACTAACTAAACTCCCAAACACAAACTTCATTTCTGTAGCAATCTCTAAACTTCTATTAAAGTAAGTTTCGGTTTGTTGTGGTGTGCCATCAGATTTCTTTGGGTCTTCATACGTAACCGCTACACGTTTATCACAACCTAAAACCATAGGACAACCTTGGTCCGCCGATGAACAGGTCATTATAGCTGCGAATTCAGATGATGGATTAAACGCATCTTCATACGTTTTAGAAAATGCAATAACAGAAGGTTCATTTTCTGAAAATTTTACGCTATAAACTGGATTGGAACCTTCAGAAAGTTGAGCAATTTTAAACCCTTGATTCGTTAAGGTTTCACCAACTTTAGGAAACATTGCAGTTGCTTCTGTGCCTCCAGAATAACAAGACACATTTTTCACATTGAAATGCGCCGCCATAGTTTGTGCCCATATTTGAGATAGATGGCTTCTTCTGGAATTATGGGTACAAATAAAATTTAATCTAATTGGTGCATTTTCTGTTAGTTTTTCTTTTAAATAAGCTACTAACGGATTCAGTATTGCTTTTCTTTCTTCACTAACAGTGTTTACATCTAAAGACGCGATGGTTTTAGAAATGTTTTCTAATAAGGTGTTGTTCATTTTTCTTTATTCCCGCTTTCAAAGGAATCTTTTTTTAGTTATTAATCAATCTTTTATGCCAATTTCTGCCTTCTCAGGAATGACAAATTTATAGTATTTAGCAACAATTTCCATCTGGTGAACAACAAGGTTCATCACTTGTTAAAACGCGTTCATTTTTAACTGGGACTCCGCAGGTTTCTTTTGCTTTACAATCTGTTTTTTGAACTGCTAACTTAAAAATTAAGTTGTTATTCTGTATTTCAAAATCGTTAACAAATAATTGAGCGGTATGAAAGGTAGCATTACTATATTCAAATTTAACTTCAGATTCAAAGTCGTAAGGTTTCATTGATCCTACTTTCTTAAGGATACTTAAAGCTTTTTCAACAGACATAAATTCAGTCTTACCTAACTCCTTTGGGCTTTCCCATAACTGAATAATGGTTTCATTCCAACTCTCTTTGTTTGATCCGCAATCTACCGAATCTATTGCCATATGTTTTACCTCTGTAATATGATAATTAGCTCCAACCAACAAGTTTGTGGCATACTCAAAAAGCAATGATTTATCGGTATACTGCTCCAATACTTTAAATAAATCTTGTGTTTTCATAATATTTATTTGTTTATTGCAATATTACGATTAAATAAAAACATAAAAAAGCCAAAAGTCTCTTTTTTGGCTTTTTTATATGTTTAAAACCAAGATTTCTTTCCTGCTTGGTACGTATTATAAAATTCTTCATCAGATTTGGTAAGGTAAATAATTCCTTCTACGAACCCTATTACACAAGGTATCCATACAAACAATAAACCTATTCCAACGCAAGACAATACCATACCCAATAAAGTTGCTCCCAATAAAATTCCTCCTTCCTTATTATAGCCAAGAATAAACTTATGAATCCCCAGACCATTAAAAACTATCCCTAGGACTCCTGCTAGTACCTTTTTGTTATCTCCACCAAAAGCTTCTTTTGCATCTTCTGCAAATTCACTTGCTGCTTCCTTAGCTTCTTCCGCAAATTCTTTTGCTTTTTCTTTAGCCTCTCCAGCTATTTCTTTGGCATCATCTGCTAACTCACTTGCCTTTTCACTTACTTTGTCTGCCGCTTTTTTTGCCCCCTCTTTAGCGTCTCCTAACATTTCATTAAGATCATCGCTTAAATTTTTTTCGTCTGACATTTTATAAAAATTAAATTATGGTTAGACATTAAATTTATAAATTAAAATTGACTTTATCCTATGAGTATCAAAAAATTAGATAACGTTACAATTTAATAACATACCATTAGCGAAAAAGCATAATGAGCCCACCAATAGCAGTTACTATAATAATAAAGCGTCTGTAATTAGAATTCGAAATTAACTTAACAAGTTTGGCTCCAACAAAAAAACCGATAGCTACGGCAGGAAATAAGACCAAATTTAGTACCAGTGTTTCTTTAGAAACTGTTTTCCAAACAAAAAAATGAAAAGGCAACTTAAACACATTAATTATAAAAAACAACCAAGCCGCAGTACCAATAAATTCATTTTTTGGTAAGCGCATTGCCAAAAAATAAATATTAGCTATAGGGCCTGCTAAATTACCTATCATTGTTGTAAAACCAGCAGAAAACCCCATAGAATAAGAGAAGGCTTTGTTTTGAGGAATAGATTTAGATTTTCTACGTTCTAAAAACAACATTATCAAAATTGAGCCAATTATAATAAGTGCCATAACACGTTTAAAAACCACCTCTGAAATAGCATCACCTACCCAAACGCCGACTAAAACACCTAATACCATTGATGGCAATAGCATCTTTATAAACTTCCATTGCGTATGTCTATTATAATAACTAACCGCTAACATATCGGCGCTAATTAACATTGGCAAAAGAACTCCTGTTGAGGCTTTTTCGCCAAAAACAAATGCTAGGATTAGTATTATAATTATACCAATACCTTTTATGCCCGATTTAGATAGGCCCAGTACAAAAGCCGCTAAACCAATAGCTACCCATTTAAAACCCGATAAATTAAAGGACTGAAGTGTATCTATTATGCCCACAGTAGATTATTTAAACGCTGCATCAATAGGTTCCCAAAGTTCAATTTTGTTACCATCGTTATCAAGAATCCATCCAAATTTTCCATATTCATATGATTCAATATCTCCTACAACAGTAACGCCTTCTTCTTTTAAGGTGGCAATTAATTCTTGTAAATTCTCTACCCTGTAATTAAACATAAAGTCTTTTTTTGAAGGCTCATAATATTTCGTATCCTCTTTAAAAGGACTCCACTGCGTAGAACATTCCTTACCTTCACTATCTTTCCACCAGAAGGTACAACCATAGTCATCTGTATTAAAACCAAGGTGTTTTTTATACCAGTCTTTAGTAGCTTGTGGGTCTTTTGTTTTAAAAAACAAACCTCCTATTCCTGTAACTCTATTTTTCATTCCTCTGCCTTGCCCTCTCTAAAGGAAAGGGTCTTTTTTCTTATTTTTTCTTTTTAACGGCAGATTCATAAATATCAATCCACTCTTCACAAGTCATTTTTTTAACTAATTCGGTAATTAAATCAAATGGAATATCATCCATATTTTTAAAACGGATACAACTTTTACCCATATCTAATTTCCGCTTACTGTGCTTAGGATACTCAGCAACAAACCAATCATACAATTCCTTTTTAGCATAAATGCCGCTATGGTATAAGTTTACAGAATTTTTCTGCGAAGCAAAACTCATAAAAGGTAATGGTTCTTTTGGATTACAATGATAGCCATCTGGGTATACCGAATGTGGCACAAAATAGCCTATCATTTTATATTGCATTCCCTCTTTAAAGCCTTTTGGCAAATTATCATTTATAACTTGTCTTAACTTTTTTAAGGTGTCCTGACGATCTTGGGGCACCTGACTTATGTAATCTTCTGGAGAATTAGCTTCGTACTGCATAACTTAATTTTAAACATGCTGATCTAGTAAAATGGCATTCCCATCTGGGTCTAAAAGTACCGCACTGGCAGGACCTGAAGTTCCTTCATCGGCTTCATTTTGCAATTGCACCCCTTTACTTTTCAAATGTTTCTGGATGTCCCTTACATCTGTAAAACCTTCAACTTTATTTGCATTTTCGTCCCATCCAGGATTAAAAGTCATAATGTTATTTTCAAACATTCCTTGAAAAAGCCCAACTAGAGCATTCCCGTTTTTCATAATGAGATATCTTTTTTCAATATCTCCTGCAAAAACAGTAAAACCTAAATGTTCATAAAATTCTTTTGATTTATGAATGTCTTTTACACTTAAACTAATAGAAAACGCGCCTAATGTCATAATTTAAAGTTTATAGAAGTAGAGAATAAAGTAGATATCGGGTCGATGTTAAAGTTAACAAACTTTTCGATATTTACGATAGGGAGTAATCTAAGTACTATTCTAATTATAAACTAAAATCAACCTATGAGCCAAACTTATCTCGTATTTTATCTACAATAGTTTGGGCTAGCTTTTCTTTACTTTCAACAGTCCAACCTGCTACATGTGGAGATAAAATGACATTTTCTGCTTTAATTAAATAGGTAAACGCTTCTGGCATCTCTGAAGAAAATAAACTTTCAAAAGAAGCTTTTTCATATTCCAAAACATCTAATCCCGCTCCTAAAATTTTACCAGATTTTAACGCGGAAACTAAATCTTGAGTAACTACACTCTTCCCTCTTGCGGTATTAATCAACCAAAATGATTTTCTGAAACCGCTTATAAAATCCTTATTAATCATATTAAGCGTTAATGGTGTTTGTGGTGTGTGTAGACTCAACACATCTACCCTTTCTTGAAGTTCTTCTAAAGTTACTTGTTTAGCATTTGCATTGCCAACCCCATCTTTAATATCATAGCACAAAACCTCAACATCAAATCCTCTTAGTTTTTTAGCAAAGGCTTTCCCCATGTTACCGTAACCAATTAATCCTACTGTTTTCCCATCTAGTTCTACACCCCTATTTTCCTCTCGTAACCACTTACCAGAACGCACTTCTAAATCAGCCTTATTCAACTTATTGAATAGAGAAAGAAGCATACCCAAAGCATGTTCTCCCACAGCATTTCTATTGCCTTCTGGAGCCGATATTAGATAAATACCTTTAGATTCGGCATAATCACAATCTATATTTTCTAGTCCTGCCCCAACTCTACCAATGAACTTTAAACTAGTGGCTGCATCCAAAAACTGTTTATCTATGCTAAATCTACTTCGAATAACAATGCCATCATATTCTGAGATTTTAGCTTCAATAGCTTCCTTGGAAGATGAATAATCTTCATGGTTATCGAAACCTAAGTCTTTTAACTGATTAATAAGTAACTCGTGATTGGTATCTAAATGAAGAACTTTCATAGGTTTAAAATAAATCTTTTTAGTGGAAAGAGCATCCGGTTTTTGACTGTTCAAAAATAGATATAATGAGATGCTGAAACAAGTTCAGCAGGACAATGTTAAATGCCAAGAATAAGTTTAGCTATCCAGAAATAAAGTAGAATTCCCAAAATGTCATTACTTGTAGTAATGAAAGGTCCTGTAGCAATAGCAGGATCAATTCCTCTTTTATCTAAAAATAAAGGCACAAAAGTACCAATTAAACCTGCTACAATAATAACGGCAACAAGAGATACAGATATAGCAAAAGCCGTATTTACCTCCCCTTTAGTTACCCAAACAAAAAGGAACAAAAAGAAGGCCAGTATTAGTCCGTTTAAGGCTGCTAAAAGCATTTCTTTAAACAATCTACTATTAATACTTCCTTTTACATCATCATTAGCTAAACCTTGGACTATTATGGCACTGGATTGTACTCCCACATTACCCGCCATAGCCGCAATTAAAGGAGTAAAGAAAAATAATACTTTATAGTGATTAAAAGATTCTTGAAAGCCTTCCATAATAATAAAAGCCCCAATACCACCAATTAATCCCAAAAACAACCAAGGTAAACGTGCTCTGGTAAGTTCTAGAATACTATCATCGGAATCTACATCTTGTGTAATACCAGCCGCTAATTGATAATCTTTTTCAGCTTCTTCTTTAAGTAAATCTACAATATCGTCAATGGTTATTCTTCCAAGCAATTTCTTGTTTTCATCTACCACGGGAATAGCTTCCAAATCATATTTAGCCATAACCTTGGCAACCTCTTCATCCTCTTCATCTACAGTTACATAATCCACATTTGAGATATAGATGTCTGCTATTTTCTGTTCGTTTTTTGCGGTAATAAGATTCTTAAGAGATAATCTACCAATCAGTTTTTCTTCTTTAGTAACTACATAAATAGAGTGCACTCTTGTTACTTCTTCGGCTTGCGCTCTAATTTTTCGAAGGCACCCAGCAACAGTCCATGTTTCATAAACTTTAACCAACTCTTTTGCCATAAGCGCACCTGCAGTTCCATCTTCATAAGTAAGAAGTTCTTTAATTTCTTCTTTATGCTCCTCATCTTCAATTTGCTCAATAACTTCCTGCTGACGCTCTTCGGGTAATTCCTGAATAATATCTACTGCATCATCGGTGTCTAACTCCTCTACCTCCTCGGCAATTTCCTTATCTGAGAGATTTTTTAAAACCTTTTCCCGAATATCTTCATCTAACTCAGTTAGAATATCTGAAGTTGTTTCAGAATCTAATAACTTAATAACATAGATAGCCTGTTCTAGATTTAATTCGTCTAGAATCTCGGCAATATCAGCATAATGAAATTCATCTAGAAGCTCTTTTAAGTCCTTGTTTTTTTGTCCCTCAACAAGCAACTTAACCTGCCCTAAAAGTTCATCTGTTAGCTCAAATTGTATGTTTTCAGTTTCTTCAGACATTAGATTTCTCGTCGCTACGCTCTGTCGAAATGACAAAACACATTTTATTCGTCGTTTTCAATAAGTTGTGTGAGTTCTATAAACTCTTGTACAGATAATTGTTCTGGCCGCTGGCCAAAGATACTATTTGCTTTTAAATTATCTGATAGGTTGAATGTTTTTAAACTGTTACGAAGTGTTTTTCTGCGTTGTTGAAACCCTTGCTTTACCACTTTAAAAAATAGTTTTTCATCGCAGGGCAATGTATAGTCTTCTTTTCTTATTAGTCTTAGTACTCCCGAATCTACTTTTGGTGGTGGATTAAACACCGAAGGCGGCACCGTAAATAAATACTCCGCATCATAAAAAGCCTGAGTTAATACTGAAAGTATACCATAAACTTTATTGCCTTCTTTTGAACAGATACGTTGCGCAACTTCTTTTTGAAACATTCCAGTAAACTCAGGAATTTGCGCTCTCATTTCTAAGGTTTTAAACACGATTTGAGATGAAATATTATACGGAAAGTTTCCCGTAATAGCATAAGGTTCATCATTAAACACTTCGGTTAAGTCGTATTTAAGAAAGTCTTTTTCTAAAATTCTTGGAGCAAGATTTAAATAGTTTGCTTGCAGATATTCAACCGATTCTGTATCTATTTCTATAACATATGTCTCAACATCTTTTTCTAAGAGATATTTAGTAAGCACACCCATTCCTGGACCAATTTCCAAGACTTTTTTATAGCCATTTAACGTAAGTGTATCACCAATTTTTTTGGCAATATTCTCATCCTTTAAAAAATGTTGTCCTAAATGTTTTTTTGCTTTTACTGACACTTAAATGGCTTTTAGTTATTAAAAATGCATTTTCATTCCTTCGTGAGAGGCCACAAAGCCTAAATCCTCGTAAAACTTAATTGCTCTTGGTCTTTGTTTATCACTTGTAAGCTGTAATATTTTAACTTGCTTTTCCTTTGCTCTTTCTATTGCCCATTCAAACATCTTCTTCCCCAAACCAAGGCCTCTTTGGTCATTTCTAACTCTTACAGATTCTACTTGAGCCCTAAGAGCGCCTTTGCGGTTTAAATACTGAATAAATGTAAGTTGTAAAGTTCCAATAATTTCAGCATCTTCATTTTCAACAACAATAAGTTCTTGGTTTTCATCTGCATCAATCTTTTTAAAGGCATTTATATATTCTGATGGTAATGGGTTTTGAAAATTTTCTCTTTGTTTACCCAATTCGTCATCTACAAGCATTTTCACAATGGCGTAAATATCTGACGCTTTAGCCTTTCTAAAAATCATTTGTTAATTAGGGTTCACATTTACAAAATACTCGTCTATCAATTCTAACTCAGTTCTAAAAGCTAGCATTTTATCTGCAAAACGTTTTTGTCCATCTTGCCTTAACCTATCGGCATCCTCACTGTAATAGGCATCCAATGCTTCCCGAGAATAAGCCCTGTATTGGATAGAATACGTAACCCCGCCCATATCTTCTTCAACCAAAACTCTGGTTAAGGTAGCCTTATCAAATTTACCTGTACCCAAAACCTGAGGTATGTGTTCTTTAATCCATATTAACCATTCTTCATGTATGGACTCGTCTATATTTGCTGTTACGTTATATATTATCATAATTATAAATTCCTGAAGTTACATTTGAAACCCCAAAAGTACTACAAATTAGAATTTGTTTTAGAATTTTGGAACTTAGTTTATAGCATCTCCACGTAATGCTCTATATCGCTTTCTAGCCTCAACAAAATAAATACTATCGGCATGATTAAAAATAATTTTCTCGTATAGTTCTTTTGCCTTTTCTGGTTGGCTTAAGTGCTTTTCAAAAATATCGGCTAAATGAAAATAACCGTCATCTACCAAAATACCTTCTCTAAAGTTTTCTATTAGTTGTTCAAAATTGGCTACAGCCTTGTTGTATTCACCTTTTTCTTTAAATAACTGTCCTTGCTTAAATAAGGTTTGTGCAATTATAGGCTCGGTTTTATGATTACTTAAAATATCATTCAGCAGGCCTATAGCCTCTTCTTGTTTATTTTGAAATACTAATAAATCTGCTTTAGCATATAATTTCAAGGCCGTTTGAAGGGAATCTTCATATTTATTATCAGTAATAAGAAGTTTAAGATCTAAAGCATCATTGGCTATTAGTTGAGATGTTGATGATTTTAAAATTTTAAGCTGAGATTCAGCCCATTTAAAATCGCCTTTAAAATAACTGGCTTTTGCTACTTTAAAGCGTGCTTCCTGCGAAATGGTACTATTTTTTAAATTACGTTGAATTTGTGTGTAATAAATTAAAGCTTGATTAAACTTTTCTTGAAGTACTAAAATATCGCCAAGCTCTAATTTAACCTGAGCTTTTTGCGTTCTGGACAGCGGTAATTCTAAAGTTTTTTGTAAAAACTTGGTAGCCTCTTTTGTTTTATCAAAGTAGAATGCTAAAAAATGTCCATAAGCAATCTGCAAATTTAGAGTTTGGGTTACATTCCCATATGTTTCAAATAAGCTTAAATATTTATCATTAATGACACTATAATCTTCTTTGGGAGTTTCTTGAGTTTCAATCTGAATTAAATAGTAATGCGCATCAAGTTTGGTATCCATATCTTGAGCCGTGGTTACTATATAATTAAATATCTCTTTAGAAACATTGTTCTTTTTTTCGTCTAGCGCTATTAACGCCAACTCCTTTATTCGGTCTAAACTTTCTGGTTTTCTATTGAATATGGCTTTTTCCTGAATAAATGCTTTTTTAAAATCTTTCTGTTGAATAAACAACCAACTTAACAATTGATTCCATAATAAATTAGGTTCTTGTTGAAGCTTTTTTAATAGAATTTTTCTAAAAAGACTATTGTTTTCATGATCTCCAGAGTCTCCTAAAAATTCGTTTATTCGTCTTTTTATATCTGGTAAGGCTTGTGGATTATATAAGGTAAAATCCAGATAGCTGCTAAACATTTTTTCAATATGTCCTTGCTCTCCATACAACTGCGCCAATTGAATACTAAAATTATAACTTGGATTTAAAGTCATAGCTGTTTCATAAGCCGTTATTGCTTCATCTAAAAGCGCATGACCTTGAAAACCTCTTGCCACTGCATATACATGACTTGGTCTAGTATTAATAAACCCTAAGGCTTCATTGTAATTGGCTTTTGCTTTTTCTAAGTTTCCTTTTAGTTGATGGTTATAACCAAGTTCAACTAAAAACGCAGGATATGGCTTTCTTGCAATTAACTTTTCTAAAAACTCCTGAGATTCATTGTACCTTTCTAATTGCTGATATGAAGCAACTATTTGATTTATGTACGTGATATTAGTGGAGTTTTTAGCATATAGCTTTTTGTACTCATGAAGTGCTTTTTCATAATCGCCCTTCTTAAAGTAGTCCATTGCCAAACTTGCATCTTGCGCAAATAGGTTAAGAGAAAAGAAAAGGCATATACTAAAAAAGGCTCTCATGTTGTAAATATAACAAATGTACAAGGTTGAATTTGCAAATATTATTATAAAAAATGCCCGAAAAACTTCGGGCACTTTAACCAACCAAAATTAAATGTTTCATTAATAACTACCGCATTTTAAAATACAATAGAATTATAACGATTCAGGAAATTTTATTTTAAATATTTTGACTAAGAATTTTGCGTGTCTACTGATTAGTAACTATTGCAGTATTATTTTCAGTTTTAACAATTTTAAAATCTGAAAACAAAACTTTTCCTGCAAAAAATACCAGTGCAATTAAAATGACAAGTCGCTTAACATTTTTCATGGTTAGTAGGTTAAAAAGATTTGGTGACACTAACTTCTAAAATAAATGACGAACTGCAAAAAAATCGGATGAAAAATCGTTAAAAAACAAAAATAAGTTGCACTTAATCGATATTAAATAACAAAACCCTACATTTCTGTAGGGTTTTACATTTATAAGTCTTCGTTTTATTAATCTATTATTTTAAACCCTGTATATGGCTGTAATACTTCTGGAATAACAATACCGTCTTTAGTCTGGTAATTTTCTAAAATTCCTGCCAATACTCTTGGTAGCGCTAAAGAGCTACCATTTAAGGTATGCGCCAATTGGTTCTTACCATCGCTGTTTTTAAAGCGTAACTTTAAGCGATTAGCCTGAAAGGTTTCAAAATTAGACACTGAAGAAATTTCTAACCATCTGTCTTGAGCTGTTGAAAACAATTCAAAATCATAGGTTAGTGCAGATGTAAATCCTAAATCGCCACCACATAATCTTAAAATTCTATAAGGTAATTTTAACTCTTGCAGTATGGTTTTAACATGAGCCACCATTCCGTCTAGAGCTTCATAAGATTTTGATGGATGTTCAACACGAATAATTTCTACTTTATCAAATTGATGCAATCTATTTAACCCTCTAACATGGGCTCCATAACTACCAGCTTCTCTCCTAAAGCAAGGCGTATAACCTGTAATGGTTACTGGTAATTCAGCTTCATTTAAAACCACATCTCTAAAAATGTTAGTTCCAGGAACCTCTGCTGTTGGTATTAAATATAGGTTGTCTCCTGTTACATGATACATTTGCCCTTCTTTATCAGGCAATTGTCCTGTTCCTAAACCTGACGCTTCATTCACTAAATGTGGTAACTGATATTCTTTATAACCAGCCTCTGTATTTTTGTCTAAAAAGTAGCTTATTAAAGCACGTTGTAACCTTGCGCCTTTACCTTTATAAACAGGAAATCCAGCGCCCGTAATTTTATTACCAAGCTCAAAATCTATAATATCATACTTTTTTGCCAGTTCCCAATGAGGTAATGCGCCATCTTCTAATACAGGAATATCTCCTTCTCTAAAAACTTCTTCGTTATCTTCATCTGTATTTCCTGTTGGCACTATTTCGTTTGGCACATTAGGAATTTTATACAGCAACTCACTTAAAGCATTGGTCTTAGCATTTAAATCTTCTGTAAGTTGTTTTGAAGTTTCTTTTAACTGACCAGTTTTTTCTTTAGTCTTGTTGGCTTTTTCAACTTCCCCGGACTTGAACAACATACCTATCTCTTTTGACAATGCATTAGACTCTGCTAAGGTATTATCTAGTTGCGCTTGAAGGGCTCTGCGCTCTTCATCTAAAACAATGACTTTACTTATATCATCAGTAGCATCAATATTTCTTTTTGCTAATCTTTCGATAATCAAGTCTTTGTTTTCTCTAATAAAAGGTACTTGTAACATGTCTTAAAAATTTGAATGGCAAATTTAGGGAATTACAAACAGAATTATTCTTGTTTTGAAGGTAAAATCCACTCACTATGTTTAAACGTTTCCCAGTCTAAACTAGCAATATCAACTTCGGAATTTATTAAAGGCTGAAATGGCTTTCCGTTAATACTAACCTTACTACTAACATAAACCGACACATCTTGTCCATTGTCTTTAAACTTCTGTTTTAAATGCTGCGCAAACTGCCAAATAAAATCTGGTTTAGAGCTGGCATTACGCTTCTGTTTTCGGGTTAGGTAATCATTTAAGTTTACTATAAAGGATTTACCTGTCTCCTTACTTTTTACCGTGTACGTTGCATGACCTCTGCGAGTTCTTAGCATCATACGCCAGGACAAACGGTGCCCTTCCTCAGTCCAAAGCACATCGCCTTTTATAATATGATGGCGTAATGGTAATAAGACTTGAACTATGAAATACACTCCAAATGCAGAAATCAAAATAGGTTTGTAATTAGGCACTATAACTTCTTCCAAATCATAAAAGGACTTCTTTTTCAAAAATATATTCTGAATAGTCTTAGGCTCAAAAAAGAACAATGAAAATGCCAGTGACATATATGGAAATATCCCTATTTGAAAAATAAAAGAATTAAACAGGTGAAAGAATATAGAAATGAAAAACGCATATTTCCGAGTAGGTTTGTATAGTAATAAAGGTATTATTAGGCCGTCAAATAATATACCGCCATAGGTTAACACTTTATGTAACCACTTATGCTGTAATAAGTCTCCAACCAAAATATAATCTGCTTTAGACTTCATTAAAATCTCAAGTACCGTAAAATCTAACCAATCTGGATACAATTTGGCCACCGAAGCATAGGTGTAAACAATAAAAAGCTGTATTACAAATACCCATTTGCACCATAAAGGCATTGAGTTTCGTTTTATATTAGGGTTTAGTTTTGCATCTATTGATGCATAGGTATTTGCAGGCATAAAAACCATAATACTACTCAATAACATTAGCAAATAGTAATGGTTGTTATAGGATGATTTTTGCATTAAATAGGTGCCAGACCACATAATTGCAAAGGCAAACATACTGAACCTATATTTATAACCTAACATTACAAACAGACCAAAAACACCCATAATAGCATAGTAAAAATACATGCCATTTCCGGGAAGTGGTTGCAACCACTCAAAACCAATAAACGTAAATGTAAACTTTGGATCTATTAATGTTGACTTTACCCAACCTGTTACAATAGCTCCAATTGATTCTAAAAAACATAACAAACCAAAGATGATTCTAAAAACCACTAAGGCAGAGTTATCAATATGTTTAAACAACCATTTGTTAAGCATTGTTATTGGCTATATATGAAAGTGCCGTTTCTTTGTCTTTTTGAAGTTGATCTTTTAAAGCTTCTATAGAATCAAACTTTTGCTCATCTCTTAAGCGCTTTAAAAGCTCTATGGTTACGTCTTCATTGTATATATCTCTCCCAAAATCGAAAAAATGAACTTCAATGGTCTCTTTTATACCTTCAACCGTAGGATTAACACCTATATTCATCATTCCGTAAACGGTTTCTTCATTTATTATTGCTTTTACAATGTAAGAACCTCGTTTAGGAATAAGTTTATAATCTTCTCCAATTTCAATATTAGCTGTTGGATAATTTAATTGTCTGCCTAACCCTCTTCCTTTGGTAACTGTACCATTAAGCATAAAATTATAACCCAAATAAGCATTTGCCTTAAGCACATCTCCTTCCTCTAAAGCCCTTCTTATTTTGGTTGAACTAACCGCAACATCATCAATATCTTGAACAGATATTTCTTCTACATCAAAATTATAAATTTTACCAAAACGTTTAAGGTCTTCTATATCGGCATTTCTGTTTCTTCCAAACCTATGATCATATCCAATAATCACTTTTTTTGCATTAAGTCTATCTACCAATAAGTCTTTAACAAAATCCTCGGCAGATAATCTTGAAAACTCTTTGGTAAACTCCTTTATCAATAAAAAATCTAAACCTACAGACTCTAGAATTTCTCGTCTCTCACTAATCGTATTAATAAGTTTAATATTGGAGTCTTTCTGAAGCACCATTCTTGGATGCGGAAAAAACGTTAGAATAACAGATTTTAAGCCCTCTAACTTCCCTGTATTTACAAGCCTATTTATAATTTTCTTATGCCCGATGTGAACGCCATCAAATGTACCAATAGTGACCACAGTTGGAGCTACAGATTTGTAAGCTTTTATATTCTTTACCCTACTCATTAAATGGGTTAAATTGTTATTTTAATTTAAAAAGGCTAAGTTTGTTATATAAAAATTGCCCCGAAATATTATGAAAGCAAAACTACGTTATGTTTTTTCAATAGCAATGTTTTTAACAGCATTTTCAGCTATTGCTCAGAATTCTTCATGGGAAAAATTAAGGTCTGTTACAAATACCGAAAGCTTATCGAAGCTAGAAATACCAGAATCTAAAGTTCATTTTTTTTCTCTAGATAAAGTAACTTTCAATAAAAATACATCAAAAGCAACATTAAGAACTTCAAAGAATGGGACTAATACTATTATAACCATTCCGGGTATTAACGGTGAATTGGAGCGTTTTAAACTTTACGAAGCTCCTGTTTTTGCTCCCGAACTAGCAGCCAAGTATCCACAGATAAAGTCTTACATTGGTTTAAGTCTTGATAATCCTGGAGCTAGGCTAAGAATGAGTTCGTCTCCTCACGGTATTCAAACCATGATTTCGTATATAGATAAACCAAACGTATTTATGCAACCCGTTGAAAGAGGGTCTAATCAGTATGTTTTATATAATAAGTCGGATAGAAAAAGAATTGCCAAGAGTTTTGGATGTAAAACCTTTGAGCATTTAAATAAAACCTCAAAACAAAGTAGTCACACTCAAAAAGTAAATGAAGGTGGTGCGAACAACCAGACTTTGCAGAAATTCCGAATTGCCATTTCTACAACAGGTGAATATACGGCTTATCATGGCGGTTCTGTTACAGATGCTTTATCCGCTATAAATGCAACACTTACGCGCGTTAATGAAGTATTTGAAACTGATATGGCCGTGACCTTTGAGCTTATTGCTAACAACAATACTATAGTTTACACAGATGCTGGAACAGATCCGTATTCTGATTCTGGAACAGGTGTAAATGGTGCCTGGAGCACCGAACTTCAAAACAACTTAACAAGTACTATTGGTGAAAGCAATTATGACATTGGACACCTTTTAGGGGCTACTGGTGGCGGAGGAAATGCCGGATGTATTGGCTGCGTGTGTACAGATAACCAGAAAGGAAGCGCGTATACCTCACCATCAAATGGAGTTCCTCAAGGAGATTTGTTTGATATTGATTTTGTGGCGCATGAAATCGGTCATCAAATGGGGGCCAATCATACTTGGGCATTTGAAAGTGAAGGAACAGGTGTAAATGCAGAACCAGGCAGTGGAACTACAATTATGGCTTATGCTGGTATAACAGGTGCTAATAATGTAGCTTCTAGTGGAAACGACTATTTTCATTATTTCAGTATAAAACAAATACTTGAAAATCTGGCTACAAAAAGCTGCCAAACTACAGAAGTTATAACAAATAATCCGCCAAGTGCAGACGCTGGAAACAACTATAACATACCTAAAGGGACTCCTTATGTCCTAAAAGGGGCTGCTACAGATCCTGATGGAGGAGACAACTTAACGTATTGTTGGGAACAAATAGATAATGGTATCACTAACTTTTTAAACTTTGGACCAGATTTAACTTCTGGCCCTATGAATAGATCTTTACCTCCTTCTACGTCTCCCGATAGGTATATCCCGAAACTAAGCAGTGTATTAGCTGGTAATGTAGAGCAGACGGACCCAACATTAGGTAGTGATTGGGAAACCGTAGCTAATGTTGGAAGGACGTTAAATTGGGCGCTTACAGTAAGAGATAGATCTCCAAGCAGTCCAACTGGAGGACAATCTAGTTACGATACCATGCAAATTATTGTAGAAGACGTTACTCCTTTTAGTGTTGTAAACCCAGTTACTTGGGCACAGGGAAGCATACAAGACATTCAATGGGTAGTAGGAGAAACAACAAATGGCACTATTAATTGTCAAAATGTAAACATCCTTTTATCTACGGATGGTGGTGCCAATTTTTCAACAGTTATTGCTTCTAATACACCAAACGATGGGTCTTTTAGTTATACCGTTCCAGCCATTGCAGATACGGACCAAGCACGAATTTTAATTGAAGCTGCAGACAATATTTTTTATGATGTATCCGATTTCAATTTCTCTATTGACACGGACCCAGATTTCTTTATTGTAAATGAAAGTCTCGCTCCAATAGAATGTAATGCCACAACCGTAACTTATACTTTTGATTATGTAGTAGCAAATGGTTTTTCTGAAACAACTACTTTTAGTGCTTTAGGACTTCCGGCCGGAGCCACGGCTAGCTTTTCTCCCGAAAACAGTAATGTTACCAGTAATGTTACACTAACCATTAGCAATTTAGGAAGTACACCTCAAGGTGATTATAACTTTACCATTAGAGGAACAGCAGCTTCTATTACAAAAAACAGCACTATTGATTTTCCTTTCTATAATGGCCTATGTTCCTCTGTTGCCAATACTACGTATAATACAAGTACAACGCGTGTTCAGCTTAACACCATTGATAGGTCTTCAGGAAAGCCTTCTGGTTATAGTGACTATACCAATCTTTCTACGGATTTGAATAGGAATGATTCGTATAATTTAACTGTAAATGTAAACACAGACGGTAACTGGACTACGGCTACAAGAGTATGGATAGACTGGAATCAAAACTGTAGTTTTGATGATCCCGGCGAGGAATATAACTTAGGAGATGCTACAAATACAGCGAATGGCTTAACAGGAAATTCCCCAATTTCTATTGTTGTTCCAGGAAATGCTGTTCTTGGCAATACCGTTATGAGAGTTTCAACCAAGTATAAAGACGATGGTATTCCATTTTCTTGTGAAAACGGATTTGATGGTGAGGTAGAAGATTATACAATTAATGTACTAGGAGCTAATACAACATTTGAAACTGAAATAAATCTGGTTGCTTTTAACACAATTAATCAATCATCTGGTAAAACTTCAGAATATACGGATTACACATCAACCCAATCTACCGATGTTAATAGAGATTCAACTTATGAATTAAATGTTAATGTTACCACCGAAAGGGATTTTACAACATCTACAAAAGCATGGATAGATTGGAATCAGAATGGTGTTTTCACGGACCTAGGTGAAGAATATGATTTAGGTGAAGCTACAAATGTTACGAATATCGCAACAGGGAACGCTCCTCTTTCTATTCAAATTCCGTTAGATGCAATTCTTGGAAATACCATAATGAGGGTAGCAACAAATTATGTTGGGAATTTAGGTAATGAAGGCCCTTCTGCTACTAATAATGGTCCGGATGGTGAAACAGAAGACTATATTATTAATGTACTACCAACTATTGAAATTGAACAATCTGGTTTTCAAAATTTAAAGGTATACCCTAACCCCAATAATGGTGAGTTTACAGTTAAGCTAAATGGTTCTCTAACTAGAAATGTAATAGTAGAGGTTTTTGATATTCGAAACAAACTAATCTATAGTAAAACATTTAATGCTACCGGAGATTTTGAAGAAACAACAAGAATTTATTATGCTCAGTCTGGAATGTATTTCGTAAATATATCAGATGGCCTGAAAAAAACAACGCATAAGATTATTATTAGATAATAAAAAAGGAAGCTAAACGCTTCCTTTTTTATTTTCCATTAAAGGTATTCATTGTATTACTAACACCGGCGAGAACAAAAGACTTTATGAGTTCTATAGATTTGTCTAATCGCTCATCAAGCTTACTCATTTCTTCGTCGTTCCATTCACCCAAAACATAGTCTACTTGTCTCCCCTTGCTAAAAGTGTCGCTAATACCAAATCTAAATCGATTATACTTTGATGTATTTAATTTAGCTTGTATATCTTTTAAGCCGTTGTGTCCTCCATCACTCCCTTTAGTTTTTAATCTAATACTTCCAAAAGGTAAGTTTAAATCATCTGTAATAATTAATACATTTTCTAAAGGAATCTTTTCTTTTGTTAACCAATACAAAACAGCTTTCCCACTTAAATTCATATAGGTATTAGGCTTTAGGAAAATAAAAGTTCTCCCTTTTAGCTTATAGGTTGCTAAATCACCTAATTTTTGAGTTTCAAAACTAAAAGCTTCCTTTTTTGCAAAATAGTCTAAGACCTTAAAACCAATATTATGCCGGGTATTTTCATATTTCTCCCCAATATTACCTAAACCAACGATTAGAAATTTCTTCATAGGATTCTCTTCTTCAACATTAAAAGAATTTGCGCTTGTATTAAATAAGTTCCATATAAACTTAAACATGGCTATCTACAATTTTAGTAAAAATAAAAAAGCATTCTAAATAAATCAGAATGCCTTTTCTATTAATTGTAAAAGTCTTTTTTACTCTTGAGCTGCTTCTGCTGCTGGAGCTTCTTCTCCTTCTTCCTCTTCATCAGCATCTGCAACTGCATTTCTAGAAGTTCTTACTTGACAAACAACAGTGTTATCTGGGTGCATGAACTTGTAGTTATCGCTTGGTAAATCTCCAACATACACTTTACCTCCAATTTTTAATGGCGTAATATCCACTTCAATAAAGTCTGGTAAGTTAGCTGGAAGTGCTTTAACACGTAACTTTCTGTTGTTTCTTCTTAAAACACCACCATTTTTAACACCAGCAGAGTTACCTACTAAGTTAACAGGGATAGTTAAAGTAATTTCTTTATCCTCAAATAACTGATAGAAGTCTACATGTAAAATTCTATCTGTTACAGGATGAAATTGAATATCTTGTAATACTGCATTAAAAGTATCACCATTATCTAAAGTAATTACAACTGTATGCGCATTTGGTGTGTACACCAATTTTGAGAATGCTAATTCAGCTGCCGAAAAATGCACTGGATTGTCTCCTCCGTATAATACGCAAGGAACCTGACCAGCATTACGTAAAGCCTTTGTTGCTTTTTTGCCCACGCTTTCTCTTTGAGATCCGTTGATTGTAATCGATTTCATTTTCTATTTAAATTTAATTATTAATTTACATTACAAATGTTGAACTAATAGAATGGTTGTTATGTACTTTCTTCATAACATCTGCGAATAATTCTGCACAACCTAAAACTCTAATTTTATCACTTTCTTGTGTTAAAGGAATAGAGTCTGTTACTATGAGCTCTTCTAATTTAGAATTTTTTAAATTCTCATAAGCCTTACCAGATAAAATTGGATGCGTACAAATTGCTCTTACACTCAATGCACCGCGTTCCATCATTAAATCTGCTGCTTTTGTTAGTGTACCAGCAGTATCTACCATATCATCTACCAATACTACATTCTTACCAGTAACATCACCAATTAATTCCATATGAGAAATCACATTGGCTTTAGCACGTTGCTTATAACAAATAACAACATCACTTTTTAAAGCTTTAGAATAAGAGTATGCCCTTTTAGAACCACCCATATCTGGAGAAGCAATAGTTAAATTATCTAAGTTTAACTTCTGTAAATACGGTAAGAAAATAGTAGATGCAAATAGGTGATCAACTGGTTTTTCAAAAAATCCTTGAATTTGATCTGCGTGCAAATCCATTGTAATAATTCTAGTTGCACCCGCAGTTTCTAACATCTTTGCTACCAATTTAGCCGCAATTGGCACTCTTGGCTTATCTTTTCTATCTTGTCTTGCCCAACCAAAATATGGCATAACCGCTGTTATGTGTCTTGCTGATGCACGTTTAGCAGCATCAATCATTAACAACATTTCCATTAAATTTTGTGGACTTGGATTTGTAGATCCAATTATAAAAATTCTAGCACCACGTATAGACTCTTCGTAAGAAGGTTGAAATTCCCCATCACTATAGGTAGAGGTAATAACGTTACCAAGCTTCTCACCAAAAGCCTTAGCTATTTTTTCACCAAGAACTTTGCTTTGAGTACAAGCAAATATTTTAGCTTCGGTATTTACAATAGGCATAGTTAATGTGTTGTTTTATAGCGCTTAAGCACTAGCTATTTTTAACGAGCTGCAAATTTATACATTTATTTTAACCTATAAAGTATATTGCCTACTATTTTTGGGCTTAATCTAGAAAAAAAAACTATTTTTGCTGTCCACTTGCCAAAGTGGTGGAATTGGTAGACACGTCGGATTCAAAATCCGATGCTTTCGGGCGTGTGGGTTCGAGTCCCACCTTTGGTACTTCATAAGGCTTTACAGGGGTTGTAAAGCCTTTTTTTATTTTAACAAATTTTTTAAAGCGAATTTTTTAACACAATAAAAGGATTAGCTTAACAACTCAATTCTTTGATGAAAATATTGAGGTAATCGATATTAATGAAGAAATTGAATAACCCACCATTAAAGACGTCTATTTCCTACGTGAATAATATTATAATTAGAAGCTCCGGATTTCGACTTGATTTTTGGAGTATTCCGAAGAGTCCTTTTATAATTTTTACCTTTATTTTTAAAATATTTCCTGATATAAAAAGACTCTATTCTGTCGACAGCATTATTATAGTCCAACATCATATCAAAATAAAGGAAATACTCTAATTGCAAAATTAAAGGTAATGTTTCGACTTCGAAATCTCTTCCTAATTCCAATAATATACTTGCAATTAAACCCACATAACATATATCATTATAAGTTAGACATGATATAGGTTGATTATTTCTTTTTACAAAAAAACTAGGAGAGTCTCCTTCAAATTTTTCAAAAGTTTCATCTGGTTCAATCTCTTCTAAAAAAGCTATTAATCCTATTTTATTTAATATTTGAATATAACTTCTACCGTTTTTTTCTAGTACAGGAGTTTTAAAACCATAATTGGCTCCAGACAAATCTAAATATCCCGAAAAAGTGTAGCTCATAATAACTTATTCTCACTTAATAACTCTTCTGTTAAACTATAAAAATTTTCTAAATTACCTATCGAATAATGACCTTGATCCGAATATAAAATTGGTTCAATATTAAGCTCATTAATAAAACTTTCAACTTTAGGATTAACTAAAAGGGTATCAGGAATAATTATGCTTAAAACATTATCAGCAGTCAAACTAACAGAAGAATTATTCTGAATTTCAATAATGGATTTCCTATCATCTACTTTTTGAATTTGCTTGGAATTTATAAGCTCCAAATAAGATTCGACTTCAAAATCTAGAGGGTCTACTTTCGTATCTTTCTTTGGATTCGACAGAAAATAATTTTTATTAGTATCAAAAAAGTAATGTACAATTTTTCTAGTATTATCCATTGAACCGTTTAGTTCAAAATCACTTAAAGTCATCTTAGGATGTAAATAATCCTTAAATAACCCAAAATGGAATGCTCCAGAGTCAAAAGGCATTATTCTTTTAACATCTTCTAAGGCATTTTCTTTTAAAATAAGGCTTATTGGATAAAATGATTTTAATCTAGTATTATATTCATCATTTACTCTGTAAGCGGGTTTTCCGTAAAAAAAATAGACTAAATTCTCTCCCTTATAAACATTACATAATTGAGTATTTATTTCTCTGTCCTTTAAAATACTCCGAAAACTGAATGCATCACAAGAATGAAAAACGGGTAATCTCTTTAGTTTAGAAGGAGTATTGATTCTATTTAAAAATTCTTCCAAAGATTACGAATTAAACTATTTTCGACTAAATATAAAGAAAAAACTTTAAAAATAGCTCTATACTAATTTACAGAAATATCTACACATAGTTTTCATATTAAGTTTACAGTAAATTAAAAAAAAGAAAAAATGGTGTTTTTTTAATTTAATGATTCAATTAATTATCAAATAACTATATATCAAACACTTAAAGGATATTAACACTATTCAAATTCCGATGCTTTCGGGCGTGTGGGTTCGAGTCCCACCTTTGGTACTAAACCCATTAAAGACTTTGTTTTTAATGGGTTTTTTCTTCTTTAAAAGCCTTTAAAAGTAATACCTCAACATCAGTAAAATAGGGAATTGCAACAAAAATATTAGGGTTTGCTTCATTACTTTCAAACCTTAGAGCTAATAATATTTATTTTTATCTTTAATGTTAATTCTAAGTAACCCTGTTCTTTTTCATGACTAAACTTCTAAGATATTGTCTTTTATTTTTTGCTGTTTCTTTAAACATTTTGGCGCAAAACACTACACAAGATTATAATTTTGTAAGTATAAAAGAGGGCATACCCAAGGTGGGAGTTTCCGATATCATTCAAGATCATAAAGGGTTCATCTGGATTGCAACTAACTCAACAGGCATCTACAAGTTTAATGGTATTGACTATACACCTTATAAACATATATTAAACGACTCTACCTCTTTAAGTAGCAATCGTGTTGAATGTGCATTTATAGATAATAGGAATAGACTTTGGGTTGGCACCGAAAATGGATTAAACCTTTACAACAATGAGTTAGACCAGTTCAAAAGAATAATTCTTGATAAAAAGACGCCACACAATGATAATGTCACTGCAATAACAGAAGACAGCTCCAACAATCTTTATATCGGAACTAATGGGTTTGGAGTTTATAGGCTAAATCTTGACTCATTATCAGTAGATAGACTTAAAAGCTCAACATTTAATGCAAACCATGAACGGATTAAGGTAAATGATATTTCACATGTTGGAGGCGACAAAATATACGTTGCCACCAATTTCGGTTTAAAAGAAATTAATCCGAAAAAAAATGAATTAATCCACGCCCAGTTTTACACTAAAAACAAAAGCTCTTTTGATACAGAAATCTCCAAACTTTTTAAGGACAGAAACAACAACCTTTGGGTAGGGCCACAAAGAAATGAGGGGATCTATAAATGCACACTAAATCAAAATCAAAACAATAGTATAATTCATGTAAAACAAATAGCACTCACTAAAAAAAAGATTCTTTCTATTGTTCAGTTATCAGATGACACGATAATGATTGGTTCAGAAAACGAAGGCCTTTTTCATATTGATACCAATGAACAGCTAATAGCACATCGCATTTACGATAAAAAGGAAAAAAACAGTCTTCTTCATAATTCTATTTGGGAATTATTTGTGGATAAAGATGATAGAATCTGGATGGGCTATTATAATAGCGGTATTGCTGTTAGCGATAAGCTTTTTGATAAGTTTAAAGACATTAATAGTGCTCCAAACAAAGAAAACTCACTAAAAATAGCCTCTGTAATGGGTATTATTAGCGATAATTCTAGCAACATTTGGGTTGCCACAGATGGCGGTGGTATTGATATTTTCAATCCTAACACTCAAAATATAACCCATATTAATGTAGAAGACAGATATCCTTATTCTGGTTTAAACTCAAACCACATTATCTCACTTCTTAAAGACTCTAAACAGAATATTTGGGCGGGTAGCTGGGATAACGGACTGTTTTATCTTAAAAAAGGTACTAAGACTTTTGTAAATTATAATGTTAAAAACATTTCTAATGGTCTAAGTTCTAACACCATTGTTAGTCTTGCAGAAGATAGTGATGGAATCATTTGGATCGGTTCTTTCTTCAAAGGTCTTCATGCTTTAAACCCAGTAACAAAAGAATTTACCTATTATAATTCCGACACATTTGTTGAAAACGGCATTACCACAACAGACATCCTAAAGATTTTAGTAGATACAAATGACAACCTTTGGCTAGCAACTGTAAATGGGTTATTTAAAATAGAAAAAGAAGGGCTTGTCATTAAAAAAATACATCCGTTATCTAACAGAATAAATGAGGCCTTCGGAAGTGCTATAAATGCAAACTATATACTTACTGTTTATGAAGATTCAAAGAAAAACATTTGGATTGGGACTCGCGGATCTGGACTTTGTAAATACAATACAAAAAAAGATGAATTTAAATGGTACAATAAGTCCAATGGTTTAATCGAAGAAAACGTAGCAGCCATTATAGAAGACGATGATAACAACATTTGGGTAAGTGGTAATTCTGGATTAACTAAAATTGACGACGAGCTTTTAGAATTTACCAATTACACCTTCAATGACGGACTGCTTTCCAACGACTTTAATTTTGGTTCTGTTTTTAAAGACGCCAACGGCATGCTTTACTTTGGAAATTTTAAAGGACTAGATTATTTCAACCCCAATGAACTTAATACGAATACCAAAGTACCAATACTTCATTTAACAGATTTTAAACTATTTAACGAGAAAGTCATTCCTAATTCTGAGGAATCTCCTTTAACAAAAGTGATTTCGGAAACCGATAGCTTAACACTTACTAACAGTCAATCCGTTTTTACCATAGAATATACAGGACTTAATTTTACAAGACCCGAGAAAAACAATTACGCCTACTACCTTGAAGGGTATGAAGATTCTTGGAACTACGTGGGTCAAAAAAGAAGTGCCACCTACACTAACTTAGACCAAGGTGATTATATCTTTAAACTAAAAGCTTCTAATAATGATGGAATTTGGAACGAAAACCCTCTAGAACTTAAAATCAAAATCTTGCCACCTTGGTGGAAAACCAATTGGGCTATAACTACATACATCCTTCTTTTCTTATTTAGTATTTACTTACTAAACTACTTAACACAAAGCAGGATTAAAGAAAAAGAACAGATTAGAAATGAGCGCTTGCAAAGACATCAAAAAGACGAACTAAATAAAAAGAAAATACAATTCTTTACGAATATTTCTCATGAGTTTAGAACACCATTAACCCTAATCATGAACCCTCTCAAGGATATAATTCATGATACTGAACTAAACCTACCTCAGCATATTAAAAACAAACACGCCATAATAAATAAAAATACAGATCGCTTGTATAGACTCATTAATGAGTTAATGGATTTTAGAAAATTAGAACTAAATAAAATAGATGTTAAAGCAAGGAAAATAAACCTCATAGACTATTCAAAAAACATACTTAGTTACTTTCAGGAAGAAGCCAATAATAAAAATATACTATTAAGTGTAGATGCAGACACCCCAGATTTAACACTTTGGGCAGACGTAAAAATGTTAGAAAAAATAATTTTCAATTTACTTTCTAATGCTATTAAGGTAACTCCAGAAGGAGGCGCTATTAATATTGATTTATTATCCACAGACCAACTTTACAACTTACCATTAGTTAATAAAAATGAACCTGTAAAAGCCATAGAAATTATTATTTCCGATACAGGTCCTGGTTTGGAAAAAGATCAGATTGATAAAATATTTGAGCGTTTCTATCAAGTTGAAAAACAGAGCAAATCCTATTTTGGAGGTACAGGCATTGGGTTAGAAGTTGTACAAAGCTTTGTAAAACTTCATAAAGGAAAAGTTGAAGTTAGTAGTGAAGTTGGTATGGGAACAACATTTAAGATTTTGTTCCCCGAAGGAAATAATCATTTTACTGAAGATCAAATCATTTTAAATGAGGAAGCCGAATTTATTAAAAAAGATAATTTATCATTTGCCCCTTCGGTGATTATAGATGAAGAACCTGCTCAAGACACCGAAATAACAAAACAACACACTGTACTTATTGTTGAAGACAATGTAGAACTTAGAGACTACCTTAAACTAGAATTGAATAACCAGTACAAAGTCTTAATTGCTAACAATGGTAATGAGGGTATTAAAATTGCAAAGGAAACGTTCCCTGATGTGGTAATCACTGATGTGGTAATGCCCGAAATGGACGGTATGGAATTCTGCAAAAAAATAAAAAGTGATATCAGCACAAGCCACATTCCTGTTTTAATGCTTACTGCAAAAGCAAAAATTGACGATAGAATTGAAGGTATAGAAACTGGAGCAGATGCCTACATGGTAAAACCTTTCAATATAAGGCTTCTTAAACTTAGGCTGGGTCAATTAATTACAAGTAGACAACTTATTTTCAATAAATACTTCAGTGTAATTAGTGAAATCCCTGAAGATATAAATACAACACCATTAGATAAAGAATTCATTGAAAATGTTTTAAATCATATTAATGAGAATATAGGAGACCCTAACCTTAATGTTGAAACGCTTGCTTTTCAATTAAATTTAAGTAGAAGTCAATTCTACCGAAAAATTAAAGCACTAACTAATCAAACAGCAAGTGAATTCTTAAGAAATATTAGACTTCAAAAAGCAAAGCAAATATTAGAAATGGGTGAAACCAATATCAGTAAAGTTTGTTACTCCATTGGGTTCTCATCTCACTCGTATTTCACTAAGTGTTTTAAAAACTATTTTGGCATTCTACCTACAGAAGTTAAGTCTACCGAAACCGAATAGTTATTGACACATAATTTACACCTGCTTCCCTAAAGCACTATATATCAATTATTAAACTTGTTGCATCATTTGTTTCATATGTAGCAAATAGCTCAAATAAACCCTATTTGCGACAAAATTTCTAACACATGCTTTGTGAGTAACAGTCAAAATTTAATTTTTTTTTAACATTTGGAAAACCATGTTTAAAACAAGTAGATATAGAAGAATTGGAGAGGTGCTATTAATCATATGCATAATAGCCCTATTGCTATTTCTTATTATTTATGTGTTTTAATAATTGGTAAATAAGACATAATATAACTCAAACTGACTAAACTTTATGAAAAACAGATTACTTAAAAAGTTGATGTTTCCAATGTTTCTATTACTAGGAAGCGTCATTTATGCGCAATCAGTATCAGGAACTGTTTCAGACAAGGAGGGCTTACCAATTCCAGGTGTTAACGTTCTGGTAAAAGGCACTACCACTGGTACAGTTACTGATTTTGATGGTAAGTTTGAAATTAACGCCAATAATGGAGACGTATTAGTCTTCTCTTTTGTTGGCTATCAAACTCAAGAAATTAGTTATACAGGGCAAGCCTCTGTAAACGTTTCTTTAGAAGACGACACTGCCGTTTTAGACGAGGTAGTGGTGGTAGGTTACGGTACTAAGAAAAAGAGCTTAGTAACTGGTGCTATTTCTAGTATTGACAGTAAACGCATTGGGACTTCTTCTAACCAAAGAATAGAGCAGGTACTGCAAGGTAGAACATCTGGTGTTACCGTATCTTCTTCTTCTGGTTCACCGGGTTCAGGAGCACAAATTAGAATTCGTGGTGCTGGTTCTAGTGGAAATTCAGAACCGCTTTACATTGTAGACGGTATGAAAACCTCTTCTATTGCAGATATTGCACCTTCAGACATTGCTAATATTGAAATCTTAAAAGATGCTGCGTCTGCCGCAATCTACGGTACCGAAGGGGCTAATGGTGTTGTAATTATTACAACTAAAAGTGGTAGATCTGGAGACTTAAGAGTGTCATTCAACACACAATTAGGTACTCAATTTGTAAACACTGGTATGGAATTAATGAATGCTTCCCAGTTCGTTCAATACATGAATGAGGCAGGTATTGGTACCGTAACAGATAATGGATACAATACAAATTGGATTGATGAGACTTTTACTTCTGCACCGCTTCAGAGATATGATGTTAACGTTTCAGGAGGAAGTGATAAATTAACGTATTACGTTTCTGCATCTCACTTAAACCAAGATGGTATAGTGGGTAAAAAGAATTCTAATTTTAAAAGAACAACGGTTCGTGCTAACCTAAAAGGAAAAATTAATGACTTTATTGAGGTTGGCGGTAATGCTACCTATTCTTTTTCAGATAGAAATGGTATTCAGGAAAATAGTGATACCAGAGGTGTAATTCAAAATGCATTAATTATTGATCCTTTAACACCTGTAACCTATCCTGATGGTCAAGTTCCTCAAGATGTAATTGATAGGGCAAACGATAATAATGTGCCGCTATTAACTGATAGCAGTGGTCGTGTTTATGGTTACCCTAGTTTCTCAACTGGTGAGGTTATTAACCCAGTAGCTTATGCCAATGACATTAATAGAACTAATTTTGATACAGATCAGTTCTTAGCTTCGGTGTATTTAAAACTAAAACTTTCTGAAGGTCTTAATTTTACGTCTAGATTCGGATTTGATAAAGGCGAAACGGATACAAGAACAACAATAAACCCATATTTTGTATCCTCTGAAGCTGCTAATACAGCATATACTGGCTCTCAAAGTGTGGTAGAAACAAGAAGATGGTTATGGGAAAATTTCATGACTTATGAAAAAACTTTTGGAGAACACAACCTAAAAGTATTAGCAGGTTATTCTTCTGAAGATCGCGATGTTTATACAAACATTTCTAGAAGTGGATCTGTAGCCATTGATGATTTTACAGGATGGGACTTTAACTTACCAGGGTTTAACGCTCAAGTAAACAACATTGATCCTTTCTTTGACAACCTTGTTTCGCTTTATGGAAGAATATCGTATGACTTTGCTGGTAAATACCTTTTTGAAGCATCATTAAGATCTGATACCTCAGACAAATTCCCATCAGCAAATAAAACTGGTGTATTTCCAGCATTCTCTGGAGGTTGGGTTATATCGAACGAAGATTTCTGGAATTCAGACTCAAAAATCAATTACTTAAAACTAAGAGGTAGTTGGGGACAAAATGGTAGTAAAGCTAACTTAGCTGGTAATTCAGATAAAACATTTATCACTACTATAATTAATGGATTAAACATTGATTATCTTGGTAATACTGGTGCTCAAATTACAGGTTACGCCAATACTAATTTAGTTTGGGAAACTTCCGAACAATTAGACTTAGCTATTGATTTAAGAGCATTTAATAATAGGCTTTCATTTACGGCAGACTACTACAAAAAAACCACTAGAGATGCCATTGTAAACAACGGATCTTTAATTACACCTGGTTCTGCCGGTTTTGTATCTAACGAGTTTAACGCAGGTACTATTGAGAATAAAGGTTTTGAATTTGAATTAGGATATGGAGATACCACAGAAGGTGGTTTACGATATAACATTAGTGCCAACCTATCTACGCTTAAAAATAAAGTAACAGAGATTTTATTCGTACCAGAAGGCGCTTCATTAATTGGTGCTGGTGCTCCACAAAATGCAGATGGTGTTACTAGATTTACAGAAGGATTACCTTCATGGTATTTCTACGGATTTAAAACTGATGGTATTGATCCTGCAACAGGTGAAATCATAAAGGTAGATACCAACGAGGATGGAACAATTACAGATGCAGATAAAACCATGATTGGCTCTCCGCATCCAGATGTTTTATTTGGTGGAAATATTAATCTTGGCTATAAAGCTTGGGATTTCAACCTACAGTTTCAAGGGTCTATTGGTAACGATATTTACTCTACGTATCATCAACCTTCAAGACCAATTACAAACAAACCAATTCAGTTTTACGAAAACAGATGGCAACAACCAGGTGATAATGCTAGTTTCCCTGGAGCAGCCAATGTAATTGACTCTTACGACACAGATTTAGTTGTAGAAGATGGTTCTTATATGAGAATTAAACAAATTCAATTTGGTTATACTTTTCCAAATGAATTGCTAGATAAGGCTAAAATTAGAAACCTTAGAGTTTACGTATCTTTAGATGACTATTTCACTTTTACTAAATACAATGGTTTAGATCCTGAAATTGGAAACTTTAATTTCAATTCACAAGGTGTTGACAGAGGTTTTTATCCAACTGCCGCCAAAGCTCTTTTTGGATTATCGTTAGACTTTTAAAACAAAAAAACAATTATGAAAAAAGTAATTTTAACATTTATAGCCGTTGCCTTTATTGGGATATTTTCGTGTGATGACGATTTTACAACCAATCCTAGGTTAAACGTAGAAGATCTAGGCACATACTTTCTTGATGAAGCCAATGTAGAAACTGCCATTATTGGTATCTATGACTTAATGCAACATAATTATAGTAGAGATTGGCATAGTGCTTATTTCGTAAAGCTATTACCTGGTGATGATGCTAATGCCGCTGGAGGAAACTCTGGTGACCAACAGCAATTACAGGATATTGACGATTATGCAGATGTATCTTCATCAAACGCTTCAATTGCTAGTATTTGGGATTTATACTATAGAACCATAGCCTTATCTAATCTAGTAATAGAAAACATTAAAGACAGTAGTTTAGGTAATAAAGACACAGCCCTTGCCGAGGCTAAATTTATGAGAGCTTGGTGCTATTTTGAGCTAACAACTATGTTCGGAGATGTGCCTTTAAGGTTAACAGTACCTCAAGGTGCAGAAGATTTTGGAATTGCAAAATCTACCAGAGCCGAAATTTATAACCAAGTAGAAAGTGATTTGGTAGACGCTATAGCGCACTTAGCAGATAAATCTGCATTAGCAGACAACTTTAGAGTTTCTAAAGGTACAGCAGAAGCTTTAATGGGTAAAGTTCTTGTTTTCCAAGAAAAATACTCAGATGCTATTCCATTTTTTCAAAGTGTAATTTCAAATGCTGCTCATGATTTAGAACCTAATCCATCAGACGTTTGGAGTATTAACAATGAGTTTGGTATAGAATCTTTATTTGAATTAGGTTTTGTTTCAACAACAGCAAGAGACTGGGGTAACATTGCTTGGGGAGGACGTAACGAAAGTAACCTTCACATTCAATTAATGGGGCCTCGTGGTGATGGTATTTTTGATCTTACAGGTACTGGTCTAATAAACGGATGGGGCTTTAACTTACCAACTGCAAAATTAGCTACAGCTTTTGATGATGCTGGAGATACCGTTAGAAAACGTGCAACATTAATGACCGAAGCCGAACTTATTGCTGCTGGAGGTGCCGTAGATCCTTCTGCTGCAACTGGTGGTTCTATTTGGGATTATGAGGGTGCTATTAGAATTAAGTATGCAACAAAAGCCGAAGACACTAGCGAAGGTGGTGTAAGAGAGCTTAACTATAGTACAAACTTTAGATTATTCCGTTATGCCGAGGTATTATTATTGGCTGCCGAAGCTTATAATAAAGCAGGGCAAGATTCTAATGCCAGAACAGAATTAAACAAGGTTAGAAATAGAGCAGGATTAGCAGATGTTAGTGCAACATTAGCTGGTAACGATTTGTTTGAAGCCATAGTAGATGAAAAATATTTGGAATTATCATTTGAAGGACAACGTTTTTGGGATTTAGTTCGTTGGGGTAAAACGTCCACAGAATTGGCAGGTACTGGATATACCACTACCAATGATGTTTTCCCAATTCCAATAACAGAAATTGATAAAAACTCAGAGTTAACAGTTGCTGACCAAAACCCTGGGTACTAATTTCGAGTAGTTTTGTTTAGTTTTTTTACTTAGAAAAAAGCGGCATGGGTTTTTTAATTCATGCTGCTTTATTTTTTATATTTAATTCAATGAATAAGGTCATTTTTATATTAAGTCTTGCACTAATAGTTAGTTGTTCTTCTAAAACAGAAGAAAGTACCAATGACACCCTTTTTAAAACGCTTTCTTCTAGTAACTCGAACATTCACTTTAGCAATAATTTAAAAGAAACGGATTCTCTAAATTACTTCCTGTATACTTCAATATACATGGGTGGAGGCGTAGCTGTTGGTGATATAAATAATGATGGTTTAGATGATATTTTCTTTACAGGGAATCAAGTTCCTAATAAACTGTACCTCAATAAAGGGAACTTACAATTCCAAGACATTTCTAATAGTGCCAACGTTGCAGGAGATAGTAGATGGTATACAGGCGTAACAATGGCAGATGTAAATCATGATGGTTACTTAGACATATATTGTTCTGTTGCTGGTAAAGATGGTATTAAAAACAATCAACTCTTCATTAATAACAGAGATCTTACGTTTTCCGAAAAAGGTAAAGCTTATAATATTGACGATACTGCCAACTCCGTACAAGCAACATTTTTTGATTATGATAACGATGGTGATTTGGATCTTTATATTGCCAATTACCCAATAGCGCACCCTTCAACATCTAACATGGTTTATAAAAATAGAATGGATAATGTATCTATTCACGAATCTGATAAGCTATTTAGAAATGATGGCGACACTTTTACCAATGTAACGGAAGAAGCAGGCGTACAAAACTATAGTTTTTCTCTTGGAATTACAGCTGCAGATATAAATAACGATGGTTGGCAAGATTTATATGTCTCTAACGATTATAGTATTCCAGATTTCTTTTACATAAACAACAAAGACGGTACTTTTAAAGAAGTCATAAAAGAAGCCACCTCCCAAACTGCCTTCTATGGTATGGGTATTGACATAGCCGATATTAATAATGATGGTTTACTAGATATTTTTCAAGTGGATATGGATTCTAATAACAACCGTCGTCAAAAAGCAAATATGGCAAGCATGAATCCGCGGTTATTTTATGAAACCGTGCTTTATGGATTTCACTACCAATACATGCAAAACAACCTTCAGTTGAACACTGGATATTCGGAAAATGGCACTCCCAAGTTTTCAAATATTTCAAGACTGTCTGGCACCTCATCAACAGATTGGAGTTGGGGACCATTATTAGCAGATTTTGATAATGACGGACTTAAAGATCTTTTTGTAACTAACGGAACCAGAAGAGAAGTAAACAATAAAGACTTCTTCAAAAAAATTGGAAAAGAAGCCTATGACAAGTATACGCTTTTAGAAAAAACAAACATGATTCCTTCAGAAAAAATAGACAACTTCATGTTTAAAAACAATGGAGATTTGGGCTTTAAACGTGTTAATAAAGCTTGGGGAATTGAACATAAAGGCTTTTCAAATGGTGCTGCATATGCCGATTTAGATAATGACGGAGATTTAGAAATTATTGTAAATAATATTGATGAGGAAGCTTCTATTTTTGAAAATACCAGCTCTAAAAATAATTATCTACAAATTACCTTTAATGGTGGCACTTCGAACAAATTTGGTTTGGGAAATCGTGTTTATGTATACACTAAAAACCAGACTCAAATACAAGAATTAACACTTTCAAGAGGTTTTCAATCTTCGGTAGCACCAAAACTGCATTTTGGTTTAGGAACTGCTAAAGCAATAGACAGCTTAAAAATTATATGGCAAAATGGAAGCGAGCAAGTTCTTAATAACATATCGGTAAATCAAGAATTAGTAATTCAGAAACAGGATGCTATTAATGCTAAAAATACCCGAATCACAGATGATAAACAGGTATTCTCAACCTCTCTTAACACTATAAATCATAAACATTTTGAAAACGATGTTAATGATTTTGACACGCAAGTATTGCTACCACATAAAATGTCAACTTTAGGACCAGCACTTGCCATTGCAGATATTAACGGTGATGGTTTAGACGATTATTTTATAGGTGGTTCATTTGGTTTATCTGCAAGTCTTTATTTGCAGAATACTTCCGGATTCGTAAAACAGGCTATTCCTGATATTGAAAAAGACAAACTATCGGAAGATATAGGAGCACTATTCTTTGATGTCGAAAATGATGGCGATGTAGACCTTTATGTTGTTAGTGGTGGTTATGAATATGCCGAAAAATCAGAAATGCTTCAGGATAGATTGTATATTAATGATGGTAAAGGTAATTTTAGTAAATCAACAAATGCCTTACCAAAATTCAACTCGAGTGGTTCAAAGGTTCTAGAACTAGATTACAATAAAGACGGAAAAAAGGATCTGCTTGTTTTAGGTAGACAAGTGCCAGGAAAATATCCGGCTCCAACTTCGAGCTATTTACTTAAAAATGTTTCAAACGATAACATTATAAAATTTGAAAATGAGACCGATGCAAATGCTCCTTTATTTAAAAATTTAGGTATGGCAACAAGTGCTGTTATTACCGATTTTAATAACGATTCTTGGCAGGATATCATTATTGTTGGGGAATGGATGCCAATTAAAGTTTTTTTGAATTCTAAAGGTGTCTTTAAAGATGTTTCTGAAGCTTATGGATTAACAAAAGATACCACAGGCTGGTGGTGGAGCATCAACCAAGGAGATTTTGATGGTGACGGTGATACAGATTATATTATTGGTAACAATGGCTTAAATTATAAGTACAAAGCCACGAAAGATGAAACTTTTGATATTTATGTAAACGACTTTGACAATAACAAGAAACAAGACATTGTTTTGAGCTATTACAATGAAGGCGAACAATACCCTCTAAGAGGTCGCCAATGTTCTTCGGAACAAATACCTGGTATTAAAAGAAAATTTAAAAATTACGATCAGTTTTCTCAGGCAACACTTGTTGATGTTTATGGTAAAGAGCATCTTGAAAATGCATTGCATTATCAAGTAAAATCATTTGCCAGTATCTATTTAGAAAACGATAATGGAACGTTTAGTATTCATGAACTACCAATAGAAAGTCAGTTTTCAAGTATTAATGGCATCCTAGTTAATGATTATGATAAAGACGGATATTTAGATGCTTTAATTGCCGGAAATTTATATAATTCTGAAGTAGAAACACCAAGAAACGATGCCAGTTATGGTTTATTTTTAAAAGGTGATGGCAAAGGGAGTTTTAAAGCTATCTCTACATCAGAAAGTGGTTTTTACGTTCCTGGAGATGTCAAAGACCTCAAAGAAATTATGATAAATCACAAAAAGTATGTTATTGCAGCCAAAAACAATGATAATTTACAATGCATTGAGATTCTAGACAATTAACGAGCATATCATAACGGTTGAAAAGCCAACTAGAGCAATAATTGTAGTTGTTACGGTCCAACTTTTAAAAGTTTGTTTTTCTGTAATTCCTAAATACTTACTAACTAACCAGAATCCGCTATCATTAACATGTGACAGTATTGAGGCACCAGAGGCAATTGCAATAACCAATAACGCTTTATCGATATCTGAGATTGTAGCAGTTAACAATGGTGCAGTTAATCCAGCAGCAGTAATCATGGCAACTGTAGCAGACCCTTGTAATATTCTAACAACTGCTGCTGCTAAAAATGCAAATACTAACACACTAATGCCTTTATCTGCAAAATAATTGGCCAACATTTCTCCGGTTCCGGTATTCACCAACATTTGCTTAAAAACACCTCCAGCTCCAGTTAGTAAGATGATAATACCAGCAGCTTCCATAGATTTCGTAGTAATCTTTAGCAACTTTTCTTTTTTAGTACCTCGTCTTAAACCCAGGAAATACCACGCTAATAAATTAGCTATTATTAAAGCGGTAAACGGATGGCCTATCATTTTAAGCCATAGTTTAACATCACTAGGAATAACATCTTCCGAAAACAACGGACTGTTTAATACTGTATTTCCAACTATTAACACAATTGGAATTCCAATAATAGACACTATTAAACCTACTGCGGGATACTTGGTATTTTCAGTCTTTTCAATATTAATTTCTGGAGCTTCTACATAAATTTTATTAGAAATGTACTTGCCAAACATAGGACCACTTATTATTGCTGCTGGTATTCCAGTAATAAACCCGAATAAAATAACCCAACCTAAATCTGCTTTTAAAATATCAGCTACGGCTACTGGTCCCGGAGTTGGCGGTATAAAAGAATGAGTTACTGCCATACCAGCCAATAAGGGTATAGCATATAGCAGAATAGACTTACTTGTTTTTCGTTGTAAAGAGTATACTAAAGGCACTAAAATAACAAATGCCACATCTAAAAAAACTGGTATAGCAATTAAGAACCCTGTAATTACCAAAGCCCAAGAAGCTTTCTTCTCTCCAAAAATTTTCAAAAGGTAATTTGATAAAGCTTCGGCTCCACCAGAATACTCAAGAATAGCACCAAACATGGCACCTAAACCAACTACCATAGCCACAAAACCTAATGTGCCTCCCATACCTTCTTGCATGGTTTTAATAATTTCATTAGGATCCATCCCAGCCAGTACTCCAACTACTATACTCGCAATAAGCAACGCAATAAATGCTTGTATTTTTAATCTTAGAATTAAAAACAAAAGAATAGCTATACCTACAAAAACGGCTAAAACAAGATTAAAATCTATCATAATTTTTGCCAATTAGTATGAAAAAATTCGGAAGTATCTGCATCTACCCTCTGATATGTATGAGCACCAAAAAAATCTCTTTGCGCTTGAATTATATTTGCAGGTAATTTTTTGGTAGTTATACTTACCCAATAACCATACGCGCTTGTAAATGTGTTTAAAACAACCCTCATAGAAAGTCCAGATTGTAGAACTTCAACTAATGCAGTTTCACTAGTTTTTAAAACGTAAAAAGTACTCGCATCATCTAGGTAATCTTTATAGTTTTTGAATAAAGCAATAGAATCTTCCATTAAACGAGATCTAATAATACATCCGTTGGTCCATATTCTAGCAATCTCAGAAAAATTTAAATTCCAATCATACTTATCTGAAGCTTCTTGCATCAAAGAAAACCCCTGATGATGATTTACAATTCTTGCAAACTGATATGCTGTTTTTAACTGTTCTATATTCAAATTAAACTCAACTTTAGAAGCTTCTACTTTTTTTGAAAGCGCTTCTCTTTTCTCTTTAAATGAAGACACATATCTATCAAAAACAGATGCTGCCATCATAGTATTTGGCAAGCCTAATTCTAAAGCGGCTATTGTAGACCAAGAGCCTGTACCTTTGTTTCCTGCTTTATCTAGAATACGATCTATTAGAAATCCATTATCTTCTTTAACAGAAAGAATTTTTGCAGTTATCTCCAGCAAATAGCTCGCTTCGGCACCTGAATTCCACTCGTAAAATAAATTTGAAATTTCTTCATTAGAATACCTAATTGCCAGCAAAGCATAAATTTCGGCAAGCAATTGCATTTCAACATACTCAATACCATTATGCACCATTTTTATAAAGTGACCTGCAGCATCATTACCAATAAATGTACAACAAGCGCCTCCTTGCTTATCTTTTGCCGCAATTTTTTCTAATATAGGTGCAATTTTTTCATAGGAAGCCGCACTTCCTCCTGGCATAATTGAAGGCCCTTTTCTAGCACCTTCCTCACCACCAGAAATTCCACAACCTACAAATTGAATACCCTTGGTTGCCAAATAGCCCGCTCTTTTTTGTGTATTCATATAATGAGAGTTACCTCCGTCTATGATAATATCTTCCTCATCCAAAAGAGGTATTAACTTCTGAATAACGATATCTACAGCAGCTCCCGATTTTATCATTATTAAAAGCTTTCTAGGCCGCTCTAAGGATTCAATAAAAAGTTCTAAATCTGTAAACCCCTGTATGTTATTGTAATCTGAATTTTTAGCAAGAAAGTTCGAAACGATATCTTCCTCTCCTTCTGTATTTCGATTAAAAACGGAGAGCATGAAACCCTTATCAGCTATATTCAAACTGATACTGGAACCCATTACCCCCAAACCTATGACACCGAACTCTGATTTACTCATGTATCTGTATTTCTTCAATTATACTATTTGATATTTCTTCAATGCTCTTTTCAATACTCACATGAAAACCATAGTTTGGTATTTCAAGCACATCAAACTGCGATTGTAACATTTCAGATTTCATATAGTGGTTAGACCTAGATAGCATTCTTTTTATAATAACATCAAAATCCCCTTGCAAAACAATCCAAAAAACGTTTCTAAGATCAGTATTTAGCACCTGTCTATAAGATTCTTTTAATGCAGAACAGGCTAAAATAGCTCCAGTAGAGTTTTGCCATTCCTTAAGGTTTTTAGACAGTTTTAATAGCCAGGGTTGTCTATCATTATCGTTAAGAGGCACGCTATTTGTCATTTTATCTAAATTTTCTTGAGGATGAAAATCGTCACCGTCAAAAAATGGTAGCCCTAATCGTTCGGACAATGCTTTTCCAATAGCTGTTTTGCCACTGCCACAAACTCCCATCACAATAATTATTTGTTTCATTATTCTTTAAGGTAAAAAGACATTTTTAATCCCTCTAAAGCATGTGACCCAATCCATAAGTTAAAATCTCCCTCTTCGGCACTATGCACTAATTTACTATTTACAAATTGCAAATCTTTAGAAGAAATGGTAAAACTCACATCTTTAGATTGTCCTGATTCCAAAACCACATGTTTAAAACGTTTTAATTCTTTAACGGGTCTGGTAATGCTTCCAACAACATCTTGAGTATACAATTGAACAATTTCTTTACTTTTTCTTTCTCCAATATTGGTAATAGTTACTTTTACCTCTAGGTCTTCATTAAATCCGATAGTGTCTTTAGCAATAGTTAGGTTATCATACCTAAATTTAGAATAGCTTAACCCATAACCAAACGGAAACTGAGGTGTAAAACCGGCATCAAGGTAATGCGAATCATTCCCTAAAGAGCTTTGCCACGCATGAATAGGAATATCATTGATACCAACAAATTCTTCTTTACTGGCAGGTCTTCCTGTGTTTTTGTGATTATAAAAATAGGGCAATTGTCCGGCAGTTTTAGGCCATGAAACGGGTAACCTACCTCCTGGTTCTTCAATACCATAAATGATATCGTACAATGCTTCACCACCCATAGTTCCAGGGTGCCATGCCATTAAAACAGCACTTGTTTTATCTAAAATATTAGACATTGAAATTGGTCTACCCGCCATTATTATTAAGACTATTGGCTTATCTAGCTTAGAAAGCGCTTCTATTAATTCTTCTTGTGCACCAGGCAAGTCTATATTTGCACGACTATGAGCTTCTCCTGAAAGAATGGCTTCCTCACCACCAAAAAATAAAATGATATCAGATTGTTTTGCAACATTGATTGCATTTGCAAATCCTTTTTTAGAAGTATCTCTACTATGCGTTAAACCGTTTGCAAATTTGAATGATGCCTTCTGAGATTCAAAAACATCAAGAGGTGTTACTGTATGTTCTTTTTCTCCATCAAAAGTCCAAGTTCCCAACTGTTCATGGGGTGCATTTGCAAGAGGACCAATTACAGCTATTTTAGTCTCCTTTTTTAAAGGTAATATATTGTCATTTTTTAATAAAACAGCACTTTTTAAAGCCGCATTTTTAGCTTCTTTCAAGTGGCTTTCAGCATAAAAATCGCCTGTATGCTCTTTACTCCTATATGGATTATTAAACAACCCTAATCTATATTTTATTCGAAGAATATTTAAAACAAAGTCGTCTAACTCCAAAATTGAAATTTTACCCTCATCAATTAATGTTTTTAAATGATGCTCATAAGATTTACTCGTCATTTCCATATCCATACCAGCTTTTGCAGATAATTCGGCAGCGTGTTTTTCATCTTTTGCAAAACCATGTGCTATCATTTCAATAGAGGCATCCCAATCGCTCACTACAAAACCATCAAACTTCAGCTCGTCTCTTAAAACTTGTTTAAGCAAAAACTCATTACCTGTTGCTGGTATGCCATTTACCTCATTAAAAGAAGTCATTACTGTGGCAGATCCAGCATTTAATGCAGCTTCAAAAGGAGGTAAATACACATTTCTAAGTAGCGGTTCGTTAATATTGGCAGTATTATAATCTCTACCTCCAATAGCTGCCCCATACCCAATAAAGTGTTTAGCGCAGGCTGCTATACGTGTTGGGTCGCTTAAATCATTTCCCTGAAAACCTTCAACGTAAGCAGCTCCTAAAAGGCTTGCTAAATACGGATCTTCTCCAGGAGATTCTGCTATTCTACCCCAGCGGCTATCTCTTGAAATATCTAGCATTGGCGCAAAAGTCCATCTAATACCTGCTCCCGATGCTTCAAAAGCAGCTATTTTAGATGATACTTTAGCTACTTCAGTATCCCATGTCGCAGCTATTCCTAGTGGAATTGGAAAAATAGTTTTGAAGCCGTGAATTACATCTCTACTAAATATTAAAGGTATGCCATTAGGGCTTTCCTCTACTGCAATTCTTTGCAATTCATCTACATAATCCAAATTCATAACATTTAGAAAAGCTCCTATTTCACCTTTTCTAACAGCTTCCTTTAATTCTTCTGGTAAAACTTTAGTTCTACTAGAAGTTCCTCTTAAATTGGTTTGACCAATTTTTTCTTCTATCGTCATTTTAGAAAGGAGTTCATTGATGAACTGTTCTTCTTCATTATTTTGAACAGCATCTTTTCTACTTTCAGAACATGCCAAAACACATATTACACTAAATAATAATGCTAACTTTTTCATAATATCTTAGTTTATTATTCCTTAAAAAAAGTACTCTTTACACCTTTAACTCCTGGATGTACTTTAAATACAGAACCCGCCAATGGATATTGTTGTTTTTCCTCTTGGGTCATATCTAAAGAGGCCGTGGTAATGTAAAGCACATCTAAATGATCACCTCCAAACGCACACGATGTAACATTATGTGCTGGTACTTCAATTTTCTTGAGTAGTTCTCCTGTTTCTGGATTGAATCTTATTACCGCGTTTCCATTCCACATACCAACCCAAAGTTTATCTTCTTCATCTATTGCCATACCGTCTGGATAACCTAACTCTAAAGGTATTTTAACTGCAACTCTTTCATTCGAAATGGCTCCTGTTTCATCATTATAATCGTACGCTTTAATTTCCGAAGTAGGTGTATCAATATAATACATGGTTTTTCTATTTGAAGTCCACACGATACCATTGGAAATTGTAATACGATCTAACTTCTTGCTTAGCTCTCCTGTAGAACTAATGGCATACAAATTTGCCTTTTCCTTTTCTTGTTGCATATGCATGGAACCAACCCAAAATCTTCCTGAAGGATCACATTTTCCATCATTTAACCTACATCCCTCTAGCTCAGTTTTCATATCGGTAAAGAGTGCTATTTCTCTAGTATTTACGTTTAGTTTATAAACACCATCTTCTAAAGCAACTAAAACATCATTTTCATTAACTGGTACAACTGTACCAACCCTTGATGGTGTATTAAAAACTTTATTTGTTTTAGTTTCTGGATTGTAAATGTTTAAGGTTTTAGATTCGATATCAATCCAGTAAAACTCATTTGTTTTATGGTTCCAAAAAGCACCTTCTCCTAATTGCGCATGTATCTCAAACTCCAATTCTGCTTTTAGACTTGATGCTTTTTTTTCTTCTTTACCAATACCTTTTTCTGTTGTTTTTTCAGATTTACAACCCATTGAAATTAACAGGCATATTAGAAAAATGAATCTGTATGTCATTTTATTGGTTTATTATTCAATCGTTATTTCTAGTTCTTTTGAAATGTTGTTTGAGGCATTACCAACATAAACAATATAATCTCCCGATTCAATTTCCCAATCGGAAATAGCCGTATTGTAAAAAGCTAATTTGGATACATCTATACTTACAGACACCTTTTTTTGCTCTCCTTTTTCAAGATAAACCTTAGTAAATCCTTTTAACTCTTTAAGGGCTCTATCTACTTTTGAGTTTGGTTTGCCTATATAAACTTGCACAACTTCGGCACCTGCAATTGTTCCAGTATTTGCAACTTCACAGCTTACCTTAATTGTATTATTCTTTACGTAACTTTTATTATCAACCGAAATGTTATCTATTTTAAAAGAGGTATACGACATACCATAACCGAAAGCGTAAAGCGGTTTAATTTTCTTTGTATCATGCCATCTGTAACCAACTAAAATATCCTCTTTATAGTGTTGGGTCATATTTACTCCTGGGTATGAAGTCTCTCCAAAAGAGTGCGCTCCATTGTCTTCTAGCTTTTTAGGAAATGAAAATGGTAATTTACCCGATGGATTTACATCTCCACTTATTACATCTGCTATAGCATGTCCTGCCATGCTGCCCAAATACCAAGATTCCAATAAACCTTTTACCTTCTTTAACCAAGGCATTTCAACGGCATTACCAGTTAATAAAATGAAACCTAGGTTTTTGTTCACTTTAGAAATTTCATCAATTAGTACTTCTTGTCCAAAAGGTAAACCATATTGCTGTCTATCATCACCTTCACAGTCTTGTAAATGACTTTTATTTAAGCCTCCTACAAATAACACTATATCTGCTTTTTTTGCCAGTTTAATTGCTTCAATCTTTAGTGAATCCTGATCAAGGGTTGGTGGGTTTACCCTTGCATATTCCGAGGCCCCTGTTTCGTACCCCATTGTGTGCAGGACAGTGGCATTTTTGTAACGTGCTTTAATGCCTTCTAATGGTGATATTTCAAACTTAGGTTTTAACTCCGAAGACCCTCCTCCAGCAGTCATAGATCTAGTTGCATTTTCCCCTATAACTGCAATGGTTAACCCTTGTTTATCCTCAATAGGAAAGAAGTTATCTTCGTTCTTTAAAAGCACAATTCCCTCTGTTGCTACTTTTCGAGCTACTTCATGATGCTCTACATTATTTGCTCTACCCCTTGGTCTGTTTTCACTTAGATTCGTTCTATATCTTAGTCTTAAAACCCGTCTTACTTTATCATCTAATACAGCTTCCGAAACTTCCCCACTTTTCAACTTTTCAAGAAACGGATTAGCCAAAAAGTAATGTTGGTAATGATTTAATGTTGTAGTTCCTAAACCATCAGTACCCGTTCCCATTTCAATATCTAGACCGTTGTTGGCAGCTTCGAGAGTGTTGTGTGCCGAACTCCAATCACTTACCACAACACCATCATAACCCCAATCGCCTTTCAAAATTTTATTAGTCAATAATTCGTGGTGCGTTGTGTATTGCCCTCTAAATTTATTATACGCTCCCATTATAGCCCAAACTTTAGCATCTTGAACAGCAGCTTTAAATGCTGGTAAGTAAATTTCATGTAACGCTCTATCGCTTACCTCTACATTTATTAAATCTCTATTACGTTCTTGATTATTTAAAGCGTAGTGCTTAACACATGCCGCAACACCATTTTTTTGAACACCCTGAACATAAGGCACCACCATAGTAGATGCCAAAAAAGGATCCTCTCCCATATATTCAAAGTTTCTACCATTAAATGGTGTTCTATAAATATTTACTCCGGGACCTAGAAGAATATCCTTTTGTCTATACCTAGCTTCTTCTCCTAAATTAAAGCCATATTCACCTGCCAGAACAGGATTAAAAGTTGCGGCCAAACATGTTAATGCTGGAAAAGCTGTAATTGAATCATTTGTCCAACCTGCATAATCCCAAGAATCCCAACTAATTTCTGCTCTAACACCATGAGGACCGTCGGCCATCCATATTTCTGGAATCCCTAACCTATCAACACCTTTAGTACTAAACTTAGATTGTGCATGACACAGATCTACTTTTTCCTCTAGAGTTAGTAATGGAATAATGCTATCAATTTTAGCTTCTATAGTTTTATCTGAGGTTTTAGACATTTTATTCTGACCTTTTAAGTTCCATGACACAAGCATTACAGCACTTGCCATTATAACACTGCATTTAGATATAATTCTCATAAAATTTTGATGCGATTAAGCATTAGTTTTAGTTTACAATTTTCCGTTTGTCTTTATGCAGGTAAAACTATTTAGTATGGAAAAACATCTTTAATACAAATACAGCGCTTAATGATACATTTGTTGCAAAACCAATTTATATGCTATTATGTCTGGTAAATACAACAAATCAATAACAAATATGTGCTGTTACAAGTGTTGCATGCCTTTTAAAATATGAGAGAAATCTTAGCACCCTACGAAAAAGTACTTAAAGGTTTAAGTAAGTATGTTTAATACAAATTTTGGTTAGAACAAACATCCATAACATATCGTATTTACAAGTATTTATAAGGGCTCAACATCATTTTTTTCTCTAGAATTAACCTTATATGTATCTGTGTGCATACGCCTTAAAATGAAATAGAAATATTAGTAATTCCACAATATTTAAATACTTTTAATGGCAAATAACCAATTTTTGAATTCTTTTTTAACAGATTCAAAACTCTCTATCTAAAATTTAAGATTTGTATTATATAGGACTGGACATTGGTAGCTCTTCGGTAAAAGTAGCCCTTGTAAATGCAGCTACTGGCGAGAACATTTTAAGCTTAAACGAGCCTCAAAACGAAATGGAAATTTTTGCAGCTCAAAGTGGTTGGGCAGAACAAAATCCTAATATGTGGTGGGAATATGTTTGTAAGGCTATAAAACGGGTAATAATAGAAACCAATGTTGATGCTTCTAAAATCTCCGGAATTGGCATTTCATACCAAATGCATGGTTTAGTAATAGTTGATAAAGATGGAAGTCCTTTGCGAAAATCCATTATTTGGTGTGATAGTCGCGCCGTAAAAATTGGAGAAAACGCTCATAAAGGGTTAGGTGAGGACTTTTGTTCTGAACATCTTTTAAACTCTCCCGGAAACTTTACGGCTTCTAAATTAAAATGGGTAAAAGATAATGAGCCCGAAATCTATAATAAGATTCATAAATATATGTTGCCCGGAGATTATATAGCTTATAAACTTACTGGTGCTATTACTACCACAAAAAATGGTCTATCGGAAGGTATTTTATGGGATTACAAAAATGATGCACTTGCCGAATCTCTGTTATTCTTTTACGGCATTGATAAAGACTTAACACCAACTATTGTTGAAAACTTCACAAACCAAGGTGTTACAACAGAAAAGGCATTCCAAGAAACAGGCATTCCTGCTGGGGTTCCTATTACCTACAGAGCAGGTGATCAACCTAATAACGCACTTTCTCTTAATATTTTTAACCATGGGGAAGTAGCTGCTACTGGAGGAACTTCTGGGGTTGTGTATGCCGTAACTAATAAACTTAAATCTAAAGAAGCATCTAGAATCAACCATTTTACGCATGTAAACTACACAAAAGACAACACAACTGTTGGAAAGCTACTTTGTATTAATGGTTGCGGTATTATGTATAGATGGTTAAAAGATAATATCGGAATAGATTCTTATGAAGCAATGAATACGAAAGCGGCCGAAGCACCTATTGGTTCAGATGGTGTAACCATTATTCCGTTTGGAAATGGCGCTGAGCGAATGCTTGATAATAAGAATGTTGGAGCGCATTTTTTAAACTTTAACTTAAACCTTCATAGCAATGCGCATTTATGCAGAGCCACTCTGGAAGGCATTGCATTTGCCTTTGTTTATGGCATGGAAATTTTAAAAAATGATAATGCTGAAATAAATGTGATTAGAGCGGGTAATGATAATTTATTTAGAGCTGAAATCTTCTCAAATACAGTGGCTACTTTAATTGGCCATGAAATTGAAATATACAACACAACAGGTGCTGTTGGTGCAGCAAGAGCTGCTGGTTTAACTGATGGCGATTTTGAAAAATTTGGAGCTAATATTACAAAAAATGATCATGTAATGACATTTATGCCTTTAGAGAATAAAACACCATATCTAGAGGCTTACGAAAACTGGAAAAAAGAATTAGAAATTATATTAAAGCATAAATAACAATGGAATATTTTAAAGGTATTGATGCCATTAAATACGAAGGAAAAGAATCTGATAATCCTTTAGCGTTTAAATATTACAACCCAGAACAAGTAGTAGCTGGAAAAACAATGCGCGAGCATTTTAAATTTGCCATTGCTTACTGGCATACATTCTGCGGACAGGGATCGGATCCATTTGGTCCTGGTACTCAGAGTTTTGCTTGGGACAAAGCTTCAGACCCTATTCAGGCTGCCAAAGATAAAGCAGATGCCGCTTTTGAATTTATTTCAAAAATGGGATTTGACTACTATTGCTTTCATGATTATGATTTAGTGCAAGAAGGAGCTACTCTTGCTGAGTCTGAACAAAGACTTGCAACAATTGTTGACTATTTAAAAGGTAAACAAGCCGAAACTGGTAAAAAATTACTTTGGGGAACGGCTAACTGTTTTTCTAACCCAAGATATATGAATGGTGCTGCTACCAACCCAGAGTTTAATGTGGTTGCCAGAGCAGGTGCACAAATAAAATTAGCTTTAGATGCTACTATTGCTTTAGGAGGTGAAAACTATGTATTCTGGGGAGGTCGTGAAGGTTATATGTCTTTATTAAATACAGATATGAAACGTGAGTTAGACCATATGGCGCAGCTTCTTACAATGGCTAGAGATTATGCTAGAGGTCAAGGGTTTAACGGTACCTTCTTTATAGAACCAAAACCAATGGAACCAATGAAACACCAGTATGATTTTGATGCTGCTACGGCTATCGGGTTCTTAAAAGAATATGGTTTAGATAAAGATTTCAAAATGAATATTGAAGTTAACCACGCTACATTGGCACAACATACCTTTCAACATGAATTAGAAGTTTCTGCAGCTGCTGGAATGTTAGGAAGTATTGATGCTAACCGAGGCGATTACCAAAACGGTTGGGATACAGACCAGTTCCCAAATAATATTCAAGAAACTACCGAGGCAATGTTAGTATTCCTAAAAGCAGGTGGCTTACAAGGTGGAGGTGTTAATTTCGATGCCAAAATTAGAAGAAACTCAACAGATTTAGAAGATGTATTTTTAGCTCATATTGGTGGTGCAGACACCTTTGCTCGTGCTTTAATTACTGCCGATAAAATCATTTCTTCTTCGCAATATGACAACTTAAGAACCGAACGCTATAGTTCTTTTGACTCTGGTAAAGGAAAAGATTTTGAAAGTGGAAAGTTAGATATGAAAGCGCTTTATGACATAGCTAATGAAAATGGAGAATTAGATCTAAAAAGTGGTAAACAAGAGTTATTCGAAAATATTATTAACCAATATATTTAATTATGAGTTCAGTATTAGAAGGTTTAGATTGGGTTGTTTTAGGAATATACTTTTTAGCCCTAGTAGCAGTAGCAGTTTGGGTTGTACTTCAAAAGAACAAAAACACCGAAGATTATTTTTTAGCGGGTAGAAACGTTGGATGGTTTGTAATTGGTGCCTCTATTTTTGCCTCTAATATTGGTTCTGAACATGTTGTTGGTCTAGCGGGTACAGGATTTGAGTCTGGAACTCCAATGGCTCACTACGAGTTACATGCATGGATAGTATTGCTTTTGGGTTGGTTATTCTTGCCATTTTATATACGAAGTGGGGCTTTTACCATGCCCGAATTTTTAGAAAAACGTTTTGATTCTCGCTCGCGTTGGTTCTTATCCGTTTTCTCTCTAGTTGCTTATGTACTTACCAAAGTATCGGTAACGATTTATGCTGGAGGTATTGTGGTCTCTGAGTTATTAGGAATTCCGTTCTGGTATGGCGCCATAGGTATTGTAGTTTTTACAGGTATTTATACCGTGATTGGCGGTATGAAAGCTGTAATTTATACTGAAACACTACAAACTGTTATTTTAATTTTGGGCTCCATAATTATTACTTATTTAGGGCTTCAAGAAGTTGGAGGATGGGGTCAGTTAAGAGAAACTGTAACGGCTGTAAGTCCAGATCATTTTAATATGTGGCGACCAATGAACGACCCACAATTCCCTTGGACTGGTTTATTAATTGGTGGTACTATTGTTGGTATTTGGTATTGGTGTACAGATCAATATATCGTACAACGTACCTTGGCAGCTAATAATATTAAAATTGGTAGACGTGGTGCTATTTTTGGTGCATATTTAAAGCTATTGCCTATTTTAATATTCTTAATACCTGGTATTATTGCATTTGCCTTATCCATTCAAAATCCGGAGTTGTTTTCTGTTGAAAAGGCAGATAGAGCTTTTCCTATGCTTGTAAAAACACTTTTACCTGTTGGATTAAAAGGTTTAGTAGCCGGTGGTTTAATGGCTGCATTAATGAGTTCTTTAGCATCGGTATTTAACTCTTGCTCTACCATATTTACCATAGATATTTATAAGAAGCTAAAACCTAATATGACCGAAGCAAAACTGGTTAAAATTGGACAAATAGCAACGGGATTCATTGTTATTTTAGGAATTATTTGGATACCTATTATGGAGAAAATTGGTGGTGGTGTTATGTACCAATACCTTCAAAATGTACAATCGTATATTGCGCCTCCGGTAACAGCTGTTTTCCTTTTAGGTATTATATGGAAACGAGTAAATGCCAAAGCTGCAATTACAACACTTTTAGCTGGCTTGCTATTACTAATTCTTAGATTAGGTTCCGAAATTTATTTCCAACCGCAAATTGCTGCTGGTGAAGAATTAAGCAACATTATGTATGGTTTTGCCACTATTAATTTTGCTCATATGGCCATATTTATGTTCATATTTTCTGTGATACTTTGTATCTCGGTAAGTTTAGCTACTAATGCTCCAGATTACAGAACTATTGTAGGTCTGTCTTTTGGAACTTTAACTGAAGAACAGAAAGAAGAAAACAAAGGTAGTTATGATACTATTGATATTGTTTTATCTATAATATTAGTTATTCTCGTAATTGGTGTTTTAAGCTACTTTACAGGATAATTATGATTAATTATGTTTTTATGAAACCCCTAATAATAACTACTTGTTTTATTGGGGGTTTTTATTTTATTACGCTATTTTAAGCGAAGTCATTGATAGAGACCCTCCTACAAACTTATCATTGAATACCTCTATTTTTTCATTTTTATCTTGCAGTGCAATAGTATAAAGCAATGGTAAAAAGTGTTCTGCAGTGGGAATGGAAAGGTTAAGTTCTCTTCCTTGGTTCTTAAAATTAATTAAAGCATCATGATTACCATCAAGTAAAAAGGTCTTCATTTTTTCGTTTGCAACTTGAGCCCAATCATAACCGTAATTTTCATCTAGTTTCGTCCAATCTGCCTTTCTAAGGTTGTGTACCATATTTCCACTACCAACTATTAAAACGCCTTTGTCTCTAAGTTTACTAAGTTCTTTTGCTATCTGGTAATGTGCTTTAGGATTTTTATAAATATCTAGACTTAATTGTATTACGGGTACATCTGCATTGGGGTACATATGTTTTAAAACAGACCACGCGCCATGGTCTAAACCCCAATGATTATCTAAATCAACCGAAGTTGAAGTAATAATCTCTTTAGTTTCAAGAGCTAATTCAGGACTTCCGGAAACTGGATATTGCACTTTAAAAAGTTCTTGTGGAAAACCACCAAAATCATGAATGGTACGGGGATTTTTCATGGCCGTTACTTTTGTGCCTCTAGTTTCCCAATGTGCAGAAACACAAAGTATAGTATTAGGTTTAAATATTTCTGATGATACCTTTCTAAATCCTTGTACAAATTCATTTTCTTCTATGGCATTCATAGGACTACCATGACCCAAAAAAAGAACAGGCATTCTTGGTGTAGTCTTAAAAGTATCTGCTATTTTACTTAATTCGTTTAATTTCATTGCCCTAGCTGTAAGAGGTAAAAGCCCTATTGTCTTTAAAAAAGATTTTCTATTCATAATTTGAAAAAGAAAATGTTAGTAAACGCCAGTAAATTTCAGAATAAATACAGAGAAAAAAGTTAATATAGTTTATTAAATACTTCTTATACGCCCTCTTCAATTATACTTATTTTATGAGTAAAAACAGCTACTTTAAGCCTTTCCCTAACTCTTCTACTTTATGTAGCCACTTTTGTCTTTGTGCATCATTAGAAGCTTTTATTGGAGCTAAAAATGTTGTCTTAACAGGGTTTACACCGCAAAATTGTAAAGTCCCTTTCTTAAATTGGTTAATTAATGGGCTTTTCATAAAAATGCTATCATACCATTTTGGGGTATCTGCAGTTATGATTAATCTTGCACTTTTACCTTTTAGCAGTTTCTTTGGAAAAGCTTTGCCTTGTACAGTTTCAAAAGTAATTCCTGGAAGAAAGGTTCTATCAATAAATCCTTTAGTAAGCGCCGGTAATCCATACCACCACATTGGAAAAACCCATACTAAATGATCTGCCCTTTTTATTTTCTCAATAGCCAATAAAAGGTCCGTCTCTAGTTCGGTTCTTTTTCTATATCCAAATTCTAAATTTGGATTAAAATCTAAGTCGGCAATATTTACTTCCTCAATATTAGCGCTAGTGGCTAAGGCTCCTTTCTTATAGGCATTAGCTAATGCATAATTATAGCTTTCCTTATCTGGGTGTCCATTAATTATCAATATGTTATTCATCTTTACTTTTTTTTATGCAAAGGAAGATGCTATCGACGTGTTGTAAAAGGACATTTGTCTAATTCGTAATAGACTTTCTAATTCTACTTAAGTGCCTTTGAGTAATTCCAAGGTAAGAAGACAAATAACCTAAGGGAATTAGCTGTAAATATTCTGGATGGTTTTTGAGTAAGTCGGTATAACGTGTTTCGGCATTTTCTAGTTGTAGCATAAAAATGCGTTTTTCCATTTTTACGTACTCTCTTTCGGCCATTAGCTTAAATAATTTCAACCAATTGGAACTTGAAGCCTCAAGATGCAACATATCGTCTCTGGAGATAGCATACATTTCTATATCCGTTAAAGCCTGAATGTTTTCTGAAGTAGATTCTTGAGTTAAAAACGAAGAATAAGCAGTTATAAAAGAATTGGAAAAGGTAAAACAATAGGTAACTTCTTCCTCTTTCGAAGAATAATAATAAGATCTAAAAAAACCAGAAGTTATAAACGCAACCTCTTTACAAACCTGACCTGCCTCAATAAAATAATCATCTTTTTTCAGCTGTTTATAGGTCAACAGATTTTCAAATGATGTAATCTCATCATCTGTTAAAAGTTGAAAGGATTGTAAATAGGCTCTAAGCATTTTATTAGTGAAGCGGTTTTGTACTCTCCCTTTCTATTAAACTCGTTTTTATCACCTTGGTCTCAAATGGTGTATCACCCTCACCTTCTAATCTATTTATAAGCATCTCAGCAGCAGTTTCTCCGATATACTTACCATGTTGGCTAACCGTTGTAATTTTGGGAGAGACATATTGTGGTAATTTGCCATTTGTAAAACAAATTATAGATAGTTCATTAGGAATTTTATACCCCATTCGCTTTACTAACTCCAAAGATTGTACAGCAGAGCTTTCCTCTAAACAAAGCAAGCCATCAATAGATTTATCTGCCAGTACAATTTTCATAGCGGTTTCAAAATCTTCATTTTTGGCAATTTTAACAATGAGTTTTGAATCTATTTCTATATTGTTTTCATTAAGTGCTTGTTCATAACCTTTTGCCCTAAGCTTACCTACACTTAGGTTATCTATAACCGAAATCAATGCAATTCGTTTGCATCCTGTATGTATTAAATGGTTGGTAGCATTACGAGCCCCTTCAAAATCATCAACAATAACTTTATCACATTCAATGGCATCTGTAACTCTATCAAACATTACCATAGGCACACCTTCATTTATAGTATTCTTTATATGCTGGTAATCTGCTTTTGCCTGTGTTTCTTCCGCTAAAGACAATATAAATCCATCCAAAGTGCCATTTTTTAAAAGTTCCATGGTCTTTAATTCCTTTTCATGAGACTCATTAGAAATACAGGAGATTAGTGTGTACCCCTTATCGGCTGCCTTTTGCTCAATACCCATAAAAACTTTAGCAAAAAAGTTATTCATAATGTTGGGTATAATTACACCTATAGTTTTTGTCTTCTTGTTTAACAAACTTAAAGCAACACTATTAGGCGTATAGTTATGCTTCTTGGCGTACTGTTGGATCTTTTCTTTAGTCTTTACACTAATTTCATAACTGTCATTCAGAGCTTTAGATACGGTAGCAATAGATACATCAAACTCGCTAGCTATATGTTTAAGTGTTATTCTCTTTTTCATCATTATAAAACTAAGAAAGTAAGCTAATTTAGCTAAATAATGCAATTCTTTAATACTAAAACCTTGTATTTTCTATACTTTTGCGTTTTATTTTAAAATAACTTCTCGGTGCTTTCATTGAGGTTTAAAATAAAAATGTAGTTCTGGTAAAAATTGGGAATCTAAATAATAGATTTCTATTATTTACCTTTGTAAACCTTAATACTCACGTATATGATTTATTCAATGACAGGTTACGGTAAATCTGTATTACAATTACCTACTAAAAAAATAACAATTGAGTTAAAATCTTTAAATAGTAAAAACCTAGATATTAATGCTAGAATGCCAACTATTTACAGGGAAAAAGAACTTATTATAAGAAAGTTATTAGCTGATAAATTAGTACGTGGCAAAGTAGATTTTTCTATTTACGTTGAGGCAACTGCAGATGACACATCTTCGCAAATTAACAAACCAGTTGTTAAGCAATACATGAGTCAGCTTAAAGATGTCGTAGATGGCAACGAAATAGAACTTCTAAAAATGGCCGTTAGGTTTCCAGATTCATTAAACACGGTAAGAGAAGAAATTAATGATGATGAGTGGACTGCTATTAATACTGAAATTAACAACGCAGTTAGCACATTAAACACCTATAGACTAGACGAAGGTAAAGTGCTTGAATCTGATTTCGTTAAACGCATTAGTACCATTGAAAGTATTCTTAAAAAGGTCATTGAAATGGATCCGGAACGCGTAGAAGCTGTGCGTGAACGCCTGTTAAAAGGAGTTGAAGAACTTAAAGAAAAATACGATGAAAATCGTTTTGAACAAGAGTTAGTCTACTACATTGAAAAATTTGACATTACTGAAGAAAAAGTACGTTTAAAGAATCATTTAAACTATTTCATAGAAACCCTAAATACCAAAGATTCTAATGGTAAAAAACTAGGTTTTATAGGTCAGGAAATAGGTAGAGAAATCAACACTATTGGTTCTAAAAGTAATTATGCACCAATGCAACAATTGGTTGTACAAATGAAAGACGAACTAGAAAAAATTAAGGAACAGTTATTGAATGTACTCTAACCAAAAACTTAATGACTAGTACTATTGATAGATTACATAAACTGCTCAATTTAGGTTCAAAACTATTCTCAGAGCTATCATTGAACGAGGTGACCTTTAAAGCTACTCCTAAAAAGTGGTCTAAAAAGGAGATTCTTGGGCATTTAATTGATTCTGCTATTAATAATCTTCAACGCTTTACTGAAATTCAATTTGAACCTAAACCCTATACTATAAAACCATATAATCAAAATGGTTTGGTCATTGCCAATGATTACCAAAACTCAGAACTTTCGGAACTGGTTAATATATGGCTAGCACTAAATCATAGAATTTCGAAACTAATGGCTTTACAAACTAAAGCTACGTTAAACTATGAAATTACCTTAGGCGATGGTACCATTTCTGATTTAAAATTTTTAATGGACGATTATGTGGACCACATGGAACACCATATTAAACAAATTCAAACTATTAATTCCTAAGCTATTGTTAGATAAAAAAACTAAACAAGGTAAATTAATTGTGTTTTCGGCACCTTCTGGTTCTGGAAAGACTACTATTGTGCGTCATTTATTAGGCAAAGAACAATTAAACCTAGAATTTTCAATATCCGCTACGTCTCGAGAAAAAAGAGGTACCGAAGAAGACGGTAAAGATTATTACTTTTTATCTGCCGAAGAATTTAAATCTAAAATTAAGAATGAGGAATTCTTAGAATGGGAAGAGGTTTATAGAGATAACTTTTATGGCACTCTAAAAACTGAAGTGGAACGTATTTGGGCATTAGGTAAACATGTTATTTTTGATATTGATGTTTCTGGCGGACTAAGAATAAAACGCAAATTCCCTGAGGAAACCTTAGCCATTTTTGTAAAACCACCAAGTATTGATGAACTTAAGATAAGGCTTAAAAAGCGTAAAACCGAAAGTGCTGAAAAAATAAGTATGCGTGTTGCAAAAGCCTCTGCAGAATTAGCAACGGCTCCATTATTTGATGAAATTGTGGTGAACGATAACTTGGAAAGTGCTTTTAAAGACGCCGAAGCTTTAGTAAGTAAATTTATAAACTCTTAGTCATGAAAGTTGGGTTATACTTTGGATCCTTTAATCCTATACATATTGGGCACCTGGTCATTGCCAACCATTTAGCTGAACATAGTGATTTAGATCAAGTTTGGTTTGTTGTAACCCCTCATAATCCGTTTAAAAAGAAAAACTCTTTATTAGATAATTACCAGCGCTTTGAGATGGTATATCGTGCTACAAAAGATTATGTTAAACTAAAACCAAGTGATATTGAGTTTAACTTACCTCAGCCAAATTATACCATTAATACATTGGTACATTTAGAAGAAAAACATCCAGACTTTGAGTTTTGTCTAATTATGGGAGAAGATAATTTGAAGCATTTTCATAAATGGAAAAATGCCGATGTTATCTTAGAAAACTACCACATTTATGTGTACCCAAGAATTTCTGAGGACGCCATTGAATCTCAATTTGAGGATCATCCTAAGGTACATAAGGTAGATGCTCCTATTATGGAGATTTCTTCAACATTTATTAGAAATGCTATTAAAGCAGGTAAAAATGTACAGCCCTTATTATCTAAACCAGTCTGGGACTATTTAGATGAAATGAATTTTTATAGGTAATGGTTATTTTCTTTTAATATAGAAACAGATACAAATGAGCACCCAATCTAAAATAATTATTGGTTGCATGTCTTGGGGAAACTGGGGCAAGCAATTCTCTACAAAAGAGCAAGCTGATATGATTAATTTTTGTGTTGCCAATGGTAATATAACTTTTGATCATGCCGATATTTATGGACACTATACTACCGAAAAAGAATTTGGAAAGGCCTTTGCTCAAACAGGAATAAAAAGAGAGAATATTCAACTAATTTCAAAATGTGGTATTCAGCTAGTTTCAGAAAACCGAAACAACAGTATAAAGCATTACAACACTTCTAAAGATTATATTATTTCTAGTGCCGAAGCTTCACTTAAGAACCTGAAAACAGAATATTTAGATACATTTTTACTGCATAGACCTAGCCCATTAATGCATCCAGATGAAATTGCCGAAGCTATAAATACCTTGAAAGAAGATGGTAAAATTAAATCCTTTGGTGTATCAAACTTTACAACTTCTCAGTTAGAACTTATTTCCAGTACCACCAACGTTGCTGTAAATCAAATCGAATTTTCATTAACACAACATAAAGCTATGCATGATGGCACATTAGATTACATGCTGCAACACCATATACAACCCATGATTTGGAGTCCTTTAGGCAATGTTTATAGGGAAGATACAGAGCAAACATTTAGAACTAAAAAACTATTATCGTCTTTAGCTAAGAAATATAATGTTTCTGATGCTACTGTGCTTTTAGCTTGGATTTTAAAACATCCTGCAAAACCATCTCCTATAATAGGCACTACCAATAAAGGTAGAATTGAAGCTTCAAACCAAGCGTTAGATATAGATTTGGAGTTAGAAGATTGGTTTGCTTTGCTAGCCGAAAGTCAAGGCCATGAAGTAGCTTAGCGTTATTCAAATAATAGTTGTTTATCCATTTCTTTACTTTGCTTAAACCTTTAATTTAACTAACTTAGTTCTAAGTTTTTAATCAGACATAAAATCTACGGTTAGATGGAAATAGCCATAATAGCACACGATGGTAAAAAAGCTGAAATGGTTCAGTTTTTAAATCAGCATAAAGCAAAACTTCAAGAAAAAAATATAGCCATAATTTCTACCGGAACTACAGGTGGTAAGGTTGAAAAAGCGGGTATAAGCGTTACTAAAATGCTTTCTGGTCCTTTGGGTGGCGATGCTCAGATTGCGGCAAGAGTTGCCGAAGGTATTTGTAAAATGGTTATCTTTTTTAGAGACCCATTGGAAAAGCATCCACACGAGCCCGATGTTAATATGCTTATGCGGTTATGCGATGTTCATGATGTACCGCTTGCCACAAATCCTGCTACAGCAGAATTATTGATTAGGGCTATTTAAAGTTTTCCTTAAAATTTCAACTAATTTCACCCAATGGAAAAAATAATTCTATTTCTATTCGCACTTATTTGTTTTAAAAGCTATTCTCAAAATTGTAAAGAGGTAAGAACTGGAAAATTTATTATTGAAAATAAAGATTATGGTGGCTCCATTATAATTAGAACCGAAAATAGCCAAGAGGAAATAGTAGAACAACTAAATATACATTCAAAATTTGATGTAACCTGGATAGATGATTGTAATTATGCCCTATCGAATAAAGTTAAAATAAAAGGCTCAGAATATGCCTTTTTAAAAGGCAAAAAGACAGATACAATATTTATTCAAATTATGAAAACAACTGCCAACAGTTATACTTTTAAAGCTACTTCTAATTTTTCAGAATTTGAAACCGTAGGCATTGCAAAAAAGAAATTATAAAAAAACCGCCTAAAGTGACACAGACTTTAAACGGTTTTTTAACTAAATAACCAACCAAAAAATTATTATACTCTTTTATTCTCTCTAGGGTTGTCTACCCTTTGTTTTTTAAACTTTCTTCTTTTTTCAACCTTAGTTTTACCTTTTTCATCAGCAGTTTTTAAGAACTGAATGTATCCTCTTCCTTTAAACTCATATACCGTTTCAGAAGATGGGTGGTACAACTCTATGGTTCCGTCATTAATAACGGTTAATTCGAAGTATTCATTGTTGAAGAAATCATAATCTAATGTTAAAGTTTTTAAGTACATATTATTTGTTACATCTCCAACACCGTAAACACCTGTATAATCCCATTGTAAATTATTAACATTTGTTCCAGCTACATCTTGAGAACTCCAGAATTCAGAATCGTTACCTCCTGGTAAAAACGCTAGGAAGTTTTCGTTATCAAATTCGTTTATAGCTCCAAACTCACTAGTGTATGTTTTCTCCCAAGCTTCATACTCTTGTAAGAAGTAATGAATGTTATCGTAGAATACAAAGTCGTAATCAAAATTGTTTCGATTATATCCATTTAAAAAGTACGATGTATCATTATCTGGGTTGTACAATTCAATTGTATTATTGTTTACTTGAAAAACATCAAATGTTGAAAACCCATCAATATCATGCTCTACATCTAATATCATATTATAAGCATCATATTCGCCTATATCAATTCCAAATCCGTTACCATTATCTCCTAATCCAACTATATTGTTATTAGCATACACCACGCCACCTCTAAACGAAATTGTAAAAGCCTTTTGTAAAAAAGGAGTTTCTCCAAAACCTTTAGTAGCATTAATGTCTACGTACCACAACTCATATGAGTTTAATAACTGGTGAATAGAAATTGTAGGCTCATCTACATAATCATCTACATGCACCTCTGTATAACAAGATGTAAACAATGTGGTTGCCAACACAAAACTCAAAAGTATTTTTATAGTTCTCATATTATCTTCATTTTAGGGTTTATACTTTTAAGGTTTTCAAAACGCGTGCCAAAAAATTATTATTAATAAATTTTGAACCTATAGCTTTAATATTTTTGTGTACTTTTGAACCACTAAAAAAGACAAACTTTTTATGGACAAGCCTTTAAAATATGCGGTTTTTGGTGGTGGAAGTTGGGCTACAGCCATTGTGAAAATGCTGTGTGAAAATATTAATGAAGTAGGTTGGTATATGCGTAGTGTGTATACCAAAGAACATATCTTAAAAGAACAACATAACCCTAATTATTTAAGTTCTGTTGAGTTTCATTTAGAACAATTAAAGCTTAGTAATGATATAAACGAAATTGCAGAATGGGCAGATGTATTGTTTTTTGTGATTCCTTCGGCTTTTATACATGCCGAATTGCAAAAGCTTCACATAGACATTTCTAATAAAATTGTGGTTTCTGCTGTAAAAGGTATTATGCCAGAATCTGGTTTACTTGTTGGTGAACATATTCATGAATATTACAACGTACCTTACGAAAATATTGCTGTAATTGCGGGACCTTGCCATGCTGAGGAAGTTGCTTTAGAGCGTTTATCTTACCTTACCATCTCTTGTTCGGATACGGCTAAAGCAACGGCTATTGCAAATAGTTTATCATCAGATTATATTAAAACAAAAATTAGTGATGATATTATTGGTGTAGAATACGCCGTAATGCTTAAAAACATCTACGCTATTGCTGCTGGTATTGCGCATGGTTTGGGCTATGGTGATAACTTTCAAAGTGTACTTATGAGTAATGCCATAAGAGAAATGCGTCGTTTTATTAAGAAGATGCATAAAATGAAACGTAACATTAACAACTCTGCGTACTTGGGTGATTTATTAGTTACAGGCTATTCAACATTTTCTAGAAACAGAATGTTTGGTAACATGATTGGTAAAGGGTATACCGTTAAATCTGCGCAAATGGAAATGAATATGGTCGCAGAGGGCTATTACGCTGCCAAAAGTGCACATTTACTAAACGAAAAAAACGTTAAGAAAACACGTTTACCAATTATAAATGCGGTTTACGAGATTCTCTACGAAAACAAAAACCCTAAAAAGGTATTTAAAAAACTAACTGAGAAGTTAGATTAGGTGGTTACTTGTTTTTCCAAACGTTAAGATTATCGACAGTTACTTTTCTTGGCACTAAGATGCGTAACAAGTCTTTAGCATGATGGTTTATACCATCTGAAGAAAAACGGCCTATTTCAATAGCATCAATATACACCCATAAAGTATCGCCTTCAATTTTTACAAAGGCGGTATGCCAATCATTAAGTTTAAGTGTATTAGGTATTCGTTTTACCTTAGTTTTAAGTAAGGCTTTTTGCGATTCGGTTAAACTTTTTTCTTTTCGGGCTCTTTTTATGTCCAAATTAAAAATGCCCGTTTTTAAGTCATAAATCTCTACAGTATTAGCCTTTATTTTTACATTAATAATATGGCCAGCATGAACAGATTTACAGGATGGATCTGCAATATTTAAAACCAAAACATCGTCTTTATGATCTAATTTAAAGTCAATACCAATAGCCCCATCTTTAAAGCCCATTTCATGTCTAACGGAAACGGCATGATTAGCTTCTTCGTGAATATAAATATGCACATGACCATTTCTAATATCTACTTGTTTATGGCCTTTTGCTGTTTTATCACTACTCGTGGTCCAATTATTCCCTAGTTCATCTTTGAGTTCTTGAGATTCGCTTCTTTCAAAAGCATCCGAAAAAATTAACGTTCCGTAACCCTTGGTCGTCTTTTTACTTCCACTTTGTGCAGAAGAACTTAGCCACCCAAAAAACAGAACAAAAACAAGCAAAAATGGCATCAACCTAGTCGTCATAATAGTCAAGATTATTTAACCAACACACCTTTAACCGCCATTAACGGAATAGGTTGTAAAGCCTTTAGGTTAATTGTGTTTTTTCTAAATAGGTAGGTCTTATCAAACATTTTGTTGCCTTCAAAAAAAGACACTTTAAAGGTATTATTAAGCTCAAACAAATCTTCTTGCATCAGCTCAATTTTAGCATAACTTTTTTTAGGTAGTCGGTCTAATTTTTTTCTAAACACCGAGGTTTTTTTCTTTTCAGAATACCCGCTGGTAACTATCATAACCATATCTAAATCTACATCCTTATCATTTATGATATAGGCATTCCAATCTTGAGTCTTGTATATATCATTATACTCATTAACTACGGCTACATAAACACCTTCTACCACAGGAATTTCTATGTCCTTTTTCATTTTACGCACTTGGTTTAGGTTTGTAAAAATAGTGGTTTTTAAGCATTTGATTTCGAAAGAAAACAGTTAAATTCGTGGTAACCAGCTATTACTTAAATTATGTCTATTAAAACCGTTTTCAGTTTCCTTTGCGTCTCTACCATTTTATTAAGCGCTTGTAATCAAAAAACAGCACAACCAGAACAACAACCCAATGTCCTTTTTATTCTGGTAGACGATTTAGGCCTAAATGATCTTGGATATACAGGTAGCACATTTTACGAAACACCTAACATTGATAAACTCGCAGAACAGAGTACCGTATTTACGCAGGGCTATGCTAATTGCCGTGTTTGTAGTCCTTCGAGAGCGAGTATTTTCACAGGAAAATTTACCGCAAGACATGGTATAACCGATTGGATTGGCGCCAAATCTGGCGAAGCTTGGAGAGAACGCAAACGTTATGACAAACTACTACCTGCGGCATACAATCGTAATTTACCACATGATGATATCTCTTTAGCTGAAGCTATGAAAAATGCTGGTTACAACACCTTTTTTGCAGGAAAATGGCATTTAGGAGATAAAGGGTCTCACCCAGAAGACCATGGTTTTAACATTAACATTGGGGGTTACGAATCTGGCGGACCAAGAGGTGGGTATTATTCCCCTTGGAACAACCCTAAACTACCAAATTTACATGATGGTGAAAACCTAAGTATGCGCTTAGCAAAAGAAACTTCTAATTTTATAAAATCTAACAGCGCAAAGCCATTCTTTGCCTTCTTATCGTTTTATGCCGTTCATGGTCCTATTGAAACCACACAAGAAAAATGGCAAAAATATAGAGATAAAGCTGCAAGCAAAGGTATTGATAGTACAGGCTATAAAATGGAACGCGTGTTACCTATAAGAACAGTACAAGACAATCCTATTTATGCTGGTTTGGTTGAAACTACCGATGATGCTGTTGGCCTTATTTTAAACACCTTAAAAGAACTGGGAATAGATGATAATACCATAGTTGTATTTACCTCGGATAATGGTGGTGTAGCCTCCGGGGATGCCTACTCTACTTCTAATTTACCATTACGAGGCGGTAAAGGTTACCAATGGGAAGGCGGTATAAGAGAACCTTATCTTATTAAAGCGCCAGGTATAGCTTCGGGAGAAGTGAATTACCCTGTTATGGGCTCCGATTTTTACCCAACACTTTTAGATTTAACCGGCATAAATTTATTGCCGGAGCAGCATGTAGATGGTGTAAGTTTAAAGCCTGTCTTAGAGGATAAGAGCTTTAAAATGGCTGACCGACCGTTATATTGGCACTATCCGCATTACGGTAACCAAGGTGGTGAACCGTCTTCCATCATTAGAGAAAATCATTGGAAACTTATTCATTATTGGGAAGATGGCAGAAACGAATTGTACAATTTAGAAACTGATCCTTCCGAACAAACCAATCTAGCCAATACAAATACAGAGTTAGTAAATACTCTAGAAACCAAACTTACAAATTGGCTGGAGAGTGTAGGTGCTAAATTCCCAGAACAAGACCCGGAGTACGATGCTGCAAAGGATAAAGCCCGTGATGAACAAATAGCGAATAAACTTTGGCCTAATAAAGAAAAGGAGCGTTTAAAGTTCTTAGCTGAAGATTTTGAACCTAACGCCAGTTGGTGGCAAAGTAAAGTAACCAAAGACTAAGGCATGCAACTTACAGAAGACATTAAAAAATACATAGACCAAAGTGTACTATGTTGGCTGGCAACAGCCTCTCCTGACAATATCCCCAATGTATCACCCAAAGAGATTTTTATGGTGTATGATGAGGAAACCATTATTATTGCCAATGTGGCCTCTCCACAAACGGCTAAAAACATTAAGCAAAACCCTAATATTTGTTTAAGTTTTGTTGATGTACTCGTGCAAAAAGGTTATCAATTAAAGGGTAAAGCCGCTGTGGTTTATAAAAGAGATGAAGAATTCTCAGCTTTAGAAACGCCAATACTGAAGATTACACAAGGTAAATTTCCTTTTACTTCTATTTTTAAAATTACCGTTGAAAGTGCAAAACCTATTCTGGCACCGAGGTATGTGTTATATCCAGATGAAACTTCTGAAGCTTCTCAAATTGAGAGTGCGAAAAAGAGTTATGGGTTTTAATTAAATTCTAATTATGCTTTATGGGCTTTTATTTACATTTACTTGATATAAATATTATTTGGGTGACCGCGATTGCGTTTAAGTAGATTGTTGGGTATAATTAAGACTAAAATTCAAGTGAAAGAAATTAAACAGATAAACCTATTCATATCTTGTCCAGGAGATATTGTTGATGAAATAAACTCTATTGAAGTAATCGTAAAAGAAATTAGCAGAAAAAGAATTTCGAACTTACTTTATCCCTCCAATGAAATTAGTACCAAGTTAATTGAACTTTTAAGAAGTAAAGTATCCTGAAACATACCATACACATAAAATGAAAGTTTATTTCGTATATTTTGTTTTATTGATATCATTGATTTCCCAAAGTCAAAACAATAGTAGCTTTGTGTATTTCGAAGAAATTGTGCCATATATTGAATCCCATAAAAAAGGAAAAGAGGAAATAGCTAAACTAGTTGTTAAATGCGAGGATTCGTTAAAACATTTAACTAATGAAATAAAACATTTATCTAAAAAAATTATGGTTAAAACTAGTGCTAACTCTAATCAAGAAGATGTTGACTTTATAAATTTAAAGATTAAAAAAGCAGAAGAATTTCACTTTAAATCTTTAAATAGAATTAAACTATTAGAAAAACGGTTAGACAGTTTAACCTTAATAGAAATCACAAAAATTCATAAAGATTTTTTAAAAGAAAATAACTTAGTTAATGTTGGTATTAGCTTAGACGAAAACAGCAATCAAGATTGTATAAATTATTCGAATCTATTTATTAAATACCTAGAATCAAAATGATCTCTATGAAAAGGGCAAGATTAGAAAACAGAATAATATACATGCTATTGACTTTCACAATTTGTTTTTCATGCAACTTAAAAACAGCAGAAGATTATTATGATATTGCCTTTGATTTAGAAGAAAAAGGAGAATACGAAAAAGCTATTCCTTTTTTAGATAAGGCAATAGAAAAAAAACCAAGATTTAGGCCTGCGCTGATAAATCGGGGAGCTGATAAATCTGAAATTGGAGATTACAAAGGAGCCATTAAAGATTATCAAAAAATTATAGCGTTTGACCCAAAAAACACTTTAGTTTTAATGAATATTGGTAATAATTATAAAAGGTTAAAACAATATAACAAATCAATTTATTTTTATACAAAAGCATTGCAAACTAAAGGTGCAATTAAATCCGACAGTACTTATTTAGTTATTAATTCGCCTAATGAATGGGACAAAGACTCAGATTATTTTGTTAGAAAGTACAAGATAGAATTTGAACGAGGCATCTCATATGTTTATTCTAAAAAATACGAATTGGCGATTAAAGATTTAGAACAGCCTATTAAATATAATTATGAAACACCTGATGCTTTAAGTTGGATTGGAGAATCTTACTATCACTTAAAGGATACTCTAAACGCTAGAAAATTTTTGACACAAGCATCTAAATATGGACTCATAGATGCTAAAGAACTATTAGAAAAAATGCTGAATGAATAAAGCATATTATGCTAAGAAAGGTTTGTTTGTTGGAATTACTTCAATTATTTGTTCCTTCTATTTCTTTGCACCTACTTTTTTCACTTTCAAAAGTTCATTAATAAAACAAAGTGGAGCAATAGAGTTTGTAAAAATATTTTATAGCAGCGTAGAAAGTTCTAGGGGTTCTAAAAGTATTAAATCTGAACTTAAATTTACGCTTAACTCAACGCGGAATATGTATGTCTTAATGAAAAACATAGGACAAAGTAGATATAATGAAAGATTTGAAAAGTTAAAAAAGCAATTAGAAAAACCCGGAAGAGTTTCAGTTTGGATAAAGAAAAATCAACAAACAGAATATAAACCAACCGTTTTTCAAATAACAAAAGGAAATAACACAGTGCTTTATGACTTCGATGAAGCTAAGTCGCAATCAAGGTTAGGTTTTTTAATCTCTTTTGGCTTTGGTATTTTTGGAGTAGGATTATTTATAAAACATAAATATTCCACTCAGATAAAGAAATTGTTTAAAGTCTAAGAGCTACCTATAAGACACCCTTAAACTGCTCCAAGAAACGCATATCGTTTTCAAAAAACAAACATCCAAAAACCCACAGACTTATCATTTTCGGAAAATGAAGAAAGTAAGGTTATTGCCCTCAAAAACGCTATTGAAAAAGAAATTAATCATGATTTTGACCCAAAAAACTAACTTTAAGGGTTAAAGTCCAAAAAAAGAAAAATGGCTAACTAATGTGTGTTCCACAGTGTTTGTCATTCAGACGAAGAATGAGGAAGAATCTTCAAATTACGAGATTTCTCGTCACTCGTGCCTCGCTCTGTCGAAATGACAACAAAATAGTTTCTAATACGATAATGCTACTTTTAGTACTTAGAGCTAAAGATAACAATCTCCTTGCTGCGCGAAGTTTGCAACTTCGCAATACAATATTCGCCTAACTACAAAGCACTCTTAAACTGCTCCAAGAAACGCACATCGTTTTCACTTAATAAACGGATATCTCCTATTTGGTGCAATAACATTGCAATACGGTCTATACCCATACCAAATGCAAAACCAGAGTATTCTTTAGAATCTATACCACAGTTTTCTAAAACATTAGGATCTACCATACCACAACCCATAATCTCTAACCAACCTGTACCTTTGGTAATACGGTAATCTGTTTCAGTTTTTAAGCCCCAGTATACATCTACCTCAGCACTTGGTTCAGTAAATGGGAAGTACGACGGACGTAACCTGATTTCAGACTTTCCGAACATCTCAGTAGTAAAGTATTGTAATGTTTGCTTTAAGTCTGCAAAACTCACATCTTTATCAATATACAAACCTTCTACTTGGTGGAAAAAACAGTGTGAACGTGCAGAAATAGCCTCGTTTCTATACACACGCCCTGGAGAAATAGTTCTTATTGGTGGCTGATTATTTTCCATGTAACGCACCTGTACAGAACTTGTATGTGTACGTAATAAAATATCTGGATCTGTTTGAATAAAAAAGGTATCCTGCATATCACGTGCAGGGTGGTATTCTGGTAAGTTTAAAGCTGTGAAGTTATGCCAGTCATCTTCAATTTCTGGTCCTTCACTTACGTTAAACCCAATACGCGAAAAAATATCAATAATTTGATTTTTAACGATTGAAATAGGATGACGTGCCCCAATTTCAATAGGCTCACCTGGTCTAGATAAATCACCGTAAATGCCTTTTACCTCTTCTTTACTTTCTAACTCGTCTCTTAAGGCTTGTACTTTTTCTTCAGCTGTTTTTTTCAACTGATTTATAGTCTGACCAAACTCACGCTTTTGCTCATTAGCAACGTTTTTAAACTCCGCAAAGTAATCGTTTAACAATCCTTTCTTACCAAGGTATTTTATACGGAATGTTTCTACTTCCTCTTTTGTTTGCGCTGAAAACGCTTCGGCTTCTGCTATGAGTTCTTTTAACTTATCAATCATGACGTTTTATGCTGAATTTACTTGTGCTGAATTTACTTGTGCTGAATTTACTTGTGCTGAATTTATTTCAGTATCTCAGTATCTCAGTACCTAAAAATAGATGGCAAATTTAATTAAAAATTCCTCATTACGAGTCGGAAACGACGAAGTAATCTTTAAAAATGGAAAACTTGGGTTTATATTTAAAGATAGGATGAAGATAACAACCAACTTCTCGATACAATTCCGATTACAATCGGAATCACCCGAAGTAACAGCCTAATTAATGTACTCTGTTTCTACAAAATAATTCACTATGGCTTCTTTCATTAAAACACTTTGCTCACCTGCTTTTAAATGAGGTAGCTGTTCTAACATTCTGTAATGTGGCCAACCATCTGCATCTACATAGTCTAATTCATAATAACCATAGGGTGTAAGAAGTTTGCAAATGGCTATATGCATAAGGTCTAACTTTTGGTCTTTTTTAAAGGTCCTCTCTAGTTGTCCCAGCTCTTGAACACCTATTAAATAAATAATTGCATCTAAATCTAGGGTATCGCCATCTGCAAATTGGGTAGACAATTTTTCTACCACCAGTTCCCATCTATCTTTTAATTGTTGATCTCTAGACATACTAATTTTTAAGTTGCAAAGTTAATAAACTAAATACTTGTTATTTATATTTGCTTAAATTGAATTATTATGGGTGTAATAGACATTGTTTTAGGGGCTTTAATACTGTTTGGTTTAATACGCGGCTTAATGAAGGGGCTTTTTGTAGAGGTGGCGTCTTTAGTTGCTTTAGTTGCCGGAGTTTATGGCGCTATACACTTTAGTAATTTTGCAGCAGAGTTCTTAACCGAAAAGGTAGAATGGAACGAAAAAACCATAAACATAGTAGCCTTTGCCATTACATTTGTGGTTATTGTTTTGGCCATTGCTCTTGCAGGTAAAGCACTCACAAAATTAGCCGATTTTGCTGCCCTTGGTATTATTAACAAGCTTTTAGGTGCTGCGTTTGGTGCACTTAAAATTGCTGCCATTCTCAGTGTTGTTCTTATAATTTTTGATCGGTTTAACAAGACCATTCCGTTTGCTGATAAGGAAGATTTAGAATCGTCTATTTTATACCAACCTGTAAAGAATTTAGTGCCAACAATTTTCCCAAGCATTTTAGGAGATACAAATGATGATGCTGAGGAAGAACAGCAATCTGCTTAGTAACAATCACTTTTTATTTGTCCGTTGTTTAGATAATACTGTGTCGACTCGGGTAATACCTTTTCTAAAGCTTTTAAAATAGCTTTATACATAGCTAAAGAACCACAAATCATAATAACGGCGTTGGCTTCCATAGACTCAGTAATAAATGCTCTATCTCGCATAATATAATCTTGCACATACCGCTTTTCACCTTCTCTTGAGGTAGCCAATTCCAACCTACTTAATTGTCCAGTTGAACGTAATTGTGCTATTTGAGATCTATACAGTTCAAAAGAGTCTTGAGTTCTTAATCCGAAGTACAAATGTGTTTCTACACTCTTATTTTGAGAGAGCATCCCTAAAAAAGGGGCGATACCTGTTCCATTGCAAATCATGATGACTTTAGATGCATTTTTAGGAAAATGAAATGCTGTGTTTTTCACTAATCTTGCTTTTAGTACTTCATCTTGTTCTAAAGCATTTATGAAACCTGAACCTAAGCCGTTGTTATGAAGTTTAACACTTAACTGCACATTGCCAGTTACTTTTCCGATGGAATACAATCGTTCGCGATAATCGCCTTTAGGATAAATGGCCAATAAATCTCCCGAAGTAAATTGCTGAAAGCTTTTTGACTGAAGTGTTATTAAAAACGTATCATCGGGATTGTCTTTTGTAACCGTTCTGTCTATTACCTTAAACTTTTTGAGCCTTTTAGGCGCCAACATTAAGTCCTTTTCTGGAATAGAGATAGAATTCCCTGTAACGTTATTCCAGGCATTAAGCCATTGGTTAAATGCTTCAATAGATTTATCATTAACGGTATGAACTGGTAAAAGCTGTTGGTGTTTTTGTTGAAGTGCCTTATCTACATCAAATGCAAATTTGCAAAAATCTGGATATGCTAAAGAACCAAAACCTACCACCGAAAATTCCAAATCCGAAGTATTACTTAGTACATTTAAACGATCTAAGAACTTATCGGCATTGGTTGGATCATCACCTTCGCCATAGGTTGCTGTAATTACCACTAATTTTTTGGCCTTTTTATAGTTTTCAAAAGCGTTCATTTCGGTAATAAACACCTTTTCTCCTTGGGCTATTAATTGTCTGTAAAAAGCATTGGCGTATGTAATGGTACTTCCGTTTTCAGACCCAACAAGCACAATTGTTGTTGCTTCATTAGCCTTGAATTTATTTTTCAGTTTAGCTTGTCTCCGCTTTAGCGTCATTGCAAAACCAGAGTATACAAAGAAGAGTATATTAGCGGTTGCGATAGCCAAAATTATAGACCATAACATACTACCTTTTCCTGTATGTAGATTTAAACTTAAGACTGAAAATTGTTCGACTTTTGCAAGCTCAATGTTACTAATTACATCACCCGTAAGCTGATTTACTAGCAATTCTTTATCATGGAGTTTTAGAGTGAAATAATCTTCGACCTCTGGTGAAAAGGGAAACTCAATTCGTTTTACCTCCGATAGTTTGATACTTTTAAATACTTCAAATTCTGAAGGCAGCACTTTTGGAGATACTTTAAGTGATTCAAAGTTTACTGTATGTGTTATTTTATGTTCTGGAAGTGCGTTAAACTTTTCTAAAGACAAGTAAACACCAGTAATGGTAATAATAAGTATTGGAATTAATGATAAACGCCCCAATACCACATGCCAATATTGGTTAAAATCCTCATTAACAATTTTTGAAAAAAATCGTCTTAAACCTCTTTGGCGTTTTATAATTAAAATACTTCCTGTTAACGCTATTAAGAAGAGTAAAAAAGAACATAAACCCACAAAAAAGCGACCAACACTTTTTAAAAATAGTGACCTGTGAAAATTTGTAATCCACTGAAAAAAAGGTGATGCTTTTAGTTCCTCCCCTAAATACTCGGCTGTTTTCGGATTAAAATAGCCGCTTAAATCACTCCCATCATTGGTAAAAACTGAAGCAATAACAAAGTCATTTTCATTAACTTTTATATCAATAATCTCTGGATATTTCTTTTGAAATACGCCCAGCATTTCAGCTAAAGATAGATGATTTATATCTTCAACATTATAGGGCTTTAACTGTTCTGAAATAGGCTGAAATGCTAGAATTATTCCTGTTACAGACGCTAATACAATAAAAACGAAAGAAGATATAGCCAGTACTAAATGGCTATATCTCCAAATTGAAATGGTCATACGTATTGTTTAATTAGGCATCATTCTTATATATCGGATAAAGCCTTTGCCCTCATGCTTAAGTTTAATATTATCTGAAGTTAATGGGAATTGTACATCACTAGTGTAATATTCTGAGTCTTCTACAGCAGTTTCAAACCTTATGCTATAACCAGTGTCAATTTTAGAATCTTCAATATGAATTACTTCTATAGAACGCTCACCACCAGCCACAGTAGCACCTGTAATAGCGTCAATATTATGGCGCTTTTTACCATAAAATTGCCACCATGATTCAACAGTGTTATACCATTCTGGGTCATCTCCCTTTACATATAGGGTTTTTTCATATTCACCCTCTGGATTTATTAATGAAATAACCACATAAGCACCTTCACCATTGTAGTTCGTCATTTGAATCATACACTTATATTTTGTGGATGTTATGACTCTACTAACGGATAAAAGCCCCAAAGTTAAACAGCCGAATAGTACTAAATATTTAAATTTCATATGGTCTATTTTAAAAATTCCAAACTCACTTTATGCTTCTTTAAAAGCTCATTTTCTTTGGCTAAATCAAATGCCGATTCCTCAAAGTCTGTTGTTATGGTTTTGTCTGCACCTTGCTTTAAAAGAAACTTTAAGATTTCATCATCTTTTGCCTTCATTGCGGCCAATAGCAATGCTGTGTTACCCTCGTTGTCTTTAGCATTAATATCTTGATTCATTTTAGACGCCAGCCTCATTAAATCAATGTTATTTTTTTCAACAGCATAATGATACCATGTTTTTCCATTTTTTTGAGGTAATTTAATATCAACTCCTGCGGTTTTTAAAAGGGTCATTTTTTGAGGAAAATCTTTTGCGTTTTTTTGGGAGTATCCTTCTAAGAGGTAATGGCTTATATTATGTCCTTTTTTATCCAATTGCTTCGCATTACCACCATTGTCTAATAAAAACTTAATCATTTCGGGTGTATTACTTTTTACAGCCAACATTAGTGCTGTTTGCCCTTTTTTATTGGTTTGATTAATATCTTTAACGTGTTTGAACAGGAGCTTTAAGATATTAAGATTATTACTCTGAGAGGCGTTCATAAAGGCGGTAACTCCAACTTTATTCTTGGCATTTACATCTACACCTTTGCTAATAAAATAATTAATGACTTCTTCATCTTTACCCCATGCAACTTGATGTAATGGTGTTGAACCATCTACCTCATTTATTACATTTGGATTTAAGCCTTTACTTTCCAGATATTGATATACCTTTAATCTGTTCTTCTTTCCTCTGGTGCCATAAGCAGCAAATAAAAAGGCGTTGTCGTTACCTGCTAATCCTTTGTTTAACAGTTGATTTAGTAATTCAATATTTCCAGATTTTGCCGCGTAGTTAAAAGCGTCATTACCATATTTATCAGTGCTAGCAATATCTAGGCCTTTTGATACAAAATACTTGGTTATTGATAAATCATCATCTTTAACAATTGCCATTAAAAGAGCATTAGCATCAAAGTATCCCAAATCCTTTTTTAAATCGGCACCGTGAGCTAAACAAAGGTCATACACTTTGGTATTCTTTACACTTGCATTTGCCGCGAAGTTTAATATGGTAAAGCCATGATCATCAATGATATCTGTCTTGGCACCATTTTTCAATAAATAGCTCATTAACTGATCATTACCTTTGTAAGCAGCCCAAAAGATATAGGTTCTACCATCATGTGTTAATTTGTTTACGTCATTACCTTCTTTAGACATTAGGTGTTTTATTGACTCGTTTGACGCATTTTCTAAAATAGCATAAACCACAGCATCAAAATTAAAAGGGTTTGCCTGTGACGGACTGTTGCCTTCTTTAATTTTTGCATCTATAATAGTTGGTGTGGGATTAGTTTTCCAGAAATCTCTTTTCCAGAAAATATTTTCAGATTGCCCATATAAACTGGTTACAACCACAAAATAGATTAGTATAACTTGAAGTATTTTCATCTGTTTCTTTTTTAAAATTTATAACGAAGTGTTGTTCCAAAAGTGGCTGGGTCTATCCTATTTATATAGGTAGTTCTATAAGCATTATACCCCAATTCATTAAACACATTATTTACAAAGACATCTAAACTTAGTTTTGAATTAAACTGGTAAGACGACTGTAAGTTTACGGTTGTATATGCTTTTAAATCAAATGGCTTAACTCCCGGTTCTACACCAGTGTGCGTATAGTTTCTAGACCATACATTATGCGGTCGTTCTCCTAAGTAATAAACTCCTGCTCCTAAAGACAGTCCTTCTAAAGTGTTTTTAAAACTATATCTAGTCCATAAATTTGCTGTATGTTTAGGCGTATTTAGTGGGCTGGAATTATAATAATAACTAACATGATCTTTGTACTTAGCATCTAAGTAAGAATAGCCAGCAATTACTTCTAAATTTGGTAGCACTCTACCAATTAATTCTACCTCAACACCATTTCGAGTGTCTTCACCACCTTTCATGTAATACCCTAAAAATGTTCCATTGGTATCTAAAACCTGAAGGTTTAGGTTTTTGCTAAAGGTGGAGAAGTAGGTAACATTAAAACGTAGCGCATTATCTAACCAAGTTGATTTTATACCTGTTTCAAACTGATCCCAACGTTCTGTGCCCAATTCATTTCCGTCTATATCGGTGTAAAATGAAGTCCAAGGATTAGAACTACTTGCATAAGATCCAAATACAATAATGTTTTTGAATGGTTTAATATTAAATCCTACCAAAGGGTTAAATGCGTCATCTCGTTTAGCCCCAGCTAAAGTTCTTCCAATAAAATCACCCTTAGTTCTTTCTAACGATGTGTAGCGTAATCCTAGAAACACATCTGCCCATGTAGTTAAGGTAATTTTATCTTGAATTGTAAATCCATAAGATTTTGTTCTTGAACCACTAGTTCTATCTGGATTCTCAGAAACGCTTACACCACTTGGCAATGTATTATCAATAGATTGTAATACATCAATAATATCCACATAAGGATTAGTAGTCGGGTATTCTGTAGTATACGCCGTATTATCAAACTGTGTATTTCTATAATCTACACCTACTTGAAAGGTATGTTTTATTTTACCTGTTTGAAGGTCTTTCCCTAGTAAATCTATTTGTAAAACACTGTTTTTATCTAATCTTCCATCACCATAATACTCACGATATCTTTGTCCGTCGGGGAGCACATCTAAACCTGTTCTTCCGCCACCTTGGTAAACATAGGCAGCCTCTGTATAAGTTTCTAAATTAGATGAAAATAACCCTGCTTTTATACTTAGCTTATCACTAATTTCTCTTTCAAACCTAATAGCATAAGTAGTATTTACAGAATTGTATCGGTCTGAATCAAAACCAAGGAAGTTGTTATCTGGTAATTTATAGATGCTGTTTGTGGCATAATCACCCAAATTAATGGTGCCTTGATCTGGAGTAACACTATCATCTGTATAGTCCATTTCTAAGTAAATGGAAGTCTTATCGTTTGGTTTCCAAGCTAAAGACGGATTAATATATAAACGCTCAGAATTTACATGACTCCTGTAGCTATCAGCTCTTTCATAAGATCCCGCAACTCTAAATGCAAGGGTTTGCTTTTCGTTTAAAGGACCATAAAAATCGAATGTTGGTCTTACTTGTCCAAAACTTCCAACCCTTAAACTTACTTCTCCGCCATCATAGAATTTAGGCGTTTTGGTGACAATGTTTATAACACCTCCGGCAGACCCCAAATCTCCACCAAGACCTTGACTTATAGCTGAAACACCCTTTAAAACTTGAATATTATCTACACCGGCCATATCGGTAACCACACCAATACCTCTAAAATCTGAATTAATTCTAACTCCGTTCTTTAAAATGGGAATTCCTCGGTAACCTCGTAGAGACATACTTTCTCTAATATTTCCGTAGGTAGCAAAGGTGTAAACTCCGGCTACGTTTTTGGTAACATCACTAAGGCTTAATGCATTTTGTTTATCAATTAATGTATGTGATAGTACCGAAATACTCTGTAGTTGCTCATTAGGAGCTAGAGGCAATCTTGTTAATGTTTCTAATTTCTCTGCCCTTTTGTTTCTTGAGCCAAAAAGCTCAATTTCCTCTAATTGCGTATTGGGCTTTAACTTAAATACAATGGTCCCTATATCTCCTGTTACATTAATAGTTTGCGAACTCTTATAATAGCCAACGGTACTTGCTGTTATGGTGTATTTGCCTAGAGGTACATCTTTAAGAATAAAAGTTCCGTCTTCATTAGAAGAGGCACCTATACTTGTTCCTTGTAGATAAACGTTCGCAAACGGAATAGCTTCATTGGCTTCGTTTTTTATTATTCCCTTTAAGGCAGCTTGTCCAAGAGCGGTATATGCACAACTCATTACTAGTAATAGTGCTAGTATTTTTCTCATTTTAAAGTGGTTTTGGAAAGTATTTAGATTGTGAATTAATTGATCACGAAAGACTCTATGACGCTATTTATAGCTTCAGTTTTGCTGTTGTCTTCCGAAAATAAGTGCTTGTAAAGCGGTTTGTTTTCAACTTTGCTTTTTAAAGCTAAATTTTTATGCCTATTGTAAACACTAGACCATTTGGAGCGCACTAAACGCCATTTTTGTTCGTGTTCTTGCCACCATTTAGCTGCTGCATTACACTTGCTATCATCTACTTTCACATAAGTATTATATCCTTTTTCTTTAGCTAAAACCACATCATCTGTTCCTGATGTTCTAATAATTTTGGCATTGTCTTGGTCATGCAACCATCCGTAATTGGTAATCTCGTGTCTGTTCCCTCTTTTGGTAATGTTATAATCACTTCGTTTGGTGTATTCTCTTCGAGGTAGTGGTGCATTAGTTGTATTTTCCCAGAAACTTTTGCCATCAACATGTACCCAAGTAGCGGAACCTTCATATCTAGGGCTATCATCTACTTGATATACCTTCTGTGTCCATTGCCCCTTAACATCAGATTTTGACAGGGATTCGTAATTCCAAGTATTATCTCCATTAAACATGTAAAAGTTGGTGTTCTCAAAAATCCAATCTTGGCGCCAGTGTTTAACTATATGAGGTTTAGAAGGATCTCCTACCTGTAGCAAATGTTGAATAGAAATTTTGTTTTTTTCATCTTCAATTAGTTGTGCCCACTCCAAACCTTTAGCAATTTTAGTTTCTGATGGTTTATATAAAGAATCTTTACTATAGTTAAAGGTTTCGGTGAAATTAAAAGTAACCTCAAAACAACCACACATTTTCTTTATGGCCTCTTGGTCTTGCTTCTTTTTGTTTTGAGCATTTGCATTTAAAACAAAAGCTAAAATCATAACGGATAAAACTGTTAGTCTTTTCATTTTACAATTAATGGTTTTAAAAAATAGATTTAAATTTGTTATTCTTATTTAGACTTATTTAAAATAAGATTATATATTTGCGGCAAATATAATATGGAATGAGTCTAAATAAAAATAATTTTCTCTTTTATTTTTTTCTTTTAAACACTGTTTTTCTTTCTGCCCAAGAGTTAAATACTGGTATAAAGGATTCTACGTCGGTACAAGATTTAGATGAAGTAATTATAAGTGCAACCAGAACAGAAAGACAATTATCGTCTCTTCCTCTGCCCGCACAAATTGTTAGCAAAAAAGATATCCAAGCTTCAAACTCTGTAAGGTTAAACGATATACTGAATGAGCAAACGGGTTTAATTACCATACCCGATTTTGGAGGAGGAGAAGGTATACAGCTTCAAGGATTAGATTCGCAATACACGCTAATGCTAATTGATGGTGTTCCTATGATAGGACGTTCGGCTGGTACTTTTGATCTTAATCGTTTAACTGTTGGTAATATTAAGCAGATAGAAATAGTTAAGGGTGCGTCATCAAGTCTTTACGGCAGTGAGGCTCTGGGAGGGGTTATAAATATCATTACTGAACGTCCTAAAAACGGTTTTAACGGTAGCTTAGATTATAGAATAGGAACCTTCAATACCGGTGATTTAAATAATTCCTTAAGCTATAAAAAGGGCAAATTTGGTATTAGTACATTTATTAACCGATATTGTAGTGATGGTTATGATCTAGACAAAAGTGATGCTTTAAAAACGGTAGACCCCTTTTATAATTACACATTTAATTCTAAGATTTCTTATTACCTTAACGCTAAAACCGACATCTATCTTTCAGGTAGGTTTTATACACAAAATCAAGATTATATTCCTTCTGAGACCTTATCGGGCGAAGCGGATGTTAACGAATGGAATGCCCATTTGAAAACTTCTCATAAGTACAATTCTAAATGGCACAGCTACTTTGAGTTTTATGCTACGCGTTACAAAGCAGACGAATTTTTAGATGAGAATAACGGCAATCGTTTTAGCGAAAGTAGTTTTAATCAGTTTTTAGTTAGACCCGAATTTAGAACAACGTTTAAACTAAATGATATCACCAGCTTTATTACCGGTTTTGGACTAACTCATGAAACCTTAAATCGTACTGATTTTATTGAAAAACCAGTATTCAATTCTCCCTATTTATATGCCCAATACGACGGAAACTTAAATGAAAATATAAATCTAATTGTAGGACTCCGTTATGATGATCATAATAAGTATGCATCTCAACTAAGTCCAAAAGCAGCTATTAGATACGAATTGACTAAAAAACTAGCCATTAAAGGATCTGTTGGGTATGGGTTTAAAGCTCCAGATTTTAGACAGCTATATTTTGATTTTACCAATTCTTCTGTGGGTTACACGGTTTTAGGATACAATGCCTTAACGACTGCAATACCTCGATTAGATACTCAGGGTGAAATTAGAACCCTAGTTATTCCCGTTTCAGAATTTGAAAATGATCTGAAACCCGAAAGTTCTGTAGCTTATAACTTTGGTATTGACTATAATGCTTCTTCAAAATTTAAACTTAGCTTAAATCTATTTCGGAATGATGTTGAAAACCTTATAGACACTCGCGTTATTGCTAACAAAACCAACGGGCAAAACGTATTTAGCTACTACAATGTTCATAAAGTTTACACACAAGGTTTAGAGTTTAACAGCTCTTGGAAACCCAATAATCAGTTAAAAATTTCTGGGGGCTACCAATTACTTTATGCTAAAGACAAAGAGGCCAATGAAGCTTTTAATAACGGGAATGTTTTTGCACGGTTAGCACCAAATACACCTTCGGTTCAACTTAGTAAAGGCGATTATTTTGGATTATATAATAGGTCTAGGCACATGGCCAACCTGAAGGTGTTTTACACTTTTGAAGAGCTTGGTTTAACCTCTAATGTAAGAGCCACGTACCGTAGTAAATATGGCCTATTTGATAGTAATAACAACAGTTATCTAGATGTTCATGACACTTTTGTTAAAGGCTACGCCATAATTGATTTAGCTTTAAATAAGACCTTCTTTACAAACTACCAAATAGGATTTGGTGTTGATAACCTTTTCCACTTTAGAGACACACAAAATATAAGCAACATTGCTGGCCGTATTATTTACGGAAAACTTAACATTCAATTTTAATATATAACTATGAAAACTTTGAAACTATTAACTTTATTAGCACTATTTATTGGGTTATCATCTTGTAGTAACGATGATGACAGTCCAACGCTATTGGAAACTGAATCCAAGACCATTACAAATTTAGCAGCAGTGCAAACATCAGATTACACTACAAACCCTCCTACCATTTCTGGAGAATTTACAAGATTTTCTTTTGCATCAGGTGCAACCACAACTGGTAACGATTGGGATATAGCATTTAGAGGAACCACCGTTTTAATTAATGGAGGCGTATCACAAGGTGCTACTAATGAGCCTAATCGTTCTGGAAACGGCGCGGCTTATATTGCAAGCGGAACTTTGGCAGGAGTTGTTAACGTAGACGCTTCTTTGCTGTTACAAGACAGTGCTTCGGGATTAGCGATACCAACAGGTAGTGATAATGGATGGTACAATTATTCGGGACATCCTACTCATTTAATCACGCCTTTAGCCGGAAAAGTCTTAGTGATTAAAACAAACGATGGAAAATATGCTAAAGTGGAAATATTAAGTTATTACAAAGATGGGGACACTTCTAGTGATTCGCAACATTATACATTTAGTTATGTTTATCAACCTAATGAAGGGGTTACTACATTTTAAATGCCTGAAGCAAACTCTAACAATTAAAACATGAGGAAACGTGCAAACTATTTCCTTATTGTAAATCTTAATCTACACATAATTTTTATTTCAATTAGCATCCCGAAACTATCATGCAAAAAGCCACCTTTTTTTGAGGTGGCTTTTCTATTCTGTTTATTACGTTGATTCTTAAATCATCTCCACTTTTCCAGAAGATAACATATACACGCCTCCAAGAATCTGAATTTCTCCATTAGCTTCCATTTCTTTTAAGATTGGGCTACGCTCTCTAATTCTTTCTATAGTTAACTTTACGTTATTTTCAACTGTTTTAGCAACAAATTCTGCATTCGAAGAATTTGCTTCTCCTTCAACCTCTTCCGAAGACTGTTTTACCGCTGGTAAAATGTTAGATAATAAATGCGTAATATTACCCAATTCTACACCATCACACGCTGCTTTTACAGCTCCGCAGTGCTCATGTCCTAATACTAACACCAATTTACTTCCTGCCACTTTGCAAGAATACTCTAAGCTGCCCAAAATATCTTCGTTTTCAAAGTTTCCTGCTACACGAGCAACAAAAATATCGCCAATAGCTTGGTCTAAAACTGTTTCTACTGGCACTCTAGAGTCTATACAAGATAATACCACAGCCTTTGGAAACTGTCCACCAACAGTCTGCTCTACTAAAGCACCGTTATCAACTGCTTGACCTTTTCCTTCAATAAATCTTTTGTTTCCGTCTAATAAATCTTGTAGAACACTTTGAGGTGTTAATGTATCTTGAACTGCTTTTGTAATGGCTACGTTTTTCATAATGTCTTATTTTAAGTTGTTAATACTTATCTTTTATATTTTCTTTAATCCATTGTAAACATTCGTCAAATGTTTTAAAAATATGCTCGTTTGGAACTAAATCTGGAATAATATCAATACGTTCCATTAAATAACGAGGCTGGGGCAATAGATCTACAATTAAAAATTGCACCCCATTTTTTCTTAAATCGAGAAGTATATCTTCTAAAACATACAGGCCCGATTGGTCCATATACTGCATTCTTCCAAATCTAAGAATAACAGTTTTTGCTGTGGAAGGAATTTGAGCTGCCAGTTGTTGAAAATCGTTTGTAGAACCAAAGAATAAAGGACCTTTTATATGTTTAATAAACACTTCTTCCTTTAGATTTTCAGGGAACCCAATCTCGTCTTCCCAGGCTTCTTCTTTTAAAGGTTTAACATCGGATAATTGCGCGGTAACATGTCCAATTTTTTTCATGAACATTAAAGACGAAATAACCAAACCAATACCAACAGCAAAAATTAAATCCCAAAACGTTGAAAGTAGTAATACAATAAACATGATTAACACTTCCGAACTCAAACGTATTGGACCAATCTTTATGTCTCTTGGCATACTTGGGATAGCTTTTAAGCCTTTATAATCCATAACGCCTATACCAACTGTTAGTAAAATACCAGCTAGTACCGCAGTAGGAATTTTAGAGGCTATACCACTAAATCCTAAAAGGATAATAAGCAATAATACCCCAGCTATCATTCCAGATAATTTTGTCTTACCTCCAGATTGAATATTTACAACCGTTCTAATGGTGGCTCCTGCACCAGGGATACCTCCAAAAATAGATCCAATTGTATTTCCAATACCTTGACCAACTAATTCTCTATTGGGTTTATGTTTGGTTTTGGTCATATTATCGGCTACAACACTTGTAAGCAATGAATCTATAGCTCCTAATAAAGCTAGCGTTAATGCTGTAAAGAAATAGGGCATAACACTACCCAAACTAAACTCCGCAAACATTTCTAATTTGGGTACGGGAAATCCGCTTGGAATTTCTTCTATTGGTCTATAATCTAGACCAAAACCTAGGGCAATCCCAGTCATAACTACCAAGGCAACTAAGGTACTAGGTACAGCTTTGGTAATACGCTTAAATCCGTATATTATAACTATTGTTCCTAAGGCTAAAGCTAACTCTAACCAATTAATATTGGAAAGCGCTCTTGGTAATAATGTTATAACACTTTGAGGTTTTTTGGCTTTACTTTTAGCAATATTCTTAGATTCCTTTACTATATCTGCATCTGTAATATGTTTTGCATCATCTATAGTTTCGTTTAAAGCGTCTAAAACCAAAGTCTTATCACCTATGTTTTCTTCTAAAACATTGCTTAACAAATTAGTTTTTGCCTCGGCTTCAAAAGTTTGTACAAATTCTGCATCCTCATTAGGATAGTACCCAATAGCTGGTAGAATTTGCGTTAGTAAAATAATAACTCCTATAGCTGTCATGAACCCAGAAACTACAGGGTAAGGAATATATCTTATATACTTACCTAATCCTAAAACTCCCAAACCTATTTGCATTAAACCAGCTAAAAGGAATACCATTAATATGGCTGGTAATGCCTTTTCAACATCGCCATCATTAGCAGCAATAATACTTGCAATGACCACCATACTTACCGCAGTCATTGGGGCTGTTGGTCCAGATATTTGTGTATTAGTACCTCCAAAAAGTGCCGCAAAAAAGCTTATAAAAATAGCGCCATACAATCCTGCACTGGGACCTAAACCAGAAGATACTCCAAAAGCTAATGCTAGAGGTAATGCTACAATTCCGGCAGTAATACCGCCAAATGCATCTCCTTTTATGTTTGAAAATAGGTTTTTCATTTAAGGTTAACTCGTTATATATTAACAAATGCTATTATATTGACTTGATCTCTTCCAGAGTTTTCAAAAAACTGGTTCATATAGCCCAGTTCCAATCGCAACCCTTTTGAGACTGTATATCCTAAACCACCATACACCCTGTTTCTATCAAAAACTGAGGATTCGGTGTTTAAAAATATTTCATTGTAAGCCGATAAATAGAATTTACTATCTTGTTTTTCTTTTGTTTTAAAAGGCACTTTAAAAGCCAGGAAGTATCTAAATCTCATTTTAAAATCGTCTTCTACAAAACGTTGTTCAAAACGATAGCGGTGACTTAAACCTACGCTTCCTATTTTTTGTTTAGAGATAAACTGCTGAAAAATTCTATGTTCATTTACAGATACTTTATCATCTGTATCACCAACATAATTTTCGGATAAGATATACCCATAACCCAATAAAACATTGTTTTTACCTTCGTTAAACGTATAACCTAATCCAGTTCTTAAAAGCAACTGCTCCAAATCTCCAACAGCATCATAATTTCTGTACTGCACCTCATGATGCAAATTCCATTTGTTATTTAACTTCTTGCTTCCTATGTAAATAAGCCAGTTTCCTAAATTACTTTCCTGACCAAAACTTAACAAGGGAAAACATACGATAGCAACTAAAAGTACGATTTTAGTCTTTGAAAATTGTTTAATCATTTTCACAATAAAATTTACCTGTAGTGTACTATTAAGCTGGATATTTTCTCTTTATTTCTCTTTTAAAGAACTCAATATAACTCTTAGGATTTTCCTCAATACCCCTTTCTGAAATTAATTTAACGGTTACATTTCTTTCTCTTGCTTTTAATCCGAAGTCTTCAAGAATTTCTATGATGTCGTTATCTAAATATCTCGTTTTAGTTACGTCTAATTCTAAAAACGAATCTGCAGGAATATTATCAAGTTCTTTTAAGATAGCTCCTTTGTTAAAGAATGTTACCTCCTCAGCTAAAGTCATTTTAATTCTACCATCATCAACATCTTCTCCTTCTTTATGTAAGAAGTGAGAGTTTTGGTAACTCTTAATCATAATGATTAAGATTCCTACTACTAAACCTAAGAAGATACCCCAAAGTAGATCTACAAATACAATTCCTAAAATGGTTACCATAAAAGGCACCCATTGTTTCCAACCAAGACTAAACATACTTTTAAATGTAGATGGTTTTGCAAGCTTAAATCCTACAATGAATAATACGGCCGCTAAAACAGATAACGGAATCATATTTAATAATTTAGGAATAACTATTACAGAAATTAATAAAAAGAAACCATGAATAATGGCAGACATTTTTGAAACACCACCAGATTGAATATTCGCAGAACTTCTTACAATTACCTGTGTAATAGGTAAACCTCCAATCATACCAGAAACAATGTTTCCTGTTCCTTGTGCAAATAGCTCTCTATTAGTTGGTGTTACATTTTTATGTGGATCTAACTTATCTGTTGCTTCAACACAAAGTAATGTTTCTAAAGACGCAACCAAAGCAATAGTGAAACCAGTAATCCAAACTTCCATATTACCTAAGGCTCCGAAATTTGGAAAGTTAAACTGACTTTTAAAGCTATCAAAACTATCTGGTACTGGTACTGATACTAAGTGACTAGACTCTAAATTCATAGAACCGCCTTGCGTAACGACATAAAAAATAATACCTACAACAACAGCTACTAATGGTCCTTGAACTAACTGAAATATTTTCCCTTTTTTTGAAAGTACATTAGACCATAAAATTAAAATAGCCATAGCAATCAGTGCAATTACGGTTGCACCAACGCTAATGTTACCACTAATTAGTGCGTTAATTGCATTTAAAAGTTCTGTAATTGTATTTTTTCCATCAACTTGAAGAAAGGCAAAATCACCTTGAGGATTTTTATCCATTCCGAAGAAATATGGAATTTGTTTTAAGATGATAATGATTCCGATACCAGTTAACATCCCTTTAATTACAGAGGAAGGGAAGAAATACCCAATAATACCTAAGCGTAAAGCCCCAAATACTAATTGAATAATTCCTCCTAAAACAACGGCCACTAAGAAGTTTTGATAGCCTAAAGAATTAATGGCTACTAAAACTATTGCAGCTAAACCTGCCGCCGGACCACTTACACCAATGTTAGAACCACTCATGGCACCAACAACAATACCTCCTACAATACCAGCTATTAGACCAGAAAAAAGAGGTGCTCCACTTGCTAATGCAATACCTAAACATAAAGGTAATGCTACGAAGAAAACGACAATACTTGCCGGTAAATCATTTTTAATTGTTTTAAACATAAAATAAATAATGGTAACCCTATTTTTAATTTAAGGGTTGGTTAAAAAATAATCTAAGGCCTTTTTAAGGAAAGCCACTAAATCGGAATTTATTTATGTTAAATCGGGAGGGGGAGCAATAAAATTTAAATGCGGTTTAGGGTAGTTTTTATAAACATACTCTAAATGGTCTTCAGTTTCTTTTTGTGCAAATGTTGATTCTGTAAGAGGTGTTTCAAAAAACAATTTTTCGTAGTCTTTGTTTTTTTCATTACCCTTTTCTTCTTCTTCTGGAGAAGCATAAAATACTGAAACGTCTATGTCATTATCTATTATGGTTAGAATTGTTGGCGCTGTTAAAAACGCAACAAAAACAACCGTAAAGAAAATACATATTAAACGTCTTGTCATTCTAAATCACTTTGCTAGAATAACAAATATATGTTTTTAATTGTTAAATAAATATTAAAAAGCCTTCAACAGTTTGATATCGTCAGAAATGACCCAACCTGTTTTACCATCGGCAAGTTCAATTTTCTTCCAATCGTTGTAATCATCAATAACTTGCACCTTAGTACCTTCATGTAACCTAAAGGCTTCCTCGCTTCTTAGATTAGGATCGCTTTTCACTTTTGTTTCCTGAACAAAAACAATTGCAGGATTATCTTTTTTATCTAAATTAAACCTGTGAAAAGCAAAGATTAAAGTCACACAAACTAAAAATAGGGCAGCAAAACTGCCAACAAATGTAAGTCGTTTAGTTAACGTGGAATAGGCAAAATAGTAAACTAGAAATAAAATAACAAAACAGAAAACTAAGGCCACAGATACTTTGGCCCAAGTATCAAATGTTAGCGCATTGGTTGTATTTTTTACAATTTTAGAAAACCCAGCATCTGGAATAACATCAATAGCGTCAATAGTCATGTTACGAGCAAATGCAATATTATTTTTTATTTCTGTGTCATCCGGATTTAACATTAGCGCCTTTTCGTAGTAATAGATGCTCGGAGCAATATTATTAAGCTTATAATGAGCATTAGCCAGATTATAATAAAGATTAGCTGAATGCTTTTTAGATTTTAAAATGGCGCTATACTTATCAACCGCTTCGGCATATTTACCTTCATTATAAAGTGCATTACCCTGTTCGAATAATGTTTGATTTTGGGCAGAAATGCCAAAGCTCGAAAAAGTAATTAATATGTAAATTATATATTTCATTAGACTCTTCACTTTGTTCTGAATGACACTATCGTGCTTGTTTATCGATTAAAGAAATGGTTTTGGCCGCCTTATCATAATCTTCTTGCATGGTAACATTGTCTATTGGGGTATATCTTGCCAATTCACAATTCTCAATAATACCAATGAAATCGGTTATAACATTATCTTCAACTTGCTTTCCTTTTAAGAGACTTATAAATTTATCTTTGCTAAAATCACTCGTCTCTATATGTAATTTTGCCTTTAGGTAATTATGAAGCGCCTTTTCTAAAGCTATATAAAAAGCTTCCTTTTGTCCCAAAGACTTTTTAGCGTTACTCAAATACTTTTTAGCCAATCTATCGGCTTTTCTAATTCTGTTTCCATGAACATCTGCATCTCTGCTGGCCTTTTTCTTTCTAATAATTATTGCTAAAGGAATAGCCAAAAATGGCAACAGCAATAAGCTCCAAAAGGTTCCGGTTTTAAAGAAATGACTGGTTGTCATACTTTGAAATCCTGACTTGGTTTTTATGAAAGAAAATTGATCGGAATTAGCCACAACAGCCTGTTTATTTACATTGGCCACGGCACTATTATCTGTAGAGGCGGTTGTTGAAGCTGGTCCATTTAAAACGTTAATAACGATTTCCTCTGAAGATAAACGTTTATATGATTTTGTCTTTAAATCGAAATAAGAAAACGAAATACTAGGTATTGGGTATTTCCCTTTAAACTGAGGCACTACCGTATAACTATCCGAAATGCTACCACTCATACCCGACAGATTAGTTCGGACTTTTTCGCTGTGTTCTGGCTCATAAACTTCTAAAGAGCTTGGTAATGAAATCTTAGGAAGCTTGAATAATTTTAAGTTACCTTTTCCTTTTACATTTACTTTTACTTGTAATGATTCGGTAGCATCTAACTCGGTTTTAGAAGCAGATACGTCTAAATTAAAATCACCCACTGCTCCAGTAAAATCAACAGGTTTACCTTCTTCGGGTAATGGTTTTACAGTAATTACTCTTTTACCTGCAGAAACTGTTCTGTTAACCCTTGCCATAAGCCTACTTCCAAAAATATCGCGTCTATTAGTTGGCACTCTTAACGATACATTTAAGCTTAAAGGTTCAATTTCTAACTTGCCCGTTTTTTGAGGATAGAGTACTACTTTTTTATAAAGTAATGTTCTATAATCCTCTCCTTTATATTGTGTATTAGTAACTTTTTCATTTTGAGCATCTAAGTTGTTACTCCAAAAGTCATTATATCTAGGTGTATCAATTTCATTTAAATTATCTGCAGCTATCTCTGGTGAGATATAAATTCTATATAACACCGTTATAGCTTCGTTTAAATACGGATTAGCATTAGAAACTTCAGCGACTAGGTGGATGTTTTTAGAGGCTATATAGTTTGGATCATTTGGATCTTTTGGAATATCCACAGCAGCAGTAACCTCTATTTTTTTAGGTGTAGTTTTATAGGTTTCGCCTTTTATTTCTATGGTTGCCTGCCCAATAGTAAAAGTTCCTCTTTTTTTAGGAGCTAAGAAGTAGCTGTACGTTTTATTATAGGTTCTAACACCATTAACCCAAGAATTGCTTACCGATTGATTAGGGCCACCAATTACCGTAAAGTTGGAAAAACTAGGCGGATTAAAATTATCGCCGTCTTCATTCATTGTAAAATCCACACGTAAACGCTCATTAACCCCAAGTTTGCTTTTACTTACTTTAGAGTCGAACTTTACTTGTGCCAACGCTACACTTGAAATGAGTAGAAACAGGAGAACCGCTATGTTTTTAGTGAACTTCATTCGCTATAATTTCGGTTTACCAATCTTTATCTGTTTTAACTTTTGCGCCTTTTCCTTTCTGAACATTCATTTTCTTTTGAACTTTCTGTTCTTGATTATTCATGGCATCTAATAAGTTTTTTATTTGCTGAGGAGACATTCTACCTTGACGAGGCTTAGGCTTTTGTTTCTTTTCATCCTCTTCTTTATCCCCATTTTTCCCCTTGTCGTTTTTCTCATCTTTAGGGTCTTTATCATCATTATCCTTGTCGTCTTTATTATCTCCCTCATTATCTTTAGGATCTTTGTTTTCATCTTCTTTGTTATCGCCTTCCTTTTCTTTTTGATCCCCTTTATCGTCGTTTTCTTTTTCGTTTTTATTGTCTCCTTTGTCGTCTTTATTTTCTTTGTTCTCGTCTTCCTTATTCTCTTTATCCTTATCGTCCTTGTTTTCCTGATTATTTTTATCGTCTTCGTTTTGGTCTTTGTTCTCTTTTTCTTTCTGAGCACACTCTTTTGCCAAAGCCAAATTATACCGCGTTTCGTTATCTGAAGGATTATTTCTTAAAGCACTTTTATAAGCTTCTACAGCCTCAGTACATTTTTCTCTTTGCATTAAGATATTACCAATATTATGAAATGCCTTATGCTTATCCGACTTAGATGTAGCATTATTAGCTGCCTGTTGATGACGATATAACGCTTCTTCTAAGTTGCCATTATTATAATATGCGTTTCCTAAATTGTAGTTACCCTCAACAGATTTTGAATGCTCAGAAATAGCTTTTCTGTATTCTACTTCACCTGAAGTAAAATCTTCTGAGACTACTTTATTTCCTTCATACACATAATTATTTGCTTTTTTTAAAGCCAATAATTGCGCCTTGTCTTTGTCTTGCGCAAAAGATAAAGACACAAACAGTGTTAATATGATTAGTAGTAAACGATTCATTTCTATTATTCTAAAATATAAAACCTTATTTTTTTTCTTCGTTAAAGAATTTATAAATTCTCATTAAATAAATTCAGCTTCTTTAACCATGCTGTTTTACGTTCTAACAAGAAAATATCTAACAACAAAAAGAAGATCCCGAAACCAATAAACCATTGAAACTGGTCTTTAAAATCTGAAATTTGTTTAGCTTCAAATTCGGTTCTATCCATGTTAGTTAATATTTCCTTTATACTTTCTACAACCTTTTTCGTATTATTCCCATTAATGTAAACACCATTAGCTTCATCTGCAATGTCTTTTAGTGTGTCTTCATTTAAACGCGTTATAACCGTTTCTCCTTCTCCATCTTTCTTGTAATTTAGAACTACCCCATTTCTTTTAATAGGTATAGGTCCTCCTTTAACATCACCAACACCAATAGTAAAAATTTTAACCCCTTTTGCTTCATGTACTTCTTCTGCGGATCTTAGTCCAGCATCTCCAAAATGATCTTCACCATCTGATATAATAATTAAAACTCTGTTGGTTTGCCCTTCATCATCAAAATAGGTTTCTGCTAATTGAATAGCGCCGCCTATTGCTGTTCCTTGAGATGAGAGCATATCTGTATTCATGCCTTGCAAGAACATTTTAGCCGAGGCATAATCTGTTGTTATTGGTAACTGGGGAAAAGCTCTACCAGCATATGCAATAATACCAACGCGGTCACTGGCCAAATTATTGATAATCTGCGTTACCAACTGTTTTGATTTTTCTAAACGATTAGGGGCTACATCTTCGGCTAACATACTTTTAGAAACATCTACCGCAAAAACGATATCTACACCTTCACGCTTAATAGTCTCTAACTTAGTACCTATTTTAGGATTAACTAAAGCTAATACAAAACATAAAAAAGCTAAGCTTAAAACTATTATTTTTAAAACCGACTTAAATAGTGATGTATTCGGACTTAATTTTTTTAATAAGGTTTTATCAGAAAACTTACGTTGTGTTTTATGTTTCCAAATTTGGAGCACCAAAAAGAGTACAATTATTACTGGAATAACCAATAATGCCCAAAACCATATTTTCTCTTCTAATTGATACACTTAATTAATGTTTATCTTTTTCAATTACACAAAACTTCTAAAAATTGAAAATCTAAGCAGTAACTCTAATAATAAAAATACACCTGCTAATAACACAAGAAACCTGTACTTCTCTTCATAGTTATAAAACTTAAACTCTTCTATTTCAGTTTTTTCAAGCTTGTTTATTTCGTTATATATTTCTTCTAGTTTTTTATTGTTCGTTGCTCTAAAGTATTTCCCTCCTGTAGCAGTTGCTATATCCTTTAAAAGCTCTTCGTCTATTTTCACTTGCATTCTACTATATTGAAAACTACCATTAGCCAACAGTCCACTTGGAGATAATGCCATACCATTAGTTCCTAAACCAATTGTATACACCTTAATTCCGTATTCTACAGCTAACTCACTTGCTGTAAGCGGATCTATAAAACCTGCATTGTTTTCACCATCTGTAAGTAGCACTATAACTTTACTAGACGCCTTACTGTCTTTTAATCTATTTACCGAAGTTGCTAACCCCATTCCTATGGCTGTACCACCTTGAATGATGTTATTATACCTCATACTTTTTAAAGACTTTAAAACGATAGTTTTGTCACTTGTAATTGGTGTTTTGGTATAACTTTCTCCAGCGTATTCTACAATTCCTATTCTGTCGTTTGGTCTGCCTTTTATAAATTCTGCAGCAACTTTTTTTAAGGCTTCTAATCTATTTGGTCTTAAATCTTTGGCCAGCATACTAGCGGAAACATCTACAGCCATAACAATATCAATACCCTTAGTCGTTTTTGTTTTAGTAGAAACATCTACGGTTTGAGGTCTTGCAATTGCTGTTATTAAAAGTGCTAAGGCAATAAGCCTTAAAGCAAACAATACATGCCTTAATTTAGGCAACCATGAATTGGTTACTTTAAATCCTTTTAAACTGGATATTTTAAGTTCAGCAGTTTGTTTGTTATGTTTAAAAACATACCACAGTATTGCTAAAGGAAGAAGCAAGAACAACCAAAACCACTGTTTATTTAAAAACTCAATTCCTTCTATCATTTGCGCTCTTCTTTTTTAAGTTCAATAGAATCTAAAATTCGCTCTATAATTTGGTCTGCGTATATGTCATTTTCTCTCCAAGTAATTAAGACCTGTTGCATAACATTTTCTGAAACAAAGCCCAAGATGGCATATTCCCCTTTTTCGAATTTACCTGTATTAGGAATCGGCATATCTAAAGTTCCAAAAACCTTTAATCCTTCGGCTCCATTTGGGGTAACATACTTTTCGCTCTTGGTAAACATGTTTTTAGCTCCAGCATTTTCTATTGTTTTTAAATTACCCTCTATTGCCTTTTTTATATCCAGCTTATTTTCGCCTAAATTTTTATATCTAGATGTAGCAACAACAACATTAAATTTATCTATTAAACTACCGTAACCAAATGTTGTTAACTCTACTTGCTGAGCTAGTTCTTCTGGTATTTGTGCTTCTATTCGTTTTAAAACTTTGGGTGTTGTAATTGTAATTGGAGGAAATCCATATTCGCTTGTTACCCAATCTCCTTCTAATAATTCCTTACTATCATGCCCAATTATAGTATCTTTTACATAATCAAAGCCATATTTAAAAGAGAAACCAGCAATTGTAGCTAATAATAGGAATGCACTAATAGCAACCGTTATTATAACTTTTTTACGTTGTTTTTTTCGCTCTTGTTCTTTTCGGTACTCTTCATCTAGTAACTTTTCTTCTTCAGACGGTTCTGGTAATACTTCTCGAACATGGTCTATTTCTGCATCAATAGTGTTTCTATCTAGCTCTGCTAAAGCCACATCTGGAGCAGACTTTGCAAACTTTACTAAATCCGCACGTTTCAAGATGCTTTCTATATTTTTAATGGTCTCACTGCTCAAATCAATCTGATTACCATCTTTTAACAATTTAAGTTTTGAGATAAGCTCGTCTGTTGTACTTTCTAGAGAATGATCATAAACCTTTTCGTCTAGGTACTTTCTAATGATTAGTGTTAACTCCGAATAGTAAGGTTTTAATTCTTCATGCTTTAAATAATGACTATCATCTAATTTCTTTAAAGCTAATTTTGCTCTATCATAAGGAGGTAATAGCGCTATTTGCTCTTCTTCAGTTAATGGCTTTTTACGCCAAATGAACCACCATAGCACAGCGCCCACTATGCCAATAATTAAAAGCGTCACTAAAAGGTACTTCCACCAATTACCGCCTTTTTTCTTAACCTCAATAAGTGGCTTTATATCGTAAAGTCCCTGTTTAGTTGTATCTACGAGAATATTGTTAACCTCAACTTTTAAAGAATCTGTGAAGAATGTTTTATCTCCAACAACAATCTTCTGTCTCGGAATTGTATAAGAACCAGAATCAAATTGGGTTAATCCGTATCTTTTAATTAGGTTGTATTTATCCTGATTCTTAAGCGTATCAATAGCATAAGAATCTATCATTTCTAAAGGTGAAAATGTTTGTCCTTCCGGAAACACAACCAAGTTGGTTGTATCTGTTTCAACTTCTACCCTAAATGTGATTTGTTCACCAATTTTTATGGATGTTGAATCTATTGATGATGTAACTTGACCGAATGAAACAAAAGAACATAGAAAAAAGAGTAAAGAAAAGTAGCTCGAAGCTCTAAGCCCAAAGCAAGAAGCTTCCTTTCTTCTACTTTTCAGTTTTAAATTCACTTTATTTTTCATTTTTAAATTCTTCATACTTCTAACTTAGCACTTGGTGCTTGTTACCCTCTTCTTTTAAAATACCCCAGTAGCTTTTTCACATAGCTTTCATCCACTCTACAATCTATTGTTCCTGCACCAGATCTGGTAAAACTTTCTTTATAGTAGTTTACTTTATCATTGTAAAACTTACTATAATTAAGCCTCACTTTTTTTGAGGAAGTGTTTACCAACATCAGTTCTCCAGTTTCTTCATCTTGCATTTGCACCATACCCAAATTTGGAATTTCCTCTTCGCGTTTGTCATATACTCTAATTCCTGTAACATCATGCTTACCCGATACAATTTTCATGGTATGTTGGTAATCATCTGCTATAAAATCGGACATCACAAAAACGATTGCCTTTTTCTTCATCACGTTAGATAAGAACTTCAATGCTTCTGCAACGTTGGTTTGTTTGCTTTCGGGTTCAAACTCTATAAGTTCTCTAATAATTCGGAGTACATGAGATCGCCCCTTTTTAGGTGGTATGTATAACTCTATTTTATCGGAAAACAGAATTAGTCCGATTTTATCGTTATTTTGAGTAGCCGAAAACGCTAGGGTAGCAGCTATTTCGGTAATGACTTCATTTTTAAACTGCTGTTCTGTACCAAATAATTCAGAGCCAGAAACGTCTACCATAAGCATCATGGTAAGTTCACGCTCTTCTTCAAACACCTTAACATAAGGCTCATTATATCTGGCAGTTACATTCCAATCTATATTCCTAACATCATCTCCAAACTGATACTGACGCACCTCACTAAAAGTCATACCACGCCCTTTAAAGGTAGAATGGTATTCTCCTCCAAAAATATGATCAGACAACCTACGTGTCTTAATCTCAATCTTCCGTACTTTTTTTAGTAATTCTTTAGTATCCATCGTTTAATTGTCTATTGAATATTTATTATTGATTATTAACTCTCAATAATCAATTGGCAATTATCAATTGGGCAATTTTAAGGTACTTCAATCTCGTTTACTATTTTGTTTATGATGTCTACAGAAGTTACGTTTTCTGCTTCAGCTTCATAGGTAATTCCTATTCTGTGACGCAACACATCATACACCACTGCTCTAACATCTTCCGGAATTACATACCCTCTTCGTTTAATAAAAGCATAACATTTAGCAGCTGTTGCTAAATTGATACTTCCACGAGGTGATGCTCCAAAAGAAATAAGTGGTTTTAAATCGGCTAGTTTATATTTTTCTGGATATCTGGTAGCAAAAATGATATCTAGAATGTATTTTTCAATTTTTTCATCCATGTAAACCTCTCTAACCGCTTGTTGCGCCGTTAGTATTTGCTGAATAGACACCACAGGGTTTACTTTATCAAAAGACCCTTTTAAGTTAGCTCTAATTATAAGTTGCTCCTCTTCAAGTTTAGGATAATCTATAACTGTTTTCAGCATAAAACGGTCTACCTGCGCTTCTGGTAATGGATACGTTCCTTCTTGTTCTACAGGATTTTGTGTTGCCATTACTAAGAATGGTTTATCTAGTTTAAAGGTCTCATCTCCAATAGTAACCTGCTTCTCTTGCATAGCTTCTAATAATGCAGATTGCACTTTTGCTGGTGCTCTGTTAATCTCATCTGCTAAAACAAAATTCGCAAAAATTGGTCCTTTTTTTATAGAGAAGTCATTCTCTTTTATGTTATAAATTAAAGTACCGACAACATCTGCAGGTAATAAATCTGGTGTAAATTGTATTCTGCTAAAGCTACCATCTACCGCTTGAGATAAGGTATTAATTGCTAATGTTTTTGCAAGTCCAGGAACACCTTCTAATAAAATATGCCCTTGTCCTAGTAGGCCAATTAGCAAACGTTCTACCATATGCTTTTGCCCTACAATTACTTTGTTCATTTCTAGCATGAGTAAATCTACAAAAGCACTTTCCTTTTCAATCTTCTCGTTAATAGACTTAATATCAACTGTACTAGTTTCTGCCATCACTTTTTATTTTTTTAACGCCCGAATATAATAAGGTTCATTGAGTGTTGCAAATTGTTAAAATTTTTACGGATATGATGTTAAAGATTGGTTAAAAAAATTTAAGGAAAACCTAAGGATTTCAACGGTTAACAAATGTTTATAGATTAGGTAAAAACTATTGGGCTTACTTTCTAAAATTAAAGCGGTTTTAAGTATTTTTATACAAAATCAAAAAAAACTAAATGAGAAAAACAGCCTTAATTACAGGTGCTACGAGCGGAATTGGTTATGCAACAGCCTATGAATTTGCTAAACACAACATAGATTTAATTCTTTGCGGAAGACGATTGGAACGTTTACAAACCCTTAAAAAAGACCTAAGTAAACTTACTAATGTTCATATTTTAAACTTTGATGTTAGAGATAAAGACGCAACTTTTAAGGCAATTTCTTCTCTACCCGAACAATTTAAAACTATAGATATACTAATTAACAATGCTGGTAATGCTCATGGTTTAGATCCAATTAACGAAGGAAGTATAGATGATTGGGATGCGATGATGGATATTAATGTAAAGGGATTACTTTATGTAAGCAAGGCTGTAATTCCGCAGATGACGGCACGCAAATCTGGACACATAATTAATATTGGCTCTTCTGCTGGTAAAGAAGTGTACCCTAAAGGCAATGTATATTGTGGAAGCAAACATGCGGTTTTAGCTATTACCGAAGGTATGCGTATCGATTTAAACCCTTATGGTATAAAAGTTGGCGCGGTAAATCCTGGGTTGGTGGAAACCGAATTTTCTAAAGTTAGATTTAAAGGCGATAAAATTGCTGATACCGTGTATCAAGGTTTCACAGCTTTACAAGCGGAAGACGTTGCCGAAGTTATTTATTTTGCTGTTTCTAGACCACCTCATGTAAATATTGCTGATGTTTTAATGTTTTGTACTGCTCAAGCTAGTAGTACTATTGTGAAAAAAGATGTATGATACAAGATTTGAGATTAAACTGGCTTTCTTTAGCTTGTAAATATGGTGCCTCTGAAAAAAATGCCAATGCCCTATGGAAAGAAATTGAAAATCAATATTCTCAAAAACACAGATATTACCACAATCTTTCTCATATTGAAAATCTCCTAATTCTAGCTGAAAGTTGTAAAGAGCGCATTAAAAACTTTGATGCTGTTCTGTTTGCAGTTTGGTACCATGATATTATTTACAGTGCAACAAAAAAAGATAACGAGGTGCAAAGTGCCAATTATGCACAAGAGCGATTAACTAGTTTAAATCTGGAAAAAGGTTTGATTGAGACTATCAAAACACTTATTATTTCAACCCAAAAACATGAAATCATTCTAACCGAAAATAATGATAATGCCCTTCTTTTAGATATGGACTTATCTATTCTTGGTTCTAGTTGGGAAGATTATCATAAGTATCTGAAAAACATAAGAAAAGAATACGCAATATTTCCTAATTTTATGTACCGAAAAGGAAGAAAGAAGGTCCTTCAACATTTTTTAGAACGTGACACCTTGTATTTTACAGCATATTTCCAATCTAAATTTGAAGCCCAAGCCAGAAAAAATTTAAATAAAGAAATTGAATTACTATAACTTAATATAGCTATTACCCCAATTAGCAATGATTAATAAACGCCTGCTTATAAAACACCTTTTGGCTCATAATGATGAGAACAGTTTTTATGATAAAAAACGTAAGATTGACATTAGCCATAAGGAAGGTAAGGCTAAGTTTTTAAAACACATTTGCGCACTATCTAACAGCAACCCAAAAAACAACTCTTATATTGTAATTGGGGTTGATGATGAAGACAACAATATAAAAGGGGTTGATTTCTTTGACGATAGCAAAATTCAAAATCTTATTAATGCCTATTTAACCAGTCCGCCAATAGTGCAATATGAGAACATTCCATTTCCGCACTTACCAGATGATAAGGTTGTTGGTTTGGTAACCATTAGACCAACTGGGAAACTAACATCGCTCAGAAAAAATATTTGGAAATATTACGGTGGTTCTGTCTTTTTTAGAGATGGCAGCATGAGTATGCCTAAAGTCTTTGATATTGAAATAAAAGATGTAAACTCTAAAATAGTTGAAGCTATTGAAAACAATGCGCAAAACAATATTGAACACACACTTAATGGCGTTTTTGACTTTATGAACAAACGCCAAGACTTTAATGCGACTTACAAAGTTTTTAAGGAGTATTTTGTACTGTGTTGGTCTGGGCAAAAAAAGCAGGTAAAAGATGAAGTATTTTACTCTAGAGTAGACATAGAACTAATTAACGAACAAGTACGGTTGTTCTTTTCTGCACTAGATGAAGTGTCTATTGTTTTTGATGAAAACAGCTTTATAATTGTAGAATATGTTAATCTTGGGCTTCAAAACACAAGTAAATATTACAAACTTGAAGAAACCATTATTAAGTTCGATAATAACGCCAGTTACAACATTGACACAAAGCTCTTATTTGAGCCTCCACAGTTTGATAAAAAAGTATTGCATCACATTTACAATACCAATAATTCCATTTTAGACAAACTAAAAAAAGGACTTACCTTAACCAAAGGTGAGGAGATAGATTTAAGAAATTTATCGGCTACGTACTTAATTTGTTATTTAAACCTTTTTCATGAGGCTATAGATAAATTAAAAGAGGCCAAACCTTATTTAAAAAAGCATAGTAAAGAAGTCTACCAACTGTATAAAGAGTCTATGCGTATCCTTAGAAAAGTGAAATACAGCTAATTTCTTACGAAACTTAACGTTTACTTAACTTTAAAATTTTGAAATAAGGAAAAATAACACGACTTTTGCAGCGCTATTAATCTTTTTAAGATATAAACCTTGTTTCTCCCATATAGTTTGGCATTGGAACAAGGTTTTTTTATTTTACCTACTTTTCTTGTACGAATATTTTTTAAATTTGCAATGTTAGATATAACATCGATGAATTCGCTTGCGTTTATTTGATTCTTGACAAACATTTGAAAAATGAAATACTTGAAATTAACAACTTCCTTTTTAATACTATTGACTATTCAAACGTTCTCTCAGGAAAGTAGCAACAGAAGGTTCAAAATTGGACTTAATTTAGGTATAAATCAATCCGATTTAAAAGAAAGCGCTCTAGAAGACTATGATAAAGTAATCAGCTATTCATTTGGTATTTCTTCCGAATATAAAATAAATGAAAAGCTATCATTATTTTTCAATTTAAACTATGATAATAAAATGATGAAGTTGGAAAACTTTAGAGTTATAAACTTCAATAATAATGAGACCTATTTCGTAGATAATAAAATCATTTTTAACTATCTCAACGCTCCTTTAAATGTTAGATACTATTTTGGAAAGAGGAACAAACTTTTTGCCGATGCCGGAGTATTTTACAATCATTTTCTCAATGTTAAAAACAAGACTACAAGAAAGGATACAGAAGAAGAAATTACTGCTTTTCTGAGTCCTAATGTAAAAAAATATGATTATGGCATTCTAATAGGACTTGGCTATATGTTTTATTTAAACGAAAAAAATTGTTTATCAATTTTCTTAAGAGATGAATTTGGAATACCAAATATTATGGATTATCCAAACAATCCAAATGTGAATATTAAAACAAACACAATTAAACTTATACTAAATTGGCAGATAATAATATAACACCCCTACTTATATAAAATCCAACTGCTTAAACGATTTGTTAAGAACCTTTTCATCGTTTACATCTAGCCACTTGTTTAAAACGGTTGCATAAATGGTCCTAAAGTCTATTTCAAATTTTAAATCGCCATTACCATCAAGATTATCCAAATTGGCCATATTGTTATAGAGTCCAGGTTTTCTTAATTGATTACCAATAACAAATAAATTATTAGCTGTACCATGGTCTGTACCAACGCTAGCATTTTGTTTTACACGCCTACCAAATTCAGAGAAGGTTAAAATTAAGGTATCATCAAAGGTTCCACCTGCTTTTAAATCTTGTACAAAGGTTTCAATACCTTCGGCATACTGCGTTAACAGCCTTTTTTGTGTTGGCAACTGATTTACATGGGTATCAAAACCATTTAAAGAGGCGTAATACACCTTAGTTGCTAAATGTGAATTTATAAACTGTGCTGTTGTTTTTAATTGCTTACCAAATTTATTCTTTGGATATTCCTTTTTAGATGTCACCGTTTTACTGGTCTCATAAATATACTTTGCAGACGAATGGGCTTCAATCATAGATTTATATAAATACCCCAAATTGTGCTCACTTAAATGCGCATCATTACCGTGGTTTTGCAAGTTTTTAAAATACGGATCTCTAGATAAATTAAATAAAGCCTTGGCATCTTGAGTTGCAATGGCATTTGTAGTTTCACCCTTCATGGCTAAAGATAAGCTTTCGTTAATTTCAATGGCCGAATGCGGATTTTTACCATATGTATCTAAATAACGCCCTATCCATCCGCTTTGGGAATACTCATTAGAATCTACTGCAGTTTGCCAAATATCCATAGACCTAAAGTGCGATCTGTTTGGATTAGGGTATCCCACATTGTTTATTATGGTTAAAAGTCCTTCGTCATACAATCTATTTAAAGGTGCTAAACTAGGATGTAAACCAACCTCATCGGTTAACTTCAACACCGTGTTTTTTGCTATGCTTAATGACGGACGTTCCTTGTAATATAAGTCATTTTCAAAAGGTACAACAGTGTTTAAACCATCATTACCGCCAGACAATTGAATAATTACCAAACGTTTGTATCCCAAACTACTAATAGCCACATCCTCAAAAGCTTTTACAAAGCTTGGAACAAAAAATAAACTACTAGCTAAAGACGATTGTTTTAAAAATTTCCTTCTATCCATAAAATAATTTTTCTAATGTAAAATTCTTTTTAAAATTCCCACTTTCGCGAGAATGACAATTTCAACGGATACCTCAATAAAATCATTGAGGAATTCTTTTTAATTAACACATTTGATATTCTGGTAAAGACATTAATTGCACACAGTATTCCTGTTTTGAGACCTTCTCTAAGGTATTTAAATAGTTTTTGGCTGCTGGTGAAGCTTTACAAGCCAAAACATAGTTTTCAAGCTCGTTTATAGATACACTTTTAAACTGTTTATTAAAGTAATCCCAATTACTTTCAACATTAAATCGCTTACCAAAATTCTTTTTAAACATCTTTTTTCTTTGCTCCATTTGGGCATCATTCTGGCCTTTTCTGGCTTTAGAAATATAGGCACTATTTAAAAGTAAAGACGGTAATTTTAACCTTAGGGTTATGGTATTACTATCAATCCAGTTTTGGCCACCTTTCCAGCCTGCCACATTAGGCGGATCTAAAAGGACCTGTCCTAAAGAACGCTGTAAATAAAGAAACTGTCTTTGATTATTAAAGGTAGTAGGCACTAAAGTATTCATACCAACCAATAGTTCTATAGGAGATTTAATCTTATTACCAATATTTTCATCTTCGTAAAACCAAGATGCATTACACACAAATTTCATTAGCTTGTTTATGTTGTAATCTTTATAAAACACGTTGGTCATGGCTTCAACATGAGCCTTGTTTAAAGTATCATTAACAAAATAACGGTAAACTTTCTCGCAGATGTATTCTGCACAACGTTTTTCTTCTAAAATAATATCGACTATATCTTCGCCTTTATAATTACCTGTTTTACCAAAAAAGGTTTTCTCTCCATAATCATGCAAACGTCTTCTAAATAAAAAATTACCATGAATATCATGAGAATACCCTGTAAAAGCTTTAGCCGCCTCCTTAATATCTTGTTCTGTATAATTACCAACACCCAAGGTGAAAAGCTCCATTAATTCTCTAGCGAAGTTCTCGTTTGGTTTTTGTTTTTTATTCTGTTTGGTATTAAGGTATTTGGTCATTGCAGCCTCTTTAGAAACAGCATTTACAAAAGCCCTAAAATCTCCCAATGCATGAGCTCTTAATGTATTATGATAGTTCTCTCTATAAATGTAATTATTGTCTTCGCACACAAAATGATTGCTCCAAAAGAGTGTCATTTTTTCTCTAACAATTTCTGAAGTGTTAGATAGCCTTTTAACCCAGGCCATGTTAAGTTTGGGTGCAAGTTCTCTACTTAATTTTTGAATCTCCCTAATGTTTTCCTTGGCGGTCATATAAGAATCTCCTATTAAATTCTTTATCTCAGAAACATCTTGTTTTATGGGAGACACCGTTTTTGAAGCACTAAACAAACTGTTTACAACCTCTTTTCTACTCTTTTTAGATAGCTTTTCTAAATCATTTGGTAAAATACCAAAGCCCAATCTATTATATAAATGCTGAATATGCTTTTGCTTCATGGTAAAACTATTTTAAGATGAACAACCAAATGCTAATACAACCCTTTAGACTCTAACACATTAAAAAGGTTTAACCCTCTAATATAATAAAAAAGCTGCTTCAGTTTTGAAGCAGCTTTTTATAAAGTTTTATAATGGCTTATTTACCACCATCTAATTCATCTTGCCAATCTAAAAGTTCCTGCCATTTGCCTTCATAAGCTAATAATGCTTGCTTTGGCCATGTACCAGGTTTATGCATTTTAAACCTATCACCTCCTGAGTTTAAAACTTCTTGACATTTATCTACAGAACACTCAGATAAAGCTTTCCAAGTTTTAACATCGTGGTTGTGGAATAGTCCTTGAATTTTTGGTCCGATACCCTCTACAATCGTTAAGTCATTTTCCTTTATCTTTTTGCCAAAAACAGCTTTTGCAGCCGCGGCATCAAAGGCAATTAACGGCGCAGCACTTGCTAAAGCATTAGCTAAAGATGTTTTTGTTGTATTTAATTCTCTTTGAAAAGAGGCCTTACTAGTTAAGCAAGCATCTAAATCATTTTTAAGTGTAGTTTTGCTTTTTAAACAAGCTTCTAAGTCTGCTTCTAATTGGGCAATTCTATCACTATCGTCATTACTTCCTCCGCCCACAAGTCTACCTAATAAGTAACCTAAAATTGCCGAAATTAAACCTACTAAAATGGGAATTAACCAGCATGGTATTGATATTGCTAATAAAGTCATGATTTTTATATTTTGAATTTTAATTAATGGTTATTACTGTTCTTCTGTTTTGCGCTTTACCTTCATCAGTTGTATTATCTGCTATAGGTTCAGATTGTCCTTTTGAAGACACTTCGATATTATCTTTTAAAATACCATTAGCAATAAGGTATTTACTAGCAAAATCTGCTCTATTTAATCCTAGTTGAATATTTTGGGTTGCATCACCCGTTTTATCGGTATGCCCCACAACTTGAACTTTTACCCCAAGTTTATCTACACAATGTGATATAGCTGCTATTTTTTGTCTTTGTTCCGAGGTTAAACTTATAGCTGCTTGTCCTGTTTTAAAATGAAGTACTATTGGATTTTTTCTAACAGAATCACATTCTTTTTCTAAAGCTTCAAGTACCGAAGTATCAGATGCATCAAGAGTTATCATGTTAAATTGTAAAGGTCCAAAAAGCATATTGGCCTTATCTGGATTAATGTCGTCGTTTAGTTTTCCAAAGGTGTCAATCTGTTTAGCAGGTACGCCATGGGTCACCAAATAATTCTTAACCGCATTAGCTCTGGCTAAACCTAAATTAGGGTAGGCAGAATTATTTACCTCATCACTCTTATAGAACCCAGTAATTTCTAAGTCTTTAAGAGGATTGCTAATTAAATAGTCCTTTAGCTTAAGAACTTCTGAATCAATATTTGCAGAAACAGGTTCTAAAATTGAAAAGTCTGATGTTTTAAAATTAAAATTGTCGGGGATTTCAATTTTAAAATCGCCTTTAGCATCACTAATTAAAAATGCATTTTTTGTAGCCGTCTTAATGTCTACCTGCTCCTCTTTTGGTAAGTTATCTCCAGATTCCTTTTTGCCGCAACATTCGCTGCAACATAAGTAAATATATAGAAGTGTACCAATAAGAATAGTGAGCAGAATCCCTAAGATATAGGATGTTTTTTTTCTCATTTTGACTGTTTTTGGTTAATGTTTAAGTGATTGTAAAATAATACTTTACCTTACAAATGAGAAACAAAAAACCACAAAAAGTCACATAAATATTCTAATAGATTTACAAATCAAATTTAATGCCTTGCGCCAATGGTAATTCAGTAGTATAATTGATAGTATTTGTTTGTCTACGCATGTAAACCTTCCAAGCATCAGAACCAGATTCTCTTCCGCCTCCAGTCTCTTTTTCACCACCAAAAGCACCTCCAATTTCAGCACCAGAAGTTCCAATGTTTACATTAGCAATACCACAATCACTTCCTGCATGAGATAAAAAACGTTCTGCTTCTCGTAAGTTATTCGTCATAATTGCTGAAGACAATCCTTGAGCAACACCATTTTGAAGCGCTATAGCATTTTCAACATCACCAGAATATTTTAATACATATAAAATAGGTGCAAAGGTTTCATGTTGTACAATTTCAAAATCGTTAGAGGCTTCTGCAATAGCAGGTTTTACGTAGCATCCGCTTTCATAACCTTCACCCGAAAGTACTTCGCCTTCAACCAAAACAGTACCACCTTCAGCTACTACTTTTTTAAGAGCTCCTTGATACATTGCCACTGCATCTTTATCAATTAACGGCCCTACATGATTGTTTTCATCTAAAGGATTACCAATACGTAACTGTTTGTAAGCATCAACAACTGCTTGTTTTACTTTATCATAAATACTATCGTGAATAATTAATCTACGTGTACTTGTACAGCGCTGACCTGCAGTACCAACTGCACCAAATACTGCACCAATAACAGTCATTTTTATATCGGCATCAGGAGTTACAATAATAGCATTATTACCACCTAATTCTAAAAGTGTTTTACCTAACCTACCTGCTACTTCTTTAGCTACAATTTTACCCATTCTTGTAGAGCCTGTTGCAGAAACTAATGGAATTCTAGAATCCTTACTCATAAATTCACCAACTTTATAATCGCCATTAATTAAACACGAAATTCCTTCTGGTAAATCATTCTCCTTAAGAACTTCTGCAATTATGTTTTGGCATGCCACACCACATAAAGGCGTTTTCTCACTTGGTTTCCAAACACAAACATCGCCACATACCCATGCTAAAGCTGTATTCCAAGACCAAACTGCTACAGGAAAGTTAAATGCCGAAATAATTCCAACAATCCCAAGTGGATGATACTGCTCATACATTCTGTGCCCAGGACGCTCACTATGCATAGTTAAACCGTGCAACTGACGCGATAGACCAACAGCAAAATCACAGATATCTATCATTTCTTGAACTTCTCCTAATCCTTCTTGGTAACTTTTGCCCATTTCATAAGACACCAATTTACCTAATGCCTCTTTTTTAGCTCTTAATTTTTCACCAAATTGCCTTACAATTTCACCGCGTTGTGGGGCAGGCATTACGCGCCATGATTTAAAAGCTTTTGTTGCAGATTCCATTACTTTTTGATAATCACTTTCGGTAGTAGTCTTCACACTCGCAATTAGTTTTCCATCAACTGGAGAAAAACTATCTATTACATCTCCACTAGAAAAGTTATTTATACCTGTAGAAGTCCCTTCATTTACAGATAATATGCCCAAAGTTTTTAATGCTTCATCTATTCCAAATGCTTTCATAACGCCTTTATAAATTAGTGAATTTTTAAATATTTAATTATTTGTTGCGAATTTAATAATAAAATATTGTTTTTTACGAATGTTTTTCAATTCTAAATTAATTAAATTTATGGTCTCATAATTTCTTTACCAATGAAAAAAGTCATCTACCTTATCGTTTTTTCTTTAACATTCCTTTCTTGTAAAAAGGAAACTTCAAATTCAAACAGCAACATAAAAGACGATGTAAAAACAAATGAATTCTCTATTGTTATTCATGGCGGTGCTGGATTTATGAAAGAAGATAATTTTTCACCCGAAAAACAAAAAGCTTATAAAAAGAAATTAGAAGAAGCTATTAGAGTAGGTTACACTATTCTAAAAGATGGTGGCTCCAGTTTAGATGCTGTGGAAAAAACCATAAATATTTTAGAAGACTCTCCTTTATTTAACGCTGGTAAAGGTGCAGTGTTTACAAATGAAGGCACTAATGAACATGATGCTTCTATTATGGATGGCAAAACTTTAAATGCAGGTGCTTCCGCTGGGACTAAAACGGTAAAAAACCCCATTAATTTAGCACGTGCCATTATGGAAAAATCACCACATGTCATGTTAGCAAGAGAAGGTGCCGAAACCTTTGCTGAGGACCAAGGATTAACTATTGTTGATCCCGAATATTTCTTTACCGAAAAGCGCATGAAAGCTCTAGAACGTACAAAAGCTTCCGAAAACAAAAAGGTAACTGCTTTATATGATGCCACACTTAAAGCCTCAAAATTTGGAACTGTGGGTTGCGCAGCACTTGATAAGCATGGTAATCTTGCTGCAGGAACTTCTACAGGTGGTATGACTAATAAACGCTGGGGGCGCATTGGCGATTCTCCAATTATTGGTGCTGGTACATATGCCAATAACAACACTTGCGCTGTGTCTAGTACAGGCTGGGGCGAATATTTTATTCGTGGTATGGTAGCCTACGATATTTCTGCGCTCATGGCCTACAAAAATTTAAGTCTTAAGGAGGCTGCACATGAAGTTATTCAAAATAAATTACCTAGCATTGATGAAGGCCAAGGCAACGGCGGTATAATAGCGGTAGATAAAAATGGAAACATCGCTATGGAATTTAATACTTCAGGGATGTTTAGGGCTACAATGAATGATAAAGGAGAGCTTTATATTGGCATTTTTAAATAAATTCCCGATTTCACGGGAATGACAATTCTAACCGAAACTCCAACACAAGCGTTGGCGCCTTCTTTTTAAATTAAACACCAGACTCTACGGGCTTCTTTAAAAAGAGTTGTGTAAAGTAGTAAACACCATTTGCATTTCTAATAACGGCAATACCAATATGGGTAAAATCACCTTCTATATTTCTCCTATGCCCCGGGCTATTTAACCAAGCGGTCATTACAGCTTGAGCAGATTGTTGCCCATAAGCCACATTTTCGCCAACACCTCTAGCGTTTTCATCATCAAACAAGCGATCGGCTCTATCATCAAAATCATCATGACTAATATCATTTTGGCTTATCATATACGTTGTGTGCTCATAAGCTAAAGTATTTGCCAAGTCATTAAAGCGTAATGGATTATATCCTAGACTTTCTCTATGCGAATTAACCAATTGAAGAATTTCTTCTTCCATTGATTGTATTTGCAGTTGTTCAACATCATCTTCTACAGAACTATCTTTTGAACACGAAACGGCAGCTATAACAATAAAAGCGCAAAGTATAAGTCTGCTAATTTTAGTAAAATAAGTTTTCATAGCAATAATTTGGGATTAGAAAAATACAATTCCTAAATATTTAATTGCCTGTATTTTATAATAATTCGACCATCTCCAACTTAAACGTGTATTTTATCGATATTTGCCCTTACTCAAATCCATCATATAAATCTTAAGAATTATTTAACGTTTAAAAAAAAACTAAATTCCAAATCTTAAACGTAACTTTATTAACAAGAAACATCGCACGCTTTCTTTTTGCCAAAGTTCATTTAAAAAACCATCACACCCTATGTCAGTTAAAAACATCCTTTTTACCATTCTAGCTCTTGCTATTGTTGTATCCTGTAAAGAAAAAACCGTTGAAACGGACAACATTTTTAAATACAGAGATTACATAAGTTACACAACTTCAGGGATGACATCGGTAGCTAAACCAATTCACATTAATTTGGCAAAACCAGTTGATGGCTGGGAAATGCATCAAGAAATAACAGATAACATTATTAGTATAAAACCATATGTTGAAGGGAAACTAGAAGCTGGCAACAACCATACCTTGGTTTTTACTCCAGATGAGTATTTAGAACCTTCAACAGAGTATACTGTTACAGTTAAACTTTCTGAAATTTATAATGATGTGCCTTCAGATTTTAAAAATTATACGTTTCAATTTAAAACAATTACCCCTAATTTTAATGTTGTTACAAATAGCCTACAATCGTACAACAAAAACTGGCAATATTTAGAAGGAGTAATAAAATCTGCCGACCTAATTTCTCTGGAAAAGGCCAAACAATTAATTACTGCCCAACAAAACGGAAAAGATTTAAACATAGTATTTAACGAAGCTGACGCCAGTAGTAATGCATTTGAATTTAAAATTGATAGTATTAACCGTTTAATAGAAGACAGCGCTATTGAGGTGTCTTGGAATGGAAAACCTATTGGTGCTGATAATAAGGGAGAAAACACTGTAGCAATTCCCGGAATAAATAATTTCACTATTACGAAAACGGAAGTTTACCAATCGCCTGAACAATACTTACTAATCAACTTTTCCGACCCTTTAAAAAAGCAGCAAAATTTTGACGGTTTGGTGTCCATTCAAAAAGCCAAGAACCCAAAATATGTGGTAGATGGTAATACTTTAAAAGTTTACCCAAGTAGTAAACTAGTTGGCAACATTCAGGTAGATGTTTTTCAAGGTATTAAAAACACAGACGGATTTAAACTAAAGAAGCCCTATTCTGAAAGAATTGCTTTTGAGTCCTTAAAACCAGGCGTAAGGTTAGTAAATAATGGCTCTATTTTACCAAATTCTCAGGAGTTAAAATTCAATTTTGAGGCGGTAAACCTTAGTGCTGTAGATGTTAGAATTATTAAGATTTTTGAAGATAATGTCCTCCAGTTTTTACAGGATAATAACCTAAATAGTAACAGTCAATACGAGATAAAAAAAGTAGGTCGAAGAATTGCTAAACAAACCATTCAACTACAGACAGCTGCCGAAAACACTGGAAAATGGAAAGCTTATAGCATTGATTTATCAAAGTATTTTAATACCGATATTGGTTCTATTTACCGTGTTGAAGTAAGCTATAACAAATCCTATTCGTTATATGATTGCGAAGCCAATACTAGCACTTCAAATTCTAATGAGGAGGACTATTACGAAGAAGATTTTTACGAAAGAGGAGCCGATGATAGTTCTGAAGAAGACGAAGACCTTCGTGAAGAAAAATACTGGGACAACTTATTATACAGATATAAAAATTACACCTACAATTGGCGTGAGGAGCAAAACCCATGTCATGATGCTTACTACGGACAAAGTAAAATAGTATCTCAAAATTTAATAGCTTCAAACTTGGGCGTAATTGCTAAACAAGGCACAAACAAATCGTATGTCTTTGCAGTTACTAATATTTTGAATACCGAACCAGAAGCCAATGCTAACGTAAGCTTATACAATTTCCAACAGCAACAAATGGAAACTGCAGCTACCGATAAAGATGGGTTAGCAATTATTGATGCAGAAAAACATGCAAGTTTTGCCATAGTTTCAAAAGGTAATAATGTGTCCTATGTTAGACTGTATGATGGAAATGCGCTTTCCTTGAGTAAGTTTGATGTTTCTGGTACCCGATTGCAACGGGGTCTAAAAGGTTACATTTATGGAGAACGTGGTGTATGGCGTCCTGGAGATACACTTCATTTAGCATTTATGTTGAACGACAATGCTAATAAATTACCTAAAGGACATCCTGTAAAAATGGAAATTACAGACCCTAATGGCAAATTGGTTTATAAAAACATTTCGAGAAGCCACCTCAACAATGTCTATAAATTTACAGTACCAACAGCTTCAGAAGATAAAACAGGAAACTACAACGCAAAAGTATCTGTTGGCGGGGCTACGTTCCACAAAGGTTTAAAAATTGAAACGGTAAAACCTAATCGCTTAAAAATTAAAATTGATTTTGATGACGAAGTGCTTTCGGCAACAAAGCCTTTAACTGGAGATTTAGATGTAAAATGGCTCCATGGTGCACCTGGAAAGAACTTAAAAGCTGAAGTAAAAGCTAAATTCACAACGTCTTATTCTGGCTTTGAAAAGTATAAAGGTTATATTTTTAATGACCCAACTCGTAAATTCTATCCGGAGGAGTTTAATGTGTTTGAAGGTAAAGTGAATGAAGAAGGTTTAGCAGATATTAGTAAACAAATAAGCATTAAAAAGAAAGCTCCTGGCATGCTTAATGTTCAATTCTTGGTAAGAGCTTTTGAAAACGGAGGCGATTTCTCTATTGATGCCTTTACAAAAAAATATGCACCTTATAAGTCTTTTGTTGGATTACACTCTCCTAAAGGTAATGCTTATGGTTCGTATTACACCGATGAAAACCAAACCTTTGATGTGGTGGTGGTTGATGCTGAAGGACAACCCGTAAAACGTAACAATCTTCAAGTAAAAGTATATAAAGTACAATGGCGTTGGTGGTGGAATTCATCATATGACAATCTATCGAGTTATGTGTCTAGCAGCTATCACAGACCTTATTCTACATCTAAGATAAATACAGACGCTAATGGTAAGGCCTCATTTAAAATTAAAGTACCGGACCATGATAGAGGACGCTACTTAATTAGAGTTTATGATCCTGTAAGCGGGCATGCCACAGGTAGAACGGCTTACTTCTATAAAAACTGGTGGCAAAATTCTAGTTCTGGCGATAAAGAAGCTGCCAAAATGCTAATTTTCTCAAGTGATAAAGAAACTTATAATGTTGGTGAAACGGCTAAAATCACCTTCCAATCCGGAAACGAAGGGCGCGCTTTGGTAAGTGTTGAAAACGGCACGGAAGTAGTAGATTACCAATGGGTAAAAACGCAAAAAGGAGAAACAACGGTAGACATTCCTGTAACACCAGAAATGGCTCCTAATGTATTTATTAATATTTCATTACTGCAACCACATGCCATTACAGCTAACGATTTACCAATAAGGCTTTATGGTGTCATTCCTATGATGGTTGAAGACCCTGAAACCAAATTAGAGCCAGAAATTAAAATGCCAGATGTATTGAGACCAGAACAAGAGTTTAAAGTAACGGTTTCAGAAAAAAGTAAAAAACCAATGACCTATACCATAGCTATGGTAGAAGAAGGCCTACTAGACCTTACGCGATTTAAAACTCCAAACGCCTGGAATAGCTTCTATGCTCGTGAGGCATTAGGTGTAAAAACTTGGGATATTTTTGATGATGTTGTTGGTGCCTATTCTGGGAGTATAGATCAAGTATTTGCTATTGGAGGTGATGGAAGTGGTGCAGATGGTAAGAAGAAAAAAGCCAATAGGTTTAAACCGGTGGTGAAGTACTTTGGCCCTTTTAGTTTAAAGAAAGGCGAAAAGCAATCACACACTATTAAAATGCCTAATTACATAGGTTCGGTAAGAACTATGGTAGTTGCTGGAGACCATACCAAAGAAGCTTACGGAAGTACGGATAAAACAGTACAGGTTAAAAAGCCTTTAATGGTGTTAGCCACACTTCCTAGAAAATTAAGTCCTGGGGAGAAAGTAACTTTACCAGTTACGGTTTTTGCAATGGAGCCTAAAGTGAAAAAGGTAAACATAAGTCTAAAACTAAGTGATGGTATTACTGTGGAAGGTGAAACCACTCAAAGTTTAAGCTTCCCAAAACCTGATGAAAAGATGGCGTATTTTACTTTAGATGTTAGTAAAGCAAAAGGTATAAATACCGTTGAAGTAATTGCGAGTGGCAATGGAGAAAAATCAACTTATAAAGTAGAACTTGATGTAAAAAACCCTAATCCATTTACATCTAAAGCTTTAGATAAAACCTTAACAGCAAATGTTTCTGAATCTGTAGCCTTTAACACCTTTGGAGTACCAGGAACAAATTCAGCTACGGTTGAGTTTTCTACTTTGCCTCCAATGGATTTCTCACGTAGAATGCAATACCTAATTCAGTACCCTCATGGTTGTGTAGAACAAACAACATCCAGTGTATTTCCACAGTTATTCTTGAGCGATATTTTCGATTTAACGGCCGATAAAAAACACGATATTCAAGAAAACATTAAAAACGGAATAAAACGACTTGGACATTTCCAAAGACCAAATGGCGGACTCAGTTATTGGATTGGTGAAAATAGTGCTAATGATTGGGGTACAAGTTACGCAGGACATTTTATGATAGAAGCTGAGAAGAAGGGTTATGTATTACCACTAACATTCAAGAGCAATTGGATAAAATACCAAAAGCAAGCTGCTAGAGATTGGAGGCCAAGCTACAGACGATACAACTCAGATTTAGCTCAGGCTTATAGATTATATACGTTAGCCTTGGCAGGAAGCCCAGATTTGGCGTCAATGAACCGTCTTCGTGAGTTTTCCGAATTATCAAATAATGCAAAATGGCGTTTAGCAGCTGCATATGCCCTTGCTGGACAAAAAGAGGCTAGTGATAATATTTCAAAATTAGCTAACATCAACTTTGTGTCAAACAAATATGATTATTACTCCTATGGTTCCGCAGACAGAAATAGAGCCATGGCCTTAGAAACTATGGTACTAACAAAAGATAGCCAACAAAGAGAGATTGCCGAGTATATAGCTAAAGACCTATCTGGAGACCACTGGATGAGTACCCAAACTACAGCCTACAGTTTGTTAGCCATGGCAAAAATGGTAAATGCAAACGGTGGTAAAGCCATGAAATTGAGCTATTCTATTAACGGTAAGAATCATACTATTGATACTAAAAATGCGATTGCCCAGCGTAAATTACAAGTTATAGATGGCGCTAATAATATAACCGTTACAAATAGCAATAACAACGTAGTTTATTTGCGTGTTTTAAACACAGGAAAACTACCTTTAGGACAAGAAATAGCAGAACAACGTGGTTTAAGCATAAGCTACTCATATAAAGATTTACAAGGTAACAGATTAGATGTTACCAACTTAAAACAAGGTCAGGATTTTATTGCCACAGTTAAGGTAAGTAACCTTAAAAGTGCACAAGTTAAAGATGTGGCATTAACCCAAATTTTCCCTTCGGGATGGGAAATTGTAAATACCCGATTTACAGACTTTGGAACTACAACCTCTAGTCAAGCGCGCTACACAGACATTAGAGACGACCGAGTGAATTTCTATTTTGACTTAAGCAGAAATGGAAACACTAATAGCAGCAAAACTTTCTCGGTAATGTTAAATGCCTCCTATTTAGGAAGCTACTATTTACCAGGAATTCAAGCAGAAGCTATGTATGACAATGACTTTTTAGTGAGAACTAAAGGGAAATGGATTAATATAATTAAATAACGTGAACAACTTCTAAGAAGCTTCGTCACATCGAGTGTCACGCCTAAGCGTGATGTATCGAGATGCTACATAAGTTCTCGATATTTCAATTACCTGCGCTTATGCTTCAGTAATTGAAACTCGAACTGACGCTAGTCTCCTATTGGGTAATTTCACATTCAAAAAACTTCAAAAAAATGACAAGATATATTTATATACTGGTTGCATTGATGGTATTCAATGTTGCCAAAGCACAAGAAATTAGATACGTAAATGCCGATAACGGTTTATTTTTAAGAGACACGCCTAGTCAGGATTCTAAGCGTATTGATAAATTAGTTTACGGAACAGAACTAGAAATTACGGAGCGGACAAACCTAAAGCTAGATGTAAAAGATGATAATGATATTATCTCAGGAGAATGGGTTAAAGTAACTTGTAATGAAGATCTTCATAATAAAAGAACAGGTTACGTATTCAACGGTTTTTTATCAGAACATAAAATTGAAAAACGATTTAGTGTAGATTTTGAAGATTTCACCATGGAATTTGATGGTGTCCAAGCCCAAATTATAGGAAATGAACAAATATCAACACATGCAGATAATGCTATTGATGCCATTCTCGAAATAGGAGAAACAGTTCAAGGTAAAACAATACGCATAAGGCATCATTCAAAATACAAACGCATAAAAGTATACCAAAAACATGAGAATAGCATTTCTATTCAGGCTGAGGGGCCTCATTGTGACTTATTAGATTGGAAACATTTTTATTCAGCTTGGGAACCTTTAAAAACCTCTAAAAAGAAAGGTGTTTTTGAAACCATAACATACAATGATAAGGCTAAAAGTAAATTCATAAAAGTTGATGGTTCTGAATTTAAAAATGCCGTTAAGGAACATTGTGGAGACGTTTGGTACGACATGATTAAAGATGAGAAAAAGATAAATAAAGGTGCATCGGCCATAGGAATTAGTAAAATTTACTTTAAAGTAATTTTCACGACTATGTATGATGAAGACATAGAAAAGATTATTGCTTTTGATGTGCCTATGGGTTGCTAAAAAATCAAAAAAGACCTGTTAGGTTTACAACTTAACAGGTCTTGTAATAACTTTTACGTATTAGCTCTCTTGAAAACTAAAACTTAATATTGGGTGTAACTTCTTGTAACGGCATTATATCCATATTTAGCCTTTGTGTAAACCGTTTCATGAACAACCGTATATCCTTTGGGGTGTCCTTTTCTTATGACTTCTTCACCTGTTTGAACAAACCGTCCCACTCCGCCATCAAACCAAACTTTATCAAATATAATTTTGGCATCTTGTTTTACAATGATAACCCGTTTGTGAGTTTTTGGTAACCTTTGCCTATTAACATATATAGGGGGCACTCTTACTTCTTGTTTTTCTAGAGATAAATTTACACCATCACAACCATTTGTTGCTATGTTTGGTATGCCTTTAACTTCTGGCCTTTTAATTACTATAGGTTTTGCTTTAGAAATACTTACCTCGTAAAAATCTGAATACGAATAACACAATGCATTTTTTAAATTTCTGGCATTTTCAGCAACTTTGGTTCTATAAAAGACTCTGGAACTGGTAGGTGGTATTTTATATGTTTCTTCTTGAGCATTAGGAATATCTTGCCAATTAACACCATCTTTGCTCTCCTGCCATTGGTAAAAATGACTAGAAAACACCGCAAAATCTGGTTGAGCTTTTAATGTTGTTGAAAATGGTAAATAACTTTTATTAACAGATACTTGTTTTTTGTTGTTTTTATCTAGAATAACAACCCTATCTCCACAAGGTTTAAACGCAATATCGTCAAGAGCCAGATCATTTCCACAACCACCAGTTCCATTATTACGAATTTTTAAAATAACCGACGTTTCATTGGGTCTTGTTTGAAACACTAATGCGAATTGCCTCCAAGTTGGTGTTTTACCGCCTGGTATAGGGCCAGTACTTCCACTTGCCAATAATGTTTTGTTAGATTTATTCCATATTTCAAAGGTTACATCTATTGGTATTCCACTTCCACATGCACGAGTGTTATCTCGCATAAGATTTACCATCCAAGACGAAAACTCATAGGAGGTATTTTCACAAAGTCCAGAAAATGGTATTCTAATAAACTCCCCTGGTTTATAACTGGCATTTACAATGAGCATTCTTCCATTAGTATCACCTGGGGTATGATCTTGAATATGATACCAATTAAAATGTCTTGTATGATTAGAAACAACATAAAAACCATCTCCAGGTGTTTTTTTGGTGAATTTATAGGTAGTAGTTCCAAAACTAAGCTTTGAATTACCAATACCTGTACCAAAATCTTCAGTAAAAATAGGATCTCCTAAGTTCCCATTACAAAAGCCCAATTGCCCTTGTGCATGCAGAACACAAAAAAAACAAAATAGTAATGTTAATGTTTTAATAGCTTTTGAAAAAGTTGATTGCATGAATTTTATGTTGATTGATGACAGAGTATTTATATGTAACACCTATTCCAGTTTTGTTACAAATATTGAGCCATTAATTTTGAAGTAGTTTGTACAAATACATTGTTAAGCAGTAGATTAAACTTTGTAAGCCATTTATCTTTTAAGGGTAAAATGTCCCGTAATTTTTTTTCCTTCTAGAACAATAATATACCAGTAATCATTAGGTGGTACCATCTTATTTTCATGTGTTCCATCCCATTCAAACAAACTATTTTTTGAGCTTTTTAATAACTTTCCATATCGATCAAAAATTTCAACACTTGATGATGAGTATAGCTCAATACCTTTTAAAATAAAGGTGTCATTCTCATTATCTCCATTGGGTGTAAAATATTTTGGAATATAAAAATGAATATAATCCCTACGTACAACCTCATTACAATATCGCTCTTTTACATAAACAGTATATGCGCCGCCCTCTTTATTATGAAAAGTATTATCCATTTGAAAGTTAAACCCATCTAAAGAATATAAAAAATCGCCTCGATTCCAGGTTGATACTACAATGCTTTTCCCCTTAGATGTTACCTCTCTAATAACTGGGTTATACCTTTGGTTTACAGTTATACTTTTTGTTACATAACAGTCCTCATGAAATATGGTAACTGAATAGATTCCTCGTTTATTAACAGTAATGCTCTCTGTTACTTCTCCTGTATCCCATAAATACCTGGCATCAATAGCGTTTGCGTTAATTACGTTAGCGCTTAGTGTAAGGCTTGTATCTTCACAAAATTCTAAGGTTTCGTCTTCTACTATTGGAATCTCTGTTTCTTTTTGAACCACTGTTACTGGAGTTCTTGAAATAGACTCACAACCTCCCAATAACGATACAGCCTCAGCGTAATAGGTATGAGTTCCTGATTCAGTTACAATGAACTCTGAATTATTCCTGTAAAAAGATTCACCTCCAGATGGGGTCAAATACCAATTTACAGCAATACCATTAGGAACCTCTACTTCAAGTATTGGAGGCGTTTCATTTAGGCAGTATGACTTGTCTCCTAAACTAATTGGGGCATCGGGGATTGGAGCAACCTTTAGATTAAAATACTCTGTTTCTACAGGGCATTTTTTTGATAAAATATCGCATTGTTCGAATACTGAATTCTCTCGTAAAATAACCCTATAAAATTTATCGAAACTACCATTAACTAATGGTGCATTAAAGATAATATCATTTTCTCCCGGAATATCAAACCAATTGTTTTCATCTGAGCTTTCTTGCCATTGAAAAGTTACATCACCAAAAAATCTTCCAGATGGGTCCGAAGGTGTAGCTTCTAATAGAACGGACGTTGGATTATCTCCTTCACAAATACCAACATCGGTATAGCTTGTGTATATTTCCTCCTCACATGGTAATTCCTCTTCACAAATTTCCGAACTTGGTAAACCACCACAGGATTTAACCACAATGTCATCAATAGCTAAATAATTGCCACAAATTTTATCAATACTAGGTGCCCTTAAACTACAGTCTGTGTAAAAATCAGGATAAAATTCTAAAGCCTCTCGTAATGTGTTTTTTATTCTAAGCCTTACTTGTGTTTCTCCAGGTCTCGTAAAAAAAACTAAAAAGAAACGCTCCCATTTATTTTCTTCCAATAATTTAGATGTAGCAAACGCAAATGATGTTGAAGCTTCAAAGGTTATGGCATAGGGAATTGGTTTCTCGCAATCCTCAGCATTCTTTGGTGTTAAATTCGTTACCCAAGCCGAAAACTCATAATAAGTTTCTTCTTCGAGGCCAGAAATATTAACACTAAAAAACTCCCCGTCATTAAAATCGCCATTAATAACCATCATATTACCAGAACCATGCTCGGGTGTATGATTAGATATTGGAATCCAGTCTGGTTGATAATCTAAAAAATCAGTAATACTATATTTCCCTTCCTCAAATAACTCGCCATCATCTAACAACGAATAGGAAGGTGACCACCACTTTTTAGACATGTGATCATACGGACCATGACCAAAATTTTCGCTATATATGGTGTCGCCTTTCTTAAATGAACAACATCCCCATTGCCCTTCAACCTTAAAGACAATGAACAACAGAAGTAAAAAAGTTAAATATGTTTTGATAGTTACTTTCACAATGGCCTGACCTTAAAGGTAATAATATAATTCTGACAGTATATAACTTTAACTTTTTTAAGAAAAATAGTCGGCCAATTTCTTGCCCAAAATAGTTCTACTTGATAATTTTCAAATTAATTAACATGACAATCATAAACTTATCTTAAAATAAATCTAAAACCCTTTTTTTAGTAGTAGATACTTTTAAATGAACAAACTCATAGATTACATAAAAAAGAGAAAAATTAGGTTTTCTGTTCTAGCTATACTATTAATAGCCTATTATTTTTGCTTACCCAAACAACTCTTCAAAGATCCAACCTCAACAGTTATTACAAGTTCAAACAACGCTTTGATTGGTGCAAAAATTGCTGAAGATGGCCAGTGGCGATTTCCTCATAATGATAGTATTCCTAAGAAATTCAGAACCTGTATCATTCAGTTTGAAGATGAATATTTTTATAAACATCCAGGGTTTAATCCTATTTCCATTTTTAAAGCATTAAGAGATAATGTAAAATCTGGAGATATTAAGCGTGGCGGTAGTACAATTACCCAACAAGTTATCCGTCTATCAAGAAAAGGTAAACAACGTACATATTTTGAAAAGCTTAAAGAACTTGTGTTAGCTACGCGATTAGAATTAAGAACATCTAAAGAAAAAATATTAGGTTATTATACCAGTAATGCTCCATTTGGTGGAAATGTTGTGGGCTTAGACGCTGCCTCTTGGCGTTACTTTAACAGAAGCCCTTATAACTTATCATGGGCAGAAAGTGCTACTTTGGCCGTTTTACCAAATGCGCCTAGTTTAATTTATCCAGGAAAAAACGAAATCCATTTGCGTAATAAGCGTAATAGGCTTCTAGAAAAATTGCTTCAAAATAGCATTATAGATTCTTTAACTTATCGTTTATCCATTGCCGAAGAATTACCGCAAAAACCTTATCCGCTTCCTCAAGTTTCTCCTCATTTATTACAAAAGCTTTCAAAATCGCATAAAGGACAATCCTTACAAACTACAATTGATGTTACTTTGCAACACCAAGTGAATACTATTGTAAAGCATCACCATGCGCTTTTAAGTCAGAATGAAATTCATAACGCTGCTGTTTTGGTATTAGATGTAAAAACGAGACAAGTATTGGCTTATGTTGGTAACACTCCAACTAACAGAACACATCAAAAGGATGTTGATGTTATAGACAAACCCAGAAGTACAGGTAGTATATTAAAACCTTTTTTATATGCTGCTATGTTAGATGCTGGAGACATGCTTCCGAACACGCTGGTTGCCGATGTTCCAAGCCAGTTTGGAAGTTATAACCCCGAAAATTTCAATAAGACCTATGATGGTGCTGTACCCGCAAGTAAAGCCCTATCCAGATCATTAAATGTTCCATCTGTTAGGATGCTACAAGAGTTTGGCTTAAACAGATTTCATCATTACTTAAAAGCGCTAAAACTTAAGGATTTAAAATACAATGCCAATCATTACGGATTATCGTTAATTCTTGGAGGCGCTGAAAGTAATTTATGGGATTTATGTAAAAGTTACGCCGCTTTGTCTTCAACCTTAAATCATTTTACAGAAACCTCTAGCGAATATTATAGCAACGAATTTTGTGAACCTACTTTGTTACCCTCGGAAACAATTGACTTCGGAAAATTACAATCTGAAAAGACACTATATGATGCTGGCTCTATTTATCTCACCTTTGAAAGTTTAAAAAAGGTAAACAGACCTGAAGGTGATGAAAACTGGGAGTTTTTTGACGATTCTAAACAAATAGCATGGAAGACAGGCACTAGTTTCGGATTTAGAGATGCCTGGGCCATTGGCACAACAAAAGATTATGTAGTTGGTGTATGGGTTGGTAATGCCGATGGTGAAGGACGCCCAGGGTTAGTTGGTGTACAAACAGCTGCGCCTATACTCTTTGAAGTTTTTGACTTGTTACCCAAAAGTGAATGGTTTGCTAAGCCCTTTGATGAAATGCAAAAAGTGACTATATGTAAACATAGCGGACATAGAGCTTCTCCTAATTGTATGGATACCGAAGAAGCATACATACAAATAAGTGGCTTAAAGACAAAACCTTGTCCGTACCACCAACTTATACACTTAGATAATACAGAGACTTATCAGGTAAATTCTTCTTGTGAGGACGTGGGCTCTATAAAGCATAGGTCCTGGTTTGTGCTACCACCTCTTATGGCCTATTATTACAAAGCCAAAAACCCGTTTTATAAATCTTTACCTCCTTTTAGAAGTGATTGCTTAGGTGAAACATTGGTCTCAATGGAATTTATTTATCCAAAAGAGAATAACAGTATTTTTTTACCGAAAGATTTTGAAGGAAATACTAATGAAATGATTTTAAAAGTAGCACATACTAAACCAGAGAGCACCATCTTTTGGTATATAGACAATCTGTTTATTGGCACTACTAAGGACATTCATGAATTATCGGTTCTACCAAAACAAGGTGAACATACCCTCACGGTAGTTGACGAATTTGGAAATGAGGCGAAACGAAATTTTGAAGTGAGTAAATAACTATTCTCTTACAATAGTTTTCACTAAAACATGGTCAGATTTCCAAGTACAAATTTTCATAGTGTTAAGAATATTTAATTCCTTCGAGATCCATATATGATCTAATGAAAGTAAAGGTATATTCCAAAACCATGTTTCTCTAAAACCATTACCTTTTTCACTAAAAGCATTTTTAAATTTTTCTTTAAAAAAATGGAAATGTACAGATTCTGTTGGTGTATTAAAATCTCCCAATACTATTGTCTTCTTATCCACATTAATTTTAGACTCCACATATAAAAGCGCCTCTTTTCTAGAGTTTAAAATATTAGCAGAAACATCAACAGCATAAAAATTATATTCATTTGTCTTAAAATTTAATACAGTTGAATTAGAATTTGATGTGCTTTCCTTAACAATTTTAATGGGTGTTTTAGAAAAAACACCTATTCCTTCTTTAGATAAATAAAAATAATAGTTCGGGTATGAAGTTTCTATGTTCAGCCTGTTTTCTTTATCGTACTCAATCAAAACAATAACATCCGAATCATTTCCATTCTCAGAAATTGCTTCATCTAAACCATTAATTCTAGCAGCATTCCAAAGAAGTACCTCAAAGCCTTTTTCCTCTTTATAGTCATTTTTATAATAACTACTTTTTAACCAAAAGTTAAACAAACAAAAAAACCACTAAAGTTGAAACCAATCTAACTTTTTTATTTCTTGAAAGGAAAATTGAAATTATACCAATTACAATTATAAATGGAAGGGGAAAAGCGTAAAAAATAAAGGATGACCAATAATAGGTGTCTTTAATAGTAAAATGAACTATAAAGGAAAGAATTAAAAAAATTCTAACAATTAAAACTACTATATGCCTTTTCAAAAAATAAATTTACCTCAAAGGGAACCCTTTCGCAGCCCACCATGGGTGAATTTCAATTTCTAACCTACCGGCTTTAACTGCAGGATCTGAATTGGCTAAACTGTCTGCCATTTTTAAAGTTGGCACGTTATAAATGGTAATGCCCTTAATCTCCCCTTCATCCCCAAAAGGACCAGAAATATCTGCATATCCTAAGTCATACATTTTACCTAAATGTGCTCTATGTCCTTTTTGAATAAGTTCAGCTTCTTCTTCATTTTGAGTTCTTATAGGGCCTTTTTTTAGAAACGCCATAAAATATTGCTGCATGATAACCGTATCTTGAAGGTCTTCGTCATAATAACTTTCTACTTGAAAACCTCTGGCTTTTAATTCTGCTTTTATCTGTTTGGCAGTCTTTATAGGTTCTTTAACAACCTCAACAATTGTATCCTGTATTTTATCCTTTTCATCAGAAATAACCTCATTAATTTCAGGCAAACTTGCTTTGGTGTCATTTTTACATCCAATAACCATAATTATTAAGCAAAACGCTAGTACGATGTTTTTCATTGTTTTTAATTTTTACCAATTGCAAAACGGATGTTTGCTTAATTGGGAGTTATAGTATTTTACATCTCCAGTAACTTCTTCGCCCAACCAACCTGGTTTTACGAATGTTTCATGTTCTGAGTTTAATTCTACTTCGGCTATAATCAACCCTTTATTATCTCCAAAGAACTCATCTATCTCAAAAATATGGTTTTTTACCTGTACCTCATAACGAATTTTATCAATAACCCCTGATTCACAAATATTTAACAGACTTTTAGCCTCTTCATCGGTTATTTCTTTCTCCCATTCAAATCTAGACAGTCCATCATTAGACGATTTTCCTTTTACAGTTAAAAACCCTTTATCTCCTTTTAGCCTTACTCTAACCGTTCGCTCTTTATCTGTGTTTAAAAACCCTTGAATAATTCTAGTGCTTCTAATGGCTTCCTGTTTAAAATCGTTAGATGCTACTAAAAATTTACGTTCTATTTCAATCATAACCTATGGAAATATCTCTTTAATGAATTCCAAAATCCAAAATTAATATAATTTTGCTTCCATGCTGGCTAATTTACCAATACGAAAGATTATTCATGTAGATATGGATGCGTTTTACGCCTCTGTAGAACAAATGGATAACCCAAAATTGAAAGGCCTACCTATTGCTGTGGGTGGCGGTGGTAAACGCGGTGTAATAAGCGCTGCTAGTTACGAAGCCAGAAAATTTGGGGTTAAAAGTGCTATGTCCGGAACGCTAGCTGTTAAACTATGCCCAGAACTTATTTTTGTTAGGCCTAATTACGAACGTTATTCTGAGATTTCTAAAAGAATTAGAGACATCTTTTTTGATTATACCGATCTGGTAGAGCCATTGTCTTTAGACGAAGCTTATCTGGATGTTACCCACAACAAGAAAGGCAACCCTAGTGCCTCATTAATTGCTCAAGAAATTAGAGATCGAATTTTTAATGATATTGGATTAACAGCATCTGCGGGCATTTCAATTAATAAGTTTATTGCCAAGGTAGCCAGTGATTACAATAAACCAAACGGACAAAAAACTGTAAATCCGGAAGAGGTCTTGGAATTTTTAGAACAGTTAGACATTAGGAAATTTTATGGTGTTGGCAAGGTAACTGCCGAAAAAATGTATCAAAAAGGTATTTTTACAGGCGCCGATTTAAAACAAAAGTCTTTAGAATACCTAGACAATAATTTTGGGAAATCTGGCAGGTATTACTACTATATTGTTAGAGGTATTCACAATAGTGAGGTAAAGCCAGACCGCATAAGAAAATCTTTGGCTGCCGAACGTACCTTCAGTGAGAACCTCTCTAGTGAAGTGTTTATGCTAGAAAAACTAGACCATATTGCTCAAGAAGTTTCTAAACGTTTACACAAAAGCAATGTTGCGGGTAAAACAATTACTTTAAAAATAAAATACAGCGACTTCACTTTACAAACTCGAAGTAAAACCTTGCCTTATTTTATTAGTGACAAAAGCGTTATTCTTGAAACTGCGAAAGACTTGTTGTACCAAGAAAAACTGAATAATTCCGTTAGATTATTAGGCATCTCATTGTCTAATTTAAACACCGAAGATCAGAAGAAAAGTCCTGAAAAAAAGAGTGTAAGTGTACAGTTGAAGTTTGGGTTTTAAGAACTTTATCCATGAATTGTGTAAAACTTGCTCATTTTAAGATCATCTAGTGTAACATATTAATTATTTCTTTGTCCTTAAAGAAAAAAACATGAAACTATATTACCTAATCTTCTTATTCGTTTTTTTAAATTTTAAATGCTTTTCCCAAGTAAAGGAAGAATTTAAAGTTTTAAAACTAGTAAAAACTTCAGCTTTAAAAGATCAACAATCATCAGGAACTTGCTGGAGTTTTGCCACTACTTCTTTTATAGAAACTGAAGCTATACGTTTAGGAAAAGACGAAATTTCGCTTTCGCCAATATTTTATGTAGCACCAGCATATATGGGGAAAGCAGAAAAATTTATCGAAACAAAAGGAAAAAGTTGGTTTGATGCCGGCGACTTAACATTTAGTGTTTTAGATGGCTACAAAAAATTTGGAGCAGTACCGGAAGAGGTATACAATGGTATTATTGAAAAAGATTGGCAACACGACCATAATGAAATGGACAATCTACTTCGTGAAATGGTAGAATCGGTTGGTACTTCTGGTTATGATCGTATAAAACCCTATAGCTGGAGAAAATCAATTAAAGCAGTTTTAGACGCTTATTTAGGAACAGTTCCTATTACTTTTGTTTATAAAGGAAAACTCCATTCTCCTTTTTCATTTGCAAGAGAATTTATTGGTATAAACCCTAGTGATTATGTAGAAATTACTAGTTATTCTCACATCGATTTTTATAAAATGTCAGTATTAGATATCCCCGCAAACTGGAACTCAAATAAGTATCTAAACCTACCTATTGAAGATTTTGAAAACGTAATTGATACAGCGTTAGCATCTGGTTACAGTCTAGCTTGGGACGGTGATGCATCAGAACCAAACTTTGATTTTGATAAGGGTTTATTAAAATTGACTGCAAGTGAAGAAAAAAATCCTATTACCCAAGAATTAAGGCAAACTACATTCGAAAACAAAACAACTACAGACGATCATAATATGCATATTATAGGTATTGCTCAAGATACGAAAGGTCACCCATATTATTTTCTGAAAAATTCTGAAGGAAATAATGAAAATGGAGGTTATATCTACATTTCAAAAAAAGCATTATTGCTGAAAACAATTTCAGTTTTAGTACATAAAGATGCAATTCCTAAAGACATTCTAAAAAAATCTATCCTGAATGAATAAAACTTCAAAACACGGTTTAAACGTAATAACAGCCAAATTTCCTATTCGAAAATTCAAGTCTTTTTATTAATCTGATTCCATCAATAATACTTACACAAAAAATGTTAAACGCAACTTTCAAAAAAAGAACACTTCTCTCTATACACACGTTTAATCCCAAGCCGAAAGCCCGATAATCTCTCCATTAGGTCCGGTAAAAAAGGTGTATTTATCTTTAGCATAATTATCATTCTCCAATTCATAACCTTCTGCTTTTAGTTTATCACCTATGGTTTTAATATCGTTAACCTTTAACATAAAATGGTTGTGATTGGTATTACCAATAGGACCTACCTGCTCCCAGTTCTCAGGAGCCGTTAAAGAAAGATGAATCTTCACGTCATTGGCCTTTAATTTCATCACTAACATACCCTCAAGTCCTGGTCCATGAAAAACAACTGCATCTTCTAATTTAAAACCTAGAATTTCTCTATATAATTTTAGTGTTTTCTCTAGCTTCAAAACATGTACACATATGTTCCTTAAACCAGTTACTTTTGCTTCTGTATTGGTCTTTTCTTTTTGTTTATTTGTACCATTCTCTTGTGCTGTTAATGAGGCTGTTCCAATAGTTAGTAACATTACCAAAGAAAGAATTACCGTCTTCAATTTCTGGTCAATTTCTAAAATGTTCCTTGTCTTAATCATACTGATATTTAGTTATTCATTATTACCTACTAAGATATACTTTATAGTAAACGCAACTTATAAAAAAGAACATACACTAGGGTGGTTTTCACCTCAACAAAAACTGAACAAGGGTCTCAACACATCAATATTAAATGTTAATGGCTAAAGAATTTTGTATCATTACCTAACTAAACTATTTACAACACTTATGAAATTTTACTTTGGCATTATTACTAGTCTATTTTTTATTATCTCATGTTCTGATTCTAAAAAAGGGACTCAACAAGAAAGCTACAATTGGGAGTATCTCATAGACAAAGAATTATCAAATTGGGACACTTATTTAAGTTACCAGCATCAGGTAGGTTACAACGGTACACCACCAAAAGACGAAAATGGTAATGAGATAGCTCCTATTGGATTGAATCATCCAGATTACAATGTCTTTTCAACCTTTAAAGAAGGGGAAGATCTAATCATTAAAAATACCGGGGAATACTACGGTTGTTTAATAACCAAAAAAGACTATAAAAATTATCATTTTCAACTTAAGTATAAATGGGGAAATAAAACTTGGGCGTATAGAAAAGATTTACTAAAAGATTCAGGTATATTATATCATTCTATAGGTCCAATGGCAGCAGAATATTGGCGCTCATGGATGTTGTCTCAAGAGTTTCAGATTATGGAAGGACATACCGGCGATTTTTGGAGTCAAGCTAACTCTGCTATAGACATTAGAGCTTATAAACCAGAATCTAATTTAGATCCTCTTGCGCACGCCTCTCAAGACTACATTACTTTAAATAGACATAGTAAATATAGAAACTATTGTAGAAGAAGTAATAATTTTGAAAAACCTCACGATGAATGGAACACCTTAGACTTATTTTGCTTTGAAGGTAAAAGTCTGCATGTGGTAAATGGAGAAGTAGTAATGATACTTAAAAATTCCAGATACATACAAGAAGATGGTTCCGAAATACCCTTAATCGAGGGAAAAATTCAGTTACAAAGTGAAGCTGCCGAAGTGTTTTTTAAAGACATTAGAATACGAGAAATAGATTCCCTTACCACGGAACAACAAAACTTGTTTTAAACTAAAAAGCCGCTTTAAAAAAGCGGCTTTTTAGTTATAAGACTCTAAATCTTAGTATTCTTTAATTTCTGAAACTCTTAAGGTGTTTACCATACCTTTATCTTGTATAGGCATTGCCGCTAAGCTCACTAACATATCTCCTGGTTCTAAATAACCTTCTTCACATGCTATTCTATTTACATCTTCAATAGTTTCATCTGTGCTCACATATTTGTCATAGTAGAAAGCCTTTACACCCCAAAGTAAACTTAAACGTGTTAAGATACGTTTGTTAGAAGTAAACACTAAAATATGACATGATGGTCTCCAAGCTGAAATTTGGAAAGCTGTATATCCACTATTGGTTAATGTAGAAATGGCTTTGGCATCAATTTCATTAGCCATATTAGCAGCATGATAACAAATAGATTTTGTTATATATCTGTTAGTACGAATATGAGGAGGTAATTGTGGTACCTGAATTAATGGTGAATTCTCAACACTCTTTAAAATGCTAGCCATTTGCCTAATAACCTGAACCGGATAATTTCCAACAGATGTCTCTCCAGAAAGCATTACGGCATCTGCTCCATCCATTACAGAATTTGCAACATCATTTACCTCTGCTCTTGTTGGCGTTAAACTAGTTATCATTGTTTCCATCATTTGTGTTGCAATGATTACTGGAATTCTAGCTTTTTTAGCTCTTAACACTAATTGTTTTTGAGCTAACGGCACATCTGCTGCAGGAATTTCAACACCTAAATCACCACGAGCTACCATGATACCGTCGCAGTGTGTTACAATTTTATCTATATTTTCTAAAGCCTCTGGCTTTTCTATTTTAGCAACGATTGGAATTTTATGCTCACTATGCTCATTAATTAAATCTCTTAACTGCATTAAATCCTCAGCATGACGAACAAAGGATAAAGCGATCCAATCCACGTCTTGACCAACAGCAAAAATTGCATCTTGAACATCCTTTTCAGTTAATGCTGGTTGCGAAATATTAGTGTTTGGTAAGTTTACACCTTTTTTAGACTTTAAAGGGCCACCTTGAATTACTTTAGCTACAACCTCTTTTTCTTGATCTGAAGAAACAACCTCAAAAATTAACTTTCCGTCATCTAAAAGAATACGTTCACCTGGTTTAGCATCTTGAGGGAACCTATCATAGGTCATATAAACACGTTCTTTTGTCCCTTCAAAGCGCTCTCCTGTTGCAAATATTATTTCATCCCCTGGATTTACAACCACTTCTTCTTTCATGACACCAACTCTAAGCTTTGGCCCTTGTAAATCTGCTAAAATAGATGCTGTAAAACCGTATTCTTCGTTAAGTTCACGAATCATTTGTATACGCTCTTTTACATCATCATAATCTGCATGCGAGAAATTAATTCTAAAAACATTAGCTCCTTCTTCAAGCATACCTTTTAATACTTCTTTGCTGCTTGTAGCTGGTCCTAATGTGGCTACTATTTTGGTTTTCTTTGTTATTGACATTAGCTAAAAATTAAGTGGTCCTTAGATTTTAATTGATTAGGTTGTATACTATAGGCTGTGGCAACTTGTGGTATTTTTAAAATACTATTTAAAATATACTTTTCTTTACTAAAACTATAATCGTTATCTATTTTCAAAAAATAATTAACGCTCTTGTATTCTGGTATCAAATGATTTACTTGCGTAATTTTTTCCTGAATACTAAAAAGAGAACCTGTATTGGCCTCTCTAAAACTTTCAGTTTTACACACATTTGACACTAAGTTCCAAAGGGTTTGTTGCTTGCAGTCTTCCCATTCAAAAATGGCATATGTTAGTGCTCCATTTTTAAAATCTAAGTCATCTGCCTTTCTACTAAGCGTAATACCCAAAAACTTGTTTAACAGATATGCTATCCTATAATCTTCAAGAGTGCAATGAATTGCAATTAAAGTAAATAGGTCTGAATCAACATCATCTAGAACAAGCTTGTGTATTGCCATACCCAAATATAAACGGCGTAAATATAATATTTAATATGTTGAATTATAATAGGATTTACCTATTCTTAAAGCTAAAGTTAACTAAAACGTTATAGTTAATTTCTTTTTTGATCCAAAAAGATTATATCAGCTTGGATATCTTATTTTGAAACGCAAAATAAGCGCGTTTTGAGGCCTTTTCTTCAGCCTTTTTCTTTGAAGTAGCTCTTGCCTTCGCTACAATTTTACCATCAATAGATAGTTTAACCGAAAAATGCCTAACATCATCATTACCAGTATCTTCATATACATTATACCCAAAAGTTTTCTTCTCTTTTTGGCACCATTCAATGAGAAGGCTTTTATAACTTATAACCTTTCCTTCGAGTTTTTCAATGTCCACATAAGGAATAATAACTCTTTTAAAAATGAATTTTTCGCAGTACTTATAATCTCTATCAAGAAAAATGGCGCCGACTAAAGCCTCAAATAGGTTTCCGTGAATATTATCTCCAAACTGTCCTGCAGGAATTTTACTTTGTACTAGGTCTATTAAGTTAAGTTCTTTTCCTAACTCGTTTAAATGTTCTCTACTAACAACTTTAGAGCGCATTTTTGTTAAATACCCTTCATCTCCACTAGGAACTTCTTGGTATAAATGACAGGCAATTACAGCACTTAACATGGCATCTCCTAAAAACTCTAGGCGCTCATAATTAATAGCATTTCCCTCATCATCTCGTAAGTTCATTGAGCGATGTGTAAATGCCGTCTTAAAATAATCTATGTTTTTTGGCTTAAACCCGAGAATCTTGGTTAATTCCATAAAAAAATTCCCGTTGCGTTTAAAACGGGAATTTAGTATGTTACGAATGTTTTTCACTCGGGATTCTATCTATATTTTCTTGAATAATACACAAGCGTTATGTCCGCCAAATCCAAATGTATTACTCATTGCTACATTCACTTCGCGTTTTTGAGCTTTGTTTAAAGTTAAATTTAATTCTGGATCAATATTCTCATCAACCGTTGCGTGGTTAATGGTTGGAGGTACAATACCATTTTCAATTGCAAGGATACTTGCAATTGCCTCAATAGCTCCTGCTGCACCTAACAGGTGACCTGTCATTGATTTTGTAGAATTAATATTTATGTTTTTTGCATGACCACCAAACACTTTAGATATAGCCTTAAGTTCAGCCACATCTCCAAGTGGTGTAGAAGTACCATGTGTATTTATATGGTCTACATCTTCTGGTTTAAGTCCTGCATTCTCTAAACAGTTTTTCATTACTTCAACAACTCCAGCGCCTTCAGGATGTGGTGCAGTCATGTGATGTGCATCAGAAGACAAGCCTCCTCCTGCAACTTCAGCATAAATTTTAGCACCTCTAGCTTTTGCATGCTCATATTCTTCTAAAATCAAAGCACCTGCTCCTTCACCTAAAACAAAACCATCTCTGGTTCCATCAAAAGGTCTAGAAGCCGATTCTGGACTTTCATTTCTAGTAGATAATGCATGCATAGCATTAAAACCACCCATTCCTGCAATGGTAACTGCTGCTTCACTTCCTCCAGTAACAACTACGTCTGTATACCCTAATCTAATAGAGTTTAAAGCATCAAATAATGCATTTGCTGAAGAAGCACAAGCAGAAACTGTTGTGTAATTTGGTCCCATAAAACCATGTTTTATGGAAATGTTTGCCGGCGCAATGTCGGCAATCATTTTAGGAATAAAGAATGGGTTAAACCTTGGTGTTCCGTTTCCACCAGCATAGTTTAAAACTTCCTGCTGGAATGTTTCTAATCCACCAATACCTGCTCCCCAAATAACACCAACACGTAATTTATTTACTTCGTCTAGATTTAAACCAGAGTCTTCAATAGCTTCATCTGCGGCAACCATAGCGTATTGCGCAAATTTATCCATCTTTCTAGATTCCTTGCGGTCTATAAAATCTGTTACTTTGAAGTCTTTAACTTCACAAGCAAACTTAGTTTTAAAATTTTCGGTGTCAAAATATGTTATAGGCGCAGCACCGCTTTTACCATTTATAAGCGCTTCCCAATATTCATCTTTGGTATTGCCTATAGGTGTTAAAGCCCCTAAACCTGTGACTACAACTCTCTTTAATTCCATGAATGTATTTTACTTATTTTGCAGCTTCTATATAAGAAATAGCTTGACCAACTGTTGCAATGTTCTCAGCTTGATCGTCTGGTATTTGAATATCGAATTCTTTTTCGAATTCCATAATTAGTTCTACAGTATCTAATGAGTCTGCTCCTAAATCGTTTGTGAAGCTTGCTTCTGCAACTACTTCGTTCTCATCAACTCCTAATTTGTCTACGATAATCGCTTTTACTCTTGATGCAATGTCTGACATAATCTTTTAATTTTAAGTTTTAATTCAGTTGGCAAAAATAAAAAACTTTATATTTAAAACACATCATTACCATAAAAATGTGTTTGTAATTTAATAAAATAACTTTTAAGTATTTTAATTTTGACAACTAATTGTTAATAATTATTCTTTTTTTTGTTCGAAGAATCTTAACATTATAGTCTGTAATATGAAACGTGTAGTAATTTTTGCGTCCGGAAGCGGATCTAATGCTGAAAATTTAATAAAGTTTTTTCAAAACAGTGATAATGTATCTGTTGTTCAAGTACTTACTAACAATCCTCATGCCAAAGTTTTAGACAGAGCTAAAAGACTTAAGGTTAGCGCACTGTCTTTTAATAGAGTAGCTTTTACTAAAAGCGAGGACGTGCTTAACATTATGAAAGTTACAAATCCAGACCTTATTATATTGGCTGGTTTTTTATGGAAATTTCCAGAAAATATTTTAGAAGAATTCCCAAATAAAGTTATAAACGTGCACCCTGCACTACTTCCAAAATTTGGAGGTAAAGGCATGTATGGTATGAATGTACACAAGGCTGTTGTTGAAAACAAAGAAACCGAAACTGGTATTACCATTCATTATGTGAATGAGAATTATGATGAGGGCGCCACTATTTTCCAAGCCAAATGTGAAGTACTGGCTTCAGATACACCAGAAGATGTCGCTGCAAAAATTCACGAATTGGAAATGGAGTATTTTCCAAAAGTGGTTGAGAAGTTGTTGATTTCATAAAAATAGAATTTTTTCATGGCAGAAATAATTGACTTAAGTCAAGAAATTTTTGAAGGCATGCCTGTTTTTAAAGATTTACCTCAAGTTAAAATGAGTGTTCATAATACACACGAAGCCTGGGAAGGAGATGTTAATGCAAGTACTAAAACACCTGCAGTACACAAGCTGGAACTTGGAGAGCACACTGGAACACATGTTGATGCTATAAATCATATGAAAAAAGATTATGTGGGGCAGTCTATCGATACAATGCCACTAAATATGTTTTATACAGAGGGCATCTGTTTAGATTTATCGCATAAAAATCTTAATGATTTAATTGAAATTGAAGACCTTAGGTCTGCATGCCATAAAGACAACCTTAGTATAAAGGCTCATGATACAGTTTTAATATATACCGATCACTACAGAAAGGCGTTTAATACCAAAAACTGGAGCCAAGGCCCTGGTTTATCTGCAGAAGGGGCACGTTGGTTGGGAAATAAAAACATTTCGGCCTTTGGAGTAGAAACCATGTCTCCTGGAGTTTCTGGTATATCTAATAAAGAAGTTCACTATATCTGTGGCGAATTAGGTTTTACACATTATGAAAATATGATAAACTTATACCAATTGATTGGAAAAGGACGTTTTCGTTTTATAGGTTTACCATTAAAGATAAGAGGAGGAACAGGATCACCTGTTAGAGCTGTTGCTATTTTTGAATAAATTATAATGTCAAAAAAGAAAAAGAAATACTATACTGTTTGGAAAGGCCATAAAACTGGTGTTTTTGAATCTTGGGATGATTGCAAAGCCATGATAAAGGACTTTCAAGGCGCACAATACAAATCATTCTCTACCTTTCAAGCTGCCAAAGAAGCCTTAAAGGGTAATTATAAAGACTATATTGGCAAATCTTCTAAGTTTAAAAGCGAACTTTCAGAAGACCAACTCAAAAAAATAGGACAACCTAACTATAAATCTATAGCTGTAGATGCTGCCGTTAGTGGTAACCCAGGTAAGATGGAATACCGCGGTGTAGACACCAAAACAAAAAAACAACTTTTCATTCAAGGACCTTTTGAAGAAGGCACCAATAACATAGGTGAATTTTTAGCTATTGTTCATGGGCTAGCGTTTTTAAAAAAACACAATAGTAATCTTATAATGTATACAGACTCTAGAACTGCTATTAGTTGGGTGAAAAAGAAAAAATGCAATACCAAACTAGAACGAACAGAAAAAAACAAACCACTTTTTGAATTAGTAGACAGAGCCGAAAACTGGTTAAAAACAAATACTTACACCACGGTTATTGTAAAATGGGAGACCAAAGCTTGGGGTGAAATTCCAGCAGATTTTGGAAGAAAATGAGTTACAAAAAAATTAGGGAATATGACACGAGTTCACACCCCCCAATTATAAAAAATTGATTAATAGCTGGAAGTAAGACACATCTTTTTCTATTTGGTCACATTTTTTTAATTTTTTTTTAAATCGAAATTTTCACCTCCATATTTATTACCCTTAAAGCATTTAAAAGACTTATATTTGCAAAAAATTATCACACCTATACATGGGCAAATTAGTTATAGTTGGCTCCATAGCTTTTGATGCTATTGAAACGCCATTTGGTAAGACCGATAAAATTTTAGGTGGCGCTGCTACCTTTATAGGATTAGCTGCCTCACATTTTAAAGTAGATTCAGCTGCAGTTTCCATAGTTGGAGGCGATTTCCCTCAAGAATATCTAGACCTTTTATCTGAGAGAAATATTGACCTTTCAGGTGTTGAAATCATAAAAGATGGCAAGACGTTTTTCTGGAGTGGTCGTTACCATAACGACATGAACTCTAGAGACACCTTGGTTACAGAACTTAACACTTTAGGTGACTTTAATCCTGTAATTCCAGAAAACTATAGAGACGCCAGTGTGGTAATGTTAGGAAATTTACATCCTATCGTCCAATCTAGCGTAATTGATCAGATGACTAAAAAACCAGATCTAATAGTTTTAGATACTATGAACTTCTGGATGGATTCTGCTTTAGAAGATTTACATAACGTCATTAAACGCGTAGATGTAATTACAATAAATGATGAGGAAGCTAGACAACTAACAGGAGAATACTCTTTAGTTGTTGCAGCCAGAAAGATTCATGAGATGGGACCTAAATATGTTGTTATTAAAAAAGGAGAACATGGTGCTTTATTGTTTCATAATGATAATGCTTTTTATGCTCCAGCATTGCCTCTAGAAGAAGTTTTTGATCCAACTGGTGCAGGAGATACTTTTGCAGGAGGATTTTCTGGTTATTTGGCAAAAACTGGAGATTTTTCTTTTGAAAACCTTAAGAAGGCTGTGATATATGGTTCAACCTTAGCATCTTTCTGTGTAGAGAAGTTTGGAACTGAGCGAATGATTACACTGACTGATGAAGAAGTACAAAAGCGATTAGCAAAGTTTAAACAGTTAACGCAATTTGAAATAGAATTAAATTAACCCTTCGCGCTCAATTTGAGCGCGTTTTTTAATTATAATTAATTTATTATTTACGTACGTCTAACTAAGACTGTTAGAGGCGAAAAAAAATTAAATATGAGTGATATCTTAAAACACGAATGTGGTATAGCCATGATAAGGCTTTTAAAACCATTAGAGTATTACAAAGAAAAATACGGAAGTGCATTTTACGGTGTAAATAAAATGTACTTAATGATGGAAAAACAACATAACCGCGGACAAGACGGTGCTGGATTTGCCAGTATTAAGCTTGATACTAAACCCGGTGAACGTTATATAAGCAGAATCAGATCTGTAAAATCCCAACCTATTCAAGATATATTTGCTCAGATTAATGAGAGAATTAATAATGAGTTTAAAGCGCATCCTGAATACCTTGAAGATGTAGCTGCTCAAAAAAAGAATATCCCATATATCGGTGAAGTTTTACTTGGTCATGTGCGTTATGGTACTTTCGGTAAAAACAGCGTAGAAAGTGTTCATCCTTTTTTAAGACAAAATAACTGGATGCATCGTAACTTAATAATGGCAGGGAACTTTAACATGACTAATGTTAAGGAACTATTTAATAACCTTATTGAATTAGGTCAGCATCCAAAAGAATATACAGATACCATTACGGTAATGGAAAAAATCGGTCATTTCTTAGACGATGCCGTAAGTAAAATATATAAGGATCTAAAAAGAGAAGGTTATAACAAACGTAATGCTTCTCCACAAATTGCGGAACGATTAAAGGTTTCTAAAATTTTAAAACGTGCTGCCAAAAACTGGGATGGTGGTTATGCTATGGCTGGTTTAATTGGTCATGGAGATGCTTTTGTATTAAGAGATCCAGCTGGAATAAGACCAGCATATTATTACCAAGACGATGAAGTAGTTGTGGTAGCATCAGAAAGACCAGTTATTCAAACTGTTTTTGATGTAAAATTTGAAGATGTTAAGGAATTAGAACCTGGACAAGCCATAATTACTAAGAAATCAGGAGAGGTAAGATTTAAGCAAATTCTAGAACCTTTAGAAAGAAAAGCTTGTTCTTTTGAACGTATTTATTTTTCTAGAGGAAGTGATGCGGAGATTTATCAAGAAAGAAAAATGTTAGGTAAGTTGTTAATGCCAAAAGTTATGGAAGCCATTAACAATGACACTAAAAACACAGTCTTCTCGTTTATTCCAAATACTGCCGAAACATCTTTTTTCGGATTAGTTGAAACTGCCGAAAATGAGCTTAACAAAGCAAAAATCAAAACGATTTTAAACGGACAACGCAGTATCTCTGCCGAAGAGGTTACAGATATGCTTTCTGAAAAAATTAGAGTTGAAAAGATTGCAATTAAAGACGCTAAACTAAGAACCTTTATTACCGAAGATAGTAGTAGAGATGATTTAGTAGCCCATGTTTACGATGTTACCTATGGTGTTGTAAAACCTGAAGACAACTTGGTAATCATTGATGACAGTATTGTAAGAGGTACTACTTTGAAGAAAAGTATCTTAAAAATGCTAGATAGACTAGGCCCAAAGAAAATTATTGTGGTGTCTTCTGCTCCTCAAATTCGCTACCCCGATTGCTATGGTATAGATATGGCCAATTTAGAAAGTCTAGTTGCTTTTCAGGCAGCATTGGAGCTACTAAAGGACAATAACCAATATCATATTGTTGAAGAAGTTTACAAAAAATGTAAGGCCCAAGAAGATTTAGCAGATAGAGACGTTAAAAACTTTGTAAAAGAAATATATAACTCATTTACAGACGAACAAATCTCCGATAAAATAGCAGAATTATTAAGTGATGACAGTATAAAGGCAGAAGTAAAAATAATCTTCCAGCCTGTTGAGAATTTACATAAATCTTGTCCTAAGAATCTGGGAGACTGGTACTTCACTGGAAATTATCCAACTGTTGGAGGAAACAGAGTAGTGAATAGGGCTTTCATTAATTTTTACGAAGGAAATAATGAACGTGCATACTAATTGTGGATTTAACAAATAAATTACGGGTAAACCGTAGATCCTGCATTTCACCCAATAAATAAACCATTCATCTAATAAATAATTTCATTTTCTAAAATAGATATACCTTGGTACCACCATAACATAAGTAGGTTAAGTTCATGGTAGATTTGGGGCAAAAAAAGGTGAACGCTTGTTCGCCTTTTTTTATGCAATAAATTTAGGAAATAGCTTACTATTCTGTCAAAAAAATACTTTTTTATCCTTTAAGCCCCATTTTTAAGCCTTAACCCTATTAAGCCAATTTATAAGTATTTCAGCCAAAATATTTTACCCTTCTTTTTAACAACTTTACATTTGAATAACCATAACATAAGTAGGTTAAGTTTATGGTAGATTTGGGGCAAAAAGGTGAACTTCTTCGTTCACCTTTTTCATTTTAAAAAAGTTTCTTTTCCTTCCTTGTATTTACATAACTTTTTGAGGCTTGTACATAACAGAAATTTAAAACAACACCTTTCCCAAATGCATCTTATTAATACGCATTAACTACTCGCGTGTTGCATTGAGTGTTAAAGTTAGGCACTAAAAAAATCGCCTGAGAAATTAATCTCAGACGATTTCTATTTATAACACTTAAAAACTTCTTTACTTAGCCTCTGCGTAACGTCTTTCCACTTCATTCCAGTTAATAACATTAAAGAATGCATTAATGTAATCAGGACGTCTGTTTTGATAGTTTAAATAATAAGCATGTTCCCATACATCTAACCCTAAAATTGGAGTACCTCCACAACCAACTTCTGGCATTAAAGGATTATCTTGGTTTGCTGTTGAGCAAATTTCCAATTTACCACCTTTATGAACACATAACCAAGCCCAACCAGACCCAAAACGTGTTGCTGCAGCACTACTAAATGCTTCTATAAATGCATCTTTTGAACCAAACTCTGCCTCAATTGCATCTTTTAATTCTCCTGATAAATAACCTCTATCTTCTGGGTTCATAACAGTCCAGAATAAAGAGTGATTATAAAAACCACCACCATTATTTCTTACTGCCCCATTACTCATATCTAAATTAGTTAAGATATCTTCAATAGATTTTCCTTCTAAATCCGTTCCTTCAATAGCTCCATTTAATTTAGTAGTATATCCGTTATGATGTTTTGTGTGATGTATTTCCATTGTGCGTGCATCCATATGTGGTTCTAACGCATCGTAAGCATACCCTAATTCTGGTAATTCAAAAGCCATAATTTCTTGTTTTATGTATTAGTTATTAATTTCTATCCAAATTTACATATAAAAGGGTTCAATTAAAAATAATAAATTGTTATGAAACCATTGATTGTTTTTATCTTGTAACAAATTACTTTTAATGCATCAAAACCCCTCTTTTACCATTTATAACGCTTCCGCTGGTAGCGGAAAAACATTTACACTAGTAAAAGAGTATTTAAAGATTTTATTAGGAGCTAATCATCCAGAAAAATTTAAGCATATTCTCGCCATTACTTTTACTAATAAAGCCGTGGCCGAAATGAAAGAACGCATTGTCGATATGCTTAAGGCTTTTTCTGAAACAGCTATTCTTACGAACCCAAATAGCATGTTTACTGCTATTTGCGAAGAACTAAAATTAGAACCTGCTACCATTCATAACAAATCTAAAAAAGTATTGAATAGTATTTTATTCAATTATGCTGCATTTGACATTTCAACTATTGATGGTTTTACACATAAACTTATTAGAACTTTTGCTCATGATTTAAAACTACCTTTAAATTTTGAAGTTGAACTAGATCAAGATAGTCTTTTAAATGAGGCTGTAGATAGTTTAATTTACAAAGCAGGCACAAACGATGCATTAACTAAAATACTCGTTGAGTTTGCACTTGAAAAAGTAGACGAAGATAAAAGTTGGGATGTGTCTTTTGATTTTAACAAGATTGCGAAACTCCTTATTAGTGAAAACGACATACCCTATATAGAGGCATTAAAACACAAAACTTTTGAGGATTTTAACAAACTTAAAAAACATATAAGAGAGGAGATCTCTAGTAGTGAAAATGTCATTGTAGAAAATGCTAAAGCTGTACTTAAACTAATTGATGACTCCGGATTAGAACATAAAGATTTCTCCAGAAGTACACTGCCAAAGCATTTTGAAAAAGCAGCTCAGTTAAAATTAGACGGTCTCTACAACAATAAGCTCGAAGAAAATATTACAGAACGAAAGGGCATTTACCCTAAAAGCTTAAACCCAAATTTAGCAGACACAATTGATACTATTCTACCTGAAATAGAACTAGTATTTAAAACCATAAAAGCCAGAGTCTATCATTATAAGTTTTTAAAAGTCTTTTACAAAAACATTACACCTCTATCGGTTTTAAATGCCATTAACAATGAATTACAACTATTAAAAAATGAGCAGAACAAAATGCTCATTTCAGAATTTAACACACTTATTAGCAATAAAATTAAAGGGCAACCTACTCCGTTTATCTACGAACGTTTAGGAGAAAAATTCAAACATTATTTTATAGATGAGTTTCAAGACACTTCGGTAAAACAATGGGAAAACCTAATTCCTTTATTAGGTAATTCACTATCTTCAGAAAACGGAACAGCTATGTTGGTAGGTGATGCAAAACAGGCTATTTATCGCTGGCGTGGAGGAAAAGCAGAACAATTTATTGGTTTATTCAATGAAGATAATCCATTCTTTATTGAAAAAAAGATTGAAAACTTACCAACCAATTATCGAAGCTTTAAAGAAATTGTAACTTTTAATAATAACTTTTTTAATTTTCTTTCTAAAGAAGCTTTTACCAACAAAGATTATCAGGAACTTTACCAGTTGGGACAGCAAAATACTTTTTTAGAAGACTCCGGTTATGTAGAACTTTCTTTTTTAGATTTTAAAGATCCTAGTGAAAGAGATTCAGAATTCTGTGAAGCCACACTTAAAAAAATTAACACCTGTTTAGAAAAGGGTTATGCCTTAAAAGACATATGCGTCTTAGTAAGAAAGAAAAAAGAAGGAGTTGCTATAGCCAATTTTTTAAGTGATCACAATATACCTATTGTTTCATCAGAAACCTTATTAATACATAATTCTTTGGAGGTAACTTTTGTTGTTGACCTGCTTTCGCTTTTAATTCAACCAAAAAATTATGAAATAAAGATTTCTGTATTAAATTATTTAACCCACCTTTTCAATATTGAAGAAAAGCATAGCTTTTTCCAAAGTCACTTGGAGCTACCAATACATGAGCTATTTGAAAGTTTTGAAAATTATAACGTATTTATTAAGTCAGATGTATTGCAGCTTCCTCTATACGATTTGACCGAGACTATAATCAGAAACTTTGGTTTAGTAAAAACATCTAACGCTTACATTCAATTTTTTTTAGATGTAGTATTAGAATTTTCACAAAACAAAGGTTCTAATGTTCCCAACTTTTTAGAGTATTACGAAAAGAAGAAAGATGCTTTAAGCATCATATCCCCTAAAGGACAAAATGCTGTTCAAATTATGACAATTCATAAGTCTAAAGGGTTAGAATTTCCTGTGGTCATTTTTCCTTATGCCGATTTAGATATTTATAAAGAGTTAGAACCCAAAGAGTGGTTTAACCTAAATAAAGAAACCTACTTTGGGTTTTCGCACACCTTATTAAATTACAATAAAGATTTTGAAAACTTTGGAGAAGAAGGTCTTAGAATTTTTAATAAGCACCAATCTGAATTAGAATTAGACAATATCAATCTCTTGTATGTAGCCCTAACAAGAGCTTCAGAACAACTTTTTATTATTTCTAAAAAGGATATTTCTACTAAAGGTGTAGTAAATTCAAAAAGATATTCAGGACTATTTATTAATTATCTTCAGCATAAAAACCTTTGGAATGACAACCAATTAGTTTACGATTTCGGAATTTCTGAAAAAACGTCAACAAGCTTAATGATTAGGGACACCATGTTGTTTCAAAATGAGTTCATTTCAACCTCAAAAGAAAGTCATAACATAAAAGTTATTACAAAATCTGGACTTTTATGGAATACCCAGCAGCAAGAAGCCATTGAAAAAGGAAATCTTATGCATAATCTTATGGCACAAATAAAAACTAAAAATGATGTAGACTTTGCCTTAAGCAATTTTTTAAATGCAGCTATAATTGATTTAGAACAATCACATAAACTAAAACAAATTATACTAAAATTAATGGAGCATGCATCTCTTTCTACCTTCTTTAATTCGGAAGACACAATTTATGCGGAAAAAGACATTATTACTAAGGATGGGCACATCTTAAGACCAGATAGGATAAACATTAATCATAAAAATGAAGCAACCATAATAGATTATAAAACTGGTAAAGAAGACAAATCCCACATTCAGCAATTACAGACCTATAGTGATATACTTACAAACATGGGGTTTACGGTTAAAAACCAAATACTTATTTATTTTAATAATGATGTTATAATAAAACACATAAAAAAAGGTTTTTAATGTGACCCAATTTGACATAATGGGTCTACAATAACTATAAGACAAAATATATTATCTAAAATTAGTCTGAACTATCGATAAACGGTGCTTTTGTACGTTTTTTTTATATATTTGTCTTTGTTAATAACATTTAACAACTTACTTTTGTTTACAATTAACACTTAAAAATTAAACTTTTGAATATGAAAAATCTTAGCAGATTATTGTTAGCATTTGTCTTAGTTCTTGGTTACAACTATGCAGATGCACAAGACAAAAACAACCCTTGGCAAATTACCATTGGTGTAAATGCGGTTGACGCTTTCCCTACGGGTCAAGGTGAATTATTTACCGGTTCTGGTGAATCATCTGAATCTATCTTTAGCAAATTCGCTGATACTGATAACTATAGTATTTTACCATCGTTATCTACAATAGCTGTTTCTAAATATTTAGGAGACGGTTTCTCTTTTGGAGCAACTGGTTCTTTAAATAAAATTGACAGCTGGGGTGAAGTTCCTGGAACTTCTGACGGTGCTTCAGTTGACGATTTATCTTACTACGGTATTGACGGTACTATTAAGTACAACTTCTTACAAGGTACAGCTATCGATCCTTTCTTAGGTGTTGGTGGTGGTTACACTTGGGTTGACGAAATTGGTGCTGGTACTTTAAACGGAACTGCTGGTTTAAATATTTGGTTTAACGAAAATATTGGTTTTACTCTTCAAACTTCTTATAAGCATGCTTTTGAAGATTACTTAGATACTCACTTCCAACACTCTGCTGGTCTTTCTATTAAATTTGGTGGAACTGATACTGACGGTGATGGTATATATGACAAAGATGATGCTTGTCCAGAAGTTGCTGGTTTAGAAGCTTTCAATGGTTGTCCTGATACTGATGGTGATGGTATCCAAGACAGTAAAGACGATTGTCCTAACGAAGCTGGTTTAGCTGAGTTAAACGGTTGTCCTGATGCTGACGGTGATGGTATTGCTGATAACAAAGATAAATGTCCTTCTGTTGCTGGTTTAAAAGCTTTAGGTGGATGTCCAGATGCTGATGGTGACGGTGTTACTGATGGTGACGATAAATGTCCTAACACTGCTGGTCCAGCTGCTAACAACGGATGCCCATGGCCAGATACTGATGGTGACGGTGTATTAGATAAAGACGATAAATGTCCTAAAGTAAAAGGAACTGTTGCTAACGCAGGATGTCCTGAAGTTACTGAAGAAGTTCAAAAAACTTTAAATGAGTACGCTAAAACGATCTTATTCGATACTGGTAAATCTTCAATCAAAACTGAGTCTGAAGCAGTATTAGCTGATATCGTAAAAATTATCAATGAGTACCCAACAGCTAAATTTACTGTTGAAGGTCACACTGATAGTGTAGGTAGCAAGAAATTAAACCAAACGCTTTCTGAATCTAGAGCAGCTTCAGTTAAAGATTATTTAACTTCTCACGGTGTTGATAGATTTAGATTATCATCTAAAGGATACGGTGAAGATAGCCCTATAGCTACTAACAAAACTAGAGCTGGTAGAGCTCAAAACAGAAGAGTTGAAATTAACTTAGTAAAGTAAGAAGTTAATTCTCTAAATAACTTTTAAAAAACGCTTCGGGATTCCCGAGGCGTTTTTTATTTTTATACAATGACTACTTTCATTTTTGATGTTTTAGAAGATTTACATTCTAAAAGCATAGACCTATCACATCTTACTTTTATTCTTCCCAGTAAACGTGCTGGAATATTTTTAAAACATCAGATTCCTCAGGTAACGCAACAAACTGCTTTTGCTCCAGATATTATAAGTATTGAAGAGTTTGTAGAAGAGCTCTCGGGCCTAAAAAGTACCAGTAACACAGAACTCCTTTTTGAGTTCTATGACACGTACACAAAACTTACCCCTGTATCGGAAGCTGATACTTTTGAATCCTTTTCTAAATGGGCGCAAATACTTTTACAAGATTTTAATGAGATAGATAGATACTTAATTCCTCAAGAAAAAATCTTTAGCTATTTAAAAGCTATTAAAGAAATTGAAAGTGATCACTGGTCTTTAGAAAAAAATCAAACGGAGTTTATTAAAAACTATTTGGCTTTTTGGAATAAGCTACATGTTTATTACACACATTTTAGCAAATCTCTAATCTCAAAAAACATTGGCTATCAAGGTTTAATATATAGAGAAGCCGTTGAAAATTTAGAGTCTTACATCCAAAATAACGCCTCCAAACAACATATATTTTTAGGTTTTAATGCCTTAAATACTGCCGAAGAAACCATAATCCAAGAGCTCTTACAAAATGACCAAGCAAAAATCTATTGGGACATTGATGCCGCTTTTATTGCTAATCCAAAGCATGATGCAGCTCTTTTTACCAGACAGCATAAAAAAAACTGGTTGTTTTTTGAAAAAAATCCCTTTAACTGGATTACTAAGAATTATACAAAAGATAAAAACATTCAGGTTTTTGGAATACCCAAAAATATTGGACAAGCAAAACACATAGGTACACTCTTAAAAAAAATCATAAAAGAAAAAAGCTCCCTTTCTAATACCGCAGTTGTTTTAGGAGATGAAAACCTTTTGATCCCCACTCTAAATGCCTTACCGGAAAATATTAATGCTCTTAATATTACAATGGGGTTTCCGTTAAAATCCATTCCGCTAGCATCATTATTTGAGAAACTATTTTATGTACATAAAAGCAGCTCTAAAACATTTTATTATAAAGATGTAATTCAAGTGTTGTCTCATCAGTTTATTAAACCACTATTCCAAAAAGACTCAAAGAACTACGCCTCTAGTACCATAGAAACCATTGAAATTAATAACCTTACTCACGTTTCTATAGAAAAACTAAAAACACTATCAGAAGGATTTTCAGATTATATAGACCTCTTATTTAATTGGAATATCTCAACAGAAAGTATACTTAAAAAATGCTCAGAGCTCATATTCATAATTAAAGCCTATTTAGACCAAGATAAAGACACCAATCTTCTATCATTAGAATATCTTTTCCGTTTCAACGAATTGTTTAATGAACTTACAAGGTTAAATTCAGCATATAACCATATTAAAGATGTTTCTGCCTTATTTAGTATTTATAAAGAATTACTTGCATCTGAAACCTTAGACTTTCAAGGAGAACCCCTTCAAGGCTTGCAAATAATGGGAATGCTTGAATCTAGGGTGCTAGATTTTGAAACTGTAATTATTAGTGGCGTAAATGAAGGCATACTTCCATCAGGAAAAAGTAATAATTCTTTTATTCCGTTTGATGTTAAAATTGAAAACAAACTCCCCACCTACAAAGAGAAAGATGCGGTTTACACCTATCACTTTTATAGACTTTTACAACGTGCTAAAAACGTCTTCATACTATATAATACCGAAGCAGATGTATTAACTGGAGGAGAAAAAAGTAGATTTATAACACAAATAGAATTAGAAGGCATTCATGATATTAAACACCAAATAATTGCGCCGCAAGTACCAGCAATTAATAGAGAACTAATAGTTGTAGAGAAAGATAATGATATCTTTGAAAAGCTTAAAAACGTTGCAAATAAAGGGTTCTCTCCTTCTTCACTTACAAATTATATAAGAAACCCTATAAATTTTTACTATCAAAAAGTACTTAAAATTAAAGAATTTGATGATGTTGAAGAAACAGTTGCTTTTAATACCCTAGGTACAGTAGTTCATAATACCCTTGAAGATTTTTACAAACCATTAGTAGGTTCCTTTTTAAGCATTGAGACCATAAAAGAATTAAAAAAAGATGTTGGAAAAACTGTATCCTATCATTTCTCTAAAACTTATAAAGAAGGGGATATTCAAAAAGGCAAAAACCTCATCATATTTGAAATAGCAAAACGTTATGTTTCCAATTTTTTGGATTTAGAAATTGAAAGTTTAAAGGAAGGCAATCAAATTAAAATTATAGCAATTGAAGCCAGTAATAAGGTAGAAATAAATATTCCCGAATTAGACTTTTCAGTAAAACTAACCGGAATGGTAGATCGTGTTGATGAAGTTAATGGCATAACCCGAATTGTAGATTACAAAACAGGTAAGGTAGACCAATCTGATGTTGAAATTGTAGATTGGGAAGCTATAACATCAGATTACAAAAAGTATAGCAAAAGCTTCCAAATACTTACATATGCCCTTATGATGCAAAAATCTGAAGCTCTTAAATTTCCTATTGAAGCCGGCATAATTTCATTTAAAAATTTAGGCAAAGGCTTTTTAAAGTTTTCCAAAAAAGATAAAGAAGGAGCCTGGGCCAAAAAAGATACCCTAATAACCGAAGAAACTTTAAGTAATTTCAAGGAACAGTTACACCAATTAATTGTTGAAATTTGCAATCCTAAGATTCCGTTTACCGAAAAAGAGCTATAAAAATGAAAAAACAAGATTTTGTAATTAATGGCAAACACAATAAACCCATTGTTATTGATGTAACTTATTTAGAGACAAATACAAATCAGCCCGTCATAATTTTTTGTCACGGCTACAAAGGTTTTAAAGATTGGGGTGCATGGAATCTTATGGCAGAGGCTTTTGCCCAGGCTGGTTTTTTCTTTGTAAAATTCAATTTCTCTCATAACGGTGGCACAGTAGAACAACCTATTGATTTTCCGGATTTAGAAGCATTTGGAAATAACAACTACACAAAAGAGCTAGATGATTTACAATCAGTTCTAAACTGGTGTATAAAAAATGAAACCATAACAACTTATGGAGACGTAAATAATATCTCTTTACTTGGCCATAGTCGTGGTGGAGGTATTGTAACGGTAACAGCATTTGAAGACAATAGAGTACAACAAGTCATAAGTCTTGCAGGTATTTCAGACTTCATAAAAAGATCGGTTACAAATACAGATTTAGAAGACTGGAAAAAAACGGGTGTAAAATATGTTGTAAACGGACGCACAAAACAACAAATGCCACACTTCTATCAATTTTATTTAGATACTATAAAAAACAAAGAACGCTTAAATATTAAAAAGGCTGTTTCTAATTTAAAAATACCTTACCTCATTATTCATGGTAATAAGGACACCAGTATATTCATGGATGAAGCTGAGAACTTGAATAAATGGAGTACAAATAGTTCATTTGCCATTATCAATGACGCAGACCACGTCTTTAATGCACGTCATCCTTGGGAGAAAAACCACCTTCCCAAAGAGCTAGGGGAAGCTATTGAAAAAATAATCCTATTTTTGAGAAAATAACTTCACTCTCTTCTAATATGTCTGTAGTTTTTGAAAATGTTGAAAAACTCAAAGGTGTTAAACCTTTAACCAAACACGAACAATTGGTTAAAGCCATATTAGATGCCATTGAATCAAAAGACTTAAGTAAAGGAGACCGATTACCATCTATAAACAAAATGGTAGCCGAAGTTGGATTTGCACGAAAGACAATCGTAAAAGCCTATGAAGATTTAAAAGGCAAAGGTATTGTAGAATCTAAAAACAATAAGGGTTATTATATTGCAGACATAAACACAAAAACTAAGCTTAGAGTTGCTCTTGTTCTCTATGCGCTTCATACGTTTCAAGAAGATTTTTATAATGCATTTAGAGAAGAATTAGGCAAAGACTACATTATTAATGTATTCTTTCATCATAATAATACAGATACTTTTAAAAATATATTTACCCGTATAACTGGCCGATATGGTATGTACGTAGTAGCGCCTATTCAAACCCCAGAAATAAAACCTATTTTAGAACAGTTTCCAGAAGACAAACTTCTAATAGTAGATAGACATATTAATCTAGATACAAGTTATTCTTTTATAGCACAAGAGTTTGAGAATTCAACCTATAATCAGTTACTTAAGCTTTTAGAAGACATAAAAAAATACGAAGAATTTGTTCTATTTTATAGAGGTGATACAGATTATCCCGAAGGCATTTTTAACGCCTTTAAACGATTTGTTAAGGAACACAATATAAAATCCAGTATAAAAAAACAATATACTAAAGGCAGTATTTCTAAAAACAAATTATACTTCTTTATTAGTGACAGTTTTCTTTGGGAACTTCTAAAAGATAGTAAAACAAAAAACTATGCTATTGGTAAAGATTTTGGAGTTTTAGCACATAACGATAATGTTATAAAAGAGATAATATTTGGAGGCATCACCACAATTTCTACAGATTTTAAAAAAATGGCTTTGGAATCCGCAAATTTTGTAAAAACTCGCGAAAACACCAATAAAATAATGCCTTCTGAGCTCATACGAAGGAATTCATTATAAACACTTTTTACTTAATTTATAGGTTAAATCTGTAAATTTTCGTATCTTTTTTTAAGATTTTTACAGAATTTAAGATTTTTTTATATACTTTTGTAAAGTAGCATACTGTAGCACAGTATTTTTTTTAGCCAAAAACTAAAGTAGCACACAGTAGCACAAAAACTAAATTAAATAAGAACTTATGGAAGTAAACAGACTAAAATTAACTCTAGGCATGCTCCTTCTCCTTTTTGGAATGAGTAGTTATGCCCAAACCAAAACGGTATCAGGAACCGTTACTGATGGCGAATTTCCATTGCCCGGTGTAAACATTATAGTAAAGGGCACCACCAATGGAACAACATCAGACTTTGATGGAAACTTTAGCTTAAACGATTTAGGTGCCTCAGACATCATCGTTTTTAGCTACGTTGGTTATAAAACTCAGGAAATTACAGTTGGAGACCAAACAACCTTAAATGTAGTTCTAGTAGAGGACGCTGCCTCTTTAGACGAAGTAGTTATTGTTGGTTATGGTACCTCTAACAAAAGAGAATTAACAGGATCAGTAGGAGTAGTTAAAGGAGAAGCTCTTGCAACCACTGTTGCTGGTAATCCAACCTCAGCCTTACAAGGTAAGCTTACTGGTATTCAAGTAGAAAATCCCGGAGGTAAACCTGGTGCCCCTGGTAACGTTTTTATTCGTGGTGTGAATTCATTAAGTAACGCAGCTCCTCTTTACATTGTAGACGGATTATTTGTTGACGATATGCGTTACGTTAACCCTTCTGATGTTGAAAATATTTCAGTTTTAAAAGACGCTGCTGCAGCGGCCATTTATGGTTCTCGTGCAGCTAACGGGGTGGTATTAATAAAAACTAAGCACGGTAGAAAAGCTCAGGATTTAGAAATTAACTTAAACACTAGAATAGGTTTTGACACACCTAGTAAAAAGTTAGACTTTATAAACGGTGAGCAGTATGCAAGTTACCTTAATCAAAGATTTGCTAATGACGGCAGCTCCACATCAGTTGCATGGAATGGTGTTGATACGGATTGGCAAGACGAAAATCTTCAAAGTGGTATCATAGAGGAATATGGTGTATCTCTATCTGCTGGTGGAGAGAAATCTACTTATTTCGCTTCGCTAAACTACTTTAACCAAGATGGTATTCTTGTTGGTTCTGGTTTTAAAAGATTAAATGCTAGATTTAACAGTACGCACGAATTTGGTAAATTCAAATTATCTCAGTCTCTAGGTTTAGCTGAAGGCAAATTACAGGATAACAACTGGTACGGATTCGATGGAACTACAGCGCCAACAGTAGCACTTAGAAATGCAGCTAATGAAGGTGGATTTGAAGCACCATCTGAAGATATTCATGGTCCTGGAGGTGTAAACCAATATGCACTTGCAACTCTAGAAGACAACCTAGAAACTACAAGAACATTATTTGCAAGTTTAAAACTAGATTATAATATCACAGAAGAGTTAACAGCATCGGTAAATTTAGGTGTTGATTACACAACTCAAAAGAATTTTCAATTTACTCCAACTTACTTTATGAGTTTGGTAGACCCTGTTAGAAATGTTAACGATCTAAATGATTTAACAGATTTTAGAAGAGAGGATGTTAACTTACTTTTTGAACCTACGCTGTCGTATAAGAAAACGTTTAATGATATTCATAAAGTTTCTGCAGTTGTTGGTTATACGCGTTTCCAAGAATCACAAAATAGTAGTGGTATTTATGGTCAAGGCACACCAGCAAACAGTATTCGCGTTGTTGCTGCCTTACCATCAAGTGATCAAAATATTCTTTTAGGTGAAGATAATGAAGCTGGGTTAATCTCTTATTTTGGTAGGCTTAACTACAACTACAATGACAAATACATCTTCTCGGGAACAATAAGAAGAGATGCCTCTTCAAGATTTGCTAAAGATAATCAAGAAGGTTACTTTCCTTCTGTTTCTGCAGCTTGGAATATTAGCAATGAAGATTTCTGGAAATCGGAAACTATTAACTTCTTTAAGTTAAGAGTATCTTATGGTGAGTTAGGTTCTTACCCAGATGTATTCTATCCAACTCAGGCTGTTTTCTTAGCCAATCAATCAAACACAAGTTTCGGTGGTGCACCTGCAAACGGTTTAGCACAAACAACTTTGGCTGATGAGAGTTTGGTATGGGAAACTACCAAAACCTTCGACATTGGTGTAGATATGTCTTTCTTAAATAGTGCAGTTACATTCTCCGCAGATTACTATGCTAAAGATGTTGAAGATGCTCTGGTACCTATTAGTATTCCATCTACAGCAGGTGTAAGTTTACCTGTAACAAGAAATGCTGGTACCTTAGTAAATAATGGATTTGAATTCGATTTAAGTTATAAAAAATCTGAAGGTGATTTCACTTATAGAGTTGGAACAAACTTCTCATTCAATCTTAAAAACGAAGCAAAAGATATCCCTGCCACAATTTTAGGACCTGGTATTGACGAAGATTTACGTGTAGTTAACAGAACAGAAGCAAATGGACCTGTAGGTGCATTTTACGGTTGGGTTGTAGAAGATAAAGTAGACCCGGCAACTGGAGATTTTATTAGAGTTGACACTAATAATGACGGTTCTATTACCGCAGAAGATCAAACCATAATTGGTAACCCTACTCCAGACTTTACCTATGGTTTAAACTTTAACGCTAACTACAAGAATTTTGACTTTGCGCTTAATTTTAATGGTGTTTCGGGTAATGAAGTTTACAACTTAAGTAGATACTATAATATCTTATGGCAAGATGGTGGTAAATTAACAGAAGTTCTTAATTCTTGGACACCATCTAATACAGATACAAATATCCCTAGAGCTACAGTTAACGACCCAGCAGGAAATAAAGCACCATCATCTTTCTTCGTAGAAAATGGTTCTTATTTCAGACTTAAAAACTTTGAGGTTGGATATAATTTTGGCGAAGGTTTCTTTGGAATAGAATGGGTTAAAAAAGCAAGACTTTCTATTAACGCGCAAAACCTATTTGTAATCACAGATTACTCGGGTTACGACCCTGATGTAGCATCTACTAACAGTGGTAGAGCAAACTTAAACTCTGGAGTTCCTGGTTTAAGAACAAATGTAAATCCTTTATTAGGTAGAGGATTAGATCAAAGAGCATATCCAAATGCTAGAACTTTTATGCTAGGGTTTAACGTAACTTTTTAAAAAATTGAATATGAAAAATACAATCAAAATAAAATCTTTAGTACTCGCTGCTTTTATTGTATTTGCTTGTTCAGATGATATTTTAGATCAACAAAATAACAATGCAACATCAACAGCAAACTTTGGTACTTCGGTAGAGCAGGTTAAGTCTGCAATAAACGGCGCTTTTCACCCCGTTACAGGAACATTTTTCTGGGGAAGAATAGTACATACTGGTGCATTACTGCGTTCAGATGAATTTAACGTATTTCCATTTGGTTCAAACACAGCAATGTCTACCTTTTTAGGAAACCCTGGAGACAGATGGGCTACAGAACCATGGCAGGAACTTTACAAATCTATTGCCAGATGTAATAACATAATAACTAATGTTACAGAAGAAGGGATTCCAGATACCAATACAAGAGAAAGTTTAGTAGGTCAGGCTTACTTTTTAAGAGCATTTGACTATTGGTACCTAGTTAATTTATATGGCAATGTGCCTTTAATTACTGGACTTCCAGACTTAGACAACTTATTGGTTCAGCAGGCAAACGCAGATGCTGTTTGGGCGCAAATTATAGCCGATTTAGAAATGGCCGAAAATATGTTGCCAGATAGTTGGAGTGGTGAAGACTTGGGAAGACCAACATCTGGAGCCGCCACAGCCTTAAAAGGTAAAAGCTACCTTTACATGAAACAGTACAGTAATGCTATTACGGCATTAAATAGTTTAGTTGGTAGATATAGTTTATTACCAGCAGCTCAATACGGAGAAAACTTCTCTACAACCAATGAGAATAATAGCGAATCTGTTTTTGAATTACAGTTTTTAGGTCAAGAGTCTTTTGTTTGGGGTACAGATATTCCAGGATCAGGGACTATGGGTAATTTCCATATTGATTATGCACCTCCAACAAAATCTCCAGATAAAAGTCATGTTGTAAACCCTTGGTTAAAAGACCTTTTTGAAGCTAATGGAGATGTTATAAGAAGAAATGAAACTTTAGCATACGACTATGTAGGAGCAACAGGTTACGGAGGAATAGATTTTAGTACTGATATGGCTGGTGATATTGACGTAGCAAATGATGCAGGAGTAGAGCCTATTTTCTCTAAAAAATACTCCGGAATGGACTTAGGTACAAGAGCAGAAGTAGATTTCTTGGGTACTAATGTAGGTAACAACTGGAGAGTAATTAGATATTCAGATGTATTATTAATGTTGGCAGAAGCTCTAAATGAAGATAATAGAACTTCAGAAGCTATTCAATTTATTGACATGGTTAGAGACAGAGCGGCATTAAGCTTAATTGCAAATACAAACCCTTCAATATCTCAAGCAGATATGCGTCAAGCTATTATTGAAGAGCGTGCTATGGAATTAGCCGGTGAAGGGCATAGATTTTTTGATTTAGTAAGATGGGATTTAGCAGATGACTATATGGGAGCAACTTCTTTACATGGAGATCATCCTAAATCTTTAAGTGGTGGCGTTTATCAGGCTGGAAAACATGAATTGGTATGGATTCCTAATTCTGAAATTGATGCTAACCCTAACCTAAATCAAAATCCTGGGTATAATCAATAGCGGATTTTCACAAATATTTTGAGGTTTAGTTTATAGTTGGTGAAAAAGAAGTCGGGTTAATATTCATTTTACACCTGGCTTCTTCTTCGAGATTTCGCGCAACTATATGTGTAATGAATATATAGAACAAACAATGATAAAAGGTACTTTCATGGGTTTAGAAAAGGAGATTTTAGTTAACGGAAAAAGTGACAACCCATTGGTGGAGATACATCAGATATTTCATGAAAATGAAGTCTCGGTTTATGATGTTAAAATAAACAATGAGAAGGGTGCTTCCCCAATCACATTATCTTGGAAAATTCCAGCTCATAACATTATGGGTGTTTGGAAACCTACCACAGATTTTGCTAAAAGAATTCAGGCAGATTGGGAATTAGATCATATGGAATCACGTATTTCTATTGATGCTCCGGTTATTGGATTATTTGGACATAACGATACCAATATACACACCTTTGCATGTTCTGATGTCATAAACAAACTAGACCTTAATGCAAGAATAAGAGAAGAAGATGATTGTTTCTACTGTCACCTAACCTTGTGTCAAGAAAACCAAGGACAAAATGGAGCTTACAATATTCAAATTAGAATAGATGAAGAAGACAAGCATTTTTCTAAAGCACTAATGGCAACTTCTAAATGGTGGGAATCATTTCAAAATCTAAAACCTGCACCTGTTCCAGAAATTGCATTAGAGCCTTTGTATTCTACATGGTATAATTTTCATCAAGTTTTAGATGAAGATGTTTTAATTGAAGAGTGCAAAACAGCCTATAAACTTGGATACAGATCCATTATAATAGATGATGGTTGGCAAACGAATGATGCCAACCGCGGTTACGATTTCACAGGCGATTGGAAACCCGAAAGAATCACAAAAACAAAAGCTTTTGTTGAAAGGGTACATAGTACAGGGATGAAAATTGGGTTTTGGTATTCTGTACCATTCTGCGGAAATAAATCTGAAGCCTATAAACGCTTTAAAGGGAAGTTTTTAACCGAAGACCATCGTTGGGCACCTGTATTTGACCCTCGGTATCCAGAGGTTAGATCCTACCTAATTGACATTTACAAAAATGCCTTATTAGATTGGAATCTTGATGGTTTTAAACTAGACTTCATTGATGATTTTAAACTATACAAAGACACACCAAGTAAGAATGACAACATGGATTTTCATTCGGTTAATGAAGCCGTAGATAGATTGCTAACCGATGTTATGGAAACCCTAAGAGCAATAAAGCCAGATATCTTTATTGAATTTAGACAAAAATACACAGGACCTGCAATGCGTAAATATGGTAATATGTTCAGGGCATTTGATTGTCCGGGAGATGCCACTATGAACCGTATTAGAATAGCAGATATTAACATGTTAGCTGGCAACACAGCGGTTCACTCAGATATGATAACATGGCACAATGAAGAAAAATTAGAAGTAGCGGCATTACAAATGGTGAATACCTTATTTGGTGTTCCTCAGGTTTCTGTAAAACTTAATGAGATTCCAAAAGATCATTTAGAAATGCTTAAGTTTTATACAAACTACTGGGTAGCCAATAAATCACTTATTACAACTGGAGATTTTACACCTTTTAAGCCATTAGCTAATTACCCTCTTCAGCATGTTAAAAACAACAACAAGCTAATCATCGGATTGCATGATGATTATGTGGTTAATTTAGATGTTTCTTACAAAAATATTGATATCTTAAATGCTAAATTATCTACGGAAACTATTCTAAAAGTTGGTGCAGATCTAGGTAACTACAACTACAGCATTTTTAATTGCAAAGGAGAACTTGTAGATAACGGTTCTGTAGAATTCAAAATTGGGCTTGTAGAGTTTAATATTCCTGCTTGTGGCCTTATTCAGTTAAACAAGAAATAAAAAAATATGAGTACGCTTTCAATTATATCATTTTTCGGATTTACCATTTTGGTAGCTTTTATAGCATGGTATGCCACAAGAAAAACAGACGAGCGTACTGCCGATGGGTATTACCTAGGAGGAAGAAGTTTAGGCGCTATTACCATTGCTGGTTCTTTACTACTTACTAACCTTTCTGCCGAACAAATTGTAGGTTTAAATGGGCAGTCTTTTGCACAGGGAATTCTGGTAATGGCTTGGGAAACTTTGGCCGCTATTTCAATGATTGCAACAGCTATCTATTTATTACCAAAATACATGAGATCTGGAATAACAACTATACCAGAGTTTATTCAAGAACGTTTTGATGCGCAAACAAAATCGATACTTTCAATATTATTTCTTGTTGCCTTTGGTATTGTATTGCTACCTACTATTTTGTATTCTGGTTCCTTAGCATTTAGCACCATGTTCGATTTACCAGAATTGTTTGGTGTATCGCAATCTACCGTAATATGGATTTGCGTATGGTCAATTGGTATTATTGGTTCTATTTATGCCATTTTTGGAGGATTAAAAGCAGTAGCAGTTTCAGATTTAGTAAATGCCATCGGACTATTAATTGGAGGACTACTAATTCCTGTTTTTGGCCTAATGTTAATTGGAGATGGAAGTGTAAGTGACGGTTTAAATGAGTTGTGGAACGACAATCCTGAAAAGTTTAATGCTAAAGGAGAGATTGACTCCTTTATTCCCTTCGGAACAATTTTTACAGGTATGATGATTGCTCAAATGTATTATTGGGGAACAAATCAGTCTATTTTACAAAGGGTGTTCGGCGCTAAAAGTCTGGCCGATGGTCAAAAAGGAATGATTCTGGCTGGATTTGTAAAATTCCTAATTCCTATTATTGTTGTGCTACCTGGTGTTATAGCTTGGCACCTTTTTGAAGGTAATTTAGAAAATGCAGACCAAGCATACCCTGCATTAGTTAGAAAGGTATTACCAGGAGCTTTTTTAGGTTTCTTTGCAGCAGTACTTTTTGGAGCCGTACTAAGCTCTTTCAATAGTTTACTAAACAGTAGTTCTACCCTATTTGGAGTAGATCTTTATAGACAATATTTCAGCAAGGAAGCCTCAGAACTAAAAACCGTAAAAGCTGGAAAAATATTTGGTCTATTTTTGGCTATAATCTCAATGACTATTTCGCCTTTTATTGCCAATGCACCAGATGGATTATTTTCATACATACAAGAATCTTTAGGAAGTTTAAGCGTTCCTATTTTAGCTGTTGTAACAGTTGGAATCATAACAAAAAAAGTGCCTGCATTAGCTGCAAAAATTGTACTCACTGTTGGTGTTTTATTGTATTTAATAAGCCAGTTTGTTTTAGCGCCTTATTTTGTTGAAGGTGCACTAGCTGAAGCGGCTGCAAATGGAATTACTAATGCCAAGGAATTAGGGATTATTAAAGCAAAAGCTTATCCTCATTTTTTACACATTATGGGCATTCTATTTGTTCTTAACGTAGGTTTTATGTTGCTAATGGGCAACTTGTATCCAAGTAAAAAAGTATACGCACCAAAAATTACAGAACAAATTGATATTACCCCTTGGAAATATGCCAAAATAGTTGGACTTCTAATCACAATTCTGGTATTAAGTACCTACTTAATTTTTTAATAAATTATGGAAAAGAAGTATGTTATAGCGTTCGATCAAGGTACAACCAGTACAAGATCTATAATATTTGACCTTCAAGGCAAAGTTGTAGCTATTTCGCAAAAAGAACTTAAGCAATACTATCCGCAATCTGGTTGGGTAGAACACAATCCTGAAGAAATTTACAACGATCAATTAGACACATTTTACAACGTGCTTTTGGAATCTGGAATTACTCCGGAAGAAGTTGCAGGTGTTGGTATTACTAACCAAAGAGAAACTACCGTTGTTTGGCATAAAGAAACAGGGAAACCTATTCATAATGCTATTGTTTGGTTAGATAAAAGAACTTCAGAAATTTGTAAAGACTTAAAAGAAAAAGGACTTGCAAGCTATGTAAAGAAAAATACAGGATTAGTTATAGATTCCTATTTCTCGGGTACTAAGTTAAAATGGATTTTAGATAATGTTGAAGGTGCTCGAGAATTAGCGAATCAAAACAAATTATGCTTTGGAACCATTGATAGCTGGTTGGTCTATAAGTTTACAAATGGAGAAAAACATGTTACAGATCATACCAATGCATCAAGAACACTAATATACAATATCAAGTCTCTTGAATGGGATAATACCATGCTTAAAGCATTAGATATCCCAAAGTCTATGTTGCCTAAAGTACAAAGCTCTTCTTCAGATTTTGGATCTATACAATACAATAATGTTAGCATTCCAATTTACGGTGTTGCGGGAGATCAGCAGGCCTCATTATTTGGTCAAGGAGGATTTGAGCCTGGGGTTGCAAAAAACACATACGGTACAGGTTGTTTTATTCTGCTTAATACTGGAAGAAAACGTGTAAAATCTAAAAAAGGTTTACTAACCACCTTAATCTGTAGCGTTGAAAATGAGCCGGTAAACTATGCCTTAGAAGGCAGTGTGTTTGCTGGAGGTGCTTCTATTCAGTGGTTAAGAGATAAAATGAAACTGATTGAAAAAGCTTCAGAAACAGAGCATATTTGCCAAAGCATACCTCCGTTAAAAAACGTATATGTGGTACCTGCTTTTGCTGGATTAGGCGCTCCTCATTGGGACGGAAAAGCAAGAGGTAGTGTATACGGAATGACGCTTGATACTGGACGTGAAGAACTCATTAAAGCAACAGTAAATGCACTAGCATACCAAACAAAAGATGTTATGAATGCCATGGAAAAGGATAGTGGTAAAAACATATTCACCTTAAAAGTAGATGGTGGTGCAAGTGCAAACAACTATTTAATGCAATTTCAATCGGATCTTCTAAATATTGAAGTAGACAGACCAAAAATGATTGAAGTCACTGCTTTTGGAGCCGCTTTATTGGCAGGAATAAAGGCTGGGGTATGGTCGCAATATGATATAAATGATATTCGGAAAGTAGACACCATCTTTTTTCCAAAAATGGATGAGGATGCGAGGAAAAAGAATTACAAAGGCTGGAAAAAAGCTATAAAAAGAACAAAAAGAAATTAAGATGATACTGATGGATAAAGCAGTAGGATTTTCAATATTAGATAGAGCAAATCAGTTAGAAAAATTAGCGAATACTAAATTCGATTTGGCTATAATTGGCGGTGGAGTTACTGGTGCAGGAATTGCATTAGATGCAGCTTCTAGAGGCCTTAAAGTTTGTTTAGTTGAGAAAAATGATTTTGCCTCTGGTACCAGTAATAAATCTACCAAACTTATTCATGGCGGATTGCGTTACTTAAAACAGTTTGAAATTGGCCTAGTGCGTGAATCTGGCTCAGAAAGAGCCATAGTTCATAAACTAGCTCCTCACCTGGTAATTCCAGAAAAAATGTTATTACCACTAGTTGAAGGTGGTACCTATGGAAAAATGATGACTGCTATAGGTTTAAAAGTATACGATTTACTAGCAGACGTGAAAGGTGATGACAGAAGGCGAATGCTCGATAAAGATGAAACACTTACAAAAGAGCCATTACTAAATGAAGACGTCGTTTTAGGTAGTGGACTGTATGCAGAATACAGAACTGATGATGCGCGTTTAACAGTAGAAATACTAAAAAAAGCAGCTGAATATGGCGCAACCATCGTGAACTACTGTAAAATGGAATCATTCACCAATACTGATGAAGGAAAGATTAAAAACCTAAACTGCTTAGATTACAATACAGGGCAGACTATAAAAGTTAAGGCACGTAACTATGTATCGGCTGCTGGACCTTGGGTAGATTTGTTAAGAACAAAAGACAAATCATTAAATAATAAACACCTGCACCTTACAAAAGGGGTACATATTGTTTTTCCTCATGAAAAATTACCCGTAAAACAATCCTTGTATTTTGATGTGCCAGACGGACGCATGATTTTTGCAATTCCCAGAGGACGGGTAACCTATGTGGGAACCACAGATACTAATTATTCTGGTAACCTGGAACGTGTGGTGGCTACAAAAGACGATGCCCACTATATTCTTACTGCTATTAACAGTACGTTTCCAAGTGTAAATTTAACCATTAATGATATTGAATCTAACTGGGCAGGCTTAAGACCACTAATTCATGAAGATGGCAAAGACCCTTCAGAACTATCTCGAAAAGACGAAATTTTCACTTCAGACAGTGGTTTAATCTCAATAGCTGGCGGTAAGTTAACAGGATATCGAAGAATGGCGCACCGCTTAATTGATGCCGTGTTAAAGACCATGAGTAAAAAGCGACGAGAGAAATTTAGTGAATCCATTACTAAAACAATTGATTTGGTAACACCTAAACTTAGCTCTGCACAAGAGGTAGAGGTTTATCAAAAAGATTTAGAAAACAAGTTAATGGCATTAGGAGTAAAAGACGCTCACCAAGCTTGGTACTTAACTACAACTTATGGTAAACAGGCTGATACTATAATAGAGAAATCTAAAGAGTTTAATAATACGAATGTATTGGAAAGACTTATTAGGGCAGAACTCTGGTTTACCATTCATAACGAAATGATTAATAGTCTATCTGATTTCTTCGTTAGAAGAACAGGCCGTTTATACTTTAACATTCCAAGTGTTAAGAAATACGCCAATATTGTTTTAGAAGACTGCATTAAATACTTAACTTGGAATGAAGAAAGAATACGTTCAGAAAAAGAACAGTTAAACATTCTAATTCAAGACGCCACAACTTATTACGATAAAGAGTTTAACTAAAATATTGATTAATAGCATGAAAAATAGAGCATTTTTACTAATACATTGTATATTATTATCAATGCTCTTTTTTACATGTTCTAAAGAAGAACAAACAGCTTCTAAAACAACCATCTTTGAGGTTTTAGAATCAGCTCAATCTGGAGTATCATTTTCTAATAACCTTACTGAAAATGACAGTCTAAACTATTTTACCTATTCTTATTTGTACATGGGCGGCGGCGTTGCTGTTGGTGATATTAATAATGATGGGTTAAAGGATATTTACTTTACAGGTAATCAAGTAGAAAATAAACTCTACATCAATAAGGGTAACCTTCAATTTGAAGATATTAGTGAAAAAGCTGGTGTATCAGGCGATGAACGTTGGTATACAGGAGTTACTATGGCAGACGTTAATGCCGATGGTTATCTAGACATTTACTGTTCTGTGGCTGGCAAATTTCAACCTAAGACAAATCAGTTATTTATTAATAATCAAGATGGTACTTTTACAGAAAAAGCCGCCGAATATGGTTTAGCTGATGTTGGTCAAAGTGTACAAGCCACATTTTTTGATTACGATAAAGACGGTGATTTAGATGTTTACGTTGCTAATTACCCCATTACAAAATTTAACGCCTCTGTTTACGTATATGAGCAGAGAATGGCTAACGTTACCGACATTGAAAGTGATCACTTATATAAAAATGAAGGGGGAACATTTATTGATGTTACCAAGGAGGCTGGAGTTAAAAGCTTTGGACTTACATTAAGTGCAACTGTTGGAGACCTTAATAATGATTCATGGCCAGACCTATACATTTCTAACGACTTTGCCTCTCCAGATTACCTATACATGAATAATGGCGATGGTACTTTTAGGGAAGTCGTTAAACAAACCATGTCTCATACAGCATTCTACGGTATGGGCGTTGATATTGCAGATTTTAATAACGATGGCAATTTAGACATTTACCAAGTAGACATGGACGCTAAAACCAACAAACGCAAAAAAGCGAATATGGCTGGTATGAATCCCGATTTATTTTGGGGCGTTGTAGATGCTGGTTTTCATTACCAATACATGCAAAATTGTTTACAGTTAAATACCGGAGTTTTTAATGATGATAATCCATTTTTTTCAAACGTATCACGTATTACTGGAGTCTCTTCTACAGATTGGAGCTGGGGACCATTATTTGCAGATTTTGATAATGATGGTCTAAAAGATTTATTCATTTCTAACGGTACCAGAAGAGAAGTAAATAACCGCGATTTTTTTAACGCTATAGATGATGCCTTTTCAATTGATAGCGATAAGACTCTTGAAATGAGTTTAAAAATTCCTTCGGAAAGGATTGATAATTTTATGTACCAAAACCTTGGAAACCTAAAATTTAAACAAACAAATAAAGATTGGGGTATTGAGTTTAAAGGATTTTCTAATGGTGTGGCTTATGCAGATTTGGATAATGATGGCGATTTGGAAGTCATAACTAATAATATTGATGATAAAGCCTCGGTGTTTAAAAACACGAGTTCTGAAATCAATAATTACATATCAATTAAATTTGAAGGAACAGCTAAAAACAAATTTGGTTTAGGGAGCAGAGCATATGTAACTATTGGTGAAAAAACGCAAATGCAAGAACTTACCCTTAGTAGAGGCTTTCAATCATCTGTAGCGCCAGAGCTGCATTTCGGTTTAGGAACATCTCAATTAATTGATGAGCTCAAAGTAGTTTGGTCCGACGGAAAAACTCAAGTTTTGAAAGACCTTAAAGTTAATCAACTATTAACCCTTAATTATAAGAATGCCGAAGGGTTAGACATGCCTTCTTCCAAAACCAATGCACTCTTCAATTCTAATAGCAACACTAATTTTCCAAATTATAAACATAACGAAAACACTTTTGACGATTTTAAATATCAAGTCCTTCTGCCACATAAAATGTCATCTTTTGGGCCTTCAATTGCCGTGGGAGATTTAAATAACGATGGTTTAGAAGATTACTTTATTGGAGGTTCTTTTAACCGTTTAGGAGATTTATTCTTTCAAACGGCAACAGGTTTCGAAAAGCAAAAGAATACGTTCTTAACTGAAGACAAACTGAGTGAAGACTTAGGAGCACTTATTTTTGACGCTGATAATGACGGCGATAATGATTTGTATGTTGTAAGTGGAGGTTACGAGTTTTCTTCAAAATCTGAGAAACTCAAAGACCGTCTTTACATAAATGACGGTAAAGGTGATTTTACAAAATCGCAAACAGCCTTACCAAACTTTATTGTAAGTGGCTCTAAAGCGTATAATCTAGATTTTAATAGAGATGGCAAGCAAGATGTTTTGGTTTTGGGTAGGCAAATGCCTGGAAATTATCCAGCGGCTGTGAATAGTTATTTATTGCAAAACATAACGGATAATGCTGAAGCTAAATTTGAAGATGTCACCAATTCCAAGGGAAGTGCCTTACAAAATTTAGGAATGGCAACCTCAGCTATTGTAACAGACTTTAATAATGACGGTTGGCAAGATTTTATAATAGTTGGTGAGTGGATGTCTATTAAATTTTTTAAAAATGACAAAGGGACATTTACAGAAGTTTCGGAATCACTTGGGCTTACAAAAGATACTACAGGATGGTGGTGGAGCATTAATCAAGGGGATTTTGATAACGATGGTGATATGGATTATATCGTTGGAAATAATGGACTAAATTATAAGTATAAAGCTACTGAAGATGCAACTTTTGACATTTATGTAAACGATTTTGATAAAGACAACAAAACAGATATTGTATTAAGTTATTATAACGAAGGTGTACAATATCCTGTAAGAGGACGCGAGTGTTCTTCACAGCAAATTCCTCAGATAAAAAATAAATTTAAAAACTACGAAAGCTTTTCTAATGCTACTTTGGTAGATATTTACGAAGAAAAATCATTAGAATCTGCATTGCATTATCAGGTAAAATCTTTTGCCAGCATATACTTAGAAAACAAGGGCGGAAAATTTGTAGTACACGAACTTCCAAGAGAAGCACAGTTATCTAGCATTAACAGCATCTTGGTAAAAGACTATAACAACGATGGTGCCTTAGATGTTTTAGTTGCAGGGAATTTATATGCTTCTGAAGTTGAAACTCCCAGAAATGATGGCGGTTTCGGATTATTTTTAAAAGGTAATGGTAAAGGTGAATTCATACCAACTCCTTCTTCAGAAAGTGGTTTCTTCCTTAATGGAGATGTTAAAGACATGGCGCCTATAAAAGTTAAGGACCTTCAATTCATTTTAGCGGCTAAAAATAATGACGACCTTCAATTTATTCAAATAAATTAGAAATTTCTAATAAGGAATTATTCCTTTTTTCTAACCCAAGTCTCACTTACAAATACGGTCTTAATCTCTCCTTCTTTCTCAGAAGGCAAATGAAGATCTCCACCAAACTTTAGAGTGTCATTCTTTATTCTAAATTCATATATGGCATATACACCATTACCTAATTCTTCTTTATAATGGCTTTTATCTATAATTTTATATTTTCCTTGTATTGTTACCTGTTTTCCAACAGCATCTTCATTAGACACATAAAAACTCATGTCTTTTGTAAAAACTTTTTCTCTGTTTTTTTCAAAGACAAAAGTTGACTTTTTATTAGAATTTCCTTTAACAAAAACCCAAGTTCCATGTAAAGGGTTTTCAGTACTTACACAAGAAGTAACAAGGTATACTAAAATAGATAAGATGGATATAAGTTTTATATGTTTCATAACTTCCTTAAAATTCGTTTTCATTAATCCACTTCTCTATATTATTTTTAAAGTCTTTATGTTTTTTTCGATAATTCATATAGTACATGTATTGAGCAGTTATTGTAAAAACGAACATTATCAAAATGACTATTGTATAGATTTGATTAGATTTCGCCCAACTCATGAAAACAAAAAATAACAAAGTAAAACCAATCTGTTTTAGCAATAAATAGCCCAATGTTTTTTCAAAAGGTAGACTCATAAAGTCAGTAACAAAATTCCATCCTTTTATTCTGCTTTGTACATCAACCTTACCATTTTGAACGTTTACATCGAACTCAAAAGGAAAACTATTTATCATAACCTTACTATTAGTAGTATGATCTACTTTAAAATCTATATTGGATGTCTTTAATTTATTGACTAAAAGATTAGTTTTATTCATATTAAAAAGTGAATTTATAGCATTTGAGATATAATTTAGTTTTTAACATAAGCTACAAATTAAAGCGTATTTCTTACTACAAAGTAACGTATTTTCAATCAATTTGTCAAAATATAATTGCGTAAGCCATAAAAGAGACCATAGCTACTATTACCCCCTAATAATACATCTTTTTCGTTACTAAAACATGCCTTACTTCCAAGTCTACAGCACAAAAAAGTCTAAAAATGAAGTTTTAATGCAATGATTTTATATATTTGCGTGTGCGCACACGATAAATTAATTAAACCACAAATTAATGTCGATTTTTAACATAAAGGATAAAGTAATAATTATTACCGGAGGATCTGGTGCTTTAGGAGGAAGCATGGCAACCTACCTACTTTCCCAAGGAGCAAAAATTGCTATTCTTGGTCAAACACCAGAGAAAGTAAACTCTAAAATTGCTGAATTAAAAACCATAAACAACAATGCCCTAGGCTTTACAGGAAGTGTACTAGACAAAGACTTTCTGAAAGGCGTAAAGAAGGAGATTAATAACACTTGGGGGAGTATTGATGTACTTATAAATGCAGCAGGTGGTAACATGCCAGGAGCCACAATAAGTGAAGACCAAACTATTTTCGATCTCAAGATGGAAGACTTCAGAAGAGTATCTGAACTTAATTTAGACGGTACCGTTCTGCCCTCTATCATCTTTGGAGAAGTAATGGCTAAGAAAGGACATGGAAGCATTATAAATATATCCTCTATGGCAGCTCAAAGTGTTATTACCAGAGTTGCTGGTTATTCGGCATCTAAAGCGGCAATAGACAACTTTACAAAATGGATGTCCGTTGAGTTAGCCCTTAAATTTGGCGAAGGTTTACGCGTTAATGCCATTGCTCCTGGTTTTTTTATAGGTGCTCAGAATAAAAGATTATTAACCAATGAAGATGGTAGTTATACCAATAGAGGTGAAACTATTATAAAGAACACCCCAATGAAACGTTTTGGTGAAGCCGAAGAACTAAACGGAGCAATTCATTATTTATGTGCTGAAGCTTCAAAATTTGTTACTGGAACAGTTTTACCTATTGATGGCGGATTTAGTGCTTTTAGCGGCGTTTAAAACTCAACGAAATGAAACACACATTTAGATGGTTTGGATATACAGACCCAGTTAAATTATCATATATAAAACAAGCCGGAGCAACAGGAATTGTTACTGCATTACACCAAACACCTAATGGTGATGTTTGGACAATAGAGGATATTAATAATGTTAAAGGTACTATTGAAAAAGCTGGTTTAGAGTGGTCCTTTATTGAAAGTATTCCAATTCATGAGAATATAAAGTTGCGAACTGGTGATTATTTGCAGCGTATAGAAAACTATAAGCAAAGTTTAATTAACGTGGCAAAATGTGGTATAAAGAACGTATGTTATAACTTTATGCCAGTACTAGATTGGACGAGAACACACTTACATTGGCAGCTTGAGAATGGTGCTACTGCTTTACGATTTGATAAAATTGATATGGCTGTTTTTGAATCCCATATCATAAAATTAAATGACACCGAAAATCGCTACTCTAAAGATATTTTGGAAAAAGCCAATGAACGCTTTTCTTTAATGACATCTTTTGAGAAGCAACGTTTAGAAGATAGTGTTTTAAAAGGATTACCAGGAACTGTAGATGACCTAACTATTCCTGTTTTTAAAAACATGATTGCACAATATAACAACATGTCGCATCAAGATGTTAAATCTAACTTATCCTATTTTTTAAATGAAATCATTCCTTTAGCCGAAGCCTTAGGTATTAAAATGGCAATTCACCCAGATGATCCTCCAATAGACATTATGGGATTACCTAGAATTATAAAATCAGAAAGTGATTTAGACGATTTGGTTGGGTTTATTGATTCGCCTTCAAACGGAATCACCTTTTGTACAGGGTCGTTAGGTGCAAATCCCGATAATGATTTGCCAAAAATGATAAGAAAGTTTAAAGACAAAATCCATTTTCTTCACCTTAGAAATGTAAAACGAGAGGCAAATGGTAGCTTTTATGAAGACAATCATTTAGATGGTTCGTCTAATATGTATGAGATTGTGAAAGCTGTTAAAGACATTGAAAAAGAACGAAATATTGAATTACCAATGAGACCAGATCATGGGCATCAAATGCTTAATGATTTAGAAACACAAAGTACCTATTCTGGCTATACTGCTATAGGCAGATTAAAGGGATTGGCTGAGTTAAGAGGTTTGGAACTTGGTATTAGCAAAAGTTTAAACTTATGAGTAGTATTGAATCAAAAAACTTTATAACCGATAATTTTTTACTTCAGTCTAAAGAAGCAGAAATACTGTATCACGACTATGCTAAATCTATGCCTATTATAGATTATCATAATCATCTTTCTGCTAAAGAAATCGCTGAAAATAAACCTATAAATAATATTACTAAAGCTTGGTTAAGCGAAGACCACTACAAATGGCGTGGTATGAGAGCTTATGGCATTGAAGAAAAGTATATATCGGGAAATGCGACTTTAGAAGAAAAATTTCAAAAATGGGCAGAAACTGTTCCTCATACACTTAGAAATCCCTTATTTCACTGGACACAACTTGAACTTAAACGTTATTTCGATGTAGATGATATTCTACAGCCAAAGAATGCCTCAGATATTTATAATAAGGCCAATATCATTTTAGAACACAAAACACCAGCACAACTTCTAAAAGATATGAATGTTGAAGTGGTGTGCACAACAGATGATCCAACAGACGACTTAAAATACCATAAGGAGATTGCTAAAGGCAACTTTTTTACAAAAGTTTACCCAACTTTTAGACCAGACGCCCTATTTTTTATAGACGAAGACAACTTCCAAAACTATCTTGAAAAACTAGGGACCTGCGTTGGTTTTAAAATTGAAACTTATAATGATCTCCTAAAAGCAATTGATAATAGAATAGATTTTTTTCATGAAAATGGATGTCAACTTTCCGACTATGGTATCAGTGGTGCTTTTTCTTTTTTAGAATTTACAAAAGAAGAGGTCTTTGTAATATTTGATCAATCATTACAAGGTGATACGCTTTCTGAAATGGAAGTTCAAAAATACAGATCAAGCCTTCTGCTCTACTTGGGACAAAAGTATCATGAAAAAGGTTGGACTCAGCAGTATCACCTCGGTGTTATAAGAAATAATAATTCGAGATTAAGTGATCTCGTTGGAACCGATGCTGGATGCGACTCCATAGCCGATTATCCGATTATTGAAGGCCTATCTAAATTTCTAAATGCTTTAGATCGTACAAATCAATTGGCAAAAACAATTACCTATAACTTAAACCCAGCCCAAAATGAGACTTTTGCAACCATGATGGGGAACTTTAATACCAATGGAATTCCAGGAAAAATGCAGTGGGGAACAGCATGGTGGTTTTTAGATCAAAAAGATGGTATGGAAAAGCAGATAAATGTACTTTCTAACATGGGGCTATTAAGTCAATTTATAGGTATGCTAACGGATAGTAGAAGCTTTTTATCTTTCCCTAGACACGAGTATTTTCGCAGAATTTTATGTAATATTATAGCAGAAGATGTTATTAATGGATTACTTCCTAGAGATTTAGATTTTCTTGGAAACATGATTAAAGATATCTGTTATAACAATGCGAAAAAGTATTTTAATTTTAAGTAAAAACGATAAAATACAATCGATTGTATTTTTTTATATTTGTAGAAACCACATAAACTAAATAAATAAAACATGAACTATAAATTCCTTTTAGTGCTGCTTTTGTCCTTGGGTCTCTTTTCATGTAATAAGACCTCAGATAAAAAGGTACTTTACTTAGCGCACTCTTTACCTCAAACACACCCAGTGCATAAAGGTATCGTAGAGTTTCAAAAGGCCCTAGCGAAAAAATCTGGAGGTGCTTTAACCATTAAAATTTTTCCCGACGGACAATTAGGTTCAGAACGTGAAGTAGTTGAATTACTTCAAATAGGCAGCGTAGCTATTACCAAAGTAAGTGCTGCAACCATGTCTAACTTTGTGCCAGATTACCATGTTTTTGGTATTCCCTATTTGTTTAGAGATAAGGCACACCAATTTGAGATTTTAGAAGGTCCTGTTGGTAAATCTATTCTTGAAAAAGGAGAAAAATTCTGGTTACGCGGATTATGTTACTATGATGCTGGAAGCAGAAGCTTCTACACATCGAACAAGGCGGTTAGAACTCCCGAAGATTTAAAAGGCCTAAAAATAAGGGTTATGAATAACCAAATGGCCATTAATATGGTAAACTCCTTAGGAGGAGCAGCCACTCCAATGGCCTATGGCGAATTATATACAGCAATACAACAAGGTGTTGTTGATGGTGCCGAAAACAACCCACCTTCATTTGTATCATCAAATCATTACGAAATAAGTAAGTATTACACTTTGGATGAACATTCTGCCGTGCCAGATGTTTTGCTCATTGGAACTAAGCAATGGGAAAAACTCTCGGATCAAGAGAAAAGTTGGGTCCAAGAAGCAGCAGATGAATCGGCTCAAGCTCAAAAGCAATTTTGGAAAGAATCTGTTGAAGAGTGTATGAAAATTGCCACGGATGCAGGTGTCGAAGTCATAATTCCTGAAAAATCGTTGTTCGCAGAAAAATCTAAGTCTGTGCTTGAAGATTTCCAAAAGGAATATCCAGAATTAGCAGATATTGTTAACAAAATAAAATCTAATTAAACTCATGAAAACATCTAAAACCTTATTTGATCGCGTTGTTAGATTTATGGAAGTTTTCCTGATTATCATTTTTGCACTTTTAGTATTTGATGTATTGTTTCAGGTATTTTCGAGATATGTTCTACAAGGTTCCTTTACTTGGACCGAAGAGCTCGCTAGATTCTCATTAATCTGGATGTCTATTTTAGGTGCCGCATATTTAAATGCAAAAAGAGAACATCTTTCTATGGATTTTCTCTATCAAAAATTCTCAGAAAAGACTAAAAAGAAAGTTTCAATAGTTATAGAAATCCTAGTTTTTCTATTTGCCCTAATTGTTATGGTAATTGGTGGTTCAAACCTAGTTTATACTACACTACACTTAGGACAATTATCTGGAACTCTTCGTATTCCTCTAGGCTACATTTACGCTATTTTACCTTTTAGCGGCCTATTAATTATGTGGTTTTCGGTATACCACATTTTAAAAATTTCTAAAAACCAAATAAACGTATAACCATGAGCATAGAAATAATAAGTATCATTGTATTATTTGCTAGTTTCTTTTTTCTACTAATGCTTAAAGTGCCTGTAGCTTATAGTATTGGTATTGCCACAACACTAAGTCTCTTATTAAATATAGATAAGATGCCTGGATTAACAACAATAGCACAACGCATGACCACAGGTATTGATAGTTTTGCGCTTTTAGCCATTCCGTTTTTTGTCTTGGCTGGAGAAATTATGAAACAGGGTGGTATAGCCAATAGGCTCATTAACTTTGCAAAATCTTTGGTAGCTAGTCTACCAGGTGGATTAGCTTATGTTAATGTTTTGGCTTCCATGTTATTTGGAGCTATCTCGGGATCTGCCGTAGCAGCTACTTCTGCAATTGGAAGTATTATGACAGATAGAATGGAAGAAGAAGGTTATCCAAGAGAATTTAGTGCTTCGGTGAATATAACCTCATCTACAACAGGGCTTTTAATTCCCCCTAGTAATATTCTAATCGTATACGCATTGGCAAGTGGCGGTGCAGCTTCTGTTGCCGCACTATTTATTGCTGGATATTTACCAGGTGTTTTACTTGGTTTGGCTTTAATAGGTTACATTGTTTTTGTTGCAGTAAAAAGAAAATTTATTAGAGGACAAAGAGCCACGCTAAAAGAAATCTGGTTACATTTTAGAAAAGCATTCTTTAGTCTATTAATGCTCGTCATAGTTGTTGGTGGTATTGTAGCGGGAGTCTTTACAGCGACCGAGGCTTCTGTAATCGCAGTATTGTATGCAGCAATTTTGGCCTTGGTTTATAAAAATATAACCTTTAAAAGCTTTCCAAATATTTTACTGAATAGTGCCAAAACTACCGCTGTTGTTATGTTCTTAATTTGTACATCAATGGCTATGAGTTGGTTGTTTTCTTTTGAAAGTATTCCGGAGTTAATGAGCGGCTTCTTATTAGAACAATTCAGTAGTAAGTTTGCCATATTTTTAGTCATTAATTTAACACTACTTATTGTGGGTACCTTTATGGATATGACTCCTGCTGTATTGATATTTACACCAATATTCCTACCTGTAGTAATGGCTTTAGGTATGGATCCTGTACACTTTGGAATAGTCTTAGTACTTAACTTATGTATTGGTTTATGTACCCCTCCTGTAGGTACCATTTTGTTTGTGGGTAGCGGTATTGCCAAAGTTTCAGTCTCTCAGGTTGTAAAACCTTTATTACCATTCCTGTTTATAATGATATTAGTCCTTATGCTAATTACATATATTCCAGAAATATCAATGTGGTTACCAAGATTGTTTGGATTATAATACTTAAAAAATCATCATATTGATAGAATCCCTAAAACAGCCATTTTATAAATGGCTGTTTTACTTTATAAGCCCCTACCTATATTACATGTATGGACAACGTGTTACTCGTATATTCCTAACCTCTTATTTCAGAAGGCCTCTAAGCATTCTATTTGTATTACTTCACTATTTTAGACCATAAATAAATGGTTTAAATAGTATCACTTATGAATTTAGTAAACCTCTAAACTTCCAACTAAACTGGATACTACTATCTAAATAAAACCTTACCACTAGCTACAACAAAATTACCCCAAGCTACAGAAGAATTCCATATTTAAAATACTTTGGATGAGCCAAAACAAAGCACGTTTTTAACTCCATTGTATATGTTTTTTTCTAGGAAATATAATTTTTTAGCACTAGCCCTCTTTATAGGTCTTTATACCTATTCCCAAACTATTAAGAAAGCATCTGCGAATGCTTCACTACTTCAAAGTGTCTTTAAAATGCACCCTGAATATGATAAGAACAAAGACGGCGTATTAACTGAGAGCGAATACAGGAATCACCAACACAATAGAGATTATAGAAAACACAAACAACCTTTTAAAGGTTACTATAACTATGTAGAACGTCAATTCTATGCTAATAACAAGAACGAGGCACAATCTTTAGACATTATAATTCCCATAAATAGAAAAAGCAATAAACTTCCAGCTCTCGTTTTTATTCATGGTGGAGGATGGAAAAAAGGTGATAAATCTATTGGTTTAGGCGTATTAGACCCCTTCATTTCAACTGGAGAATATATAGGAGTAACCATAAACTATAGATTATCTAAAGAAGCCAAATGGCCTGCTCAAATTCATGATTGCAAAGCCGCAATTAGATGGCTTAGGGGTAATGCCGAAAAGTTTGGAATAGATAAAAACAAAATTGGTGTATGGGGCTTTTCTGCTGGCGGACATTTAACCACAATGATGGCGGTCTCATCCAATCATAAAGAATTTGAAGGTACAATTGGTAACTTTTTAAACCAGTCAAGTACGGTTACCTGTGCCATTTCAGGTGCTGGACCTACAGATTTCTTAATGAAAAAATCTGTATCTATTATCCCAGAATTAGTAGATAACAAATATAAAAGTCAGGCCTACAATGTATTTAATTTATTAGATGATGGTTCTGCTATAAAAGAAAAAGCCAAAGGTGCTTCTCCAATTTATCTAATTGATGAAAATCTAAGGCCCATTTTACTCTATCATGGTACGGAGGATCCGCTTGTAAACATGGAACATTCTGAAAGCTTTGTAAAAACCTGTAAAGAAAAAGGTGCTAGTAACTATTACTTAACCAAAGTTGAAGGGCTAAAACATGAATCTAAAATGCCTTCAGCTTTAAAAAAACGCATTCAAAGCTTCTTTCAAAAATACCTTAACGATAAAAATATAACAATTGGAACGCAAAGCGTATCTATTGATAAATAATTAAAAATGACATTAAAAAAGTTTAAACCTCTAGTTCTATGCCTTTTTTCAGCTGTTACTCTCAGCTACTCTCAAACGAATTACAAGGAGCTCGAACACTTAATGAACACAGCAAATTTAGTGTTTGAAGATAATTTTAATCGAGAAGAAAAAGACGACTCCATAGAACAACTTGGAAATGGCTGGCAAACAAATAGTAAAAACAGAGCTCAAGGCCACAAGCAAGCAGATTTAAGAAATAATGAATTGTATATCGAAATGTGGAAAGATGCCACTCATGGCACCTCCATTTTACATAAAGCACCATTTGATGATGGCATTGTTAGTGTTAAATTTAAAATGTGCTCCCTTAATAATAAAGGTAAAGCCATACAATTCAACTTCAACGATCCTCATGCAAAAGATAAAACGGTTAACGGACATGTATGTCAAATCGCAGTAGACCCTAAAATTTTAAAAATTGAAGATCAATATACTGGACGGTTTAACCCAATTCTAAGAAAAAAATTAAAAAACGGTACTGACAAAAAAGAAGTACGGAAGGTATTAGCAGAAAAAATAAAAAACATTAAAGTGAATCTTGAATTAAATAAGTGGTATAAAATCACCATGTATTTTAAGAAAGATACATTAACAGTATTTATTGACAGCACCTATATAGGTGAACATAAATCTGAAGGTTTTGATATGCAAAAAGACAACATTGCCTTTTCTTTATGGTCTACTTCTGGTGTGTTTGATGATTTGCAAATTTGGGCATTAGATTAATCAACCCATATCTAATGCTATCTAAATCATACCAATACACATTAATTAAATTAATTGACAAAATTTGACTAATTCAAATACCAAAAGAATTAGATGAATGCTATTAAACCAAATAAAAATACAAATGTTAAGTTGTCTAATTGGCTTCTAATCGTTTTAGGCTTAGCTACACTTATGGCATTAACTCTTGTGTTTTCTGCCTTTAAACCCAAAACACCTGAAGTAAATTATAAAGTCCATGCCCCTTTTAATAGAACCTATCCTAAAGAAGCTCTAGGCAAAGTTTTGTATTGGGAAGACACAGAAAAAGCTGTTGGTGCTGTTTCCATTCATAAAGGATTGCTAATTGCACCAATGAGTTTCGATTTTGGCGGTGGTTTAGGCGCAGGTTGCTTAGCAGCATATAATGTGGACGACCCTTATAAACCTAAAAAGGTATTTGATTCAAGAGATTACAAAGAACGATATCATACAAAAGGAGGTGAACACTATTTAGGTGATTTGGGCGAAATTCATGGCCTTTACTTTCATAAAGACATGATAATGCTCTCTGATAGAGGCGATAACTGGAACGGTTTTGTAATTGTAGACCTTGCCCCTTTATACGATAACAATGAAGACACACTGCCTTATGTAGTGAGCAGATACCGTTTTCCTGATATTGAAAAATCTACCATTTACGATGGTTTTACATTTGCCCCTGTTTGGGCAGGAGGAAAGTATGTTTACGCTCCAACAGGTTCTTGGGGTTTCTTCATAATAAGCACAGAGGACCTTAAAAATCCAAAACTATTAGCACACCTAACCAGAGAAGAGTTATACAATCAAACCTTACGTTCTGTACATGCCATAGGAGATCTGTTAGTACTATCACCAGCCGCAGTACACAGCAGAGATGGAAATCTTGTGTTTATGGATGTTACAGATCCCTCAAAGCCTAATTTATTATCCAAACACCCTTTTAAAACAGGGTACCAAGGTATTTTATATGGCGACAGGTTTTACAATGCTGGTTTTAGAAGAAAACAAGGATACGGTAAAGACTCTCTTGTAGACATTATGGCTTATGATTTTGCCGATATAAACAATGTAAAAGAAGTGCTTTTGGGGACTACTACAGATGATATAATGCACAACAGTGAATACATGTTTTTAAAAGATGACAACATGTTTATTGGTGATTATTCGGGTCTTACACGTTGGAATGTGACAAAAGATAAAGCTACATTTGGCTTAAAAATTCACCCACAGCATCCTCCAGGAAATGATTATGGTTTCGTTTCTCCCTTGGGTAATTTGGTTGTTATTGGTTCAGATCATAATGTAGAAAGTAAATTTAATATTGGCTGCCACCAAATAGAACCAGACAGAACACCACCTGAGGTTAAAAGTGTTTATCCAAAAAACGGAACAAAAAATGTATCCCCAAACGTTAAAATAGGAATCTCGTTTTCAGATTGGATAGATAACGCATGCTTGGAACATGGTGCCATATATCTAAAAGATGAAATTAGTGGCAATCATATAACCTCAAGTTACAGCCATGGTTTAGGAGTGGTTCATGTAATTCCAGATGAACCATTAAAAAAGAATAGAAAATATGGCATCTACGTAACACCCATGCTTATGGATTTAGTTGGTAATCCATTTAAAGGAAGCTCTCGTATTGCTGAGTTTTCAACAGGAGAATTTTTAGCCAATTACACTAGTGAAATTAAATCTACTAAACCTATGGCAGTAGGAGAAACGGTCAGCTTAGAGGCAGTTACAATTTCAAAGGAAAACCAAAATATGTATTACGCATGGAACTTTGGTGATGGCACAAAAGACACCCCTTTTACAAAAGAATCTTCTATTCAAAAAACCTTTGAGAAGCCAGGCAATTATAGCATTACTTTAATTTCAAAACCCGAAAAATCTAATAGCGTTTCTAGATCTACAACAGTTCAAGTTATTCATAGAAAACTTCCTGAGTCTCAACCAATATCCAGCAATACCCTATGCTTAAACGAAAATGAAAACCGACTTTATGTTGTGAACCCCGATAATAATACCTTAGCATGTATTCATATAGCAACTCATAAAACACTATTTGAAGTTACAACGCCAAAAAATCCAGTTGCCGTAGTTAACATTAAAAATCAATTATGGGTAAGCTGTTCAAAAAGTGATAAAATTTCGATCTACAATAGTACATCGGGCGAAAAACTCCATGTTTTAGATGTTCCTTACGGAAGCGCTCCTTATGGCATTACCTATAACAAAAAGACGCATAACATCTATATTGCTTATAGTGCTACCGGTAAAGTTCAGGAAATAGATGCAGAAACTTATCAGTTAAAACGAAGTATTCAACTTAAGGCACCATTAAGACATATAGCATTTTTACCTAAAAAGAATGTCCTTATAGCTCCTCAATTTACAGTAAATCATCAAGGGGGCACCACAGTTCAATGGGTAGATACTAAAAAATGGGCTGTCATTTACCAAAAAGAACTTCAACCAACAATGGATGCCGATGGTATTTCAAATGGAAGAGGTTTTCCTAATTATATGGGTGCTATAGCTGTGAGTCCAAATCAAAACCAAGTATGGATTCCTGCCAAAAAAGACAATGTCTTTAGAGGTTTACAACGTGATGGAAAACCTTTGGTTTTTGACCAGACGGTAAGAAGTATTGCTGTTCAAATGGATATTGATGGCAAAAAGGAAATTGAAGAAAACCGTGTTGATTTTGATAATCATGACTTTGCAACTTCAGCAACCTATAACCCTTTTGGTAACCTGGTTTATGTTACTACAAATGGTAGTCAAGCTTTATTTGTTATAGATGCCTATAACCCAAAAAATATTGCAACTTATAATGTTCATGGTGAAGGCGCCAGAGGTATACTATCAAATAATACGGGTTCACAACTATATGTACATAATCAATTAAGTCGTTCTATTTCGGTTTTTAAAACTTCACCAGATGGTAATGTAACTTTTGAAGCTAAAATAAAATCCGTTCAAAATGAACTACTTCCTCCTAATGTATTGGATGGAAAACGAACTTTCAACAATACCTTTAAAAGCAATTTATCTAGAGAAGGGTATATGAGTTGCGCCAGTTGCCATATTGATGGCAGCCATGATGGTCGGGTATGGGACTTAACAAATCTAGGTGAAGGCTTAAGAAACACTATAGACCTACGTGGTAAAGAAGGCATGAAACATGGTACCTTACATTGGACTGCTAACTTTGATGAAATACAAGATTTTGATAAGCAAATAGTAGCATTAAATGAAGGTACGGGCTTCCTTTATGAAGCACTCCTTAAAAAACATGAAAAGTTCTATCCAAGCACTTCTGGTTTACACAAAGGTCTAGATAATCTAGCCGAGTACATTTCTTCATTGTCTGAGTATCCTAAAAGTCCTTTTAAAAACAAAAATGGCACCTATTCAAAATCCGCACAAAAGGGACGCCAACATTTTATTGATTTACAATGTTATTCCTGCCATTCCGGATCCACTTTTACCGATAGTGGCTTTAACACCATACACAATATGGGAACACTTAAAGAAACTAGTGGCAAAAGACTAGGCAAAACTATAAAAGGTATAGATACCCCTACCCTTATTGGCCTGTGGCAAAGTGCACCATATTTACATGATGGATCGGCTCAAACACTTAAAGAGGTTTTCACTCAAGGTAACGGATTTGAGTCTCACGAACATAAAAAAGTAACCCAAATGAGTGCTAAGGCACAAAAAGAAATTTTGGCGTTTTTAATGGAATTAGATACAGAAGATGGTATCGCTCCCCAAGAATTAAATTCAAAAAACAGTAAGCCTAAATTTAACAAAAACCAATACAATTTTGAGTTTGTTTATGACCTTCATAAAATGAATTACCCACTTGTAAAAGTTGAAGCTACCGATGTCGATAAAAAACAACAATTAAAATACAAGATCATTCCATCAACACATTCAAATTTGTTTTCAATAGATTCCATCTCAGGACAAATGCATTATGTTTTTGAGGAAATCTATCTTAAAAATATGGCTAACAAAGCTCTAGATTCAGAAAAGAAATTCAAATTAAAAGTCTTGGTAGAAGATAATGGTACCATTGTGAGAAGAGATACCACCTTAGTATCTGTTACCATTAAGTTTCCATATATGGCCATGACTAACAAAGAATTTAAAAGGTTTACCACCTATTTAATAAACATGAATGCAGGAAAAAGCCTTAAAAACGAGCAATTAGAAGATTACGAAGCCCTTAAAAAGAAATCTTTAGGGTATCTAACCAATGAAGAGCGTTGGCAACGCTATTAAAACTTTAATTATGAAACGTAGTAGTATTATCATCCTAATTTGTGCTTTTAGCTCGCAAATGATCCAAGCACAGCAAAAAAGGAAAATTATATTTTCGGCAACTTTTGTAGAGAAAAATTTGAAAGAAGTGGGACTATCTGAAGAACAATGGAAAACGTTTTACAAGCTTACTTATAAACTTACAGATGATATTGTCAAATTGAGAAAGGAAACTGGTATCACAAAAGAACTAATAGAAAAGCGCGACGAGGTATATAAAGACATGAAAAAAGACCCTGATATTAAACCAGAAGAATATATGGCTGAAATGGGTAGACGTTTAGGCTTAACTAAAAAAGAACTTAGAGGGTTTTCTGATCCCGAATTATGGAAAAAACAATTTAACAAAGACATAAATAATCTCTTAACTCAAGAACAAAAAGAGAAATACCAAGCGGTAAAAAAGGCCAAAAAGAAGAAGAAATAATGCATACTCAATTAACTAAATACATAGTGCTAATTGCTATTATTATTCAATCAGCAAGCTTCAAAGCACAAACAAAAAAAATTGAACCAATAAACGCCGAAAAAGGTAAACTTATATTCTCCGATGATTTTGAAAGAACACAACTTGGTAAGGATTGGAAGGTTAGAGATCGTTTTAAAAATGGCGCTTATACCCTAGAAAATGGGGTGCTTAAAGGTAAACAATTAAAAGGTATAAATCATGGCTCTGTTATGAGGGTAAAGTTTGATTACTCCAATATTATTGCAGAATTTGATGTGAAATTTAATGGTGGAGAACGTTTCAATATTGTAATGGATGATAGCACGAATACCACGTCATATTGGGGGCATATTCAAAGAATCTCATTTTCTAAAAACGGATTTAAAATAAAAGATGATAAAACTGGAGCTATGGACTTAAAGATTCAGAAGCAACTAAAAAACAATCCGAAACGCGCCAAGGAACTAAAACCTTTTTTAGATTCGAAAATATCAACTACCAAATTCAATTTTAAAGAAAACACTTGGTATCATGTAATTATCACAAAAAAAGGGGATATATTACAATGCCAAGTTGGAGATACCATAGGTCAATTAAAATCTGAAGGAATTGCTCATCCTATTCTGAACAAATTTGGCCCAACTGTAAACGGGGATCACTTCCTTTTTGATAATTTTAAAATATGGGCCATTAAATAAGTCATGAAAAAAACAGTCCTATTAGGCATTTATTGCTTACTATTCATCCATTTTATCTATGGACAAAATACGCCTGTAACCTCTAAAGATAACCTCCCAAAAGTAAGTGATGAAGTTTATAATGCCATTGCTCAGTTTTATGAATACGACAAAAATGTTCCTCTTAATGCGGTAATTGCCCATAAAAAAAAGAATAAAACAAGCGTAATTGAAAAGATAGTCTTTACCGGACCTTATAATTCAAGAGTACCTTCGTACTTAATAATTCCTAAAAAAAGCCTAGACAAATATCCAATTGTTTTAATTGCAGATGGCATTTATGGTTCTAAGGATCGCTGGTTTGAAGAAAAGAGCTGGCCAAAGGGAAAACAACTTATAGATGCATTACTTAATGAAGGCATTGCTGTAATGCTATTAGACGCTGTATACCATGGAGAAAGAGCTGCGGATTATGATTACAAAAAACCACCATGGTTACTTTCGCAGCCCTATGAAGGCATTAAAATGGTATCTCAAACAGCTATAGAATATAGACGAGCCATGGATTATTTAAGTACACGGCCAGAAATAAACATTTCAAAAATAGGGATGTTAGGTTTAAGCATGGGAGGTATTATTGCATACCAGGTTATGGCTTTAGACGAGCGTATTGAAACCGTTGTAATTGGAGTAGCGCCTTCATTAAAGGACTACCCTAAATTGCAGCCCATTGCACCTACCACATTTGCAAGTCGTTCAAAAGTAAGATCTTTTATGAATTTTATGGGAACTAAAGATGGACTTTATACAATTCCAGAAGCCAAAATGTTATTTAACAGGGTTCCAACTACCAATAAAACCTTCATTGAATTTAACGCCGGACACGAGCCTCCAATAGACTATATAGAAATGGCTAAGAATTGGTTTGTTAAAACTCTAAATGAAGAATAAAAACTGACTAACCCTAAATAAATAAGGGTTAGTCAGAACTCTTATTTAGCCTCGGCTAATTCTTTCGTTAATATTTGGTCATAAATCTTCCCGCCTATAAAGGTTGCTTTTTCTCCCAAGCTTCTTTGAATACGAATGTTTTCATTCCATTTTACCATGCGCTCACTTCTAGCAAAGGAACCAACTTTTAATTGCCCAGCATTAGTAGCAACCGCTAAATGAGAAATAAAGGCGTCTTCAGTCTCTCCAGATCGGGCAGAAACAACTGGTAGCCATCCAGCACTTTGTGTGAGCTTTATGGCCTGAATTGTTTCAGTTACCGAACCTATTTGATTCAATTTAATCAATACTGAGTTTGCCAAGTTATTAGCAATCCCCTCTTTGATACGCTCAATATTAGTTGTAAATAAATCGTCTCCAATAACTTGAACTTTATCACCACAAACATCCATAAAACGTTTCCAACTATCAAAATCGGTATCAGCAAATGGGTCTTCAATTGATATGATAGGATACTTTTCACACCACGCAATCATAAGATCACAAAATTCCTCTGGTGTGAATTCTTTATTATCTAATCTGAACTTATACTTTTCACCATCAAACAAATCACTAGCTGCAATATCTAATGAAATAGCCACATCTTTTCCCGCTTCATATCCCGCTTTTTCAACAGCTTCAAGAAAAACATCAAAAGGTTCTTCATTAGTTTCATAATCTGGCCACCAACCACCTTCATCGGCAATACCAACGCATTTTCCTCTAGCTTTCATCACCTCTCCAGCAGCATGGTAAATATTATGCGTCATTTCAAGGGTTTCTTCATAGGTTTTTGCCCCAATTGCAATTACCAAATAATCCTGAATATCTGTAGCCCAAGCAGCATGAGCCCCACCTCCTAAAATCTGAATTTCATTAAGTGGAATTACATGACCTTCGCCTTTACCCAAATATTCATAAAGTGGAATACCCATGGCATTTGCTGCTGCATTTGCTACTGCCATAGACACACCAAGCACGGCATTTGCGCCTAAATTGGATTTGTTTTTTGTACCGTCTAAGGCAATCATAGTACTGTCAATTTTTTCCTGCTCAAAAACAGAAACACCCTTTAACGTATTGGCTATTTTTGTCTTCACATTATCAATGGCTTTAAAAACCGATTTTCCGCGGAAAACCTCTTTATCACCATCTCTTAATTCTAAAGCCTCAAACTGTCCAGTTGATGCTCCAGATGGCACCAAACCATACCCTTTTACTCCATTTTCTAAGGTAACCTCAACTTCCAATGTTGGAAACCCTCTTGAATCATAAATTTGATACGCATCTATATCTTGTATTTTCATCTGTAAATTTTTATTGTTTTTCATAGGTCAGATGTAATTCGCCATTAAACAATGTAACACACGTTGGCTATATTGCTTTGGCTCATTTCATAGTTATTTTATTTAACCAATTCGTTTTAAATTCTTCCAAGTTTTTAGAGCCCTCTGGAATTTCTTCGTAAGCAAAAGCTCTTATAATTTGTTGTTGTTTATAGTTTAAATACTCTACTGGAGATTTTCCATCTACCCTTGCCAACATTAACATAGCAAGCAAATGAGTTAATCGTTGTTCAAATTCAGAATCAATTAATTTGTTTGCTTCATTTTTATAAGCATTCCAAATCTTCATGAATAAATCGAGAACCTTTTCAGCCTCCTCAGCATGCAATATTGCTTTTAAAGCAAAATGATTTAGGAAAAAAGCAAGATCGAAAATTGGGTCACCATACCAAGCCACTTCACAATCTAAAATGACTAATCTATCTGAATTTACCAGAATGTTTTTCGGGCTAAAATCACCATGTACTAAACACCGTTTTACCGATGCTAATCTCAGAGCTTCCGCATTAAAATACGCTTGTAATTCTGGGTGACGTTCTCCTGTTTTTAATAAATAGGGTTCAATTCTTAGTTGTTTAAAGCTTTCAAGTGTATTAAAGAGCTTTTCTGCCCCAGAATCTCCTGTAGATGTAGCGTGGATTTTACCCAATAAGCTACCTGCCTCCTTTGCATATGCTTTGTCAAATTGCTTATTTAATAATAATGTTTTCCAGTTTTCTAAACCGTTTTCCAACATTTCCATACAGAAAAAATGCTGCTCGGTATCCTTATATAAGATCTTTGGCACCGATTCGGGGAGAAACGCACCAACATAGCTTAAAAAGCGCTGTTCTGTGGTATTACGTTCAATATCGGCAAACCAATCGTCTTTTACTTTTAGCTTTTCTAAAGCTCGTTTTAAAACAAATCGGTTCTCTCCATCATCAACTAATACAATCTCACAAGACACACCTCCTTTTAAGGGTGTTATGCTCGCTTCGGTTGAAACGAGCATTCCTCCTTTATCATTCAAATATGCTATTAATTCATTAACGCTCATAAGAGGTTTATCATCATATTAAACTAATTCCTCTACTACTACTGGTTGCGCTATTGAAAGCCCTCTAGTATAATCAAAAAGTGTTTCAATACTATTAACACCTCCACCATTACCACTTCCGTTTACTCCACCATAAGGCAGTCCATAAGCAAATACATTATGTGCGTTTATCCAACTATTACCTGCTACCATTTCTTTTGCTACTCGTTCTGCTCTAACGGCATCTTCTGTCCAAACACTATTAGCCAACCCATAGTCTAAACTATTTACTTGACGGATAGCATCTTCTTCATCGGTAAACGTGGTGATATAAGCTACAGGTCCAAAAATTTCTTCTTTAAAACAGATGTTATCTTCCGTTCCTTTTAGCAAGGTTGGAGCCATGTAATAGCCCGAAACACCATCAACCTCAACTCGGTTACCACCAAAAATAACTTCAGCTCCCTCTTCTTTTCCTTTTTTAATGTACTCGAAAATACTATTCAGTTGTTTTTCACTTACCACTGGCCCCATTTCACTAGCCTCATCCATTCCTGGGGCAATATGAGTTTTTGCAAGTTCGGTTTTAACCTTTTCAACAAAAGTTTCCAATGCGTTTTCTTGTATAATCCAGCGTGTTGCTGTACAACAAACTTGCCCGGTATTTAATGTGATTGCTCCTGCTAAACCGGTAGCTGCATTATTTAAATCTGCATCATCAAAAACTACAGCAGCACCTTTTCCTCCTAGTTCCAATTTCACTGGCTTTAAATTGAATCCGCAATTTTGGCCAATTGTTTTTCCTACTTGAGACGAACCAGTAAACGATAGGCATTTTACTTTCGGATGCTTGGTTAAGACTTCTCCAGCCTCAGCTCCACTAGCTGGCACAACATTAAATACGCCATCTGGAAAACCAGCTTCTTGTGCTAAGGCAGCTAAATATAAAGTACTTAATGGAGTTTGTGCTGCAGGTTTAACAACAACCGTGTTTCCTGCTGCCAAAGCTGGTCCAATACCCCACATACATAATGTTAGTGGGAAGTTCCAAGGAAATATAAATGCAACAACTCCAAATGGTAAACGCACAGACTTTCCAGCTACCCCATCTAAGTTTAAAACCTGTTCAAAGTCCTTATTTTCTATTAGATTGGCGTAGTAGCGTAACGATTCTATTCCAAAAGGCACATCAAAACCTCTTGCGTTATTTACTGATTTCCCAACATCGAGAGCTTCTAATTGAGCTAATTCTTCTGCGTCTCTTTCACATAAATCTGCTAATTTATGAAGTAATCTAGCACGTTCTTTTGCACTTGTTTTTCGCCATGACTTAAAAGCTTCATCTGCTTGTTCAACAGCTTTTTCGGTATCACTACCAGATGCTTTACTTACTTTACCTAATAGGTTTTTTGTTGAAGGATCTTCTACGTCAAAAACTTGGTTATTAGAACTCTGTAACCAAGAACCTCCAATTAAAAAAGGAATTGGGTCTTGATTTAAAAACGACTTTACTTTAGTTGAATACGTAATCATGTTTAAATTTAGTTTGGTTTATAATTTAAAAGGTTTGCCTTTATGGTTCATATAGTACATAATTTGAACGAACTTCAAATGAATACATTCTCTGTAAAAAGAGCCTAAAATCAATCAAAAACCACCTAAATCGGAAGTTTTTCATTAACAAAAAGTCTCTAAGAATCTATACTACAATACTTTGTGTATCAAAATTATCAAAAGAAAATGCTAGGATTAAATCCTATTTTTTTCAATTTGTATACTATTTTGATTTTTAAATAAGTTTCGATCTAAGATTAGAATAACATAGTACATCACCCTAATTTTTTACGAGAAGAAATTTAGATTAAAGCCCAGATAAAGACGAGTACAAAATGCCCAAAAACCAGTTAATCAATGTCATAAATCTTAAACCAGCCTAATTTAGTTGCTTTGAAAAGCGAAATAAAGTCATAAATAAGGGTTAAAGGTGAATCAATCTCTTAATGGTACTTCCTTTAAAACCTATTAAATATTTCTTTTATTCGGTTTTACATTTCTTCAACCAATATTTCCGTACTACCTTTACTCAGTAAGCTTATATGAATATTTAAAATAGTTACCCTTACTTTACATGACCAAAAAAAATTATACCCAATTTTCTTCAGACATTGATTTTTCTGGTTATGACCATATTGTTATTGGTTCTGGAATTGGAGGGTTAACAGCCGCTACTTGGCTTGCTAAAGCCGGAAAAAAAATTGCGATTCTAGAACGTCATTATGTCCCTGGCGGATTTACACATTCTTTTAAAAGAAAACAAGGTTTTCAATGGGATGTAGGTGTGCACTACATGGGTAATTTGAATAAAAAGGGAGCACTACTTGGTATGTTCAACTTTATCACAAATCGAAAATTGAAGTGGGAATTTATGGGCGAAGTGTATGATGTTGTACATATTGGAAACAAAAAATACGAATTTAGAGCTGGGAGGGACAACTTTAAAAAGCAATTAATTCAATATTTTCCTGAGGAAAGACAAGCAATTAACAGTTATTTAGAATTAATCGATAAGGCAAACAAACGCGGCGCCTTATTTTTTTTAGAAAAGGTATTTGAACCATGGTTAAGTAAATCTTTAGGACGGATTATACGAAAGCGATACTCAAAGTATTGCCATAGAACAACATGGGACGTGCTCAATGAAATTACGGATAACAAATTGTTAATAGCTGTACTTTGCGGTCAATGTGGTAACTATGGTTTATCTCCAAAACATAGTAGTTTTGGAGCTCATGCAATGGTTGTTTCTCACTTTATGGATGGAGGCTATTATCCTATTGGCGGTGCTAGTCAAATTAGTAATACGGTAATAGATGTATTAAATGACTTGGGTAGCAAGGTGTTCATTAATGCGGACGTTCAGGAAATAATAACTAAAAACAACAGAGTAGTTGGTATAAAGGTTCAAAACAACATAATACCATGTAAAAATGTTATTAGCAATGTTGGTGTACATAATACATTTAACCATTTACTATCTAATAAAGCAAAACAACATTGTAAATTTCATATAAGAGGTGTAAAGCCTTCAACTGGGCATATTTGTTTATACATTGGGCTTAATAAATCTAGTTCTACCTTAGATCTACCCAAACATAATGTTTGGTATTATGCCAATGAAAACACAGATGAAATAATTGAAAAATCCAGTCTTTCTGAGGCTCCAAAGAACTTCGCATATATTTCATTTCCATCTGCAAAAGACCCAGATTGGGATAATAAAAACAGTAATAAAGCTACTATTCAGGCTATTTCAGTGGGACACTATAATTGGTTTTCTGATTTTGAAAATCAACCATGGATGAAACGCGAAGCAGCATATAAAAAGTTAAAAAGCGACTTTGAAAAAAGTATGCTAGAAAGGCTATACTCCTTGTTTCCTCAACTTAAAGGTTGCGTGATTGAAACTGAAGTCTCAACACCCCTTTCTACTAAACATTTCTCTAACTACAAGCATGGAGAAATTTATGGTTTAGAGCACACTCCCAATAGGTTTAAACTTCCTTTTTTAAGGCCAAAAACAAAAATTAAAGGATTAAAATTAGTAGGGCAGGATATTACTTTGGTAGGGGTTTCTGGAGCAATGATTTCAGGAATATTATGCGCAACAACGATATTAAAAATGCAATCCAGACATTTATTTAAAGATTTGAAGAACTTTCAAAATCACTAGAAAAGAATATCTAAAATCTATTAAACCTAAACCTGAAATTCTTTTCTAGTTTGAAAGTAACCCTTAACACAAATAACTTACAATAAGTTTTTTTGTGATTTTGTGGAGAAGACGGGATTCGAACCCGTGACCTCTTGACTGCCAGTCAAGCACTCTAGCCAACTGAGCTACATCCCCATGATGTCAAAACTACGCAAAAGTATACAATTTCTATACATTACAACAATACTATTTATTAGTACTGCCAATAAAAGGTAAAAAACACTAATTTAGGAAGCTGTCAAACACTTATGAAATCATGAAAAAAACCCTTCTTTCTGTTTTATTTCTTTTTATTGCTGCATGCTACGCCTCTGCCCAGAATAAACCTAATATCCTTTGGATAATTACAGATGATCATAGAGCAGATGCTTTAGAATGTTACAATCAAGCAACCACTGGTAAAAATGAAAGTGCGCTCGGATTTGTATCATCGCCCAATATTAACAAATTGGCTAAAGAAGGCGTTTTGTTTGTAAATGCGTTTACAAATTCTCCTGTTTGCGGTCCTTCAAGAGGATCTATGTTAAGTGGTCGTTATCCGTTTAGAAATGGCCATTATCAGTTTGAACAAACACATCAAGAACCAGATTTTGTAAAACCATCTATACCACAAACTTTAAGAAAAAATGGTTATACAACCACCTCTTTTGGAAAAGAAGGTGCTTACATTTTTGATTGGGAAGGAAAACAAACATTTAAAGATCCTGGACATTACGATTATAAAGTTAGTTTTAAACACGATTTACAAAAAAACGATATTGGTGATTACTGGAACCAACCAGCATATGCTGAAGGAACAGCATGGAAGAATATTGGAACTGAGGAAAAAGTAAGAACTCCAGATGGAAAAGTTGTAAGATACTTGTTTAAAGCCAAGAAAGGTCAGTCAGAGGTAACCAAAGAAGATCTTAGGCTAAGAAAAGAAATGGAACAGAAATACGAAATCTTACGTTCCTATACGCGCGCTGGTAATAAAGATTTAATTATTGGCGGGGAAAATCCAATGCCTGCCGGACAAACTATTGATGGTAAGATTGTAGAAGAATTTAAACTATTTTTAGAACATCAAAATTCTACTTTTACGAACACTTATGGTAAAACTAAAAAAGGCGTAAATAGCAACAAGCCATTAATGACGTATTTAGGATTTCATTTACCGCATACTCCTGTTTTACCTCCTAAATCATTTAGAGACAAGTTTAAAACCAAAACATATAAAATACCCGCGTTTAATGAAGCTGAAAAAGCAACATTTACACCACAGCTTGCCAAACTGCATAAGATTTTGAACTTTACAAATATGACTCCAAAAGAAAAGCAGCAAGCCATTCAGGACTACTATGCGTTCTGCGCCTATGGTGATGCTTTAATTGGTGAATCTGTTGAAGCGTTTAAGCGTTACTGCAAGAAAAACAACCAAGAGTATTTAATTGTTTTTGTGGTTGGCGACCACGGATGGCATTTAGGAGAGCAAGGTATTGAAGCAAAATTTACAGGATGGAAACAATCCACTCATGGGGCTATGATTGTAGTCTCTTCTGATAAAACCGAAATTCCAGAGGGTAAGGTAAATACAGACTTGGTAGAATATGTTGATGCCTCAGCAACAATTTTAGAGTCTGCAGGAGTTCCTACTAACAACAAAGAATATCATTATATTGATGGAACTGATTTACATAAATTTATTAATGGAAAAGCTAATAAACGCGATTATATAGTTGGAGAAACTAATGTTATTGTTGGCCATAGAGCATATTTAAGATCTAAAGATTTTGCCTTTTCAATGAAAACCAGACCATCTAACTGGAAAAACTTAGTTCCAAATAAGAACGTAAAATGGGCCTTAAATTGCCCTGTTGAAGACGCAGAATTGGCATTATATGATTTACGAAACGATCCTTTAGAAAGAAAAAACGTAGCCGATAATAAGAAGTATAAAAAATTGGCAAATTGGTTTAGAACTAAACTAGGAAATATAGTATTGGGAGATGGACGTGTTGAATGCGACTGGTCTAAAGAGAACATTTACAACATTAGTAATTTTGCTAAAGGCGCGCATAATGGAAAACTAGAAATCCCTGAACATATAATTCCGTAACTCAAAAAATACTGAAAAACAGCCATTTAACGTAAATATTTTTTTACTTTTAAAGCATGGCTACTACCTTAAACATTAAACTAATAACCAAAAGATTAGTATTAGTCTTTATTTTTACGAGTATTTGGTGTTGCAATAATGAACCAGTAGATTTTTTTGGAAAAACTCAAAAAGACGAGCCCATTAAACTACTAAAGAAAATCACTTTGCCTGATGGCAAAAGTATCATTTTCACTTACAATCCTAATGGCACGCTTAAGTCATATTCTTATTTCTTGCCCAACGATAACCAATCTATTTTTAGTACTAATATTACTTATGAAAATGGTTTGCCAAAATTTACACAATCCTTCAACCAAAATAACCAACTTGAGTTTGAAGAAGAATATCTTTATTCTAATGACAAGCTTGTTCAAATTAATGGGATTAATTATGTACCAGATATAAACCTTAAGAATGACCCAATTATAATAAAACTAGACTACATAAATGATCAGATAACTAAAGTTAATTATGACGGTGCGGGAGTTATATATGAAGAGACCTATAGCTATGATGAAAAAGGAAACATTCAAACGTCTGTGCGCTCATGGTTTTCAGAGAATAACACCTTACTAGCGTCTGAACAAACAGACTTCACATATGACACTAAACACAGTTATTCAAAAAGCATTAACCCGGTGGTAATTCATTCAAAATTTGCAGATTTTAAAATCGAAACAAACATCAATAATGTTTCAAATTCCATAAAAAAACATTTAAATGGTGGTCTTTCCGATATAGAAATAATGGCAAATTACATATACAATGAGGATAACTATCCTATAGAAAAAAATGAAATTACACCATGGGGAAACAGGCAATACAAATATGAGTATGCAGACTAAATGAACGCAACACCAATATCTTCATAGCCTTAGTTTATTGATTCCAACCCATACGTTTGAAAATCTTAGCCTCTTTTCTGTAACCAAAATATTTAAATAGCGTCATACTTATAATTTTCAACACATTTAATTATAAGCAACTACACCATGCATTTATCATCATTATCAAAAAACTTAGTTCTTTCCTTAGTATCCATTTTATTTACTGGACTATTATTTTCTCAAAGTCTAGAATCTAAAATAGACGCCTTAATATCTAAACAGTTTAAATCTAATACAACAGGACTTTCTGTTCTTGTTGCTAAAGATGGTCAACCTATTTATCAAAAAGCATTTGGTTTGGCTAATGTGGAAGAAGACAAACCAATGACCACTAATCATGTTTTTGAAATAGGGTCTATTACCAAACAGTTTACCGCTGTTGCTATTTTAATGTTAGAAGAACGCGGTAAACTTAAAGTTACAGATACCATTACAAAGTACATACCAGATTACCCCATGGGATCTCAGCCCATTACAATACATCATTTATTAAACCACACCTCTGGTATAAAAAGCTATACTTCTATTCCAACACTTAGGCATATTATTAAAAATGAGACTTCAACGACAGACCTAATAGATTTCTTTAAAAATCAACCAACCGATTTTTTACCAGGCGAAAAATATAAATACAACAACTCTGGGTATATCTTATTAGGGTATATCATAGAAGTAGTAAGTAAACAATCTTATGAAGATTTTATAGAAAAAGAGATTTTCGAGAAGTTAAATATGACGTCTTCCTATTACGGACATAGATCTGAAAACATTACCCTAAGAGCGAAAGCATACAAACAAAGAAATGGGGAATACCAAGACGCCGATTTTATTCATATGAGTATTCCTTATGCAGCGGGCGCCTTAATGTCTACCACTTCAGATATGCTAATTTGGAATGAAGCTCTTATCAACAATAAATTAATATCTAAAAGCAGTTATGACAAAGCTACCAACGGTTCTTACTTAAATGATGGCAAGCACATTGGCTATGGTTATGGGTTGCAAAAAAAGACTCTAAACGGTTCTCCCAGTATTGAACATGGCGGTAGTATTCCTGGTTATAAATCTATGGGTGTTTATCTTCCAGAGGAAAACGTTTATGCTATTGCTTTAAGTAATTGCGGATGTAAAAGTCCGACGTTATTAACTAGAAAAATAGCTGCTATTGCTATTGATAAACCATTTCTGGAAGTAGAAGACGCTATTTCCTTAAACAATGAACAATTACAAAAATGGACAGGAGCCTATGAGTTTGATAAGAAGGTAGTACGCCACGTTATAGCTGAAGGAAATAAAATATTTATTCAAAAAGAAGGCAAAGGTAAAATGAGAATATTCCCTTTAACAGAAAATACATTCTTTTATAAAGCTGGCTTTCCTAAATGTGAGTTTTCAACAAATGAAAAAGGAGAAAAAACGATCAATATTATTAACGAAGGGAAAAACAATATTGGAACAGAAATAGACAAAGCGCCGCCTACTGAGAAAAAGGAAGTAACCGTAGATACCGCAATTCTAAAACAATATGTTGGTGTTTACCAGTTAGCTCCAAATTTTACAATAACCATAACTTTAGAAGATGCTAAACTATTTGCTCAGGCAACAAATCAGTCAAAATTTAGACTATTTGCAAAAAATAAAAACACCTTTTTCTTAAAAGTTGTTGAAGCAAACGTCGTTTTTAACTCTAACGAAAACAATGAGGTAGAAAGCCTTACTTTAAATCAAAATGGGGCTCATTTGGGTAAGAAAATAAAATAGACGTACAACTATTTTTTATTGATTTAGTAAGACTTATCTTTAACTAAAATACCTAAAAACTATGAAAAAAATTATCCTACTACTTATCGCAGGCCTAACATTAGTATCATTTACTTCAACTAAAACAACAGACTTTAGTATAGTAGGTAAGTGGAAAGGTGAGGACCAGAAAGAAGTAGGATACTTTATTTTTCAAGAAGACGGATATGCCTTTATGGAAGTTCGTGGAATGAAATTAGGAGGTAAAGATTTTGAAGTTAAGGGTAAAAAGGGATCAATGTCTTATACCATTGATTATAACACAACTCCTATACCCTTAGATTTAATTATTACACTTACGGAAGAAAACGAAAGCCGAAGCCAAAAGTTTATTATTGAATTTATTGACAATAACACTATTAAAATGGCAATGGGTACACCAGATACACGGCCAACTTCTTTTGAAGACGTAGATAGTTTAGTCTTTCATAGGGTAGAAGATTAAACTAATAACCAGCATAGTTAATCTCAAAAGTTCAAACGGACAATTAAACCGATTCTACTACGGATTTCAACCTAAATAACCTGAGTTCGATATATTACAAATTGGCAATTAATAATTTACACACAATAATCACATTAACAGTGTCATTCCGAACGAGGTACGAGGAGGAATCTCATTCTTATGAGATATCTCGTCGCTCAAACTTCGCTCTGTCGACATGACAAAGCATTATTTTTCAGTATTATAGGGGTAATTTGTATTATATCGAACTCACGTTAAATAGAAAGATTCCATCTTACTTCAGCCCACTTAACACCAATACAGGTATAGAACTATGAAAATCCTTCTTAAGAATGGTATTCTTTTCCCATTTCTTTGCAAAGAAACCACGTTTACGTCTAACAACACATAACATATCTGGGTTATGAGATTGAAAATGTTCTAAAACACCTTGAAACGTAGTAGCGTTTTCTGTAGTCGTTGTATTAGAGATAATAGCTCCTAACTCTTCCTTAAGATCAAAATCTCCATCTTTATGATACGGTGTTTTTACTAATAACAAATTTACAGTTGCGTTAAACGTACTCTTTACAGCCTGTAAAGGATTCAATACATTCTTTTTCTTAATAACAGCAGACTTAATAGCCATTAAAATATTGGTAACCGGCTTAAACGTATAACCCTCTGGCACTATTAAAGCAGGGATATCCGTTTGCTTTATTATTTTCCCCGAAGTCTTTCCAAGGTAAACAGATTCCTTTATAGAAGTTGTTCTTGGTTCAACCAATATTAAGTCAATATCGGCGGCTTTACATGCCAATTCTAAAGTATCAACTAAGTTTCCTTTTATACTTTTAATCGTTACATCTACGGTTTTAGTATCAACTTTAGATACTAATTCTTTTAGATACTCTAAACTCTCCTTTTCAATAATCTTCTCTACGTTCATCATGGTTCCCGCCTTGGTATACACGTTATAAATCTGCACCACAAACAATTTAGCACCAAAGGCTTGTGCAAAATCTACGGCGTATTGTAAATGGCTTTGAGCGTGTTCGGTTGAACCAATAGGAACTAGAATATTCTTCATTTTATGAAAGTTTGGTAGTTAAATTTACAATAAATTTGCTGCAAAATTACATATAAAACCTAATTAACCAACTTTGAAAAATGCTATTAACCTTAAATTAATAAATAAGCTGGCCATACCTGCTTTAATTTCAGGTATATCTGAGCCTATTTTATCTATAACAGATACAGCTATAATTGGTAATGTTCAAGTTAATGCGGTTGAATCTTTAGGAGCAGTAGGTATTGTTGGCGCATTTATGTCTATGCTTATTTGGGTTTTTGGTCAGACAAGAAGTGCTATTTCATCTATTGTATCGCAATATGTTGGTGCTAATAATTTAGAAGCTGTAAAAAACTTACCTTCTCAAGCCATATTTATAGTTACCAGTATTAGTTTACTCATTATTCTAACAACCTATCCACTAGCCTCAGAAATATTTAAACTTTATAATGCATCAGACTTAATTCTAGATTACAGTGTAATGTATTATAAAATTCGTGTTTTCGGATTTCCTTTCACCTTATTTACAATTGCAGTATTTGGAACATTTAGAGGCTTGCAAAACACATTTTATCCAATGATTATTGCAATTATAGGAGCTCTAGCTAATATAATCTTAGATTATATTTTAGTTTATGGTATTCAAGATTACATTGAACCCATGCATATTAAAGGTGCCGCATACGCAAGTGTTATTGCACAAATTATAATGGCAATCTTATCTGCTATTTATCTGCTAACCAAAACCTCTATTCCTTTAATGGTTAGCTTTCCGTTTAATAAAGAAATAAAACGTTTTGGTATAATGGTAGCCAACCTTTTTGTAAGAACAGTTGCCTTAAATGTTACCTTGTATTTTGCCACAAGATTTGCTACGGGATACGGTAAAAATTTCATTGCCGCTTATACTATAGCCATAAATTTATGGTTTTTAGGTGCTTTTATAATTGATGGTTATTCTAGCGCAGGAAATATTTTATCAGGCAAATTTTATGGCGCAAAAGATTATAAATCCTTGGTAACTTTAAATCAAAAACTCATTAAAATTGGAATTATAGTTGGCGTTGTTTTAGCTCTTATAGGCTTTATTATTTACAAACCCACCGGGCTACTTTTCACCAAGGAAGCCCCGGTCTTAGAAAAGTTTTATAACGTTTTCTGGATTGTACTCTTAATGCAGCCTATATGTTCCATTGCTTTTATTTTCGACGGTGTGTTTAAAGGACTAGGTAAAACCGAGGTTCTTAGAAACCTACTCCTGGTTTCTACCTTTATAGTATTTGTTCCGTTGGTTTATACATTAGACTATTTTGGCTTTAAACTCAATGGTATTTTTATTGCCTTAACTTTTTGGATGATTGCCCGAAGTGTGCCTCTATTAATTTATTTCAGGAAACAATTCCTTCAACTTGCCAAAAACACTTAAATTTGCATCTAATTTAAAATGCGACCATGCTATTTTTAAGTGCTCTTTTTCAGCAAGTAAATATTGAAGAGAAAATAAAGAACGCTCCTGATAAAGGTTATGAAATTGGGGTGTTTATTGGCGCTATGTTACCTATGGTGGTGCTTGCTTTAATAGCATATGCCATTTACAAGTACAATAAAAAAAGAATGAACAAAGAATAATGACGACATGGATATATTAAGTTTTTTAACTGGTAACGGTTTGTTTCTAATACTAGCCGTAGTTTTAGTAGTAGTTTATATAGTAAATAGAAATAGAGGAAGACGAAGATAATGGGAAACAAAATTCGCATAACGAAACAATTTTCTTTTGAGGCAGGACATGCTTTATATGGATACGACGGAAAATGTAAAAATCTACACGGACATAGTTATCACCTAAATGTGACTGTGATAGGTGAACCAATTTCTGATAATTCTAATGTTAAATACGGAATGGTTTTGGACTTTGGTGATCTTAAAAAAATTGTGAACGAAGAAATTGTTGATGTTTTTGATCACTCTATGGTATTTAACAAAAATACACCTCATCTAGACCTTGCTGAAGACTTAAAGGAACGCGGCCACTATGTTATAATGGTAGATTATCAACCAACCACAGAGATGATGATTCTTGATTTTGCAGAGAAAATTAAAAACAGGTTACCAAAACATATAAAATTACATTCTCTTAGACTTCAAGAAACTGCCACAAGTTTTGCTGAGTGGTTTGCAAGTGACCAAGGTTAATATTTTGGGCATTAAGAGTCGCGTTTAGGACAAAAGTTTTTCTGAGCAAAGTCGAAGGGCTCCCTCCTTTCGTCATGGAGCTTCATCAAATGCCTCAATCACTAACGCATTCTAGTTAACGGTCACAGTTTTCAGCTAACTACAAGAGAACTTCTGACTTAAAAAAACTATATTTATAGCATGCAAATTCCCAAAGGAAAAAAAATATATTTTGCTTCAGATAATCACCTGGGTGCTCCAACTAAAGAAGCTTCTCTTCCTAGAGAAAAAAAGTTCGTAGCTTGGTTAGATGAGATAAAAGAAGACGCCGCAGTGATTTTTCTTTTAGGAGATTTGTTTGACTTCTGGATGGATTACAAATATGTTGTTCCTAAAGGTTTTACAAGAACTCTTGGTAAGCTAGCAGAAATTAGTGATTCTGGTATTCCTATTCATTATTTTGTGGGTAATCACGATTTATGGATGAACGGCTATTTTGAAGAAGAACTCAATATTCCTGTATACCACAAACCGAAGGAATTCACGTTTAACAATACAACTTTTTTCTTGGGTCATGGCGACGGATTGGGTCCAGGAGACAAAGGTTATAAACGCATGAAAAAGGTGTTTACCAACCCAGTATGCAAATGGTTATTTCGTTGGTTACATCCAGATTTAGGGGTAAGATTAGCCCAACATTTATCTGTTAAAAACAAACTTATTTCTGGTGATGAAGATGCCAAGTTTTTAGGAGAAGATAATGAGTGGTTAGTACAATATTGCAAGCGTAAATTAGAACAAGAACATAGAGATTACTTTATTTTTGGTCATAGACATTTACCAATGGAAATTGAACTTAACAGCAACTCAAAATATGTTAATCTTGGTGACTGGATTCAGTATTACACCTATGGTGTTTTTGATGGAGAACGCTTAGAATTGAAGAACTATAAAAAATAAAAAGTTTTAAATGATAAATCTTTTTAATACGAATTACCTAAGACATTTAAGTATTGTAATTCTATTCGTTTTTGTTTCTAATTATCAAAGTTACGCTCAAGATATAGAACAGTGTGTTATAAAACCTTCCAAAGAAAAATTAAACCTTATTGGAACAAAAGAAGGGAAAAAGCCATTATATTTTATTAATGGTAATGAAGTTGTAGAAAAATATGTCTTAGGTTTAGACTGCGTAGCAATAGACTCGGTTGAAGTTATACGTTCTAAAGAAGCCGAAATTAAGTACGGTAAAAAAGGCAGATATGGTGCAATCCTAATCAAGACTTATAAAAATTGGAAAGCAAGTAAAGTTTTTAAAGCAAATTCTAAGACCTCGATTTACGCTTTTCTAAAAACGCATAAAAATAGACCAGGAATGGCCATAAATATTGATAAAGCGCTGATGGTAGTAGATGACAAAATTGCTAACAAAAAAACCATTGATTCTATACCCTTCAAACAGCTTGTAGGATTAAAATTTTTAAAAGCAGATGATGAAAAGGCTTTAAAATATGGAAATGCCGCAAAAAACGGAGTTGTCCTTATCCAAACGAATAAGCCCTTTTTAGATTTCTTAAAAAAGAACAAATCTCTTTTATTTGTGCTAGATGGGAGACCTGTAAGTTCTCAGGTCATTGCTAATATTCACCCTTCGAAAATTAAATCAGTTGATATTTTAAAAGAAAAGGCTTCCACCGCTATATATGGCAGTCGTGGTGCCAATGGAGCAGTTTTAATAACATTGAAGAAAACTAAAAAGAATTAAGCTTCTTCTTCTTTCACTTCATGCCCCACAATATCCTCTGTTAAATCTAAATTTCTAAGCGCAGGGTTTTTAAATCCCATTGTTATTACTGTAATAAGTGTAGCGCATCCACCCAACATAACTGCTAACGGAGCACCAAATATTTTAGCAGCTATTCCGCTTTCTAGAGCTCCTAATTCGTTTGAAGAACCTACAAACATTGAATTTACTGCACCAACTCTTCCGCGCATCTCATCTGGTGTTTTTAATTGAAGAATTGTTTGTCTTATCACCATAGAAACACCATCAAATATTCCAGCAATAAATAGTGCCGTTATACTTAACCAAAACAATTTAGAACCACCAAAAACTATCATGGCTAGACCAAATCCGAAGACTGCAACAAGCAGTTTCTTTCCTGTATTTTTAGTAATTGGCAAATACGTTGTAGCCAACATTGTTAGAATACTTCCTAAAGAAAGGGAAGCATTTAATATGCCTAAGCCTTTTGAACCAGCATCTAAAACATCTGTAGCAAAAACTGCAAAAATAGCAACCGCACCACCAAATAATACGGCAATCATATCTAAAGTTAAAGCTCCTAATATTACTTTATCACTAAACACAAAGAGAAGTCCTACTTTTAAACTCTCTTTTACAGATTCGTTTGTTTTGGTATTTAAGACTGGTTTCTTTTTAATTAAAAACACCAACAACAACGCAAGAATTACAAGTAAAAATATGATACCTAAGGTCTGATGCACACCAATCCAGGCAATTAAAAACCCTCCTACTAAGGCTCCTGTTACAGAAGCACCTTTCCAAGTGCTACTGCTCCAAGTTGCGGCATTTGGATAAATACTTTTAGGAACCAATAAAGCTATTAAAGAAAATATTGTTGGTCCGAAAAAAGCTCTTAAGATACCTCCAAAGAAAACAAGACAATAAATACCTATTACAATACTATCTGTACTCCAGGAGGATTCTATGGCTTCAGAGGTTAGCCAAAATATTCCAAAACTAATCAAGGAAAACAAAGCAATGATTAAAGCAAAGAGATTCCTCTTTTCTTTTTTGTCTACAATGTGTCCCGCAAATGGCGCCATAAAAAAAGCTGGAATAAACTCGCAAGCTCCAATAATACCTAAACTTAATTCGTCATTTGTAAGTGCATAGACATGCCATTCAATAACCACAAACTGCATTGACCATCCAAAAACAAGAGCAAATCTTAGTAATAAGAAAATATTAAATTCTTTTATCCGGAGTGCAGCATATGGGTCATTATTAGTCATAATCAACTTCCTGTGAAAACAGGTATCTTATTGGTTAGTTTATTTCCTAGTTAAACATAAATCTTGAATATGTCACTTCGAGTGAAATTCTGGAAGAATTTTGTATCGAGAAGCTCTTTAAAGCCTAAAATTTATTTGTTTTCGATACAATTTTTTGCAAAAATCACTCAAACTGACATAAATTTTCTTATCCGAGATTCATGTTGTTTTAAAATTCTCTTCAAATTTAAAATAAGCAAGCACACTATTTTAGTTTTTTGATAAAATCTAAAATAAGCCTGTTTTATGCCTTTATATCTCTTAACCTCAACTGTAGCGAGACGTTTCCTTGCCATTCATTTTCATCTATAGAATAGACGGCCTTAAATGGCTTATTATCTTTAATGAGTTCGTATTTATCGCCCATACTAAAACCAATACAAACAATTGGATTTGCATCTGTTTGCGAAGCCGTTAACCTTAAATGCGTTTTATCTTCACCCACACATTTTCCAAATCCAGTATCAACTAAATTTTCAGTCATGAAAACTGGTGTCATATTACTAGGGCCAAAAGGCGCTAATTGTTTCAAAATTCTGTAAAATTTAGGAGTTACTTCACTTAAAGCAATAGTGGAATCTACAAGCACTTCAGGCGTTAACAAATTTTTATCAATAGTTTTAGCAACCACATCTTCAAAAGCTTGTTTAAACGCCTCATAATTCTCAGGCTTTAAAGTTAAACCCGCTGCATATTTATGTCCTCCAAACTGCTCAAGATGTTCTTTACATGCTTCCAGTGCATTATATACATCAAATCCCTTTACAGATCTTGCCGAAGCAGCCAATTTATCGCCGCTTTTAGTGAAGACTAAAGTAGGCCTATAATAGGTTTCTGTTAGTCTAGAAGCCACAATACCAATAACACCTTTATGCCAAGTTTCATGGTAAACAACAGTAGTAAAGCGTTCCTGTTCTTTTTGTTCTTCAATTTGTTGTAAAGCTTCTGCTGTAACTTGTTTATCTGTTTCTTTTCTATCATGATTATAAGCTTCAATATCTTTAGCTCTTTCTATTGCCATGTCGTAGTCATCTTCAGCAAGAAGACCCACTGCATAATTACCATGTTTCATTCTTCCTGCGGCATTAATTCTTGGCGCTATGGTAAATACAACATCTGTAATTGTTAACTCTGATTTTTTTAACTGATCTAAAATAGCCTTAAATCCAGGTCTGGGGTTTGCATTTATGACTTGCAAACCGTAATAAGCTAGCACTCTGTTCTCTTCGGTAATGGGTACAATATCGGCTCCAATGGCTGTGGCTACCAAATCTAAATAGGGTAGTAAATCTTCTGTGGTTAATCCGTCTTTTTCAGCAAGTGCCTGAATTAATTTAAAACCAACACCGCAACCACATAATTCTTTATAAGGATACTCACAGTCTGAACGCTTAGGATCTAAAACCGCAACCGCATCGGGAATTTCACTTCCAGGCCTGTGGTGATCACAAATAATAAAATCGATACCTTGTTCTTTTGCATATGCCACTTTTTCAATGGCTTTTATACCACAGTCTAAAGCAATAATTAAAGTAAAATCATTTTCTAAAGCAAAGTTGATGCCTTTATAAGACACGCCATAACCTTCGTCATATCTATTGGGTACATAGGTATAAACTAACTCGTGCTTGGTTTTTAAATAGGTAGACATTAAAGCCACTGCTGTAGTACCATCTACATCATAATCGCCATAAACCAAAATGTTTTCATTATTTGCAATAGCAAGTTCTATTCTTGCAACTGCTTTATCCATATCTTTCATGAGATATGGGTTATGCAAATGGCTTAAACTTGGTCTAAAAAAATCTTTAGCGTCCTCATAGGTCTCAATACCGCGTTGTACCAACAAGGCAGCAATGGGCTCACTTACTTGTAAAGACTCTTGTAAGTGTTTAACTTTTGATAATTCTGGTTTAGGCTTAAGCGTCCAACGCATTTAATAAGTTTTAAATTAGTAGATAAGTGCACTAAAATTAAAAAGTACTTAAAATGCCTTAAGTTAAAACTTCAAATACTTTAGGCACTTACAACTTTAGACACTATCTGGCATTAGGCACTTTTCTTATGGAAGACGGTCTCAACGTTTACTTCTGCAAACTGACGAAACATTTCCATAACACCACAATATTTTTCTATAGAAAGGTCTACAGCGCGTTGTAATTTTTTTTCATTTAAATCGCTGCCATAAAAGTTAAACGTCATAGTTACCTTATCATAATATTTTGGGTGTTCTTCTGTAAGATTTGCATCAATATCAATAGAAAAATCGTCAACATCTAGCTTCATCTTTTTTATCAAAGCAGCTACATCTAACCCAGAACAACCTGCTAGACCTGACAACATTAACGCTTTTGGACGGTATCCTTCGCTGTTACCTCCGTTCTCTGGTCCTGCATCAATAAACAAGTTATGTCCTGAGGGATTAGTACTTTCAAACTTCATATTACCTAACCACTTTGTTGTGATATGATTTGCCATATTCTATAAAATTTTTGTTACTTGTAGTAGTCAAAAATACTATATAAAAATTACATATGCCTTTAGTAACACCTTTATCTGCCGATCATGATTTGGAAACCAAAGAATTAGCAGAATTCTTTAATGAAACACTAGGGTTTTGCCCTAATTCTGTATTAACAATGCAACGTAGGCCTGCTATTAGTAAAGCCTTTATTAATTTAAATAAAGCGGTAATGGCTAATGAGGGTAGAGTAACTTCTGCTTTAAAACGTATGATTGCCTGGGTTAGCAGTAACTCTACCGGATGCCGATATTGTCAGGCACATGCTATTAGAGCCGCAGAACGTTACGGTGCAGAGCAGGAGCAACTAGATAATATTTGGGAATACAGAACGCACCCTGCTTTTAGTGATGCTGAACGTGCCGCATTAGATTTTAGTTTGGCAGCTTCACAAGTACCAAATGCCGTAGACGAAGACATTAAAAAACGTTTATACGAACATTGGGATGAAGGCGAAATTGTTGAAATGCTAGGTGTTATTTCTTTATTTGGATACCTAAACCGTTGGAACGATTCCATGGGAACTAGTATTGAAGATGGTGCGGTTGAAAGTGGCGAGCAATATTTAGGGAAACATGGTTGGGAGAAAGGGAAGCATGTTTAATAAATCTCTTCTCTTTGTATGTACCCAAATATCGAGCTAATAATTCAAAGAGCTAATTCTTTTTTAAAGTCGTTAAAACCCTTTAGTGATAGTGATGATAAAGAATATGTTGTTGACCCAAAAACTATTATAGAACACAAATATTGTTATGCATTTGACTGGTGTGATAAGAATTTATTATGGATGTCTCAAAAACAGAGACCAGGAAGATTGGGAGTAGGCTATTTGTTAGCTGATAAAAATGGAATACTTTTTGATTTAATTGGGCATTGCTGGTCTATGCAAGAGTTTGAAGTACTAATTCATGGACATGAATTATCATCAATAAATATTAATTGTAATAATGAGATTACTTTCAATGAGATTTTAGAAGTTGTTAATAGCATATACTTAAATAACATTACCAAAACTGAACTTTCATCTAGATGGAAACAAAATAAAATAGTTTTTGATAAAACTGATATCCTCAACTATTTCTCAACCACTCCCTTTAATCTTATAGAAGAAATTCAAGAGAATGAATTTTTAAATGTAGGGTTAATTTACAGAGAAATATCAAGCCCTAATTATCCATTGTTTGCGGTAGATAATAACCGTTCTGTTTATATTTTAAAAAGTGACGCAGAAAACTATAAATTATTAGATGTTGTTATACCTCAAAAAGTTTCTGGTCATGTAGTTGGCTGGAATAAAGATGGGTTATATCACAACAAAAGTTATTTAAATGATGGAGAATTAGTGTCTCATTGGTTGTTAAGGCGCAAAGGAGAAGATTTAGATCATATTAAATCTTTATTGAGATCCAAAAGTCCATATGCTTCAAAAGAAAAAAATGAGAGTTACAGAACTTCAATTACATCTTTTGAAAGCATTAATGAAATTGTCGATTTTTTAACTCAAAACGATTTAGAATTTCTTAAATAACTATACTTATCCGCCTCCTCAACTCGGGCAACACCTCAACCTCAAACCAAGGATTCTTAGTCAACCAAAATCTATTACGTGGCGAAGGATGTGGTAATGGCAAAAACTTAGGTAAATAGTCTTGAAAATTATCTACAGTTTCCGTTAAAGTTTTTTTTGCAGCTTTTCCTAAATAATACTTCTGAGCGTACATGCCTATTAAAATAACGAGCTCTACGTTTTTTAACTCATCAAATAATGGTTTATGCCATTGGGGTGCACACTCTGGCCTTGGTGGTAAATCGCCTGTTTTTCCTTTTCCTGGATAACAAAACCCCATAGGAATGATGGCAAATTTGGTCTCATCATAAAACGTTTCATTAGAAACTCCCAACCATTTTCTAAGTTGTTTGCCACTGGCATCATCCCAGGGTATACCAGAGGTATGTACTTTAGTTCCTGGTGCTTGACCTATAATTACAATTTTAGAATCTGGATGTGCAGAAACAACAGGTCTTGGTCCTAACACTAAATGTTCTTTGCAGATAGTGCATTGTGCTATGTCGTGCAGGAGTTGTTTCATATTTTTTTTGTCATTCTGAACGCAGTGAAGAATCTCCTTCCATTTAGATTCTTCCGTCTCGACTCTTGTCTCAACGTCTTAATAACAATCTATTTCTTTTTTAAAGGCTCCCCATCAAAAGACAGCCCTTCAAAACCAGTATTCATAAAGTTTCTAATGTTTTGGTGCCCCGTTCCGTTTGGGTCTTTTAAAACGTCATCGAAATAATACTGTCCGAAACAAGCTAAAGTTTCTTCTTGGTTTAACTCTATAGCTTTTGCAAAGGCAAAGAGTTTACAAGAGCCAGAATTTTGTCCTTCAGCATTTTCTAAACTACCATTTTTAAATGCAGTGGGCGTAAATTCGTAATTTGATTCTACCACTGCCATAGTTTCAGAAAAGTCTATATTCTCTGGATTATTCTTAAGCTTGTTTTTAAATTCTTGTATGTTCATTTAATATAATTGTATATTACTAGAAACTGAATTAATGAAATAAATTCAGAACTAGCCAGTTCAGTTTTTCAAAATTATTATTTACTTTTCCCACCAACAACAATAACTATCTCTCCTTTTGGAGGTTTAATAGTGTAATGTTCTAAAACCTCTTTAGCAGTTCCGCGCACCGTTTCTTCAAATAGTTTAGTGAGCTCACGAGAAACAGATACCTGCCTATCTTCCCCAAAATACTCGCAAAAATGCCCTAAGGTTTTTACTAGTTTATGCGGACTTTCGTAAAATATCATAGTTCGGGTTTCTTCAGCTAGTAATAAAAGTCGGGTTTGGCGACCTTTCTTTACGGGTAAAAATCCCTCGAATACAAATTTGTCATTTGGTAAGCCAGAATTTACCAAGGCAGGAACAAAAGCGGTTGCTCCAGGCAAGCAGTCTACTTCTATATGATGCTCAATGCATGCTCTAGACAATAGAAACCCTGGATCTGAAATTGCAGGAGTTCCGGCATCACTTACTAAGGCAATGGTGGTTCCTGCTTTTAACTTCTGAATAATGCCATCAACCGTTTTATGCTCATTATGCATATGATGCGATTGCATTGGTGTACTAATTTCAAAATGCTTAAGTAGTTTACCTGAAGTTCGAGTGTCTTCGGCTAAAATTAAATCGGCTTCTTTTAGAACCTCAATAGCTCTTAAGGTTATGTCTTTTAAATTCCCAATAGGTGTTGGGACTATGTAGAGTTTACTCATCTGATATTGATTACAATCCCTTAAAGAGATGCTGAAACCAGTTCAGCATGACAAAGATATTACATTAAACTCCTTGAAATGTTATTAAAGTTAACAAATACAAACTCAAAATATTATTGAAATTTAGCCTCTATAATTTCTAAGAAACGTTCTTCAAATTCTTCCTTGCCAACCCAATCTTGGTAATCTGGCTTTACAATATCATTTATAAAACGCTTAGCATCTGCTAAAGAAACAGCGGTATTTATTTGCGAGATTACACGATCGTAATCTTCAGGCTTGCCATCAAACAAATGTTTAATAAATGCTAGTTTGTCGTTAAGTCCTATTTTAAGTCCGCCACTTTTTAATTTATCATTTAAAGATTTTTTCTCATTGCCAACACCATTTTGCGATGCCGGAGCAGGCTCAAAAACTGGCATATCCTTAAAACCTTCGGTTATCTTCTCAAAATCATCCCTTTCAGCAATCTCTTCTGGAATTGCTTCTTCAAAAACGGCTTCTACCCTAGGTGTTTCCTCAGGCATGTGCGCCACCATATCTTTTATTGTAGAAATACCACGCTCCATAATTGCCTCGTCTTCCACATCATCTAGATTAATATAAATCTTATCTTCTACTTCTATATTATCACTCACTTTATTATTAAAAGCCGTATCTAGCATTCCAAAAAAAGACGAGTTATTTCCTATTACAGGAATGTCATCTTCAAAATTTTCATGGGCAAATTTTAAAACTGATAAAGCCTCATATAGTGCAGAAACCTCAGCATGCATTTTTATAACATCTTCTTTCCCTTTTAGTTTTAAAATTCTGTGGGCTATACTTACTAACTCAGATTCTAACTTCTTCTTCATCAATTTTAAATTTTTATGGTTTAATCTACCTCAGGTTTTTGTTATTTAAAAAATTTACGCCACCTTTATACAAACGAAAAACTCATTCGTTTAATGAACTAATTTAAACTTTAATTATTGGCTAAAAATTGCCCTTTTGCATCATTTTTTTGTCTTTTTTTCGTTCCTTAGCACTGCTATGAAACTCAAAAAAGCCTTTAACTAACTACAAAATGGCTAATTTTTGCTTCAAGATAAAAGTTAAAACAAGTTCAATGTTAAAATTACAAAATGTTTCTTGAAAATACTGTAAATCATAAAGAACAATTTGGTTGGATTGAAGTTATATGCGGATCTATGTTTTCTGGTAAAACCGAAGAACTGATTCGTAGGTTAAAACGCGCCCAATTTGCCAGACAAAAAGTTGAAATTTTTAAACCAGCTATTGATGTAAGGTATGATGAAGATATGGTAGTATCTCATGATGCTAATGAGATTAGATCTACGCCTGTTCCCGCTGCTGCAAATATTCCAATTTTAGCCGATGGTTGCGATGTTGTTGGTATAGATGAAGCTCAGTTCTTTGACGATGAAATAGTACGTGTTTGCAATGATCTTGCTAACAAAGGCATTAGAGTAATTGTAGCTGGATTAGATATGGATTTTAAAGGTAATCCGTTTGGACCAATGCCTAATCTAATGGCTACCGCAGAATATGTTACCAAAGTGCATGCTGTATGTACGCGTACAGGAAACTTGGCGCAATACAGTTACAGAAAAGCGAAAGATGAAAGTCTAGTGCTTTTGGGTGAAGTTGATGAATATGAGCCTTTAAGTAGAGCCGCATTTTATAAAGCCATGCTGCGTGAAAAGGTAAAGAAGATGAATGTTAATGATGCTCAAGAAGTCTCTCCAAAATCTAAAGATAAGAATGCCTAAAGCGGAAGAAACCGTACTACAAATAGATTTAAAAGCGCTAAAACACAATTACACGCATTTAAGATCAAAACTTAAGGACAACACCAAATTTATGGCTGTTGTTAAGGCCTTTGGTTATGGCAGTGATGCCGTAGAAATTGCAAAATACTTGCAAGATTTAAATACCGATTACTTTGCAGTAGCTTATGCGAGTGAAGGCGTAGAATTGCGCAAAGCAGGAATTACTGCTCCAATTCTGGTATTGCACCCTATTCCATCGAATTTTAAAACTATTATTGAAAATTGCTTAGAGCCAAATTTATATAATGCCAAGGTTTTAAATGAGTTTATTGAAATGGCTTCTGCCGAAAATCAAAAAGACTATCCGGTACATGTAAAATTCAATACAGGTTTAAACCGATTAGGGTTCTGGGAAAATGATGTAGACTATGTTGTCTCCAAATTGAAAGCTACAAATGCTGTAAAAGTAGTCTCTTTGTTTTCGCATTTAGCAGCAAGTGAAGATTTAAACGAAAAAGAATTTACCGATAGTCAAATTAAATCTTTTAAAACCATAGCCGAAAATTTTATTAATGCCATTGGCTATAAACCCATGTTACATATTTGTAACACCTCTGGTATTTTAAATTACCCCGAAGCTCACTTTAATATGGTAAGAAGCGGCATAGGTTTGTATGGTTTTGGTAATTCAGATAAAGAGAACAAACATCTAAAACCAATTGCAGTGCTAAAAACCATTATTTCACAGATTCATAAGATTGAAAAAGGCGAATCTGTTGGCTATAACAGAGCTTTTATAAGTGATGGGTTCTATAAAACTGCAACTTTGCCAATAGGTCATGCCGATGGAATTGGAAGACAATATGGCAACGGAAAAGGCTATGTTATCATTAACGGAAAAGAGGCACCTATTATTGGCAATGTTTGCATGGACATGATTATGGTAAACATTACCGATATTGATTGTAAAGAGGGTGATGAAGTTATAATTTTTAATGACAACACCACTGCCGAAGCATTAGCCTCAAAAGCAAATACTATTTCTTATGAGCTTATAACCTCTGTTTCTCAGAGAGTTAAGAGAGAATTCATATAGTATTTTAAGGTTTTACTTTTTTAAAATGTGACTTTTTTACCTATATTGGTCATAATAATACTAACCTTATAATTTCATATTATGCTTAAAGAATTTAAAGAATTTGCAATGAAGGGTAACCTTGTAGACATTGCAGTTGGTTTTGTAATGGGTGCTGCTTTTAAACAAGTGGTTACGTCTTTTACAGGAGGCATTGTTTCGCCTTTAATTGGTTTAATATTTAATGCTGATTTCAAATCTTTAAAAATTGAATTAAAAGAAGCTGTGACTAATGCAGCTGGAGAAGTTACAACAGAAGCTGTTTATTTAGAGTATGGTACGTTTTTAACTCATGTAATAGACTTTATTATTGTTGCTTTTGTAATGTTTATGATGGTAAAAGGTATTAATAAAATGAAGAAGAAAGAAGAAGAGCCAGCTCCAGAAGAACCAGCAGGACCAAGTCAAGAAGAATTACTTGCTGAAATTAGAGATTTACTCAAAAAATAACTAAATGTTAAATAAATAACACTCTGTTATTTGTTGTTAAAAAGACCTCATTTTCAAAAATTTGAGGTCTTTTTTTTAGTTTAAACCTATAATTAATGCCTAATTTTGTTCGCTCAAAGTTGAAATGTAAAAAATTTATAAAATGAAAGTAGCTGTAGTTGGAGCCACTGGAATGGTAGGCGAAGTGATGTTAAAAGTTCTTGCAGAACGTAATTTTCCAATAACTGAATTGATTCCTGTAGCGTCAGAACGCTCAGTAGGTAAAAAATTGCCTTACAAAGGAAATGATTACACCGTTGTTGGTTTAGAAACCGCTGTGTCTATGAAACCAGACATTGCCTTATTTTCTGCAGGTGGTGGCACCTCTTTAGAATGGGCTCCTAAATTTGCTGAAGTTGGCACAACTGTGGTTGATAACTCTTCTGCTTGGAGAATGGATCCGACTAAAAAATTAGTTGTTCCAGAAATTAACGCTAATGAGTTAACGGCTGAGGATAAAATTATCGCTAACCCTAACTGTTCAACTATTCAGCTAGTAATGGCTTTAAACCCGTTACACGATAAATATAAAATGAAACGTGTTGTTGTTTCTACATACCAATCTGTTTCTGGAACTGGTGTTAAAGCTGTACAACAATTAGAAAACGAAATTGCTGGTATAGAAGGTGAAATGGCATATCCTTATCCTATTGGTAGAAACGCATTACCACATTGTGATGTGTTTTTAGAAAATGGATACACTAAAGAGGAAATGAAATTAGCTAGAGAACCGCAAAAAATCATGAACGATAAGACATTTTCTGTATCGGCTACAGCTGTTAGAATTCCAACTGCTGGCGGGCATAGTGAATCTGTAAACGTTGAATTTGAAAATGATTTTGACTTGGCTGAAGTACGTCAAATACTTAGCGAAACTCCAGGGGTTGTGGTTCAAGACGATTTAGAAAACAACTCTTATCCAATGCCAATTTATGCACATGATAAAGATGAAGTTTTTGTTGGTCGTATTCGTAGAGACGAAACTCAACCAAACACATTAAATATGTGGATTGTTGCCGATAACTTACGTAAAGGTGCTGCTACGAACACCATTCAAATAGCAGAGTATCTTGTTGAAAACAATTTAGTGTAATTACAATACAATATTATATAAATTGGAAAAGGCTTTGATTAAAAAATCAAAGCCTTTTTTAGTACCAATTTAGATCCTACTGGTCCAATAACTTTATCTATTAAAATTTAATAATTCATCCAGCTCAACTCATCCCAATATTCTGGCCCAGTATTTTTTTGCGAAACTCCAGGCGTACTTCTCCCATTTAACACATAAGTCTTTAACAGTGCTTTCAAGTCATTAACTTTATCTGGGTATTTCGAGTAGAGATTGGTTTGTTCTCCCGGGTCCTCCTTCAAATTATATAATTGAAACTTTGGTAACCCTTTAAGTTCTTTTTCGGTTTTTGGATAACTCCATCCTCCGGAACCTCCCCATAAAATCAACTTCCAATCCCCTTGTCTTATGGCAAACCTCCCATCACTAGAATGAAAAACAGTTGCTTCTCTTAAAGGGGTTTTATAGTCTTCTCCTAAAATTACTGGTAGCATACTATAGCTATCCTCACCTGAGTTATCCAGAAGTTTATCGTTTAATATGTTCGCCACCGTTGCCATAATATCAACAGTTGAAACAGTTTCTTCTGAAACACTTCCTTTTTTAACCTTTTTTGGCCAACTCATAATAAATGGCACACGATGCCCACCTTCAAATATATCAAACTTCATTCCTCTATAAATGTAACTTCCATTATGACCAGCTTTAGATAATTCCTTACCATCAAAATCTGCTCTTGGAGATTGGCCATTATCACTAATAAAAATAACAAGCGTATTTTCATAAGCTTCACTTCTCTTTATAGAATTCATAATTTGCCCAACTACGTGGTCTACCATTAATACAAAATCACCGTAAGCATTAGTATTACTTTTACCAATAAATTCTGTTGTTGGAATTATAGGCGCATGAGGTGCAGTCAACGCACAATATAAAAAGAATGGATCTTCTTTTTTAGATGCCTTATTAATATAATCTACAGAACGTTGCATTAAGTTCTCTAAAACTTCAGCATGTTTAAAATCAGGTCCTACAGGCCCTTTTCTCCAAAAAGCTTTTTCATCATAGTTTACAGATGTTTTCTGAGGTACAGACGTAGGAAGATTATTTTCTACGTAAACAAAAGGTGGTGAAGACAACGATGCTCCAAGCCCGAAGAAATAATCAAAACCACAATCTAACGGACCATTTTTAATAGGCCTACTAAAATCAATCTCCACAGTATTCTTAAAATGCCAATCCCAGCCCAAATGCCATTTTCCTATCATAGCGGTTTGGTAACCGTTATTTTTGAAAAGATTAGCAAGAGTCGTTCTATTTTTTTCTATTAGAGGTTTAGAATCTCCTTTAAAACCATGTCTTTTGAGTCTAGACCTCCAATTATACCTACCGGTTAGAAGCCCATATCGAGTAGGTGTGCAAATAGACGCGCTAGTATGTCCATCTACAAACAGCATTCCTTCTTGAGCTAAATTATCAATATTTCTAGTAGAGAAAGCGGCGTTTTTATTGTATGCCGACACATCACCATATCCTAAATCATCCGCAAGTATTACTACAACGTTTGGGCGGTCTTTTGGCTGTTGCGCCCAACTCAATTTCACAACAGCGCACGAAACTAAAATGAAAAAGAAAAAATATGTAGTGTTTATTTTTAATATCATGAGGCACGCATTAAGAAAATGAAAAATTATCTATTCTATTATTTCAAACAATGTTTAGTCTGGTCTGTAACAAAAAACGTTGTTTTTTTTGAATTCAACAAACACTATTAGGGAAGCTAAAATTTTCCTATCACATGTACAAATCCCTTACATTTAAACTTACAAAAAGTGCTATTTATATTATTTTTAATTACAATTTTTATGATTAAAACTTAAAACATTAACATAATATAAATAGGATTACATGTTTTTAGCAATTATTTTTGTGAAATCAATTTTTTAAACATGAAAAATATAACTCTTCTATTATTACTTTTTATTACTATTGTAAGTTGTAAAAAAAGCCAAGAAAAAACTATTATTGAAGTGAATTACCCTAAAACTAAGACCGTAGATACCGTAGACACGTATTTTGGTGTTGATGTAAAAGATCCTTACCGCTGGTTAGAGGACGATATGAGTGAGGAGACCGCTGCTTGGGTAAAGTCGCAAAACGAAGTTACTTTTGGTTACCTAGATAGCATTCCGTTTAGAAAAGATCTAAAAGATCGTCTTGAAAAACTATGGAATTATGAGAAGGTTGGCGCTCCATTTAAAGAGGGCAAGTCTACTTACTTCTATAAAAACGACGGCTTACAGAATCAAAGTGTCCTTTATAAAACAAAAGAAGATGGTTCTGAAGATGTTTTTTTAGACCCTAATACATTTTCTAAAGATGGTACCGTTTCTCTTGGAGGTGTAAGCTTCTCTAAAGATGGAAGTATCGTAGCGTATTCTATTTCAGAAGGCGGAAGTGATTGGAGAAAGATAATCATCATGAACGCCGAAACTAGAGAAATCATAGAAGACACTTTGGTAGACATAAAGTTTTCTCAAATCTCTTGGTATAAAAATGAAGGTTTCTACTATTCTAGTTATGATAAACCAAAAGGTAGTGAGTTATCTGCTAAAACAGATCAACATAAAATATACTATCACAAATTAGGTACACCTCAAAAAAGTGATGTACTGGTATATGGTGGAACTCCAGAAGAAAAGCATCGCTATATCTATGGTCTTGTTACTGAAGATGACAAATATCTCGTAATATCACCTCGCATTTCTACAACTGGAAATAAACTTTATGTAAAAGATTTATCTATTGAAAATAGTCCCTTAGTCACAGTTCTAGATGATACTAAGACTACTACATACGTTATAGACAATGTTGGTAGTACCTTGTATTTAGTTACTAATCTTAATGCTCCTAATAAACGTATTGTAAAAGTTGATGTTTCTAATCCTACCCCAGAAAACTGGGTAGATGTTATTCCAGAAACAGATAATGTTCTTTTACCTTCTACCTCTGGGAAATACTTCATAGCCGAATATATGGTCGATGCTATTTCTAAGGTAAAACAATTTGATTATGATGGTAATTTAATTAGAGATATTAAACTTCCTGGGGTTGGTAATGCAGGTGGTTTTGGTAGTAAAAAAGATGAAAACATAGATTATTTCTCTTTCACAAATTACAGTACACCCTCTAGCGTTTACACTTTAAATTTAGAAACAGGTGAAACAAAACTGCATTGGAAACCATCTACAGAATTTGATAGTGATAGTTATGAAAGTAATCAAGTATTCTACACTTCTAAAGATGGTACAAAAGTGCCAATGATTATCACTCATAAAAAAGGGCTTGAGCTTAACGGAAAAAATCCAACCATTCTTTACGGTTATGGTGGTTTCAATATAAGCTTAAATCCGTCGTTTAGCATTGGTATGGCAGTCTGGATGGAGCAAGGTGGTATTTACGCTGTTCCTAATCTAAGAGGTGGTGGTGAATATGGTAAAAAATGGCATGATGCTGGTACCAAATTGCAAAAGCAAAATGTGTTTGACGATTTTATTGCCGCTGGAGAGTACTTAATTGAAAACAACTATACCTCTTCAGACTACCTAGCAATTCGTGGAGGCTCTAATGGAGGTCTTTTGGTTGGAGCAACGATGACTCAAAGACCCGATTTAGCAAAAGTAGCCTTGCCTGCTGTTGGTGTTTTAGATATGTTACGATACCATACGTTCACTGCTGGTGCAGGGTGGGCATACGACTATGGTACTGCAGAAGATAATAAAGAAATGTTTGAATACTTAAAAGCTTATTCTCCTGTACATAATGTTAAAATAGGCACTGAGTATCCTGCAACTATGGTAACTACCGGAGACCATGATGATCGCGTTGTGCCGGCCCATAGTTTTAAATTTGCTGCGGAATTGCAGCGTAAACAAATGGGTTCTAACCCTACTTTAATTAGAATTGAAACAGATGCCGGACATGGTGCCGGAACACCTGTTAGTAAGGTAATTGAACAATATGCTGATATTTTCGGGTTTACACTTTATAACATGGGATATGAAGTTCTGCCTAGTAAAACACAGGAAGACATAAAAGGGTAAATTAAATTCATAATTTCTTCAGACCAGCAAGGTTTTAAAACCTTGCTGGTCTTTTTTTTGCCATTTAGAGCGTAGCGAAGAAATCTATAAATATAAAAGATGCTTCAGTGGTTACTCCTTCTGAATGACAACACAATGTCATGCAGAACGATAGTGAAGCATCTACAAATAACACTTAAATTATTGCTACTTTTACAACTTTACAAAAAAGATGCTACAGGTAAAAGACATATCGTTTGGCTACGGCAAGGACATTGTTGTAAAAGACATCAGCTTTTCTGTAAAAGCTGGTGAACATCTATCTATCATTGGAGAAAGCGGATCGGGTAAAAGCACACTCCTAAAAGTGCTTTATGGGGAGTATGATTTAAATAAAGGGAGCATCTTCTGGAAGGACACCCAAATTTTAGGACCTGCTTTTAATCTTGTTGTGGGCTATGACTTTATGAAGTATGTAGCACAAGAATTTGATCTAATGCCATATACCACTGTAGCAGAAAATATTGGTGAATTTCTATCAAATTTTTATCCCGAAGAAAAACAAGAGCGCGTTAATGAACTCCTAAAAGTTGTAGAATTAACGCATTTGGCAAAGACCAAAGTAAAACTGTTAAGTGGCGGGCAAAAACAACGTGTTGCCCTTGCAAGAGCTATTGCAAAACAACCAGAAATTATCTTATTAGACGAACCATTTAGTCATATTGATAATTTTAAAAAGCAGTCTTTAAGGCGGAATCTTTTTAAATACCTTAAAGAAAAAAACATTGCATGTATTGTGGCTACTCATGATAAAAATGATGTACTCTCATTTGCTGATAAAATGATCGTTTTAGATCATAACAAAATTATAGCAAGTGATACGCCCAAAAGTCTCTATAACAATCCTCAAACGCCTCTTATAGCTTCATTTTTTGGAGAGTTTAACATTATTAAGGACTATGGTTATGTATACGCGCATCAAATTAAAATAGTTGATCAGTCTGATTTAAAAGCAACCATAAAACGTTCTTATTATAACGGAAACCATTATTTAATTGAAGCTGATTTGGATGGAGAAGTTGTGTTGTTTGAGCACCAGTCGGAATTGACTAATGATACCGAAGTTTATTTAAAGGTGACTAAATAGCTAAGGCATAACCCACCTTAAAAAAAAAGTTATCCACTTTTGGTCTCTTTTCATATTTAAAAGTATGCTCCATTGCTTCAGATAATATGGCTTGTACTTCCTTTTCTGAAAGTTCAATTAAATTCTTTGGAAATTTCAAAGCAACAGAATAAGTTTTATCTCCCGTATGATCAATAACATAATAGATATAAAACAGAGTTTTTCTACTTCTATTTTTCTTTAAGTAGTCGTAATTTTCTTTGGATAAAACAGATTTATAAAATGCTGTGTTAAAACCGTTCTCAGATCGCCAAACTGCCTTTGTATAAGATTCACTAATCTTTCTTTTATCCCAATAATCCATGTCTTTTATCTTCTGTATCATTTCGTCATACCCCGACGCTTTGTATAGAATATACCTTTCTTGGGTTTCTATTTTAATGGGAATAACACTGCTTTGAGCTACTAGTAAATTCAGATTCAAAACAAAGAGGAATAAAAAATAGCTAGGCTTCATTGCTTCTACAAAATTTTCTCGACAACGAATTTTTGGTTTCTAAATACTATTTCGTCATCAATAACCTTACCAATTAACAATTGCCCAATGGGGGTACCAACGGAAACAGCATAAAAAGTCTCATTTCCTACCTTTAATTCTCCAGCACTTATAGCTATAAAATAGTTAAGATTAGAGGTATAAACAATGCTTCCAAGACTTACAGTATTTGTAGATTTTCCAACATCAATCTTAGATAAAACTGTTTTAATAGTTTGAATTTCGGCCAATTGACTACCCGTCTTTTCGCGTTCTAATTGCAACATGGCTCTACCCGTTTCATGCTTATCTCCAGCTGTACTTTTTGTTTCTGTAGTTAGAGATTCCTGGATTTCCTCAATAGTCTTTTGAATAGTCTCAAATCTGTTTGATATAAAGACGTCACACTGTTTGTATAATTCTTCTTTTAAATTCATTTAAACTAAATTAGCCAACTCCTTACCAATTAAACTTCCAATAGCAACACCCATACCACCAAGTCTTACACCACAAAACACATTATTACCTAATTGCTTCACAATAGCTTCCTTTTTGTTACCTACGCCCATTATGCCACTCCAACGATGGTCTATTTCATAATCCTTATTTGGTAAAATAACAGTTTTTAGCAATTCTTCTAGCCTGTTTTGAATATCTTGGGTCTGACCAAATTTAGTAGTTGTTTCTCCTTTAATATCCATATTTCTGCCACCACCTAACAAAATCCTATTGTCTATATTCCTAAAATAATAGTATCCCCTATCTAAATGAAACGTTCCTTTAATTTTTAAATTCTTTATTGGCTTTGTAACTAGAACTTGTGCTCTTGCTGGACTAACTTTTTCATTTATTAATTCTGATGCAAAACCGTTGGTAGTTATTAATAATTTAGAAGTTACAAAGTCAAGTTTATTGGTCTTTATCATAACTGAATTGAAATCTTCAGAAAAGGAGTCCACAGAAATATTATTCAAGATTTTAACACCCTTTTTTTGGGCCAATTGCAACAATGAAACCATCATTTTACCCGTATCAATCTGTCCCTCAAATGGGTTAAAAAAACATTGCTTATTGATATTTTTAAATTCATTATACTTTAAATTAAAAACATCTGAATTAAAAACAGGTCTTAAAAGATTGTTTATACGATCTCTTTCAGCAATACATTGCTCCAATAAATCGTCACTTTCAAAGAATAATTCGTAACCACCGTTTTGTTGAAAATCTATATTTGAATCTCCTAAAGTATGTCTTAATAGCTTTAAACCATCCACTCGCTTCTTAACAAGATTAATGACTTCTTGTTCGGTGTGGGTTGATAAATCGTCAACTAATTCACTTAAGCTCCCAAAGCATGCAAAACCTGCATTTTTAGTACTCGCGCCTTGAGGTAGCATACCCTTTTCAAGCACTAAAACATTAGACTTTGGGAAACGTTCTTTTAACTGAATAGCACAATTGAGTCCAACAATACCGCTACCAATAATAGTGAAATCAATATTCGATAGCCAGGTTTTTATTTCCCAATAAGAAAAGTTCATGCTACTAATTTAGCACTTTTGTTCTAAGCCAAAATAAAACTAAATCATAAAAAAACTCCGAAATTGCTTTCGGAGTTTTTTTATATTTAATCTTCTGATATTTGCTTTATCTTAAAGTCTTCCATGAATTTAGTAGTGTAATTACCTTCTAAATAATCTGGATGCTCCATAAGTTGTCTGTGGAAAGGTATAGTCGTTTTTATCCCTTCTATAACGAACTCATCTAAAGCGCGCTTCATCTTGTTAATTGCTTCTTCTCTAGTTTGCGCCGTAGTAATCAACTTAGCAATCATAGAATCATAGTTTGGTGGAATAGAATAACCAGCATATACATGCGTGTCTAATCTTACGCCATGGCCTCCTGGTGCATGAAGCACGGTAATTTTACCTGGAGAAGGTCTAAAATCGTTAAATGGATCTTCAGCGTTAATTCTACATTCTATAGAGTGTAATTTTGGCTCGTAATGTTTACCTGAAATTGGCACTCCAGCAGCAACTAATATTTGCTCACGTATTAAATCGAAATCAATTACTTGCTCCGTAATTGGGTGTTCTACTTGAATACGCGTATTCATTTCCATGAAGTAGAAGTTTCTGTGTTTATCAACTAAAAACTCAACTGTTCCAGCGCCTTCATACTTTATATATTCTGCAGCTCTCACAGCAGCTTCTCCCATTTTTTGACGCAGTTCATCTGTCATGAATGGCGAAGGTACTTCTTCTGTTAATTTCTGGTGACGACGTTGCACAGAACAATCTCTTTCTGATAAATGACATGCCTTACCAGTAGAATCGCCTACAACTTGTATTTCAATATGTCTTGGCTCTTCAATAAGCTTTTCCATGTACATATCATCATTTCCAAAAGCTGCTTTACTTTCTTGTCTAGCAGAGTCCCAAGCATCTTTAAGATCTTCTTTCTTGAAAACCCCTCGCATACCTTTACCTCCACCTCCGGCAGAAGCCTTTAGCATTACAGGATAACCTACTTCTTCCGCCAGTTTTTCACACTCTTCATAAGACGCAATAACACCTTCACTTCCTGGAACACAAGGTACACCAGCAGCTTTCATGGTCGCTTTGGCATTTGCCTTGTCTCCCATTTTATCAATCATTTCGGCAGAGGCTCCAATGAATTTAATACCGTGTTCTGTACATATTTTTGAAAACTTTGCGTTTTCTGAAAGGAATCCATATCCTGGATGAATAGCATCTGCATTTGTAATTTCTGCAGCGGCTATGATATTAGACATTTTTAAATAAGACTCACTACTTGGAGCAGGTCCTATACAAACAGCTTCATCGGCAAACTTTACATGTAAACTCTCTTCATCTGCTTTTGAGTATACCGCAACTGTTTTAATGCCCATTTCTTTACAGGTTCTAATAACACGTAGTGCTATCTCACCTCTATTGGCTACTAATATTTTTTTAAACATAACGTTTTATTTAAAAATTCAATTTCCAAGCACCAAATTCCAAATAATTGGGGTTTTGGATTTGTAGATTGGAATTTTTAATTGGTTATGAAGGATCTACTAAAAATAAAGGTTGATCAAATTCTACTGGAGAAGAATCATCAACTAAAATCTTAACTACTTTACCTGAAACTTCAGATTCAATTTCATTGAAAAGCTTCATAGCTTCAATGATACAAAGTACATCTCCTTCTGCTATTGTTTGACCTACCTCTACAAATAATGGCTTGTCTGGAGAAGGTTTTCTATAGAAAGTTCCAATGATTGGAGATTTTATTGTGATGTATTTTGATTCATCATTAGCTGGTGCTGCAGGTTCTTTAGGAGCTTCTGCAGGTGCTGGCGCAGCAGCAACAGGAGCAGGCGCAGCAACTTGAGTTATCTGTGGAACAGCAGCTGGTACTTGGTGTACAATAGTTGCTTCTTGATCTGATCCAGTTTTGATGGTGATTTTGATATCATCCATCTCCAATTTAACCTCACTTGCCCCAGATTTGGCAACAAACTTGATTAAGTTTTGAATCTCTTTAATATCCATAATTTTACTAATTAGTTTTTGGTTAGTTATCTGAATTATATGCCCATTTTAAGTAAATGGACCCCCAATTGAATCCGCCACCAAAAGCAGCGAAAATTATATTATCTCCCTTTTTAAGTTGGGATTCGTAATCATGTAATAATAACGGTAAAGTAGCAGAGGTCGTATTACCATATTTTTGAATGTTCATCATAACCTTCTCTGGTTCTAAATCCATTCGTTCTGCAGTAGCATCAATAATTCGTTTATTAGCTTGATGTGCTGCTAACCACGCAACATTTTCTTTAGTTAAATTATTACGCTCTAGAATTTTCATGGTTGCATCTGCCATATTAAAAACTGCATTTTTAAATACGGTTCTTCCTTCTTGGAATGCGTACTGTAAACCTTTGTCTAAAGCTTCATGTGTTAAAGGACTAACAGAACCACCTGCTGGGGCTTGTAAAAACTCCCTTCCGCTTCCGTCACTTCTTAAGTACTCATCTTGAAGACCAAGACCTTCTTCATTTGGTTCAAACAAAACGGCACCTGCACCATCTCCAAAAATGATACATGTAGCTCTATCTTTGTAATTAATTATAGAAGACATTTTATCTGCTCCAATTAAAAGAACTTTGCTGTATCTACCAGATTCTATATAACCAGCAGCTACAGACATACCATATAAAAAGCTTGAACAAGCAGCATCCATATCAAAAGTAAAAGCATTAACTGCTCCTATTTCTGAAGCGGTATAAGAGGCTGTAGAAGCTGCTTTCATGTCTGGTGTTGCCGTTGCAACAATAACCAAATCTATGTCTTTAGGGTCTAAACCCTTTTTGCTTATTAAATCTTGAGCGGCTTTAATTGCTAAAAAAGACGTGCCTTTGCCTTCTTCTTTTAAAATTCTTCGCTCTTTAATTCCTGTACGAGTAGTTATCCACTCGTCATTTGTATCAACCATAGTCTCAAGAATTTGATTGGTTAATACGTATTCTGGCACATAGGCGCCAACAGCTGTAATAGCCGCAGAAATTTTACTCATAACTTGATAGTTGAATTGACTAAAAATTCATTAAACTTTAACAAAAACACTCAAAATTTGGTGAAAACTACTAAATTTTGAATTAAAAACACATAAAATGCGCGTTTTTGTATTTAGAAAAAGGGTCACATAAAAAAAAACGCTCACTAGTGAGCGTTTTATATTATGCGCGCATATAAGTTATGCTAAGTTTTCTTCTTCAGAATTGTCAATTAATACTTGACCTCTGTAATATAATTTACCTTCGTGCCAATGTGCTCTATGATATAAATGAGCCTCACCTGTTGTAGGACAAGTAGCTATCTGTGGCACAGATGCTTTATAATGTGTTCTTCTCTTATCTCTTCTGGTTTTAGAGATTTTTCTCTTAGGATGTGCCATTTTTTATATTATTTATTATCCGTTAATAGTTTTTTTAATGTATTCCAACGAGGATCTATGTCCTCTTCTTCCTCTTTTTCATCATTAAGCTTTGGGCTTAATTGTTCTAATTTATCAAGTATCTCTGAACCTAATGTACCATCTTCAACACCTGGGTGCACTCTTTTAATTGGAACTGCCAATACAATTAATTCATATATATATTGTGCAATTTCAATTTCATAAGTACCGTGAGGAATTATTAAAATATCAATGTGTTCATCATTAAATTCATCTCCAAATTTAACTACCAACTCAAACTCATTTTCAATAGTCTGATCGTAAGGTTCATTGGTTAAATCACAATTAACATTTACAAATCCTGATGCTTTAAAATGTAGTTCTAGTAAAGTTGATTTCTTTTCTAGCTCTACTTCTACATCTACCCTTGCATTATTAAATTCATTATACTCAAAATGATCAAAGAACGCCTGCTCAATTTTATACTCAAAAAGATGCTTTCCTACTTTTAAACCTACAAACTGAATTATGAATTCTTTCAATGGCTTCATTCTCACATCTATTTTGAGCCTGCAAATATATGAATTTTTATATTATGCAACATTACTTATAAACATTTTTTTGTTTATATCTATTGTTGCTTTTTTTTCAAAGCATTGGCCGTAAGTTGTTCGTAATCAAATCGGTTCTTGTAAATTTGAATTGCTGCATAAAGCGCTTCTTTGAAAGAACCTGCATCTGCTTGTCCTTTTCCAGCTATTTCATATGCAGTACCATGATCTGGAGAAGTTCTAACCTTACTTAAACCTGCAGTATAATTAACTCCTTGACCAAATGATAATGTTTTAAATGGAATTAAACCTTGATCGTGATACGTAGCAATGATAGCATCAAAATTGGTATAATTGCTAGACCCAAAAAAACTATCTGCTGCATACGGTCCAAAAACTAGCTTTCCATTTTCTTTTAGTTTTTTTAGTGTTGGCCTTAGCACCTCATCATCTTCTTTTCCAATAACACCATTATCTCCCGTATGCGGATTAATACCTAAAACGGCTATTTTTGGTTTAGATATTCTAAAATCCTTTTTAAGAGATTCATAAATTGTATTTACCTTTTTAACTATAAGCTCTTCAGTAACATGATTCACAATGTCCTTTACAGGAACATGGTCTGTAAAGAGTCCAACCCTAAGTGTTTCAGTAATCATGAACATTAAACTTTCTCCATCTAATTCTTGGGCTAAAAAGTCTGTATGCCCGGGAAATTTAAAATCTTTAGATTGAATATTAGATTTATTTATAGGTGCTGTTACAAGGGCATTTATCTCTCCTTTCTTCAAAGCATTTGTAGCTGCTCTTAAAGATTTTATTGCAAATTCACCTATTTTCTGGTCTTCTTTTCCAAACTCAATTTTAACTGGCTCATTCCAGCAATTAAAAACATTAACCTTACCATGAGCTAATTGCCCAAAATTATTAAGGTTATGAAAGTTTATTTTAGATTTAAAATGGTTTTTTAAAAAGCTCATGGTTTTAGCTGAAGCAAAAACAACTGGTGTACAAAACTCTAAAACTCTATTATCTTCAAATGTTTTTAGTATGATTTCTCCCCCAATTCCATTTAAATCACCAATGGATATTCCTACTACTATATTTTCTTCATTCTTCATTAAAATGACGCGTTTTGTTCGTAATTTTGATTCTGCAAATTTAACCAATTAAACAGATAATAATATGTTTACAGGAATTATTGAAGATTTAGGTATAATAACTGATTTAAAACAAGAAAATACTAACCTTCACATTACAGTAAAAAGCAATATTACTTCCGAGTTAAAAATAGATCAAAGTGTAGCGCATAATGGGGTTTGTTTAACTGTGGTTAACATTGATAATGATTATTATACAGTAACAGCTATTAAGGAAACACTTGACAAAACTAATTTAAACAGCTTGGAAATTAACGATAAAGTTAACTTAGAACGGGCAATGAAATTAGGCGATAGATTAGATGGACACATTGTTCAAGGACATGTAGACCAAACTGGAATATGCACAAATGTTAAAGAAGAAAATGGTAGCTGGGTATTTTCATTTGAGTACGATGCTTCTTTAAACAACTTAACCATTGAAAAAGGGTCCATTACGGTTAACGGCACGAGTTTAACCGTGGTAAATTCTGGAAAAAACACGTTTAACGTTGCTATAATACCATACACTTACCAGCATACTAATTTCAATACGTTTAAAAAGGGAACTGTTGTTAACTTGGAGTTTGATGTATTGGGAAAATACGTTACAAAACTTACCAATCTTAATTAACTGTAAGGTTCAATAAAAAAATTACTTATTAGGATTTTGGAAAAGAAGCTTTTTAGCTCCATAGCATAGTGCAAAAATAACACCTAGAATAACACCACCATCTATTGGGAAACCCGGAGGGCCTACAGGACCACCTGGCGTACCAGGTACCGGTGGTAATTTTTCCCCACCCGTTTGGGAAAAACATACAAAACTTATTAATACAAATAAGATTGAGGCAAATATTCTTCTATTTTGTACTGTCATTTGATAGCAAATGTATAAAAAAAACTAAGCTGTAAAAACAATTTTTAGCTTTTTTACTTAAAAAATCATCTACAAAATACACTAATCACCGATTAAATGCATTTTTATGTGTTGAACATTAAAGATTGTCTAAGCAAAAAAATATCCCTACTCAAAAATTGACAACTCAACTTTTATTTCGGCTACAAATATATACATTATTTGTTTTGAAAAAACACATAACTTTTTAATTTGATTATCAGGGTATTAAATTTTAATGAAAACAAAAAAATACTACTAATTACTTTATTGCTCTTCTTAAAATACTAATAGGGTGTAATGATATCTTTTCTGTACCATCTAAAATTTGATGCCTACAACTTGTTCCCGAAGCGGCGATTACTACTGAAGCCTCACTATGTCGTATTTTAGGAAACAACGTGTCTTCTCCAACCTGCATACTAACTTTATAATGTTCTTTTTCGTAACCAAAAGATCCTGCCATACCGCAACAACCAGTACTTAAAACACTTACCTTATAATTCTTTGGTAAATTAAGCATGCTAAATGTGGCTTCTATAGTACTTAAGGCTTTTTGATGGCAATGACCATGAATTTTAATTACCTTTTCTTCTTCAGAAAATTGTTTTTCAGAAATATTCCCTTTTAGTATTTCATTTTTAATAAACTCTTCAATTGTAAACGTAGATTGCGATAATCTTATTGCAGCTGCTTTGTTTTCTGCTAAACGCAAATACTCATCTCTAAAGGTCAAAACAGCTGATGGTTCAATACCTACTAAAGGAGATGCTTTAGAAATCACTTTAGAAAATATTTCGATGTTTTTATTGGCTACTTTTTTCGCTTCATCTAAAAAACCTTTAGAAATAAAGCTTCTGCCGCTTTCTTCATGCGCTATAATATTAACTTTGTAGCCAAGTTTTAAAAGTAATTCAAAAGCATCTTTTCCAATTTCAACATCATAGTAATTGGTAAACTCATCAACGAACAAATAAAGTTCACCTTTATCATCAGTTTTTGAAATAGTTACTTTTTGTTTTTTATACCAATTTCTAAACGTAGCTTTCGCCAATTTAGGTACACTTCTTTCTTGAGCAATACCTAAGATTCTTTTTGAAGTTGCTGTATTTAATATGGCATTCGTTAACCTTGGTAATTTGCTTCCAAGTTTACTGTACTTTACATTATTAGCCATCATTTTTGCTCCGAATGATGGGGGATTTTCTTTTTGATACTGGTATAAAAACTCGGCTTTAAAACTTGCGACATCTACATTACTTGGACACTCACTTGCACAAGCCTTACAACTTAAACATAAATCGAAAACTTTTTTTAATTCCTTGTTATTAAAGCGATTTGACTTCTCTGAATTTGTTAAAAACTCACGCAACGCATTAGCACGTGCTCTTGTGGTATCTTTTTCGTTTTTAGTTGCTCTGTAACTAGGACACATTGTTCCACCAGCGGAAACCGATTTTCGACAATCACCCGAACCATTGCATTTTTCGGCAGCTTTTAAAAGTCCCTCAGAATCCGAAAAATCTAATAAAGTTTCTATGTTTGGTTCTTTTCTGTCAACTTGATAACGTAGCGATTTATCCATAGGAAATGCATCAACAATTTTTCCTTTGTTAAACACATTATTAGGATCAAAACTCTTTTTAATACGTCTTAATAATTCATAGTTTTTATCACCAATCATTAATGGTAAAAATTCGGCTCTAACAATACCATCACCATGTTCCCCACTAAAAGAACCTTTATATTTTTTTACCAGTTTTGCAGTATTGGTAGTGATGTCTCTAAAAAGTTGCACATCTTCAGAGTCTTTTAGGTTAAGAATAGGCCTTAAATGAATTTCTCCGGCACCAGCGTGCGCGTAGTACACCGATTTTTGGTTGTATCCATCCATCATTTTGGTAAATTCTGCAATATAATTTGGCAAATCCTGTAAATCTACAGCCGTATCTTCAATACATGCTACTGCTTTAGCATCTCCAACCATATTTCCCAGTAAACCTAAACCTGCCTTTCTAAGCTCTAAAGCTTTTTTAATATTTTCATTATATAGTTCGGGAAAAGCATATCCAAAACCAGCGTCTTTTAGATCCTTAATCAAGCTAGAAGTTTGTTTCTTAACTTCTTCTTTAGAATCTCCTCGTACTTCTAACATTAAAACGGCCTCTGGATCACCTTCTATAAAGAATCTGTTTTTAAGCTGTTCTCTGTTGTTTTTTGTGCAATCTAAAATAGTTTTATCAAGCAATTCACATGCAAACAAATTATGTTTCATGGCAATTACAGTGGCTTCTAAACTTTCTTGAACACTGTTAAAATGCGGAACAATTAAGGCTTCTTCAGTGGGGGGTAAATCGTCTAATTGTAAAGTAATTGCTGTTGTAAACGCTAATGTGCCTTCGCTACCACAAAGTAGTTTTGACAGGTTAAAGTTCTCAACTAAGCCATCTTTAGTATTACTGTCTAACAAGGCATCAACGGCATATCCTGTATTTCTTCTATGAATAGTCTTGCTAGGGAATTCTTTATGAATATGTTCTTGATTATCCGTGTTAGAAAGTTCTTGAACTAAGGTCTTATAAATTCTATTCTCTAAAGTTTCTCCACTTAGTTTTTCTTTTAAGGTGTTTTTATTTTGAGTATTAAACGTAGCTTCAGAACCATCGGATAGAATAGTTTCCAGTGCTAATACCTTATCTCTAGTAACACCATATTTAATTGAGGTTGAACCAGATGAATTGTTGCCAACCATTCCACCGATCATGCATCTATTACTGGTTGACGTATTTGGTGAAAAGAACAAACCATGCGGTTTTAAAAACCTATTAAGATCATCTCTAATAATACCTGGTTGAACAACAATAGTCTTTTTGATTTCGTTTAGCTCTATAATCTTAGTAAAGTGCTTTGATACATCTACCACAACACCATCTCCAACACATTGTCCTGCCAAGGAAGTTCCAGCAGTTCTGGGAATTAAAGTGGTTTGATGTTCTAATGCAAAAGCAATTAATTTTTTTAAATCGCTTTTATCTTTTGGAAAAGCAACTGCTATTGGAATTTTTCTGTATACCGAGGCATCTGTAGCGTAAATGCTTTTATGCAAATCATCAAAAAACAACTCACCTTGTAACGTACTGGACAGGTGTTCTAATTGAGTTTTAAGATGTTCTTTTGGCATGTGACTATTTTAAGCGAATATAATTCATTCGCAAAAAAAAGCCTAAGACTAAACATCTTAAATAGCTGGTACAATAATGGAATCCGCTATCCAACAAGAAAAATCAATTTTAGTCCCAGAACAACTACAAATAAAAACCATTTGCTTGCTTGGAGCTAAAGCCTCATAACGGGTAACAAATTTTTCAGAATCTCTTCTTAGAGTTGGATCTACTCTAGAGGCTTTTTTAGCCTCCTTTGCTGCCAACCAATACACAGCTCTTTTATTAAATTCAGTATCACCACAATTATTGGCGCTTTTAGCATACATATCTGCAATAGCCAAATGAGGTTTTCCATTTGAAGGATTTAATTTTAGTGCTCTCCTAAAATAAACTCTTGCTTTAGAGTAGCTTTTGCGTTTTTTTAAAATTTGACCAATTTTATAAGCTAATTTTGATTTCTTAAAGGCATCTGTTTCTAAATCATAAGCTTCCGATAAGTACTTTTCTGCCTCATTTATTTTTCCTTTCTTCATTAAAAGATAAGCTATGTAGAATTTAGTGTCTGCAGATGGCGCCACCTCATCATAGGCTATTACTAAAGTTTCATACAACGGATCTTCAGAACACTCTTTCTGGTGCATTTTACTAACGGCTCTTTTTAACCAAACGGCATCAGATTTATGGTTTTCAAAGTCTTTGGTGTAAAACGGAATTAAATTTACACAATCGGCTCTATCATCTAGCTTTTTTGAAATGCTAGACTTTATAACATCATAGTTTTTTAAGTAGCTTTCATATGAGGTTTTACGAGATTTTTCGTTTCTAGTTAGCTCCTTGTTTTCGTCAACTTTGGCGATTAACTCATTAAGTTTAGTAGAATAATTGGCAACCTCTTCTTCTATTTTCTCATTGACATCATCATATTTATTAAAGACTTCTTTTAAGGTCTTTTTTCCTTCGTCTTGTAAATCGACTACCAAAGAAAAGTAGGTATACAAACTCTTTGGGTGGGTAAAATTCTTCTTATCTGTTTGAAAAGCCATGTCAAAACCTTCATATAACTCACTATTAGAATTTTGTAATAGCTTTTTATTATCATACTTAAGTTGATACGTCTTTGCAATGTAAACTCCCTTGGGTGTTTTATTAGGATAGTAAACAGCCCTTTTTTTCCAAACCTCTAGCAATTCGTTTAAATATTCTTTTTTCACACCGCCTTGAGACGTTTTGATTTTATGCCTCAAAATCTTTTCGCCATCTGCATATATTGCAATGCTTAATGCTGGACAACTATCTTTAACAAATTTCCAGTTATCGTAAGCTTTGTCAAAGTTTTTCACATTTACTTCTTGATGAAAAAGGGATAGTTTAGTTTTACACTCTAAATCGTTTTGTGCATAGCTGAAGGTGATAGTAAAGAGGAAAACAATGAAAATTCTAATCTTGAGCTTCATAAGGCATTAGGTTTTGTTAGTGCTTAATTTTCAAGTCATAAGCCACAAAATATGTGCCGAAGATTTGCGAAAAATTCGTATAGAGCTGTATTTGATCAAATTATCATTTGAACTTTTTTTAATTTATCTTTGTAAGACATTTAAACCAAAGCTATTTCTTGAAATCAATTTGCTTTTTACTTCTTACGGTTTTACTATTCTCTTGTAAAGACGATATCTCAAACAAAAGATATAGGAATGAAAACTATGTTTTTTATCAAGAAAATGGAAAGGAAGGAGAATGGCTGAAAATAAATCCAGATTTAAAAATTCAGCTTCCAAAATCTTTCTCAACATACTTCTTCCCAAATGGAAATAAATATGCAGAAGTTGAAGTAATAGATAGTTTTCCCAATAGAATAGTTAAATGTTATGATTTGTCAAATAGGTTAACTCATATCAATATTTATGAACTTGACTCACTCATAAAATCAACGCATGAAGATGGTTACTTTTATAGTTATCACTCTAACCACGGTTTACTCAAATCTGAAGGTCAATATGAAAACAATATGCAGCAAGGGAAATGGATGTTTTACAGAGAAGATGGTATAACCATTAAACAAATTGTTGAATATATTGATGATACTTTGCATGGTGTTAGAGAGGACTATTGGGAAAATGGAAACATAAAAAGTAAGACCTTCAACATAAAGGGAAAACAGAATGGTACAACCTATCATTATCATCAAAATGGGGGGCTTCAGGAAACCCTTTTTTTAAAAGATAACCTTGCTCATGGTAAATCAACAAGGTTTTATGAGAATGGTAACTTACAAGCTGAATGCCAATATTGGAATGATATACCAAAAGACACATGCAAGTTTTACTTTGATGATAAAACTCTAAAAGGAATTCAAATTACTAACTTAGATACTGCAACATCTAAATATTCCCAAACTATTTATAATTATCATAAAAATGGGCAATTAAAACAATCTTTCAAAAAAGTAAACGAGCATTATGATGGCTCTATTAAAGTTTATTATGAAAACGGAAACCTATCTCATGACATTACTTTTATAAATGGCAAAAGAGAGGGATACGGTTATGAGTATTTTGAAAATGGTAATATTAAATTCAAAGCTTTTTATGTGAATGATTTAATTGAAGGAGAGATGCAGGAATTTGATGAAAAAGGTAAATTAATTAAGACTCATATAGCTGAAAATGGCGAGGAAGTTGACATTATAATCCATTAAAATAAACTGCAACCTTTTTATTTTCAATTGCAACCTTATGTGCAACCTTTTTCTATCAAATAACTTGGTAACTTGCCATTTAAACTGAAAATGCAATCAATGCATACAATGCAGTCATACCAAAGAGTAAGACACAAAAAAAGCCCAAACTACATTTGTAATTTAGGCTTCTAAGGTGGTCCCACCTGGGCTCGAACCAGGGAAGCTAACCATCTAATATTCTTTGATTTGAAAACTTTACAACTTTTAAACAACCTTTTTATGTATTAATGTTATGATATTCATTAAAAAACAATTCCAATAATCTTGAACCCAAGATGGAATTTTACTTACTCTCCAAAAACAATATAATTATCTTAGATTCACCTCATCAGGCGACGGCTATACGTCATCCAATGCCATAAAATTATGTAAGATATGCCTTCGTTTTACTTACAAAATTGATGTATATTTACAGCTCTCCCAAGAAATAATTTTAGTATTAGTTATATTATTAAGCATTGCATTACAAAATAGGCTGTTTAGTAGATTGAAATGGAGTTAAAAGATAAATTTAAAAAGTGTTTATAAAAATTGAAAAACAAAAAAGAAAATCTTCAAGAATTTCAATTCATATCAGAAAGCCCTCTAACAGGACATGATGAGAATCCATTACAATTTGGGCATGACGAAATAGTTAGGACATTAAAAAAAATAGTAAAGAAAAGTCCAGAATCTTTTACGATTGGACTTTATGGAGATTGGGGGTCTGGTAAAAGCACAATTGCATTAACCTTAAGGGATGAATTGGAAAAAGATTCTATTCCACTTGTATTGTTTGATGTATGGAAGCATGAAGGGGATGCTTTAAGACGGACATTTTTATGTGAAACTCATTACTTTTTTAAGGAAAGCAAAGCTTGGAAAAATAAGTACAAGGGAGAAGATTCTATATTAGATGAGTTAACTAAATCGAAAAAAAGCACCAGAAGAATTCCTCTAACAATTTGGCAGATAATCAAAGCTTCTATTGTATTACCTCTATCTTTTTTGGCTCTGTTCTTTTTTGTATGGCTAATTTTTGATTTGGGATTTGGCGTTATTGATTTCAAGAAAACAGATATACCTAACTCCATTGCTGTTTTTCTTGGACTTTTCCCAATAAGTTTCTTGTTCAAGTTTGTCCAAAAATTAATTGAAAATATAAAAGGAGAAAAAGAAGAATATTATCAAGGAAAGATAGAAGACCCTACTGAGTTTGAAAGTAAGTTTAAAGAAATTATAAACAAGCTTAATAGCGACATTAAGAAAGTAGTATTTGTTTTTGATAACCTAGACCGAGTGAGTGGTGAAAAAGCAGTTCAAATAATGGCTACTATTAAAACCTTTCTCGACCCAATAGATAGATTAATTAAAGATAAAAACATTGTTTTTCTAATTCCTTGTGATGAATCTGCAATTAAGAGACATTTAAAGAAAACCTTGAATTATTCAGATGAATTTAATGGGTATGATTATTATCAATATGCTGGAGAATATCTAAGAAAATTTTTTAATACAATATTATGGATTCCTGAATTTTACACTAATGAATTAGAGGAATTAGCGAAGGAAAAATTAAAAGAAACAAAAATTAAAGATTTCAATAATGAAGAGTTATCTGCTCTAATAGTATTAGTTTTTGATAAAAACCCAAGACAAATAATTCAGTTCATTAATATACTTATATCCAACTATTTATTAATAAAAGAAAGACCTATTGAGGGCTTTTCATTAAAAAATGATATTGCTAAACTAGCTAAGTTTTTACTATTAATTCAAAAGTTTCCAGAAATAATGGATGTTTATAAAGAAACATTGAATTATGACCTAAATGAGCTACCTGGAATACTTAAAGACAAAGGAGGGGATTCAAATTATAGAATTTTTGATTTTCAGAACTTTTTGAGATTAACTGAGCATGTTAAAATTGAATCATTGGATTTATTTTTTAAGTTACGAAGAAGTAAGTTCGAAAGTAAGATAGACAATAGTGTTAAATTAATCAAGTTAATTGAAACCGACAGAATAAGTGATGTAGTTAATTATAAAAACGAAAATGCAACAGATAAATCATTGGAAGATGATTTCAATTATATCGACAACTTAAACCTTAAAAATAAACTAAAAATATTTAGCCAAATTATAGACGAGAAATTATTAACCATAAATAATTCTGTTCTCTTGGCGAAATTTATTGATGGACTATTAACTTTTACTAAATTCAAGGAGATTACTTTGGAAAGTAAAACATATAGAACCATATATCATAAGTTAAATGTATATAACAATCATTTAAGCACTATTAATCCTATTAATTTGATAAAAGAATTATATGATAAAATGCCTAATAATCGAGAAAAGCCTAAATTAAAGAAGCTAATAGTTAAAAAGCAAAGCGATGATTTTGCTGAAAGTTATAATAAAAAAGAATAGAATATGGCTGATTTAGATGAAAAACAAAGAAGCAGGCTATTAGATAATTTTTTATCAAATGTTGATTTTTATGAAAAAGGTGAATTCGATAGAGTCAAAAGAGTTATTGCTTCAAAGTATTATAATGATTTTAATATTATTGAAAGAATAAGTGAGACCGAAAAGAGCAGAACGCTTTTTAGTTCAAAAGAGCTTCTATATAAAATAATTGTAGAAATCCAATCAGAAAGGTTTAAGTTTAGAAATACTAATGACAAATTAGAAGACTTCTTTCTTGTATTTAGATTTTTAAATAAACATGAAAGCAAATATATTAATAATACTATCTTAATTTCCTCATTAGACTTTTTAATTAATACTTTGGATTTATTAAATAATGATATTGTTAAAGAAAATAAAACAGAAGAAAAAGAGCAAGAAATAAATATTGTATTTGATTTTTTTAAGAGAGTAATTGAGAAGGTATCTATTCCGAATCAATACCACACGAATTATCTTAATTTGTTTAATGAAGTGAAGTCTTTATTTCAAGCGGATAGTTATAAATATGCGGACACTTGGTTAAGATTCTTCATGTTTTATGAAGGAAAGAATAAGTTTGCTAACGCTATTGAAAATGAAATAGTAAGCATCCCCAGAAATTACATTAGAAGTAATCAGGATGCAAAAGGTTTATTAAAAGCCTTATCTAGTTTTTCAGATGTCAAAAAGTTTATGAATACCCATTCTAATTTTCTGAATGAAGTTTTTTCAAAAAGTTCAAGTGATTCAAAATTTGCATATGAATTTTATGAGTATTTTCCAGATAACAAGAAGCAACAATTATTAGAAAGCTGGGTTCCAGTAAATGGTAATAAATTAATGTCTCACTTAAAGCAGATACTTGTAAAAGCCAAAGACAACATTCCGAATAAATTGAATCTAGGAAATAAAGTATTAGGTTCTACTCGAAATAGACATTACGCACAAGAGAAAAGGGAATCATTTGATTTATTTACATCGCTAAATTTAACCGAGGAAGAAGTTTCTACAACAGATTATTCAAGCCAAGTAATAGATTTAATATGTAATACTTCTATAGATATGCACCGAGTTGGAATATCAGAATTAAAGGCTAATAAAAAGTACATCAAAAGCCCTGATTTAAAATTAGCTGTAGAGAACTTTTTGAGTACATGTTTTCAAAATGTCCAAGCTTACCACCCACATGTAGAATCAATATTTACTAATAAAACAGGAGTAGATAGAAGGTTTGTAGATAAATTGATTAACAATAATATAAATTATCAAAATCAAATATATAGTTTCTTAATCAGTAGAGGAGATTCAAATTTTTACCGAATACTTTCCACTAAAATTAGTGATTCAACCAATAAATCAATTTGTGAAAAATTTATTAATGAAATAAACTATCAAGCCAAATATAAATCTTTAATTGAATCAATTTATAAAAGAAGACTTGAACTAAGTTTAGAAGAAAATGTTATTTCTAAATTAGATGAATTTTCAAAAAATTTTTAAATAAACTAGAAAAAAGGTGTGTATCTCCTTCTTAATATTTTGATATGGAGTGACTACTTTTTGATTAATCAAGAACAGAAACTGCAAATTAATTTTACCTTTACTTTAATGAAAATACGTTCTTTAAAATAACATCATTGATTAAATAGTTAGGTGAAAACAAAAAAGTAAGGTAAAGCACTTTTTTGGTCACAGGGTTCTACTCATTTGGAATTAAATATAAAGTAAAATTGAAAGGCTTAAATATTTGATTGTAGTGAATTCTTTAATTCTTTAACTCCTTACTAAAGAGGCTGCCTTGGCCTTTTAGACAACCTCTTTTTGATCAGTTTACTATTTATATCTCCATATAAAGCCACCTGAATGTTCTCGTTCATTTCTACAAACTCGGCTTATGCAGGTTTTTGAAATTCCTGTTTCTCTACTAGCTTCCGCTACGGATTTATAAACAGTTATTAAATTTCCAGAAAGGGAAAATTGCTCAACCACTTTCTTCCTTAAATCCTTTAATGGATTAAATTTTTCTGGTAATTCATAACTCCAATAGTAACCTTTACAGGTTTTAGTTTGCCCTAAACAAGCATTACTTATAGAAGTTTTAGATGCTCCAACAGCAAATGCGGCTTCCTTTAAACTATTATAATGATTAATCATTGCACCTGTATTAGCATCATACTGAAATACAGTTTTCTTAATTCCTCCTCCTTTATTAGCATTGAACCCTCCATTATTGGCATTGAGTTTTTCAATATACTCTACTTCCTTTCTGGCAAGTTCATCTAAACTTTCTGCTGTATCAACTTGCTTCCAATGGAAAGCATCTGAACCATAAGTAGCTATAGCCTGAGCGAAAAAGTGTGTCTCTCCTCGATTTGCTCTTTCTTCATGGTCTAATTTACGCTGGTGTAATGAATCAGTCGTAGCTCCTACATAATACTGCCCGGTAATCTTGCATTCCACGGTGTATATTATACCTGCTTTTTGGTTATTGTCCTTCTTCATTTCGAACCCCCCTTTCCTGATTTTAAAATAAAAGAGTAAACGCCTCCTGATGATTTATCAGAATACTTGAGACTATTTTGTCTACTATATTCTTTAATCCATTTAGTAAACAAATGTGAAGACGTGTCTTTCAAATGAGGGTACTCTACAATAAAAAGCCCTAATATCTTACGCTTATCCATCCATTCATTTACTTTGAATATCTTCTGTGAAAATTCTTCAAACTCAATACAAGTAGCATTAATAAGTCTATGTTGTTTTAAGTTAATTGGTTGCGCCTCAATTAATCCCCGAGTTAAAAAAGTCTGTAAACAATGATGCATAAAATTATCGAACCTCTCCCACTCTGTTGAATCCCATTCATCAAACAGTAAATTTCCGTAAACATTTTTAGGTGAATTAAACACAAAATAATCGGACAACTCAAATTCATATCGTCTTCTTTCATCTGAAGACCCACCAGGTCCCTTAACAATATAATTAGATGAAATCAAATACTTTGGGGCATCCTTTGCGCTAATATGTATCTCATCTTTTCTCTTCCTTTCTACTACAATTCCAGATGTTAACTCGGAAAAAATTGTTTCAATAGAAAAATCCTTACCTACATCATCATAAGCTATTAAATCGGTCGTCATCTCAATTCTTTGATTTTTAAACCAAGAGCCTGTTTTTAAATTTTTACCTTCTATAAAAAGTACATTTTGCATGTATGATAAAGCCTTAGATATCAAACTTTTTCCAGTACCCCCATTAGCCTGTCCGCTAAAACTAATTTTTTCATCTACAAGTATAACTACTTTACAAAGGCTTGGGTTATTATATCTATGAAGAAGATAACCAAGTGCTGATTTCAAAGCTAAAAATCTGTTCAAATCCGATTTTGACAACTTAAAGCAAAAATCTTCAAACTGTCCCTTTTTACTAAGGTTATATTTAAAGTTTCGATCAACAATTCTTTCATTCCAAATTTTATGTGGTAGTTGCCCATAAGGTATTATTTCTATTTTTTTGGAACACACTCTAACAGCTACATTTTGATAATAAAAATATCCTTGACCCTTGCTGTCTTTATCCGAAAACCCATTTAATTCAGGTAACAAATCATACTTTCTTCCGTTAACATAACCACTAAGTCCTTTTGTAAATTTTTCAAGTACATTGCTCAGTTTTAATTTAACCAAATAGTCCTGAATGCACTTTACAATATCAGATTCAACAACCTCATGAATAATGTTGTTTTCTACTTTAACTAATATTTTTCCCTTTCCGGGAAAACCCATAATAGCAAAACCATTATTTGCTAAAAACTCAATAAGTTTATAATGCAATATTGTTACATTTCCCTTATTATCAATTTCAAAAAAATTCATTTTAATTACTCTTAAAAAATTAAACTAAACCCACTAATGAGCACAATGCAGTGGTTCGTTGACATTATGCACATTCACATTACAAAGGTTTGGGTTTTGAGTTTTTTTAAAGAATAAATTAGGTGCAGAAAGTTGCACCTAATTAAACAATTCAATTATTAAAGAGTTTATTAAAGCGTATTGATAGTTTTGCTTTTTTAGTTTCTGATATTTTATCCACTTTTGCATACCTATTAATCAAATTTCTTAAACTTCTTGTTACTTTTTGATTTTTTGTATGAAGAAAATATTTGCTCATTAATTCAGCCAATTCAGGAGGGTTTAGTCCAGTTATGATTCCATTAGATAGCATTCTGCCAAATACAACAGCCATTTCATCTCTAGATAAAGTAAAAGGTATTTTTTTAAATTCAATAGAACTAAAGTTGTTTATTTTTTCATTAAGAACGTCTAGTATATCTTGAATTCCCTCAATAGCCAGCTGTCTTTCATTAGCACCTAGATATTTGGCTTTTTTTATAGAATCAAAACTAGCTAAGCACTCTTCTTTCACCTGTTCATAATATCCAACCTTATCATTCTTGGAATACTTTAATTCCTTTAACCTCCTTAATTCAATATTCCCAATATACTGTTGCTTCAAATTCTTAAGTGCAGGCAATAAATAATCCTTTTCAAATTCAAGAACCACAATATTCGTTTCAAATATCATTTCATTTGATGGAACTCCATATAGCTTAATAGAGTTTAGTACTGGTTTTGAACTAATATATTTTAGGTTTTCATATTCAATTTTGAAGTCCAAAAAAGTAGGCTTTTCTCCTCTTTTAACTCTATGGTCTTCCATTAAAAAACCACGTTTAAATTGATAGTATGCATTTGCATCTTTTAGAATATCTAATGTTAGGGAAGGAATTTTTATAGAAATAATCATTTTAGTCTACTTTACAAATTTGGTCTATTGATAAAAACAATTCTTTTTCAGTGGTTTTCTTTAAGGACTAAACCGTCTCAAAAGAATGGTAATTTCTGTTTTATTTTTAGAAATTTCAAACAAAATACAGCATAAAGTCCAATCTATAGATTTTATGATATAGCCATGATTATTATAAATGTGTTAAAATGTCAAAATAATGGTAATGGTAAGCTTGATTTTCAATCATGAATACTGATTTTCCAGAAGTGGAAAGTAGTATCTCATCTACCTTGACATAGTCTCCAATTGACAACTTGCCAACTTTTACTTTAACTATTACTGTAATAGGGCAATGAAGAATTTTTAGTTTTCCATACCATGTTACTACAAAAATAGATTTAGGTGAACAATATTTGAATAATTCGGCATACTTGTCATTCTTCATATATTAAAAAAATAATGTCCAAGTTATTAACTCGGACATGTTATAGCTATTATATTTAATTCAGATACCAATAAAGGTTGATTGTTTTCAACCAAAGTGGATGCAATCGTATATGTTCAAATACACTTAAACTCTCTAGTAAAAAAGTTATTTCAACACTAATAATAAATAAACTTCTCCACTTCTGGCATTATATTACTATTCCCTTGTTGGAATATCATTGTTTTCTGAATTTTGATTGTTAACGATTTCTGAACTTGGTACAATTTTGAGCTTTGCACTTTCAATAAGAGTTTTTCTATTTATAACATCAGCCTTTAAATCATTTTGATAATTTGGATACTTATCATAAATATGCTTTAATCCTTCAATAGTTTCACAGACTTGAATCTCTTCTTTTGCTTGCTCAAGACCTTTATCATTGTTACTCCAATTCACAAGTCTTTTACCAATTGCAGCATTGATTTTGAATTCAGGTTTGTTCATAAATAGTCCTGTTCTATCTTTTGAAGCTTTACATAAATGGTTCTCACCCAAAAGTTGAAAATTTACAGTTAACTCATATTCAAAACCTTCTCGAGTAATCTCTTTTGTGCCAAGTTTGACAACTTTTACACGTCCATTCTGCATGGTGTTTAATGAATATCCAACCTTCCTTCTTGCAGTTGTAATGATATGGCAATTAGATCGCAGAATTTTATCAATAAATGACTGATGCCTTGGAGTTACTTTTGCCCAATCCTGAAACCTTCCTCCAAGTTTATGATGTATCTCAAGACATCCACCAGTACCTATCCACTCATGAGAAATTGAATCTATTATTACTACCTCCATATTTGCCTTTTCGCAAGTCTCAATAGCTTTGATATATTTTTCAGGCGTATATGGTGCATCTAAATTTAAGGCTTTATAATTTCCCAAATGTGAATATAAGCTTGCCGAATTATTTTCAGTGTCTACTATTGCTATTTTAGAGTAATCATTGGCTATTCCATATGCCAATAATATCGCAGAATAAGTCTTCCCGGAGCCTGACGCTCCACTGAGACCAATACGAAGTTTAACCTTTTCTCTTTTGGCTTGTTTTAATTCCATAATTATGTTTTTATTTTTTGTATAACAGGTAGATTGTTAAGGATATAACCATAAAAAAAGAGCCTCTACAGGCTCTTTAATAACTGCTAGTTATGTGATTTACATCACTTCCGCATCCTCAATAATGTTTTCAGTAGCTGTTTGTAAAGTTTCATCTTGATACTCCCAACGATGTTCTAATCTAATGACTTCACCTGATTCGGGAAGAGTATATTCATATGGTTCTGTATTGACCTTTACAATTTCCCCTGGAAAGGATTGTCCTATGATTTGTTTACAAGTTTCTTCATCAAAGGTGCTTGCAACAGTACAAGTCTTAGTCGTGAAATAAGTACGGTTTGTTTCTTTACTTTTAACAGGTACAACAGACCCTTGAAGTACCAAAACAAAGAACTCATCACCTGATTTTGTTTCTCTTTTTTTAAAATCTTTAATCGTTACCATGATATTATATTATTTAATTAAACAAAGGGGGGGGGTATTGCCCCATCTCAAATTAAGGGAGGGGTGATGCTTAAATTATATATCAATCATGAGCACAGAAAACTTTCTGAAAAAATTAAATTTTTTTTTTGGTAAGAAGATTGTAACCAAAAATTGGATACTAATTCCAGAAGGAAGAGAGAGAGTTACTATATAGCTTCATTCATGGTAACCCACCATAAAGTAATGCCCTTCTTCCTCCTTTCTGGAATGAAAAGCTCTTTTGATTGTTCACAATTATCATTTACCATAATTTCTAACCCAAACTATTATAGCCAAAACAATAAGCACGGGTACCCATAATGGAACAAATATTAAACACCTTACAACTAGAAAGATTAAAAACAGAATTATTTTGTAATAAGCTTGTATGAATTCATTATTTCTAAAAAATTAATATGATTTAGATTTAAAAAGTTTCCTTCATTTTACCACCATATAGTTTAACGAGATGTCTAAAAGCCTTTCTAATTCTGTATGTTAAATCTTCACCTACGAAGTTTTTATGCAAAAAAATATCTGTATCATCTCTATATTTAGGCATACCAACCTCAGAACCTGTTTTGTTTATTAATACTCTTGAAATTGAGTTTTCTTTACCAACCAAAACGAGAACAACTTCTTCTTTTCCTGAATAAATGTGCATATTAATCACTGCATTTATAGGTACTCTTGTAATATTTGGAATCATAAAACTGTCCTCTATCACAAAACTCACCTCACCTTTTTTATTCTCTACAAACTTTAATTCATATCTATTTGAATCAACATTGCCGTATTGGGTTAATTTAGATATAATCCAATCTTGGGTTTCTTGTTTCGATTGGGAAGTAACGGTAATTGATAATAATACTAGAACAGCGAATAGTAGATTTTTCATGTTTTATTAGTTTGAATTCAATAATTTCAAATATAGGCATATTTGCCTACCTTATAATAATTATACTGCACGAATTTTATTGCGTGGAGTATTTAAAAAATTCTGAGTTTTTACTTGAATTTGGGAGAAACCTTAAAAAGATTAGAAAATCTAAAGGGTTTACTCAGGCTGAATTGGCCAATGATATTGGAATAGAAATTTCTCAAATTAGTAGAATTGAAAGAGGTATTATAAATACTTCAATCAGTACTTCTTATGAAATTTCTAAAGCCTTAAAAATTGATATTGGAGAACTATTCAATTTTCAACAAAAAAGTTGACGAGTTGACTACCGAACGGGTTATATTAGGTCAATATTATAGGGTTTTTACCAAAATGAATTCCTGATCTAAAGCTTCTTATTTCAATTACTTCATTTACCTCCCCCTATTATAAAACCAATTCTACGTAGAACTTATTTACAATAGACTCATCTTGTGTCACCAGTTCCTTAATTATATAAGAAAAGAGGTTAGGACACGTGACAATTGTAGAGGTAATGAATCTTAGGTATCTGTAACTAATAATTAAAGCGGAATAATGTTTGGAAAATTATACTTTCTTTTTTTCATAGAAAGCATTCTCCTCTATAATTTACTCCAAAGCTAAAAACACTCAACCCAATTAAAAGTGGCAAAAAAAGCAACTCATTAATGATTACTTTAACCCTTAATAGTAAGAAATATTAGGGGTTATTTCTTTTAAATTTAAATTTGATTCCGGCATCGCCTTTCAATTCAACACCATTTCCAATAATTACAATGGAACCTGTTGCCGAAAAACTAGCATTCATTTCAATTTCCTCCAAAGTGAATGCCTCAGATTTAGCTTCCAAATTATTTAGTACGGTAGTAATTGTTTCTGCAAACTTCTTGACATTATCTTCTACTGTTGTTAAAGGAACTGCCGCTAAATTCTTTGTTTTTTTAAACCATCCTCTATATTCATCATCCTTGTCATTTTCATCATCAATTGGCCCAAAAATTAGTAAGTCTTCCATAGTTATAAATATTATTAATTAACTGATTCTAGAACTAATGATTCTCTTCCAAAAAGAGAATAGAATATCACCTGAACATCTGCAATCTCATTCAACTGATTAATCATTTGGGTCTTAGTAACATTTAAGGCTTTTCCTAAACTTAAATCTTGTGTGATGAAATTTTCATAAAAATTTATCGCAAAATTGACCGCCACACTCGATTTAACTGAAGAATCAAGACATACAAAACTACTATTTGTAGCAACTTTCCTAAATGATTTGATATAACCAAACGTCTGATTTGGTTCCCTATAACCAGTGGAACAGGCATTTAGGAAAACAATCTTAGATTTTATTTTTACCATTGGGTCTGAAAACAAATAGGATATATTATACAAAAAGTCTCCTAACCTAATGTTGTACTTATAATAATCTAGATAACCAACAGATGTTTCCTCAATTTTATCTCCTTCAATCTCCGTGTGACAAGCTAAATGAAGAATATCAAAATCCTTATTCAAAAAAATATTCATTTCTTTAATCTTTTCAACCTCTCTACTTGCACTAATCCGAAAAACATATAAATCAATCAATCCCTCATTCTCTTTTTCTCTAAACCAAGACAATTCTTGTTTAGCGAAATGCAGAGCTTCATCATAAATAAATCCAATGCTTATTTTGCCCTTAATCTTTGCGCACCTTCCTCCTGCTAAAGCTCTTGATTGATCATTTACAAACAATACCTTATTCATTGACCAAAAATTACTTAAAATATCAGGAAGAGAACATCCATTATCTGGTATTTCAGAATCATATAATAGACCCCAAGGAATCTCTATTGGTTCCCCACCTACCTCAACTATTGGTTTTTCATTTAAGCATGATAATCTATTATTGATATTTTTTCCTAAATCTGAGCCATTAAACAAAAAATTATACAAAAGTCTCCCTTGAAACACCAATCCTTCAGGTTTAGATAAAAAGCTCTTTAATTCAGGTAGTAGAATCCCATCCCTAAGTTTAAGAATTAACTTTTCGGAAGACGAATGAATTTGATTACCTATTGGGGAATCTGGTTCAATAGGAATATCGAATATCTCACCATCAAAAAGTATAACAAAACGTTCAGGGTTCTGCTTTCTTACAACATATAAATGAATATCACTAGAACTCTCGAGTTCTTTTGAATAAATTACCGAACTACTACTCATCTAAACACTCAAACGCACATTAAATATTGATTCCCTCAATAAATGATTATTATGATAAAACAATACTCTAATATCACTTGAGGAAGCTAATACTTTTTTATTCAATTCACTAATTAAAACTTTAAGCTTATTTGACCTTCGTTTTAACCTAATAATTCCTTTTGGTTTATCAACTTTCCCGACATCCGTAAATATGTAATACATAAATGGAGTATTAATGATATTCTCATCATCACTAATACTTTTTAAATTAAGTTCCAACTCAATTGTATCAGAATCACTGTAGCTATAATAATCCGTTTCCACTTTCTTAGTTCTATTCAGCTTTACATCCAATTCACATAGCTCCCTATTTTCATTCTTAACTGTTAAATATCTGTCCTTGATTTCATCAAATACATCTCTTAATCTTTTTTCATAGCTCCCTCCTAATTTTGATATAACATATTTTATTCCACACTCTTTAAGGAATTTATGGTCTTGATTATTCATAAAACCACTCAAAACTATTATCTCAATATTATTTTGAATTAGGAGTGGGGCTTGCTGTTTTAAAAAGGAAAGTGTATCATCCTTTGACCTTAAAGGATACTTAAGTCTAAGGTCAAAACAAAGAATTAATTCTTTAGATTCGTAACTAAGTAACCTTTCTACCGAAGTATTGTCCAAGGAAGTAAAATACTGGTACCCTAAATTCTTCTCTTCGCATATATCAGATACTATTTCCCTCCAATCATCTTCATTTTCATAATGCAAAATCCTTTGTTGGGTACTATCGTTATTAATAAGATTCTTTACTTCCAATATTGTTAATTCTATTATTTAAATCTTCACTAAAAGTTGACGGAATATTTATAGTAAACACTGTATTTTGACCTTCTTCGGATACAAATTTTATAGAACCGCCATAAGACTCTAAAAAATAAAATGTCCAACCTAGCCCCAAACCAAAACTTTTTTTACTCATATTTGGGGTTTTCATTTCAAATAAACCCGCCTGTTTTTCCCTAGGGATTCCGTAGCCATTATCTTCAATATCTACGCTAATATAAGAATTTGATTTAATATTTGTTTTTTTTATCTTAATCCAAATAGTACCATCTCCTTCCAAAGCCTTTATAGCATTATGAATTACAACTCGAAATACCTGTATTATCTGCCTTCTGTACCCATTCACGATAAAATTATCATCTTTGTGCGGATTTTTGATTATAACTCCCTTCGTTTTAGCCATTCCCGAAATTACTTGATCAAGCACCTTTGCAATATTAAATATTACTGGCACAGGAGGTTTAATGTTACTAATATTTGCCTCAAGAATATCCAAAAAACCTTTAATATTTGTGGATATTCTATTTATCCTATCCAATTGTTTTTTGTCAAAATTTTCTGAGGTTTTTATTAAGTAATCCGAAAAAGTTTTTGCAGCGCTTAATTTGTTTGCTGAATAATGTATATCTTCACCGTATAGTAGTCCTCGAATAGCTAACGCTTCCGCTTCCTCCAAATCTTCTATATGCCCCTTTCTTTCCTTCAACAATCGGTTATTCTCCATTACTTGAGATAAAAAGGTACCATAAGAGGTTAATACACCCAAAATAAAATCATTATGACGAAATTGTTCGAAAAAATCCAATGTAATTAATCCGATAGGGGTGTTCCTCGCTATTATAGGAATACATATCCATGATTTGACCTTACTAGTAAAATTAGTTGAAACCCAGTCATGATCTTTCAGAACATCCTCTATAAAATACGTTTTTTGCCCATTAAAAACTTTTTGAAGCAAATGATCATCTTCAATTTGTCTCAATAAATAATCCGAATATTCATCTTTCTTGCAACCATGCGTGTCAACCAAAACCCTATTCCTATTTCGTTCAATTAATTGAAGGCTTCCTCTATCAAAATCAATAATATTTTTTAAATTCTCAAGAACGTCTTGATCAAATCCCTCAAAATCAATTTGTGTATTTAACTTTATGAACGTTTCAGATAAAGCCGTCATGGTGACAGACCTAGTAGTTAATTTATCTTTTAACTTCAATTCATACAAAGAGCGAGCCAATGAAAAGGAATATAAGGAAAGATACTTCTTTTCATTTTTTGTAAACCGATGTTTAGTCCTAAAACTTAGAAAGAATACCCCCTGTATTTGTTGATTAAAAATTAATCTCGTTGCAAAAGCTGACTCAACTTTCTCCCTCCTGTTAAAGGAACTTTTAAATATAGGAGAGTTTAGCACATCTTCAGAAAATATTGGTTTCTTAGCCTTCAAAACCCTGTAAGGTACAGATGATTTTGTCATTGGTTCTTCCTCCCTAATTCTTTTTACATCATTAACGCCGGTCATGGAAAATGGAAATACAAATTCATTATTATAAATATGAATTGTAACAATATCACACCCAAATGCCTCACAAATAATATTTAAAATTTCAGCTTCAACCTCCCTATAACTTACCGCTTTAGTGATAGTTTCATTAATATTGACTAAACCTTCACTCAAACGAATAAACCTACGATTGGAAAGCTTTTTGTTGACAGCAACTTCAGCAAAATGTCCAATTGTTTTTACATTTTGCACATCCGAATTATTAAAGTAATTTCCTTCGGGATGAGAAATACTTAAAACACCAATTATTTCATCTCGTGATTTTAATGGTACGGCTATCATCGATCTTGCATCCAAACCTTCAATGCTAATGCAGTCCTCACAATCATAAGTATTACTCACAACCTGTATTTCTCCAGTTTTCGCAGCCTTACCAATAACCCCAATTTTGGAGTCTCCCGTAATATTTACTTCTTTTATCTGGTTCAAAACTGCCCTTTTCGCCTCATCAGGAAAAATTGTATGTAGTTTTAGAAGGTTTTTTTCTAAAATAGCTATACAACAAAACACGTTTTCCATTGAATAATCATTTGCAAAAATCTCAACAACTTGTTTGGCAATTTCAAACAATAAATTGTCATTGTTATCTGAGTGCTGACCAAAAATTATTTTCCATGCCTCAATTAATTTTTCATTCTTAGAAACGTTTTGGTTATAAAAAAATCCAACTGAATCACCTAAATCATTAAGCATTAATGCATCCAAATTAATCGATTTTAATTTTCCCTGTTTTGTTTTAAGTTTTGTTCTATAGTTATCAATAGGGCCTTCAATTTTCAACTTTTCCTTTACCTTCTTTGCTTCCTCATAATTTTGATAAATTTCCGTAATTTTTTTAGTTGCCAATTCTTCAATTGAAAACCCCAAAAACTTAGCCGCTATTTCATTTATTGAAGTTATGTTACCATAGTTATCAACTGCAATAATTGCTTTCTTAGATTTATTTAACAATGTATTCTTTAATTTAATATTTATCCTATTCTTAAAATTGAACAGAATAAATGCTAGGGCTATAAACGAAATAAAAAACATTCTAACAATAATATTCCTGGCTATGTATAAATAATGGAAATTCTTATAATCAAACTTATAAAGCATAAGTAACGACAACCCGAGGTATATTGTTAAAATACAACTTAAAACTAAAATTGATTCTCTTATCCTAGAGTTATCAAGAAAAACTATCACGGGTAAATAAAGAAAAAGATAAATATCTGAATTAATATCATGGGTTAAATATATTGCAACATATAGCACTATAATATCAAGAAAGAGAGAATACTTATGAGCAAACCATTTTATTCCGAACAATGTAATAGCTGTTAAAAGAAAAATAGTAAATATTATTATACCCCATATACCCTGATTATCGATCATATAGATGTTAGTCTTATCAACGAAAAACCTAATTACTAATGCTATGGTTATAATAACTCGGCTTGTTACGAGAAAAAAGGAATTTCGATTAATGTTCTTTTTTAAGTTTCGGAGCATAATCAGTTAAGAAAAAGTTGACACTATAAAGATAACTATTATTTCAATACTTAAATTTCACTGCTCATTTAAATAATAATTTATCTAAATGTTTCTGTTTTTCTAAAATGAATACTAATTATTGATTTACAGGTAATTCCGTGTTACCTAATACTAGAGAGTCTTAATAATTCACTTACAGTTTCAATTGGCACATCGTTGAATAACAGTACAGCTGAAGCTAAAGTTCTCCTAGCAATGTGAGTCGTAAACTTTTTATCAATTCCAGTTATGACCATTGTTGATTTACAGAATAAAACACCTAGAGAACAAAAGATTTATTTAGTTGATATTTATAAAGTCTTTACCTTTAATAAAAAGGGAGGCTTATGCCGAATGGACAGATAATGGATTCATTTTGTTGAGAACAGATTATTTAATAATGAATATATCCAAAGTTACTACGATGAATAGGAGTCTGAAACTAATTTTTGTAACAACTCATTAGGCTCAAGTCCTTTTATTAAATCATTTAATTTCTCTCCGTATTTGGCTATCTCTACATCATATTTATAAAAATCACTAGTATCCTTTGCTTTAATTTTAAAGTTGTTTAGACCATTTATACTTCCTTCCAAATGCACAATATTCATGAATATGGTAAAACAATCATTGCTTAAAGAAGGAACTCCTTGATTCCTAATTACTCCACCAAAATGCCTCGTGTACTTCATTTACATCAGAACAATTAATATGTTTATCAAAGTTTAAATATAGAAAGTAAATCTAAACACCTAGTGATTCTTAAATAATATTTGTTGCTTAAACATTATCCACCATCTGAAAAAATTTTTCCTACATTTGAAAATGAACCTTAACTAATCAAATAAATGGACACACAAACTATTACTTTTGTAGAATTTGAAAACTTCCCTAACCATCCCAATTGTGAAAATGGATGGAGTGAAGATTATGCAAAATTATTAATAAATAAAGCTTTAGAAGAAATTGAGCATCATAGTGATATAACTAACGTGGTCATTACTAAATATGTTTGCAGAGCAATTGATGAAACAAACTTATCTACTGAAGTATGTTATGTAGAAACAGAACAACCTGGTTTTTTTTATATTATGCGGGATATGGTGGCAAGTGTTAATGTTGTATATAATAGATGGGATTAAATGATTAAAAAAATTTGGGCTTATTTCATACGCTTACTGGGATTTTTTTTCATTCTAAGTATAATTGGCAATGTTATGGGATTACTTAGTGGAAAATTAATTGGAACAAGTAGAGTTGAAAAGTTTGAATATTTAACAGCACTATTATTAGCATGCCTTCTTACCTATTTATGTTTTAGATATTCTAATAGATTACTTAGAAAAAAACCTAAAGATGAAATTGATAATATAGGAAAAGAGGGAAGCTAAGCTCTTCCCTTTAATTTATTTATTTCCAAACTAATCCTTTTTTCCACTACTTTTCCGTAACTGTCCTGTGTTATCTTCAAACTTGAATGTCCCAATAGCTCGCTTACTATCTCCATTGGTACATTATTAAACAACAACACGGTTGAAGCAAAAGTTCTCCTTGCCATATGAGTTGTCAATTTTTTATCGATTCCAACTATTGCTCCAACTTCCTTTAGGTATGAATTATACTTTTGATTTGTAATTCTAGGAAATATAAAGCCATCTTTATTATACCCTTCTATAATTTTTAAAGCTTTTGGCAACAATGGAATTGACAGTGGTTTAGCTGTTTTCTGTCTGTCTATCTTTATCCATCTATTTCCATCAAATCCATTAATAATATGCTTAGATTCAAGTAGCATTAACTCATTATATGGCAACCCTGTATAACAACAGAAAATAAACAGGTCCTGTACAAACTTTAATCTAGACTGTGAGAAGTTATGCTTTTCAAGTTTTTCCAACTCTTCTGGAGAAAGAAACACTATACTATTTTTAGTCCTTTTTGCCTTATACAACATAAAGGGGTCTTTATCCAAATAACCTTCAGCTACAGCAATCCTAACAGGCTTTCTAAAACGTTGTATCATTTTATTTATGGTAGCTTGACCCAAAACTTTCTCCGTTTTTAAATAGTACTCAAAATCAACTATAAACTGTTGTTTCAATTTATTTAATGGATAATCGTTGCGTTTATATTTATGCTTGATAAAATCTTTTACATGCTTATATGAGTAATCAAATTTTATCCATGTCGCTCTTTTTATATCAATGCCTATAAGCTTTTTTAAAGATTCCAAATAACGTTTGAAAGCTTCAAGTGTTCCTTGCTCTTTTTGAGTTTTTTCTCCTTTATATTGAAGATAAATGTCTTCTACGGCAAAGCTTTCTTGCTTAACTTGAAGCATTAAAAAAGCCTGACTAAGTTTTGTCTTAATCAGGCTTAATTGTGTGTTAATGAGTTTAGCATCAGGTTCAAGTGGTTTGACCAGTTGTTGTTTGCTATTCCAGTTATCTGGATTTATAAATTGTCCACTAGAGAATTGATGTCTTTGTTTATCATATGTTATCCTACATCTTATAGGACACAAACCTTTTTTGTTAAGCTTAGTTTTCCTAACTAAGAACAGTATATTTAATTTCATAATCTTAATATTTAAAATGGGGTACCTGAAAATCCTTTTGGGGCACCTAGTGGGGTGCTTTTTTACTAAAAAACTTGGCAAGTTGACCTCTAGAAGGGAAATGCAATTAATGCACGCAATGCAGCTATACCAAGGAATAAGACACAAAAAAACCCAAACTAAAAATTAGCTTGGGTTTTAAGAGGTGGTCCCACCTGGGCTCGAACCAGGGACTTTCTGATTATGAGTCAGATACTCTAACCAACTGAGTTATAGGACCTGTTATATTTTTCTTTTATCCATTGTTTTCCGTATCCAGATTTTAAATACTTCTCTCGCTTCCTAGCTTCTAATCTAGTATCAAATCTTTCAAAGAAAAACAATTTCCACGGACGGTATCCTTTTGTACTTTTTGTTCTTCCTTTATTATGTTCTTCTAGCCTTCTTTCTATATTAGAAGTCATTCCAACATAAAAACGTCCATCTTTTTCACTTCTAAGAACGTAAACCAACATCATTATAAGCCTTTCTTCAGATACTCCCTGCCTGCTAACCGCAGGTAGGCAGGTAACCAACTGAGTTATAGGACCTGAAATTGGAGTGCAATATTACTACTATTTTTAATATACTGCAAGCTTTTTTGCTTACTTTATTTCTTGGCACAACTCTATTAACACGCCATTAGAACTTTTTGGATGCAAAAAGGCCACTAGCTTATTATCTGCCCCTCTTTTAGGTATTTCATTTAATACTATAAAACCTTCATTTGTAAGCCTTTTTATTTCCGCTCTTATGTCATCAACATCAAAAGCTATGTGGTGAATACCTTCTCCTTTTTTTTCAATAAACTTTGCAATTGGGCTATCATCTGTAGTAGCCTCTAACAATTCTATTTTATTGGTTCCTACATTAAAAAACGAGGTCTTTACGCCTTCGCCTTCAACATCTTCAATTTTATAATGAGGTTGTCCAAACAATTTTGAAAATAGTTCGTTAGAAGCTTCAATATTCTTAACGGCTATTCCAATATGCTCAATTTTATTCATTTACATTACTTTTAAGGAAAAATACAAAATTTGCTTATCAAAAAGTAATAATCTTTAAATATCCTTTACTTTTGCAAAACCATTGTCTCATAATGAGGTATTTAAAAGTTAAATAAACGTGGAAGAGAGTCAAAGACAAAAAAAAATAGCATCTGTACTGCAAAAAGATTTAGTTGATGTTTTACAAAGAGCAGCAACGGAGGGCGGATTAAAAGGTGTTTTAATATCGGTTACCAAAGTTTCGGTTACTGTAGATTTATCTATAGCTAAGGTTTACTTAAGCATTTTTCCAAATGATAAAGCCAAAGAATTAGTAGAAGGCATAAAAGAAAACACCCCTTTTATACGCCATGAATTGGCACAACGCACAAAGAATCAATTACGAAGAATGCCAGAATTAGCTTTTTTTATTGATGATTCTTTAGAATATATTGACGGTATAGAGCGTTCTTTAAAAGGGTTAGACAACCCTATAGAAGATCCAGATTTACTTGATAAAAGAAAAAAATCATAGTCGGGTTTTAAAAAATCTTCATTAATTTGTTATTGCATGAAGCTTATTTCTTTTAATTTTTGAATTTCCCGCTTTACATAGCAAAACGTTACCTGCGCTCTAAGAGCTCAAACAACGCTATTAATTTTATTACCAATATTGCACTTATTGGTATTATTCTAGGGTCTGCTTCTTTGTTTGTTGTATTATCAGGATTTGCAGGTCTTAAAGATTTTACCTTAGAATTTACTAATGAGATTGACCCTGACTTAAAAGCACTACCGGCTAATGGAAAGTCTTTTATTCTATCCGAAGATGAGATTGCTAACCTTAATGCATTAGATGAAATAGCTTCTTTCTCCAAAATTATTGAAGAACGCACTATAGTGTCTTCTCAAGACAAAAAAGGGTTGGCTATTATTAAGGGTGTTGATGGAAATTTTCACAATGTAGTTAATATTGGACCTCAAATTGACCATGGCAGTTGGCTAGAGCAAAACTCAAATCAAATTGTTACTGGGTTAGGAATTGCTAGCAATTTATCCTTAGGAATTTTGGATTTCACTACTCCTGTTAATCTCTATGTGCCTAAACCCGGAAAAAAACAAATAAGTAGTATTAAAGGTGCTTTCAATACTGTAAAAGCCGCTAATGTTGGCGTATTTTTTATTAATGAAAAACTAAGTGATAATTACATTTATGCCCCTATTTCCTTAGTAAGGCAGCTATTAAACTACGAGCAAAACCAAGTATCTGCTGTAGAATTTAAGCTGCAGCCCAATACCGATGAAAGCATTGCTTTACAGCGTATTCAATCTGTTTTAGGAGATAAAATTATTATTAAAAACAGAGTACAATTAAATGATGCGCTTTATAAAATGTTAAATAGTGAATACCTAGCTGTATATCTCATTTTTACTCTAATTTTAATTATTGCCTTTTTTAATGTTATTGGGTCACTTATTATGATGATGTTAGACAAAAAACAAAGTCTAAACACCTTATTTAACATGGGCGTTTCTATAAAAGATATAAGGAAAGTATTCTTTTACCAGGGCAGTTTAATGAGTATTGTAGGTGGTTTTATTGGCGTTACAATTGGATTGATACTTATTCTTAATCAACTTTACGGTCCAGATTTTTTAAAAATTTATATTACTCCAGACTTGGTCTATCCTACTAAAATAAAACTAACTAACATTGTTTTAATATTTGTTACCATTTCTGCTTTGGGCATTCTAGCTTCCAAAATTGCTTCGGCAAGAATTACTAAAAAGTTGGTGAAGAATATCTAGTCCCCTTCTAATTAGGTACTTATTCTATAAACAATTCTGTAGCTATCTTTTTGGGAATAGCTTGTTTATGAAGTGTTACGCTAATAGCCTTTAATCTCATGTAACTCTCACTAAAATATACATAGCCTCCGTTAGCATTTCTATTTGGGTCTGTTCCCCAACTATTCTTAACCTTATAATAGGTTGTTCCATTCTGATCCTTTAAAACTCCTGTAATATGCATTAAATGGTCATCTGTAGTCGTGAAATTCTCAAATTCGTCTTGGCGATACTTTTGAGTTATCTGTTTTTCTGGATAAATACCTTCTAAAGCCTTTTTATTGTTTTCTGAAAATGTAGGAACAACTGCTAAACCCGCTTTTGAAGAGAATGTAGATTCACTAACATCACAATCTAATTCTACAGTAAAACCTTTTTCTAAGGCATAATTTATAGTTGCAATCATGTCATTAAGAGGAACATTATAAAAACTACCATTACTCCAATTATCAGGAATATTCAATACAAATTTTGAATAAAATGGTTCATGTGTAAACGATGTAATACTCACATAATCCTTTGGATTTAGAGTTGTCATTTCAAGAAAAGATGCCGACGTATATTGCTTTCCATCATATTCAAAGGTTGTTGGGTTACCTCCAATATAAGCTGTTAATACACCATCTATTGCTGCTCTCCATTTTTTGCTTAATTTTCCATTAGGGTTTTTCACGTACGTTTCCACCATACTTCTTAAAATGGCTACTAATTCAGAAAGATTGTGTCTATTTTCATCTTGCAACAATCCATTAAACGCAGAATTAGGAACTATACCATATTTTTCTACGGCATTTAAAACATCGTGAGCTAAACCACCTTCACTAAACTGGGCTTTACCTTGGCGCATAATATAATTTTCAGCCTTCATTGGATAGGTATTACGAACCGTAAACATTTCCGAAAGATCTATTTGCTTTCCTGTTAATCTTATAATTTCAGATTCTAAAAAAGAAGTACTGGAAAAACTCCAACAAGTACCAGTATTACCCTGACTTATAACAGGAGTTGCTTCGAGATTAATAACTTCATTGAATTTATAAGGCTCTTGAGCGTTTGCCAATACAGCAAAAACAACCACAAATATTGAAAGAATTACTTTTTTCATTTTAAAACAATTAATGTTTTAAAAATACTGAAATAGTCTGATTAAAAAGAAGTTCGAATAAACGAAATTTTAAGATATAAACTGAAAGTCTCCAAACTTCTCCAGCACCTCATCAAACGTAGCGAATACATCTTCTGGTTTATCACTTGTTACCATTTTGGTGCGGTAATCTTTAAAATGAGGAATACCTTTAAAGTAGTTGGTATAATGTCTACGTGTCTCAAACACCCCTAAAATAGGTCCTTTCCAGTCTATAGACATTTGAAGGTGACGTCTGGCTGCTTCAACACGTTCTACCATAGAAATTGGAGGTAAGTGTTCTCCTGTTTCAAAAAAGTGTTTTACTTGTTTAAAAAACCAAGGATTTCCAATACTTGCACGACCAATCATTGCACCGTCTAGTCCGTAACTATCGCGCATTTCAGCAGCTCTTTCTGGCGAGTCTACATCACCATTTCCAAATACTGGAATATGCATTCTTGGGTTATTTTTTACAGCTGCAATAGGTTTCCAATCGGCATTACCCTTATACATTTGCGCTCTTGTACGCCCATGAATAGAAATGGCTTTACAACCTACATCTTGTAATCTTTCAGCAACCTCAACAATTTTAATAGACTCATGATCCCAACCTAAACGGGTTTTAACCGTAATAGGTAAGCTAGAACGCTTCACCATTTCTTCCGTAAGCTTCACCATTAAATCAATGTCTTTCAAAATACCGGCACCAGCGCCTTTACTTACTACCTTTTTTACTGGGCAGCCAAAGTTAATATCTATGATGTCTGGTTTAGACCTTTCAACAATATCAATGGTTTGCAACATGCTATCAAGGTTAGCTCCAAAAATTTGAATACCTACAGGTCTTTCTTTCTCATAGATATCTAACTTCATAACACTTTTAGCAGCGTTTCTAATCAACCCTTCACTAGATACAAATTCGGTATATACAACATCTGCTCCCTGTTCTTTACACAATGCACGAAAAGGAGGGTCGCTAACATCTTCCATTGGTGCTAAAAGCAACGGAAAATCAGGAAGTTCTATGTTGTCTATTTTTACCATTGTATTATTTTGGTTTGCAAAATTAATGCTTTTTTCCGGTTAATACCCAAATACCGTAAAATCCTAAAACTAATTCGCCCGCAGTACCATAAATATAGGCCAGGGAAGGAAGACCATCAACAAGTAAACTAATTACCCTTCCAAAACCCAAACCTAGCATAAAAATCATATTACTCCATAAGGCAAGTTTTAAAAACTCGGGCTTAAAAACACCTAAAATCCACAGAATAGAAAACCCGATATAAATACCCATAACGGCTTTAAAAAAATTAAATTCATCTATGGTGTTGGGTTCTATTTTTATTTGAGATTCAATATTAAAGCCATAGATAATAGAAACAACCAGTACCACCACACTAGAAATTACTAAGTGTATTTTAGTTATGACTTCCTGGTTATTAATTTTCATTAGCTCCTTTTAAGAACTAAATTTACTTGTTTTTTATTGAAACACTTACTTTTATGTAAAAATCTAATTTCCAAAAGAATGAGCACTAAGTACAACACCATTGGCAAAGGTTATAACAATACCAGAAAACCAGATCCTTATTTGGTTGAGCGTATGCTGTTTCATTTACAACCACAAACGGCACTTAGGTATTTAGATATTGGCTGTGGTACTGGAAACTACACCAACGAATTCCAAAAAAAAGGGTATCACTTTATTGGTATTGATCCTTCTGAAAAAATGCTCAATAAAGCTAAAAGCAAAAATACGCAAGTGGACTATCACCTCGGAACTGCAGAAAATACCAATCTAAATTCTGAGTCTGTTAACGGAATCATAGGCAGTTTAACCATTCATCATTGGTTCAGTTTAACCAAAGCTTTTACAGAGCTTTATAGGGTTTTGAAACCTAAAGGGCGCTTGGTAATATTTACCTCAACACCCAAACAAATGCAAGGGTATTGGTTAAATCATTATTTTCCAAAAATGTTGCAGGATTCTATCGTACAAATGCCTTCTTTTGAAGTTGTAAAGGAAGCAATGGAACAAGCTAATTTTACTATTAAAAAAACCGACCCGTATTTTATTCAACCCGATTTACAAGATAAGTTTTTATACTGCGGAAAGGAAAACCCAGAATTGTACTTTGATGAAAACATACGAAACGGCATTTCTTCTTTTTCCCATTTAGCAAACATGGCAGAGGTTGAAAAGGGTCTTCTTGCTCTTAGAACCGATATTGATAATGGAACCGTTAAAAAAGTTATGGAATCTTATGAAAATAACTTGGGAGATTATCTGTATATTGTTGCTGAGAAATAAGAGCAACTAAGGATAATAAAAACTCCCTTTTATCTTTAATTAAATAGAGTATCTTTGCGCCTCTATTGACGTAAGAAACAGAAATGAAGAATATTAGAAACTTTTGTATTATAGCACATATAGACCATGGTAAAAGTACCTTGGCAGACCGTTTATTAGATTATACTGGTTCTGTTACAGCAAGGGAAAAACAAGACCAGTTACTTGATAATATGGATCTAGAGCGTGAACGTGGTATTACCATTAAATCTCACGCTATTCAAATGGATTATGAATACAAAGGTGAAAAGTTTGTATTAAACCTAATTGACACGCCTGGTCACGTAGATTTTAGTTATGAAGTATCTAGATCTATTGCCGCCTGTGAAGGTGCACTTTTAATTGTTGACGCTGCACAAAGCATTCAAGCTCAAACTATTTCTAATCTTTATTTAGCTTTAGAAAACGATTTAGAAATTATTCCTGTTCTTAATAAAGTAGATTTACCCAGTGCCAACCCTGAAGAAGTTACCGATGATATTGTTGACTTATTAGGTTGTGACCCAGAAGAAGTCATTCATGCAAGTGGTAAAACAGGTTTTGGAGTAGATAATATTTTAGCTGCTATTATAGATAGGATTCCAGCACCAGAAGGTGACCCAGATGCTCCGTTACAAGCTTTAATTTTTGATTCGGTTTACAATACGTTTAGAGGTATTGAAACCTATTTTAGAGTTTTTAATGGTGAAATTAAAAAAGGCCAACATATTAAGTTTGTTGCAACAGATAAAGACTATTATGCAGATGAAGTTGGTACTTTAATGCTTAATCAAGTTGCAAAACAAAGCGTAAAAACTGGTGATGTAGGTTACCTAATTACTGGAATAAAAACGGCTAAAGAAGTAAAGGTTGGAGATACTATTACAGATTTTGCTAAACCTACTACCAATATAGTTGAAGGATTTGAAGACGTAAAACCAATGGTTTTTGCTGGTATTTACCCTGTAGATACCGAAGATTATGAAGAGCTTAGAGCTTCTATGGAGAAACTTCAACTTAATGACGCTTCTTTGGTATTTCAACCAGAGAGTTCTGCCGCTTTAGGTTTTGGTTTCCGTTGTGGGTTCTTGGGTATGCTTCATATGGAAATTATTCAAGAGCGATTAGAGCGAGAGTTTGATATGACTGTTATTACTACGGTTCCTAACGTATCTTACCACGCCTATACCAATAAAGAACCAGACGAAGTTATTATTGTAAATAACCCATCAGACTTACCTGAACCTTCTACTATAAATCGTGTTGAAGAGCCATTTATTAAAGCTACTATAATTACAAAAGCTGATTTTGTAGGTAATGTAATGAGCTTGTGTATAGAGAAAAGAGGTTTAATAACAAATCAAACATACTTAACCACAGAGCGCGTTGAGCTAACTTTTGAAATGCCTCTAGCAGAAATAGTCTTTGATTTTTATGATAGATTAAAAACAGTCTCAAAAGGTTATGCTTCTTTTGATTACCATCCAATAGGAATGAAAGTTTCTAAATTGGTAAGACTAGACATTCTTTTAAATTCACAATCTGTTGATGCACTTTCTGCCTTAATTCATGCAGATAATGCACAATCAATAGGACGTAAAATGTGTGAAAAGTTAAGAGAATTAATTCCGCGTCAGCAATTTGATATTCCTATTCAGGCTGCTATTGGAGCTAAAATCGTTTCTAGAGAAACTATTAAAGCCTTACGTAAAGATGTAACTGCTAAATGTTATGGTGGAGATATTTCACGTAAACGTAAACTTTTAGAAAAGCAGAAAAAAGGTAAAAAACGTATGCGACAAGTAGGTAATGTAGAAATACCGCAGCAAGCGTTTATGGCAGTTTTAAAGTTAAATGATTAGATTGTTATCCAACTAAAAAGGGTTTCTATCAAATTTTAAATTCTCTGGAAGACTCAAATCTTCCAGTTCATCCTTGTTAACATATGGGATATCTTCAGTAATTTTCATTCGTGAGATATGAACTGCATTTAGGGTATTAACATTCCAAACTATCATATACCCCATCATCTCTTCCGTTACTTTAACAACATAGAAATCATATCTGTTTTCATTTATATCTATAGGCTTAAATTTTCCTTTAGTAGTGCGAATTTCATTTAAAACTGTTATCCAATTGTCTTTTCCCATCTCTATTAATTTAACCCTCTAACCATTTTCTGAATTCTGAAGTTATAGCAGTACTTGTCATAACCTTATCTTTAACCCCGCTTAAGGAAATAAGAAGTCTGTTTTTAAAATGATTTTCTATGTTTTCTATATGATCTATACTAACTATTTGACTCCTATTAATTTTAAAGAACTTAATTGGGTTTAATTGCTTATAAATTGCTCCAAGGGTATCAGATATAATATGTTTCTTTCCTTTAGGATCAAAAGCCAAACAGAAGTCTCCGGAGGCTTCTACCATAACAATATCTTCTGTATTTAAAAGTTGAATTCCCTTGTTCTTTTTTATCACAAACCGTTTTTTAAACACCATGGTTTCTTCTGTTAAAGCGCTTTTAAGGTTTGATAATATATTATGATTCAATTGGCCGTATTTACCTTGTTGAAATAGGTTTTCATACTTTTTTATAGCATCATCAAAAGCATTTTTAGAATACGGTTTTAAAATATATGCAATACCGTTAGTACTAAATGCTTTAAATAAATAATCGTCATGCGCTGAACAAAAAATAATAGGACAATCCACCTGTATACTATCAAACAAATCGAAAGAGATACCATCTAACAACTGTATATCGGATAAAATATAATTATACTTAGTATTAGAAAGCAAAGCTCTTGCATCTGCATTAGACCGAGACCAATTATGCTCTATTTCATAACCATAATAGCTATTTAATGAATCTAATAACTTTTTGTAAGCTGGTATTTCATCTTCAATAATTAGAACCTTCATCTGTCAACTACTTTATTATTCTTCAGTTAATTTAATTATAGGAATGGTAACTTTAAAACTATCTTGTTTATTAATTACCATTACTTCATCATCGGTTAACAATTGGTATCTACTTTTCAAATTGTTTAATCCTGTGCCTAAACTTTTGTTAGACTGTAAAAACTCTTGTTTAGAGTTTTCAACTTTAAGAAAATGTTCTTCTATAGTAATATCAGCCTTAACAGTGCCTTTATTTAAAGGTTTGTTGTGCTTAACTACATTTTCCAACAATGCTTGTAATGCGCCTGTGGGTATGAATTTGTCTTCAATAGTTGTATTTAAAACAATATTAAAACTATAGTCATCTTCAAACCTTGTTTTCATTAAGAAAATATAATTTTCTGCAAACTGTAGCTCTTTAGATAACTCCATGACCTCGGCATCTTTGGTCTGAATTAGATATCTATAAATTAAAGACAATCTGTTAATGTACTCCTTTGCTTTGTCTGAATCTCTATCTATTAAACTATCTAAAGTGTTCAAATTATTAAATAAAAAATGAGGATCAATTTGAGATCTTAATAGCTTTAGTTCATTTTCTTTTTGCTGCTCTTTTATTTTAGAAATTTGAGATTGAGATTCATAGAATTTCTTAGTGAGCAAAATGCCCAAAGGAAAACCTACGGCATCGGCACCGTTAAATATAGAATATAATATTAGGTTGTATGCATTTGGAAATTCTTCCCAATCTGAGCCGTTAGTTAAAAAACCTGTGACGCGCTCTGTAACACCAATTAAAAGAACTACTAAAACAGCATATAAAGTAAACTTTACATAGTTTTTCCTTTCAATTAGAAACCTTGGTATTATATAATACATAAACACTAACAACCCAATAAAAGAGGCTATTGAAAACATCGGGATGTCTATTAAATATTCAATTAAGGTTTCGTCTTGATCATAGTAATCAAAAACATTTAAAATTGAACTTATTACATAGAAAATACCAAGTATTAATAAGTCTGATTTATTGAGTTTTGTTGTCATTTTTAAGTCCTCAAATTAGTTAGTATCTCTAATTCTATCTTCTTCGGCATTATTAGAATTTCTACTAGATTTTTTCTTTCCGAATTTAGATCCAAAACTATAGGTTAACCTTAATTGAACATTCTGTCTAGAACCATTACTTTCTACATCTGCAATACCATTACCATAATCTATGTTACCAACAAAACCTCTATTAAGCATTTTATTAAAACCTAAATTTACTCGTAATTTTTCATCCATGAATTTTTTTCCGAACGAAAAATCCAATTCTGCCAACCAATCTACATCTATTTGCCCTTCTAAAGCACCTGTACCATAATTACCGCTTAACTCAAAGTCAATACCCCAAGGTAATTCATAAGAGGCCTGCACAAACCAATATAAATTCCACTTGTTTAAGTCTAAGTTATAGGTTGACGATTGAAAATCTGTATTGGTAACAATCACACCCGTATAACCTTCTAAGCCATCTACAAAACTTAATGGAGCAAAGAGTCTAAAATTCCAGTTAGCATTATTTTCTACATTTACCTCTTGCTGTCTAATCTGTGCCGTTTCATTATTCTGTCTAATTAATTGAAATATGACATCTTCGGTTTTACTATAACCAATTGTAAAAAACGGCTGCCCTTCATAAGTTAAGTTAAACTGGTAGTTATTAGTATATGCAGGTGTTAAATTAGGGTTTCCTTCACCAGCTGAAAACGGATCTAAAAATGTAGCAAAAGAGTTTAAACTATTATACGATGGCCTTTGAATTCTATAACTATAAGATAAACTAGCGCCTAAAACATCATTTATTTTTCGACTAATAGAAGCACTCGGAAACAGTTTTTTAATTGGTCTTTCTTGAATTTGAGTTACAAGGTTTCCGTTTTCCATGAATATAGATGTACCATCTGTATTACTATCTTCATACCGCAAACCTGCCGAAAGCGACCATTTTCCAAAATTGGCATTAACCTTAGAATATGCTGCAAAAATAGTTTCGTTTATTAGAAATCTACTACTTTCTTCTTCAACACTATCAAAACCACCATTGTTTTCTATAAGAGATTGTAAATCATTATCTGTATCTACATCAGCATAACGAGACCCTACACTTAGCTTTAAATTATCGGTAAAATTTTTGGTATAATCTAATCTGTATGTTTTTATTGTATATGCACCATCTTGAATATACCTTCTATCTGTAAAAGGCACTGTACTCCCCGCTATGTCTCTTAAAGAGTTTACATTATCATTTACAAAATCAACATAATTAAAATCTAAAATTAACTTATCTGTCTCTGTCTTAAACTCGTAATATGGATTGATGTTAAAATTGGTTCTTTGTCTGTTATAATCATTCTCAGAAAAGAGGGTATTAGAGCTATTTTCATCACTAATAATGGTTGTACTAGATACAATTCTCTTGGAATCTCTGCTGCTAAATCGACTTCCTATACCTATAGAATGTTTATCATTAATATAGTAATCTACATTTCCTCTTATAGAATAATTCACAGGATCATAAGGTTCTCTAGTAACTTGATCATAGGTTTCATCTCCAACAGTTCTAACTAAAAAGAGATCTTCTCGCCACGTTGGTTGCGAATGATTTACACCTGCTTGCCAGTTTAACTTGTTCTTATAACTGGCAATAGAAAATCCTGTACCATACTCAAAGCCTTCATCTTCACCTACCCATACATTGGCGCTTCCATGTGTTCCTAGTTTTACGTTTTTCTTTAATAGAATATTAATTATAGCTCCAGAACCAGAGGCTTCGTACTCCGCTCCTGGTTGTTCTACGACTTCTATTTTGGCAATATTATCTGCTGGAAAATCTCTAAGCAGTGTTTGGATGTCCATGTACTCTGTAGTTTTTCCATTTATTAAGATTCTCACCCCTCTATTTCCTGCAATTGAAATACCATTATTGGTTACTAAAACTCCAGGAACTTTGCGCATAACATCTTGCAAACTGGTGTTAATCATTTCAGATTTTTCTAAATCTACTACCAGCTTTTCTGCGGTTTGTTTTATTACCGGTCTTTTGCTTTTAACTACAACGGCATCTAAGCTCTCAGCTTCAACTTTTAACTGAATAGTTAGTTCCTTATTTGCTTCTAAGGCAAACTCAACTTTTTCATTTTTGTAACCTAAACTTATAACTTCAATAATATAATTTCCTTTTTGGATGTCTTCGAATAGATAGGTTCCCTCGTCATTAGAAATAACACCTTGAGGGCTTTCCTTAGTTTCTTCTGTATACAACAATACGTTAGCATATGGCAAAGGTTCCTTATTCTCATCAAGAATTTTTCCTGAAATAGAATTTTGCGATTGCCCAGTTGCAAATACTAATAATAAAACATAAAATAATAATGATTGAAACTTCATAACTGCGTTTTTTGATTGATGGCGCTAAATTGCAGTTATTCTTCTTTATTTAAAAAGAGAAACTGATGAATTGGGATAAAAAAGGGTTTATTTGGGATATAATCCGGAGTTAAAAAATTGAGATTTAAAATAATTGTATTGCTTAATGCTACATAAGCGCCACTTGGATTTTGCAATACTTCGCTTTTTTTTATATGTTTTTTGCCCTTAAAACCCTAACAGTCCCTACTAGAAGACCTCATTGTTTTTTATTGAAAATTAGAATTAAAAAAAGGGTTTTAGTATTTTTTTTTAGCGATAATTTTGATTATTCGTAATAATGCTATTTTTTCTTTAAAAATTGTCCTACAACACTTTTATATACAATATTTTTGTATGTTTATAACAAACACACAGAATGTAGTATGACAATAATACATATAAGTGCAGAATGTTATCCTGTAGCCAAAGTAGGTGGTTTAGCAGATGTTGTAGGAGCCTTACCGAAGTACCAAAGTACCGATGAAATTTCTTCAAAAGTTATCATGCCTTTTTATGATAACAAATTTACCAAGACTCATAGTTTTCACAAGTTCTACTCTTCAAATATTAAGCTTGGAAGTGACATAATAGAATTTAATGTGTTAACTCTAAATGATAATAATTTAGGTTTTGACATTTTCTTTGTTGATGTACCATCATTACTATTTAAAGACTATGTGTATTCTAGTGAAGATACAGAGCGTTTTCTAGCATTTCAAATTGCAACCTTAGATTGGCTATCTACTTGGAATGATATACCAGATATTGTTCATTGTCATGATCATCATACAGGTTTAACGCCATTTATGATGAGAGAATGTTTAAAGTATGAAAGATTTAGAGAGATTCCTTCAATATTTACCATTCATAATGCGCAATATCAAGGTTGGTTTTCGCATGATAAGGTAGGCCTTATCCCTGAGTTTAATTTTGATAATGTTGGGCTTTTAGATTGGGGTGGAACTATTAACCCTCTTGCTGCAGCAATAAAATGTGCTTGGAGAGTTACAACCGTATCTCCAAGTTATATGGAAGAGCTTAAAACTGCCGCCAATGGATTGGAAGGCCTGTTAAGCAGTGAAGCAGACAAATGTGTAGGCGTACTTAACGGAATAGACACTGCTGTTTGGAATACAGAAACTGACCCGTTTATTGATACAAACTACAGTTTAAAAAACCTTGTTAAGGGTAAAACTGCAAACAAAGCATATTTATGTAAAAGATTTAATCTAGATCCCAAAAAACCACTATTTGCTTTTATAGGTAGGTTGGTTTTAGAAAAAGGGGCAGATTTGTTTCCAGAAGCGTTTAAAACTATTATTAAAGATAAAAAAGCTTCTATCTTATTACTCGGTTCTGGTAACCCTGAAATACAAAATCCTTTAGAAGAATTACTTGAAGGAAACGAAGGTATTTATAATGCCTTTATTGGTTACGATGAGGCACTTTCTCATAACATTTATGCCGGTGCAGATTTCTTGTTAATGCCTTCTAGAGTAGAACCTTGTGGTTTAAATCAGATGTACTCATTACGATATGGTACTGTTCCTATTGTTAGAAGTATTGGAGGTTTAAAAGATACTGTTACCGATATTTCAGATGCAAATGGGTTTGGTATTTGTCACCAAGAAATAACAGCAGCCAGTATGGTTAACGCTGTAAATAGAGCCATAGAACTGTACAATGATAAAGCCAGATATCGGAAAATACAAAGACGAATAATGGCAATAGACCATTCTTGGAATAAATCAGCAGAAACTTACATAAACTTATACGAATTAATAAAACATCCAATCAATGATTAACGACAAAGCACTAGCCATAATTCTAGGTGGCGGCCAAGGATCAAGACTTTACCCCCTAACAAAAGACAGATCTAAGCCAGCAGTACCAATTGCAGGGAAATATAGATTAGTTGATATCCCAATTTCAAACTGTATAAACTCAGACCTTAAACGTATCTTCGTTTTAACACAGTTTAATTCGGCTTCACTAAACAAGCATATTAAAAACACCTATCACTTTAGTTTTTTCAGTAGTGCTTTTGTAGATGTTTTAGCAGCTGAACAAACACCTGAAAATAAAACTTGGTTTCAAGGTACGGCAGATGCGGTAAGGCAAAGCATGCATCATTTTTTACAACATGATTGCGAGTATTTCTTAATCCTTTCTGGAGATCAATTATATCAAATGGATTATGATGAAATGATTAGAGCTCACGAAGCAAGTGGAGCTGAAATATCTATTGCCACTATACCTGTGAATGCTAAGGATGCCCCAGGATTTGGTATAATGAAAGCTAATGATGAAAATGTTGTTACCTCATTTATTGAGAAACCAGATCCTGATTTACTTCCTGATTGGACATCAGATGTAAGTGATGAGATGAAAAGTCAAGGTAGAAATTACTTGGCATCAATGGGTATTTATATTTTTAACAGAGACCTTATGGTTGAGTTAATGAAAAACCCGGATACCATTGATTTTGGAAAAGAAATTATTCCACAAAGTATTGAAAAGCATAAAACGGTAAGCTATCAATATGAAGGTTACTGGACCGATATAGGAACTATAGAATCGTTCTTTGAGGCTAATATAGGTTTAACCGATGATATTCCTGCCTTTGATTTATATGACAAAAGCAGACGTATTTACACAAGAGCGCGTATGCTCCCTACAACAAAATTAGCTGGAACAACACTTGAAAAAGCTGTTATAGCAGAAGGATGTATTATTAGTGCAGCAAAAATTGAACGCTCTGTAGTTGGTATTCGTTCTAGAATTGGTAAAGATTCTACTATTATTAATACCTATATGATGGGATCTGATTATTATGAAACTCTTGAAAAAATAGAAGAAGAACACATAGACGTACTTCTTGGAATAGGAGAACGATGCTACATAAAGAATGCTATTATTGATATTAACTGCCGTATTGGAGATGACGTGAGAATTAATGGTGGACCTCATTTAAAAGATGTTGAAACCGATACTTATGTTGTAAGAGATGGTATAGTAGTTATTAAAAAGGGAGTAACAATCCCTAAAGGATTTACACTTTAATTTATGGCACATGTAAAAGCTTATAGTCTATTTACAGATTTTGATATTGATTTATTTAAATCCGGAAAGCACTACAGACTTTATGAAAAATTTGGTTCTCATTTAGCTACTGTTGATGGTATTGAAGGTACCTATTTTGCAGTTTGGGCACCTAGTGCAAAAGAAGTTTCTGTAATTGGCGATTTTAATTTTTGGAACGGAGAAGAGCACAAACTTAATGTAAGATGGGATTCTAGTGGTATCTGGGAAGGTTTTATACCTTTTGTTGGCAAAGGTAATTTATACAAGTATAAAATTCATAGCCATCATAATGGTGTAGTAACAGAAAAAGCAGACCCTTATGCAAGACGATGTGAGCATCCTCCAAAAACGGCATCCGTAATTTGGGAAGATGATTATAAATGGAAAGATAGTTCTTGGTTAAAAAAACGAAAGCATCACAATGCCTTAGATGCCCCGTATTCCGTTTATGAAGTTCATATTGGATCTTGGAGAAAAAATGCCGAAGAAAATCGTTCGCTATCTTATTTCGAGCTAGCTGATGAGCTAGTAAATTATGTGAAAGATATGGGCTTTACTCATGTAGAGTTTATGCCTATCATGGAATACCCTTTTGACCCTTCTTGGGGATATCAGTTAACGGGTTACTTTGCGCCTACTTCTAGATATGGCTATCCCGAAGAATTTAAATATTTAGTAGATAAGCTACATCAAAATGATATTGGTATTATTTTAGACTGGGTGCCATCTCATTTTCCAGAAGATGCACATGGTCTTGGTTTCTTTGATGGATCACATCTTTATGAACACCCAGATAGAAGAAAAGGGTATCATCCAGATTGGAAAAGTTTAATCTTTAATTACGAAAGAAACGAAGTAAGATCGTTTCTAATTAGTAATGCTATATTCTGGCTAGACCAATACCATGCTGATGGCTTAAGAGTTGATGCCGTAGCTTCAATGTTGTTCTTAGATTATTCACGTGAAGATGGCGAATGGGAGCCTAACATTTTTGGTGGTAGAGAAAACCTTGCCGTAATAGATTTCCTAAAAGAGCTCAATCTGGAGGTATATAAATCATTCCCAGATGTTCAAACTATTGCAGAAGAGTCTACAGCCTTTCCAATGGTTTCTAAACCAGTATTTACAGGCGGCTTAGGCTTTGGTATGAAATGGATGATGGGCTGGATGCATGACACCTTAGAGTACTTTGGTAAAGACCCAGTTTACAGAAAATATCATCATAACGAAATTACATTTAGTTTAGCCTATGCGTTTACCGAAAACTTTATGCTACCACTATCTCATGATGAAGTAGTATACGGAAAGAACTCTATTTTAGGAAGAATGCCAGGTGATGAGTGGCAACGTTTTGCTAACTTAAGATTACTTTATGGTTATATGTTTACCCACCCAGGAACTAAGTTATTATTTATGGGTGGTGAATTTGGACAATATAACGAATGGAATTTCCAAGAAAGTTTAGACTGGAACTTGTTAGACTTTAAACCTCATCAAGAAACACAGGCCTATTTTAAAGCCTTAAATCATTTCTATAGAGATACACCAGCATTGTTTGAAAAAGCCTTTGATCATGAAGGTTTTGAATGGATTAGCTATGACGATCATGAAAATTCTGTGATATCCTATATGAGAAAAGGGAAGAATGAAGCTGATAATGTTATTGTGGTTTGTAACCTAACGCCTACCGTTAGAAAAAAACATAGAATAGGTATTCCTGTAAAAGGAAAACTTGTTGAAGCCTTTAATTCTGATGCTCCTGAGTTTGGAGGTGGTGGTGTTGGAAATAAAAGAGGTATTAATGCCAAAGAAAAAGAATGGAATGGTAAAAACTATTCCGCAGAAATAACTATTCCTCCTCTTGGAATGGTTGTATTTAAAATCCAATAAAATATTAACTTATATAATATTTAATTTACCCATTAAATATTTAATGTTTACTTAATAAAAGCGTGGTTTTTTTAAAGAATTACCACGCTTTGAATTATACGATTTTTTTACCTTAGCCCATTCATAACTAACTGATTTTATTTATGATACTTAATACAGAATTAGAATACAAAGGAGATTTGTTTCCGTCTACAATTGTAGATTACAATAAAGATGTTGATGTATTAAATTTTACAACTGCCAATAATGTTCTTTTACAACTTACTGTTTTAAGAGACAGTGTTTTAAGATTTAGATATTCTACTGTTGGAAAATTTAATAACGATTTCTCTTATGCCATTGATAGTAATGCCAGTAGAGGTTTTAACCACCTTGAAATTACTGATGATGAAGAAAAATATATTATCACAACGGCAAAATTAATTTGCCATATATATAAAGTTGATTTAAGAACTTCTATTCTCGATGCAAAAGATGGAAAAGTTGTTTGTCAAGACGAATTAGGATTCCATTGGGAAGAAAGCTACGAATTAGGTGGCGATATCGTGAAAATGAGTAAGGTTGCTCAGAATGGAGAAAGTTACTATGGTTTAGGAGATAAACCAGAACACATTAACCTAAAAGGACGCAGATTCGAAAATTGGGCAACAGACTCGTATGCTTTCGGAAAGTACACAGATCCTATCTATAAAGCTATACCGTTTTACACTGGTTTACATAACGGTAAATCCTATGGTATCTTCTTTGACAACTCTTTTAGGTCTTATTTCGATTTTTGTCAAGAAAGACGTAACGTAACGAGCTTTTGGGCTTCAGGTGGAGAAATGAATTATTATTTCTTTTACGGTCCAGACATGCAAGACGTAGTTGTAAGTTATACAGACTTAACTGGAACTCCAGAATTACCGCCTTTATGGGCATTAGGGTATCACCAATGTAAATGGAGTTACTATCCAGAGTCTAACGTTAAAGAAATCACTAAAAAGTTTAGAGATTTAAAAATACCATGTGATGCTATCTATTTAGATATCGACTATATGGAAGGCTTCCGCTGTTTTACATGGAGTAAGGAATATTTCCCTGAACCCAAACGAATGGTTAAGGAATTAGCCGATGATGGGTTTAAAACTGTGGTTATCATTGACCCAGGAATTAAAATTGATATGGAATATGATGTGTTCCGTGAAGGTTTAGAAAAAGATTACTTCTGTAAACGTGCAGATGGTCCTTATATGAAAGGTAAAGTATGGCCAGGAGAATGTTACTTCCCAGACTATACAAGACCAGAAGTTCGTGAGTGGTGGGCAGGTTTGTTTAAAGAATTGGTGTCCGAAATAGGTGTTAAAGGTGTTTGGAATGATATGAACGAACCAGCTGTAATGGACGTTCCGGGTAAATCATTCCCTCCAGATGTTAGACATGATTATGATGGTAATCCTTGTTCGCACCAAAAGGCTCACAATATTTATGGTATGCAAATGGCAAGAGCCACTTACCATGGTTTAAAACGTTTTAATTATCCTAAACGTCCGTTTGTAATTACACGTTCTGCGTATTCCGGAACACAGCGTTATACGTCTACTTGGATGGGTGATAATGTTGCTACTTGGGAACACTTACAAATAGCCAATATTCAAGCCCAACGTTTAGCGCATTCAGGATTCTCATTTGCGGGATCTGACATAGGAGGTTTCGCAGAACAACCTAACGGTGAGTTATATGCGAGATGGATTCAATTAGGTGTATTCCATGCCTTTTGTAGAACCCACTCTTCTGGAGATCATGGAGACCAAGAACCTTGGACTTTTGATGAAGAGATTACAGATGTGGTAAGAAAGTTTATTGAACTAAGATATCAGTTATTACCATACTTATACACCACTTTCTATCAATACCACCAAAATAACATTCCAATGTTAAAATCATTGGTGTTATTCGATCAGGAAGATACACAAACACATTATAGAACTGATGAGTTTATCTTTGGAAATCAGATTTTAGTATGTCCAATAAATGAACCTAACTCCAAAGGAAGACGTATGTATATTCCAAGAGGAGAATGGTATAACTACTGGACTAATGATATGGTTACTGGAGGTAAAGAGACTTGGGTAGATGCAGATTTAGATTCTATGCCGTTATTTGTTAAAGCAGGAGCCATTATTCCTAAATACCCTGTGCAACAATATGTTGGCGAGATAGACATTGATCAAGTAACTTTAGATGTTTATTTTAAGGATGGAAAAGAAGACTCTAGGTTATACGAAGACGCTGATGATGGTTACGATTATACCAAAGGACGTTACAGCTGGAAAAAGTTTAATTTAGAAGGTAAGGACGATAGACTTACAATAAGAATCCATAAAACTGGTCAGTACATAACGTCTTATGATACTTATAAAATTAACGTTATTGGGCTGCCTTTCGAAGTAAAAGCTATAAAGGTAGATAACGAATACGTAGATTTTGCCGATGTACAGTTTGAAAACAATACGTTAGTTGTAGATAAAGGCTTTACTAATTTACAGTTAAGAGCAAAATAGTTTAACTATTATTACTTTTAAAAGGCTATCTGATATCAGGTAGCCTTTTTTATTTTATTTAAAAATACTACTCAAAATGACGTTCGTCGGAAAAACGTTTTAAGAATACATGTAATACAGTTTCTTTGTTACCTTAATAAGCTTTATGAAGAAAATAGCATTAATCTTAATCTTATTACTTCCTCTTCTACCTTTAATTAGAGTTACCTCAAAAAATTCGCTATTGGTTGAAATTGAAGAGAACGGGTATTCCAAAAAAGAAAAGGATCAACGCTGGGAGTACATAAAAGATAAACTGTTTGAGGGTAAAATAGATAGAAATTTTACATCGCCTCAAAAAATTAATGGCCCAATACTATTTGCTCTTAATAACGCAAGCCGTCAAGATAGTTTAGCTGTAAATGAGATAATACAAGGCTTAAAAAAAATAATACCTACAAAACCCATTGCTTTTTTTTCGCATTTTACTTGTTCTAAGCTATCAGAGTTTAATGAGAAAAGTAACCATGTCATTGAATGGAAGGGTTACTCAAAACAAGATATTGTATCATCTACACTTAAGATCTATTTTGAAAAGGAAGAATACAAAAATAAAAGAGGTGCCAATCAAAACAAGAAAGCGCTTTATTTTAGCTTTAAAAAAGAAACCTCTTTAAATGAACGCACAAAAACAATTCAATTTGAAGTTTTAAAAACCATCTGTTTTCTCAACAAAACGAACCACGAAAACTGGTTTTTAGACCTGTCTTACCCACCAGAGGCTATCTTTAATGAACCAACCTATAACATACTAGATAAAGAGTTTACAGAGATAGACCAATTTTTAGTAAAAAAGCTATATGAAGACAGTTTTAATAAGCAGTTCTCAAATTACATGTATGACACCTACCCTTGGCGCTACGCAAGTCTTTTTTTAAACAAAAACAAAACAATACTAAAAGTAAATAGTCTTATTGGGTTTTTGGCCTTACTAATTTTTGTGCTTTCTTTTAGTCTATTCAATAATAGAAAAACATCCTACCTACAATACGCCTTTCCTATGTTTATTACCCTGTTCGGGTTAACTAATTTACACTATCTACATAGTCATCTTATTGAAATAGGAACCCCTAATATTTCCCTAAAGTCAGCCGCCTATATTTTCGCTTACGTAGTCTGTTCTACAGTGAGCATTTCCGGTATACTTTGGTTATTAGAGCAAAAAATTGTTACCCATTTCAACTTTACTTATAAGTATATAATGAAATTGGTGCTAACATTTAGCGCCCTGAGCGTATCGGTCTTATTAGCTGTGTTTGTATCTAATGACTTAGAAATATATACCAAGATATACTATCAACTCTTTATTGTATTTGCTATACTAACATTAGGAAGAGGGTTGTTAATTTACCTAAATCATTTTACAGATTCTGAAATCAAAAAGAAAGAGCTAGAATTAATTAAATTAAGAGAAGTAAATGCCAAAAACGAACTTAAATCTCTCCATGCACATATTAATCCTCACTTCTTATACAATGCCTTAAACTCAATAGTTAGTTTAATGCATGAGAGCACAAATAAAGCGGAAGAAATGATTATATCTCTATCCGATTTGTTCCGTTATTCAATAAATAGAAGAGAGAAAAAAATGAGTACAATTGAAGATGAAGTAGAAATGGTAAAAAACTATCTAAAAATTGAAAAAATACGGTTTGGGGAACGTTTAGAGTTTAGTATTGATGTTGATAAAACCACCTTAAGCAAAGAAATACCAATGTATATACTGCAACCTTTAATAGAAAACGCCGTAAAACATGGTGTCTCTAAACTAGAAAGCAAAGGGTTTATTTCATTACGTATAACTGAAAAAGAATCTAATTTAATAATTAATGTAAGTGATAATGGTCCGCATTTTCAAAAACAGGTTTATAGCGGTTATGGATTACAATCTATTTATGACCTTTTAAGACTATGTTACGGTGATAAAGCAAGCTTAACTTGGACAAACACACCCAAAAAGGAAACCACAATTACAATTCCTTCTTAAGTTCAATTATGAAAAAACCTTATTCAGTTTTAATTATAGATGACGAGCGGTTAGCAAGAATACGCCTTAAAAATTTGCTTGAAACGTTTTCGGAATCGTTTGAAGTTTCTGGAGAAGCAGAAAATGGTTATGAAGCGTTAAGTATGATTAAGAAATTAAAGCCCGAAATCATTTTTTTAGATATAGAAATGCCAGGAATGTCTGGTTTTGAAGTATTAAAAAGACTTAATACTATGCCTTTGGTTATTTTCTGTACTGCCTTTGAAGATTACTCATTAAAAGCTTTTGAAACAAATAGTTTAGACTATTTAATTAAACCTGTAAAGAAAGAAAGGTTGCAACAAACCGTTCAAAAGATTGAACAATTAAAAGCAAATTTTTCTAAGGATCTGGTTGTTAATGCTATAAATTCAATTAGTGAAATCAAGGAAAAAAAGCGAATAACATCTATAACGGTTAAGAAAGGCGATAAAATAGTTTTTGTTAAGCTTAATAACATTAGCCATTTTGAAGCAACCGAAAAATACGTAACACTCTACACTAATAGTTCAAGTGAAATTATAGAACAATCTTTAACTCAACTTGAGAAAAAATTACCAGATAACTTTTTAAGGGTACATAGAAGTTTCTTAGTGAATACTGACTACGTAACGGAGTTTCAAAAATATTTTAACAATAGATACATCATAAATCTAAACAATTCGAATAGAACAGTTATTACCTCAGGAAGAACCTATAAGGAAGCTATAAAAACCTATTTAAACCAATAAACAAATGAAACACCTTTTATCAATCGCCTTTATTGCAATCACATCATTCATGTGTAACGCAAATAATTACTATGAACATTGTAATACTCCAGAAAAAAAGGATATCAATGAAATTCCAAAACATGTAGAAAAATGGTTAAAATCAGAATTAGCCAATACAAGTACTACAGTTTTAAATAGCTTTGAAACTCCTGCATTTTTCACAAAAAGGAATGCTAAAATAATTGGGTATATTAAGGGGTATGACCAAAATTTAGGAGCAAAAACTGGTATTTTTTATTATAGGAATCAGTTAACGCGAGAAAACAAGCCTAAAGTCTTAGAAATTCATAAAGATGGGCGTTTTGAGTTAGAACTCCCATTAGCATATCCTACACAAAACTACATTGTAATAGAAAACCAAGGCATAAACTTTTATTTAGAACCAGGTCAAAACTTGTCCGTTATTCTCAATTGGGAAGATCTAAAAGCAAAACGAACAACCCGTGTTTTAAAAAACGTTACCTATCAAGGTCCCTTAAAACAAATAAACTCAGATTTGCTTCATTACCAACTGGACTATCCATCTGGAGGTTTCCAAAAAAAAGAGGCAACAATGCAACCTAAAGCTTTCAAAGCGTATATGCTTAATTTTAAAACTAACGCTCTTAATAAGATTAAGGCTTACGAAGAAAGCAAAGCAATTGATAAAAAGACAAGCGAACTATTAAAAAATGAAATAATACTTGAGACGTATCACTTTTTATTCGATTATTATTTTCATCGGCATTGGGGAGCACGTCAAAGAAAGAAAAACAATATAGACGACACACTTCCAGAAGATTATTACGACTTTATAAAAGACCTGCCATTACATAAGCAGTCTATATTAGTAAATCACAACTTTGCAAGTTTTATAAATAGATTGGAATATGCTGAACCGCTACAAGCACCATCAAAAAACCAAAGAATAGAAACTGGAATTGCCACAGACGATTTCTTAAAGTATTTGGAAAGTAAAAATGTAACGGTAAGCTTAAAAGAAAAAGAGTTATATACTAAGTATCAAAAAGAATTATCTAATTGGACCGCACAAAATGGACTTAAGAACCCAGAACTACCAAAAGATTTAATGAACGGTATAAGTGCTTTTATCAAAAAACATGAATCTTTTAGAAAAGACTACCTTGAAATGCGTAAAGAGCGTATGGAAAATCTAAAAAAAGAAAAATTCATCAAAGAATTGAAACAACAGGATTCCATTGCTGCTGGTTTAGGAATTAAAAATAACTTGATTTACGAAATTATTAAATCGAGAAAACTATATTTCTATTTGGAATATTCTAAAACTCCAAAAGAAAAAGAATGGTACTGGACAGCACTAAAAAAAGGCATTACCAGTCCGCATGTAATCAAAGTTGGAGATGTATTATTCAATGAAAAAGTATCTGAACCAGAAACCTACATTTTACCTAAAAATGAGCACGGAACCACTATTTTTAAAAACCTTATTGCACCGTATAAAGGAAAGCTTATTGTGGTTCAGTTTTGGCACCCGCATTCCTACTATAGAGGAAAGAATTTAGAGGATATTAAAAAAAGAAGAAATAAATTTAAAAACAATAAGGACATTGTGTTCTTAAACATTACCAATAGCGCTAGGTCTTCTTTAGAAATGTACGAGTCTAGCGTTAAAAACAATGGCTTTACTAACTCTGTAAGAATACCTCAAGACGACTACAATTACTTAAGACAATTGTTTAAGTTTAACGCTTCGGTACATGACGTTTTGGTAAAACAAGATGGAGAAACTGTATATAATAAATTTAAAGCGTGGGATTTAGAATATTTCTTATATAATAAATTCAATATTTTGCCCGCTGAATAAGATAGAACTAAGAAGAGCTTCGTTTTGAAGCTCTTCTTAGTTCTATTCCATTTCTTTTCCTAAATATATCAAACGAAAGCCTTTTTCTATTTTATTAATAGACTTACTGTAAGACGAAATAATTTCAAAAATTCCCTTGTGGTCTTTTACCAATAAAGGCACCATATTTTCATCTTTAGTAGTTTTTTCAATTAACGCATCAAAATGATCTCTATCATCTATTTCAATTTCGTTTATTTCAGGGTATCTAAGCGCTATTTCGGTTAAGGAATTGTAATCATCTGTATTAGAAAATAAGCCTTCTTTAGGAATGGTATCTGGATCATTCATTTCTTCAGCAGAAATTAGTCTAAAGGTTCCGTTTTCTCCAAATTGTTCGCTAAACTTATTAATAGCAAAATCATTTATAGCCGCACTTCCGGTAAGTGCCATAAGAAAACCAACATCGTTCAACTCTATGTTATCTTCTAGAGTAACAGAATATATATCTGTATTTATAGCCTCTAGCCCCATTGCCTTAGCTTGCTCAACATTTTTTTGGTTACTATCAATAAACACCACATGCCTATTGTTATCTACTAAATACTTTCCTATTAACCTTGATACTGGAGATGCTCCTACAATTAAAATACCATAAGAATTCTTTAAAAATACCCCAATAACTTTGGCAAATAACCGTGCTGTAGTTGCATTTAATAAAACCGTACCCAGCACAACCATAAACACTAATGGTGTAATATATTCGGCACCCTCAACACCTTCTTTTACAAGTTTACCCCCAAATAACGACGCAATACCCGCAGCAACAATACCCCTAGGGCCTACCCAACTTATAAATAGCTTTTCGTTAAATCTTAATTTAGAGCCATACGTACTTGCAAAAACAGCTATTGGTCTCACAAGAAAAACAACACAAGCAAATAGAATTGCAGTTTTCCAAGTGTAAAGTAATCTCATGTCTTCTATACTAATATTTGCTGCCAGTAGAATAAATAATATAGAAATAAGCAATACACTTAAAGACTCCTTAAAATAAAGCAGTTCTTTAATATTGTTAAGCTTTCCGTTACCTAGCACCATACCCATAACAACTACCGCCAGTAACCCAGATTCATGTGCAAAAACTTCAGACTCTACAAAAACTAAAAGTACAGTAGATAAAGACACTACATTTAATAAGTAATGCGGTACAAATTTCTTATTAATTGCGAAGGCCAAGGCGTGAGCAAAAGTAAAACCAAAGGTAGTACCAAAGAGCAAAATTTTCCCAAACTCAATAAGCGCCGTTTTAGTAAAACCACTATCGCCACCAACACTAATAAACTCAAAAACTAATACGGCAACCAGAGCACCAATTGGGTCTATTAAAATACCCTCCCATTTTAATACCGTAGAAATATCTTTTTTAAGTGGTATGTTTCTTAATATTGGCGTAATTACGGTAGGTCCTGTTACAATAATTAAACCCGAAAACAATAGAGACATTTCCCAGCTTAAATCAAAAATAAAATAGGCTAAAGCTCCTGCGCCAAAAAAGGTAATGGCAGAACCTAGGGTAATAAGTTTAGTAATTACAGGCCCTACATTTTTTATCTCGGATCGTTTAAGAGTTAATCCGCCTTCAAATAAAATAATACTAATGGCTAAAGACACAAAATAATAAAGTCCTTCTCCTGGAAACAACCCCTTTTTCCCGTTCCAAATTGGTTCTATCCATTTTGATCCATCGTCACTTAGATATTCGGCAGCAACCGGACCAACAAACAAACCAATTAAGATTAAAGGTAAGATAGCAGGAATCTTAAATTTCCAAGCAGACCATTGTGCTAAGATTCCTAGAATAATAATTCCTGCAAGTTCTAACATAGAAAGCTAATTTTTTCGAAAATACTAATATAAATAAAACCATCGATTATATGTTTTAAAACTTAATATATAATCGATGGTTTCGTTTAACGCTAGTTCAATATTTGGATATCTAACAATATCTGCGCTTGTCATTCAGACACTATCAAAAACAAAATACAATTTGTTTGAAGATATAAACTAAAGATTTTGAGTAAGGATCTCCAAATCACGAGATTTCTCGTCACTCGTGCCTCGTTTTGTCGAAATGACAACAAAATTGTTTTAACTTTTGAACCTAATTCAAAACTAGGCTTTTTGAAAATTAAGAGGTCTATAAAACTGCTAATTCTCAGGTTATTAATAAACGTTGTTTTTTCCTAAAGAATTCTATAATAAGAATTAGTATTACACTTATTCCAAATAAGGGAAACAAAACTCCAAGAATGCCAATTAAAACCAGTATGCCATAACCAGCCTTAAAACTTTTAGGCACCTTTGGTACACCCCATTTTCCTGAAGGTTTCCGCTTAAAATAGGATATTAAAGCCGCTAAAGAAATAAACGTTAATAATATGGCAACACCAATCATAAGTAGCCAATTCCAAGTGCCAAATTGCCCTTGATGAAAGGCCATAAACCACATACGCCCTCTCATTAAGATACCTACATCTTCCCAATTATGGTTTACAAGTTGCTTTCCTGTAAACTGATCAAAATGAAATCGCTTTTGAGCGCCTAAGTCAAACGTAGTATTGTAAATGCTATAAACCCCTTTTTTACCTACAGGTAAGCCAATATTAACTTCGCCTTTTAAATTCATGGATTGCGCTTGTTTTACCATATCGTCCAGAGCTATTGCTACACCAGAATTATTTGATTTTAACCCTCTAGCAGTCCATGTTTTTGGGTAACCCGTATTGGTTACTTTTTGGACCCATTTAAAACTATCGCCAAAAACATCTGTCCAAGGCATCCCTCCTGCCAAAGTCATAAGTAACAAAATAGAAATCCAAAACCCTAAAACCGAATGTAAATCCCTAAAAAGAGTGCGCTTACCTTGTTTAAACCTAATGGTAAAAAAGCCTTTCAGCCCTTGTTTTTTAGATGGCCAAAAAACGTAAATACCAGTTATAATCAAAACAAACATCCAACTTGCAATAAGCTCTACTATTTTGGTTCCAAACGTCCCTAAAAGTAACTCGCCATGCAGTTTTCTAACTTTATACATGTCGGAGTCCTTAGGACTAATTTTGCCCGCAACTTTACCTTCATAAGGGTCTATATAAACGCTATTTTTATGACTAAACATACCCGAAGTAAATTGTGTGGCCTGATTAGGTTTTGTTGGCACAACCATAGTAAAAGGTGGTTTATGCAATAGTGGTTTTGCTAAATCCCACTGTTCTTGGTAGGATTTAGCATTTCCATTTACCTCAACAACCTTAATATGTTCTTGTCTTGGTGCATCATAGGCATCTTTAAATAAATAGATGCCGCCTGTAATGGCTAAAAGGATAACAAATGGTAAGGAAATAAGCCCCGCAATAAAGTGCCATTTCCATAACCATTGGTTAAGTTTTTGATTCTTTTTTAACATAACTAGAACTTGTATTTTATCCCAACATGCAAGGCTCTTGGGTTACCAATAGTATAGCTGTTTTCTCCCCTAAACCTGTTGTAACTTGCTCTAGCAGCATATAAATCATCAAAAATATTTAAGCCATGTGCCCAAAACTCAAATTCTTTGGTACTATATGAAAGCAATACATTAAATACATTATGCCCATCATAAGTAGACGTGCCAAAAGTACCATTGCCATTATCTACTTGTCCTTCAAAACTCGTATTGTACTTTCCAACCAATTCGTGCGTAACATTTAATAAAAGACCGTTAATAGCTTTAGGTTTAAAGGTTATTTTTGAAGTACCTAAAAGCTTAGGTGCCGTTTCTCTATCAGTGTCTGAGTAATCTACTCCCCTATCAAAGAAACTAACATATCTATGCTTTGCATAACTACCATTATGGCTAATTGATAGGGTTTCAAAAGGCTTATACGTTATGCCATATTCTATACCATAAGAACGTGTTTTACCAGCATTTGCATTAAAAAACTCATCGTTTTCATCTCTTAGCGTTATTAGCGTGTTTTTTCCTTCTAATAAATACAGTGCTACATCGGCTTTTAAAGCATTATTTACTTTAAAATAGGTTCCTAATTCAAAGTTATCGTAGGTACTTGGTTTTAAATCAAAAACGTCTCCTCCTACACCAACAAAACTATTTCTATACAAAGTTGATGTCTGTGGTGGCGTAAACCCATTAGAGTAATTTGTGTAGATTCCAGCATTTGACGAAACATTATAATTCAGTCCTACTTTTGGCGAAACATTGTTGTAACTATTTTTAGAATCTTTAGGTCCTGCAATACCATCTACCATGTTATCATAATCATATTCAAAACCATCATAACGTAATGCAGCTGTTAACTTTACATTTTCAATCGGGTCTATTTCAAATTGAAAATAACCTGCATAATTAAAAATACTAGCATCATAATTAAGAATATAATCTCCAGAATTTAGCGTATAAGCCACATTCTGTCCTGTATTTGTATTAACAGAAACACTAATTCTTTCTGCTTCATAATCCTGAGGAGAATAATCTAAAGAGGTTCCAACAATTAATGACGCATTGTTAAAATTAAAATCTACTTTATGCTGAATTAACCCAACAAAACTGCTAAAAGCATTTTCGTTTATTTCACCACTTCCAAAACCAGTTAGTTGACCACTGTTTCTAAACTGCCTAACTCTATACGAAGGTATCTGCCCCATCACATTGTTTCTGTAAATAAAATTGGCCGTTGTTTTATTCCTATCATTCCAGATTTTATCTAATGTACTTCTAAATCTGAATGCAAAAGCATCCCTTTCTGTAAAGGTTTGATCGCTCTCGTAGTTTCCACCAGAATAATCAGATTCACTTAAAGATCCCGCCATATCAGAGCGAAAATCTATAATATCAAAAACGTTAGTCCATTTTAAATTAGGAGATAAGTGGTTAACGTTTTTAAAGGTTAAAGCAAACTTTTCATAATCACTATGTTGAACAGGTCCGTCTTTACGCTGTATATATTGCGCTCCAATATAAAAACCAACGTTATCTCCTGCATATTTAGAAAACTCTAAATCGTATCGGGTTAGCCCCATATCATTAATTTGAAAACCAACACCTCCGGAAAGTTCTCTTGTTGGGTCTTTTGTAATAAAGTTAAAACTCCCCCCTATGGCTTCACTACCATAAATACTTGATGCTGGTCCTTTGAGTACCTCTACTCTACTAAAAGCCACATCATTCATTTCTAATAAAGCGTTATGATTAAAAACTGCCGTAGGTCTTATTGGTAAACCATCTTCTACATACAAAAACAATGATTTTGTACTTATAGGAGATCTAACAGCCATAAAATGCTGTTCATTACTAGCCACTCTTGAAGTAGACATTAGAACTCCAGGAACATCATTTACTAATTGATCTATCCCTAAAGCTTTTGTTTCTGCTATCTCACTTGCAGATATAACAGAGATAGAAGCAGGAACGTGTTTTCTCTGCTGTGTTTCTCGACTTGCGGAAATTACCACCTCATCTAAAATAGCTTCTGACTCTTTTAAGATGATACTATTCTCTCCTTTTTTTAGTGTTTTTACAATTGTAGTATAGCCTATGTATTTAACGATAACCTTGGTACTTCTTTTAAGTGTAATAGAAAATTTTCCTTCTCTATTCGTAACTACCGCGTTTTGTAAATCGTCTTCTGCCTGAATTGTTGCTTGTTCTAAAGGTTTATTGTGAACATCTACAACTTTTCCTTTATATGTGTTTTGTGCGTATACGCCTATACCTGCTAATAGCATAGCAAGTGTTAATATATGTTTCATTTCTAAATTTCGTATGAAATAATATGCGCACCCAGTTACAAACTAGGGCGTAATTTGTTTTTATTTGATTATTTTAAATAGAAGTTTGTTCCAGAAACTATCTGGAAAACATCATTATGGTAACTGAAATAGCAATTTATACCCTTGGAGGAGGCGTAATTTTATCGAAGTTTAGAGAAGTAAATAGCTTGGTATACCCCCAATTATTTTCAGTAAAGAAATCTGATAATTTTAAACATTTATGCAGCTCATACTCATGATAGTATACAGGCACAAAGGCCTCAAAAATAGAAGTAAGTGCAGAAGGTTCTTCTTTATTTGTGTTTAAACTACCACTTAACTTACTAGCTAAGTGACACTTACCATTACATTTTAATTCTGGCTCTTCTTTATTAACACAATACGTCTCAATGATATAATCAATATTTAACTCATAATAAGCTAAATAACCGACGTTATACATTGGTCTAAACGCAAAAGCCAAGAATAATATGAAGGTAAAAAAACCTTTCAATTAGAATATCTTTTTTTATTGAATGGCAAAATTAAGAACTAAAACTCATAGAATTAAGAATAATTAATAATTATTTTAATCTTAATAAATTCTTAACAAAACACGGTTTTTGTTACGATTTTTTTAATTTTACAAACTATGACATTATACCCTATAAACGCTGGAAATTTTAAGTTAGACGGCGGTGCTATGTTTGGTGTGGTTCCAAGAACTTTATGGCAAAGGACTAATCCTGCAGATGCTAATAACATGATTGATTTAACTGCAAGGTGCCTGCTTATTGAAGATGGCAACAGACTTATTCTCATAGATAATGGCATGGGTAACAAACAATCTGAGAAATTCTTTGGGTATTATCATTTATGGGGAGACGCCTCTTTAGAGTCTTCTTTAAAAAAATATGGTTTTCATAAAGATGATATTACCGATGTATTTTTAACACACCTTCATTTTGACCATTGTGGTGGTGGTATTGAATGGAATAAAGATAAAACTGGGTATCAACCTGCATTTAAAAATGCAACATTTTGGAGCAATAAAGAGCATTGGCAATGGGCTACACAACCTAACAGACGTGAACGTGCTTCTTTTTTGAAAGAAAATATTCTTCCTATGGAGGAAAGTGGGCAATTAAAATTTACGGCTATTCCCAATAATGCTATTTTAAAGAATTCAGAATTAGGATTCGATATCTTTTTTGCAGATGGTCATACAGACAAGCAAATGATTCCTATGATTAATTACAAAGGAAAAACTATTTGTTTTATGGCAGACCTCTTACCTACTGCAGGTCATCTACCATTGCCTTACGTAATGGGTTATGATACTAGGCCGCTATTAACATTAGATGAGAAAGAAAAGTTTCTAAATTTAGCTGCCGAGAATGCGTATTATTTATTCTTAGAACACGATGCGCACAACGAAATAATTACAGTAAAAAAGACCGAAAAAGGAGTACGGTTAAAAGACATTCACTCCGCACAGGATATATTTAATTAAATAAAACACAAATGAGAACATTAAAAGTTTTAACTATTACAGCATTTTCAGCTGCGTTAATGACAGGCTGTGGTTCTACAGCTCCTATTATCTCTACGCCAGTTGAAAATATTGACAACACACCTTTAAAGATTTCAGAATTAACTAAAGCAGAAAAAGAAAACTGGGGACACTTAGATTTAGTTAAGGATACAATACCAGGTATGAGTGTTGATAAAGCTTATGCAGAAATCATAAAAAATAAAAAGGGTAAAAAAGTTATTGTTGCTGTAATTGACTCGGGAATTGACATAGATCATGAAGATTTAGATGATGTTATTTGGGTAAACAAAGGAGAAAAGCCAAATAACGGTAAAGACGATGATAAAAATGGTTATGTAGATGATGTTAACGGATGGAACTTTTTAGGAGATGGTTATAATGAACAATTAGAATTTGTTAGAATTCTGGCAAGCGGCGATAAATCTAATCCAGATTACGAAAGAGCTCAGGCAGAATATGATGCCGAATATCCTAAATGGGTAGAGCGCAAAACACGTTATGAGCAAATATTAACACAAGTTAAAGGTGCTCATGAAACGTTTAAAGCTCATTTTGGAAAAGAGGACTATACAAAGGCAGAAGTTAATGCTGTTAAGACCGAAGACCAAGCTTTACAACAAGCTGTTCAATTAGCAAAATTTATGTATAGTAATGATTTAGAATCTTTGCCAGAAGCTATTAAAGAACTTACTGATGGTTTAGAGAGCATTACAGAACGTTTAAATTACAACTTAAACAAAGATTTTAATGGTCGTGTTAACGGCGATGATCCAAACAATTTTTCAACTAAAGGTTATGGTAACGGTAATGTAAAACCAGTAAAGAAAAGTGAAAGCCACGGTACACACGTAGCTGGAATTATAGCAGCCGAAAGAAATAATGGTAAAGGTGCTAATGGTGTGGCTAATAATGTTGAAATTATGAGTATTAGAGCTGTTCCAAATGGTGATGAATACGATAAAGACGTGGCATTAGCCATTAGATATGCGGTAGATAATGGCGCTAAAGTAATTAACGGAAGCTTTGGTAAAAGCTTTTCTCCGCACAGTGCTTATGTAAGAGAAGCTATTGCATATGCAAGTGAAAAAGATGTTGTTTTTGTACATGCTGCAGGAAATGATAGTAAAGATGTTGATACAGAACCTAACTTTCCTGATGATAACGTAGACTATAACGAAATTTCAAATACCTACATTAGAGTTGGTGCACTAGCTCCAAAATATGGTTCTAACTTATTAGCAGGTTTTTCAAACTATGGTAAGAAAAACGTAGATGTATTTGCACCTGGTGCAAAAGTATACTCTACTACTCCAGAAAACGAATACGATACTAAAGGAGGTACGTCTATGGCAGCTCCTGCAGTTGCTGGTGTAGCCGCTTTAATTCGTTCTTATTACCCAAGTTTAAGCGCTGCTCAAGTAAAACAAATAATTATGGATTCTGGCTTACCTATTCATACCAAAGTAATAGTTGGTGGTAATAGCGAAGATGTAAGACCTTATGAAGATATTGTAAAATCAGGAAAAATAGTTAATGCCTATAATGCCTTAATTATGGCGTCTAAAATGGCTAAGTAATAAACTACCTCAATGCCTCCAAACAAGGAGGCATTTGTTAAAAATAAATTTTAAACTAAAGTGTAAATCAATGAACAGATTAATTATAGCTTTTTTAAGTGTAATTACTTTTAGTGCTTGCGGAACGACTAAAACTGTAGTGCCTGCATCACCAAAGACGCCTGCACCTCCTTATGTATTAAACGGAAAGAGCACTTCTTCCTCCTACTGGCAACAGCATGTAGATTATAAAATGGAGATTGATATGGATGTTAACACCTATCAATATAAAGGAAAGCAAACATTGGTTTACACTAATAACTCTCCGGATGTTTTAAATAAAGTATTTTATCATTTGTACTTTAATGCATTTCAACCAGGAAGTGAAATGGATGTTCGTTCAAGAACGATTTCAGATCCGGATCCAAGAGTAGGCAATCGTATAAGCGAATTAAAACCTAATGAAATTGGCTATATTAAAGTGCATTCCTTGAAGCAAAATGGAGCTGTTTTAAAACATGAAACCGTTGGTACTGTTTTAGAGGTTGATTTAGCTAAACCTATTCAACCAGGCGAAAAAGTTACTTTCGATATGATTTTTGATGCTCAAGTACCTGCTCAGATTAGACGTTCAGGACGCAATAACAAAGAAGGCGTTGCTTTATCTATGACACAATGGTACCCTAAACTTGCGGAATATGACATAGAAGGTTGGCATGCAGACCCATACATTGGACGAGAATTTCATGGTGTTTGGGGTGATTTTGATATTAAGCTAACCATAGATGAGAAGTATATAGTAGGTGGTTCTGGTTATCTTCAAAGTGAATCTAAAGCTAAAAATGGTAAAAAAACGCTTCACTATATAGCACCTAAAGTACACGACTTTTCTTGGGCAGCAGATCCAGACTATATTCATGATGTATATGAAATACCAAATGGACCAACACTTAATTTCTATTACAAAAAAGACCTTTCTAAAGACTATTTAGATAATTGGAAAAAACTTCAGCCAAAAACAGCAGCGCTTATGAAGTTTTTTAACGAACATATTGGACCATATCCATATAAACAATACACCGTTATTCAAGGTGGCGATGGTGGTATGGAATATGCCATGTGTACACTAATTACTGGTCAGCGTAAATTTGGTAGTTTAGTTGGGGTTACCGCTCATGAACTAGCACATTCTTGGTTCCAGTTTGTATTAGCTTTTAACGAAGCAAAACATGCTTGGATGGATGAAGGGTTTACCACCTATATTTCAACACTTGCCGAGAATGAGTTGTCCAATAATCCTAAAGATAATCCATTGTCAAGGCTTTATTCAAGTTATATTGGTTTTGCTTCAACAGAGCTTGAACAACCCATGACAACCCATTCAGATAGGTATGCCTATAACAGTGCATACAGTGTAGCAACCTATGTAAAAGGAGCAGTGTTTATAGCACAATTGGGCTATGTAATTGGTGAAGACAATTTAGACCTAACTATTAAGAAATTTTTTGATGATTATAAATTCACACACCCAAAACCTCTAGATATCATTAGAACAGCTGAATTAGTTTCTGGTTTAGAACTAGACTGGTATTTAACAGATTTTACGCAAACCATAAATACCATAGATTACGGTGTGAAATCTATTGAAGGCAATACCATTACTTTAGAACGTGTCGGTTTAATGCCAATGCCCATAGATTTACAGGTAACTTATAAAGATGGCTCTAAGGAAGATTTCTATATTCCTTTACAAATGATGCGTGGTGAAAAACCAACCTCAGCTACAATTATTAAAGATTGGGCTTGGGCATATCCTGAGTATACATTTAAAACATCAAAAGAGGTTCAAAGTGTTCAAATTGATCCTACAAATATGATGGCCGATGTAAACAAAAGGAATAATAAAAAATAAGGTTTCCTTAAAATATATATTAAAAGCACTTCTAGATTTAGAAGTGCTTTTCTTTTTTAAATACCTCTAAAATAGTACATAGCCATTGTCTTAAAAGTAGAAAAAGGGGGGATGATATTAGGGGGTTCAAACCGTTATATGATACATAGAAAATGGGCATGGCCATACTCTAAAAGAAGCAAGAGAAAAATGAGATCATTTAAATTCTAAATGGTCTAGTCTAAAAGCCTTTAGTATGACTGACATTTACAACAGTGATGATACTTACCAAAATAAGATTAACTAGTTCTTAATAATCTATTTAGCAAAATTATTAAATTTGTATTTCCTAAATTTAGGATTACAAATCTTACACTCAAAAAAGAGCAACTAAATGAAAAGAAGAAAGTTCTTAAAAAAAGGACTATGGGGTTTATTAGGTACCAGTATTTTAACTGGGCTTTATACTTGGCAAATTGAACCATTTTGGTTAGAGTTTGTTAAGCGTAAAATGCCTATTACCAATCTTCCAGATCATTTAGTTGGTAAAACACTCATGCAAATTAGTGATATGCATGTTGGTAATAGGTTTGATTATAATTTCATTATTGAATCTTTTCAAAAGGCTCAAGAGTTTAATCCCGATTATGTTGTTTATACAGGAGATTTTATCAATTACGAAGACAACATTCAATACGGCCAATTAAATGAAGTTTTACAACATGCCGTAAAGGGTAACATTGCAACTGTTGGGGTTTTAGGTAATCATGATTACGGAAAAGATTGGTCTGAAAAACATGTAGCTGCTCAAATCACCGAACAATTAGAAGACAACGGTATTTCTATTTTAAAAAATACTCAAGAAACTTTTGATGGCCTAAACATTATTGGATTTGATGATTATTGGTCGCCAAATTTTTCTCCAGAAGATGTTATGGTGTATTACGATGCTTCAATTGCTAATATTCTTTTATGCCATAATCCAGATGTATGCGATTTAGATGTTTGGAATGGCTACCAAGGCTGGATTCTTTCTGGTCATACTCATGGCGGTCAGTGTAAACCTCCTTTTTTAAGAGCTCCTATACTTCCTATTAGAAATAAAAATTACGCTCAGGGAGAAGTTGATTTAAAAGATGGCAGAATGCTTTATGTAAATAGAGCTCTTGGCCATTTATTTCAAGTAAGATTTAATGTGAGGCCAGAAATTACTGTTTTTGAGCTTCAAAAAGCCTAAAAAACTATGAAAACTACTCCAGAACATAATGAACGCATAGCAAATATGAAATTCTTCTCTGTTTTTCCGCATTATGTTACTAAAATAGAAAAGAAGGGTAGAACTAAAGAAGAGCTATTCACTGTTATAGAGTGGCTTACAGGCTTTAATGAAGAAAAACTTAATGAACTTATAGAAGAAAAGGTAACCTTTAAAACCTTTTTTGAACGTGCAGATTTAAACCCCAATGCCCATTTGATAAAAGGGGTTATCTGTGGTTATAGAATTGAAGAAATAGATAACGAACTAACCAAAAAAGCACGTTATTTAGATAAAGTCATAGATGAGTTGGCTAAAGGAAGAAAGTTAGAGAAGATAATGCGAGAGCCTAAATAAATTCTATTTAATTTACTTAGCAACCAACTTTACATAAGTGTAAAAATAACATAATAAACCATTGAAATTCAATGGTTTTTTTATTAATAATTACCTTAGTAGTTCCTTACAACTAAACATTTAAATGCATTTTATGATGAAAAAAATATTCCTGCTAACTTTTCTAGTTTTAAGTATTACTAATAGTTATACTCAGACAGATGAAAGAGTTCGTTTAATAATTCTTGCCGATATGGGAAATGAACCCGATGAAGTACAACAAATGGTTCATATGATGCTTTGTTCTAATGAGTTTTATCCAGAAGGACTTATAGCAGTTACTGGAAAATATTTACGTCCTGAATCTAATGAAGTATATCGCAGAGTAACTCACCCTGAACTATTTCACAATATTATTGATGCTTATGAGAAGGTATTAGACAACTTAAAAAAACACGATACGGGTTGGCATTCTGCAGCGTATTTGCATTCAATTGTTTGTAGTGGGCAAACTGGATATGGGATTGAAGATGTTGGTGAAGGAAAACAATCTAAAGGATCAGAATTGATAATTAAATCTTTAGAAAAAGAAGACGATACCCCCATTTGGGTAGTTGTTAACGCAGGTTCTAATACACTCGCTCAAGCACTTTTAGATTTTGAAAATAAACATAATACATCTGCACTGAAACAAGCCATTTCAAAATTACGTGTTTTTGAAAATGGAGCCCAGGATAATGCTGGTGCTTGGATTTGTAGCCGTTATCCAAACATCCACTGGATTAGAAGTAACTATCAAACCTATGCCTATGGTGGACCTGGAGGAAAAGATGGTGATTTAACGGTTAATTTAGGCCCTCATTTTTGGGGAAATTATGCCTATAATGTTAGTGGGCAAAATGAATGGCTAAAAGAACATGCTATGAATAATCATGGCCCTCTTGGTAAAGTATATCCCGAGAGACGCTATCATGGATTTAGAGATGGTGGTTTAGGCTTTATGGAAGGCGGTGGTACAATTCCTTGGATAGGATTAGTAAATCATGGCTTATTTGATATTAACCATCCGTCTTGGGGTGGTTGGGGCGGAAGATTTTCTATTGAAAAGGCTCCCGATTTTTGGTCCCGACATCTTGATATTTATAAAGACGAAAAAAGTAATTCGCCATTTTATACCTATAGAGAAGTTAGCGATGTTTGGTATAATGAAAAAGATAAAAAATTCTATCATGGAAACTATGTTCCGGTATGGCGGTGGCGAGAGGCCATGTATAACAACTTTAAATGTAGAATGGATTGGTGTGTAAAACCATATAATGAAGCCAACCACCAGCCCATTGCTGCATTTGGTGATGATACAAGTAATTCAATTATAGAAATGAACGTAATGCCAGAAGATATTTTAGATTTAGACGCTTCAAATTCATCAGATCCAGATAAAGATTCGCTTAAATATAAGTGGTGGATATACAATGAAGCTGGAACCTACCCTGGAGCCGTTTTTATCGAAAATCCTAATGACATCAAAACAAAATTGCATGTTCCATCTGGTGCTGCTGGAAAACAACTTCATGTAATTTTAGAAGTAAAAGACACGAATTCTATAGGAAGTTTGTTCGACTATAGAAGAATTGTCTTAAATGTTTCAAACTTATATAATCACGTTAATATATCTCAGCAAAAAGATTAAATTAGAATAAATTTTTTAATCTATTTAAATGCATAATATTACTGTTTTCTGTGGTTCGAGTTTTGGTAATGATCCTGAATTTGAATTACATGCCAAAATGTTAGGAGAAACATTGGCGGAACAAAATATTACTCTAGTATACGGAGGTGCAAATGTTGGCTTAATGGGTGCAATAGCCAACGGAGCGCTATCAAAAAAAGGAAAAGTAATAGGTGTTTTGCCAAAGTTCTTAGCCTCAAAAGAATTGGCTCATAAAGGCATTTCAGAATTAATACTTGTTGAAACTATGCACGAACGTAAAACTAAAATGAATGAGTTATGCGATGGTGTTATTGCTTTACCTGGTGGCTTTGGGACTTTAGAAGAGTTATTCGAAATGCTTACTTGGGGACAATTAGGCTTACATAAAAAACCTATTGGTATTTTAAACGTTAATGGCTATTATGATGATCTTGTTAACCTGTTAAATACTATGGTTGAAAAAGGACTATTAAAAAGCATTAATAGGCAAATGCTATTGGTTAGCGATAATGTAAATGAGTTAATTGATAAAATGAAGAATTATCAAGCTCCAGAAGTGGGTAAATGGATTAATAAATAAGAAATTAATCTATTAAAAATACGCAATTCTTCGTATAGCCTATTTTGGTAACGTGGGTTAGTTTTAGGGTTAAAATTAACTCATGAAAGTTTACAGTTTTATCATATGTGTTTTCTTGGCTGTTGTTGTTCACGGACAAAAATCTCAAAACGAAATTTTAGGATATCCAGAAATTAGCCTTACTAAGGATTATGGTTTCTTTATACTTGGAGGTGTAGCGCCAGTAGAAGTTCTTATAAATCAATATGATCAGCGTCAAAGTTCGTCTTCAAAAGAAATTAATACTTCCCTACAAAGAACTATAAACCTAAAATTCAATACGTCAAGAAATATTAAAACTAAGACTGTTCTTTATCAAAATAAACGTTCAGAATACACTTATACATACAATTCTAAGAGAGAACTAATTGAACACAAGAATCCATATAATCTCTTAAAAATAGCCATTAACAAAGATGTCTTTGTGATTAAAACAATTTACCCCAATTCTACCTTAGAAAACTCAAAAACATATACAAAATATAAAGATGGTTACTTAATAGACAATGGTTTTAACAAAGATTATTACCAACTAAATAGCCGACTTGTAACCAAATCGTATTTAAAATATAAAGACGAAAACACCAAACCCAGCTATTTATACACTTATGATAATAACCGCCGTTTAATTAGCTATAAAAGTACAGATGGTTCCATAAAATCTAAATACAGTTATAACAAAAATGGGGACGTGGCTACAGCTGTAGAAGAAACCAATTATTCAAGACAAAAAATACGAACAAATAACTACGCCTATCATTACGACACATATGGTAATTGGATTGTAAAAGTAGATTTACTAAACCTAAGTTATGCTATGGGCATCCCAAGCTTTCCAAACCCAACTATTAGAAAAATAACCTATAGCAATGGCGATATTACCGGATATAAAGACATTACAAGTGAGGTAGAAAACATTTTAAAAACACTACGTTTAAAGGTAAAAACACAAGAACAAAGCAATGCTTCAACATCAAAATATACTTGGAAAAAGATTAACGGAGGTAAGTCCTTTTGGCTATATGAAGATGGTAAAAGTATTGCTAATGAGTGTATAAACTTTTATATAAAAGACCACTTAATTTGCTTTAATACAAAAACAAAAGCGCTATACGAACTTACAAACTTTGTAACCAAAGAAGAAAATAAGAACCATATTGCAAAACTTCGCTATAGCAATTGCAAAAATGGGTTTTGGTACAAAACCGAGAAGAACACGTTTTATGCCTACAACGATAACGGCAAATTAATAACTAAATTAAAATTTAGTAAGTGGTCTAAAGATGGTAAAGATTTTATAATTCAAGGTGAAAATCAGAAATATAGTGTGTCCCTCAATGGCTTTAAAACAGCAATACCTTTTAAAATTTATAAAGCCGAACACAGCAGTGAGTATGTAAAAAGGCTTTTAAGCTCAGTAAAAGAAAGTAAAAAGCGCCTAGATGAATCTATGGCCAAAGTGTTAAAGGGAGAACTTATAAAAGGTAATAATACCAATGGCTACGGCGAGGTTAAACTAATTCATAATCAGATATATGAAGGCTTTTTTAAAGATGGAAAACCTCAAGGAGCTGGTTTACTCTACAATACATCTAAACAAGTATATACCTTAAGAGATTTTAACGGATTATATAATGACAAAAACTATAGGTTCTTGTATCAAAGAGACAATAATGGAGAAATGTTAATTGATGCTTATCGAAAAGAAGGCTATTATTTTAACAGTAAGGAAAACATCATATATCGCTTAGTAGTAGACAGCAACATGAAAATTACTAAGAAAACCCAAATGACGAGTACAGGAAAATCAACTGGCTGTATTTTGGGTAATTGTTATAATGGCTTAGGGGTTTATATTTATAACGATAAAAGTTCCTATACTGGTTTCTTTTCAAACAATAAAAGACATAGTTGTGGTAAACTTAGTTTTTCTAACGGCGATCTCTATTTAGGTGAATTTCAAAATGGGAAAAAAACTGGAACGGGCGAGTACGACTGGAAAGATGGAAAATATTACAGGGGAGAATGGAAAAATGATCTTTACCATGGCGAAGGAGTTATGTTCTTTTCTAACGATAAATACCAGTCTGGTATATGGGAAAACGGTAAATTTACAGGATCCTATAAATCATCTTATTGATAACTAACAATCAAAAAAAACCAGCATGAAAAAACCAATTTTAGTTTTGCTCCTGTTCATTTCAGCTTTATCATTTTCACAAGAAGTTAAAACCATTGAAATTACCTCAGAATTAACTCAAAAAACCAAGGCATTCTTTACATCATACTTTGCCGAAATTAAAGCAGGTAATTGGTCTGCAATAATTGATCATATGCCAGAAGGTTTTACAAATTTAATGAGTAAAGATATGTTAGTAGGGCAAATGAAAAAAGCGTTTAACAACGAAGCTTTTACAACAACATTTAATAAAATGACTTATAAAGATATTCCTATGGCATTTTCATATGAAGATGTTACTTACGCCAATGTAAATTACGAAAGCTCTTTTACCTTTCATTTTATACAAAATGAAACTCAAAAAGATGATGAGTTTAACGTTTATGTGGATTTTATGACCAGTACATTTAAAAACCAATTTAAAGGTCAGAATGTAGAACGTAAGGGTAAAGATATCACCATTAGTGGAGATAAAGTTATTTTAATAATAGATGATCCAAAAGCTGGTGCCTTAAAAATGCTTGAGTTTGATAAAAATATGGCAGAATTTTATAAAACATTTATCCCAGAAGCGGTTATTAATACCTTGTTGAAATAAGAAGCGGTATGCATAACTGCCAAGCTTACAAAGCAAGTTCTTTTTTTAAAATATTCTTAAATCGTGTAGCGCTTATGTAGTGATCTTCTAATAGTTTTCCATCGCGTAAAAGATTAAAAACTCCAAATCCAGAAGGTGCCGCTTTAGCCTCTTTAACAGAGCTAATTTTTGTTACGGTTATATGTATACCGTAATCCATAGCAACATTTAATATAGCCGCTACAGATTTTTCATTCCACGGACATTGATCTGCATATAATAAATGCCAACCTTGATACTTTTTTTGTTGCTTACTCCAGTCATAAAACTTTGGCGTCTTAGCGTCTACGCCCCATGTTTTTGATAATAGGTCGAACCTATCCTTGGTTTCAATATGCCGGAATCCGTTGTTTTCAAAAATAGTTTTATCCGCCAACCAAGCCCCCTTGCTAGTCATAACACATAATCCATCCATTCCATTGGCTTTAGCCTCTGTTTCTGCATCTTCAATTAGCATAGAACCGTATCCTTTACTTCTATCTTTTTTAGAGTAAATGTAAGTGCAATGAATAAACATAAAATTGTCTGCATCAATTGGTCTCCAAGCATAATTAGCAGGGGTATACTCCATAAAACCAATCATTTTTTTGGCTTCATCTTTAAGTATTTTTATTCTTAAACCTTCTTTATAGCGCTTCTCAAACCACTTCAATTTATCTTTAAAGCCATGCCTCTTTTTATCTTTAATACAAAAGAATGTTTCCTTTAAAACGTTATCTGGTGTTACCTCAACAATCGTCATAATACCTAATTATACCAAGCTTGGTTTTTATACATATAGGTTTTTGCAACCCGTTCTCTATTGTTTAATCTTAAATGTGTTTTGTCTGTAAATCTACTTCGGTATCCAAGCAAATGAAAAAGAGATTTTGCAAAATACTTAGCCACATTTAAATTGACTTTTAAGGTGCCTTCAAGCTTGTTAAACCATGAAATACCTGGAAGCGCCACCAATAATCTATCAAATTTAATTCGTCTTAAAAACGTTGATAATCTAAGATAAAATGGTTCAATAACTCTGGCTATAAAAAACCCTTCAGAACCTTGTTTTTGATACAAAGGCATAAATATGAGTCCGTTATATTTTGAAAACACATTTAAACCGTTGCTTACAGCCAAAGGCACATCTTTTTTTATAGCCTGAAAACTTTTAAAACCGTTTAACATTTTAAATCGTTCTCCGGCTTTAATTTTATGCAAATGAATAATCTCTAAAAAGTACTGAATATTATTTGCCCTTGCCCTTAATGAATTATAATAATGTTCAAAATTAGGTACTGAAGTTTCTTCTAATACTCCAGAATATACTAAAGCCAGGTTTAAAAAAGACACATTGTTAATGATAGTATTTATATCGTCATGTTGGCCAGATTCAAAACCCAAAGACACATAACCTAATTGATTAATATAACTCAACAATGGCCCAGATAAATACTCTTCTATACCCAACACAATTGGTACAGGAAATTGTTTTGAGAACTTTCGGTTTATAAGCGCATCATTAATGGTAATAAATGGCAAAGTTCTACTAGAAGTAGAGTGCAAGTCTATAAAGTAAAATGGAGGCTCATTAATTGTTAAAAGATCATTTAACAAATCTAAAAGAAGTATAAGCTCCTTCTCGTCGGTATTTGTGTTTGTTTTCTTTTGAATAGCGGCAATATTTTCTGGAGTCCAAAGCCGATTAAGGTCTTGGTCTACATACCTTTGGTGTGCATTTAAAGCCTCTAAATTGCCTGCAATAGCAAAGACATTACCGTTTACATTTTCAGGATTTAAAGTGTTTAAAACCTCGGTTAAGGCAAAGATGCCAGAGGTTTCGTTACCGTGAATACCTGCAAAAACAACAAAGGTAGGTCCTGGGTTATTACCAGTAACCTTGCCTATAATTCTTTCTACATGAACGGTTTTATTTAAAGCCTTGTTGTAAACGGCCGCCATATGCTAAACATCATTTGAGGTGATTAAGCCAATTAATTTATCTTGGCTAACCACGGGTAAACTATTAATTTTATGTTCTTTCATTAGGGTTTTGGCTTCGGTAATTGGTGTGTATTCATCAACAGTGATAATCTCGGTTTTCATGATGCTTTTAACACTTTCATCTAACTTTTCAGGATGATCTAAATACGCTTTTACATCATTCCAACTTAACAAACCAATAAGTTCAACATCCTGATTAATCACAGGCATATGATGAATGTTTTTCCAAAGCATCATATTTAATACTAATGCTACACTATCATTTTTTCTAACCGAAAAAATATCTGAATTCATAATATGTTTAACTACGCGCTTGTCTTTAAAAGCATCACCCAAATTAGTATTTATAAGCCCCCAAGTAGAAACCTGATAGCCCTTTTCTTGCTTCTCATACATATTTGCGGTAAGAATTTGCATAGCCTCATAAGGCTTGTAGTCTTTAAGCAAACTACGGTAGTTACTTGTTAACCATTCTGACCCGCTGGTAGTGTGCACTCTATTTTTAATAATTTTTAAGTAATGCTCTGCATCATGTGGAGAAATACCAAATTTATACAAGCCTTTATAAGCCATTGGTAAAAGCTCATTTACAATTAAATCATGACTAGAAATGTCCTTCCCATTCCATTTAAACAACGTAGCTTTACCATATCTAGCCGCGTTAAAGAAGTTGCGTTTAACATCTTTAAAACTCCATTTTTCATTTACATTCTCGTATTCCTTAGGCTTGCCTAACATTACGCCTACCCAAAACATAAAGTTGGCAATTTCATCTTTAGTTGAAGGGCCAGAAGGTATGTACCTATTTTCTATTCTTAGGTTGGGTTTACCATCTAAAACACCATAACAAACGCGATTCCAAGGATAAATTGTACCGTTGTGTAAGCCTAATGCTCTTAATCGTGGTGTTTCACCATCATTAAGCATATCTACACTATTTTTTGTGAAATTTGTGGTTAAAAAACTTCTAAATCTAGAAATATTGTCTTTGAAAATATCGGTAATAGTGCCACGTTGCCAATCGTTACCAAAACTTACTCTAGATTGTTTTTCGTTTAGTAAATAAGAATTGGCACGGGTATCGACACTTTGTGTAAACAGGGCTATTCTGGTTTCGCTCCACAATTCTTTACCAAACAATAATGGTGAATTTGTACAAGCACTTAAAATAGGGCCCGCAATGGCTTGTGCCCAGTTGTAATTATCTACAAAGTCTTTTGTGCCTAATTGTAAATGCATTTGAAAACTGGTATTACAACCCTCTAGCATAACAGAATCATGCATTAAGTTAAGCTCATCTACGCCTTTTATGTGAATATCGAAATTTTGACGTCTTGAGCTTTTTATAGCGTCGTTAATAAGCGCGTAACGCTCCACTTCGGTCATGTTTTGTTCATCGGAATTCTTAACCGTTAGCGATGGTAAAATACCGGTTAAAACAATTTTAATACCTTTTTTAGCAGCTGCTTTTCTTGCTTTATCTAGTAGGGCTTCTAATTGTTCATATAATTTAGAAAAGCAAGTATTACCTAATTGAAAGGTATCAAGGTTTATCTCTAAGTTATAGTTACTAATTTCGGTGGTAAAATGGTCATCGTTAATGTCCTTAAGAAGTTCCAGAGATTTATTTTCTGGTAAAAAGTCTTGGTTTACTAAGCAAAATTCTTGTTCTGCTCCAATTCTAAGTGGGCCTTCATCTATCATGCCCTTTTCTATCATAAGTTCTAGGGCTTTTATATCATTTAGTAAATGATGAATGTAATTGGCTCTATCTTTTTTGGTTTTTAACTGTGTAACTTCTAGTTCTCCCATAACACTGTGATTTTTTTGCATTAACAGTGCTAAATTAGAGGTGTTTAAAGGCTTAAACAATGATTTATATCATGGTACAAATATTGGTTCTTTAAACAAAACATTATTGATTTTGTAAAAAATTTCAGCTAACTTCGTTTAAAAACTGACAATGTTCACATGCGCTAAACTTGTTTCAGTATTGAAACAGAACTTTATCTTTGCATTATAACGAACCATCCTCAAAATATATATCCTAACCCAACCATCCTTTTATTTTCCTACCTTTGACTATTCTAAAATATCCTACTTGAATTTCACTTACGGTAAAAAAGAAAAATTAAAAAGCAAAAAGCTAATAGAACAATTGTTTTCAGAAGGGCAATCGATATCTGCTTTTCCATTGCGTTTGGTCTTTCTAGAAACCAATTTAGAAGACGATTCTATAGTAGCCAAAACAGGTGTTTCTGTGAGTAAACGCCATTTTAAGACTGCTGTAGATAGAAATAGAATAAAACGCTTAATGCGTGAGGCTTACAGACTTAATAAAGCCACATATTTTAACAACATTACAACACAATATGCGTTTATGATTTTGTACATTGGTAAAGAAAAACCAACGTTTATAGAGGTTGAAAAACGCATGCATAAACTTTTCACAAAGTTTTTAAATAAAATAGAAGATGAAAAAATTGGTTAAAAATAAATTTGTACTCTTAACTTTAGCTACTACCATTTTTTTAAGCACCACGGCTTTTAAAAACGACTTCTTTGAAATTGCTAAACAAATTGAAATTTTCACTACGCTTTTTAAAGAACTCAACATGAATTATGTTGATGAAACCAACCCAGGTGATTTAATGGATACTGCCATTAAAAGCATGTTGGCCGATTTAGATCCGTACACAAACTTCTTAAATGAGCAAGATGTAGAAGCGGCAAGAATTAACAATACTGGTGATTATACAGGTATTGGGGCTAGAGTAAAAACCTTTAAAGACAAGCTAGTTATTTTAGAACCTTATAAAGATTATCCAGCGGATAAAGCAGGCCTAAAAGCCGGTGATGAAATTATAAAAGTGGGTAATACCTTAGTAGAAAATTATGATGATACCAGCGGCGATTTATTAAAAGGTACAGCTGGTTCATCTGTAGAAGTAACTTATAAACGTCAAGGTAAAACAGCTACCGCTACAATAGAACGTGCCGAGGTAGAAATTAAAGCGGTACCGCATTTTTCTATGATTGGAGATAACACTGGTTATATTGTTTTGAGTAGATTTAATAGAAAAGCCCATGCAGAAACTAATTACGCCTTACGTGATTTAAAAGCCCAAGGTGCTAAACGCATTATTTTAGATTTACGCGGTAACCCTGGTGGTTTATTGAACGAAGCCATTAAAATTGTGAATTTATTTGTTCCAAAAGGGCAGTTGGTAGTTACCACAAAATCTAAGGTTAAAAAATATAATAAAACCTATTATACACCAGCAGAACCAATTGATACAGAAATACCTCTTGTGGTATTAATAGATGGTAATAGTGCTTCTGCTAGTGAGATTGTTTCAGGTTCTTTACAAGATTTAGATAGAGCCGTTATTGTAGGCTCTAGAAGTTTTGGTAAAGGTTTAGTACAACGCCCTAAACCACTTACTTACGGAACTCAAGTAAAAATTACCATATCTAGATATTACACACCTTCAGGTAGATGTATTCAATCTTTAGACTATTGGAATAGAAACGAAAAAGGTGAAGCTGTTCGTGTAAAACAAGAAAATTATAACGAGTTTAAAACTCGTAACGGCCGTAAAGTTTTTGATGGTGGTGGTGTATTCCCTGATGTTGTTTTTAACGCCTCCAAGAATGCCACAATTACTAATGCTATTTTAAAAGATGATTTGGTATTCAATTTTGCAACGGAATATTACTATAACAACAAACTTAACGATGTTAATACCTTAAAATTAAATGATTCTGACTTTTCAGATTTTAAAAAGTATTTAAAGACCAATAACTTTTCATTTAAAACTGAAACTGAAAAAGCACTTTTTAAAGCCTTTGAAACAGCAACTAAAGAAGAGTTAAATGATAACATAGAAAACGACTTTAATACCTTAATGGCCAACTTAAATGCTTCTAAAAATGATGTTATAAATGAAAATAAATCGTATTTATTGGAGTTATTAACAGAAGAGATCGTAAAACGTTATGCATACCGAGAAGGTTTGTATGAGTATTATAAAATTCACGATCCAAAAATTAAAAAAGCTACAGAGATTCTTGGTAGTACATCTACATATTCAGGGTATTTAAAATAGTGGGATATTGTTTTTTAACCTTTAGTATTTGTAATTTATCATAAAAACCGCTGTATTTAAGGGCTAATTCCCTAAAAATATTATATTTATATCCCAGATGATTTTGAACCTACAATGAATAAGCTTCAAATTTTAATAGTATCCCTAATAATTTCATTCAAGGTTAGTTACTCTCAAAAACTAACGCATGAAGTCTATTTTGATACAGATAAATATGTAGTTCCTTCAACAGAAACTAGTAGATTATTATTATTTATTTCATCATTATCTGATTTAGATATTGAATCTATTTCTATCTACGGATTCTGTGATGATAGGGGAGCAGATACCTATAATTTAAAGCTATCGCAACAGCGTGCAGATGCTATTAAAACCTTATTTTCTGAAAACGAAATAAGCGAAGATCTAATAACCAATGTAGATGGTAAAGGAGAAATTCTACTTAAAATTGTAGATGAAACCAACATTATAAAAATAAGAGGTTTAAACAGAAAAGTTGAAATAATTGTTAAACCTAAGCCACCAAAACCAAAAGAAGTTGTAAAGGAAGTTGTAGTGAAAAAAGAAACTACATCCGATAAAATTAAAGGTGATATTAAGGTTGGCGATAAAATAATTTTTGAAAATATTCTATTTAAAACTGGATATGCTAGAGTTAATCCAGAATCTAAAAAAACTTTAGAATCTATAGCCAAAGCTTTGGTTGAACGTAATAATGTTTACTTCACTATTCAAGGCCACGTATGCTGTACTAAATACACTAGAGATGCAGTTGATAGAAAGACTAAAAAACGTAATTTATCTGAAGCAAGGGCAAAATATGTTTATGAATATTTTGCTAAAAAAGGTGTAGATAAAAGGCGTATGCGATACATGGGTATGCGACGCAAATTTCCGCTTGGTGGCGATCCAAAATTTGACAGACGTGTAGAAATACTTATTACTTACGTTGGAAAAAACCAGTAATGTTTTATAAAACTTCTTTATTATTTGTTCTTATAAGCTTTTTTAGTTTCTCTCAAAACACTTCTGTTCCAGACGATAATTTTGAGATGTATTTAGAAACTCATGATGCAAACCTAGCTCTTGTTACTATTGGAGACCCTAATAGTTTAGGAGATGGTCTAATGAATGATATTGTGCCTACTTCTAAAATAAATACTTTACAAAATTTAGACATTGAAAATCTTAATATTTCTGACTTAAGCGGAATAGAAGATTTTATTGAACTTCAAATATTTAATTGTAAAGAGAATCAATTAACAAATGTAGATTTATCGAATAACGTTAAACTTATTCACCTTTACATAGAAGGTAATCAGCTCTTAGATTTAGATATAAGTAATAGTCCAGATTTGTTAATACTTTGGTGTTTTAATAACCAATTAACAAATTTAGATCTTACGCAAAACATAAGCCTTTTATCATTAAGATGTGATAATAATAACCTAACTAACTTAGACGTTTCGTTCAATGTAAATTTGAACGACTTTACATGTAGATTTAATCAAATTAGTACTTTAAACATTGGAAATAACACAAATTTAGGAGAGTTTCATTGCGGTAATAATTTATTAACTGCTTTAGATTTGAGCCTAAACTCTAATTTAACTGCAGTTCATTGTGAGTCTAACCAAATAACAAGTTTAGATCTTTCACAAAACTCAGAACTCAGAAAATTAATTTGTTATGACAACCAACTCACAGAATTAGATTTAAGTAATAATGGATTACTAATAAATTTAGACTGTAGTAATAATAACTTATGTTCCTTAAACATAAGAAATGGTAATAATACTGGTATACAGAACATAAATTTTTCTTCTAATCCAGATTTAACTTGTGTTATTGTTGATAATCCAAGTGGAAATCATTCTACTTGGTTGCCTTTATCTTTTACCAACTATGTGAATTCTCCAAACGATTGTAGCAGTCAAGTTTTAGTTGATGATTTAGATGATTTTATTGGTACTTCATATACATTACCAACACTTGTTAATGGAAATTATTACACAGAATCTAATGGCAATGGTATCCTACTTTTTCCAGGTGAAATCATAATTTCATCTCAAACAATTTACATTTATAATAGTACACAGTGTTATTCTAATGAATCTAGTTTTAATGTTATTGTATCTAACACCGAATATAGGATTCCTAGCTTTTTTACGCCTAACAATGATGGTACAAATGATACATGGAGAGTAATTGATAATACAAATACTTTTACCTCTATTTATATTTATGATAGGTACGGAAAATTATTAAAATCGCTTTTACCTAATAACTTTGAATGGAATGGAACATTTAATGGTAACTTAATGAATACAGATGATTATTGGTTTGTTATTAACACCAATTCTGGTATACCAATAAAAGGACATTTTACATTAAAACGTTAGTTTTTTATCATGGCAATATGAGGAATGTTATCTTCCAAATAGTCCTCTCCAATAGCCTTAAAACCTAAGTCTGAATAGAATTTTTTTAAATAAAGCTGAGCCGAAATTTTTATTTTACTCAAGTTAAATTCGTCTTCAACACCTTTAATAGAAGCTTGCATAATTAACTTTCCATAAGCTTTATCTCGTTTATTTTTAGCAACAACAACTCTGCCAATACTGGCATCTTCAAAATAATCCCCTGGTTTGAAAATTCGTGTATATGCAACTAAAGAATTATCCTCAAAACCTAAAACATGTATGGCTTTTTGGTCCTTTCCATCTATATCTTGATAAACACAATCTTGTTCTACCACAAAAACTTCACTTCGTAATTGAAGTACATCATACAATTCTTGTGTTGTTAATTCTTTAAAATACTTTAATTGTATATCTAACATTATAATTCCTGTAAGTTCTCTAAATTAACTTGATTTATATTTTAATTTCAACATTAAATGTATCAATCTTGCACAATAATATCTTTGGCATCCTCTTTACCAAATTCTGGTTGAATGTTCACATGATTTATATGGTATTTCTCAAAAACCATTGCTTCAATTTTATGTAAAATCTCATCGAACTCAGAAAGCGTGATGTCCTTATAAAAATCAATGTGTGCTTCTAAATGCGTTTCTTCTTCATTTAATTGCCATATATGAACATGATGTATATTTTTTATAGAAGGAAGGGTATTTATTTCTTCAACAATTTTACTAACAGGGATATCATCTGGTGTAAATAGCATTAATACTTTTGTTGATTGTTTTAGTAAATCCCAACCCATCCATATGAGATACAAGGCTATCATAAATGTTAATAAACTATCAACCCAAAAAACTTTATAAAATTGCATTAATAAACCGCCTATTAACACCGCAACGCTTGCCATCATGTCTGTTAATAAATGTAGATAGGCACTCTTCATGTTCATATTGGTTTCAGAGTCTTTGCGTAAAAGTAAAACACTAAAACCATTGCCTAAGATTGCTACAACAGATAGCCAAATAACGAGGTTAGATTCAATTTCCTTAGGATTGTTAAATCTGTTAATAGCTTCAATAATTAATAATATAGCAATAACAATAAGAGAAGCTGCGTTAATGAAAGCAGCTAAAATTTCGGCACGTTTATATCCAAAAGTTTTATGTAACGAAGCCTTTTTTCTAACTAACTTATTTGCAATATAACTTACTATAAGCGAAACTACATCGCTAAAATTATGAAGCGCATCACTTAAGAGCGATAAGCTTCCAGAAAGTAAACCTCCAATAACTTGAGCAGCAGTTATTAAAATATTTAGAAAAATTGAAACAACAAGATTTCTACCTTTTAAATCGGTATGTGTATGTGAATGTTTATGGTCATGAGAATGACCCATTAGCAAGAAATAGGTATCTTATCTATTCTATTTTGATGACGCCCACCTTCAAATTCAGTATTTAAAAATGTTTCTACCATTTTAATTGCTTGAGCAATTGCAGTAAACCTCGCAGGAATACATAATATATTAGCGTTATTATGCTGACGAATAAGCTCTACTATTTCCTTATTCCAACATAAACCAGCACGTATTTTTTGATGTTTATTCGCTGTCATAGCAACACCATTTGCACTTCCACAAATAAGAATACCGTACTTAGATTTTTCATTTTCAACATCTTCTGCAACAGGATGAACAAAATCTGCATAATCTACACTGTCATTTTTATCTGTGCCATGATTAATAACTGTTATACCTTGAGATTCTAAAAACTCTATAATTGCGAATTTATAATCTGTACCTGCGTGATCGTTTCCTATAGAAATAGTCATATTAAGATTTTGAGTAATTATTTTTGCTGTAAAGTTACTAAATCAAAAACTGTTAACTACACTTTTAATGAGTTGTTAATATCTATTAATTGTTTTGGAAAAAATAAACTTGGAAAAATGAGATTTTTTTACAATCCGTAACATTTAGATAACATGCAAAAGAGTTTATGTAAATTTCTTGTTAAGTTATTAGCACTAAAAAGTAGATTACTAACCAATGTTAAGGCAAAGTTTTATCAAAAATTACATGTTGAATAAGGTTATAAACAATTGTTAATATAAATAACAATACGCTTCTTTTTTAAATAGTTAGCATTGTCATAAGGTGTTAATTTCATATCAACAAAATTAAATAAGATACTTTTCAAAGTAAATGTTATGAAAGTTATACCAGTTATTAACAGACTATAATAACCATCATTTATTTTTTAAAATTTAAAAGAAGAAATATGAATATTATATAAAGTGTTCATAACATTAATTTCTACTTTTCGTTTTATATTACAGAAAAGTCAATAATTCTATTAATTGAGTAAAATATTATTATATAAAGAAACCTTTTCTTATTTATTTTAAAGTGTTTTTATATGTTTGTTAATTAAAACAGTAGTTTTGAACTTAACATATGTTATAACTTAATACCTTTAGCAAAATATATTGCTATGAAAATCTATGGCTAAGAAAAAAAAGAGGAAATCTAGAAAAGGAATTCCTAACTTAACTAATGCTATTTTAAGTATTCTAAAAAAGAATCGTAATAGTTCTTTTAATTATAAGCAAATAGCTGCAAAGTTAGGAGTAAATGATGCCAGCAGTCGAAACCAAATTATAAAAACACTTGCTAAACTAGCTGCTAAGCAAGAAATAGAACAAGTAGATAGAGGAAAATTTAAAGCCATTATTAATACAGAATACCATTCTGGTGTTGTTGATATGTCTGCTAAAGGTTCAGGTTATATAATTTGTGATGCCTTTGACGAAGACGTATTTGTAGCCTCCAATAATATGAACAAAGCACTTCATGGAGATGAAGTGGAATTCTATTTATACAAAAGACGTAAAAGAGGTAAGTTAGAAGGTGAAATTACTAACATATTAAAAAGAGAGAAAAATGAATATGTTGGCGTTATTCAAATTCATGAGAGATATGCATTTGTAGTTCCCGATAATGCCAAAATGTATAAAGATATTTTTATTCCTATTAACAAAACTTTTAAAGCTGAAGAAGGCGATAAAGTTTTAGTTAGAATTGAAGATTGGCCTGATAATGCAGACTCACCTTTTGGAAAAGTTATCAAAGTTTTAGGTAAACCTGGGGAACATAATACAGAAATTCATGCTATTTTATCCGATTACGGATTACCTTATGAATTTCCATATGAAGTAGAAGATTACGCGAATACCTTAGATACATCTATTACAGACAGTGAAATTGCTAAACGAAGAGATATGCGTAAAGATTTAACCTTTACCATAGACCCTAAAGATGCTAAAGATTTTGACGATGCATTGTCTTTTACTGTTTTAGAAAATGGACTTTATGAAATTGGTATTCACATTGCAGATGTGTCTCATTATGTAAAAGAAGGCACTGTTTTAGATGATGAAGCCTTCAGCAGAGCAACCTCTGTATATTTGGTAGATAGAGTAGTACCAATGCTGCCAGAAGTACTGTCTAACAATGCTTGTTCTTTAAGACCTCATGAAGAAAAGTATACTTTTTCCGCAGTATTTAAATTAAACGATAAAGCAGAGGTAAAAGATAAATGGTTTGGTAGAACAGTTACTTATAGTGATGCTAGATTTGCTTATGAGGAAGCTCAAGCAATTATAGAATCTAAAACAAATACTATTCCTCAAGAAGTTTCTTTAACGGGAGAAGCATATAAAACAGATCAGGCTCTTGCCGATGCTGTTTTAAAACTAGATGAACTAGCTAAAATTATGCGTAAAAAACGCATGAGTAGCGGTGCTATTTCTTTTGATAAAGTTGAAGTTAAATTCAATTTAGACGAAGATAACAATCCGGAAGGTGTATATTTTAAAACCAGCAAAGATGCCAATAAGTTAATAGAAGAATTTATGCTATTAGCTAATAGAAAAGTTGCTGAATTTATTGGTAAACAAAATCCAAAGAAAACATTTGTTTATAGGGTTCATGATGAACCAGATGATAGTAAATTGGCAGCTTTACAGAATGTAGTGGGGAGATTTGGTTACAAGTTAAATTTTCAGGATAGAAAAAGTGTAACTGCTTCTTTAAACAATTTATTAAAAGAAGTTGTTGGAAAAAAAGAACAGAATTTGGTAGATACACTTGCTATTAGGAGTATGAGTAAAGCAGAATATACAACTCATAATATTGGTCATTATGGTTTGGCTTTTGACTATTATTCGCATTTTACTTCACCTATTAGAAGGTATCCAGATGTGATGGCACATAGATTGTTACAACATTATTTAGATGGTGGGAAATCTGCAAGCGAAGAAGATTTTGAAGAGAAGTGCCAGCATTCTAGCAACATGGAAAATCTTGCCACAAAAGCGGAACGAGATTCTATAAAATATATGCAAATACGTTTTATGGAAGACCATAAGGATCAGGAATTTTTGGGTGTAATCTCAGGAGTTACAGATTGGGGTATTTATGTAGAAATTATTTCTAATAAATGTGAAGGTATGGTAAGTATTAGAGATATTAAAGACGATCAATATGCTTTTGATGAAAGTCAATATGCCTTAGTTGGAAGAGAGACTAAAAACATATATCAATTAGGAGAAGAAGTTATTGTAAAGGTTAAGAACACAGATTTAATTAAAAAACATCTGGACTTTTACTTAGTTGGAAAAAATGAAGATTAATTAAATTAATAATTAAAGATAGTTTAATGGTTTTATCAACAACAGATACTATTGAAGGACATAAGATTGAAAATTATTTAGGTATCGTAACTGGGGTAAGCGTTAATATTCCTAAAGTTTCCCTAAGTTTTAATATGAAGAAATATTATCAATCCTTCGAAAAGCGTATAAATGAAATAAAAGAAGAAGCATTTCAGAATTTAAAAACGAATGCTCAAAAATTAAATGCTAATGCGGTTGTTGGTATTAGTATAGATATTGAAACTTCAGATGCTTCTGGTGTAATTTTTGTTTCTATAACTGGAACTGCGGTTAAGGTGACGATTTAATCAAAAAATTTTCTTAAAGTTAATTTACTTCGGAATAATTCTTGATAATTTTGCGTTAATAATAAAAATATTAAAGATGAAACATTTATCAATACTACTTCTATTATTCACTTCATCGTTGGTGTTTGCTCAAAATACAATTGAAAAGGAAATAGGAGAATTCAATAAATTAAAGGTTTATGATTTAATTGATGTTGAATTAATAGAAGCTGAGCACAACAAAGTTGTTATATCTGGATTTAACGCACAAAATGTACTTGTTAATAACAAGAATGGCACATTAAAGATTAAAATGAAATTAAAGGAAATCTTTGATGGTAACACAGTTAAAGTTAAGTTATACTATTCCAAGGTGGATGTAATAGATGTAAATGAAGGTGCAAGAGTGCATTCTAAAGATAAAATAAAACAATTTGAAATTGATTTAAGAGCACAAGAAGGAGGAAAAATTGATGTAGATTTAGATGTTTCCTATGCTAACATTAAGTCAGTATCAGGTGGAACTGTTATAGCTATAGGGAATGCTAAAAATCAAGATATTTCCTTATTAACTGGTGGTATTTACGAAGGAAAAGAATTGGTTACTGCCAAAACTAAAGTAGCGGTTAAAGCTGCAGGAGAAGCTCATGTTAATGCCAAAGATGTTGTAGACGTAAGTATTAGAGCAGGAGGGAATGTCTATATTTACGGAGATCCAAAAACTGTTAATGAAAGTAAATTTGCTGGTGGAAAGATAAAACGTATGTAACTTAAGTTTAAATTCATTATAATAAATAAAGCCACTAATTATTAGTGGCTTTTCTTTTTAAATAACAGGACAAAACAATCAGAAAAATCATAAAATATTTAGTTACTTTGTAGTAAGCTTTTTATGGTTATGTTTGATGATATTTTAACAGCTATTCCTTTTGGTATTGTACTTGCCTTTACAATTGGTCCTGTGTTTTTTGTTCTATTAGAAACAGGAGCTACTAAGGGTTTTAAAAGTGCGTTAATATTTGATTTAGGAGTTATTTTAGCTGATATCATTTTTATTTTAGTAGCCTTTTTTAGTACTAAAAAATTATTGGTAAGGGTAAAAGACGATCCTAACTTTTTAATTTTTGGAGGTGTTTTGTTAGTAGTATACGGTATAATTTCATTTGTAAAAACATCCAAATCTTTTAGAGAAATAGTTAGAGAATACCATACTGTTGAGTTAAAGAAAGGTTATGGTAAATTGTTTTTAAAAGGATTCCTTTTAAACTTTATTAATATTGGAGTGTTGTTAGGTTGGGTTGTTTTTATTGCTTTAGCTAATACTCTAACCACATCTAAACATGGTGTAATTATATTTTTAAGTACTATTCTCTTAACCTATTTGTTAGTTGATTTATTAAAAATTATAGTAGCAAAAAGATTAAAAAGCAGACTTACACCAAGGCTAATTTTTAAAACAAAAAAGATAGTAGCTTTAGTTATTTTAGGTTTTGGTGTGTTATTATTGATTCAAGGATTATTTCCAGAAACAATCCAAAAAAATAAAGATAGGATAGAAGAACATATTAAACCTATAAAAGAAAAGCTTCCAGTTTAATTCTGGAAGCTTTTTTTAGAGGCGCCGAATGGATTCGAACCATTGTACCAAGTTTTGCGAACTTGGGCCTACCACTCGGCCACAACGCCTTATAAATGCTTACTAATTAAAGTCCTTGTTTTAGGGAGATAAGAACAAATAGCAAATTAAAATTTTGAGGCGTCAAGCGGATTCGAACCGCTGTAGCAGGTTTTGCAGACCTGTGCCTAAGCCACTCGGCCATGACGCCTTATTCTATTTATTGTTTTTTGCTATTTAAAGTTCTTGTAAGGGAATCAAGAATATGCTGCAAATGTAAAAAAAAATATTACTTTTCATTACTTAATTTTACTTTTTACGTCTATCAGTCATTTTTATCGTTACGTACTCAACATCTCCACCAATAGGAGGGTTAATTTTGCTAACCCAAACCGTTGCTTTTTTTACTAAATTATCTTCATTAAAAATTCTATCTAGTATACGTTTAGCTACTGTTTCTAAAAGCTTGGACGGAATTGCCATTTCTTCTTTTATTATTTTATTTAAAAGAACATAATCTACAGTATCACTAAGTTCATCTGTTTTTGCAGAAGTTTTTAAATCTGCTTTTACTTCTAAATCAACTCTGTATTCACTACCTATTTGCGTTTCTTCTTTTAAGCACCCATGGTAGGCATAAACTCTAATATTTTCAACTTTAATTATACCCATTTTTGTTTTAAATAAACTGAATAGTTATTGGGCTAAAATAGGTTGATTTTCCGTAATTTTACCCCTTATTTGATAGAAATACGATTTAAAATGTCTGAGGAAAGAAAACCACTCAATTTTATCGAGCAAATTATAGAAGAAGATTTAGCTAATGGAATGTCTAGAGATAGTCTGCGTTTTAGGTTTCCACCAGAACCAAACGGCTACTTACATATAGGGCATACAAAGGCTATTGGTATTAGTTTTGGTTTGGGTGAAAAGTATAATGCACCTGTAAATTTAAGATTTGATGATACTAACCCGGCTAAAGAAGAACAAGAATATGTAGATGCTATAAAACGTGATGTAGCGTGGTTAGGTTATCAATGGGATAAAGAACTATATTCTTCAGATTATTTTCAGCAATTATACGACTGGACTATTCAGCTTATAAAGGATGGTAAAGCCTATGTAGATTCACAAACAAGTGAAGCTATGGCAGAACAAAAGGGTACACCAACACAACCGGGAGTTGATAGCCCATTTAGAAATAGAACAGTAGAAGAGAATCTAGACTTGTTCGATAGAATGAAAAAGGGCGAATTTGATGAAGGAGAACATATTCTTAGAGCTAAAATAGATATGAAACATACCAATATGTTGATGCGTGACCCTATTATGTATAGGGTATTAAAAAAGCATCATCATAGAACAGCTAATGATTGGTGTATTTATCCAATGTATGATTGGACTCATGGTGAAAGTGATTATATTGAACAGATTTCTCATTCGTTATGTTCTTTAGAATTTAAACCGCATAGAGAACTATATGATTGGTTCTTAGACCAAGTTGTAGATGCTAATAAACTTAGACCAAAACAACGTGAGTTCGCCCGCCTAAACTTAAGCTACACGATTATGAGTAAGCGTAAGTTATTGCGATTGGTTAACGAAGGGGTTGTTACTGGTTGGGATGATCCGCGTATGCCCACAATTTCTGGATTACGCAGAAGAGGTTATACACCAAATGCTTTAAGAAAATTTGTTGAAACCGCGGGGGTTGCCAAACGAGATAATGTAATAGACGTATCACTACTGGAGTTTTGTATTCGCGAAGATTTAAATAAAACAGCCCCAAGAGTAATGGCTGTTTTAAATCCCGTTAAGTTAGTTATTACCAATTATCCCGAAGATAAAGTGGAATGGTTAGAGGCTGAAAACAATCAAGAAGATGCTTCTGCTGGTTTTAGAAAAGTACCTTTTTCAAGAGAATTATATATTGAAAAAGAGGATTTTAAAGAAGAGGCTAGTAATAAGTTTTTTAGATTAAAACTAGGTGGTGAAGTTAGGCTAAAGAATGCTTACATCATTAAAGCTAACGATGTTGTTAAAGATACTCAAGGGAATATTACTGAAATTCATTGTACCTATTCTGAAGATACATCAAAAAAGGTGAAAGGAACATTACATTGGGTATCTATAGAACACGCTATAAAAGCTCAGGTTAGAGAATATGATAGGTTGTTTATGGATGAAGCACCAGATGGTCATCAGGATAAAGACTTTATGGAATTCATTAACCCTAATTCTTTAAAATTAATTGAAGCTTTTGTAGAACCTAGTTTAAAAGATGCAAAGATTGGTGAAAGATTTCAATTTCAACGTTTAGGTTATTTTAATGTTGATGATGATTCCAGTTTAGATAATATAATCTTTAATAAAACTGTTGGTTTAAGAGACACTTGGGCAAAAAAGAAACCGCAGGTTCAAGCAAATAATCAACATAAACCAAAACCGCAACAACAGCAATCGCAACGCAAACCTATAGATGTAATTAAGCAACTTGGAAAAAAATATACCAATCTTCCAGAGGCTAAACAAGAAAAGTCTAAAGCTGAAATTTTAAAGTTAGCAGAAGAGGTGCGTTATGAAGATTTAGAACCTTTATTTGCAACTGCTGCCAAAAAAGTTGGAACACGTATTGCAACAGCTATTACTTTAGGTGTTTTACTTAAGAATGGTTTAGATAAAAATGAAGTTATAGATGCTTTTATTGCTAAAGCCTTGGAAGATAAAAACGAGTTATTGGTTGCAGAAGCACAAATGCTATAAGATGTTTTAAAGTGGTTATTAAGCTTTAAATCAATTATCTGTAATATTTTTTTGATTATATTTAAGTTCTAACTATAAACTAAAATTATTATGGAATTTAATTTTTTAGCAATTGCGGCGGCAGCTGTATCAGCATTAGTTGTTGGTTTTATTTGGTATAATCCTAAAGTTTTTGGTACTGCCTGGATGAAGGCAGCAGACATGACAGAAGATAAAATGAAAGGGGCTAATATGGGTAAAATTTTTGCCATGGCTTTCATTTTTGCCATTTTACTTGCCTTAGGCATGCATACTTTAACTATTCACCAAATAGGTGCAATGGGTATGGTAGGTGGAGATCTTGAAAATGCATTACCTTCTTATGCTGCGTTTATGTCTGATTATGGAACAGCTCATAGAAGTTTTGGGCATGGAGCATTACATGGTTTTTTTGCTGGAATTTTTGTTGGACTCCCAATTTTAGGAACTAATGCCCTGTTTGAAAGAAAGGGTGCAAAATATATACTTATAAATGCAGGTTATTGGGCAGTAACAATGGCAGTTATGGGAGCAATTATTTGTGGTTGGCATTAAAGATTTTGTAATTTTATAACATAAATAAAGACTGAAGTGTTTTAACTTCGGTCTTTTTATTTTTAGTTGATTAGTTTTAAAATATATAATTCTGTATCCAGTATCCCCGAAGCTTGGGATAACTTACCTGTTAAGGATATTTTTCTTAAAACATCATTTTTAAAAGGCTTGGAGGAATCCACACCAAGTAATATTTCCTCTTATTTTGTTGGGGTATTTAAAGGGGAGTCTTTGGCTGGTATAGCTATTATTCAGCGTGTGGAAATGTATTTAGATGATGTTTTTAGAGACGCTTCAAATTCTTTTGTAAAACAAATAGGGAGGCAGTTGGTTTCTAAATTTGTTAGAGGTAATGGATTAGTTGTTGGCAATTTAATGCATACGGGTCAGCATGGAATTTGGTATAATTCTGAAGTAATTTCTCAAATAGTATTTTTAAATACGGTTAAGAATGCTATTAACGAGCTTTCAGTTTATATTAAAAAAACTTTCAATAAGAAAGTTAGAATCATTGTCTTTAAAGATTATTTTGAAGATGAGGAAATTCACAATGATGCAAGTTTTTTTAAAAAAGAAAATTTATACAAAGTACAAGTACAACCCAATATGTTGTTTAATGTAAATGGTTCTTGGACCTGTTCTGAAGATTATGTTAAAGCATTTAATAAGAAGTATAAAAGACGGTATAAAACTGCCAAAAAGAAATGTACCGATTTAATATGTAAGGAATTGGATTTAGACTTCATTAAAACGCATTCTAATGAACTTTTTGAACTTTACGCAACAGTATCAGATAATGCTAGAGTAAACTCCTTTAAACTAGCTAAAAATCATTTTGTGAGCTTAAAAGAACATTTAAAGGATAACTTTAAAGTTTTTGGTTATTTCTTAAATACAGAATTGGTTGGTTTTTATTCTTTAATTAAAAATTACGATACGTTAGAGACTTACTTTCTTGGTTATAATAAAACGTTGCAACGTAAACATCAAATGTATTTAAACATGCTTTTTAACATGGCATGTTTTGGTATAGAGAATAATTTTAAAACCATTGTATATGCAAGAACAGCTATGGAAATAAAGAGTTCCATTGGTGCCAAACCTTATGCTATGAGTGTTTACTTAAAACATACCAATCATGTTATTGCTAATACTGTATTAAAATGCGTTGTAAAATATATGAATCCTATTAGAACGTGGGAAGAGAGGCATCCGTTTAAATAATAAAATAAGGCTATGAAAAAATTTGTTTTAATCTTTTGTTTGTTACCTGGTTTTATGCTTTCGCAGAACATGACCAATGAGAAGCTTCAAGAAATTTATACTGAGGTAAGTGATTCTATTGTTGGTAACTTAGGAAGCTGGCAGTTTTATATTAAAAAGGTTCCTATTGTTTGCATTACAGATAGCACGCATAATAGAATGCGCATTATTTCTCCAATTGCCGATTCAGAAACTTTAAATAATGAGTTAATTAGAGCATGTTTAGTAGCTAATTTTCATACGGCTTTAGATGTTAAGTACGCTGTATCTGAAGGTGTTTTGTGGTCTGTCTTCATTCACCCATTAAAAGAACTTTCAGAACATCAGGTAAAAGATGCGGTAAGTCAAGTGTATCAGGCCAATTTAAATTTTGGAACTACATTTTCTAGTACGAGCTTAACATTTCCAGGAAGAAAGAATGATAAAAGAGAAGTGGAGAAAGAGAAGAAAAAACCTAAACTAAGAAAGTTATAATTAAAAAGCCCTCTAATTCTAGAGGGCTTTTGTTTTAGGAGTTTAATTATTCTTCTTCTTTTTTCTTGTTCTTTTCTGCTTTTTTCATGGCTTCACCAATTTGATTACTAGCAGTAAAACTTGCTACCATATTGTTAAGCATATCGCTTCCTGCTTGTGGTGAATTAGGTAATAAAATTAAATTACTATTAGTTTCTTCACCTATAGACTGAAGCGTATCATAGTGCTGCGTTACTACAATAAGTGCCGAAGCTTCTTGACTGTTAATACCAACACGGTTAAGAACTTCCACAGACTCTTCTAAACCACGAGCAATCTCTCTACGTTGGTCTGCAATACCTTGACCTTGTAAACGTTTACTTTCTGCTTCAGCTTTTGCTTTTTCAACAATTAAAATACGTTGTGCATCACCTTCATACTGTGCAGCAATTTTTTCACGTTCTGAAGCATTAATTCTATTCATTGCAGCTTTTACTTGAGCGTCTGGATCAATATCAGTTACAAGTGTTTTAATAATGTCATAACCATATTCCATCATTGCATCGTTTAATTCAGATTTTACAGCAATTGCAATATCATCTTTTTTAACAAAGACATCGTCTAATTTCATTTTTGGTACTTCTGCACGCACCACATCAAATACATAAGATGTAATTTGATCATGTGGATAATCTAGTTTATAGAATGCCTCGTATACTTTCTCTCTTATTACTTTGTATTGAACAGATACTTTTAAACGTACAAATACATCATCTAAAGTTTTAGTTTCAACAATTACATCTAACTGTTGAATTTTTAAACTTAATTTACCTGCAATTCTATCTACAATTGGAATTTTTAGTTGAAGACCAGAATGACGAATGCTTTGAAACTTACCAAAACGTTCAATTATAGCTGCTGTTTGTTGCTTAACAATAAAGAACGCAGAGATAAAAATAATAAGCCCGAAAAAAATAATTGGATAAATAAGATAGGATCCCATAACGATAAATTAAATGGTTAAAATAATGTGTTACTAATTTAAGTTATATTTACGCTTTAACCCAAAAGACTATGAAAAAAATACAACTTTTCTTATTAGTAGCAATTTCTATAAGTTTTGTTACAAAAAGTTTTTCTCAACGCGGTAGATATAGGATTTCTAATGGTATTGCAATTACCGGAGGAATAACTCAGTTTAATATTTCTACAGACAATTTTGTGACAGAGCAAGGTAGTGGTTTTTCAGGAGGCTTTTTTTCAACAGTAGATATACCTCATCAATGGTATAATATTTCTTTTGGTTTTCAGTTTGCCGAAAATAATTTTGGAATTTCTGCCAGACCAACTATGACTGATACTACTAACGAATTCCTAGATTATAAAATAATGATGGCACAAGCGGCTTTGTTAATGAACATAAAGGTTATAGATGATTATTTTACAATTGATGTTGGACCAATGCTGCAGTATGGAGGAAAGTTAGAACTTAAAGAGGAATCTAAAGCTAATTACTACATTAATAATTATTCTAATATAACAGCCGATGCTATATCTAATATTTCCAGATTTAATATTAATGGGGCAGTGGGGGCTTCGGTAGGAATTAGAAACTTTAAACTTAGAGCACAATACGTTTATGGTTTCACCAATATTTTGAAAAAACTCGAAGATGAAAGTTTAGATACCTCTGGAGGAAATGATAGATTTAAAGGAAATCAAAATATGCTATTTTTAGGAGCAATGATTTCGTTTTAATTTAGGTAACATCTGGAATTTCTAGGATCTTAGTTTTTATTTAATAGCGCACTAATTCGCACATCAAAGTCAGTAACATGTTTTTGTGTAGGAGCTATATCATCTAATGTAACGGTGTCTTTTTTTACATAACCAATATAGCGCAACCAACCATTAGATCGTATTGCTCTTCGTTTACTTACCAAATTAAAAAGTGTATCATTTTTTAAATCACCCAGTTCGGTTTTAGCATCTTTAATAGTTATCTCTGGGTATAGGTCGTTTAATATCTGCTTTGCCATATAAAAATGACCAATTTTGTTAGGATGAATACCATCAGGAATAAAGGTAGAATCAGGATAATTAGATTTTAGCTTTTCTAGTTCGGTACCCATGAATTTATGAAGGTTAATAGTTTGGACACCCTTAATAGTAGTTAACCAATTGGCGTAAGTTTTAAGTACATTATTATAATGTGCATAAGGTTGTTTATAAGAGTAATTCGTACTGTTTTCAGTGACTTTTTTTCTACTAGCATCAAATGGCGTAGGTGTGATTAATACGAACTCGGAACCTGTTGCTTCTACCTTCTTTTTTAATTTAAGAATACCGTTTTTATAATTATGGAATCTTATACTGTCTAGTTCAGAATATATACCATCGTTCATACCGTAGCAAGCTAAAACTAAATCTGGTTTAGTTGTTTCTAATGCTTTATCTAATCGAGTATGAATGCATGGTCTTGGAAAAGCATGGTCAACTTCAGAATCTCCAGAAGCGGTCTCACTAGATAAACCAATACTAATTATATTTAAGGTATCCTTTGGATAACTTTTTCTAAGATAGTATTCTAAAAAATCTACATAAGTTCCGTTTTGTGTTATACTGTTTCCTAAGATTAAAACCTTTTTATTGTGAAGGGTTAGATTTAATTCACTTGGTTTAGATTGGTTACAAGAAAGGATTAGTACTATTGAAATTAATAATATAAAGTGTTTCATATTAAATTATTTTTAATTTTTCTGACCAATTTAATGGTTTACTTAATTCTTGATGGTTAAACTCCAAATGAATTACACGCCTTTGTTCTTTGTTAGTAGTTTTATTGGAGGCATGTAAAATTAAAGGTTTCATTAGCATAACACCACCTTTTTTAACTGAACATATTTGGGGTTGTTGTGTATGCCAATGTTTGGAATCTTTTCTAATTACTCCATTTAGGTGCGATTTTGGAATTACATTTAAAGCACCATTATGAGCATTGGTATGATCTAAATGTATGCGCAATGTTATAGTATCTTCTAGAATTTTAGTTGGAGGTTGTACACCATATTGCTCTTTTTTGAAAGTCCAGTTAATGTAGTTTTCTACTTCAGCTTTCTTATCAACAGAGATACTTAAATCTTGATGATAGGGAACAAACCAATTTGAATTTTCAGGTTTGTCGAAATAAATAGCTTTGGTTAGAAAATAAGTTGAGTCGAATAAATAGTTTAATAAGCCTAAAAGGTTGTTATTAAACAGGAGAGGATACAACTGCGGAATAGTTCTAAGGAGTTGCCTTATAGCGTATACATCTTGGTTGTGTTGTACTGAATGCGAATTAAGAGAAACGTTATCTATACAATTGGAAATGGAATTTAACTCATGTTCTGAATATACATTAGCCAAAATAGAATAGCCTATTTCATTGACTTCTATTTTGGCTTTTTCTAAATTCATTTATAAGGATGCTATAACAGCATTAATACGTTTAACAGTTTCATTTTTGCCAATCATGTAAATAATATCAAAAACATCTGGTCCTTGTAACGCACCTACTAAGGCTAGTCTAAGCGGCATCATAACTTTACCAAATCCAATGTCGTTATTGGTTATCCAACCCTTAATGGTGTTTTGAAGATTTTCTACTGTAAAGTCTTCAGTATTGTTTACAAGTTCAGCAACTGTTGTTAAAATGTCTTTTGTACCTTCTTTGAATGCCTTTTTAGAGGCTTTTTCATCATAACTTGCTGGAGCTTCAAAAAAGAAACTACTCAATTCCCAAAGGTCACTTACAAAAGAAGCACGTTCTTTTATTAAACTAACCACCATTTCGATATAGTTTACATCTATATCTTTTAACTCAGGTTGAGATTGCTTATAACGTTCCGCAATTAACGCATCGTTTTGCTGTTGCATATAATGATGGTTAAACCATTTAATCTTATCTGGATCAAATCTGGCACCTGCCTTATTTACTTTCTCTAAATCGAATGCCTGTGTTAGTTCTTCTAAGCTAAATAGTTCTTGTTCTGTACCAGGATTCCATCCTAGGAATGCTAAGAAATTTACTACTGATTCAGAAAAGTAGCCATCTTCTTTATAACCCCTTGATACTTCATTAGATTTTGGATCGGTCCACTCTAAAGGAAACACAGGGAACCCTAATTTATCACCATCACGTTTGCTTAATTTCCCTTTTCCTGTTGGTTTTAATATTAGTGGTAAATGTGCAAATTGTGGAGCTTCCCATCCTAAAGCATCGTACAATTGGTAATGTAATGCTAATGAAGGTAACCATTCTTCTCCACGGATTACATGAGTGATTTCCATTAAATGATCATCAACAATATTAGCTAGGTGATAGGTAGGCATACCATCGGCCTTAAACAAAACTTTATCATCAAGAATGTTTGTATCAATTTTTATGTCACCTCTAACAATGTCTTTTAAATGCAAGGTTTCATCTTGTGGCGATTTAAAACGAATAACATAATCTTCGCCGGAGTCAATTTTAGCTTTTACCTCATCCGAAGAAAGAGCTAAAGAGTTACTTAGTTTTTGTCTATTATGCCAGTTGTAAATAAATGTTTTTCCATTAGCTTCATGATCTTTTCTATGAGCATCTAATTCTTCAGCTGTATCAAAAGCATAATAAGCGTTGCCACTTTCAATAAGTTGTAGAGCATATTGTTTGTACAGCGCTTTGCGTTCACTTTGTCTATATGGACCAAATTTTTCGTTTTTATTAGGGCCTTCATCAAACGGCATTCCACACCAATTTAGGGCATCAATTATATATTGTTCGGCGCCTTCAACATATCTGTTTTGATCTGTATCTTCAATACGTAAAATAAAATCACCACCATGTTTTTTGGCAAATAAATAGTTGAATAAAGCAGTTCTAACACCGCCAATATGTAAAGGTCCAGTAGGGCTTGGTGCGAAACGCACGCGAACGTTTTTGGTCATACTAAGTTTTAAATTTACCGCAAAGATACAATTAACACATTATTATAAACACTGTTATAAATAAAATTGTAGTTTAGTGTTATGCAAAGTTTTAAAGCCATACAAGGTAAGTTAGAAGCGTTTATAAGACGCTATTATATTAACGAATTACTTAAGGGAAGCATTTTATTTTTCGCCATAGGATTGCTATATTTTTTATTCACACTTTTTATTGAATATGTGCTATGGTTAGGAACAGGATCTAGAACCATTTTGTTTTGGCTTTTTGTTGTTGTAGAACTGTTTCTATTGGGTAAGTTTATTGTGTTACCAATTGCTAAGTTGTTAAAGCTTAAACAAGGTATTAATTACTTAGATGCGTCTAGAATTATTGGAAATCATTTTCCAGAGGTAAAAGATAAGTTACTTAATATCCTACAACTAAATAGCAGTGATGAACAATCTGAATTGTTACTTGCAAGTATAGAGCAAAAGTCTGTAGAATTAAAACCAATTCCTTTTAGGTTGGCAGTTAATTTCAAAGAAAATGTTAAGTACTTAAAATATGCCGCAATACCTATTCTAATTTTACTGGTTACTTTTTTGACTGATAATCTAAATTGGTTTAGTAAAAGTTATGATAGAGTAGTGCATTATAAAACCTTTTATGAGCAACCAGCGCCTTTCCAATTTTTAGTGGTTAATGAGGTTTTACAAACTGTAGAAAATAAGGATTATAAATTGCTCGTAAAGACTACAGGTGATGTTTATCCAGAAAACGTTCAAGTAAAGTATGATGGGGAAACTTATTTTTTAAAACAAACAGAATTAGGTGGATTTGAGTATGATTTTATCCAACCTAAATCATCTTTAGAGTTCCAACTGGTGGCCAATGAGGTTACTTCTAAGTTCTATAATTTGGAGGTTATTAAGGCACCTTCAATTCTTAATTTCGAAATGGTTTTGGATTATCCTGGTTATACGAATAAAAGAGACGAAGTTTTAAAAGGAACGGGAAACACTATTGTTCCTGAAGGCACAAAAGTTACATGGAATTTAAATACCAATGCAACAGATTATGTAAACTTATTTGCCAAAGATACAGTTAGATTTGATAAACATGAAAATGGACGTTATACTACGTTCAAGAATGTAAAAAATGCGCTGGATTATAAAATTAGTACAAACAATAAAGATTTAACGAACTATGAAAATCTTTCGTTTAGAATAGATGTTGTAAAGGATAGATATCCTGAGATAGATGTCGAAGTAAAAGTAGATAGTTTAGATAATCAGACACTTTACTTTTTTGGTCAAGCTAATGATGATTATGGTTTTAGTAAGTTACAATTGGTGTATTATCCAGTAGAAGATGAAGCCAATAAAAGCATTAAAGAAATAACGTTTAATAATTCTAATGTAACAGAGTTCTTAAGTGCATTTCCAGATGATATAAATGTGCTAGAAGGGGTTGCTTATAATCTTTATTTTCAAGTTAGAGATAATGACTATTTAAACGGTTATAAGAGTGCAAAAAGTAAAGTATTTAGTTATAGAAAAAGGACTAAGGCAGAAGAGGAAAGGAAACAACTAAATGATCAAAGTAATACCATAAATCAACTTAATAAATCTTTAGATAAGTTTAAATCTCAGGAGAAGACCTTAAAGGAAATTACACAGACACAAAAGGAAAAACCTAATTTAAATTTTAATGATAAAAAGAAGTTTGAATCTTTTTTACGTAGGCAGCAGGAACAGGATGAAATGATGAAAAACTTCAATAAGAAACTGAAGGATAATTTAAAGGAATTTCAAAAGGATAGGGAAGATGATGCATTTAAGAAGGATTTACAAAAACGGCTTGAAGAGAATGAAAAACAACTGACAAAAGACGAAAAACTTTTAAAGGAACTTGAGAAGATTCAAGACAAAATTAACAAGGAGCAGCTTGTAAAAAAATTAGAAGAATTAGCTAAGCAAAATAAAAACAAAAAAAGAAGTCTGCAGCAACTTTTGGAATTAACTAAGAGGTATTACGTTGAGAAGAAGCTGGAAAAATTAAAAGACGATTTGCAAAAAATGGCCTCAGATCAAGAGAAGTTGTCGAATGAAGAGGAAGAGAATACTTCTGAAAAGCAGGATGAACTTAACAAAGCATTTGAAGATTTTAAAAATGATTTAGAGGAGTTAAAGAAAGAGAATAAAGATCTTAAAAAACCTTTTGAAATACCACAGGATAAACTGGAGGAAAATGAAATTCAAAAGGAACAGAATAAGGCATCAGAGGAGTTGAAGAATTCAGAACGAGAAACATTACCAGAGGGTGCTCCAGAAGATGCAAAAGAAAAGCAAAAACAACATAAGAAAAGTGCTCAGAAAAGTCAAAAGAATGCTGCCAAGAAAATGAAACAAATGAGCCAACAAATGCAGTCTAGTATGCAATCTAATTCTGGTGAGCAAATGCAAGAGGATATGGATATGTTAAGACAGATTTTGGATAACCTTGTTTTATTTTCTTTTGATGAAGAAGCGCTTATGAATAGTTTCAAATCTATAGATGTTAATCATAGTAAGTTCGCCTCGCACTTAAGAAAGCAACATAATTTAAAAGAGCATTTTGAACATATTGATGATAGCTTATTTGCATTGTCTTTACGCCAACCTAAGTTATCCGAGAAGGTGAATAAGGAGATTACAGAGGTGTATTTTAATATAGATAAGGCTATAGATTTGTTAGCAGAGAACCAATTATATCAAGGTGTAGCAAACCAACAATTTGCGGTTACAGCTACAAATAATCTTGCTGATTTTCTAAGTGATATTTTGGATAATATGCAAGAGAATATGAATATGTCGGCTGGTAAGGGTAAGGGAGATGAACAATTGCCAGACATCATTATGAGTCAAGAACAGTTGAATCAAATGATGAAAGATGCAGCAAATAAATCAAAACAAAAGGGAAAGAAAAAAGAAGGGGAAAGTGAAGGAGAGTCTAAAGAAGGAAACAAGAAGGATGGAACGGATGGAGAAAAGAAACCTGGTGAAAAGGGGAGTGAAGGCGAAGGTGAATCCGATCAATTTAACGAAGACTTAAATGGTGAACTTTTTGAAATTTATCAAAGGCAACAGGAGTTACGAGAGTCGTTGCAAAAGGAAATAGAAAAGCAAGGTTTGGGTTCAAAAGGAAATAGATTAATTAAGCAAATGGAGGATGTAGAGTTAGATCTTTTAAATAAAGGATTTACGAATCAAACCTTACAAAAAATGCTTAATCTTAAACATGAATTAATGAAATTAGAAAATGCGGTTTTAGAACAAGGAAAGGATGATAAAAGAGAATCTAAAACTAATAAGGACACCTATAATTCTAATTCAAAAAATGCTATTCCAAAGGCTAAGGAATATTTCAAGACTATTGAAATATTAGATAAACAAGCTGTACCTTTGCGGGGAATTTACAAAAAGAAAGTACAGGAGTATTTTAATAAAACAAATGATTAATTTTAATTACGAAACAGAGTTTAAACTTCAGGAAGAGGACAATTTAAGGATTTGGATAGCGGGGTTAATTAAGGCTGAAGGTTTCAAATTAGAAGAAATTAATTATGTGTTTTGTGATGATATTTACCTGCACAAACTTAACGTTGAGTTTCTTAACCACGACACCCTTACTGATATTATTAGCTTCGACTATACTGTTGGAAAACTCATACAGGGTGATATATTTATTTCTGTTGAACGGGTAAGGGATAACGCTAATGATTTTAACACGGACTTTATGAATGAGCTACACAGGGTTATGGCGCATGGGGTATTGCATTATTGCGGTTATAAGGACAAAACAAAAGATGAGAAGTCTACTATGAGAGCTAAAGAAAACGAATACTTAGCTGCTCTTAAATCTTAATTATTTTCACAGTATATTTGCACTGATTTTATGAGGTGTGTTCCACGTGGAACATAAGGAGTCTATTCAATTGAATTTATGTAATATGTAATATGTTCCACGTGGAACGTATGATAATGTATTGAGTTATGTTTAACGAAGTTTACGATGTAATAGTAGTTGGAGGTGGGCACGCAGGAAGTGAAGCTGCTGCGGCAGCGGCTAATATGGGAAGTAAGACATTGTTGGTTACAATGAACTTACAGAACATTGCACAAATGTCTTGTAATCCAGCCATGGGTGGAATAGCAAAAGGTCAAATTGTTAGAGAGATTGATGCCCTTGGTGGTTATAGCGGAATTGTTTCTGATACCTCAGCTATTCAATTTAAAATGCTGAACAAGTCTAAAGGTCCAGCTATGTGGAGTCCTAGAGTGCAGAGTGATAGAATGCGTTTTGCAGAAGATTGGCGAATGCTTTTAGAGCAAACAGAAAACCTAGATTTTTATCAAGAGATGGTGTCTGGATTGCTTATTGAAGGCGATAGGGTTGTAGGTGTAAAAACATCACTTGGTGTAGAGGTAAAAGCTAAATCTGTAGTGCTTACTAATGGTACTTTTTTAAATGGCTTAATACATATAGGTGATAAGAATTTTGGTGGTGGTAGAGCAGGTGAAAAAGCTGCTACAGGAATTACAGAACAGCTTGTTGATTTAGGTTTTGATTCGGGCAGAATGAAAACGGGAACACCTCCAAGAGTTGATGGTAGGTCATTAGATTTTTCTAAAATGATAGAACAACCGGGAGATGATAATCCTGAGAAATTCTCTTATTTAGATATTACAAAATCTTTAGACAAGCAACGATCTTGTCACATGTCTTACACAAGTCCTTTGGTGCACGATTTACTTCGTGAAGGTTTTGATAGATCACCTATGTTCAACGGAAGAATTAAAAGTTTAGGACCAAGATACTGTCCGTCTATAGAAGATAAAATAAATCGTTTTGCAGATAAAGATAGACATCAATTGTTTGTTGAACCGGAGGGATGGAATACCGTTGAATATTATATTAACGGGTTTTCTACATCGCTACCCGAGGATGTTCAATTTAAAGCATTACGTTCGGTGGCAGGATTTGAAAACGTAAAGTTCTTTAGACCTGGATACGCAATTGAGTATGATTATTTCCCTCCAACACAATTAAAGCATACTTTAGAAACAAAGTTGGTTAATGGGTTGTATTTCGCTGGACAAATTAATGGAACTACAGGTTACGAGGAAGCCGCTTCTCAAGGTTTAATGGCCGGTATCAATGCAAGTTTAAAAGTTCAAGAAAAAGAAGCGTTTACTTTAAAAAGAGACGAGGCTTATATTGGTGTTTTAATAGATGATTTAATTACTAAAGGAACTGAAGAACCATATAGAATGTTTACATCAAGGGCTGAGTATAGAACATTGCTTAGACAAGATAATGCCGATTTAAGATTAACACCAAAGGGTTATGAATTAGGTTTGGCTTCTGAAAAGCGTTTAAAACGTATGGAAGAAAAGCATGAAGCTGCAAAACAATTTGTGTCATTTTTTGAAACCACTAGTGTAAAGCCAGAAGAGATTAATCCAATTTTAGAAAGTAAAAATTCTTCGCCTGTTAAACAGTCCGGGAAATTGTTTAAGGTATTTGCTAGACCTAATATTGAAATGGAGGATATTAGAAAAGTAAATAGTGTTGAGCGTTATATTGAGGAATACAATTTGGATAGGGAAGTGATAGAGCAAACAGAAATTCAGGTTAAATATTCTGGATATATAGCTAAGGAAAAGAATAATGCTGATAAGTTAAATAGGTTGGAGTATGTAAAAATCCCAGCTAATTTTGATTATTCTCAGATTAAATCTATGAGTTTTGAGGCTCGTGAAAAATTAAAGAAGATTCAACCTACAACCGTTTCTCAAGCTTCACGAATTAGTGGGGTATCTCCAAATGATATTTCTGTGTTACTGGTTTATATGGGGAGATAAATTCGCGAAAAGTTTTGAACTTTTTGAAATTATTTAAAAAACATCACCTAATGTTCCACGTGGAACAATAAAAAATAATTTAGTATTTAATGAAAAACTTAACCTTAGTTTTGTGCTTTTGCTTTGCAATCTTAATCTCCTGTAAAGCAGAAAAGGATAGCCTTAACTTAGCTAAAGTGTATTATGATGTTTTAAATACTAAAACCTTTTCTAAAATACCAAGCCTTATTGGAGACAGTATAGTAACAAAAGAACTAAGCTATACAAAAGTGTTTTCTCAAGAAGATTATATAGAATTATTAAAATGGGATTCTGTATTTAATTCAGAATATGAAATTCTAAAAATCGAAAAAGAACAAGACTATATTAAAGCTCAAGTTTCACAAAAGGATAGAAGAATACTTTTTTTAAATGAAACGCCAATTGTAACCAATCAGATTTTAAGATTTAAAAACAGTAAAATTTCTAATGTTGAAATCGTAGAATATATAGTTTTTAATGATTCCATTTTTAGTAACAATAGAACTAAACTTTTAAATTGGGTTGAAAGCAATCATCCAGAACTTAATGGGTTTATATTTGATCAAACAAAACTAGGTGCTATAAAATATGTAAAGGCAATTGATCTTTATTTGCAATCAAACAAATAGGAAGTTATATGTCGTTTTTATTAAATAAAAAATAGAGACTAAATAAGATATGTACTTAAAAGTAAAAGACCATTCCGTTTCTGGAGAAGTATTCGAATTAATAGAAAACCCAGAATACGGTTTCTTAGAAACACGTCCGCAACCTTCAAAAGAAAAACTTCCAGAATATTACGAGAGCGAAGATTACATTTCTCATACAGACACTAAACGCAATCTTTTTGAGAATGTTTACCATTTGGTAAGAAGCTTTACCTTAAACAAGAAAGTAAAACTTATTAATTCATTTATTGAAAAACCTTCAAGTGAAAAAAGATTATTGGACATTGGTTGTGGTACAGGAGACTTTTTACATGCAGCTCAAAAAAATGGGTGGATAGTTTCCGGAATTGAACCAAATGATGATGCAAGAGCTATAGCCAATAAAAAAACAAATAACTCAGTTTTTAATATTGAACAGCTTTTGGAATTTCATGAGCATTCTTATGATGTAATTACACTTTGGCATGTTTTAGAACATTTACCAAACCTTGAAGAGCAAGTAAACCTTTTAAAGAAATTATTAAAACCTGGTGGACGACTTATAATTGCGGTACCAAATTATAAAAGTTATGACGCCCAACTTTACAAAGAATTTTGGGCGGCCTATGATGTTCCAAGACATCTTTGGCATTTTAATAAAACATCAATTTCAGGTTTGTTTTCTAAAATTTCTATGAATGTTGAAAAAATAAAACCAATGTGGTTTGATGCGTTTTATGTTTGTCTGTTATCAGAAAAATACAAAACCGGAAAAATGAATTTTATAAAAGCCTTTTTTAACGGATTCGTTTCAAATTTTAAAGCTTTGTCCACAAAAGAGGTCTCTTCTCTCATTTATATTATAAAAAACAGCTAATTTTTATTTTAATATGCTCCTTTTGTGTTTTTATACTGTGCAAAAGGTATTTGTGTTGTCAATTTTTAAAAGTGCCTTAAATCGCTTTATTTGGGTTTGTTTTTTATAAGTATTTCCAATGTTTTAAATTTATAATGATAAATTTTGCTTATAGTTAGAAATTTTTACTTTTTACAGTTTCTAAACTTTAGTTTTTTACATTTGTCTGGATCTAAAAAAAATCAAATCATCATGAAAAAAATAGTTTACCTTCTTTTAGTAGCTTTAGTTTTTACATCTTGTCAAAAACAAAAAAAAATTGGGTTTGTAGATAATGGAACTTTAATTAATGATTACCAAGAGAAAAAAGACTTAGAAGAAAAATTTAAAGGGTTAGAGGATACCTTTAAGAAAAAAACGGATAGTATGAGTCAAGCATTCCAATTGGAAGTACAACAGACACAATTAAAGGCTCAGAAATCTTCTAGGAAAAAAGCTCAGGAATTAATGGGTGGATTACAGCAAAAACAATCTTTATTACAACAACAAATTCAATTTGAGCAAAATCAAATAGCGCAATCTTTTCAAACGGAGATAGACTCTTTAATTATAAAAGTAAAAGACTTTGTTAAAGATTATGGTAAAGCTAATCAATATGACTTTATTTTAGGAACTAGTGAAGGCGCTGCATCTGTTCTTTATGGTAAAGATGAAACAGATTTAACACAAAGCATTTTGGATGCTTTAAATGCTGAGTACAAAAAATAAACTCAGTTAAATATCTGATAATCAATATTTTAAACCCTGTTGAACTAAAATTTAACAGGGTTTTTTATTTACAATAAGTACTTTGTTTTGTCGTTTACAAAATGTAACTAACCAAAAGAAATGAAGATTAGAACTTTTTTAGACCAGCCTTTTTCATTTTTTAATACAAACAAAAGGAAGTGGTTGTATATTTTAAGTTCTACAATTTTTGCCCTAGTATTCTTAGTATTATTTCAACCCTACGGACTCTCTGAGGAAATTGCCAATCCGGTAAATTCCAAATCTAGTATCCTTCTTTTTTTTCTATCTATTTCGGTTACAACATTTATTGGATTATCATTCTCTCAGTTTTTTGGAAGAAAATGGTTGGGTTATGAGTATGTAAGTATTAGAAAATACATTGGATGGTTCTTTATAGAAGCACTAGGAATGACTTTCTTAAGTTTCCTTTTTTCCTTTGTTATACCAGATTTAGGTAATGATTTTGAAAAAGAACTGAACATCATTTTTCAAATTAAAGTCTATTTCAAGGCCTTTTTCATCTTACTTTTTCCTTTTTTTGGATGCATTCTTTATATAATTATAAAGGATTTGAATTATGAAATAAATGAACTAGAGGAACAACTAAACCGATTCAAAAATAGCTACAATGAACACCAAAAGGATGAGTTGGTAATATTTAAAGACGAAAACAATAACGTTGATTTTTCGGTTGATTTAAGAAACTTTCTTTTTGTTGAATCTAGTAATCAGTACATACTTGCTTATTATGTGTTAGATGGTATGGTAAAAAAACATATCATAAGAAATAGAATGAAAACCTTCTTATCTCAAGTAGAAAAATTACCTATCATTCAATGCCATAGATCGTATTCTGTAAACCTTTTAAATGTTAAACATAAGGTTAGAAGAGAGGGAAAACAATTCCTTTCCATCAATGTTTCTGAACCATTATTAGTACCTATTTCTAAATCTTATACGGAGGTCATCAATAAAGCCTTGTCTAAATAGACATCATTTCACTCCAAAAAAAATAATTTCACTCCAAAACCCTTCTGTTTACAGTGTTTTTGAAAATATTCGCAAAAAATTTGTGTTGAACATGCAACCATTAAAGTAATGGGTTGTCTTTAAAAATGTCAATCAATTGTAATCAAAAAACGAACAGAATGAAACAATCGCTTTTAGGCTTTTGCCTATTATTTACATGTTTATTAACCGCTCAAAACTTCACAGTAAGAGGTAAGGTTAAAGATGCTAAAAACGGAGAAACCCTTATGGGAGCCACCGTATTTTTAAAAGGAACAACTAACGGTGCAATTACCAATAATTATGGCTTTTATTCGCTTACTGCGGCAAACGGTAATTACACCTTGGTTGTATCCTATATGGGCTATCAAGAGATTAAGAAGGATATTAACCTTAATGAAAACTTAGAATTAAATTTTGAATTAAATGAGCTGTCAGAGACGCTAGACGAAGTTGTAATTACAGCAGATGAGCCAGAGCGCATTAGTATTAAAAAACCTCAGATGAGTGTCTCTAAACTTAAAGCATCTACTATAAAACAAATGCCCGCTGTTTTAGGAGAAGTAGATGTCATTAAATCTATTCAAATGTTGCCTGGTGTAACTAACAATGGCGAAGGCTCCCCCGGGTTTAACGTTAGAGGTGGAGCGGTAGATCAAAACTTAGTACTGCTAGATGAAGCCATTATCTATAACACATCTCACTTTTTCGGGTTTTTCTCCGTGTTTAATAACGATGCTATTAAAGATGTTAAGCTTTATAAAGGCGATATTCCAGCCAATTTTGGTGGTAGAATTTCTTCTGTATTAGACATACATCAAAAGGATGGTAATAGTAAGAATTTTGAACTTAATGGAGGCATTGGTTTAATATCTAGTAGGTTAACTGCAGAAGCCCCATTATTTAAAGATAAAGGGTCTTTTTTAATAGCTGGTCGCTCTTCTTACGCGCACCTCTTTATGAAAGCCTCTGAGGAGTTAAAAAACGATAAAATTTCGTTCTATGACTTAAATCTAAAAACCAATTATAGTATAAACAAAAACAACAAACTATACCTATCTGGGTATTTTGGAAGAGACGTTTTTGCCATAGATAAGATTATGGAAAACAATTATGGAAATGCCTCAGGTAACCTACGTTGGAACCATATTTTTAATGATAAGTTATTTTCTAATCTATCTTTAATTTACAGTAAATATGATTATCAAATAGTATTAGACTTTGTGGAGTTGGATTGGATTGCAGATATAGTTAACTACAATCTTAAGTACGATTTCAAATACTATTTAAACAACAAAATAAAGCTAGATTTTGGACTAAGCAGTATTTACTATAATCTAAATCCTGGTGAAGTAAAACCAACCTCGCCAACCTCTCCTATTAACTATTTAAAACTAGATCAAAAAAGAGCTTTAGAAAGTGGTGCTTATATAAGTGCTGAACATAAAATTTCTGATAAGTTAACAGCCCAATATGGACTTAGATTAAGTAGATTTAGTCGTTTAGGAGGGCAACCGATGACTAATTATGTAAACGGAACACCTGTAGTTTACAACAGTACTTTTGGGATTTACGAAGAAGGACAAGCTATTGATGAAACAGATTTTAAGAAAAGCGAAAGCATTAAAACATACAATAACTTAGAGCCAAGGTTTGGATTATCATATCAACTAAACCCAGAATCCTCTATAAAAGCTAGTTATACTAGGTCTGCACAATATTTACATTTATTATCTAACACGTCTTCTGTAACACCTGTTGATGTGTGGACGCCAAGTGGAAAGTTTATTAAACCTCAATTATCAAATCAGTATGCCGCAGGGTATTACAAAAATTTTAAAGACAAAAAATATTCTTTAGAATTAGAGGCGTATTACAAAAATGTTGATAACAGAATTGATTATATAGATGGTTCTAACCTTATAGGAAATAATAATATTGAAACCGAAATTTTAAACGGAGAGGCTAGATCTTACGGTTTGGAGTTTTTATTAAGAAAGAACACAGGGAAATTAACGGGGTGGTTAGCCTATACTTTATCTAAATCTGAACAAAGAACATTGGGAGGAAAGGCTGGTGGTCCCGGTATAAATGAAGGTAACTGGTACAACACCCCTTATGATAGAACACATGATGTGTCTCTAACAGGTGTTTATAAATTTAACGACAGATGGAGTTTTAGCGCTAACGCAGTATTTCAAACAGGAAGACCTGTTACCTATCCAAGTGCACAGTATGAGTATGAAGGTCTATCCATAGCAAGTTTTAGCGATAGAAACGAGAGTAGGTTACCGGCTTATCATAGACTAGATTTATCGGCAACGTATAAGCCAAAGAAAAATTTAAATAGAAGACTACAAGGTGAATGGGTATTTGGTATTTATAATGCTTATAACCGTAGAAATGCGGCTTCTATTTCCTTCCTTCAAAATCAAGATACAGGCGTTAATGAAGCCTCAAGATTATCGATTTTCGGAATCATACCATCAATAACGTATAACTTTAAATTTTAATTAAATGAAAACCTATATAAAATCACTAGTTGTATTACTTTTTATAACTATTACTGCCTGTGAAGATGTTGTAGATGTAACTGTCCCAACAGCAACACCAAGATTAGTAATAGAAGCTTCTTTAGATTGGCAAAAAGGCACAACAGGAAACGAACAGATCGTAAAATTAAGCACGTCTACACCTTACTTTGATAGTAATAGAAATAACCCCGTTACCAATGCTACGGTTACTGTTACCAATGTAAATAGCGGTGTTATGTACAACTTCGTAAATCAGAATAATGGAACTTACAGTATAAATAATTTCGAGCCAGTTTTAGGCAATACCTATAATCTAGAAATAGTATATAATAATGAAACATATACAGCTTCAGAAACACTTGTTTCGGTGTCACCTATAAAAAGAGTAGAACAATCTATAGACGGTGGTTTTGATGATGAGGTATTAGACGTTTCTATTTTTTGGGATGACCCAGTAGATGAAGAGAATTATTATTTATTGAGGTTTTATGAGCAAGGCGATATTGTTCCTGTGCTAGAGACACAACAGGATGAATTTGTAAACGGAAATGAATTAGATGAATTCTTTGAAAAAGAAAGTGACGATTCAGATGAATTTGAGGAGTTTAATCCGGGTGATGTTGTTGAAATGAGTTTATACGGCATTTCCAAGCAATATGATCATTATATAAACATACTTATAGAACAATATGATGCCGCTGGAGATCCTTTTAGTACTATTCCTGGTAAATTAAAGGGTAATTGTATTAATCAAACCAATCCAGAAAATTTCGCTTTTGGGTATTTCAGGCTTTCAGAATTTGATACTGTAACGTATACATTTCAATAAATTGGGTAATTAGGTAAAGATACACTGGTTTATATTTTTTGAGCTTTTTGATACGTACTGGTTGGTTGAGAAACCAGTGTATCGGTTACCCGTAATACGCCAATTTTATAAGGAATAAGTGTTATTCTGAATACATACAGTAAACAAATATTCCCGCTTAATAATAAACTTAAACTATTAAACATATGTAGAAATTCAAGCACTTCATAATCAAACTAAATCATCAATCAAAAACATCACAATCATGAAAACAATTCACATTTTTTATTTACTTGGCGCATTAGTATTATTACTATCATCATGCTCCATAGACCTTATTAAAGCTTCTTCAGACATTACTTCAGAAGAACGTGTGGTAACCAGCTTCAATGCTGTAAAAGCCTCAAATGACATCGAAGTCGTTATTAAAAAAGGGAACACACATACTGTAGAAGTTACAACCAGTCATAATCTTCAAGAACACGTAAAAACCTCTGTAAAAAATGGAGTTTTATACCTAGAATTAGACAAAATAGTTAGAAAGCTTAAAGAACTACGTGTTGATATAACGATGCCTGAGATTTCAAAAATAACCTTATCCTCAGATGCATTCGGAAACGTTACAGGCTTTGAAAACATGGATTCTTTTAATGTAACTGTATCAAGTGATGCCTTTCTACTGCTTTCTGGATCTTCAAATAATATGAACATAAAAGCAAGTAGTGATGCTAGAATAGAGGCGTTCGATTTTAAAACGCAAAATTGCAACGTTGCATGTTCCTCAGACGCTAGTGTATCAATTACATGTTTAAATGCCTTAAACGGCTCTGTAAGCAGCGATGGGTCATTGTACTATAAAGGTACTCCTAGCATAAATGTTCAAACCAATAGCGATGGGGTTTTAATTAATGCCAATTAAAATTTATTTTTCTTTCTCGTGCAACCCTTTTAATTTTAGCTTGTCTATATAAATGAATCAAGACTAGAAGTATTGAATTTATCCTGGTAAAACAGGGAATAACCACATCTCGATTATCGAGTTAGCCATTACAACTTTATAGTGAGTAACGCCATATTATTTACACATAAAGATCTCATTGAACGCAGTAAGCAAGGAGATGCCAAAACACAATATAAGCTCTATGCATTATACGTAGATGCTATGTTTAATGTGTGTATGCGTATGGTTAAAATTCGAGAAGATGCAGAAGATGTGCTTCAAGAAAGTTTTATTGAGGCCTTTAAAAAACTAGAAAGTTTTAGATATGAGAGCACTTTTGGTTCCTGGCTAAAACGTATTGTAATTAATAGAAGTATTAATCATCTTAAGTCAAAAAAAATGCCACTAATTGCTATTGAAGATAATGATTATTGGATTCAAAATAATGACGAGGAAAACAAAGAGAATATAGATTTAGATATCAGTAAAATTAAGCGAGGTATTGAGTCTTTACCCCAAGGCTACCAAACCATAATTAATTTATATCTAATAGAAGGTTATGATCATGTAGAGATAGGTGAAATTTTGGGTATTAATGTATCCACATCTAAATCGCAGTATCACAGAGCAAAAAAGAAGTTAACAGAAATTATGCAGGACATATGAGAGATGAATTTGAAAAATATGTTGAAAGTCAAAAGTCAGAATTTGATGTTCACAGTATAGATGAGAGCGATAAGTTAAGGCTTTGGAGCAATATAGTTACAGAAGTTGCCAAGCCAGAGCCAAAGGTTATTCCGCTTTGGAAAAAGCCAGCATTTAAAGTGGCCGCTAGTATTATATTGCTATTAGGTATAACCTTATTTTTTGCTAACCCTATAGACTCTGCAAATGAAAGTAGTTTTGCCAACCAAGAACTAAATGATATTGATAATCATTATAAGCTTTTAGTGAACAACCAGATAGAATTAATTAAAAATAACAATTACCTATCTGAAAAAGATAGAGCCGATTTTTTAACACTTATAGACGATTTAGATAGCGAATACGAAACCCTTAAAAAAGAGCTTAAACTTGGTATTAACAACCAAAAAATTATTGAAGCTATTATCAATAACTATAGAAAGAAAATTAAACTCATGGAAGACTTGTTGAACAGATCATATCCTCCTACTAATAATACCCTAGACGATGAAGCAATTATTCTATAAAACAACTATTAATACCCTTTTGGTATTAATGACCTGTGTTGCTTTTGGGCAAAACAAGGTCAGTAAAGAAATTAAAGAAACAGCAAGACTTTCCAACAATGGTCAATTGTTCATTGAAAACAAATATGGCGATGTCTTTATTGATGGGTGGACTAGAGAAACTATTGAAATAACCGTTGAGATTGAGGCTAAAGGAAGAAACCTGGAAAAAGCCAAAGAGCTTCTTAATAGAATTAATCCCGAGATTGAAACTTCTGGAAATGTTGTTATGGTAAAATCTCATATTTCAGAAAGAGAACAAGGCTTTTTTAGTCGCTATATCAAAAAGGTAGATGCTTTTAATGCAGAAAAAACAAACACCAATATTAACTATAGAATTTATTTGCCAAAACGAGCAGAGATTGAAGTCATAAATAAATATGGCGATGTGGTTATTACAAATTGGGAAGGTACTTTAAAAGCCGATGTAGAACATGGCGATTTAAGAATAACAGATGCCATTTCTAACGCAAATATTTCTATAAAATATGGGCACTTAAAAGCAAGTAGTTTAAGTAATGTGTCAATAAATGCTAAATCTGGTACTTTAACAATTGATGCTTCAGATAGAATGAAATTAGAATCCGACGGTTCCGAAATTCGCTTTGAAGATATTAAGAACCTAGAGTTGTATTCAAATAAAGACAATATTGATGTAACTAAGGTGGGTAAAATCTCTGGAGATATTAAATATTCAACCGTGGCATTAGATAGTTTGGTATCTAAAGCAAATTTAGAATTACATTTGGCAGAATTAAGAGTACGCCAGTGTAGTGAAGTGCCAACACTTAATATTAACCAGAATACATCCGAAGTGTATGTTAATATTGCCAATTCTAATTTCGACTTTACAGCAAAGTTAGAGCAGGGGGTACTTAGAATCCCTAAAACTATGAAGAATATAGTGAGCAAGGTTATTGATGAAAAGAATAAGGTAAGGAATGTTAAAGCCAATTATGGTACTGCTAATCAAGGTATTATTGATGTTGTTGGGTACAAAGGCTTAATTATTTTAAAAGAACTATAAAATCAATCAACAAAATGAATAGAATAATTACTTTTTTAATTTTAGTACTGGTTATTTCACCGGCGTTTAGTCAAAGAAAGAAAGACAAGGACTATGTAGAATTTGATGACAGAAAAAATGTAGTTCATGGGGTGTATTTCGGATTTAATTTTCATTATGGTCAAATAGACAATAGAGATACAGCTTTTGGAAATATAAAACTGGCCTATGTTGCAAATAGAAAGATGGAAGTTGGACTTGGTGGAACGGTCTTTTTTAATGAACGAGACAATGACAGACCCGATTTATTTAACGGTGATAAAATAGCCATGATAGGGGGTTATGGTGGTTTACACTTAGAGCCCATTCTTTTTGGAAGAAAATTTATAAGTGTGTCTTTTCCAGTCTTAGTTGGAGGGGGCGCTATAGGGTATTTTGGAAATAACTTCTCTGATGATTACGAAGGTGTAGACGAAGATATAGATGACGAAGACTTTGATACCTTTTTTATTGTAGAACCTGGTATTAATATTCTTTACAATTTCTCTAGATATACACAATTAGAAACTGGTATAAGATATAGAATAACCAGTGATTACGAACAACCACTTTATAAAAAAGGAAATATTAACGGGTTTTCGGTAGGAGTAGGTTTAAAAGTAGGTATTTTTAATATGGGAAGGAAAAAGAAGATTAAAGATAATTTTTAACCTTCTTTTAAACTTTACTGATCTAAAATTAGTTAAGGAAATGGTCCATTGGAATATTTTCCTCAAACACCTTTATTTTTATATTTCTATAAAGTATTTCTGCAGTTTCGGCCTGAAATCCAATTAAACCTTCTTTATTCGGCAGGTTAGTGGCCATATTTACAATGTCACCATTAAGTTTATGAATTACATAAGTATTGCCCATTACAATAATTTCGCATTGGTTCCACTCATTATTAAGAGCTTGGTAATTCTCAAAGTTTTTTAGGCCTAAGTGTTCTCCTGGTTTTACAAGTAGTTTTCCGCCTTTTTCCTTAGGTGTATATGTTTTTCCGTCTAATGAGTACCAATCTATTTTTGGCGCCCAAAAATCGCCTGTATGATTGCGATTGGTAATATGATTGTACCTTACTTGATACTCAATTCCTTTAGGCCAAATTTTGTCATCAACAACATGATAGTAAACGCCAGCATCATATTGATATTTATCAAAATTATTGGCTATACCCTTGCCCCATTTGTACTCAAATTTTAATATAAACTTGCTATACTTGTCTTTAGTATACAGCATACCATGAGTGTTATTTTCACCGGTATTTAATTCATATGCTTCAGGAAAATCTTTATAAACATGAATAGCCTCATTGTGTACGGAAAATACTTTGTTGGCTAGAGCTGCATCGTTACTTCTAATTTTAGCATACCAACCATCTAAATTAGTACCGTTAAATAAACTAACATAATCATCATTAGTTTTGGAACAGTCCGTAATTAAGAATAGTACAACAACACATAGTGATGGAAAAAGTACTTTTTTCATTCGAGTTAAATGACAATAAAGGTTGAATCTCATATTTAATTTCTATTGTTAGTTTAAAGCGTATATCTTATTGTTTAGTTAAGGCCTCATTCTGTTTTGCTATGCGTTCCTTTTGTGCTTTACTTAAACCTTGGCGGTAATACACATCTGGTTTGTGCTTAACACGATGTTCTTTCATTTCAGGATCATGTACATCTCTACTCAAGTCACAGTCAAAACGAACAAGTTTAGAGCAGAATTTACTCCAGTCTCCAGTGGCATTTATAAAGTGCGCTGTTCCCCAAGTAATTCCCCTTCCGTCAGTTGTATTGGTAAATGCATCTGGAACATATGGAGCAGCAGCGTAAGGCATTAACTCTGTTATAGAAGCTATCTCAAAGTTTACCCAATCTTTAGCATATTGAATGGTATTATGTTCGGGTCCGTCTTTGTAAACTAAAGCCGCTACACCTTCTTTAAATGGAAATAAAGAAGTTTCATGGCCAGAGGTAATCAATGGGTTTAATGGATGCTTTTTAAACGGCCCTAGAGGGTTGTCTGCAATTGCTAAACCCTGCATTCTAACTAAATCTGGTCTTTCACCAAAGTCTGATTTGTAATAAATATAAACTTTCCCATCATGAACAAGAGGATAGGGGTCATGAATAGAATATTGATCCCATTCGCCTTCGGCGCCATTTGGTATAACGATTTTGTTATATGGCGTCCAAGGGCCTTCAGGAGAATCTGCGTAAGAGACAGCAACAGGACAATCATCACCACGTTTTCCACTAGCTTCCATAAATCCTTGATAGTACAAATAGAATTTACCTTCCCATTCTAGAATATCTGTTGTTGTAACCGAACGCCAACCTACTGTTGGTTTTTCTGGACGTTTTACAGCTACACCTTGCTCTTCCCAATTAAAACCATCTGTTGAGGTAGCATACCAAATATCAGCTAAATCCCAATCTGATGAAGGAATGGTATCATTACATTTTTTAGCACCTTGAGGTGGTGTAGGCGTATTTCTGTAGGTATACCAAATATAGTATTTCCCGTTGTGGAGCAACACTTTTGAAGGGTCTCTTCGTGATATCGTACCGTCATAATCATTATAGTCAAAGCCTTTCATTTCTGTGTATTTGAACTGACTAAAAAGCTCATTGTTTTGTGGTTGAGGTGCTGCATAATCCGTGTAGATACGCTCCATTGCAGCACTCATTTGTCGGTTTGGTTTTTCATCTGGAAGTACAAAAGGAAAGCCTCCTTGGTTTTCTGGTTGCTCAATGATTGCTGTTTCTTTTGCGCTTTGTTGACAAGCAACTAGCATTAATGCTCCAACAATAGCTAAAAGTTTTAGTTTCATATTTTATTGTTTAGTTATTCGATAATTATTTCGTCTATTTCCCAAGTACCGTTGTACGTGTTCACGGCCGGCTGAATTGCTAATTGCATCAACTTCTCGTTAACTTCTTTAAATTTTGATAATGGGATGGTGTAGGTTTTAAATTCGTTGTCATTTGAAGAAATAGGTAGGGTTACCCAATCTTGGGTGTTCCAGTCTACAACTGTAGCAGCATCTCTCCAAAAGTTTTTATTATTGGTTTTGTTTATTGAGAACAAAGCAATTCTTAATAAACTGGCATGGCTATTATTCTTTATTTTGATGGTAACCTTAGAGGCACCTTTTGTATTTGTAAATAGAGAAGGAGAACTTTGAACTATAGCCTTTGGCTCATTTATGTTTCCGCCCAAAGAACCATTACTCATGTAAATGTTTGTACCATTTATTGCCTTCCAACCCATGGTGCTATTTTCAAATTTGAATGGACGTCCTGGACCTGGATACCAGCGATCACTTTTTGGAATTTTAACAGTACCATCTTCATTAAAAAACACGGGTTTTAAACTTGCACCTCTGTAAAAGGCACTAATGTCGTGGTTTTCTTGAAGCACATATTTTTGACCATGCCAATCAAAAAAGCTGGTGTGTCCACCATCTAAGAATTTGCCTTTAAAATGGTATGGCCCATAAAGGTCATCTGACATGGCATAGCGCGACCCGAAAACCAGATAATACTGTCCGTTTCGTTTAAACAATGTGGGTTTGTCTTCGGCGTGAAACGACTTCCCGTTTTCATCTAAAAGTTGCAATACTTTTGGTTCCGTTTTAAGGGATTTCATGTCCTCGGCAAGAGTAGCTATATAATAAATACCAGCCCCAAAAATGATATGGTAATCGCCGTCTTCAGCTTCAAAAATTTCCGGATCGTAAGGGTGTCCTGGAATGATGTCTTTGGGTAATAACGGTTTGCCTAAAAGGTCTTTGTAATTGCCATTAATTTTATCTGCAACCGCTACACCTGTGTTTATGTTTCTATTAGAAAAGAACCAATAATACGTTCCGTTTCGTTTTGTAATATCTCCTGCCCAGCAGTTTGGTTTATCTCCGATATAAAGGTCTTTTGGATAAATGCTATTATGGTATTTAAATGTTCTAAGATCTGTTGAGGACCAAATTTCCCAACGATCCATTGGGAAGGAACCTTCGGGCTCCCAACTTTTGTCATGACCAGCTATGAACCATAGGGTATCATTTTCTACCCAAGCATGTGGATCTGCCATACCATGCTCTGGAACCATTATATCTACTTTTATGGCATTAGGATTATACCCAGCAGCTGCATTAGAACGCCTTAGCAGTTCATTACGCATATCTTTAGCACGAAGCGCAAATGCTTTTTCGTTTTTTTCTTCGGTTTCTGGAAAGTTAAGTCCGTTGTCTGCTAAATCAGTTAAGGCCACACCATAATTTCCCAATAAAGCCCAATAGCAGGCACTATCTGAATCGTCAACGCGGTTTTTATTGAATTTACCCTCTCTGAAAATTGTACCTAAATTACTTTCATAAAATTGGTTGAAATAGGCCTTTCCTTTTTGGCCGCCTTCAACAATACCATATTGCCCTATTCCCCCACATTCATAGAATTTGAAATCGCCATTAAGAGCCATTTTCTTTATATAATCACAGGCAATAGGATCTCCAAAACAATTGTGAGTGTGTTCTGGGTTTTTAAGGGTTCCAACATGGAAGTTAGAACTTGTCCAGTGACTAATAAACCTTATTTTACGCAATAGATCTATTCGCCCTAAACGTTTGCAATAACTCACTAAAATAGCTTGTTCTGTTAATGGCCCATAACACAAGATGTTTAAGGTGCCCTTGGTTTTTTCTAATTCTTTATAGAGCGCAAGAATACTTGGGTAGTCTTTTAGATTGTAGTTTTTCTGCCACTGAAAATTTTCACCCATTCCCTTAACAGAAGATTCCATAAATCGGAAGCTGTTTTGATAACCACCAATATATTTGTTAAGGTTTGGAAGGTCTTTAGCATAGGCCTTTCCATAAGTTTCCTGTGCCCATTTACCTTGATTTGGTGTGTTTTTGTTCCATGGGTGAACCATACTAGCCATAACAATTGCACGGGTATCAAAATGATTAGACATTAAGATATAACTTGCTACTGCAGAAATGTCATCTGGATCGTTTATGTTATTACCTCCATCACTTATGAGCCATACTTTTGGTTTTTGTGAAAAAGCAAGTGTTATACTGAAGATGAAAAGAAATGTTGTTAATTGTTTCATCTGCCTTAGTTTTTTGAAATTGGAGTTATGTACGTGTAATAAACACCATACTTCTTTTTACCTTCTATAAAATCATTCACTAATAGAGTTTTTCCTTTAGGAAGATTTACTGTAAAAACAACAGCTTCGTCTTGGGTTGTAACTGCTTTTTCGTGAATTTGATTTGCAATACTGATGCGCACTTTTTGTGGCTTTATAGTTTCATAAGTGTAGAAGTTCTTAGGATTTTTTTCTGGTACGCCCCAAATGGTTCCTGGACACTCTTTAGGCCATCTTCTGCATTCAATTTTGTACACGCCTTCTTTATCAATTTCAAGGGCATGCGTATTGTTTAAGCTTTTCTTGCCTGCTGCTACATGTTCTGCTTTCCAAATACCTGCGCTTTCTCCAATGGCATGTTGGATAGTTAGTGTTGTTTCTTTTTGATCCTTATTTCCAGCAATGCTCACGGGAAACTCGGAATATTCAGGGTTAGTTTTGGATACTTTTAAGAATTGAGAATTATGTTCTAGCAGTTCTTTTACAACTTCAGGATACTTTGCAGACAAATCATTTTGTTGCATACGGTCTTTTTCAATATTGTAAAGTTCTTTGCCATCAATTAAACGCCAATCATCTTTAATGATACAGGTTTTATCTACATCTGTTGGTGGTCGCCAATCCTGACGGTTGTGAACAAAAATAGTTCGCTCTTCTAGTCTTTTCTTCTTTTTTGTTAGTAATTCAGAAAAGTCAATACCATCTAATTTCTTTTCTTCTGGAATAGTAATTCTGCAAAGGGAAGCTAGCGTTGGAATAAGATCTACATGGGCCGTTTCAGCATGAATATCTTTTCCTCCAGAAATTTTACCATCTTTCCATCTAATAAAAAATGGTACTCGGTGACTGCCTTCTTGTTTACCACCTTTTCTACCTCTAAAACCATGATTATAACCTAGTTTTCCATCGGCACTATAGCCATGATGAGTACCATTATCGGTCATAAAAATTAAGATAGTATTGTTGGCTAACTTTGATGTTTTAAGGAATTTTTCCAGTTTTCCGAAATTTTCATCAATATTGGTTATCATACCGTAGAATTCTGCATTCATGATTTCCGTTCCAACTAAAGGTTTATATGGGTCGGCATATTTCTCTTCTACATAGTGTGGTCCATGTGGTGCATTAGTGGGTAGGTATACAAAGAATGGTTTGTCCTTATTGTTTTGTATGAATTTAATAGTTTCTTCGAACCAAACGTCAGTACAATACCCTTTGAATTGTTGAGGTTTGTTGTTAACGTAATATATATCATCAAAATACGTGTTTCCCCAGTGGTCCGAAAGTTCTCCAACACCACCGGCTTTATGATGAATGGCAACATCAAAACCACAATCTGTAGGCCTCACAGGATAGTTATCGCCTAAATGCCATTTACCAAATAAACCGGTTACATAACCATTGGCTTTAAAGATATCGGCCATAGTTGTGGCATTACCAGATAGGGCATCTCTTCCCTTGTAAGTTGCCCATGCACCATTATTTATGGGATACCTACCAGTCATGATGGCTCCACGTGTTGGTGTGCATACAGAGCTTACATGAAAATCGGTCATTCTAACCGAACCTTTGTAGAACTTATCTAAATTTGGCGTTTGAATCCATGGATTGCCGTGGCACCCAATATCGCCTATACCTTGGTCATCAGTTAAAATTAATATAACATTAGGCCTATCTTGTTTTTGAGCTGCTACAGAACCAATAAAAAAATAGGATATCGAAAAAATCAATAAAAGGCTTTTACGCATTTTAGCTTAGTTTGGTTTTTCCAAAAATAGATAAAGTCCTAATGCTCATCAAACAAGAAAACTACACAAAAATTATATAGTGTCTATTTTTTGTTTCTATTTTTTGTTGAATACTATGTATTTTAGATATTTTAGCAAACTATCACCAAAAACTAAACAATTCATTGAAAACCAGATTATTAATTACAGCTATACTTTTCTTTTCGGTTGTATTCTATTCAAATGCATTAATACAAAATGTTATACCAGATTCAACAACCTATTATACAAACCAGGTTAATAAGGCGCTTTGGCAACATAAAACATTTCCTTATAAATCGTATCAGGTTTTAAAAAAAAGTCGTTCTTATTTCCAAAGAAGTAAGGATACCACTATGGTTATTAAATGTCTTATGCATATGTCTGAAATGCGCATGCAAAGAGGCAAATATAGTTTAGCTTTTGATCATGCTTGGGAAGGGTTGTATTTGGCCAATAAATCTCAGAAAGGGGAGGAAATGGCCAGGACACATATTCAACTTGCTCGCTTGTATGATATGTTTAGTATGGATGATGAGGTTTATTCTCATTTAAGGGAAGCTTTAAAGATTGCAAAAGAGCTTTATTTTCAAGATAATGAAAAAGTGGGCCCTTTAATTTCAAGCTATATGAATCTAGCAGTAAAGGAGCGAAAGTCTGGCAACTTTAAGGTGGCATTAAAGCATTTAGATTCCTGTCTTGTAAATGAAAAGGTCATTGAACGTAAGCAAGTTGAAATGCCTTTTATGGATGCAGAACGAGGTTACATTATGTTGAAACTTGGCAATTATGAGGAATCCAGTAAATATTTACATTCATCCAATAAACATACACTAAATAAGGCGGTAGATTATAAAACTAATATCGCAATGTATTTGGGCGAGCTAAAAGACGCTTTAAATCAATCGGATAGTGCGTTGTTCTATTACAAGAGAAGTCTAAACTATATTAATAGGAAAAATTACAGAGCCGATTTAAAACCTGAGGTACTATACAAACTTTCCGAAATTTATTATAAGAAGAAACAAAGTATTAAAGCTTATAACTATTTGGAGCAATCTCATAAGGCTGCTGATAGCATGCAGCAATTAAGAAATAAAACCAATGGAGAGCTTTTTGAAATAAAAGACAGTTACTTGCAGTCTATTTATGAAAAGAATGAACAGCTGGCTAAACGAGATTTGGTAATTGCACAGAATGAACAAGTTCAATTTAGGCTAAAAGCCATTTTGGCATTTGTTGTGTTGCTCATTGCCGTTATTCTTGTTATTTACAGAATGCGCATTAAGTTAAAACGCACCCTAATGGATAAGCGTGAGTCTGAACTTCAATCTAAACTTAAAGAGGAGCAAATTAATGCTAAAATTGAATCTAAAAGCAAAGAATTAACGTCTTATGCTTTACAGTTAATAGATAAGGAAAAAGATATTGAAGAGTTATTGGATGTTTTGAAGAAGGAATCTCCGCAGTCTTATAAAGCGTTGAGCTATAAATACACCAAGGGCTCAAAAGATTTGTGGGATACCTTTAATTTGCGTTTTACGGAAGTAAATTCTAAGTTTTATGAAAAACTTAAAACCAAACATCCAGATTTAAGCGTTACAGAACGTAAACATTGTGCTCTTATTAAGTTGAATTTTGGCACTAAAGAGATGGCTAGAATTTTAAATATTGAGCCACATAGTGTTCATATTTCCAGATCAAGAATTAGGAAAAAAATAGGTTTGGAACGTGCCGAGAAGTTAGAAAATTACATCTCTGGTTTCTAAAAAAAACCTGCTCTTAGAAAGAGCAGGCATTCAAAACTAACTACTAAAGTACGACTAAACTAATGTACTTTCTTTTCAATGTTTTGTGCTACGCGATTTAATGCACCTAGCTTAAATTATAATTGTGAAAAAAGGAGCGTGCTTTAAGACACTCCTTTTTTGAATTGTTTTTTAATATCCAGGATTTTGATTTAGAAGTGGATTTAAATCAAGTTCTCTTTGAGGAATTGGCCAACGAATTTCATGATCTTCAAAATCATCTTGAGGATTTCCTGGATTTACACCTCTTTGATCCACAAAAATGGCATTTCTGTAAAATTCTACACCACGCCTTGTTAAATCTGTACGTCTCCATCCTTCCCAACCTAATTCTAGGGCTCTTTCATGTAAAATTTCGGCATCATTGGCTTCTTGTGTGCCTAAAACCATATCTGGTAACGCGTCTGGAGTTCTTCTAGCTCTAGCTCTAATGGCATTTACAGTCATGTCTAAGTCTGCCTGTGTTAATTCACCAAGATTATTTAGTGCTTCGGCATATAGTAATAGAACATCTGCATAGCGTATGTATGGATAGTCAAAAGGGGTATCACCTGTATAAGCATTTGGGCTTTCTGCATGCCATTTCCAAGGTCTCCAAGAAAGAGGATTACCTAACTGACCAGGAGTAGTTTCCTGTTCAAAAGCTTCTTCTGGAGTGGCTCTGTTTGCTCTATGTCTTGCAACGTTGTTTTTAAAACGCCAATCGCCATCTTGATCATAGGTGGTAATAAAGTTTAGATTAAAGAAACTTGTAGGGAAACCTCCTCCTAAGTTACGAGGCCCTATAGGCCCAAATTGACTTCCCATATTTCCTCCATTAAGAAGACCAGGTCCATCAAAACTAATGGCAAACACCATTTCATTTGATTGCTCATTGTCTAATTGGAATATCTCATGATAATCTGGAAATAATTCGTAGATACCACTATCAATAACTTCTTTAAGTACGTTTTTTGCATCAGTTAATCTAGAGGTTTGATTAAGAGGAAAACCAGACATTTGCAGATAAACTTTTCCTAGTAAGGCTTGGGCAGATCCTTTTGTTGCTCTACCACCGCCTTGACTTGGTTCAAGAGTGGAAATGGCATATTGTAAATCTTCTATGATGAAGTCATAAACTTCTTCTGGTGATGATGCTGCAATTTCTAGGTTGTTTAAATCTGCCGTTTCGTTCTTCTTTAAAGGAATATTTTCCCAAGCTACAACTAAGCCAAAATACAACATAGCTCTTAGGTATCTAGCTTCTGCAACAAAGGTATTTTTAACGTCAGTATCTATTTGATCTTCTGTCATTGCTCCTATACGATCTATGGCACTGTTAACTCTATTGACAGCTCGATACATGTCTCTCCATAAAAATTCTATATTTGGTGTTGATGGAGATGCTTGATGTAAGTAGATGAATCTTCTAGAATCCCAACGAGGCGAAACAGAAAGGTCATTAGCTAAAATCCCCCAAAGAAACTGCATACCTTGTTGGCCTCTACCACCAAAAGACATAACATGTTGTATGGCGTCATATGCGCCAAATAAATAAATTTGTGCGCCATCTTGATCTACTAATAAGGCATTTGGATCTAAAAAGGCGTTAGGTTTTTCTTTTAAAAAAGAACTATTTTCAACTTCGCAAGATGTTCCCAACAATGCGATAGCAAATAGTATTATTGTTTTTAAAAACTTATAATTTTTCATAATTAATTTCATTTCTTGTTTTTTATTCTAGAAACCAACATTTAGACCAACTCTAAATGTTCTTGCTCTTGGATAAGAATCTACATCTAATCCTGGTGTTAACTGATTTCTGGCAACACTTACCTCTGGATCATATCCAGAATAATTAGTCCAAACAAATACGTTATCTACTGCCCCGTATAGTCTAAAAGTTTTTACGCCTAAATTGTCTTTTAACCTTTTAGGTAGTTCATAACCTAAAGTGATGTTACTAATTCTTAAAAATGAACCATCTTCAACGTAATCTGAGTACAAAGAACCAGGAATAGCACCGTTTTGATATCCTAAAATTGAAGCTACTTTAGTGTTTGGAGATTCAGGTTCCCAACGGTTTCTTATGATGCCGTATTTGTTAGAAAAAGGAACAGTTTGGCTATAACCTTTATGTAGGTTTTTATTGTTTATTTCATTACCATAAGACCATTGGGTAACAACTGATAAATCAACATTTTTGAACTTGAAGTTATTGGTAAACCCTCCAAAATGATCTGGAAGCGCATTACCTAAAATAGTTCTATCGTCTGCATTAACAATACCATCACCAGCATCAGGAATACCATCGCCATCGGTGTCAATTGTGTGTTGATCTACGAATTTTGGCATACCAGGACGGTAGCGTGTTCTATCAGATTGTCCAGATGTATGAATACCATCTTTTAGTTCATATTCTAGTTCGTACCATTGAATACCTTGGTCTTCAGCATCTTGTCGTAATTGAGCAGCTGCCTCAGCATCAGATAAACCATCAAAGGCGTCAAAATCGCTATAGTTGTACACACCTTCTACCTCAATACCATAGAACGACCCTAAGGCTTCACCAACTCTTACGATATAATCATTTGTAACTTGATTTCCAGCACCAATTGCTGTTACAATGAATTCGTTAGCATCTCCTAAATCTAAAACCTTATTTCTGTTAAAGCTGATATTAAAGTTAGTAGTCCATTCAAAGTTCTTTGTGTCAACATTAATTGTGTTTAGAGCAAGCTCAAATCCTTTATTCTCTACAGCTCCTAAGTTTTTAAAGACACTATTAAAACCACTTGATGCCGCTAAAGGCACTTCTAAAAGCAAATCTTCAGTTTCCTTCTCGTAATAATCGGCTTCAATACTAATTCTGTTATTGAATAAACCTATTGACACACCAGCATCTAATTGCTTGGTGGTTTCCCAGGTAAGGTCTGGATTAGCTAACTGACTAACAGCGGCACCAGCAAATTGTTGATTCCCGTTAAGAATTATACTTGCAAATTGCGCTTGAGCAAACGACCTATAAGAACCAATAGATGTGTTGCCTGTTTCACCATAACTTGCTTTAAGCTTCAGGTTATTTATGGTCCTACTTCCTTTTAAGAAGTTTTCGTTAGCTACATTCCAAGCAAGACCAGCAGATGGGAAGAAACCCCATTTTGCGCCTTCTGCAAAACGAGAGGAACCGTCGTATCTTGCACTGGCATTTAAGATATACTTTCCTTTATAATTGTATTGTAAACGCCCTAAGTAAGATTGGAGTGAAGTTCTCACAAAATTGGAACTATTTTGCAATGTCTCCCCAGCCACTCCTAAATTACCTAAGTTAACACCAGGTAAATTAAAGTCTAAAGCTTCAGATCTAATAAATTCGTTAGTATCTTCTTGTCTTTCAAAAACAGCCGTTATATTTAAGTTATGTCCGCCGTTAAAACGTTTCTTATAATTTAAATTTTGCTCTGTAATAATACTTGAAGTTAATCTACTATTAACTATTGCTCTACCATTAGTTAATCTACCATAACCCAATTCTTCACTAAAATATTGTTCAGATTTGTTGTTGGCAACAGACCCCCTTAAGGACGACTTAAAGGTAAGGTTGTCTGTTATTTCATATTGCACAAAAACACTACCTAAAACTCTAGAATTTCGCCTATTGTTATAATCCGTTTCTAACCTTAGAACAGGGTTAACAAACTCTCCATTTCTTAAGCTCACTAAGTTGCCTTCATCGTCAAAAATAGCATCCCCATTATCTAACCTTCTTCCAATAAGTGGTCTAAACAATGTTGAATTGGTTAAAAGACCACTTCGTCCTTGTAAACCAGCATTTGCAGCGGCAATAATTCCTGAGTTTTTAGTAATACCTAAATTAATGTTTATACCAGAAGATAATTTATCGGTAATATTCTGTCTTATGTTAATATTCCCATTGTAACGTTCATAATTATTCGTTTTTACAATACCTTCTTGGTTTAAATATGAAAAAGAAGCAGAATAGGAGTTTTTGTCACTACCACCCCTCATGGAAAGTCTATAATTATGAGTTACTGCGTTACGCGTAACTTCTTCTTGCCAATCGTAAGTACGCATTAATGGATCGGAAAATGGAATAGGCGTTCCGTCATCTTCTTTAAAAATAAATGCGTTTCTATCATTAGGGTCTGTAGGGTCTGCTCCTTCAGTTGGGAAATATTCATTCCACCATTCCACGTATTCTTCACCACTTAACAAATCAATTGGTCTAACCATTGAAGAAAATCCTGTAAAGGTTTCAAAGTTTAAAGAAGTACGTCCTTTTTTTCCTTTTTTAGTGGTAATTATAATTACACCATTGGCACCTCTTGATCCATAAATAGCTGTAGCTGAAGCGTCTTTCAACACCTCAATAGACTCTATAGAACTTGGATCAAGTGATTCTAATGGACTTGTTGAAGAGTTGCCTAAGCCACTGCCTCCAGTTCCTGATGCTTCAGATGATCCACTAAGAGCAAATCCGTCTATAACGTAAAGAGGGTCGTTACTAGCATTAATAGAAGAACCACCTCTTACACGAATTTGAAAACCAGATCCAGGCTCACCACTAGATTGAACCACTTGAACCCCAGCCGCTCTAGCCGCTAGGCCGCCTTCAAATGTAACTGGCTTTACTTGGTCTATTTGCTCACTTTTAACAGAAACAATAGAACCCGTTAAGTCTTTTTTGCTTGCCGTTCCGTATCCAATGACAACAACTTCATCTAATTTGGAAACATCTTCTGTAAGCTGCACATTAATTTGGTTGCTATCTTTTACGGTAATTTCTTTCGTTTGATATCCTATAAAACTGAACACTAAGACATCATTTGGTTTAGCCTTAATAGTGTAATTTCCATCAAAGTCTGATGCTGTTCCAGTATTTGTTCCTTTTAGAATAACACTTACCCCAGGTAAAGGCAAACCGTTAGAACTTATTTGACCAGTTATGGTTTTTGTCTGGGCACTTATGTTCATGCTTATGGCCAGAACAAATGCTGTTAGAAACGTCTTAAATAGCCGTTTTTCTTTTTTTAGATTGTTTTTCATATGTAATTATTTAGTTAATTTTTAGATAGTTGTTTTAAGTTGGTTGTGTATTTAAGTAAGCTCCAAATACTATGGGTTTAAGCTATATTCGTTTGGTCACATTGGAATTCCATCTTGAGTTTCTGGAAATCAAAAGTTTTAGAAATATGGATTTAGGAGTGCCTTAGTTTTAGTTGATGCAGGCAATTTTAATAGCTTGGATAAAAATGCTTGAAGCAATTGTTGCGAGAGATTAAAAAAATACATTTCCATTATTAGTTTAGTTCTTTTGTTGAGCGTTAATCAACGGATGTTTATCTAGTTTTTGGCAGATTTTTCTTGTATAGAAATTATTTAGAACTTTGAGTTGGTTTAAGCTTATCTAAATTGAGTAACTGCCAGTTTAATTGGGGATTAGCCCATTTTAAAAGAGGAGACAAACTTATGTTTTAGGTGCTCTGCAGTCAAAAAACTGAACTACATAAACTATACATAAGGGCTTTTTTGAGCTTACATAAATGCTACGTAATTGAATAATTTTATACTTTGGTAGAAATTGAAATATGCCAGTTATGAAGCTGTTTTATAGGTTTTTATGTTTTTTAACATTTATACTGTTTTCAAACTTTAGTCTTAGTGCTCAAGTAGAAGAGAGTATACTAGACTCAGTATCATATTATACAAAGAGGATGCAAAGGGCTAGGGGAGTATCAAAAAAAAACCCACAAAGGTCACTTAAAATTGCAAGAACGTGTTTAGAGTATTTTGAAGCTAAGAATGACACGGCTATGATATCTAAATGCTTAATGGATATGTCTGAAACCCAAAAAGTAATAGGTAAATATAGTTTGGCTTTCGACAATTTATGGGAAGCACAATACTTATCTAATTTTACCAATTACGATAATACAAAACAGGAAGTTCATATAAGACTTGCTAAGCTCTACGCCTTATTTAATATGGATAAAGAATCTATGGAGCATTTTCAGGCGTCATTAGCAATTTCAAAAGATTTATATTTTGAAGACGAAAGTAATACGAGACCTTTGGTGTCATCTTATATGAATCTTGCGTTAAGAGAGCGACTTCAGGGTAATTATTTTGAAGCTTTAAAATATTTAGATTCTTGTTTAATTAATGACGAAATAGTTGAAAACAAACATGTAGACATGCCTTTTTTAGATGCCGAAAGAGGTTATGTTATGTTGAAACTTGATAGATTGAATGAAGCATCAAAGTACTTACATTCTTCTTTTAAACATACAAAAGACGTTGATGTACCCTACAGAACAAATATTAATATGTTTTTAGGGGAGTTATATGAACGGAAAGGTGAGTTAGATAGTGCTGTTTTTTATTTTAATAAGAGCTTAAACTTAATTGAACTAAGAAATTATAGAAGCGATTTAAAAGCTGATGTACTATTTAAGTTATCAAATGTTTTTTTTAAGAAGAATTTAGATACCAAGGCCTATTTATACTCTGTTAAATCTCAGGTTGTTTCGGATAGTTTAATGGATATAAAGAATCAAACGAATAGTGAACTTTTTGAAATAAAAAATACTTACCTAAAATCAATTTCTGAGAAGAATGCGCAATTAGCAAAACAACAGAATGAAATAGCCGAAAATAAAGAAATACAATGGCGACTTAAGATGATTTCAGCTTTTGCTATTTTACTCGTTATTGTACTTTCTATTATTTATAGAATGCGTATGAAATTAAAACGCACTTTAATGGCTAAAAGAGAAGCTGAAATTACATCTGAACTTAAAGAAGAACAAAATAGAACTGAAATTGCTGCCAAAAGTAAAGAGCTTACTTCCTATGCATTGCAGCTTATAGATAAAGAGAAGGATATTGATGAACTGTTAGATGTCTTAAAGAAAGAATCACCTTCTAATTATAAATCTATGAGTTATAGATATAAAAAGGGAGCCAAAGATTTATGGGACTCGTTTAACTTAAGATTTACAGAAGTGAATGACGAGTTCTATACTAAACTGAAGGAAAAACACCCAGATTTAAGCATTACAGAGCGTAAACATTGTGCTTTAATCAAGCTGAAATTTGGGACAAAAGAGATGGCAAGAATTTTAAATATTGTACCACACAGTATACACATATCTAGATCTAGAATTAGAAAAAAAATTGGATTGCAGCGTAATGATAGTTTAGAGGATTATATTGCTAATCTTTAATTTCTCTTTTAGGCAATAAAGCAAATCCAATTAAAAGTTTTCCTTGTTTAGTGCTACCAAGAAGTTTTCCTGTAAAGTTAGATTCAGAAATTCTGTTTTGACTTCCATCGAACATTAAAATAAGCTTGTCACCTTTTTTCTTGGTTTTTAATAATTTACAACCATTACCATAATCTACCTCTTCTGGAGCTCCAAACCTTACTGTTTCGAAGTCTATATCGGTAAGTGGATTGAAGTTTACTTCAGGGTTTATTAGAACCTTAATGATTTTTGTTTCAGAATTAATAGGTTTAGAATTAAGAATTTCTAAGCGTTTGTGAACGGTTAATGGTATAATGATATTTTTAGAGTTATGCTTGTCTTTTGCTAAGTCATCCCTTTTCGGAACATCTATAACGGCCACCGATAAATGTGTTGCTCTTCCAAATGTATCGGTTAATACGTGGGGTCTTTCCAGTTTATACCAATGTGTTTGAGTTCCGTCTTCATAACTTGTGTTATTAGGTGTATAGGCAGTTCCCGGATTAAATTTCCAGTGAATTCCATCTAGCGATCTTAAATAAATAGCCCGATAATCTAAAAAGGCATTTATCATCATGTGATATTGTACGTCATCTTTCCAAAGTACGGGGTCTTCGAAATTGGAGGTTCTGTATTTTTCTGGTATAATAGGATTGCCTTGTAACGGTCCTGTTAATATTTTATATGGTCCCAATGGGTTTGTATCTTCACTCATCATCATTCCTCCCCCTTTAGTAACAAATAAGAACTTGCCATTATTCATATGAACTCCAGACAAGTTTCTTTTAAACCTGTAAAACAGTTTAGGTTTTTCTAGAGTTGTGTTTTCATCAATTTGCATGATACCAATATGTTTCCAGGGGCCATTCATTGATTTCGAAGTGAATAAATGAGGCTCCCAGTTAATTAAGGAGTATAACATAAATGTACCATCATTTAGGAGAATGATATCTGGATTATGTCCCAATCCGTTAGCGAAATTATAAGCAAGATCTTTTTGCACTTTATACGGCCCCGTAGGTTTAGCTGCAACCACATGGGCCACAGTAGATCTCGGCCATTCCCAATGCCCTTTGGTGGCGTTTGCTGGCCATCTAGTAACTAACATATGGTATTTACCATCGGTTTTATCGTAAACAGGTCTTCCTCCCCAATAGCTCCATTCTGGATCTTCAATTCCATTGTCTATATCTCTTGGTAAAACACCTGCTGCTCCCCAAGTGTTTGTAGAAAGTTTATTGTGGATAGGCATGGGCAGGATTAAATCACTAAAGGATGCGCCTTTTACCATTTTAACTTTTGCTTTTATAGGTTTTGACTTTTCACTTGTATTACCGCTAAAGTCATGAGCAACGACAACATAGGTATTTTGAATAGCTTTGGTAGGCGTAAAATCTAAGAAAGTAGTTTTTGTTAATTTGTGTGCTATTTCTTTGAAGTTTTCACCGTTTGCGTTACCTCTAAAAACAGAATAATATTTTATATCATTACTAGTGCTTTTAGTCCAATGTAACCGTATTTCTGAATCAAAAATATCTGCTTTAAGTTCTGTTGGAGGCTTAGGAGCTATTTTATCAATTTTTGCAATTGTAACCTTATTTGAAGCGCCAGATTCTATACCATTAAACCGTGTAACAACATAAGTGTAGTTTACACCATTTATTAGATTATTATCAATAAAGTTTAATGCTGAGGTCTCACCTATTTTTATATAATCGTCTTTTTCACTGAACTGGCGGTATATTTTAAATGTGCTGTTAGCATCGGCTCTATAGTCTTCCCAAATTAATTTTAGACCGTCTTTAGTAACTTCTGCCTTCAAATCTGGACCCCTAGTTTTTGCATTCACTACACTTAAATTAACATAATGTAGAAAGACCTTAATTTCATCTTCAGAATAGAATGTAGCCCTTACAAAAGGGGGTCCTTCTTTAGCATCTTCTTCAGTTAAGGTATAAGTACCTTTAAAGTGTTCAATTATTTTATCAGACCCCTTTAGTTTAACTTTATTGGCAACAATGCGCTCGTGTTTACCAAATACTAAGCTTAATGAAATACTACCTTTACTTATGTATTCTAAATCCGCGCCAAAACTCCATTTAAGTATATCTCCAGCTTTTGGCTTTTTATAATTAGGATTGGTATTTAAAACTACAGATTCAGCTATGCCAACATTGTTTATGCTAAACATGCTTCCGTGGTGTATACCCATTTTATACTCTCCCAAACCACTTACATTATGAGTTTTCCAAAAAGGCGACTGTTTTGATTGCCGCCAATAGCCTTTTACCATTTCAAAATCGCCATCATTCACGTTTTTGTAAGGTGCATTATCACCTAGTAAAACTATTTGAGCATTTAGAATACTCACTGAGAAAAAAAGAAAATAAAAATTGAAAAGTGCCTCACAGTTTAATTGTTAAGTTGGACACTAAAATTAAAAATAAGAGTGGTTGATTTTAAAAAGAAACCATTAAAAATGAGAGTGATATGGTTTCAATAGGTTTTATTCGGCCTTTTTGTGTAACAATCTGGTCAGTTTAATTGATAGATCGGTTAAAATAATTTTAGAGTTACCGTTGCGTTCTATATGATAAATGGCATTTTGAAGTTCATCGCTTATTTCTAAAATATTACCACCATGAATAAAAGGCGCAAAGTTTTCAAGTCTAAATTTTTCGGTTTTTGGTTCCAAAAAAACTAACTCTGTGGCATTATAGTTAAGTAGAAGTGCTTGTCTAAAAAAGTCAATACAAAAATTAAGAAATTGTTTTTGGGTTTCACGCCCTGTTTTGGCAATGTTTTCGCTCCATGAAATTAAATCATGAATTGCAGCTTTGTTACCTTTGGCTTTAAAGGCACTACGTACCCAAAATATAAACCATTCCTCAAATTGAATGTCTTCTGAATCATGATAGACTAAATCACAAGCTTTGTTATAGTTGCCATTAGACTGATGGGCAATTTTAGTAGCCACAGCTTCATCTAATTGGTAATTTTTAAGAAGGGCTTCTTTTATGACATCTTCAGCTAAAGGAGGAAAATGCAATATTTGACAACGCGAACGAATGGTATTTATAATTTGTTCTTCGTCTTCCGCAATTAAAAGGAAAATTGTTTTATTTGGTGGCTCTTCAATAAGCTTAAGAAGTTTATTTGCACAGGCAATGTTCATTTTTTCAGCCATCCAAATAAGCATAACCTTGTAACCGCCTTCATAAGATTTTAAAGAAAGCGCCTTTACAATATCTTGAGCCTCGTCTACACCTATTTGCCCTTGTTTATTATCTACTCCAAGTAGTTTATACCAATCAAAAAGATTACCATAGGGCTGTTCTTTTATTAATTGGCGCCATTCTTCTAAATAATGACTAGACACGGGATGACTTTTGGCTTTATCTGTTGTAGTTACAGGAAAAGCAAAGTGCAAATCTGGATGTGAAATATTGCTGAATTTTAGATTACAAGCTTCATTTCCAGAGGTGTTTTCTCCATCACTATTTTTACATAAGAGATACTGTGCATATGCTATAGCCATTGGTAAGGTGCCCGAACCTTCAGGCCCAACAAATAGTTGTGCATGTGGAATCCTTCCGTTATCAGCACTTTTGGTAAGGTGACTTTTAATATGTTCTTGCCCTAAAATATCTGAGAATAGCATCAAACAAAAGTAAACGAATTTTTTTATGATTAGAAGTTTAAAGTAACATATGTAGCTTTAACAAATCTTTGTAATAAACTAAACAGAAAGAGTTTTATTTTTATACTTCTGAAAATCAATTAACCAGTTTTTCAATGCAGAAAGCATTACTTTTTATTCCAGACATTTCGGGCTTTACTGAGTTTGTGCACCACACCTCAATAACACACAGTAGACATATTATTGCTGAGTTGTTGGAGTTGCTCATTGACACAAATCCTATGCATTTAGAATTGGCTGAAATTGAAGGAGACGCATTGTTCTTATATAAACTTCAGGATAAGGTAGATATTAAGCTGATAGAAAAGCAAGTAGAAGAAATGTACTTAGCCTTTCACACGCATTTAAAACGCTACGAATACCAACGTATTTGTCAATGTGGCGCCTGTACCTCTGCCTATAACCTTCAGCTCAAATTTGTAATTCATTACGGCGAAATTGAGTTCATCAAGATAAAAGATTCTGAAAAGCCTTATGGAAGCAATGTAATTCAAATTCATAGGTTGCTTAAAAATGAGGTGCCCGTGAATGAATATGCATTATTTACGGAAAGTGTTAATTCTACCCAAGGAAAGGATGAAATAACCGCGCATTATGATTTTGGAAGTATAAATTATACCTATACTGCACTAAATTATCTAAAAGAAAGGCTTCCTGAAATAAAGCTTATTCCCGATAATGTTCCAAAGCATAAACTATTTCATGAAACCGAAATTATTAAGATTCCTATGAATGATTTATACGAGGTGATTAGTAATTTTGACTATAGATTGCTTTGGACGAAGGGCATTGATAAACTGGAATATGAAAAGAACAAAATAAACCGTGTTGGAGAAAAACACAGGTGCTTAGTTAACAATAAAGAAGTAGAACAGGTTACGGTTACCAAACAAGTTGAAAATAATCAGCTGGTTTACGGTGAGTCTACTAACTTAGTGCCTTTTACAAAAAAATTTAACAACTATTTTGTTTTAGAAGAAGTGAAAGATGGGCATACCAAATTAACCGTCGAAATATTTGTTGATTTCAAACCCTTTGGGATTATTATGAAACCTTTAATGAAAAAGAACCTCAAGAAAATTATTTCGGAAAACATTAAAGAGTTGGTAGTGCTTATAGATTCTGGATTTACACTAAACTAAGGACAAACTTTCTTTGGTGTGAATTTATAATATTTACATGTATTTATCTTGAAGTTTAGTTTGTTTCCAATGTTAAGTTTTTAGTAAAATGTAAGATTTAACATTGGAAAATAGGATTTTTATGTAGTTTTGTTAACATTAAATTTACATTGAGTTAACAATAAACAAACTTTAAGTTATGGCAAAAGCAGCAGTTGAAAAGAAAAAACTGAGTAAAAAGGACAAGAAAAAAGCGGAAAAGCTTGCGAAAGAACTAAAATTAGCGGCTAAGAAAAAAGCCAAAGCAGACAAGGCCAAAGCAAAGAAGAAAGCGAAAGCAAAAGCTAAAAAAGAAAAGGAGCTTAAAAAGGCCAAAGCTAAGGCAGCTAAATTAGCAGCAAAAAAGAAAGCTGCAGAGAAGAAGGCCAAAGCAAAAGCAAAGAAGAAAGCTAAAGAGGCCAAAGCAAAGGCTAAGAAAAAGGCGATGGCGAAGGCTAAAAAATTAGCTGCTAAGAAAAAAGCAGCGGCTAAAGCCAGAGCAAAAGCCATTAAGAAAGCAAAATTGGCTAAAGCTAAGGCTAAAAAGAAGGCAAAAGCAAAAGCTAAAAAGATTGCTGCTAAGAAAAAAGCACAATTAAAAAAGGCAAAATTAGCTGCTAAGAAGAAGGCAAAGTCTGCAAAAGCAAAAGCAAAGAAAAAAGTAAGTAAGCCTATTGCCAAGAAAAAGGTAGATAAGAAACCTGCCGAATTAAAAAAGAAAAAAAATAAGGTGGTCGCTTCTAAGAAGAAGACAAAACCTACTAAAAAAGACCCAAAACTAGAACTTGTTAAGTCAAAGAAGAAGACTTCAAAATCAAAATCTAAACCTAAGCTAAAGAAAGCTTCGTAAAATAATTGCTGCCTACATCGTTTTCGTTAAAAAACACATTTTTTAGTGCTAATTAATTGGTTACTTTTGTAAACATTAATTAGTAAACACTATAAAAATGAAGACTCTTAACGACTTTAATTTTGAGAATAAAAAAGCATTAATTCGTGTAGATTTTAATGTACCTTTAAATGAAAATTTTGAGGTAACAGATGCTACTAGAATTATATCCGCTAAACCAACAATCATTAAAATATTAGAAGATGGTGGAAGCTGTATTCTAATGTCGCACTTAGGGCGTCCAAAAGGATTTCAAGATGAGTTTTCATTAAAGCATATTGTAGAAAAAGTTCAAGATGTTTTAGGTGTTGAGGTAAAGTTTGTTTCAGATTGTATAGGAGAAGATGTTGAAGCTGCTGCTGCAAGTTTAGAACCTGGTCAAATTTTATTACTAGAAAACCTTCGTTATTATAAAGAAGAGACTGCTGGAGATAAAGCATTTGCTGAAAAATTAGCTAAGTTAGGAGATGTATATGTTAATGACGCCTTTGGAACTGCTCACAGAGCTCATGCATCAACAACCATTGTTGCTGAATTTTTCCCAGAAGATAAATGTTTTGGTAGCCTATTAGCTCAAGAAATTGAGAGTATTAAAAAAGTAATGGAAACTGGGGAAAAACCTGTGCTTGCTATTCTTGGTGGAGCAAAAGTGTCTTCAAAAATTACAATTATAGAAAACATTCTTGATAAAGTAGATCACTTAATTATTGGTGGTGGTATGGCGTTTACGTTTGTTAAAGCTCAAGGAGGAAAGATTGGTAACTCTATCTGTGAAGATGATAAAATGGAATTAGCTTTAGATATATTAAAGCAGGCAAAAGAAAAGAATGTACAAGTGCACATTCCTGTAGATACCATTGCTGCAGATGATTTTAGTAATGACGCCAACACTCAAATTTGCGATATCAATGAAATTCCTGATGGTTGGGAAGGTGTAGATGCTGGTCCAAAATCCAGAGAAGCATTCCACAATGTTGTTATGGAGTCTAAAACTATTCTTTGGAATGGGCCATTAGGTGTTTTTGAAATGGAAAGTTTTGCTGGTGGTACTATTGCTTTAGGAGATTCTATTGCAGAGGCAACTAAAAACGGAGCGTTTTCATTAGTAGGTGGTGGAGATTCTGTTGCCGCAGTTAAGCAATTTGGTTTCCAAGATAAAGTAAGCTATGTAAGTACTGGTGGTGGTGCAATGTTAGAAAGCTTAGAAGGTAAAACACTTCCTGGAATTGCCGCTATATTAGATTAATTGATATTTCCAGCTTAAGCTGTGGAATCATTAAATATAAAAGACCTGTAGAATAAAACTCTACAGGTCTTATTTTTTATTTAACATAAAAAACACGAATTTAGCCGTATTATCGTTCAAGGTAGAGAGAGATTATGACTTTTCGTTTTTATATATTATTATTTGTTTTTGCTTCATCATTTGGTTTTTCACAAACTCAAGATAGTACATCTCCTGTTAAGGTTAAGGACTCGGTAATTGATGGCAATGCTCCTCAAATAAAACCTATTGAAGCTGTGCAAGATTCGGCTTCTGTAAAAAAGCTTGAGGATAATGCGCTGGCTTCAAGTATTGATGAAAAATGGCAAGAAGAGTTATACAGCAATAGTTTATTTGACACCATCTATAAATCTGTAACAGAGTTAACTTTTGATGAGGTTGAGTATCCAGAACTTCCAACAGATACGTTAAAAGCAAGATTAGAATTGCTTAATGCCAGAACACCGTTTAATGTAGAGTACAACCCAGCATTAGAAAGTGTTATAAAAATGTATTTAAAACACAGACGGAAGTCGTTACAAAAACTGATGTCTTTAAGTCATTTTTACTTTCCTTTATTTGAAGAGGAATTAGATAAACATAACATTCCATTAGAAATAAAATATCTTTCTATAGTAGAATCTGCTTTGAGACCTAGAGCAAAATCACCTGTAGGAGCTACAGGGTTGTGGCAGTTTATGTTTAGTACAGGTAAAATGTATGGTTTAGATGTAAGTAGTTATGTAGATGAACGTAGTGACCCTGTAAAGTCTACTGAGGCTGCATCTAAATACTTGGCTAAGCTTTATGAAATATTTGGCGATTGGGATTTAGCTCTTGCGGCATACAATTCTGGTCCAGGAAATGTTACAAAGGCCATTAGAAGGTCCGGAGGTTATAAAAATTATTGGAACATTAGGCATAATTTACCTAGAGAAACCGCTGGGTACTTACCCGCTTTTTTGGCTAATATGTACATTTTTGAGTATGCCGAAGAACATGGTTTTAAAACTGTAAAACCAGAATTTGTGCTTAAAGAAACTGATACGGTTTTAGTTAAAAACATGATTACTTTAGATCAGGTTGCAGAAGTTACAGGAACACCTGTTGAAGAGCTTCAGTTTTTAAACCCTTCCTATAAATTAGACATTATTCCAGTAATAAAAAACGAGAATTATTACTTGCGTTTACCTAGAGAAGTGGTAGGTACTTTTGTGAATAATGAAGAAAAAATATATGCTTTTGTAAAAGAGGAGTTTGCCAAAAGAGAAAAACCTTTGCCTCAGTTTTTTAATGCAACCGATAGGGTAAGATATAAAGTAAGATCTGGTGACTATTTAGGTAAAATTGCAAGGCGTTATGGTGTTAGAGTTAGTCAAATAAAACGATGGAATGGGTTACGTTCTAACAATTTAAGTATTGGTCAGCGTTTAACTATTTACCCTAGAAAGCCTTATACACCTTCAACTACTAAAACCGCTTCTACCACTAAAAAGAAAGTTATTCCGAAACCAATTTCAGGTGATGTAATTATATATACAGTTAAAGATGGAGACTCATTATGGAGTATTTCTCAAAAATTTTCTGGAGTTTCTATCCAAAATATTCGAGATTGGAACGGTATTAGTGGGAGTAATTTAAAGCCAGGTATGAAGCTTAAAATTTCAAAAGGGTGATGCCTTTAATTAAAACATATATCAGATGAAAAAAATTCTTTTATCAACTTTAGTATTACTTCTTGTGTTTTCCTGTAAAGATAACAAGGGAAAAGCTCCCGCAAAGTTTCTTCAGGATTCTTCTGGTAATATAAATCATGTATCTGTTATTTTAGAGAATGATTTATGGAACGGACGTATTGGAGACGCCATTAGAGATGTTTTAACAAAACCTATCTATGGGCTGCCTCAAGATGAACCCATGTTTACTTTAAGTCAGATTCCGCCACAAGTGTTTTCGGGTTTTGTCACTAAAAACAGAACAATCCTTAAAATTGAAATGGGCAAAGATGCTAATATAGAGTTTAAGGAAGATCAATATGCAAAACCACAAAAGGTAGTTGTGTTATCTGGAAAATCAAGAGAGGATATTATTGGTTTAATTAAAGAGAATGCAGATAAAATAACAGAGATTTTTAGAAATACTGAAATAGCTGAAAGACAACGCCAAATGGCTAAATCGCCTCATAAATTTGAACAGATCAAAGAGAAGCTAGGACTTACAATGGCATTTTCTTCAATTTACGAAATTGCAAAAGAACGTGATAACTTCTTTTGGTTTAGAAAAAATATAACCACTGGTCATTCTCATTTTATGATATACGATTTGCCTTATGATGCAATTAAGAGAAATGATAGTACTATTGTTCAAATCATTAAAATAAGAGATTCGCTTGGTAAACAATATTTTAAAGGCCGATTAGATGGTAATGTTAATGCAGATGGCACTAAAATTAGTTCCTATATGATTACGGAAGACGCTTATACCCCGTTTCATGGAGAGACTATTATAGACAATAAACCTGCATTTGAAACGAAAGGTATTTGGGAATTAACAAACGACTTTATGGGAGGTGCCTTTGTTAATTACACCATAGAAGATAAGGTAAACAAACGTTGGGTAGGTGTAGAAGGTTTTGTGTTTGCACCTTCGGTAGAAAAGAGAAATTACATGTTAGAACTAGAAGCTATTATTAAGTCCATTAAAATTGACTAAAGACATAAGTTAGAACAAAAAAAGACCAACTGAAAAGTTGGTCTTTTTTTATGTATTTAAAAGGGTCTTATTCTTTTTTGTCAGCTTCAGTAGCATTTCCTTCTTCGTCTTTGCTCGCATCTTTAAACTCTTTAATACCGCTTCCCAAACCTCTCATTAATTCAGGTATTTTCTTTCCTCCAAATAGTAATAAAACAACTACTATAATTAAAGTAATTTGTAAAGGTCCAATAGCTAATGGTAACATAAGTAAGCTCATAATTATTAATTTAAAAAACAAAGTTAATAATTAAAGTTTAATAATGTCGTTTTAAGCTTAACTTTAGCACTCACAAAACCGCTTGTGACATAATTTTATTTAATTTTGCGTCCGATGAAAAGAAAAAAGGAGCCAAAGAAAATCAAAAAAAAGCTGCTCGATAAGTATAGATTAGTAATACTTAACGAGAATACCTTTGAAGAGCGTTTGTCTTTTAAGTTAACTAGACTAAACGTTTTTGTGGTTTGTTCGGTTTCTGCAATTCTTCTCATAGCCATTACATTTATTTTCATTGCGTTTACACCTCTTAGAGAATATATTCCAGGATACTCCTCGACAAAATTAAAAAAGAGAGCTACAGAACTTAATTTTAAAACAGATTCTTTACAACGTGTAATAACCATGAATGAGATTTATTACAGCTCTATTAAAAAGGTGTTAAAAGGAGATGTAAGCAGTGCAGATCTAAATAAAGATTCTATTGTTGCAGCTGTTAAACTAGAGGCCAGTGAAGTAGATTTTACGCCAATTGCTGAGGATTCTATTCTTAGGGAAAAAGTAGATAAAGAGGATAAGTATAATTTATTTGAATCTGCTACTACAGCTACAAATTTTGTGTTGTTTCCTCCTGTTAATGGTACTATTAGTGAAGACTATAATGTAGAAGAAAAGCATTATGCAGTTGATATTGTGGTTCCTAAAGATACACCAGTTAAAGCAACAGCAGACGGGATTGTTATTTTTGCAGAATGGACTGCTAGTACGGGTTATGTTATTATTTTGGAACATAGTTACGGACTAATCTCTGTTTATAAGCATAACGCCCAATTAAATAAATCTCAAGGAGAGCTGGTTAAAGCAGGAGAAGTTATTGCAACCGCTGGAAACACTGGAGAACTCTCTACCGGACCTCATTTACATTTTGAACTTTGGAACGATGGTTACCCAATCAATCCAACAAATTTTATAGATTTTAAATAATGCTATCACTAAAATCTGCCCTAGCAAGACCCTTTGCTAAACGTGTTTACAAGAAAATCAAGAAATGGTCCAATAATCCAGAAAAAACACAACAAAAGGTATTTGAAGCGTTAATATCAAATGGTGCCAGCACTGCATTTGGTAAAGATCATGACTTTGTTAGTATTAACTCCCACCAAGATTTTGTAAAGCGTGTACCTGTTAGGGACTATGAAGCACTAAGGCCTTATGTTGATAGAATGGTTGCTGGAGAAGAAAATATCCTCTGGAAAGGAAAGCCTCTTTACTATGCAAAGACATCTGGAACAACCTCTGGAGCTAAATATATTCCTATTACGAAGGAAAGCATGCCAAGTCATGTAGAGGCAGCAAGAAATGCCATTCTTATGTATATACATGAGACGGGCAACACTAAATTTGTGGATGGTAAAATGATTTTCCTTCAAGGTAGCCCAATACTAAATGACAAAAACGGTGTTAAATTGGGAAGGTTATCTGGTATTGTGGCTCATTATGTGCCAAAATACCTCCAGAAAAACAGATTGCCCTCTTGGGAAACCAATTGTATTGATGACTGGGAAACAAAAGTTGATGCTATAGTTGAAGAAACTTTACCAGAGAACATGACTATTATTTCAGGAATTCCGTCTTGGGTACAAATGTATTTTGAAAAGCTGATTCAAAAAACTGGGAAACCCGTAGGTGAGATTTTTAAGAATTTTAATTTATTCATTTTTGGGGGTGTTAATTATGAGCCTTACAAAACAAAATTTGAAAACTTAATAGGAAGGTCTGTAGATAGTATTGAATTGTATCCCGCTAGCGAAGGTTTTTTTGCATTTCAAGATAGACAGAATGAAAAGGGCATGCTACTTCAATTAAACTCAGGCATTTTTTATGAGTTTATAAAAGCAGATGAATTTTTTACTGAAAACCCAGAACGTATAACCATTAAAGATGTTGAGGTTGGTATTAATTATGTAATGATAATTTCAACTAATGCTGGTTTGTGGGCATATAACATTGGAGATACGGTACAGTTTACGTCAACAAAACCTTACCGGGTTATAGTTTCTGGTAGAATAAAGCACTTTATTTCTGCTTTTGGTGAGCATGTTATTGGTAAAGAAGTAGAGCAGGCTCTACAAGATGCTGTAGAAGGAACAGATATAACCGTAACAGAATTTACTGTGGCGCCTCAGATTAACCCAAAGGAAGGATTGCCATATCATGAATGGTATATAGAGTTTGAAAATGAGCCTGAAGATTTAAAGGCCTTTGCCGAAAGAATAGATGAATCTCTTCAAAAACAAAATGTATATTATTTCGATTTAATTGAAGGCAATGTGCTTCAAACTTTAAAAATAACCAAGGTTGAAAAAGAAGGATTTAAAAACTACATGAAATCTATTGGTAAATTAGGAGGGCAGAATAAGTTACCAAGACTTTCGAATGACAGAAAAATAGTTGATAATTTTCCTTACATCATTTAAACTAAATAGTATTATCTTTGAAACGTAAAAAAAGCCCCATGAGTAATATTAAACATCACGAAAGAACTAGAGCTCAAGAGAGCTCTAATGCTATAGAAAGGATGTATATTACTATGCGTCACTTATTCATAAGAGGGTTCTACAAACCAATGGGTGTTTCTGGAGAAATGCTTAGAAACTCCTTACTACTTTTACGTCCAGAAATCTATGGTTCTATTGGCGAAGAAAAAGCTGAATTAGAAGGGTTACTTTATGTAATCGACAGGCTACCTGAAGGGATAGAAGAATGCACATTTATTAATCTTACTAGTGACGAAGGTTATTCCAATTCACATTTTAAAACCATAATTCCTGAAAAAAGAAGAAGAAACTGCTATCGAATAGATGATGAGCAAATGAATATCGAAATAACACGTGGACGTTCGGAGATTTATGATATTCTAACGCATCTTACGTTTCTTTTTGTAGAGTCTCATAAAATCAGTAACAGAGTTTTAGTAGACGAGGAAGAAGGGTTAACAACTAGAGATTGGGAGAAGCTTGAGAAATCTGTTCTTTCAAAAAAGGAGTTGACTAATGAAGAACGAGAAGTAGCAATTACCCATACCGCCAATATTTTAGGAAGAACATTTGATGAGTTAAGAGCTGTTTATAATGATTTTGCAACACCTAAGCAACCTGAACGATTACTTCATATTGTATACTGGTTGGGTAAATTAGCTTTAGAAGAGCAGGTTAATAACAATAAGAGAACCATTACATTTACTCCAGTTTTAAGAGAACGTATTGGGCATCATATTCATGGTGAAATATGGGCTAATAACATAAAGGAAATTCTATATAAAAATAGTTTATTAAATCGTCCTATCCATGTTATTAGTGCTAATATGCATAGTGTTATGAATACACTTTTTGCCCCTGCTGCTTTGAAAACTTTGGCTTCGAAAAAGGATGTTTTTGAAGTTTATGAAGCATTAAGCAATAATGATAATAAGGCACTAAGAGACAAAGTTAATGCAGAAGCCTTACGAAAAGGAATGCTTTACATAAAAGATACATCTGGTGCAAACATAGATGTTCAGTTGTTCGATACCAGTAAAATAGACATTTCAAAAATTGATATAAAGGCTAAGGAGGAAATTTTACATGAGAAGAAGCCTGTTATATTAGTAATGGATTATGCATTTGGAGAGCAAGCATATGAAACCATTGATGAGCTTTTAAAACCGTATCAAAAAAATGGTGAAAAGATTCATTTAAATGTTGAGTCTTTATCAATAATGGGTAAGGCTGGTATTTTGGAAGGAGGAAAAGGTGATATTATGATACCTTCTGCGCATATCTTTGAAGGAACTGCTGATAATTACCCGTTTAAAAACGAATTAAAAAAAGAAGATTTAGAAGGTCAAGGAGTTGAAGTGTATGAAGGATCAATGATAACTGTGTTAGGAACTTCGCTTCAGAACAAAGATATTCTTAAGTTCTTCCATGACTCTACTTGGCAAGTTATTGGCTTAGAAATGGAGGGAGCGCATTACCAGAAAGCAATTCAAGCAGCGTCAAAAGTTAGAGGAAGTATTGGCAATGATGTAAAGGTAAGATATGCCTATTATGCCAGTGACAACCCCTTAGAAACTGGAGCTACATTAGCCTCAGGAGGATTGGGAACAACTGGTGTAAGACCTACGTATTTAATTACAAGAACAATTTTAGAACAAATATTTAATTCAATTTAATATAGTTATGAGCAAAGAGTTGCCGCAACCACAACAATCTGAAGAAGTAGATTTAGGGCAGTTATTTAAACTTATTGGAAATATGTTTGATAGACTTTTTAAGTTTATTGGTGGTATTTTTAATAAAATATTTTTGGCATTTGTTTGGTTCGTTTTTTTTGTAAAGAAACATTTTTTAAAACTGGTTATTTCTGGTGTTATTGGAATTGTACTTGGATATGCACTTCAAAAATCTTCAGACCCAGTTTACAAGTCTTATATTACCATAAAACAAAATTATAATACAGGTGAAAATATGTATAACTCTATATCTTATTATAATGATTTGGTAAAACAAAAAGATTTTGGCACGCTTAGTTCTATATTGGGGCTGGAAGAAGACCAAGCAAAATCCATATTAGGATTTGAAATAGAATCTGTAATAACGGAAAATCAAAAGATTAAGGAATTTGATAGGTATTTAAAAACCCTAGATACTACAGTTGCAAAAACAATTACGTATGAAGGGTATAGTGAAAATTTAAAAGATTATAATCATCAATACCAACAGATTGATATAAAGTCTAAAGAGAGGAATAATTTTAAGACTGTTTTTACGAAACTAATTCAAGGGGTTAACAATAACCCTTATTTTAAGAGGGAACAGGAAAAGGATTTGAAAGAACTGTCTAATAGAGAATTGGCTTTAAAAGAAGCTTTAATGAGGTCAGATTCTTTACAGAAAACTTATAGAAAAGTTTTAGAAAGTGGGTTGAAATCTAAGAACGGTTCTGAAATAGGGATTACTTTTGAAGGGTCTAATGTTACAGATAAAACAAAAGAATATGATTTATACAAAAACGACTTACAGTTAAGGGATGAATTGGTTTTAATAAATCGTAGAAAAGCTGATATTGAAAATATAATTGAAGTTTTATCAAGTAAACAGGATTCTGGATCTATTGATGATAAAAAAGAAGTTTTTGGTTTTAAAATTGGACAGAAATTGTTTTATGGATTGTTATTTAGCATAGCTACCTTTATGGTATTATTAGGGTTGCAATTTGTTAAGTTTTTAGAACAGCATAAGAATAAGATTTAAAAATGAATATCTTAATTACCGGAGGAGCAGGTTTTATAGGTTCTAATTTTATAGTTTATTTTTTGCAAATGCACCCAAAAATTAATGTAGTTAATTTAGATAAATTAACTTATGCAGGTAGCTTAAATAATCTAATTGAGATAGAGGATAATGATAGGTATACTTTTGTTGAAGGAGATATTTACAATAGAGATTTAATTCAAGATTTATTTGATAAGTATAATTTTCAAGGGGTTATCCATTTCGCTGCAGAATCCCATGTAGATAATTCAATAAAAAACCCATCTGCATTCATTGATACCAATATAACGGGAACATTTAATCTTTTAGATGTAGCTAAAAATCATTGGATGGAAGCTCCTTTTGAAGTTAAGAAAGAATATGAAAACTCTAGATTTCATCATATTTCCACTGATGAGGTATATGGTACTTTAGGAGAAACCGGATTATTTACCGAAAAAACTGCATATGCACCCAATAGTCCTTATAGTGCTTCAAAAGCTTCTTCAGACTTTATTATAAGAAGTTATTATCATACTTATGGGATGAATGTGGTAACAACCAATTGCTCTAATAATTATGGGCCGAAACAGCATGATGAAAAACTGATTCCAACAATAATAAGGAAGGCATTAAAAGGAGAAAAGATTCCTATTTACGGAGATGGTAAAAATATTAGAGATTGGTTATACGTTAAGGATCACTGTTTAGGAATTGAATTGGTCTATAAGAATGGTAAATCTGGAGAGACATATAATATTGGGGGAAAAAATGAAAGAGATAATCTATATATTGCTAACTATATTTGTGAAGTTTTAGATAAAATCAAGCCAAAGGAAAATTCGTATAAAGAACAGATTTCTTTTGTCAATGATAGGCCAGGACACGATTTTAGATATGCTATTGATGCTTCAAAAATTGAAAAAAAATTAGGTTGGAATGCTGTTGAGAACTTTGAGTCTGGTATACTAAAAACAGTTGAATGGTACGTTAAAAAATATAGTATTTAATTTAAAAGATTTTCACTTTCGTGGAAATGAAAAATAGAATCTTTAATGAAAGGAATAATTTTGGCAGGAGGATCTGGTACAAGGCTTCACCCACTAACAAAAGTAGTGAGTAAGCAACTTATGCCAGTTTATGATAAGCCTATGATTTACTATCCTTTAACTACTCTTATGTCTGCTGGAATTAATGAAATTTTAATTATTACAACACCTACGGATAATCAAAAATTCAAAGAGCTTTTAGGAAATGGAAAAGATTATGGCTGTAGTTTTGAATATGCTGTACAAGATGAGCCTAAAGGCTTAGCAGAAGCTTTTATTATTGGTGAAAGTTTTATTGGAAATGATAACGTAGCACTCGTTTTAGGTGATAATATATTTTATGGGTCAGGTTTAAGTAAAACTTTAAAAAATGCTATAAAACCAAAAGGAGGAACAATTTTTGCATATCATGTACAAGACCCTCAAAGATATGGTGTTGTAGAGTTTAGTGAAAATGGAAAGGTAATATCTATAGAGGAAAAACCAACTAAACCTAAATCAAATTACGCCGTCCCTGGTATTTATTTTTATGATAATTTGGTTATTGAGATAGCAAAAAATATTAAGCCTAGTAAGAGAGGTGAGTTAGAGATAACTGATGTTAATAAGGCGTATTTAGAAAATGGAAGCCTTAATGTGGAAGTTTTAGATAAAGGAACGGCATGGTTAGATACGGGTACATTTTCTTCATTAATGCAGGCTTCTCAGTTTGTTCAAGTTATAGAAGAAAGGCAAGGACAAAAAATTGGATGTATAGAAGAAGAAGCTTATAAAATGGGTTATATAGATAAAAACCAACTAAATAGATTAGCTGAACCATTACTTAAAAGTGGTTATGGCAAATACCTTCAACATTTAATAAAAGACTAATGAAAGTTGAGGAAACTAATTTAGAAGGGTGTTTTGTAATTACACCAAGTGTTTTTGAAGATAGTAGAGGATTTTTTTATGAAAGTTTTAATCATAAGAAATTCAACGAATTTACGGGTGCTGATGTTCATTTTGTTCAAGATAATGTGTCAAAATCAACTAAAGGAGTACTAAGAGGTTTACATTTTCAAATAGACGAACATGCACAGGCAAAACTTGTAAAAGTGTTGAGTGGAAAAGTTCTTGATGTGGCAGTTGATCTAAGACCCAATTCCAAAACTTTTGGCAAACATTTTTCTATAATTTTAGATGCTTATAAGCACCAGCATCTTTTTATTCCAAGGGGATTTGCTCATGGTTTTCATGTCTTGGAGGATAATACTATTTTCTCCTATAAATGTGATAATTATTATTGTAAACCTGCTGAACGTGGGGTTTTTTATAATGATGAACAGCTAAAAATTGACTGGAAAATACAAGAGAATATTATTTTATCTAGTAAAGATAAGGAGCTTCCAACTTTGAAAAAATTTCTTCTGGAAATATGAAAAAGAAGGTATTAGTTACAGGGGCTAATGGACAGTTGGGAAAAACCATTGCAGAATTATATTCTGAAAATGAGGTCGAATTGGATTTTATTTTTGCTTCAAAAGAAATACTTGATATAACAGATAAAGGAATACTTGATGTTTTTTTTAAGGATAATAAATTAGACTATTGCATTAATTGTGCAGCCTATACAAATGTTGAAGAAGCTGAAAAAACTCCAGAAATAGCATATAAAATTAATGCAGAAGGTGTTAAAAATTTGGCAGAAGCTTGTAAAATATATGACGTTGGTTTGGTTCATATTTCCACAGATTATGTTTTTGACGGTAAAAAAGAAGAGCCTTATACAATTTTAGATAAACCAAATCCGATTAATGAATATGGAAAATCTAAACTTCTAGGAGAAAAATACGTTCAAGAAATTTTAAAAAATTACTTCATAGTTAGAACCTCTTGGTTATATAGTAAAAAATACGGACATAATTTTTACAAAAGTGTAGTTAAGTGGGCTAAGGAAGGAAAAGATTTAAAAATAACTACTGAGCAAATAGGGTGCCCAACAGATACGGTTAATTTAAGTAGTTTTATTGTTAATTTGATTAGAAAAAGAGATGACAACTTTGGTATATATCACTATTCTTGCAAAGATGTTATGACATGGTATGATTTTGCTCGAAAGGTGTTGATAGAAAAAGAACTTTTAGGTAAGACAAAGCTTGAAAAGGTTAAGAAATATAATACTTTTGCACTAAGACCTAAAAACTCTGTTTTAAAATAAAAAAATATAAAATAAATGGCTAAAAAAATAGCATTGATAACAGGTGTAACAGGACAGGATGGAGCATATTTAAGTGAATTCTTACTTAAAAAGGGGTATGAGGTTCATGGAATAAAAAGAAGATCTTCATTATTTAATACAGATAGAATAGATCATTTATATCAAGATCCTCATATTGAAAATAGAAACTTCTTTTTGCACTATGGGGATTTAACGGATAGTACGAATCTAACACGAATTATTCAAGAGGTTCAACCTGATGAAATATACAATCTAGCGGCAATGAGTCATGTACATGTGTCTTTTGAAATGCCGGAATATACAGCGAATGCCGATGGAATTGGCACTTTAAGACTTTTGGAGGCTATTAGATTCTTAGGTCTGGAAAAAAAGACACGAATATATCAAGCTTCTACATCAGAATTATATGGCAAAGTACAAGAAGTACCGCAAACCGAAACAACTCCGTTTTATCCAAGAAGTCCTTATGCTGTTGCTAAAATGTATGCCTACTGGATTACTGTAAATTATAGGGAAGCTTATGGAATGTATGCTTGCAACGGCATATTATTTAATCATGAGTCACCTATTAGAGGAGAAACGTTCGTTACAAGAAAGATAACCAGAGCCGCATCCAGAATTTCATTAGGACTTCAAGATAAAATGTACCTAGGTAATTTAGATGCAAAAAGAGATTGGGGGCATGCTAAGGATTATGTGAGAATGATGTGGTTAATACTTCAAGCAGATGATGCTGAAGATTGGGTGATTGCAACCAATAAAACGACTACTGTTAGAGATTTTGTAAAAATGAGTTTTGCTCATGTTGGTATTGAATTAGAGTTTAAAGGAACTGCTGAAGAAGAAAAAGGATATATTAAGTCGTGTTCTAACCCAGATTACCAATTAGAAATAGGTAGAGAAATAATTGCTGTAGATCCGAAATACTATAGACCAACAGAAGTCGATTTATTAATAGGAGATGCTACAAAGGCAAAAGAAAAATTAGGTTGGGTACCAAAGTATGATCTAGAGGCCTTAGTAGAAGATATGATGGTTAGTGATTTAAAACTAATGAAGAAAGATCAATATCTTAAAGAAGGTGGTTATAGAATTAATAACTACTTTGAATAAAGTTATGAATAAAAACTCTAAAATTTATATAGCAGGACATAGAGGTTTAGTTGGTAGCGCTATATTAGATAATTTAAAAAATAAAGGTTATAATAATATTTTAACCAAAACACATAAAGAATTAGATTTAACAAATCAATTGAATGTTGCTAATTTTTTTGAAATTGAAAAACCTGAGTATGTTTTTTTAGCTGCAGCTAAAGTTGGGGGAATAGTTGCCAATAATACTTATAGAGCTGATTTTATTTATGATAATATGATGATTCAAAATAATGTAATTCATCAAAGTTATCTTCATAATGTAAAAAAACTATTGTTTTTGGGTAGCACATGTATTTATCCTAAAAAAGCCACTCAGCCAATGAAAGAAGAGTATCTTTTAACAGATGTTTTAGAATATACGAATGAACCTTATGCTATAGCTAAAATATCAGGTATTAAGATGTGCGAAAGTTATAATATACAATATGGTACAAACTTTATTTCGGTAATGCCAACAAATTTATATGGCCCTAATGATAATTTTGATTTAGAAAAATCTCATGTTTTACCAGCTTTAATTCGTAAAATACATTTGGCTAAGCTACTTTCAGAAGAAGATGAGGGTGCTGTGGTTGCTGATTTAAAGGTAGATTCCTTTGAAAAAGCTAAAGCATATTTAAAAGAATTTGGAGTAACATCAAATAGTGTTGAAATTTGGGGAACTGGAGAACCCAAAAGAGAATTTTTATGGAGCCAAGACATGGCCGACGCTTGCGTATTCATAATGGAGAGTAGAAACTTTTCAGATATGTTTAAAGATGGGAATACTGAAATTAGAAATACACATATTAATATTGGCACAGGAGAGGATATTTCTATAAAAGAATTGGCTGAGTTAATAAAGAAAATAGTAGGTTTTAAAGGGGATTTAGTGTTTAATGAAACTAAACCCGATGGAACCATGAGAAAGTTAACAGATGTTACCAAACTTAATGATTTAGGATGGAAACATAAAGTTGAATTAGAAGTGGGAGTAAACAGAATCTATAACTGGTATTTAAACAATTCGCATTAATTAAAAATTACTAATTGCCATGTATGAGATTAGTTTAAAAAATAATAAAAAGTTCAGCTGTGATGATCAAACAACAATTTTACAAGCAGCAAAAAATAATGGCGTTTATTTAGAACATAGTTGCCTTTCTGCAAGATGTAGAAGTTGTGTTGTTAAGGTTTTACAAGGAAAAACGGTAAATATGCAAGACGAGTTGGTGTTAAGCGAGGCCGAAATAAGAGAAAATTATACACTATCTTGTAATGCTAAACCTGTTTCGGATTTAGTTTTAGATATTGAAGGTTTAGAGGGAATAACTTTATATGAAAAAAGAATTTTTCCAAGTAAAATAGATCAAATAACTAAGTTAACAAATGATATTATAAAGTTAACATTAAGATTTCCTCCTTCAGCAAATTTTAAGTTTAATTCGGGGCAATACGTTAATTTAATTAAGGGTAACATAAAAAGAAGCTATTCAATTGCTAACAGAGCGGTTCATAATTCTAAACTAAGTTTTTTCATTAAAAATTATGAAAATGGAGAAATGAGTAAGTTCTGGTTCGAAGATGCAAAGGAAAATGATTTGATTAGGGTAGAAGGTCCTTTAGGAGGTTTTTTTTACAGGGAATCTGAACATAAGAATATTGTTTTTTTAGCTACTGGTACAGGTGTTGCTCCTGTAAAAGCAATTATAGAAGAAATTAATTGTTCGCCAGAGGATTTTTCGACCAAAACCCTTTTTGTTATTGTTGGAGCTCGATATGAAAAAGATTTGTTTTGGGAACCGGAGATAAGGAGTAATATAAGATTAAAATATGTACCTGTTTTATCAAGACCAGATGAAAATTGGAATGGTGCTAAGGGGTATGTACAAGATGTCTTGTTAGAGCAAAACATAGATTTATCTAAAACTCAGGTATACGCCTGTGGATCAAATGACATGATTGAATCTGCAAGGAGACTTTTAATAGAAAAAAAATTACCAGAAAATCAATTTTATTCGGATGCATTCGTTTGCTCAAATTAATAAACTATGAAAGCAGTAATATTAGCAGGAGGTTTAGGCACTCGCTTAAGTGAAGAGACCGTGACAAAACCAAAACCAATGGTTCAAATTGGAGGCAAACCCATTTTATGGCACATAATGAAAACATACTCATTGCACGGAATAAACGATTTTATAATTTGTTGTGGTTATAAAGGGTATGTAATAAAAGAATATTTTGCCAATTATTTCAAGCATCAGTCGGATATAACTTTTAATATGAAAGATAATGAAATGATTGTGCATGAAAAAAGAGCTGAACCATGGACTGTTACTTTAGTTGATACAGGAGATGATTCTATGACAGGAGGAAGATTAAAGAGAGTCTACCCGTATTTAAAAGGTGAACGAGCATTTTGTTTTACATACGGAGATGGTGTTGCAGATATCAATATTCAAGATTTAGTAAATTTTCATTATTCTCATGGAAAAGAAGCTACTTTAACAGCTACATATCCTCCTGGTAGATTTGGAGCTTTAAATATAGAAGGTAATCAAGTAAGAAGATTTGAGGAGAAACCAAAAGGTGACGGAGCCTTAATTAATGGAGGTTATTTTGTTTTATCCCCAAAAGTTATAGAGCGAATTGAAGGAGATGAAACTATTTGGGAACAAGAACCACTAAAAGGTTTGGCTGAAGATAATCAATTAATGGCTTTTAAACATGAAGGTTTTTGGCAACCAATGGACACCCTAAGAGATAAAATGTATTTGGAAAAACTATTAACAACTAATAAAGCCCCATGGAGATTATGGGAGAAATGAAGGGAAAAGTGAATCCAAGTTTTTGGAATGGTAAAAGAGTATATTTAACTGGTCATACAGGCTTTAAAGGGAGCTGGCTTTCTTTATGGCTTAATTCTATGGGAGCAATTGTAAAAGGGTTTGCGTTAGAACCTAGTACTACTCCGTCCTTGTTTAATGAAGCTAAAATATTTGATGTTATAGAGTCTGAAATTGGAGATATAAGAAATCTAACCCAATTATCCTCAAGTATTAAATTGTTTAATCCTGATATCTTAATTCACATGGCCGCTCAACCTTTAGTAAGGTTGTCTTATTCAGAACCAGTTGATACATATGCTGTAAATGTCATGGGAACCGTTAATGTACTTGAATCAGCAAGAGCATGTACAAACCTAAAGGCTATTGTATCCGTTACAACAGATAAGTGTTATGAAAACAATGAATGGGAATGGGGTTATAGAGAAAATGAGCCAATGGGAGGGCATGACCCTTATAGTAGTAGTAAAGGTTGTGCAGAATTGGTAACGTCTGCATACAGACGTTCTTTTTTTAGTACTTCTAATACGGCAGCTCTAGCTTCAGCAAGAGCAGGAAATGTTATAGGTGGAGGTGATTGGGCTGAAGATAGATTAATTCCAGACATTTTAAGGGCTTTTGAAAAAGGAAAACCAGTTGTTGTTAGAAATCCACTTTCAACAAGGCCTTGGCAACATGTCTTAGAGCCTTTATCTGGGTATTTAGTTCTTGCTCAGGAGCTTTATGAAAATGGTGACATATTTGCGGAGGGTTGGAATTTTGGACCTAAGGATGAAGGTTGTAAACCTGTAGAATGGATTTTGAGTAGAATGGTTAATAGTTGGGGAGAAGGAGCAAGTTGGGAATTGGATGAGAAAAGTAATCCTCATGAAGCAGGCTTTTTAAAACTAGACTGTTCTAAAGCTGCAAATAGGTTGCAATGGCAACCAAAATGGAATTTAGAAGAAACCCTTGAATTAATAATAAACTGGCATCAAAATTTTATTAAAGGAAATGATGTAAAGAGAGAGTGTTTAAAAGAAATAAAAAAATATTCGTTATAAAAATGGAGTCACAAGAGAAGTTAGATGGCTTAAGAAATGAGATTATAAATCTTGTTGAGCAATATGCAAAGGTCAAATATGAGTCAAAAGAATTTATACCAGGAGAAACAGTTATACCTCCTTCTGGAAAACTACTAGGGGCAGAAGAATTACAAAACATGGTAGAAGCTTCTATAGATGGTTGGTTAACTACGGGAAGATTTAATAAACAATTTGAGGAGAAATTAGCTGCTTTTTTAGGGGTAAATTATTGTCTGTCTGTTAATTCTGGTTCATCAGCTAATTTGGTAGCTTTTAGTGCCCTAACGTCTCCTAAACTAGGAGAAAGAGCTATAAAGAAAGGAGATGAAGTAATTGGCGTTGCCGCAGGCTTTCCTACAACTGTTAATCCAATAGCTCAGTTTGGAGCCATTCCTGTTTTTGTGGATGTTGATATTAAAACTCATAACGTAAATGCTGATTTAATTGAGGCTGCAATTACTCCAAAGACAAAAGCAATTATGCTGGCACATGCTTTAGGAAATCCGTTTAATTTAGGAAAGGTTGTAGAACTTTGTAAAAAATATAATCTTTGGTTAATTGAAGATACTTGTGATGCACTTGGAGCTGAATACAATGGTCAAAAAGTAGGTACATTTGGTGATATTGGAACGTTAAGTTTTTATCCAGCCCATCATATGACAATGGGTGAAGGAGGTGCTGTTTTTATGAACAGTCCAGAGCTGAAAGCAATTGCGGAATCCTATAGAGATTGGGGTAGAGATTGTTACTGCCCTCCTGGATGTGATAATACATGTGGTTGCAGATTTGAGCAGCAACATGGAGATTTACCTTTTGGTTATGATCATAAATATGTTTATTCTCACATGGGGTATAATCTTAAAATTTCTGACATGCAAGCAGCATGTGGTTTGGCTCAATTAGATAAGTTAGATTACTTTATTGAAAAAAGAAGAAGCAATTTTCAATATTTACATGATAGATTGCAAAGTTTAACGGATTTTTTACAATTACCAGAAGCAACACCAAATAGTAACCCTTCTTGGTTTGGTTTTCCTATCACATTAAAAGAAGAGGCAGGGGTATTACGAGTAGATGTAACTAAATTTTTAGACTCTCATAAAATCGGATCAAGGTTATTGTTTGCTGGCAATTTACTAAAGCAGCCATATTTTAAAGATGTCGAATACAGAGTTGTAGGTGATTTAGTTAACACAGACAAAACTATGAATGATACTTTTTGGATTGGAGTTCAGCCTTCTTTATCTGAAGAACATTTAGATTTTGTTTGCGATAAGTTAGAAGAATTTTTTGGTTTGAATTTTTAAATTTTTTTGGTTTGGAAATAGTAAAAACAAGTTTGTCCGGAGTTTATATAATCAATAACTTTAATGCTCAAGATAGTAGGGGAACTTTTGTGAAAATGTTCAATAAAGAAAGCTTTTTACAAGAGAATCTGGACTTTGATATTAGAGAATCGTATTATTCTATTTCAAAAAAAAATGTAATTAGAGGAATGCACTTCCAAACTCCACCCCACGATCATGAAAAACTTGTATACGTACCTCAAGGAAAAATTTTAGATCTTATTGTTGACTTAAGACCTAATTCTAAAACCTATAAAAATTATATATCTGTTGAGATATCTGGAGAAAATAAAAAATCTGTAATTATTCCAAAAGGATTAGCACATGGATTTAGATCATTGGAAAACGATACAATAACAGTTTATAATGTTTCTACAGAATATAATCCTAATTTTGATTATGGAATTAGTTATAATTCGTTTGGGTTTAATTGGGAAATTGAACAGCCTATTCTTTCGAAGAGAGATGCTCAGTTTATTAGTTTAGAAGATTTTTGTGTCAAAAACCCTTTTTAGTAATGTGTCAAAGAATTTTAATTACAGGTTCAACAGGTTTTGTGGGAAGAAGTCTTATTCCTAGATTAATATCCCAAAATAATAAAGTTTTAGAGTTAACCCGAGACAAAAAGAAGAGTGAAAGTTATTTTGGGAATTCTACAAATAAATTTGAGTTGAATAGTAACCAAAATGATTTAATTGAGGCTGTTTTCAAGTTTCAACCAGATATATGTATTCACTTAGCTTCTTATCTTACATCAAGTGATCAATATGAAGACGCTGAAAAATTGATAGAATCTAATATAAAATATTTAATATCAATTTTAGACTGTTTAAAAAAATCGCCTCCTAAATTATTTATTAATACAGGTACTTTTGCAGAGTATTTCAAGCCAAATTCACTTTCTCCAGCATATTTGTATGCAGCAACTAAAACAGCTAGTAGATATTTTTTAGAATATTATAGTGAAACCTATAATTTTAATCAAATAACCATAGTTCCTTATACTATTTATGGCAAAAAAGATAACAACAAAAAAATAATTGATATTATATATGATTCTTTAGAAAGTGAAAAAAAATTAGATTTGACTCTTGGGAATCAGATATTAGATTTTATTCATATAGATGATGTAGTTAATTTTTATATAGAAATTGTAAAAAAAGTAGAAATTATTCCTAATAAGAAAATTTATCATTTAGGAACTGGAAGGGGCACAACCTTAAAAGAGCTATCAAATATAATTGAAAAAAAATCAGGAAAAAAAGCAAAAATTAATTGGGGAGCAAAGTCTTATAGAATTAGAGATATCATGTATGCTGTAGCTAACATCAATGATGTAAATGAAATTCTGCCAACAAAAATGATAGAACTAGAGGAAGGTGTAGAAAGATATTTAAATCTTAAAATTTCCAAGTAAAAAACATTAAATAAATGCTTAAACCTAGAAAATTAAACTATTATTAGAATAGTTAAGTACTCAAATGATTTTACCAATTTATTGAAAATTGGTAAAACTTCTATCAAGGAAGTCTACCCATTTGATTTACTGTTTTTATGAATTTTATAATTTAGGTGTGTTTTTAAATAAAAATTGAAATGAAATACAAAAAAATAGCTTTTTCAAGCCATATGGTTTCTAATGCTATAATTTATAAAAGAAGAATTAAGCCATTATTAGATGAGGCTAGAAAGTATAATATTGAAATTGTAAATTTCCATGAGGATAAAGAAAAAATAGATGTATTAATAATTCAAAAATTACCAGAAAGTGTTAAAGAGTTAAAAGAAATATTAAGAAATAATTCTTTTTTGATATATGATAATCCTAATTACTTGGGGAAGATCCTTAATAAAAATTTCCCCCAAAAAACTTATAATTTTTTTAAGCGAATATTACTTACTATAATTAGAAGAAAATGGCATCCATATATTCTTTTAGAAAAGCTAGTAGAAAAAGCAGATTTAATTACTACTGGGAGTAAAAAGCAAGCAGAATTTTTTGAAAAAGGTTTTAGTAAAAAAACATTTAATATTGTTGATCCTATAAATAATATAGAGTTTTCTGGAAAAAAAAAGGAGCATAAAGATACAGAAGAAATAAAAATTCTATGGGAGGGAACAGAATCGAGTTTTTTACAACTAGAAGATATATTACCTCCTCTTATTAATTTAAGTAAAAAGTATCAATTTGAGTTAATTCTTTTTACTGATATAATTGAAGAAAAATCGATTGAACTATTTTCAAAATTCAAAAATAATCTAAATGTAAAACACATTATATGGGATAAAAACAAGATTGATGAAGTCATTTTATCCGTGGATATAGCAATTGCGCCTATAGACGTTAAAGATGTATTTAACTATTCTAAACCGTTTAATAAATTACTTATTTATTGGGGTTATGGACTTCCAATAGTTTGTTCTGATATTCCCTCTTACAGTTTCGCTACACAAGCCGGAGATAAAGGTTTTTCGTGTAATTCAAGCCTAGAATGGGAAAAAAGTTTAACAAAACTTATAAAAAGTACAGAATTAAGAAAAAAACTTGGTGAAAATGGTTATAATTTTTCATGGAATGAATACTCCCAAGAGAGATATGCAGAAAGGTTTTTTAATAAAATAAATGAATTTTATAAAGATAAATAATTATAAGCCATTAATTTTTCAATCAATAGGAAGACTTTCTGCTCAAGGTTTAGGCTTTTTGCTAGGTGTTGTTATCGTTAGAGTTTCGGGATTGGAAATAATGGGGCAGTTTGCGAAATACAATGCATTAATCAATATTAGTTTTGGAGTTTTTGCTTCTGGATTGTATACAAATTATTTAAGAAGTAATGATTTAAAATTACTTGGTCAAACTGTATCGGCTATCACTATCTTTTTTCTTTTTTTTCTTTCTTTTTTTTCTCCTTTATATATTTTTTTTACTGGTGATAAAATAACCAATGTTATTTTAATTTTATTAAGTATTTATTTCATGAAATTGAGTGAAGTATACGTTGTTACTTCAAGGTTTTTAAATTCTGATCACAATTCTGTTTTACCTAGAGTCATTCCTTATTTAATTGTTATTGGCTTATGCTTAATATTTAAACCAGATAATGTGTTTTTCTTACTATGTTTACTTTCTTTTAGTTGGCTATCTATTATATTTTTTTATTTCAAAATAAGAGAAAAAATAAAACTAAAAAGGTCAGAGTTGAAACAGGTTTTTTGTTCATCATTTTTATTGTCATTAACTACTTTAGCAACTCAGATTTATGCCAATTTTGATCAATTAATGATTGTAGAAATATTAAAAGATTATAATAAACTAGGCTCATACAAAATAGGGGTTTCATTTTCTAATCTTGCTATGCCTTTAATAGGAGTTTTTTCATTCATGTATATATCTGAAATAAAACAACTTATAAAAAATTCTACAATTGCAATCCTAAAAAAGAAGTTTTACAATCAATTAAAAATTAATTTATTGGTTAGTTTTTCTTTTTTAGTTTTTTGTATTTGTTTACTTAGATTAATTATTAGTATTATTTATAATATTGATGATGCATCTGCCTCAAATGCGGGAATAATTTTATCTATTGGTGTAATTTTTAATGTTTTATCTATGGTTTTTTCATATTCATTATTAGCTATTAATAAGGATAAGGAAATTTTAGTAATTACTCTTTTTGGAGCTCTTATAAACATAGTTTTAAATTATATATTTATTTTAAAATTTGGCATTTTAGGAGCAGCATTTACAAGCGCTCTAACTCAATTAATTGTGCTCCTCATCTATATTTACGTATTTTATAAAAAGGTTGAATTTTTTAATGTTTTAAATATTAAGTAGTATGGTTTCGGTTATAATGAGTATTTATAATGAGCCAGAAAATTGGTTAAGAGAAGCAATTGATTCAATTTTAAATCAATCTTTTAAAGATTTTGAGTTTATAATAATCAACGATAACCCAAATAGAATGATAAATGATGAAATTTTAGAATTCTATAAGGGCAAAGATTCTAGAATTCTTTCTATAAAGAATGAAAATAATATAGGACTTACTAAATCATTGAATAAAGCATTGAAAATGGCGAAAGGGAAATATGTAGCAAGAATGGATGCCGATGACATTTCTTTAAGACATAGATTTAAAGAGCAAGTAGAGTTTTTAGAAAAAAATAAACACCTATTAGCTTGTGGAACAGATATTATTCTTATTAATGAAAATAATAAGGAATTAAACAAGAAACTGAAAACACATTTTACTTTTGACGCCATAAAGAATGTTTTTCCTTTATTTAATCCTATTTATCACCCAACTTTATTTATACGGAATAAATTTATAACGGAAAATGGTATTAGATATAATGAAAACTTTAAATACGCACAGGATTATGAGTTAGTAAAAGAAATAATACTAAAAGGAGAAATAGTAAACTTAGAAAGTAAGTTATTAAAGTATAGGATAAGTAGTTCGCAAATTTCTAACTCAAAAATAAAGGAACAAAATGAATATGCACGTTCAACAAAACTGAGTTTTTTAAAAAACACTTATAACCTTAACGAAAATGACTTTTATAAAATATATTTTATTTTAAAAAGACTAAGAGAAAAGAATAGCAGAAATGATGTTGCATTAGATAATTCTATAATATCTTTGCTTTTGAGTTTTCCATTTACTAGAAAAACAATACTTAATGAATTAATTAGAACGAGAATCTCTTTAAAACTTAGAGTCAAGTTGTTTTTGAAAATATTAAATATTTAATAGGTGTTTTTATCTTTTTTATTTGTTTTTATCTTTTATTTCATTCTTTCAAAAAATGTAAAGTTTTATCTTTTAAGTCCTGTTCACCTTTATTCCCTTTTTACCATTACATCACTGTGCCTTTCTTGTTGGTATTTCTATAATTATAGTAATAAATTTAATTTATATTATTTAGATTCGGTTAAGGAAAGAGAGTTTTTAACGATTATAAATTTTTATGCATTTTCACTCATATTTTTCTTTTTTGGCGTTCTTTTGTATAAGTGTTTTTCAAGCAAAAAGAAGAGGCTTTTATTAAAGGAATCATTTTCCAAGGTGCTTTTTTTCAAATTAAACTATCCTCCATTTTTAATTCCTCTTTCTAAATTTATCTTTTCTTTCGTTATTGCTTTATATCTGTTTACATATGGCTTGGGAATATTTGAAAGAGATTCTTACTTACCTGATCACTCCAAGGCACTACAATTATTGATTAAAATTTTTACATTAATGTTAGTAATTGCATTAGGCTTAATTTATAAAGAACGAAAAGTTCAAAGCTATATAATGTTTGCAATAGCTATGGTTCTATCTTTAGGAACTGGTTCGCGTATTACAGTTATTTATTTATTAATTTTTTACGTTTTATTATTTCAAAGTAGAGGGAATATTCTACTAAATAAAATTAGACTCTTTTCCAATTTAATAATAATTCTAGTAGTTTTTTCATTTTTGATAAGTTTTAGACGTTTTGATACTCATGGTGTTTTTCCTTATTTTTCTGGGGTGTTTCAGAATGAAGATAATGTTTTAAACGAATTTTCTAAGAACTTTATGTTTAACATATATTACTCTTTTATTTTTGGGGTTTTTGTGACTATAAGAACAATTAAAGAATCTATTCCTGATTGGAATGTAATTTTAGTAAGTTTAAATCCATTACCTGGATCAATAGCTGGTTTTTACAAATACGTGCCTGATTTTATGATAAATCCATACGCCCCGTTTTCATCTCATGGACAAGTTTTTGTGATGGGTAAATTTTTTACAGCTTTTTTTTATTTGACGATTGGATGGTTGTTTACGGATTTAGAATATCGAATAAGAGTGCTATTTAACAAGAACAAAAAAGTAATAGCACTTATTCTGATTTTTTTCTCCTTACTTTATATTATGTATTCATTTGAGTATTTATTAAGATCATCAACAAGATACTTGTATTATTCCTATGGTTTTATATTTGCTATTTGGTTTTTCAAAAAAATATATAATCTTCTACCAAAAAAAACTAAATGAAAGTATTAATAATTGGTCCCTTGAAAGAACCTATTACTGGGGTATCGGTATCAAATGATTTGATTCAGAAAAAATTAAATACAGATTTTATAAATACTTCCCTGCCTTTTTTTGAAGAAAATGTAGGGAGATTTTCTTTAAATAAAATATTTTTAAATATTTCTTTTTATTTAAGATCGCATAAAATTCTTAGAACAGATATCCTATATGTAACTCCAGGTCAGAGTTTTTTTGGAGTGGTTAAATATTTGCCATATATTTTATTGGGTAAAATATTGAAAAAACAAATAGTGCTTCATCTTCACGGAAATGCTTTGTTAAAAACGTATTCTTTATTAAGAGGTTTTAAAAAAAACATCTTTGAGTATACATTAAAAAAATGTTCTAAGGGAATTGTTTTGTCTAAGTCATTAAAGAAGAATTTAATACCGTTTCTTCTTCCTGAGAATATTTTTTCAATATCAAATTTTGTGGAGTCCAAATTTGTTTTATCCCATGAAGAATTAGAAGATAAGCCTAAAAATGAATTAAATATTCTTTATCTAAGTAATTTAATGACTGAAAAAGGTATTTTTGTGTTTTTAAAAGCAATTTCTAACCTTAGGAGCAAAGGTGTTGATTATAAATGCAAACTAGGAGGAGACATTGATGATAGTATAAGGGACAAAGTTTTAAAAGAAATTGAAAAAGATGAAAGTATGGAGTACATGGGTGTGGTAAGAAATAAAGAGAAAAGAGCTTTATTGAAATGGGGAAAAGTATTCGTATTTCCCTCAATACAAACAGAAGGACTTCCAATTTCAATTTTGGAAGCTATGGGTGCTGGAAACCATGTTATTAGTACGAGACAAGATGCCTTGTTAGACTTATTTAGCGAGCACCAAATTAGCTATGTTAATAAACAATCTCCAGAAGAGATTTCTAATCTTATTATATCAAATAGTTTTGATGATTGTAGGGTCTTTGAAAATCATAGTTTAATTTCTGAAAAGTTTACCGAGACGGAATTTGTAAACCAAATTTTAAATGTTTTTAAAAAGAATTGAAACAAGATCTTAGTTTATATAAAACGCCAAAAGCCTTTAGAGGTAGATCAAAACTTATTGTACAAGTTTGGTGGCTTGTTCAAAATTCTTTGTTTAAAATGTCTCCACAAGTTTGTTATGGTTGGAGGCGCTTTTTATTAAGAACCTTTGGAGCACAAATTGGTAAGAAGGTGATTATAAGGCCTAATGTAAGGATAACATACCCATGGAAAGTCAAAATTGGTGATAATAGTTGGATTGGTGACGATGTTGTTCTTTATTCATTAGGAGAAATAGAAATCGGGTGTAATACAGTAATTTCTCAGAAGAGTTATATCTGTACAGGAACGCATGACTATACAAAAAAAGACTTCCCCATAAAAAATAACAAGATTATTGTAAAAGATGAATGTTGGATAGCAACAGATGTTTTTGTTGGGCCTGGAGTTGTTATTGAAAGTAAAACTGTAGTAGGTGCAAGGAGTAGTGTTTTTGATAATCTTAATGCCGAATCTGTATACATAGGATCTCCGGCAAAGTTTGTTAAGAAAAGGTAATACCATTGAAGAATATTTTTAAAACTCAAGAAGGAGTAGTTGCTTTTACTGGATTACTTATAGTAGTGCCAAATAAACTTCAATGGCTTTTAATATTAGTTCTGGGTATTAACTTTTTCTATCATGTTTTTTTTAGAAACCATCGCATCTCTATTAGAACTCTAGCCGTCTTTTCCATACCATTCCTGATTTTTGCGATTGGATTAACTCATTTAAATCCTAATGATTTAAAATTCTTGCAAAGAGCACTTCCTTTTTTTATATATTCTTTATTCCTAACCCCTTTTATTAATTATAAAGCTAGTCATAAAAGTATTCTAAGGGAAAAATTCTTTATGTTTTTTGTTTTTTCTAGCCTTGCTTTTATCGTAATCGCATATTTAAATTTTCTTTTTAATAAAAAAGAATGGTGGGGAGATTTTTATGATTCGGAAACATTAAGGAATTCAATTAGATACATCCCAGATATTGAATTAGATCCTATATATGTATCTTTTTATTTTAGTGTGGCATTAATTTTCACTTTAGAGCTTTATTTTACGAAACGAAAAGTAATTTATCTTTTTTCAGCATTCTTGTTTACTGTTTTTATTTTAATTCTGTCTAACAAAATGGCGATTTTTTCTCTACTAATTATTTCTATTTTGGTTTTGTTAAAAAGAATTAGACTTAAGAAACGATTTTATATACTAATTCTTATTCCTTTTCTACTTTTTACTTTAAATAATAGAAGATTTAAAGAATTAATTACCAATGATACTTATTCGGGAATTCTTAATAGCAATAATTCTACAAGTATAAGATTGGCTCTTTTGAAGTCTAGTTTAGCCACGGTTCCTGAGAATTACTTATTTGGGTGCGGATTTGCCGCTACCAAGCAGAAGGTGTCCTATGTATTTATTCATAGATTTAATGGAGACCGAGAATATAACACTCATAATCAGTTTATGGGTATTTTAATAGCAACAGGTGTTTTAGGACTTCTTTTATTTATCTATTACTTTTGGTTTGTTTTAAAAATAGCTAATTCATCAAAAGACCATGTTTTTATGTATGTTGTGATTATTATAATTATGAATTTGATAACAGAAAACATGTTAGAAAGACAATTTGGAGTATATTTAATTTCTCATTTAGTAACTTTTTTGGGATACTTAAACTTGGCAAAAATTAATGAAAAAGAAAATATTGATAATAGGAATAAATTACTATCCCGAGGATAGTGCTATTGGTCTTTATTCCACGCAAAAGGCTGAGTACCTTGTGTCTAAAGGGTTTGATGTAAGTGTTATAACAGGTTTTCCATATTACCCTCAGTGGAAAATAAGTGAGGGTTATATGCAAAAGCCTTACTTTTTTAAGGAAAAGATTAACGGGGTTAAAGTTTACAGAAGTAAACAATATGTTCCTAATAATCCAACTTTTGTTAAACGAATACTGCATTTAACTAGTTTTACTTTTGGTAATTTTTTCAACCTATTTAGAATTAAAAAACCTGATATTGTAGTTTCGATAGTTCCGTTTACAACTTCTGGATTATTAGGTTGGTTTTTAAAATTAATATACGGAAGCAAAAATTGGATTCATATTCAGGATTTTGAGTTTGATGCCGCCATTGACTCAGGATTATTAAGTGGTAAAAAGAAAAAGCTAATCGGGGTTTTACAAAAAATTGAAGAATTTGTTTTGGATAGAGCAGACATAGTTTCTACAATTAGCTATGGGATGATGTCTAAATTGAAAACAAAAACAAAAACGGAATCTTTTTATTTAACGAATTGGATTGATTGTAGAAATTTTAATGAAAGAGACTTAAGTACTCATGAATATTTACAGTCAGATAAATTTAAAATTTTATATTCTGGTAATATAGGAGCCAAACAAGACTGGGATTTCTTTTTCGAGTTTTTAGAATACCTAAAAGCCTTAATGGATATAGAAGTCATTGTTGTCGGTGAAGGCGCAGAAAAAGATAAAGTTTTAAAAGGAATATGTAAATATGATTTCGTAAAACATTTTAATTTAGTTCCTTATAACGAACTATCCTCTCTTTTGTCAAGTGCGGATATACATATTTTGTTTCAAAAACCGGAGGTTATAGATACGGTTATGCCTTCAAAAATTTTAGGCATGATGGCAAGTGGTAAACCCTCCGTGGTAACAGGGAACGTAAAGAGTGAAGTTTTGCAAGTCTTTAAAGATTCTAATGGAGGTTTTTATTTTGATGGAAAATCAATAGTTGAAATAATTGATTGTATAAAACAACTTATGGCAAATAGAGGGCTTTGTTATCAGTTGGGGTTGAATGCTAATAAATATGTTACTGAAAAATTTTCGAAGGAAAAAATTCTTGATAATTTTATTGGTGCTTTAAAAAATCTTAATTAAGGATTTAAATTGTAAAGAAGATTTTGAATAAGTTTAAAAAAGGACGATTTTCTGGTTTAATTAGGCCGCTATCTTATTTAGTTGATTTGTCTATAATAAACGGTGTTATTTACTTGTTTGAAGTAAACCTAGTTAGTACGCTTTTATTTCATTCATACATTACCATACTGTGGTTGGTTTTATCATTTTACAATAAGTTTTATAATGTTTATAGGTATACAAGAATAATTCAGGTTATAACGCTAATAATTAAACAAATAATTGTCTTTACGGTAATAGTTTATGCCTTCATTGGTTTTTTTAAGAAGCCAATTATCAGTCGCTTAAACTTGGGTAATTATTTATTGTTAACTTTTGTTTTATTGAGCTTTTTCAAATTTTTGATTTTTTTCTTGCTCAGTAAATACCGCAGTATCTTAGGGGGTAATTTTCGTAATTTTATTGTAATTGGAAATAACGAAAAAACTAGACAACTTATTCAGACATTCAATTCTCGTTTGGATTTTGGGTATAAGTTTAAATATCAGTTCGATGTTAAAGATGATAGCTTCTCATTAGGAAAGTGCTTCAATTATATTATTGATAATGATATTCATGAAATCTATTTTTCTGTAGCAGAATTATCCAACAAACAAATAAATAAAATCATTGATTTTGCCGATAATAACCTAAGAGAATTAAAGTTCATTCCGGATAATAAGGAAATTTTTTCTAAGAAGCTGAAGTATGAATATTATGATTATATTCCAGTTTTATCTTTAAGAAATATACCTTTACAAGAACCAATTAATAAATTTGCTAAGCGTTTGTTTGATATTTTATTGGCTTCATTTGTAATTGTTTTTATCCTGTCTTGGCTTACGCCTTTGTTAGCTATTATAATTAAGCTAGAATCAAAAGGCCCCGTATTTTTCAAACAAACAAGAAACGGTTTTAATTATCAAGAATTTGATTGTTATAAATTCAGATCAATGACCCCTAACAAAAGTGCACATTTACATCAAGCTACAAAAGGAGATCATAGAATAACAAAAGTTGGAGCTTTTATTAGAAAAACTAGTATTGATGAACTCCCTCAGTTTTTTAATGTTCTTTTTGGAGATATGTCTGTAGTTGGTCCAAGACCTCATATGGTTAGTCACACTAATAAATATGCTAGAAGTGTAGATAAATTTATGGTAAGGCATTTTGTAAAACCAGGAATAACCGGTTTGGCTCAGGTAAGCGGATATCGAGGAGAGATTGAAAAGGATAAAGATATTATCAACAGAGTTAAATACGATATTTTTTATGTCGAGAACTGGTCTATTCTTCTAGATTTAAAGGTTATTTTTCAAACGTTTTTTAATGCACTAAAAGGGGAGGAAAAAGCATACTAGTTATGATTATTCCCAAAGTTTCAATAATTACACCCACCTTCAATTCAAAAGATTTTATTGAACATACCATAAGAAGTGTAATCGATCAGACCTATCAAAATTGGGAGTTAATTATTGTAGATGACGCTTCAAAGGATAATACAATCGAAATTATTAATGAGTTTGTTTCAGTTTATCCGAATATTAGGTTACTTCAAAACAAAGAGAATAATGGGGCAGCTATTTCTAGAAACAAAGCTATAGAAGCGGCAAAAGGTGACTATATTGCGTTTTTGGATGCAGACGATTTGTGGAAACCAGAAAAGCTTGAAAAACAAATTGCATTTATGGAGGAAAATAAATGTGATGTCTGTTTTTCTAGTTATGAGTTAATGAATGAAAAAGGAGAATTGTTACATCAAGAGATAAGAGCTTTGACTTCGCTGAGCTATAAAAAACTTGTAAAAAGTAATTACGTTGGAAATTTGACTGGTATTTTTAATGCAAGAACATTAGGTAAGATAACTTCGGTTAACCTTAGAAAAAGACAAGATTGGTTAATTTGGTTAGAAGCTATTAAAAAATCAGGAAAACCTGCATTAGGAATACAGGAGCCTTTAGCTATTTACAGGGTAAGAGAAAGTTCTATTTCTTCTAACAAATTAAACTTAGTAAAATATAATTATTGGGTTTACAAAAAGGGGTTAGGTTTTTCAACTTTGAAATCTATGTATAGTTTAGTTATCTTTCTATTTGAACACTTTTTTGTGAAGTCTAAGCAAAAGGTTAATTTAAACTAGAAGTAAACTGTTTTAACTTACCTGCTTTAGTCCTTTTAAGAGTTTCTCTTCGCTCAAAAAGAATTTTTAATCCGGATTCTAGATATTTTTCAATGGCATCATTAATAGCTCTTATTTTGCTTTGAGAAAGCTTCTCTGTACTTGTATAGATAATTTTAAAAGTATCGGTCTGTATTTGTTCAATTATAAACTCTTTTACATTACCATTATCCTCAATAACCGTTTTAGTTACATAGTAAAAGGTTAGACCAGCAGCCTTTTTTCCACTAGGTAAAATAGCAAAATCATTAGTTCGCCCTAATAAATTTTTAAGAATAGGTTTTTTTAAAGAACTGTTTTCAGATAAAGATCCATAATCACCTATTTCGTAACGTATAAATGGATGTGCTTTATTGTAAAGAGATGTTACAACTATTTTTCCTCGTTTTCCGTAAGGTAATGGTTGGTTATTTTCATCTAAAATTTCAACAAATAAATCTTCAGTGTTTAATATCCACTTCCCATTTGGTGCATTGAATGCTATAAGGCCTAATTCAGCAGAGCCATATTCATTTACTATAGGAATTCCTAACTGCATTTTCAATAATTCTTTATCGCTTTCAAAAAGCATTTCAGCAGTAACAATGCATACATTTAGAGAGTGGCATACATCTTTCAGAACGATGTTTTTCTTCTCAAGAAATTTCGCAAACTGTACAATGGCACTCGTATAGCCGTTAATATAATTGAATTTAGTACTACGAAATTTTTTCAAGACGATTTCAAGGGCTTCATCACTCATATCAAATACTGAGAATCGAAATCTATTTCCTAAAAAATCTTTGAATCGTTCTTTATAATACCCCGTTTTATTCAATGGAATTCCATAAAAACGTGCTTGTTTAGACGTATTTAAATCAACATTAAACCAATTGTATCGGTCAATAAAAGTTGCCCAAGTTAGGGCGTGACAAAACTTATCTTTAGCAAAAATAAAAGGTGTCCCTGATGATCCAGATGTTTTATGAATATGAATATTTTTCATATTAAAATTTCCAGAAAGTCTATTCATTAAAGGCTGCTGTAAATCCCTCTTAGTAATAATGGGGACAGAATTCCAATCGTCTATATCTATATTTTTTCCGAATTCTTTGTAAAAGGAATTGTTTTCCAAATGGTAAGAGACAATCTCCTTTTTGCGGTTTTCTATATATTCAGAATAAGCAGATTCATCAATATTTTGAATATCAGTTAAATGTTCTTTTGCTTTTTCTAATGGAAAGCCTTTAAATTTTAAGGAAAAACTAAATAAGTTCACTTCTTGCGTAAATAATGGTAAAGTAACTAAAAAATATTCGTGTATTAGAGTCATTAATTCTATTTTTGCCCATTGAAACAATAATAGTGTCATTCCCATTAAGGTGGGAGCAAAATTTAATACAATGAATATCTTAGTTTTAGGATCTGGAGGAAGAGAACATACATTTGCTTGGAAAATAGCTCAAAGTTCTTTGTGTAATGAATTATATGTAGCACCAGGTAATTCAGGTACTGCTGAAGTTGCAACCAATGTAAATATTGGTGTCACAGATTTTGAAGCTATTAAAGATCTTGCTATAGATAAGCAAATAGATATGGTAGTTGTGGGTCCGGAAGATCCTTTGGTAAAGGGTGTTCATGATTTTTTCTTAAATGATGAAGCAATTAAGCATATTCCAGTTATTGGTCCTCAAAAGGAAGCAGCCGAGTTAGAAGGTAGTAAGGAGTTTGCAAAGGAATTCATGTCTCGTCATAATATTCCAACTGCAGCTTACGAAAGTTTTACAAAAGAAACTGTTGAGAAAGGATATGCATTTCTTGAAACTTTGAATCCGCCTTATGTATTAAAAGCAGATGGTTTAGCAGCTGGTAAAGGTGTTGTTATTTTAAATGATTTGGAAGAAGCTAAGGCTGAGTTAAAAAGCATGTTAGTTGATGCAAAATTTGGAGAAGCTAGTACCAAAGTGGTTATTGAAGAATTTCTTGACGGTATTGAATTAAGTTGTTTTGTGTTAACCGATGGAAAGAATTACAAAATTCTTCCTACAGCGAAGGATTATAAGCGTATAGGAGAAGGAGACACTGGTTTAAATACTGGAGGAATGGGAGCAGTGTCTCCTGTGCCTTTTGCAACAGAAGAGTTTTTAAATAAAATTGAAGAACGTATAGTAAAACCAACTATTGACGGGTTTAAGAAAGATAATTTGCCTTATGTTGGTTTCGTCTTTATAGGATTAATTAAAGTAGGGGATGATCCTAAAGTAATTGAATATAATGTAAGAATGGGGGACCCAGAGACTGAGGTTGTGTTCCCGAGACTTAAAAATGATTTGGTTGAGGTGCTTAACGCCATGGGTAATGGTTCCTTAGATACAATTGATATAGAAATTGATGAAAGAGCTGCTACCACCATTATGGTTGTATCTGGTGGATATCCAGAAGCTTATGAAAAAGGTAAAGAAATTACGGGAATTGATACAATTGAGGAATCTATACCATTTCATGCAGGTGCGCAATTAAATGATGGTAAAGTAGTAACCTCTGGAGGAAGAGTAATTTCTATAACGTCTTATGGAGACACTTACCAAGAGGCCATAAAAAAATCTTACCAAAGTATAGATAAACTAAACTTTGATAAGATGTATTTTAGAAAGGATATAGGTTTCGACTTATAAAAATGAGTGCGAAGAAATGCTTTTATCCTCTTCGTTATTATCGTTAAATATTTTAAGTTGCTTAATCCAGTAAACTATAGCAACCATACAGATTATCATAAAAATCCAAGATATAGTATTGGCAGCCCACCAGTTTTCTAATTCTAAATCCTTTAATGCATCATAAGGAGCAAAAAGAACATTAACAAATAAATCTTGAATTGCGTAAAAGAAATCTTTCATAGCTTTTATAATTGTTTTCTAACGGTATTATAGTTAGTATATTTACGGGGCAAAAATACAAAAACAGTTAATGATTACAAGTATTTTTAGTAAATCTAAATCAATAAATTTTATTGTTGTTTTTCTGGTTACACTTTTAGCCTTTTTAAAAGCAAGGTTTAATGAAAGTATGCAACCGATTACGGTAATTTTTATTGCCCAACAGTTGCTTTTTTTAGTATTGTGTTATGCTACTATCTTTCTTTTAAATTTTATAGTTTCAAAAAATAGTTTGACTAAGTTAAATAGCTATGAGATTTTGTTATTCAGCTTATTTCTGCTTCTAATACCATCCTCTACCTTAAGTCCAAATATTTTATTATCTAATTTTTTTGTGCTTTTAGGTTTAAGACGAATAATGAGTCTGAGAACAGAAAGAAATGAAAAAAAGAAACTGTTTGATGCCGCCTTTTGGATAGCAATAGCTTCGTTATTTTTCTTTTGGTCTATTCTCTTTTTTACACTTATTCTTTTGGCGCTAGCCTTGTATGCTAATAAGAATATTAGATTTTGGATTATTCCCTTTGTTGGAGTGGCAACTGTATATGTAATTTCATTTGGTGTTTCTGTAATTATGTATGATAACTTTAATCATTTTGTAAACTTTGCTCCACCATTTAGCTATGATTTTAGCAGTTATAATTCAGTTCGTTTTGTTACTGCTATTACAGTTTTATTATCCTTTGGAACGTGGTCAGCCATTTTTTATTTACAGAACATAAAAAAGCAAAAAATGGCGTACAGAACATCATTTAAGATTGTTATTCTTGCTTGGGTTATTGCCTTCTTTGTGGTTTTTCAAGCGCCAAACAAAAACGGCAGTGAGTTTCTCTTTTTATTTGCCCCTTTAGCGATTATTATAACCAATTACATAGAAACGATCAAAGAGACTTGGTTTAAAGAAATATTTTTATCAGTCTTATTAGTCGTGCCTTTAGTTTTACTATTGTTGTAGTTTTTGCCCAAAGGCTAAATCTCCGGCATCACCAAGGCCTGGGATGATATAACCCTTTTCATTTAGTTTTTCATCAATAGTTGCTATCCACAAATGGGTGTCTTTATCAAAGTTATTGTTTACGAAATCCACACCTTCTTGAGCGCCAATAACACTTACTAAATGAATCTCTTTTGGTGTTCCAAAAGGTTTTAAAGCTTCGTAAGTGGCTAACATAGATTGTCCCGTGGCTAACATAGGGTCTGCTAAGATTAGCGTTTTACCCTCTAAGTTAGGACATGCCAAATATTCTACTATTATTTCAAAACTCTCTGGGTTATGTTTATGGTGTCGGTAGGCTGAAATGAAGGCATTTTCAGCTTTGTCAAAATAGTTCAATAATCCATTGTGTAATGGTACTCCTGCTCTTAAAATTGAACATAAAACAATTTCATTAGTTGGCAAATTAACATTGCAATTATCTAAAGGCGTTTTAATTATTTGGGAACTGTAGTTTAGAGATTTACTCAACTCGTAGCCTAAAATTTCGCCAATACGTTCAATGTTTCTTCTAAATCGCATTGGGTCTTTTTGAATGGTTATATCTCTTATTTCAGAAAGGAATGAATTCAGTATAGAATCTTGGTTAGAAATGTTATGAATAAGCATAAAACAAGGGTTTATTTCATAAGTAAAGTTATTAAATTAAAGTATATTTGTTCATTAAATTATTACACTATGTTTACAAGTAGAGCCAATAAGATTTTTCAAGATGTTATTGAGGAATATCATAAAATAGATACGGTAGATCAACCATTTAGTAACCCTTATTCTAAGGACGATTTATTAGAGCATTTACTATATAGAAAATGTTGGATTGATACCGTTCAATGGCATTACGAAGACATTATTCGAGATCCTCAAATAGAACCAGTTGCAGCTCTAAAGCTTAAAAGACAGATTGATGCCTCAAATCAGGATAGAACTGATATGGTAGAGTATATAGATAGTTATTTTTTAGAGAAATACAAAGACGTTTCTGCTAAGGATGATGCAACAATTAATACAGAAAGTCCTGCATGGGGTGTAGACAGATTGTCTATTTTGGCCTTAAAAATTTATCATATGAATGAAGAAGCTACTAGAGAAGATGCTTCTGATACTCATAGAGAAGCTTGCCAAAAGAAGCTTGATGTTTTACTAGAACAAAGAGTAGATTTATCTACTGCTATTGATACACTTTTAAGTGATATTGAAAAGGGTGACAAATACATGAAAGTGTACAAACAAATGAAGATGTACAATGACGATGAATTAAACCCAGTATTACGTTCTCAAAAATAATAGTGTCATTCAAAGCTAAGCGAAGAATCTTATTTATTAAAGATAGTTTGATTACGTTAAATATGACATAAAATATTGATGCCTAATCTACCCAAACATATTCTTGTTATACGTCTTTCGGCTATGGGAGATGTGGCAATGACCATTCCTGTTATAAGAGCATTTACCCAGCAGTATCCGGAAATCAAAGTCACGGTACTAACTAGAGCTTTTTTTGTACCCTTTTTTAGAGATTTAAATAATGTTGAGGTATTTCCCGTGGAAGTAAAGGGAAAACATAAAGGTTTTTTGGGGCTTTACAAACTTTCAAAAGAGTTAAGAAAAATAGATGTTCAGGCTGTTGCTGACTTACATAATGTATTAAGAAGTAATATTCTAAAACTATTTTTGTTTGGAAAACCTTTTATCCAAATTGATAAGGGAAGAAAAGAAAAAAAAGCCCTTGTTTCGGGTGAACGATTTGAACAACTTAGGACAACGCATCAGAGATATGCAGAAGTTTTTAACGAACTCGGTTTTAAATTAGATTTGAGTAGTCCTACTTTCCCAAAAAAGGTTGCTTTGAAAAAGCATTTAAACGTGCTTTTAAGCGATTCTAGAAAAAACATTGGTATTGCACCTTTTGCAGCTCATAAAAGTAAAATGTACCCTTTAGACTTAATGCTAAAGGTAATAGATCAACTTTCAGAGAATTATAAAGTTATTTTATTTGGAGGAGGTAGAAAAGAGATTGAAATTTTAAATGGAGTGGAAAGTAAGTTTGATAATGTAATTAATGCCGCTGGAAAATTGTCTTTAAATGAGGAGTTAGATGTAATTTCTAATTTAGATGTTATGTTATCAATGGATTCAGGGAATGCACATATAGCAGCTATGTTGGGTGTTAAAGTGGTTACCATTTGGGGAGTCACGCATCCTTTTGCTGGTTTCACACCATTTAATCAACCAAAAGATTACACATTAATGGCAGATAGAAGTCAATATCCTAAAATCCCAACCTCTGTTTACGGCAACAAATACCCAGAGGGTTATGAAAAAGCAGCGTCTTCTATTGAGCCAAAAACTATAGTGGATAGAATTAAAAGTATTATTTAAACTAGTTACAATGAAGGTATTTAAGAAGTTATTAAAAGTTGTAGTTTGGATTTTGATAATTGGAGTGTTTTGCTCTGTTGTAAGTTATTTTTATTTAAAGAGTACTTGGAAGGAAGTCATTTCTGAGGAGGAATTAACAGAGTTGGTAGATAGAATTGAATTTGCAGATGAACTTCCCGATAGATTTTATGATTTATATAATGAAGCTTATCCTGAGGTTCTTGAGACTAATTTAAATAAGCAGGTTGTTAAAAGTTTCTTTTCTAAAGATTTTGTAAAAAGCCCAAGTGTTTTAGCCTCAATGATTTCTAAACACTCTAGGGTAGATGGAGATAGCACTAAAATTTCAGACAAGAAAGCCTATGTTTTAGCTTGGAAATTAGAAGATGCGACTACCCAAAAACAATGTTTAAATTGGGTATTAGATAACTACCAATTTTCGGTACAGTTTAAAGGCATAAAAGATATTGCTAGATATTATTTTGTTAAAGAGGTACACGCCTTAACCGATGAAGAAATTAAGGCTGTTATTAAATTAATGAAAACACCTAGTTTGGTTAGCATACCTAAAACAAAAGGGTTAGGCACATATTAGGTTTATTTATTTAATATAAACAAGTTATGTGCATCATTGTTGTTAACCACTAATAAGTATGTTTTATCCTTTCCTTTTACCAGGGTTGTCCCTCTAACGTCCTTATCTGCAAAAAAGCCAGATGTGGTGTGATCAATTCTTTTAAACGCTCCTTCACCATTTCCAAGCAGTATATTACCCGTTCCTGCATCGGCTTTTGTAGTTTCAACCTCAGATTGGTAGTTGTTTCCTGCTAAAATTAAATCTTTATTACCATCACCATTTATGTCTTCGAAAAGCATACTATTAATAGGTGCTGATTGCACATAATTCGTAAAAGGGCTAAAGGTAAAGCCTTTGGAGTCGTTTATAAAAATTCCAGATCTAAATTCAGTAGCTTTATAATGAAGAGAAGATTTTAATCTATTACCCAAAATCCCTTCCAAATTTCTACTTGCAAAATCATTATAATCGGGTATTTTTTTTGCTAGGTGTGGCATTTGCTGAGTCATACAGGTCTTACCTCTAATTGGGACCTCTTGCCCATTGTAATTCTTGGCAAGCACAATGTCTTGTACATTATCAAAGTCAAAATCGTTTGTGTAAATAAGAAAAGGTTTTTCTTTTGAAGCATGAAACTTATAATTTAAACCTAAATTTCCCGCTACAATATCATTATCACCGTCATTATCAATATCGGCTATAAGTAACTTATTCCACCAACCTTTGGCATTGTTTAGAGCTTGGTATGTTTCACTACGAGTAAAAGTATTATCGTCATTAATAAATACTTCTATCCCCATCCATTCGCCTGTGATTATCAAATCAGGTTTATTGTCACCGTTTATATCATTCCAAACAGCATCTGTAACCATTCCAATATGTTCTAGTTCTGGCGCAATGGATTTAGTAATATTTGTAAATTTTCCCGAGTTGTTCTCTAGAATATAACTTTCTGGTGCAAAAGGATATTTACCAGGTATTAACCTTCCACCAACAAATAAGTCAATATCTCCATCGTTATCATAATCAAAAGGTGTAACAGTGGCTGTAGATGAATTTATTTTAGGGAGAGCATTTTTAGCTAGGCTAAATATGCCTTTTCCATCATTAAGATATAGCATGTCTTGAAGCGCACTTGGATACCCTAAGAATTCATAACTTCCATGAGCAACATATAAATCTTGATCACCATCATTATCTGCATCAAAGAAGGCAGCACCAATGTCTTCATATTTTTTATCATCTATTAGAGCTGTATTATTTAAGATTTTAAAGCCACCAGATTGTTGTCCAACTAGAAGTTGACCTGGTGAACCGTTGGCCCCTCCTATGAATACATCTTCAATACCATCATTATTAATATCGGCTTTTGCCAACGCAGGACCAAGCTGTGATAGTTTATGAGGAAGCAAAATTTGAAGATTATAGTCGTTAAAATACGGATCTATATGCTTGAATTCAGAATTAACTTTTGTGAAAAATTGGTCTTCAGTAGTTTGAAGCTTTCTTAAAGGAATATTATCTTCTTCATTGTATACAACCTCAATAGTTTTATTAACGTTAATATCATTTATTTCCTGTTTTCTACCATCTGGCCATGTAACGGTAATTTTATCTATTGAATCATTTTCAGATAAACCAAAGTGAATTAAATTAGGAACAGAGGAAAGAAAGCCTCTTGTATTGATTAACTGGCGACTAATAACGGTATTGTCTTTAAGCTTTAGTTCTGCGGTAGCACCTATTCCCATAATATTGGTTTTTGGTCCTTTAAACTTAACTTTTAAGTAATTGCCTATGCCTTCTTCTATTGCGTTGTTTTTAAGAAGCGTAACATTATCATTAATATTATTAGTAATAATGTCCAGATCACCATCATTGTCTAAATCTGCGTAGGTAGCACCATTGGAAAAGGTTGGTATTGAATCTGCCCATTTGTAGGAGGTGTTTTCAAAAGTTAAATCACCATTATTCTTGAAAAAATAGTTATTTAACTTCTGTTGAGGCATCATTTTAGAAAAAGTGAGAAAATCTTCTTTTGTTGGTTTTCTGTTGTTTTCTTGTAGTGTTTTTATCGTTTTATTGTGAACGTCTCTATCTAGAACATCTCTAAAAACACCATTTGTAATATAGAAATCGTTAAACCCATCAAGATCAAAGTCCGCTGATAAGACAGACCAACTCCAATCTGTATTAGCAATTCCAGACATCTTTGAAATTTCACTGTAAGTTCCATTACCATTATTAAGCTGAAGCATATTATGCATGTACTGATAGTGGTAATCATTTTCCACCATTTCCTCAAATTCTTTAACAGAGGTCATGGACATGGTGGTTTTGGATCTTACGTAATCTTCAGGATTCATGTCTAGCGTTACTAGGTCTAATAAACCATCATTGTTTATATCTGCGAAATCGCTACCCATACTATTATAGGAAATGTGTTTAAACATAGAATTTCTTGATTCCGTAAATGTGCCATTTTTATTATTGATATAGACAAGATCTGGATAGTCAAAATCGTTACAAACATAAATATCCATCCATCCATCATTATTTAAGTCGGCAACCTGAGGATTTAACCCGAATCCTAAATCTAACTGAAGATTAGCTTTTTCAGAAACATCTTTAAAATGACCAGTGCCATCATTTTCATATAACTTATCGCATCCCTTTAATGCTTCGTTTTGCGCATTAGAATATGTTAATCGTAAATCTTGAATTTTACTTTTGCCTTGAATATCTGGAGTATTAGATATGTATACATCAAGGTCATTATCATTATCGTAATCAAAAAAAGTAGCTTGTATTGTTCTATTAGAATCGTTTAACCCTAATTCTTTTGCCTTTTCTGTAAATGTATTATCGCCATTATTTACGTAAAGCAGGTTCGCAAATTTGTTATTGTCATCTAACCAGCCTCCTCTTGAGACATAAATATCTAAAAAGCCATCGTTATTAATATCTACCATAGTAACACCTGTATTAAAACCTTCCAGTTGTTTAATACCTGCTTTTAATGTGATATCTTCAAATTTAAAATCCCCTTTATTTAGATATAGTTTATCTTCCGCTTGATTTGAAGTAAAATACAAATCAATTAAGCCATCATTGTTTATATCTCCAGCAGAAACCCCACCGCCTATATAAGTATACAAATATTGGTAGTAGTTAGACTCAAGTGTTTCCTCTAGTTGGTTAACAAAATGAATTCCTGAGCTATCAGCTGATATTTTAGAGAATAACTTTATGTTTTTTGATGTATTATTTTCCAATGTAGTACTGTCCTCCTTGCAAGACAATGTTATAAGTAAAAAAATAGTAAGGAATGAAGCTGTAAATGGTTTTAGCCTAGTGAAGTGCATGAGTTTTAATAGGGTATAAATAATGGAAAATGAACTGTAGCTAATTTACAAAATTGAGTAGTGATTTTATAATATATACTAGCTAAAAAGAGGTTTGCATATTAAGAAAAACGGCAAGGTGTAACCCTTGCCGTTTAAAAGTTTATGCTAGTAAAATATTAATTTCCTAAACCAGGAAGTAAATCTATTTCAGCAATTGGAATTGGAGCAAAATAGTTATCTGTTCCAGTGGATCCTATTACGTCATTTTGAACAGCAATAATACCACCATTAACTACATCTGGAGTAACTTGAGGATCTCTGTTTGCAAATGCGTCTGCAACAAGCTCTAAACGAACTAAGTCATTCCATCTAATCCACTCTCCAGCAAGTTCCCATTTACGTTCTTGAACTGCTAAATCGGCTAAATCGCCACTAGACACATCTTGGTACATTAAAGATGGGTGATCTTCCCAAGCAGATTCATCTGCATTTCTAACACGTTGTGAAACAGCAGAACCATAGGCTGTCATATAATCTAAACCAGCAGCTCTTCTTCTTACCATGTTAAGCGCTTCCCAAGCATCTGCAGAAGAACTACCAGAACGTGCTGAAGCCTCAGCATATATTAATAATACTTCTGGATATCTCATGTAGTAATCACTTCTATCTGTAAAGTGGAAACCAACAGCAACGTTATCTTCGTTTGCTGGACCTACAATTTTTCTAAATACAGGAGTTACTTGATCACTAAAGTTAACCCAATCTGCATCCATTCTGTAAGTAGCATTTTTTCTTGCTCCTTCTGGGAAATCCTCAAAATATCTAATTTCAGCAAAGGTTTCTCCCCAACCTCTATTATCAGATGGCCAACCTAATCTTGCAAATTTACCATTTCTAGTACCACAAGACACGCAATAAGGAATTGTCCAAACAGATTCTTTAGTAAATCTTCCGGCTAAACTCCAAATTTTACCAGGATCTTCTTCTAATTCAAAACCGTGTGCTGCGGCATTGTCAATAACCTCTTTAGCAGTACTGGCTGCTAAAGCATATTTAGAGTTGTCTTTAACAGGGAAACCTGCCCAATCCATATATAATCTTGCAAGCATAGCTTTTGCAGAACCAGAGTTTGGTCTAGGAGCACCATCTTGAACACCTGGATAAAGGTCTGGTAATAACTCTGCAGCTTTTAAGAAATCTGCTTCAATTTGCTGAAGTACTTCTAACTCTGAGCTTAAAGTAATTTCAAAATCAATGTCTGGAGTTGTTAGTAAAGCTATTCTACCATGTACACGATATAAATGGAAGAACATAGCACCTCTTAAGAAATAAGTTTCCCCTAAAAGTGCGTTTTGTTCATCTTCCTGACCAACGAATACAGTTTCACCTATGTTTTTTAGTACTGTGTTGGCATTAAAAATCATACCATATATATTTCTCCAGTTACTAACAGTTCTGTTATTCTCGTTAGTAATGGCTCTTTGGTCATGTTCCCTAAAGTCAGCTTTATTACTCGCCTTGTGTGTAGTAATGTCATCTCCAGACCAACCGTTTACATAAAAAGTAGACCACTGAGATGCATTCCTTAAACTTGCATAAATACCTGTAACACCTAAGCTTAACTCAGAAATATCTGTGTAAGCTCCTGGAGCTAATTGAACTTCTCCTGGATTTTCATCTAATGGCACACAGCCTTGAAATCCTATTGATAAAACCAATCCAGTTACTATTAAAGAAAATAGACCTTTAAGGTTTTTTAAATTTGTGTGTTTTTTCATAATCTATTTTTTTAATTTTTTAATCTAAACTTTACTCCAACAGTATAAACACGTGGGTTAGGATATGCTCCCGTATCAATACTTGGAGCATCATCTACTGTACCTCCATTATTTGCAGCTCTAGAAGTAATTTCAGGGTCATAACCTTCGTAATCAGAAATTACGAACAGATTCTGTCCACCAGCATAAACTTTAATAGATTCAAAACCTTTAACATCTGTAAATGTATATCCTAAATTAAGGTTAGCTAATCTTACGAAACCACCATTTTCAATGTATCGTGTAGAACCAAAGTCATTAGCTCCCCCTGCAGGAATTTCAGTTTCATTTTGAGGAGTCCATTGGTTTAGCTGCATTGGATGGTTAAAACTTCTTTGGTTACCAGTAGCACCAACTATTTGACCTTTAAGTGCATTTAATATTTCATTACCATGAGATCCTTGGAAGAAGAAGTTTAAGTCCCAATTTTTGTATGTTAAAGTGTTATTAAGACCCCAAACTGCTGTTGGTGTACCATTACCAATAACTCTAACAACACGATCTCCGTTAGAATCTCTTAAATATTTTGCATCACCAGGAACACGTCCATAAGTTGCTGCCTCAGCAGCCTCTGAAGTTTTCCAAGTTCCTAAGAAAACAGTTCCTTGAATTTGCCCTAAAGGTTCATTTAAGTTAAAAACGTTCCATGTTCTACCTTGTCCGTCTATACTATTAAACGTTCCCTCTAATGATTCAATTGTGTTACCGTTAGTATCGGTACCTAAATCAACAATTTTGTTTTTTATGAAAGAGATACTGAAGTTAGAATCCCAACTAAAATCGTCTGTATTCACTAAAGAAGCACCTATAGTTAAATCGATACCTGTATTTTCTGTTTCACCAACATTTTGAATTTGAGATTGACCTGGTCCTACTAAAGTTGCAGGAATTGGTACAGCTAGTAATAAATCTGTAGTATTCTTTTTGTACCAGTCTACACTAACGTTAAACTTACCATCAAATAATCCAAAATCAACACCTACGTTTGTTTGTGTAGTGGTTTCCCAAGTAGTATCAGCGTTACCAATTGTTCCAACAGTAGAACCAACTTCTCTGGTAACACCATCAAAAGCAAATACTCTATTTAAACTAACAGAATCAAATGTACTGTAAATACCAATGTTTTGGTTACCTACTTGTCCCCAACCAGCTCTAAGTTTTAATGCACTAAAGAAATTGCTGTCTTGAATAAAATCCAAATTAGAGAAGTTATAAGAACCAGCAAAAGAGTAGAAAGTACCCCATTTGTTATCTCCTTGGAATCTTGAAGAACCATCACGACGAACTGTACCTGTTAAGAATAATTCTTCGTTTAGGTTATATTCTAAACGTGCCATAACAGACTCAATAGAACTTTCTGTTTTATTATTGTTAAAGTTGAATCCAGCATTAAGTTCAGCTAAATAATAGCTTAAAGGACCTTGTAAGTTATCTACATTAACGTTAATTGCTTTTCCAATTCCTTCTTGGAACTCATATAAACCTGTTAATTTGAAATTGTGTTTTCCAAAAGATTTATTGTAAGTTAAAATGTTACTTACCTGATGGTTTCTAGATTGGTTTCCATTATAAGCAGCATCAGTTTCACCATAATCTCTTAGCGTTCTTTCTTGACTTCTGTTAAATGTGCTAGCACCTGCTACTAATGTGTAATTTAAGCTTTCAGAGATGTCATAACTTACATTAGCTGTAGCGTTTAATCTGTCTTGAGTATCTTGAATATTACTTTGGTTTAATCTAGCAATTGGGTTATAGTTTAACGAAGCTAAAGATCTAGTAGAACCTTCATTCCAGTTACCATCTGCGTCTCTTAATGGCGTTAAAGGATCCCAGTTTACTGCATGAGCAACTAAACTTCCTTGAAAACGGCTAAAGTTATTGATGTCGTTAGTAGATGTTCCTCTACTAGCAAAAACATTAACTCCAATTTTAAGTTTATCAGTAATGTTAGAATTTACATTAGCTCTTATGGAGTATCTTTCGTATTCAGTTGTAATAACTGTACCTTCTTGATTAACATAGTTACCAGAGATAAAGTAATTTACATCATCAGTACCACCACTATATGATAATTGTAGATTACTTGTTAAACCAGTTTGAAAAATTTCGTCTTGGTAATCAACCCCTCCAGTAATAGCTAAAGCGTCAATTTCACTTTGAGGAATAAACTCGTTACCTCTTCTTATGTTTTCAATTCTTGCAAAGTCTGCAGCTCTACTTCCTTGTAAGGTTGGGAGCCTTTTTGGAACTTCAGAGAAAGATGTAAACATGTCTACATCTAGTTTTCCTTTACCAGAACCTTTTTTAGTCGTAATTAAGATTACACCATTTGCACCTCGAGAACCGTAAATAGCAGTTGCCGAAGCATCCTTTAAGACATCCATTGTTGCAATGTCATTAGGGTTTAATGTTCTTAAGTCTCCACCAATAATTCCGTCAATAACCACTAAAGGATCGTTGTTACCAGTAATAGAGTTTGTACCACGAATACGAATTTTTACAGGAGCACCAGGAGCACCAGAGTTTCTTGCAACAGTTACACCAGCAGCTCTACCTTGTAATGCATCTTCAACCCTTGACATTGGTTGATCTTCAAAAGATTTTGAAGATACACGAGATACAGAACCAGTTAAATCACTCTTTTTTGCAGTACCATATCCAATTACTACAACCTCATCAAGTTGGGCTGCATCTTCAACTAGTGTAATGGTAATAGAAGAATCGTCTCCTACAGTTACACTTTGTGTAATAAAACCTAAGTAGGATACCTCTAAAACATCTCCAGAAGAGGCAGATAAGCTAAAGTTTCCGTCAAAATCTGTAACGGTACCTTTTGTTGTTCCTTTAACAATTACGTTGGCTCCTGCAACAGGAACTCCAGCTTCATCTACTACGGTTCCGGAGATAGTTTGTTGGAGAGTAGCGTCATTAACTGACGTTTGGTGCTTACTTCTGTCTAACACCAATATTATTTGCTTGTTTAATACTTCAAAATTTATTTTAGTATCACTAAAAATGTGATTTAGTATTTTGTTGATTTTAGTTTTTTTGAAGTTTACTGTAACACGTTTTTTATAATCAACTTCTTTGTCGTTATATAAAAACTTGAACTCAGATTTACTTTCAATTGTGCGCAACACGTTTTCTATGCTAACATCATTTAATTCGATAGAAATCTTAGTATTCTGCGAATATGAATTAGCATGAATCTGAAAAAGTGATATCAAAAATAGATAAACGGTAAGTTTCATTTTCAAATCAAACTTAAAATTGGGAATAGACTTCCCAAGCATAAATAGAATTTTCATACTTTTGTTAATAGTTTAGTGGTTTAATAAAATGTTTTAAATTACTAGTAGTCAATCGGGGAATGTTGCAGCATTTCCCGATTTTTTTGTTTAAGCGGAGTTGTTTTTCATGTCATAGTTTAGTCTCATTTTTAGTTATTGTTTAGTTTTAGTTAATGGTTATTTGATCTTGCTTTATCTCATAAGTAAATTCATAGTTTTTACTAAATGATAATAAAACCTGATCAATAGATTCTATATCAAAACTTGCGGTAAATGTTTCATTTGCAAGTTCTGTATTGGTGTTTGTAATAGAAACGTTATAGTGTCTTTCCAGTTTTTTAAGTATGTTTTTAAAAACCATATGTTCAAAAACAACTTTGCCGTCAATCCAGGCGGTATATATTCGCGTGTCTACGTTGTTAACAACAACATTACCGTTTTCCTTTTTCCAATCTGCTTTATGACCTGGTTTAAGTAGGGTTTTGTTTTCGTTTTCAGTAGAGTTTATAGTAACGGCACCTTCAACAAGAACAGTGTTAACAGAAGGGTCTTCTGGGTAAGAAGAAACATTAAATTTGGTTCCAAGAACTTCAACATTCATATTGTTTGTATGAACAATAAAAGGTTGTTCTTTATTCTCGGTAACATCAAAAAAGGCTTCCCCTTCTAAAAAGACATCTCTATTTTCTCCTTTTATGAATTTTACGGGATATCTTATGGAACTTCCTGCGTTTAGGTGCACAATTGTGTTATCCGATAAAGTAATCTGAAAAACTTTGCCGTAAGGAATGGTTAGCTTATTATAAACAAGTTTTTCAGGTTCTTTTTCTAAAGCATTTTCTTTATAGTTAAGATTCGCTCCTTTCTGAACACCTACAACTTTGCCACTTTCATCAACAATATTTCTCGTGCCATCTGCAGTAATAATCTCTTTTTTTCCATTTCCCAACTCTAATACTATATGATCTTGAGCTTTGGTATCGGTTGTAGAAATACTAGAACTAGGGTTAGTTATTAATTTAGAATTATCGGTAATTGAGAAATAGTATGCTAAACCAAAACATAACACTATAGCCGCAGCTATTCTTGTAAAAAACGTAGTAAAACTTTTAGATTCCTTTTGATAAGGGCTTACTTTGTTCCAGTCTTGATTCTTAGTCTTATTAATGGATTTTATTTGAAGATCGCGTTCTTTTCTATAATCATCATTGGTAAGTTTTTCGAGAATTTCTGAGGTATCAGTATCCGAAAAGTTGTTGCTAATATCAGAAGAATCAATTGGCTCCTCATGTATAATATTTAAAGCAACACTTTTAGATATTTTAATAATTCTCTTAATGATATTCATTAAAAAGAGGCGTTTTAGTTTAGTTAGGCTATAACTATAACGATATAGTTTTGAATAGGGGTGAAAAAAAAATCACTTTTTTTTAAAAAATGATAAAATTGCACTCCTAAAAATGCTTAAATGACAAAAAATTAACTATTTACTTAGAAAAATAAATTTATAAGCAATAGGTAGGCTCCTTTTAGTAATGGACGTAATTTTTGATAAGCAATACGTTTTTGAGTTTTAACGGTATTCAGAGAAATACTAAGTTCTTCTGATATTTGCTTATTTTCAAGTCCTTTTAAGCTTAAATTGATGATTCTTTTACATTTGTAAGGCAATGTACTGATGGCCTCATTTACCAGTCTTGAGGTTTCTTCAATTAAAACTTGTTTTTCAAAATAACTTTGCGAAGTAAGTTCATTTAGGGTTTCTGGTTGTAGGCTAGTTTTTGCTTTAAATTCCTTGGTTTTAATAAAATCTAAAGATTTATTTTTAACAGCTGTATAAAGAAAGGCTTTAACATTGTCATCATCGTTTAACAGTAGTTTATCATTCCAGATTTTGATAAAAATCTCTTGTACAATGTCTTTAGATGATTCCAGATTGTTTGTGTATTTACTTGAGAATACACATAGAGAGGGATAAAAAGTATCAAATAACTTTTTATAAACGTCTAGCCTTGTATTATTTTTTTCAATTAATTTCAAAATTCAACTATCAAAAAATATAGTAGGTTGTTTAACAACAATGGGTTAAATATGGCGGAAACTAATAATAAAAACTAAATCAATCTGGCCAAAAATAACAATTTAATACAACTAACAAAGATTTATTTAGATAAAAATAAAATTTCACTTGTTTTTTTACATAATTAACAGTGTTAAATTATATTTTTTGAATTATCTAAATAGTTTCAAATTGGGAACAAATTCCAATAATAAATTAGGTTAGTTCAAATTAAATTAAGAGCTCTTTTAAAATATACTCTATTTTATCATAGAGATAAACTATTTTAACATTATTTAGTTTGAATTTAAGATTTTTTCTTGAAAACAAAAATTTTTGGATTCAGTTTAAAAAATTGAAGTAAAAAGAAAGGTTATAAAATGTGTTCTAAATAGGCTTAAAAAAAGAAAGTATTTGGTGCGTTATAAAAAACCCAGAACGAAATGCTCTGGGTTTTAATTTTATAAGAACTGTTTTACAAATTAGTCTGTTCCGTTTAAGTTCGGATTTAAAACAGTATTACCTGCAGGAATTGTTGTCCACCAAAGTGACTTATCTGCAAGGTTTCTATTAGCATTAACCTGGACAACCGATATCTGATTTAAATTAAGACATCTGTTCCAGAATTCATTAAATATCATCAAAATCAACAACTATTTTAGGAGTTGTTGGGTGTGCTTGACAAGTAAGAATTAATCCTTCAGCTACTTCATTATCGGTTAGAATATTATTTTGTCTCATAGTAGCTTCACCTTCTTTTATTCTGGCTAAACAACTACTACAAATGCCTCCTTGGCATGAATAAGGAGCGTCTAAATCTTCGTCTAATGCTGCTTCTAAAACTGTTTGTTTTTGAGACATTTCAAAAGTAGATGTTTCATCATCAACTATTACTGTGATTTTAGTAGAACCCGTGGAAACAGTTTCTTCGGGTATTTCCGCTGGTTTTGCTGCTTTAAATAATTCGAAGTGAATTCGGCTTTCATCAATCCCGTTTTCAGTTAACACATCTTTTACCGTGTGAATCATGGCCTCTGGCCCACATAAATAAAAAGCATCCACGGTAATGTCTTTATGCTTATTTTTCATAACATAGTTTACCGTGCTTTTTTCTATTCTACCAAAAAGAGCGTTGTCTTCATCTTTTTGACTAAAAACAAACTGAATTGAAAATCGATCTTTATACTCATGTTGAAGTTCCAACAATTCTTTTAAGAACATTGTGTCTTGTGTAGTTTTATTACCATATACAAGGATAACTTTGCTATAAATTTCTTCTTCTAGAGCGCATTTTATAATACTTAGAATAGGTGTAATACCACTTCCTGCTGCAAAAAGAGCAATGTTTTTAGTTTTGCTATCGTTGGGCTCAAATGTAAATCTACCGTTTGGAGCAGCTACCTCCAACGTGTCACCGGCTTGTAGTTTATTGTTGGCATAAGCAGAAAAAGTGCCATCAACCACTTCTTTAATAGCTACCTTTAATTCATCACTTTTAGGAGAAACACATAAGGAATAGTCTCTTCTTACCTCATTACCATTTATGGTAGTTTTTAAAGTGATGTATTGTCCTGCTTTAAAAGAAAAGGTGTCTTTTAAATTTTCAGGAACATTAAAACTAATACTAACAGCTTTATCGGTTTCTCTATTTATATGTTTTATACTAAGTGTATGAAATGAAGACATGCTAATTATTTTTCTGCAAAAATAACTAAGTATACTTGTTATTTCTATTTATAGTTGTAACATTTACTAAAAATTAATTACTAACGTATTGTGTTTTAAAAACAATAACCCTTTTTTAAAGAAAAAACTATGGTTAAACGTTTTATAAGTTTGGAATGGAAGGCCTTTTTTAGATCGCCTTCTTTTAAGATGAATTTATTCTTAAAAATCCTATTAGGATTTAGTGCACTTTGTATGATAGTGTCCTTCTTAAGTATGGGTGTTGGGATCTTTTTTGTATTGAAGAAAAAATTAAATGTAGATCCATTAGTTTTTATAAATCAGTATCTCATATTCTATGTGATAATGGATTTAGTTATGAGGTACTTTCTTCAAAACATGCCTATTATAAATATTAGACCACTGTTGTATTTGCCCATAAAAAAGGGGAAGGTTGTGCATTTTGCTTTAAACAAAACGGTGTGGTCCTTTTTTAATATTGTACATGCCTTCTTTTTTATTCCTTTTTCTGTTGTTTTAGTTGCTCAGGGTTATCCGCTATTAAATGTAATGGGGTGGCATTTAGCTATAATGGCACTTATTTTTTCCAACAATTTTATTAATGTTTTTGTAAATAGTAAAGACTCTGTTTTTTATTCCGTTCTTGGAGTTATAATTGTTTTTGCATTGCTTAAATATTACGAAGTGTTTGATGTAACATCATTTACAGCTCCGGTTTTTCAAGCATTTTATGATATGCCGTATCTGGCAGTTATACCTATAATCTTATTGGTTGTGCTTTATAAAATGGCCTATAATTATTTTAAGAAGAACTTTTTCTTAGATGCAGGTTTGGCAAAAAAGGTTGAAATAGTTAAAAGTGAAGATTTTGCATGGTTAAACAGATTTGGAAGTGTGTCTACCTTTTTAAAGAATGATATTAGATTATTAAAGCGAAACAAACGTTCAAAAACAACATTGTTAATGAGTGGTATGTTCTTGTTTTACGGGTTGTTATTTTTCACGGGAGCAGTTGAAGCATACAAAGGCCCTTTCTGGAGAATTTTTGCTGGAATATTTGTTTCTGGTGGTTTCCTGTTTAGTTTTGGGCAATTTGTGCCTAGTTGGGACAGCGCTTACTACCCTTTAATGATGAGTCAAAACATTACCTATAAGGAGTATATTTCTTCAAAATGGTACTTAATGGTAATGGCAACGGTAGTTTCTACTATTTTATCTGTATTCTATTTGTATTTTGGGTGGCAAGCATATGCAGCTGTTGTTGTTGGTGCTATTTATAATATAGGTGTTAATTCTCATATGGTGCTTTGGGGTGGTGCTTACGTTAAAACACCAATAGATCTAACCTCTAATCAAAAGGCTTTCGGAGATAAAAAGTCTTTTAATGCAAAAACTTTATTGCTTACTATTCCTAAGTTGGTATTACCAATGGTTATTTATGCTGTTGGCCATTTTACCTTAGGAGAAACTTTTGGTTTTACTATAGTTGCTTTATCTGGAGTAGCTGGACTTCTATTTAAAAATAAAGTATTCGATATCATAGAAAAAGTATATAAATCTGAAAAGTACAAGACGCTTGCAGCTTACAAACAAAACGATTAAACATTATGATTACTACATCAAACCTTTCAAAAACATATAATACCAATCAAGTTTTAAATATTGAAGCATTAGAAATTCCTAAAGGCCAAAGTTTTGGCTTAGTTGGAAATAATGGTGCAGGTAAGACTACTTATTTTAGTTTGTTGCTAGATTTAATTCAACCTACAACGGGTCACATAATCAATAATAATGTACAAGTAGATAAGAGTGAGGATTGGAAACCTTTTACTTCGGCATTTATAGATGAAAGCTTTTTAATTGGGTATTTAACACCAGAAGAGTACTTCTATTTTATTGGGGAATTACGTGGGCAAAATAAAGCCGATGTTGATGCCCTTGTTGCTGAATACGAAGACTTTTTTCATGGTGAAATTTTAGGCCAGAAAAAGTATTTAAGAGATTTAAGTAAGGGAAATCAGAAGAAAGCAGGTATCGTTGCTGCATTAATTGGAAATCCCGAAGTAATTATTTTAGATGAACCTTTTGCAAATTTAGATCCAACTACCCAAATTCGTTTAAAAGGTATTGTTAAAGATTTAGCAGAAAAACAAGGTGTAACAGTTCTAATTTCCAGTCATGATTTATTGCATGTTACAGATGTCTGTGAACGTATTGTGGTGCTAGAAAAAGGAGAAATTATTAAAGACTTGGTTACCAGTGCAGCTACTTTAAAAGAGCTTGAAAACCACTTTGCTGGCTAGAACGTATTGTATTTTAGAAAAGATGTTTATTTTTACGTCTAGATATAATAATAACTATACTTTAGTAGTTATGTATTAGACTAAAAAAACCAACGGTGAACACATCTTTTAAAGCAATACTTACCTTAGTTTTTTCTACTTTATTAATAGCAGGTTGTTCTAGAAAAAAGGATAATTTTCTTAGTAGAAATTACCATGCCGTAACAGCAGAATTTAATGCCCTTTATAATGGTTATAATGCTTTAGAGCTAGGTAGAGAAAATTTAAATCAAAGCTATTTTGATGATTATTGGAATGTCTTGCCAATAGAACGTATGCAGATTTCTGATGAGGTGGTACTTCCTGGACAGTCCAAAAACGAAGATTTTACAAGAGCAGAAGAAAAAGCAGTAAAGGCTATTCAAAAGCATAGTATGAACATTGAGGAGAAAGAAAAAAATCCTCAAATGGATGAAGCCTATTTGCTTTTAGGTAAGGCTAGATATTTTGATCAACGTTTTATTCCGGCTGTAGAAGCTTTCAATTATATTCTTTATAAATACCCTGCAAGCGATAAGATAAATCAAGCAAAAGTTTGGCGAGAGAAGACTAACATTCGTCTAGATAACAATGAGCTTGCCATAACAAATCTAAAACGTTTGCTATATCAAGAAGATTTAGAGGGACAGGATCTCGCTGATGCCACATCAATGTTGGCTCAAGCATACATAAACATAAAATCTTTAGATAGTGCTATAACGCAGTTAGAAATTGCTTCTAATGCCACTAAAAGTAATGATGAAAGAGGACGTTACCGCTTTATTCAAGGTCAGCTTTACAATGAATTAGGTTATAAAGATAGTGCTAACATGTCTTTTGATAGAGTTATTGAGCTTAACCGAAGGACACCAAGAATCTATATGATTTCTGCGCATTTGGAAAAGGTTAAAAACTTCGATTTTGAAAATGGCAATAAATTAGAGACTTCTGAATTATTAGCAGATTTAGAAGAAAACAGAGAAAACCGCCCATTTTTGGATAAAATATACCATCAAATTGCTGTTTTTAATTTAAAAAATGGTTCAGACTCTATAGCAACAGCCTATTTCAATAAATCTTTAAAAGAAAGGTCTCCAGATAAAACGTTAACAGCAAAGAATTATGAAATTCTTGGTGATATGAATTTCGATAAATCTTTATATCGTGATGCTGGTTTGTATTATGACAGTACAATGGGTAGTTTGGTAAAAGATTCTAAACCTTTTAGGATAATAAAGCGAAAACGAGATAATCTAGAGGATGTTATTTATTATGAAGGTATTGCTCAGGTTAACGATAGCGTTTTACATTTAGTGAATTTATCTGAAGCTGATAGAGTTGCACATTTTGAAGCTTTTGTTCAAAAACTTAAGGAAAAAGCAGAGGCAGAGAAAGAAGAAAAGGAAAGACAGGAGGCTCTAAAACGAAACAACGGATTAGTAACTGTAAATAACAAGACTGGTAACCCAAATATTCCTGGAGGTTTGCCTAGGCAAGGAGCAACATTTTATTTTTACAATCCTACTACAGTAGCTTTTGGTAAAAATGAATTCATTAAAATTTGGGGAGACAGAGCCTTAGAAGACAACTGGCGTTGGTCTAGTAGAAGTTCTGGAGGTGTTTCAAACACTGGTGCAGAAACAGTCGATTTAGTTGCTACGGCCTCAGAAGAAGAGAAATTCAACCCCGAATTTTATATTTCCAAAATTCCTTCAGATAAAAAAGTGGTGGATAGTATTTATAAAGAAAGAAATTATGCTTACTACCAATTAGGACTCATTTATAAGGAAAAGTTTAAAGAGTTTGAGTTGGCAAAAGACAAGTTTCAAGAGCTGTTAAAAAGTAACCCTGAAGAACGCTTAATATTACCAACAAAATACAATCTTTACAAGATTTACGAAGCTTTAGGAGAGAATGATGAGGCTTCTATTGCTAAAGATGAGATTATAAAGAATTATCCCGAATCTAGATATGCCACTATTTTAAGTAATCCAGAATTGCTCTCTGGTAAAGATGAAAATAGTCCAGAAAGTTTGTATGAAGCCCTTTACGAGCAGCATGAAAATCAAAATTATGCTGAGGTTATTTCTAAATGCGAAGAATATATTAATCTTTATGATGGTGAAGCTATAGTACCTAAATTTGAACTCTTAAAAGCAACAGCCTTAGGAAGGTTAAATGGCTATGAGTCTTATCAAAATGCCATAAATTATGTGGCTGTAACTTATGCTAACACCCCCGAAGGTTTGCACGCACAAGATATGGCTAATAAAGTATTACCAAAATTGGCTAATAAGGAGTTTATTGATGAAAGTACAAATCTAACAGGTCATTATAAAGTGATTTTTTCTTTTGATAATAATGAGAAAGACAAAATGTTAGAGTTTAAAAAGAAGTTAGATGAAGTGCTTAAAGAAATAAAATATTATGACTTAACATCTTCTATAGATTTATACAATAAAGATACTACCTTTGTTGTTGTACATGGTTTAAAAAGCGGTCAGGTAGCAAAAACCTTTAATCAGCTTTTAAATGACGAGCAACAAAAAACAATTCAAGAACCCTATTTTGCAGTAGCGTCTTCGAATTATCAAATTATTCAAATTCATAAGAACTTGGAAGCCTTTTTAAACGTATATAATAATTAATAGCCCAAATAATAATTTAATAACATGTTTTCCGAAAATAAAAAACACAAAATGGTAGAGAACTCATCAAGTCAGAACATTATCGCTCAAGGAACTAAAATTGTTGGAGATTTAAATAGTGAAGGAGATTTTAGAATAGATGGAACAATAGAAGGTAATGTTATAACTAAAGGTAAAGTAGTTGTAGGTAAAGCAGGCTTTATTAAAGGTACTTTACAAGGGACTGATGCTTATTTTGAAGGAAAGTTTTCTGGAAACTTATCGCTTTCAGGAACCTTAACTTTAAAATCTTCTGCAGAAATAGAAGGAGAAGTTGTTGCAGGAAAACTTGCTGTAGAACCAGGAGCTACCTTTAATGTTACTTGTGTAATGAAAGGAGGTTCGCAACACTTAAACAAAGTTGGAAAACAAAGACAAGGAGCCGAAAAAACAGCTTAAACAAATAGCTGCCTTATCTGGAATTGCTATTCAGATGGGATTAACCATTTACCTATTTGTTATGTTAGGGAAATGGTTGGATGCTACCTATAACAATTCCGGAAAAGCTTTTCTAATTATATGCACATTAGTTGGTGTTGCAATAGCTCTTTATGCAGTGCTTAAACAAATTAATAGGTTAAATCCGTGACACTCAAACAGGTTGTTTTAAAGTCTCTAGTTCTTTTTTTTATTGCCGCCGTTATTTTCTTAATACACTTTGGATTAAATAGTGTTTTTGGTAGTCCAGTTGATTTTTACGAACTGGTTTATGCTTATTGCATGAATCTTTTAATGGCCTATATTGTTATTTACTTACTTTTCTTTTTAAAAAATAAACTTAAAGACCAATTAGGATTTATATTTATGGTAGCCAGTTTACTTAAGTTTGGTGCCTTTTTTATTCTTTTTTATCCCACATATAATTCTGATGGTGATTTAAGCAGATTAGAGTTTTTAACTTTCTTTATTCCTTATGCGGTTTGCCTTGTTGTTGAATGCGTTATACTATCTAAGATTCTGGCTAGTTTAGATGCTTATAAATAGTTAAACTACAGTAAAGTAAATAATATTAAAATTTGTTTTTTGCTTTTGATATAAAAGCATACCTTTGCACCGATTTTTAAGCCACTATTTAAACGAGTGATATGCGAAATAGTTTTTCTTTGAAAACAATTTGTTTGTTTTTTTTGTTTGTTACCACAATGTCTTTTGCAAAAGAAGAGACTAAAAAAGGAGGAGAAGGTGACATTAAAACTGAAATAAAGGAATATATAAATCACCACTTATTAGACTCATATGATTTTAGTTTAACATCATATACTACTGAGTCTGGAGAACATAAATACATTGGTTTTCCTTTACCAGTTATTTTATGGGACAATGGTTTAAAAGTGTTCTCATCATCTAAATTGCATCATGGAGAATCTGTAGCAGAAGTAGATGGGAATTACTACAAGTCTTTTCACGGTAAAATTTATAAAACAGATGCCTCTGGGACTATAAATTATGATGACCACCATCATGCAACAAACGAGAAGCCTTTAGATTTTTCAATTACTAAAAATGTATTTACAATATTCTTGGTTGCATTGCTTATGTTCTTTATGTTTAGCAGAATGGCTAAGAAGTATAAAAAGGGAGCGCTTCCTAAAGGAATGGGTAGGTTCTTAGAGCCAATTATTCTTTACATTAGAGATGATATTGCTATCCCGAATATTGGAAAGAAGAAATACAAAAGATACATGCCGTATCTATTAACTGTATTCTTCTTTATATGGATTATAAACTTATTAGGTTTAACACCGCTTGGTGTAAACGTTACAAATAACATAGCTGTAACTTTAGCATTAGCTTTAATAACTTACTTTTTAACCACATTTACAGCTAATAAAAATTACTGGGGTCACATTTTCTGGATGCCAGGTGTTCCTACTCCAATGAAAATAATTTTAGCACCTATAGAATTGTTAGGTACTATTATTAAACCTTTCTCATTAATGATTCGTTTGTATGCAAACATTACGGCTGGTCATATTGTATTAATGAGCATTATAGGTTTAATGTTTATTTTCAAAAACTGGATAGGTAGTTCTTTGTCATTTGGTTTGGCTTTCGCTTTATCATTATTAGAACTTTTAGTAGCAGCATTACAAGCGTATATTTTTACAATGTTATCTGCTTTATATTTTGGGTCGGCTGTAGAAGAACACCACGACCACTAAAAATTTGAATGTTTAATTTTAATATATATACATTATGACAATTCCAAACATTATCGGAGCTGGTTTAATCGTTATCGGAGCTGGTTTAGGTATCGGTAAAATTGGTGGATCTGCAATGGATGCTATTGCACGTCAACCAGAAGCTTCTGGAAAAATCCAAACTGCAATGCTTATCGCAGCTGCACTTATTGAAGGTATTGGATTTGCTGCTTTATTTGCAGCTTAAGAAATGTAAAAACAGCTTTAACGGTTGGTTAAAGCTGTTTTTTAAAAATTAATATTTATTAAAAACATAGATATATAAATGGAAAAGTTAATTAATGAGTTTTCAATTGGTTTATTCTTTTGGCAATTAGTTTTATTTGTTGGTTTAGTACTTTTATTAAGAAAGTTTGCTTGGAAACCAATACTTGAGGCTGTTGAAAAAAGAGAGGAAGGTATCCAAAATGCATTAGATTCTGCTGAGAATGCTAAAAAGGAAATGGAAAATCTTCAAGCTGATAATCAAAGGTTATTAAACGAAGCAAGAGCTGAAAGAGATGAGATGCTTAAAGAAGCTCGTGAGATGAAGAACAAAATGATTGAGGATGCTAAGGAAGAAGCAAATTCAGCTGCTGCAAAACTAATGGAGCAAGCTCAAGCTGCTATTGAAACTGAAAAGAAAGCTGCGATATCAGAATTAAAATCTCAAGTTGCTAACTTATCTATTGAGATTGCAGAAAAAGTAGTAAGAGAAGAATTATCTAATAAAGACAAACAAGTAAAATTAGTAGAGTCTATGTTAGGTGAAGCAACTTTAAATTAATAAAGAATGGCTAGAGCAGCAATACGTTACGCAAAAGCAGCGCTTAGTTTAGCAAGTGATCAAAAGGCAGCAGAAGCTGTAAATAATGATATGATTGCTATAGCTAAAACTATTGCTGAAAATGACGAGTTAGATCAAGTACTAAAGAGTTCTGTTATTAAGGCAGAAGTTAAAAGTGCAGCGCTTTCTCAAATTTTTCCAAAGATTAATAAAATAAGTTCTGAATTATTCAATCTATTAATAGCTAATAAAAGAATAGATGTTTTAGGTGATGTAGCTCAAAAATACTCTGTATTATTTGATGAGCTTAACGGTAAAGAAGTAGCTAAAGTTACAACTGCTGTGCCAATGACTAAAGATCTTGAAATAAAAGTATTAGCTAAGATTAAAGAACTTACAAATAAAGCTGTAGAAGTAGAGAATATTGTAGACGAGAATATTATAGGAGGCTTTATTTTACGTATAGGAGACAAGCAGTTTAATGCTAGTGTTCTAAACAAATTAAACAATTTAAAAAGAGAATTTTCATTAAACTAGGGATAGTTTTATCTAAACAAATAAAAAGATGGCAGAAGTAAAACCAGCTGAAGTATCAGCAATCTTAAAGCAACAACTGGCAGGATTTGAAGCATCCGCTTCGTTAGAAGAAGTGGGAACTGTGTTAACTGTTGGTGATGGTATTGCACGTGTTTATGGATTATCTAATGCGCAGTATGGCGAGTTAGTTGAGTTTGAAAACGGTCTTGAAGGTATTGTATTAAACCTTGAAGAAGATAACGTTGGTGTAGTATTATTAGGTCCTTCTAAAGAGATTAAAGAAGGTGCAACAGTTAAGCGTACAGAAAGAATTGCTTCTATTAAAGTAGGAGAAGAGATGGTTGGACGTGTTGTTGATACACTTGGTAACCCGATTGATGGTAAAGGACCTATTGGTGGAGACCTTTACGAAATGCCATTAGAGCGTAAAGCTCCTGGTGTTATTTACCGTCAACCAGTTGATGAGCCAATGCAAACAGGAATTAAGTCTATTGACGCTATGATTCCAGTAGGTAGAGGGCAACGTGAGTTGGTAATTGGAGATAGACAAACTGGTAAAACTACAGTTTGTATTGATACCATCTTAAATCAAAAAGAATTTTATGATGCAGGTGAGCCTGTATTCTGTGTATATGTTGCCGTAGGTCAAAAAGCATCTACAGTAGCAGGTATTGCAAAAACATTAGAAGAAAAAGGAGCTTTAGCGTATACAGTAATTGTTGCGGCTAATGCATCAGATCCTGCTCCAATGCAGGTATACGCTCCATTTGCAGGTGCTGCAATTGGTGAGTATTTTAGAGATACTGGTAGACCAGCTTTAATTGTTTATGATGATTTATCTAAACAAGCTGTTGCTTACCGTGAGGTATCTTTATTATTACGTCGTCCACCGGGACGTGAGGCGTATCCTGGAGACGTTTTCTACTTACACTCAAGATTATTAGAGCGTGCGGCAAAAGTGATTGCAGATGATGATATTGCTAAGAATATGAACGATCTTCCTGAGTCTTTAAAACCAATCGTAAAAGGTGGAGGTTCTTTAACAGCCTTACCAATTATTGAGACTCAAGCTGGTGACGTATCTGCTTATATCCCAACAAACGTAATCTCTATTACAGATGGTCAGATTTTCTTAGAATCGGATTTATTTAACTCAGGTGTTCGTCCTGCAATTAACGTAGGTATCTCGGTATCTCGTGTAGGTGGTTCGGCTCAGATTAAATCAATGAAGAAAGTTGCAGGTACATTAAAGTTAGATCAAGCTCAATTCCGTGAGTTAGAGGCTTTTGCTAAGTTTGGTTCAGACTTAGATGCTGCTACACTTAATGTAATTGAGAAAGGTAAACGTAACGTAGAAATCTTAAAGCAAGCTCAGAACGATCCGTTTACTGTAGAAGATCAGGTAGCAATTATTTATGCTGGATCTAAGAATTTATTAAAAGATGTTCCTGTAGAGAAAGTAAAAGAATTTGAAACTGAATTTATCGAATTCTTAAATGCTAAACACAGAGATGTTTTAGATACACTTAAATCAGGAAAATTAACTGATGAAGTTACAGATACTTTAACTAGCGTTTGTAAAGACTTATCAGCAAAATATAGTGCATAATCCCCTCTTAATCTCCCCACGGGGGAGAAATTTAAAAGAGGTTAATTTTATATTTTAACTAATCAATCCCTCTCCTTTGGAGAGGTTAGGAGAGGAAAATATGGCGAATCTAAAAGAAATACGTAACAGAATATCATCGGTGTCTTCTACAATGCAGATAACCAGTGCCATGAAAATGGTATCGGCTGCAAAGTTAAAGAAGGCTCAAGATGCTATTACAGCAATGCGTCCTTACTCAGATAAGTTAACTGAACTTTTACAAAGTTTAAGTGCAACTTTAGACGGAGATTCTGGAAGCAAATTTGCTGCACAACGTGATGTTAAAAAGGTACTAATCGTAGCCATTACTTCTAATAGAGGTTTATGTGGTGCTTTTAACTCTAACATTATTAAAGAAGTTACTAGATTAACTAATGAAACATATGCTAACCAAGAGGTGGCGTATGTAACCATTGGTAAAAAAGCTAATGACGGATTTAAAAAATCAAATCAAATCATTGCCAATCATAGTGATGTTTTTGATGATTTAACTTTTGATAATGTTGCAGCAATTGCTCAAGCATTAATGGATAAGTTTGTTGCTGGTGAGTTCGATAAAATTGAGCTTGTTTATAACAGATTCAAAAATGCAGCGACTCAAATAGTCACTACAGAACAATTTTTACCTATAGTACCTGTTGAAGGTGAAGGTAACAGTAATGCTGATTATATTTTTGAGCCTTCAAAAGTTGAAATCGTTGAGCAACTAATTCCTAAATCTTTAAAAACACAATTGTTTAAGGGTATTAGAGATTCTTTTGCCAGTGAACATGGTGCACGTATGACTGCAATGCATAAAGCTACAGACAACGCTACAGAGTTAAGAGATCAATTAAAATTAACTTATAACAAAGCACGTCAAGCTGCTATTACCAATGAAATTTTAGAAATTGTTGGTGGTGCAGAAGCTTTAAATAATTAGGTATAGCGCTAACTCGTTTTTAGCACATTAATATATACTAGCCTTACTTGAAAAAGTAAGGCTTTTTTATTTTTTTAAATTTTTCATGTAACATTTTTTCCGATTTGTATCTAAAGGGAAATTAGTTAAAAATAAATAACATGAAAACAATTAGAAGAACACTTGTAGTAGCTATTATTTTATTAAATACAACATTATATGCTCAAACAACAAAAGCGTTTGAAGTAAAAGTAGTTGGAAAAGGAGAACCTGTATTATTATTTCCTGGGTTTACGTGTACGGGAGATGTTTGGAATGCATTGGTAGAAGAGTTGTCAAAAACGAAAGAATGCCACATTTTTACATTGGCCGGTTTTGGAGGTGTGCCCGCAATTGAAAAACCTTGGTTGCCAAAAGTTAAAGAAGGGATAAGTAATTATATTTCTGAAAATAAATTAGAAAGTAGTACGCTAATTGGCCATAGTTTGGGAGGATCAATAGCGCTATGGTTAGCCACCGAGAATAATACTTTTAAGAAGATAATTGTGGTGGATGCTTTACCATCTGTTGGAGCCTTAATGATGCCCAATTTTAATAAAGATCATATTGTTTATGATAATCCATACAATAAACAATTACTGGAAATGAATGAAACACAATTTGATGCAATGGCCAATCAATTTGCAACAGCTATGAGTTTAAATAAACAAAAACAGCCGCAGATAAAACAATGGATATTAGACGCAGATAGAGAAACATATGTTTATGGTTATACAGACTTACTTAAATTAGATTTAAGAGAGGCTATTTCAAAAATAGAGGTACCCGTGTTAGTGTTAGCTGCAACACATCCTTACGGAGAAAATACGGTGAAAAACACATATGGAGCGCAATATAAAAACCTAAAAAACTACAAAATTACATTTGCTAAGGATGCCGCACATTTTATTATGTTTGATCAACCAGAATGGTTTTTAAATACAATTAAAACAGAAATGCTATAGGTCTATATGAAAAACATAGAATCTAAATTTGAAGACCTTTACAATGCTAACTACAACAAAGTTTTGCGACTTTGTTTAGGTTATTCGAACGGAGACAGCATGTTGGCAAAAGATTTGGCTCAAGATGTCTTTATTAAAGTTTGGGAGAACTTAAAATCCTTTAGAAGTGAGTCTAACATCTCTACATGGATTTATAGAATAGCTGTAAATACATGTTTGCTTAATCTAAGAAAGAAAAAAACGTTAAAGGTTTTAGGAGAGGTTAAAGACTTAGAAATTGATAATGATTCTAGTGCGGAAAAGGAATTTAAATTAAAGCAATTGTATGAATGCATTAGTTTCTTAAACAAAGAGAGTAAGAGTATAATTTTATTAGAACTTGAAGGAATACCTCAAAAAGAAATAGCTGAAATAATGGGTATAAGTCACCAAGCTATTAGAGTAAGGATACACAGAATTAAAAATGAATTAACTAAATGCGTAAAAAAATGATAAATTTTGAAGATTTAAAATCGCAATGGAGCGAACAACCACAAGGTACTATACCACATAATGGAGCTTCAGAAATTATAAAAACTGCTACTCTTTTGAAGAAAAAAAGGCAGATTACCATCCTGATTTTAACTATTACTGCGGTAATACTTATGGGTTTCTTTTTTTACATAGCAGCCTACAGGAATAATACAGTAATTACAGCACTAATATTAATGGTAGGTGCTTTATTGAGTAGAGTTTTTATAGAAACATTAAGTGTTTTTAAATTGAATAAGATAAAAGCAACCATTAATTCTAAAACTTTCAAAGAGAACGTTGTTACCCATTATAGAAATAGAATAAAAACGCATTACATAGCAACACCTGTTATATTTGTTCTGTACACTTTTGGGTTTTTTATGCTACTGCCGCTTTTTAAACAAGAACTTTCTTATGGTTTTTACTTGTATGTAGTAGTATCAGGAATTATTGTTCTGGTTGTTTTGGCATTTTTCATAGGAAAACAAATTCTTAAAGAACTTAGCATTATAAAAGAGTTAAGTAAAGTTGATTAATTTAAAATATGGCATCCATTTTGTATTTACTATCTTTAAACAACACAATTTAAATTATGCTAAAAGTAAAACAACTACTATTTTTCGCTTTAATGTTATTAGTTATGATGAGTTTTTCGCAATGTGGAAGTGTAAAAAAGGGGCTTGAAAGTGAAGCACCAGTTGATATTAAAGAAGCTTATTATAAAGAATGGTCTAACCCTGCAAGGGGAATGGGTTCTGGACTTAATTTGTTTTTGGTATTAAATTCTAAAACTAATGCTATAGTTCTTGATAGCGTTTATTTTAGAGGTAAGCAGGCTAAACTAACATTAAAGGACGGTAATACTTTCTTTGGGAAGTTTAAAACGGATAAAAATACAATGCAAAAAGATATTGTTATGAGTTCTGACTCTACACAAGAGTACAATAACACTATGCCCAAAATAACTAGAATACCGTTTGAGCTGGAAAGGAATGAATGTGTAGTAAGTTATAAAGATGGAAATAAGACAAAATACTTCAAAATTTCTAACATTTCTAAAAGAGCATCGAATAATTCATTAGATGTTCCTATGTAGCAAGAGCTTATCTTTGTTTAATATGATGTAAAAGAGTTATTTTAGCGAGATAAAAAGAACTAGTTGGGCGGACTAAAAACATTATTTAAACAGACTTTTATCTATGGATTAGCAACTGTGCTTCCTAGAATGTTAAGTTTTCTTTTAGTGAGATTGCACACTGGCAAAGGTGTCTTAAAATCTGTTGCAGATTATGGTGATGTTTCTTTAATTTATTCCTATTTCGTTTTATTTAATGTAATTCTTGCTTATGGTATGGAAACCGCTTTTTTTAGGTTTTTCAATAAGGAAGAAGATAAATCTGAGGTTGTTGGAACATCAGCGATATCATTAATCATAACGTCCATTTTATTTTTCTTTTTGGCTATTGTTTTTCAGGAACAAATTGCTGATTTGGTAGCTGTTAAAGCTGAATATATTAATCTGGTTATTTGGATTTTGTTATTGGATGCTCTTGTAATCATCCCTTTTGCTTGGTTAAGAGCTAATGCTAAACCTATCAGATATGCAGTCATTAAAATTTTAAATGTTGTAATTAATCTTGGCCTAAACCTGTTTTTACTACTTTGGTTAAAAGAATTAGCTTTAGGGAATTCAATCTTTGATAGCATTTATAGACCAAACTTTGAAGTAAATTATATATTCATAGCTAATTTAATTGCTAGTGCGGTTACATTAGTTTTCATGTTGCCTTTCTATTTTAAAATTAGGTATACTTTCAATATATCTCTTTGGAAACAAATGATTAGATACGCATTACCTGTTTTGATTGCTGGTGTTGCTTTTTCAATTAATGAAACATTTGATCGTATTTTATTAAATAAGTTACTGCCAGTAGGAGTTGCTAAAACTCAAATAGGAATGTATTCTGCATGTTATAAACTAGCGTTGTTTATGACACTATTTGCAACTGCATATAGATTAGGGATTGAACCGTTCTTTTTTAGTCATGCTAAAGCAGAAAATCCACAAAAAAATTATGCAAAGATTTTAGAGTTTTTTGTTGCTTTGGGATCTTTAATTTTATTAGGCGTTGTGGTTTTTGCAGATATTTTAAAAATAATATTTATTGGAGATTCAGCTTACTGGGAAGCTATGTGGATAGTACCAATTCTTCTTGTAGCTAGTTTTTGCTTGGGCATTTATCACAACTTATCAGTTTGGTATAAAATAACCGATAGAACTAAATTTGGAGCGTATATTTCAATTATTGGAGCTATAATAACTCTTGTATTAAATGTTGTTTTTATTCCAAAGTACGGTTATAAGGCTTCGGCGGTAGCTACTTTAGCTGCTTACGCTATTATGATGCTACTCTCATTTTACTTCGGAAGAAAATATTATCCGATACCATACAACCTAAAAAAAATCGGATTGTATCTTATGCTATCCACTATATTTTCAGCAATATCCTTCTATCAATTTAGAGCCAATTATATAGTGGGAATTTCGCTGTTAATTGTATTTTTGGGTGTTCTTTGGTTTTCAGAAAAAAATCAGATAAAACAATTATTAAAAAGATAACATGCAGATAAAAATTATTAATAAATCAAGTCATAATTTGCCGCATTATGAGACTATTGCTTCAGCAGGAATGGATCTTAGAGCAAATATTGATGAAGCCTTTACATTAAAACCTTTAGAAAGAACAATTATAAAAACAGGATTGTTTATTGAGTTACCCATTGGATTTGAGGCTCAGGTACGCCCTAGAAGCGGTTTAGCAGCTAAAAAAGGTATTACAGTACTAAATGCTCCAGGAACCGTAGATGCCGATTATAGAGGCGAAATAGGCGTTATTTTAGTGAATCTTTCTAATGAAGATTTTACAATTGAAAATGGAGAGCGTATTGCGCAATTGGTAATAGCCAAACATGAACGTGCTGAATGGTTAGAAGTGGAAGAATTATCTTCTACAGATAGAGGATCAGGAGGTTTTGGAAGCACGGGTGTTAAATAAATTCCTGTGAAAACAGGAATCTCTTAGCAGAAAGCATGAAACACTGGTATGTATATATCATGACAAATAGACCTAACGGCGTTTTATATATTGGAGTTACAGATAGTATTGATGAAAGAGTTAAAGAACATAAGTTAAAAGTTTATCCAAAGGCTTTTACAGCAAGATATAATTGTGATAAACTTGTTTATTTTGAAGAATTTGAAAATGGAAGTGAAGCTGAAATTAGAGAAAGACAGTTTAAAAAATGGAAAAGAGATTGGAAAATTGATCTAATAGAAGACATGAACCCCAATTGGATAGACTTAACTGAAAATTGGAATCTGAATTTTAATAAATTAAGAATATAAATATTAACCTAAAAAAGATACCTGCTTTCGCAGGCATATATCATGAAAATTATAGTCCCAATGGCGGGTCGTGGCTCCCGATTAAGACCACATAGTTTAACTGTTCCAAAACCATTAATACCGGTTGCTGGTCAGCCTATTGTTCACCGTTTAGTAAAAGATATTGCTAAAGTTTTAAAACAACCTATTGAGGAGGTAGCCTTTGTTTTAGGTGATCCTGCTTGGTTTGGAGATGATGTTGTTAAAAGCTTAGAAGCGCTAGCAGAAGGTTTAGGAGCTAAAGCCTCAATTTATAGGCAAGATAAACCTCTTGGTACAGGGCATGCAATTATGTGCGCTAAACCATCATTATCTGGACCAGCTGTAATAGCCTATGCAGATACTTTAATTCGTGCGGAATTTGACTTAGACGCAGAAGCGGATAGTGTAATCTGGACAAAGCAAGTAGAAAACCCTGAGGCTTATGGTGTAGTAAAGCTTAATGATAATAATGAAATTGTTGAGTTAGTTGAAAAACCAGAAACTTTTGTAAGCGACCAAGCTGTCATAGGCATTTATTACTTCAAAGATGTTGCCGTTTTAAAAGACAAACTTCAAGAAGTTTTAGATGAAAATGTTATGAACGGTGGTGAATATCAAATAAATGATGGTATTAAACGTATGATGGCAGAAGGTAAAATATTTAAAACTGGAACAGTTGATGAATGGATGGATTGTGGAAATAAAGCTATTACAGTTGAAACCAATGGTAAGATGCTTAATTTTTTAAAGGCAGATGGTGAAGAACAATTGGTTGCCTCTTCCGTAAAACTAGAGAATTCTAATATCATAGAACCTTGTTTTATTGGTGAAAACGTAGTAATATCAAATAGTGAAATAGGTCCTAATGTATCAATTGGGAATGGCACTGTTATTGAGGACTCTAGTGTTAAAAACAGCTTAATTCAAACTAATACCTCAATTAAAAATGCTAATTTAGATAATGCTATGATTGGCAATAATGTAAAGTACAACGGCAACTTTACTAGTATTAGTATTGGAGATTATTCCGTTTTAGAATAGAATTTTTTATATGTATGTAGTTATGTACGCTTTTAAAGTAAAGTCTAATGAAGAGTCGTCTTTTTTAGAATCTTGGCGTGCATTAACTAAATTAATATATCAGTATGAAGGAAGTTTAGGCTCTAGATTGCATAAAAAAGAGCCTTTACTTTTCATTGCTTATGCGCAATGGCCTAGTAAGAAAACCTTTGAAAACGCAGGAAAAAATCTTCCCTTAGAAGCTAATACGTATAGGGACGCTATGAGAAATGCATGTGAAAGTATCGAAGTTCTAGAAAAATTTGAAGTAACTGCAGACCTGTTAATGAAAAAAGTTTATGATTAGTAGATTTAAACATATTGTCATCATTCTTTTTGGAGTCTTTGTTATCCCGAATTTTTCAATGGCTCAGGTTGACTTCAATAAAAAACCAGATGACGATTTGGGTAACTTTGAAGATGAGTTTCAGGAGAATTTCTACGAAGGTATGAAGCAGAAGGGTATTGAAAATTTTGATAGAGCGGTAGAATCATTTCGTAAATGTATTGAGTTAGACGGAGCTGTGCCTGTGTTGTATTTTGAATTGGGTAAGTGCTATTTTAAACTTAAAAATTTTGGAGAAGCAGAAGATGCTTTTAAAAAGGCAATAGATAAAGACCCTGAAAATGAATGGTTTTTAGATGAGCTTTATGGCTTTTACGTATCTCAAAATGATTATGACAATGCTCTAAAAACAGTTAAGCAATTAGTGCAGTATCATCCAGATTATAAAGAGGATTTAGCCTCACTTTATGTTAGGATGAAAAAATACAATGATGCTTTAAAGATATTAGACGAGCTAGATGATAAACATGGTATCTCTATGTCTAGAGATAGATTGAGAAATAGAGTATACGCGCTAACCGGACGGAAAAAGGATCAAATCAAAAATTTAGAAGATCGGTTAGATACCAATCCAGATAAAGAGTCTAATTACCTTGCTCTCATTTACAGGTATAGCGAAAACAATCAAAAAAAGAAAGCTTTTGAAACTGCCAAGGAGTTATTGAGGGTAAATCCTAAATCGGAGTTGGTTCATTTAGCCTTATACAAGTTTTATTTAGACGATAATGATGCTGAAAAGGCCATATCATCTATGAAAACTGTTATTAAGAGTACAAAAATAAAACCTGATGCAAAATTAAAGGTATTGGCAGATTTTATCAGTTTTGTAGGCAAGAATCCAAAGTATGAAGAAGATTTAATGGAAGCTACAGCCTTAGTTGAAAGTGTAAATAATAGCAAAACTTTAATAGAGTTAGGACAATATTACTTAGCCAAGCAAAACAAAGCAAAGGCCTTAGAAAACTTTGAGGCAGCATTGAATTTAGAGCCAAATAACTTTGGCGTTTTAAAAAATGTATTGCTTTTGCATATTGATTTAGAGAATTTTGAATTAGCTAATTCTAAAAGTAGTAAAGCTTTAGAAAATTACCCATCACAGCCTCTATTGTATTTAATAAATGGTGTGTCTTATAATAAGTTAAACCAGCCACAAAGTGCCATAGATACTTTAGAAATTGGGTTAGATTATATTATTGATGATTCCAAAATGGAATCGGATTTTTACTTTCAATTAAGCACGGCATATACCCTATTAAACAATACAAATAAAGCAAAAACGTTTAGTGATAAGGCTAAGCAATTACAAAATACAAATTAATGCAATTACGTACCCCAATCTTTCTTTTACTATTTTCAATACTATTGTTTAGTTGTAAGTCTGCAAAAACAGTTACTGCTGGAGATGCAAATTACAATTTGTCATCTAGACAATTAATTAAAGAAAATTCAAAGCAAAGCCCAGAGTTTAAGACGCTAAAATCTACATTAAAAATAAATTATAGTGCAGATGGTAAATCTCAAAGCCATTCAGTAAGTTTTAGAGCTAAAAAAGATGAGGCCCTTTGGATAAGCGCTCCTTTTTCAATTGTAAAAGCACTTGTAACTCCAGATAAGGTTAGTTTTTATAATAAATTAGATAAAACGTATTTTGAAGGAGACTATGCTTATTTAAGTGGTTTGTTAGGTACAGAATTAGACTTTTATAAAGTTCAAAATCTACTAATGGGCGATGCTATATTTAATTTAAAAGATGATAATTACAAGGTGTCTTTAGAGGACAGTTTATATATACTTCAACCAAAAAAGCAACGTGAATTATTCGAGATTTTCTTTTTATTAGACCCAGCACTTTTTAAGGTGAAATCTCAACAGATATCGCAGCCAAAAGAGTTTAGGCATTTACAAATAGATTACGAAGCACATCAAAAGGTAGAAGATCAAATTTTGCCGCAAAAAGTAAAAGTTATTGCAGTAGAAAAAAATGAAGAACTAATTGTGGGCTTAGAGTTTAAAAATGTTACTTTAAATGAAGAATTAAGATTCCCTTTTAAAATTCCTTCAGGCTATAAAGAGATTAAACTTTAATGATTAAACACATAAATTCACATAAATCTTTAATTTTAATAATTGCGTTGTTATGCAGTTCAATGGTTTTTGCTCAAAATGGTAATAAGCGAAAGGAGTTAGAAACTAGGCGCAAGGAGATCCTAAGAGAAATACAAGAAATAAACAAGCTTAGATCTGAAAACAAGTCTAAGGAAAAGTCAGAGTTATCTCAAATTGAAGAATATAGTTATAAGATTAGTGTTCTAGATAATTTAATAAAAATCACTAATCAGCAAGCTAATTTGATTAATAGAGAAATTAATAACAACCAAAAGAAGATAACGGGGCTTAGAGATGAATTAAGGCAACTTAAAGAGGATTATGCGGCAATGGTGGTTAAATCTTATAAAAGTAAAAACCAGCATAGTAGAATCATGTTTTTGCTATCATCTAACGACTTTAAACAGGCGTATAAGAGATTGCAATACATAAAGCAGTATGCAAATCATCAAAAGGAACAAGGCGAGGCTATAAAAAATAAGACCTTAGAACTACAAGCTCTAAATAAAGATTTACTTAAGCAGCAAGAAGAGAAAAAAGTGCTGGTAGCAGAGAATAGAAGCAATCAAAAATCGTTACAAGCAGAGCGAAAGTTACATGAAGAATTAATGATTTCTATTAGGAAAGATTTTTCTAAATACACAGCCCAAATTCGAAAAAAACAGCGTGAGGCAGAACGTATAGATCGGGAAATAGACAAAATTATTAGCGCAGCTATTGCAAATTCTAATAAAGGAAAGGCATCTTCAACATCTTCAAAGAGTTTTTCTTTAACTCCAGAGGACAAGGCTCTTGCTTCGAATTTTTTATCGAACAAAGGAAAACTTCCCTGGCCAGTAGACAAAAAAATGTATATAAAAACACGATTTGGAACTCAACCATCATCTATTGATAGAAATGTTACCATAAAAAGTAGTGGTGTGCGTATTGCTGTGCCTAAAGGAGCAAAGGCAAGATCTGTTTTTGATGGAGAGGTAATCGCAGTTTTTAAAACCAAGAACTCATCTCCCGGAGTAATTGTTCGCCATGGTAGTTACGTTACCACATATAAGAATTTATCTAAAATTTATGTGAAACAGGGAGATAAAGTAAAAACAAAACAAGCCTTAGGAGAAGTGTTTACCAATACTTCAAATGGAGAAACACTTCTTTGGTTTAGAATATCAAAAGGTGTTGCCAAGGAAAATCCTGCCAACTGGATATATAAAATGTAAATCTAAACTCTAGTAATTACATAACCTTTTCTTGTTTTTCTATAGTGGTTACCATTCCAGAAGTAATAGCGCTTACCTCTTACCTTAACAATTTTGTAATGTCTTGGTGGTGTTTTTATAATAGTAACTTTAGTAGCAGCAGGTCTTGCCTTTACATGCGTTGCGCAAGATGTTAAATTGAATACTAAAAATGCCGAAATTAAAATAACAAAAGTTTTCATCTGTTTAAGTTTATTGTTCTTGAATTGCCAGATGTAATTCGCCATGAAACATGTTGAGGTATATCTCAATTAGTTGTTAGGGCTCATTTCATAGCAATATGCGTTGGGGTTTATAATGCTATTAAGACTTGCGCAATGAGAAAAGGTTTAATTCTAGCTGTCAATACTTAGAAAGGCTTACCTATAATATGGAATAAAATGGCAACGTTTAATCAACGAATAAAGCCTTCAATTCGGTAGCTTCATTTGGTTTCATTTTACCAGCTAACAATAGACTTAATTGCTTTCTTCTAAGTGCCGCATCAAAGCGTTCTTTTTCAAGTTTTGTTTCTGGTGTAAGTTCTGGAATGGCCACAGGCCTTCCTGTTTCATCTACAGCAACAAAAGTGTAAATGGCTTCGTTAGCCTTTGTTTTCTCACCAGACTCTCTATCTTCGGTCCATACGTCAATATAGATTTCCATAGAAGATCTAAACGCTCTAGAAACTTTAGCTTCAACAGTAACTACACTTCCTAAAGGAATTGCTCTATTAAATGCCACATGATTAACAGAAGCTGTAACCACAATACGTCTACTATGACGTCTTGCTGCAATACTAGCAGCTCTATCCATTCGGGCTAATAATTCACCACCAAAAAGATTATTTAATGGGTTAGTTTCACTTGGTAAAACCAAATCTGTAAGTACCGTTTTTGACTGTTCTGGTGTTTTTGATTCCATAGAAAAAATTTGTGCAAAGGTACTATTAAAGATAAAGAAATGGCATAAAAATATAGACAAGCTATATTCTACTTATAAATTAATTGAAAAAGGAGAAATTAATTTTCAACCTTAACAATAGCAACCTTTAGGTCTTTATAAAGTGCTTTGTTTAATTCTATAGACGCTTTGGCAGCTAAAATATCATCGAAATCTTTATGGTAGATAAAATACTTGCCAGTATTAGAATCTAAGAAGAAATTGGCATTAATACCTTTAGATGCTAGAAAGGATATAAACTCATCTCTCTTTTCTATAGTCGGATAAGATGCCAAGACATTATAAAAGCCATCTTCTACGGTAGTAACACCTTTAAGAATTTGAATAATATTAGGGCTTTCATTATATGTGAATTCATTCTCATTCAATAGCTCACGAACTTCAAGAGTCTCTGTATTCACTTTAGAGCTATTGCCAGCATTATATTTTGGTTTGTTGGCATTAGAATTGCTATGATAATCAACTTTTAACCACGCATCCTTATTGTGTGATTTTTTTATTGAAGCCAAGGCTCTATTTGCTTCCAATCTTGTCTCATAGCTGCCGTAAGCAACTTCATGTAAGCCATATTTGTTTACACCAATTTTTCTGGCTTTAAACCCGCTCTCTTTAAGTTGTTTAATTTTTTTATTACAATTATCCTCAACTCTAAATGCCCCAGCAATAATGTGATAATTACCAGTTTGTTTACTTACATTTAAGGTAATAGCTGGTAAGGGATTTAAATTAAAAGTAGCTTGTTGAATTTTATTTTCTAAAATATCATCTGCTTGCTCTTGAGCTAGTTTATTATGGTTTTCAATACTGTCTATATAGTACTTAGATCCACCTAATCCACCAACCGTAAGAGCAATTAAAGCTATTGCCGCATATTTTAAATAAGGCCTTGATTTACGCTTTTCTGCAGTTACAGTAATAGGCACTACCTTTTCAATAGCTTCAACGTCTTTTTTATACACCTCTCTAGTTATAACTGGTGAAGCAAACTGAGATAACCCAAATGAATCTGTTAGATAATTTAACTGATAGGTAGGTTCAAAAACTATCTTACCTTCATTATTTAAAGTAATATCACCAATGTTTTTGAAAGTAAGCGTTTCGCCTTGTATTAAATAAGATTTTAAAAGCTTTACGCGTTTATCTATCTTTTTATTAGCAACCTCAAAAGGAATTTTCTCTACATCTGCGATATAGTGAGCCAACAACCCGTCATTTTTCTGTATTTGCTCATTAAAAGAAATACTCTTACTTGGGGCTTTAAATGTATTAGTAGAATTATCTATTGTGGCAGACGCACGTTGTGTTAAAAAAGCTCCAAATTCTGGAATTGTAACACACTCGTATCTGTAAAGTAAATCGCTTATGTAGGTCTCTAGTTGCATAAAGCAAATTTAAAAAAAAATGATACCGAGAAACATTAGTTATTAACTATTTATTAACATTGCAGAAATTCTTTTATTTCAAATTCATAATCAATAAGATAGAATGACCGAAAAAGACCTACTTTATCGTTTAGCCCTACAACATGTACCTAATATTGGAGATATAACCGCTAAAAAATTGATTGCAGTTTGCGGTTCTGCAGAAGCGGTCTTAAAAGAAAAAAAGCAAAATTTACTTAAAATTGATGGTGTTGGTGAAGTTACAATTACTGGAATTCACGATTCTAATCATTTAAAATTAGCCGAAGAAGAAATTAAGTTCATTAAAGAAAATAACATTAAAGTTTCGTTTTTTAGAGATGATAACTACCCCGAAAAACTAAAACACTGTATAGATGCGCCTATTTTGTTATTTGAAACAGGGACCATTGATTTAAGAAACAAGCATATTATAAGTATTGTAGGAACCAGGAAAATCACAACAAGTGGTATTGCATTTTGTGAAAGTTTGGTGGAGCAGTTGGCGCACTACAATCCAGTTATTGTTTCTGGTTTTGCCTATGGCACCGATATTACTGCGCATAAAGCAGCAATTAAACATAATTTACAAACCATAGGGTGCTTAGCTCATGGACTAAATCAAATCTACCCTAAAACACATAAAAAGTACATGGTAGATGTTGAGGGAAATGGAGGTTTCTTCTCGGACTTTTGGAGTTCTGATGCTTTTGACAGAAATAACTTTTTAAAACGAAATAGAGTTATTGCCGGTGTTAGTGAAGCCACAATTGTAATAGAATCTGCAGAAAAAGGAGGTAGTTTAGTAACAGCAGATATTGCTAATTCTTATAATAGGGATGTTTTTGCAGTACCAGGAAGAGTAACCGATTCTCAAAGTATAGGTTGTAATAATTTAATTAAGCATCAAAATGCACACATGCTTACGAACCCATTAGATATTCCTTATCTGTTAAATTGGCAATTGGAAGAAGAAAAACAAATGCCGTCTATACAGAAGCAATTGTTTGTTGAATTAGATGATACCGAAAAATTAATCTATAACTTTTTAAAAGGAAACAACAAAGAGCTACTGGATAGTATAGCTTTAAACTGTAATCTCCCTATTTTTAAAGTATCAAGTACCTTATTGAATATGGAATTAAAAGGTGTAGTTCGTCCTTTACCAGGAAAATTGTTTGAGATAGTTTAATACCCTACTTTTTCCCTAACTCTATTTAAAACATCATTAGCCACTAGCTTAGCCTTTTCTGCGCCAACAGAAAGCGCTTTATCAAGCTCATCGAGATTACTCATGTAGTGATTGTATTTTTCGTAAGCTCATCGAGATTACTCATGTAGTGATTGTATTTTTCGCGTTGCGTAGCAAATTTTTCAATAATTAATTCAAATAAAGCTTGTTTCGCATGTCCATATCCAAAACCGCCTTTTTCGTAGTTGGCTTTCATGTCCTCAATTTGTGCTTCTGAAGCCAACAAACTATAAATAGCAAAGCAGTTACAAGTACTCCAATCTTTAGGTTCTTCTAAAGGTGTGCTATCAGTTTGAATAGACATTATTTGCTTGCGTAGTTTTTTATCAGTTAAAAATATATTAATGGTATTGTTTCTACTTTTACTCATTTTTTCACCATCGATACCAGGAATAAGTTTGGTTTGCTCCTGTATTTTTCCTTCGGGTAAAACAAATACATCACCTACTTTAGAATGAAATCTAGAGGCTACGTCTCTAGTCATTTCAATATGCTGTAACTGGTCTTTACCAACTGGAATAATTTCGGCATCATATAATAAAATATCGGCGGCCATTAGCATTGGGTACGTAAACAGTCCGGTGTTTACATCTTCCAATCGGTCTGCTTTATCTTTAAAACTGTGCGCTAATGTTAAACGTTGGTAAGGAAAAAAGCAACTTAAATACCATGATAATTCCGTTACTTGTGGTATATCGCTTTGTCTGTAAAATACTGTTTTTTCAATATCTAAACCAAAAGCTAACCAAGTGGCGGCAACAGAGTAGGTGTTGGTACGTAGTTCCTCTGCATCCTTAATTTGTGTTAAAGTATGCAGGTTTGCAATAAACAAATAAGAATCATTTTCTGGCTTAGATGCCATTTCTATTGCAGGCATTATTGCGCCTAAAATGTTTCCTAAATGTGGTGTTCCTGTACTTTGTATTCCGGTAAGTATTCTTGCCATAATTTGCTTTTGTGAAGCGACAAAGGTAATTTTTTTAATAGAATTGCTCAATACAATTATGTACTTTTGAAAGCAATGAAAGTTTTTAAATACATTTTCTGGATTCTATATCGTATTTGGTTTTATATTTTGGTGGCCTTTCCCATTCTCTTAATGTTTCCGGTGCTATTAATATCTATTTCCAAAGAATCATGGTACCCCTTCTTTTTTAAATTGGCAAGATTTTGGGCAAAATTTATTTTGGTAGGAATGGGGTTCAGGACATCTTTTAAAAGAGAACAGATTCCAGAAAAAGGAAAGAGTTATATGTTTATTGCAAATCATACCTCTATGGCCGATATAATGTTAATGTTAGTCTCGGTTAAAAATCCTTTTGTGTTTGTTGGAAAGAAAGAGCTAGCCAAAATACCTTTATTCGGATTTTTCTATAAACGAACTTGTATTTTGGTTGATAGAAGTTCTGCAAAAAGTAGGAAAGCGGTTTTTTTAAGAGCACAAAGGCGTTTAAAATCAGGTTTAAGCATTTGTATTTTTCCTGAAGGAGGTGTGCCAGAAGAACATATTGAACTAGATGATTTTAAAGACGGCGCTTTTAGATTGGCTATTAACCATGAAATTCCAATTGTGCCTTTAACTTTTGCCGATAATAAAAAGCGTTTTTCCTATACCTTTTTTAGCGGCGGGCCTGGTAAAATGCGTGTAAAAGTCCATAAGTTTTTAGAAACAAAAGGATTAACAATAGACGATACAAGGGCATTAAATACTAAAGCAAGAGCAATCATTTTAAACCAATTAGAGGTATTTAACTCATAAAAAAACTGCTTCATTTAAGAAGCAGCTTTTTGGTAATAGTTTGAGCTTATAAAACCATTACCCAGATCTAACCAAAAACCTAGAATTTAATGGCGAATCCAGTATAAACACCAATGATAAACGGTGTAAAATTACCGGAAGTATTGTTGAATGTGTTTATTTGATATTTAAACATGGGCTCTAAGTTTAAATCAATTTTTTCCGTAAACTTATAGTTAAAACCTAAACCAAAGTTTGCACTGTAACTTATTTTATTAAGGTTGCTAGCTTCTCCTAAAAAGGTTCTTGTACCAGTTTCAGATTCTGAAAAGATAGAATTGTTATTCAAGAAGAAGGAACTAAAACCTCCAATTACATTTACTCCAAATTTACGGGTAGATATGGCATACTGTAGTTCAACAGGTACTTCAATATAACCAAAAGCTTGATTAAGAGTTGTGCTCGTAGAATTTAATGATTCTGGTACATTGCTCAAGTTAGCACCACTTACAATGGAGACATTACCATCTGATGCTATATTGTCATTATTAGATTCAACAGATACCCCATCTAAGTTACTAAAGGAACTTCTATTTGCACTAAAACCAGCTGTTCTTAATTCAATTACGTTATTAGTATTATAACCTAAATTTACTCTGTTAACACCAGATCTAATTTTTAGTTTATGGCTTAAAGCATAAGTTGCCGCTAAACCATAACTCATATTTACTTCACCGCTTTTCGAGTTATTCACAAATCCAGGTCCTAATGAAGAGCCTTGATCTAAGGTGTTAAAATATACTGGAGCTGCATTGGCAGCTAAAGTCCATCGTTTAAGTTTCTTTGTATTTTCAATTAGTTCTTTGTTATTCTCTAAAGCTTCTTCAATAGTTAAATCTTTGTTCTCTTCTGTTTTTGTCTTAGCAACCTCTTCAACTTTATTTTCTAAAAATGTATTGTTTTGAGGCTTACCATTATTATTCGCTAAAGTATTTGAAGAATCTTCATTCTGCTTTTGTTTAGTTACATTATTTGCAACAAGACCCTTACTGGGTTCATTAGGAGTCTTATCAAATTCTTTAGAAGTCTTATTAACTATAGCAGCATTATTTTTATTAAGGTTTGCATCTTCATGAGTCTTGCTTTCATTTTTAGTTGTTGAAGTTGAAGACGATGAATTAGTAGTAACCAAAGTTGAACCATTGGACTTAGCATAGGTTGGCTTTTCTTCAGGTTCTATTTCGTTAGTCTCATTTATATGGTCTTGTTCTTCCTGAGCGTTTGAGACAACATTTTTTGTGCTGGTATTTAATTTATCAGGCGTTTCAGAAGCTGCATTATTGGTACTATTAGAAGGTTGATTTTCAGTATCTACAACCTCAATAGGCTTTTGGCCGTCATTACCATTAAAAACACCTCCAACTGTTAGTAAAAGCAATAATAAAGCAGCTACTCCCGCATAGCGCCACCAAATTGGGATAACGCGTCTTTTCTTTTTCTTATTATTTAGGTTAGCTTCAATATTCTTCCAAACAGCATCACTTGGTGCAGCTTCAAAGTCTTTAAAGCGTTCCTGAAACAATCTATCTATATGTTTCTTATCACTCATTTATAATGATTGTAAACTTTGGGACAATTTATAATCTTCTATATTTTTTTTTAAAATCTGTCTAGCTCTGGCTAAATTAGATTTTGATGTGCCTACATTTATATCTAACATGTCGGCAATATCTTTATGTGAGTAGCCATCCAAGACATATAGGTTGAACACCAATCTATACCTATCTGGTAACTCTTGTATGATTTGTAAAAGATAATCTATGGAGAAGTTGTCCTCTTCAATATCAACTTCAACCTCTTCAATAGAATTTTCATTTACAATATCAAATACTTTTTCATTTCTGTAACGCTGCAAAACAGTGTTTACAGTAATTCGTTTCATCCAACCCTCAAAAGAACCTTTGTGTTTATATTGTTCTACTTTGTTGAAAATTGTAAGGAATGCATCTTGCAAGTTGTCTTCGGCTTCTGCATAGTTGCGCGAATACTTTAAGCAAATTGAGAAAAGTTTACTTGAAAAAAGCTTATATAATTCTCCCTGAGCTTTAGTATCATTAATTTTACAATTTTCTATGAGTTGGTTTAAACTCAAACTTAAAACATGTATTAATTAATACTTAGTTGCTTATTCTACAACAGGAACTTCAATTGTTAAAAACTGACTTTCGCCATCGTTGTCTTCACCTTGCCAAAATTTAAAAGTATAAGAACCATTACTGGTAACTATAAAATTAAATGTCTGTTCTACAAGTACATTGTCTAATGTCTCACAGTCATCACGATCAAAAACATAATTTATTGGAGCTACGGTGCGTTCATTAAGTTCTTTTAAATAATAGAAATCGTTAAATGCGTAGCAAGTTGAAGGTCTAAAATAAGAAATAGTAATAGGATATACTTCACCAAGCGTAAATTCGGTTGGTATATCTACACTTTCAACGGGTAAAATTTCGTAACTAAAATTTACATTATCATCATCAACACTACATGAAGCAAAACAAACAAATGCCAAACATAGCATAATAACTCTTTTCATAGCAATATTTTTTTAGGGTTAAATACATGTTTACACCCTCTAGATGTTATAAGAGTAGAAAGGTTGCGTGAAGAAACAAAAAATCCCGAATTAATCGGGATTTTATAAAATTTTTAAGGAGCTACAATTTCTCTAACTTTAGCTTCTAATTCATCCATAAGTTCTGGATTGTCTTTTATTAAGGCTTTTACGGCATCTCTACCTTGTCCTAATTTAGTGTCTTGATAACTAAACCAAGACCCACTTTTCTTTATAATTTCGTTGTCAACGGCTATATCTAAAATTTCGCCTACTTTACTAACACCTTCACCATACATAATATCAAATTCAGCCATTTTAAAAGGTGGGGCAACTTTATTTTTAACAACTTTTACTCTGGTTTTGTTACCAGAAACATCTCCACTACTATTTTTAATTTGAGTAGAACGTCTAATATCTAAGCGTACAGACGCGTAGAATTTTAAAGCGTTACCACCAGTAGTTGTTTCTGGGTTGCCAAACATCACTCCAATTTTTTCACGTAATTGGTTAATGAAAATAACGGTACAGTTGGTTTTACTAATGGAAGCAGTTAACTTTCTAAGAGCTTGAGACATTAATCTTGCATGAAGTCCCATTTTAGAGTCTCCCATTTCGCCTTCAATTTCGCTCTTTGGTGTTAAGGCGGCTACCGAGTCTATAACCACAATGTCAATAGCGCCAGAACGAATTAAATTATCCGCAATTTCTAATGCTTGCTCTCCATTGTCTGGTTGAGAAATGATTAAGTTATCTATATCTACATTTAACTTTTCAGCATAAAATCTATCAAAAGCATGTTCCGCATCTATAAAAGCTGCAATCCCACCACTTTTTTGAGCTTCTGCAATGGCATGCAGAGTTAAGGTTGTTTTACCAGAAGATTCCGGTCCATAAATCTCAATAATACGTCCTCTTGGATAACCACCTACGCCTAAGGCAATATCCAATCCTAAAGAACCAGATGAAATGGCATCTACATCTTGTACTGCGGCATCGCTCATTTTCATTACGGTACCTTTTCCGTAAGCTTTATCTAATTTATCTAGTGTAAGTTTTAATGCTTTTAATTTAGCTTCTTTTTCGCTGCTCATCTATCTATTTTTTGTGAAGTTTGCTTGCTAAAATACTACATCTTTTTGCACAATACAATATTATTACGCAACCTTTTAAAAAAAACAGCATCCTATTAATAGGATCAATAAAAATATGAAACTTCTTACTAAAACCTATAGCTTATTAATACTTTTAATTGTTCTCTTATTAGCTTGTGAATCTGATGATAATGGGGAGCAAGATATAACTGGAATTGTTCAGAACACAACATCTTGTGGTGGTGCTCCGGAACCTGTTTTCATAATAAAAGTAAGTGAAACAGATTTGATAATGACTGGCACGCTTCCCAAAGAATTTCAAGAAACTAATAAGAAAATTAGATTTAAAACAAAGGATCCAGAAGTTTTTGTTTATTGCACTCACGATAAGATTTATCCGCAACAATTTGATGTTTTCGATGTTGTTTTAATTGAGGATTAAAAGGGTTTTATGGTTGCATTTATTTTTACCACGCAACCTTTTTATCCTTTTTGTATCTATAAATTAAAGTGGGAAAAAATATGCTATGAAAAAGGGCCTGCTTTAAAACAATAAAACTAACTCAATTCTAACTAAAAGCACTTTATGCCCCTAAAGTGCTTTTTTATGGCATAAGTAATTGATTTTCCTTAAAAAACGTACCTTTGCACCTTATTTAAAATCTTTATACCGCAACGTGCGGCTTTAACCTTAAAAAATTAGTATAGCATGCAACTGTACAATAAATTAAGTGCTAAAGAAAGAGCTGCGTTAATTGAAGAAGCTGGCAAAGACCGCTTAACGCTTTCTTTCTATCAATATGCCAAAATTGAGAATCCTCAAGAATTTAGAGATCAACTTTTTATAGTTTGGGATAAACTAGATGTTTTAGGTAGAATTTATATTGCAAACGAAGGTATTAATGGACAATTATCTCTACCTGCAGATAGATTCAATGCGTTTAAAACGCATCTGGACACAATAGACTTTTTAAAAGACATTAGATTGAACATCGCAGTAGAGCAAGACAACATGTCTTTTTTAAAGCTAAAGGTTAAAGTTCGTAAAAAGATTGTTGCCGATGGATTAAACGACGAAACCTTTGATGTTACAAACAAAGGGGTTCACGTTGGTGCTGAGAAATTCAATGAACTTATTGAAGACGACAATACGGTTTTAGTTGATATGCGTAATCATTATGAAAGTGAGATCGGTCATTTTAAGAATGCTGTAACTCCCGATGTAGATACTTTTAGAGAATCTTTAGATATTATTGAAGACGATCTAAAGGAACACAAAGAAGATAAAAACTTAGTGATGTATTGTACTGGAGGTATTCGTTGTGAAAAAGCCAGTGCCTATTTTAAACATAAAGGATTTAAAAATGTCTTTCAATTAGAAGGTGGAATTATTGAATATACACGTCAAGTAAAAGAGCAGGACTTAGAAAATAAATTCATAGGAAAGAATTTTGTATTTGATGAGCGTAGGGCTGAAAAAATAAGTGATGATGTTATTGCCCAATGCCATCAATGTGGAGCACCTTGCGATGTGCATACTAACTGTGCCAATGATGCCTGTCATTTATTATTTATTCAATGTGATAAATGTAAAGCAGAAATGGACAACTGTTGTTCCTCAACTTGTAAAGAAATAATAGCGCTGCCTTATGAAGAGCAAAAAGCTTTGCGAAAAGGACAAGGTAATAGCAATGATATTTTTAAGAAAGGACGTTCAGAAAACTTACCCTTTAAAAAAGATTTAAGAAACATTAGCGATAATTTTAAATCTAATAAAGCTTAGCATAATGCAAAAGATTGAATTAATGGCGCCTGCTGGAAATTTTGAATCACTTCAGGCGGCTTTAGATAATGGAGCAGATTCAGTATATTTTGGTGTAGAACAATTAAACATGCGTGCAAGAGCATCTATTAACTTTACTTTAGATGATCTTGAAGAAATTTCAAGACGATGTAAAGAGAAAAATGTGCGTTCTTACCTTACGCTTAATACAATTGTTTATGATCATGATTTGTCTATTGTAAAGACCTTAATAAAAAGAGCAAAAGAAGCAGATATTACAGCTGTTATTGCTATGGATCAGGCGGTTATTGGTATGGCAAGACAGGAAGGTATGGAAGTACATATTTCTACTCAAATTAATATTACTAATATTGAAACCGTAAGATTTTATGCCATGTTTGCTGATACCATGGTATTGAGTAGAGAATTGAGTTTACGCCAGGTTAAAAAAATAACCGAGCAAATCGAAAAAGAAGAAATCAAAGGACCTTCAGGTAACTTGGTAGAAATAGAAATTTTTGGTCATGGTGCGCTTTGTATGGCGGTTTCTGGTAAATGTTATATGAGCTTACATTCTCATAATTCTTCTGCTAATAGAGGTGCCTGTAAGCAAAACTGTAGAAAAAAATACACGGTTATAGATCAAGAAACTGGTTTTGAAATGGAACTAGACAATGAGTACATTATGTCTCCAAAAGATTTGTGTACTATCGATTTTTTAGATCAAGTGGTAGATGCAGGTATTAAAGTCTTAAAGATTGAGGGAAGGGGAAGAGCTCCAGAATATGTTGCCAAAGTCATTAAATGTTATCGAGAAGCTATTGATGCTATTCAAGAAGGAACTTATAGTAAAGAAGAGGTTGTTTCTTGGATGCAAACCTTAGAGACTGTTTATAATAGAGGTTTTTGGAGTGGCTACTATTTAGGTCAGAAATTAGGAGAGTGGAGCAAAGGTTCTGGTTCTCATGCCACACAAAAGAAAGTGTATATTGGTAAAGGCATGCATTATTTCTCTAAACCAAAGATTGGAGAGTTTAAGATTGAAGCTTTTGATTTAACTGTAGGTGATACCATTTTAGTAACGGGGCCAACAACGGGCGTAGAGGAATTAAAAGTAGAGGAAATGTTGGTAAATGATGAAAAGCTGTCCTCTGCAAAAAAAGGAGATTCTGTAACTATTCCGTTAGGTTTTAGAATTAGACCTTCGGATAAATTGTATAAAATTGTTGAAAATAAAGTAGAGGCTTAATGGTAGTAATTACGTTGCAACGCGATAAATGTATTGGCTGTAATTATTGTGTTGAATTGGCACCGAATCAGTTTCAAATGTCAAAAAAAGATGGAAAAAGTGTATTGCTCCATTCTAAAGAAAAGAAAGGATTTTACACATACAAGTCTCAAGATGAATTTATTTTTGAAGCATCCGATAATGCAGCAAAAGCATGTCCGGTTAAAATAATAAGCGTGAAAAACGTATAATAAGCTAAATTATTAAGGCAATTTTTAAGTAAGTATAATAATCTTATCTTTACAAATCGAATAATTATTAATCTATCATTCGTAATAATTTAATTATTAGCGAATTCAATATATAAATCTATGGCTTGTGCAAGCTGTTCTACTAAAGACGGCCAACCTAAAGGCTGCAAAAATAATGGTACTTGTGGTACAGATAGTTGTAACAAACTAACTGTTTTTGATTGGTTATCAAACATGTCGCTTCCTAGTGGAGAAAAACCCTTTAATTGGGTTGAGGTACGATATAAAAACGGACGAAAAGAGTACTATTACAATCCAGATAACCTTACTTTAAGCATTGGAGATATTGTGGCAACACAGGCTAAAGCCGGTCATGATATTGGTATGGTTACCCTTGCAGGAGAATTGGTACGTGTGCAAATGAAGCGCAAAAACATTGCTCAAGACACCAAAGAAGGTCTTAAGATTTATAGAAAAGCTACCCAGAAAGATATAGACATTTGGCAAAAAGCTCGAGATAGAGAAGAGCCAATGAAGGTTAAAGCGCGTCAATTTGCGATAGACTTAAATCTTTCTATGAAAATTTCTGATATTGAATTTCAAGGAGATGCTAGTAAAGCCACATTTTATTATACTGCTGAAGAACGTGTGGACTTTAGAGAGCTTATAAAAGTGTTTGCCAGAGAGTTTAGAACGCGTATTGAAATGAAACAAGTTGGTTTCCGCCAAGAAGCATCTAGATTAGGAGGAATTGGTTCTTGCGGACGTGAGCTTTGTTGCTCTACTTGGTTAACAGATTTTAGGTCTGTAAGCACATCTGCTGCCAGATATCAGCAGTTGTCTTTAAACCCTCAAAAATTAGCGGGACAATGTGGGAAATTAAAATGTTGTCTAAATTATGAACTAGACACGTATTTAGATGCATTAAAGGACTTTCCTAAATCCGATACAAAATTGTATACCGAAAAAGGAACAGCTGTTTGTCAAAAGACAGATATCTTTAAAAGACATATGTGGTTTGCTTATGAAGGTGAGTGGGCCACTTGGCATAAGTTAACAACAGATCAAGTTCTTGAAATTATTGATATTAATAAGAATAAAGAAAAGATTGCAAGTCTTGAAGATTATGCTTCTGAGTTAGCTGAAGATACTAAAGCAGAGTTTGAGAACGTTGTAGGACAAGACAGTTTAACTCGTTTTGATAGTCCAAAACCTAAAAGAAAACGTAAAAATAATAGGAACAAAAAGAATAACAATCGAAACAGGAATAAAAGAAAACCTCAAAACAATAAAAATGCAGCAAAAAAATAATTGGCTACTTTTTTTAATAATTGCTTTGGTAATAGTTTCTTGCGATTCAAATCGCGTTTTCGATACTTACAAATCTGTTCCCGATGCATGGCATAAAGATTCCATAGTGTCTTTTCAGGTTAACCCACCAGATTCAATACATGCCTATAACTTATTTGTTAATCTAAGAAATACTAACCAATACAAATACAATAATTTACATCTAATTGTAGAAATGGTTTTTCCACATGGCAAAACAATAAAAGATACATTAGAATACAGAATGGCAGATCCAAGTGGTAAATTACTTGGAACTGGATATACAGATGTTAAAGAAAATAAACTTTGGTATAAGGAAAAAGTTGTTTTCAAAGAAACAGGAACCTATACTGTAAATATTCAACAAGCAATGCGCGAAAATGGAAAAGTAAATGGTGTTGCAGAACTTACAGGCATAACAGATGTTGGTTTTAGAATTGAAAAACCTGAGACAAAGTAGATAATTTTTTAAAAGCTTAAGCCCCTAACCTTAAGAAACTTGAACTATATGGCAGCAAAAAAAGAAAAACAGACTACAGATCAAGATTATTCAAAATATGTGCGTTGGTTTTGGATATTGTTTTCTGGTGGAATTTTATCAGTGGTTTTGGTATTTTTATTAGCCTCTTGGGGGATTTTTGGAGATATGCCAGATCATACCCAATTAGAAAACCCTAGAACAAATTTAGCTTCTGAAATTATTTCATCTGATGGTAAGACATTAGGAAAATTTTATTTTGATGCCAATAGAACGCCGATAAGTTATAATGACCTTCCTAAGCATTTAGTAGATGCTTTGATAGCTACCGAAGATCAGCGATACCAAAGTCATTCGGGAATTGATGCTATGAGTTTGCTAAGAGCTATTGCAAAGCTTGGTAAAGGAGGAGGAGCAAGTACTATTTCTCAACAATTGGCTAAACAGTTGTTTCATGGAGAAGGATCTAAGAATACTATTGGAAGGCTCTTTCAGAAAGCTAAGGAGTGGATCATAGCTATTCGCCTCGAAAAACAGTATACAAAGGAAGAAATTATTGCACAGTATTTTAATATCTATGATTTTGGAAATTATGCCGATGGTATTAGAAGTGCTGCCGCTATCTACTTTGATAAAGAACCAAAAGATTTATCATTAAAAGAGTCTGCAATGTTAGTGGGTATGTTTAAAAACTCATCGCTTTATAATCCAAGATCTCATAGAAATCCTGTTGGGACTAAGAATAGACGAAATGTTGTTTTAGCTCAAATGTATAAGTATGACTATATAGAAAAAAGTGTTAAAGATTCGCTTCAAAGTACGGAGTTAGATTTAAAATATTCACCGCAATCGCATAGGCATGGCATTGCAACTTATTTTAGAGAGTATTTGAAAGGTTTCATGAAAGAATGGGCTAAAAAGGAGGGAAACAGAAAACCAGATGGCACTAAATACAATATAAATAGTGATGGTTTAAAGATTTATACCACCATAGACTCTAGAATGCAAAGGTATGCTGAAAATGCAGTTCAGCAGCATATGCCACGGTTACAAGCGGAGTTCTTTCATCAAAATACACCGAAAAGAAATCCTACTGCGCCATTTTTGGAATTAGATAAAGATGAGATTAAAAGTTTGATGAGGCGAAGAATGCGTCAAGGGGAGCGTTGGAGAATATTGAAGCAAAAAGGTAAAACGGATAAAGAAATTGAAGCTTCTTTTCATAAGCCAACAAAAATGACGGTTTTTAAATGGCAAGATGGTAAACCCTCTGAGGTGGATACCATAATGAAGCCATGGGACTCTATGCGTTATTACAAATCGTTTTTAAAACCTGGTATGATGTCTATGAATCCTCAAACTGGTCATGTTAAGGCATGGGTAGGAGGTATGGATTATAGACATTTTCAATATGACATGGTAAAACAAGGTAAGCGTCAAATAGGATCAACCTTTAAGCCTTTAGTGTATACCGCTGCCATAGATCAATTACATTATTCGCCTTGTGACGAATTTCCAGATACACCCTATTGTATAGAAGCCAATAAACATGGAAACCCAGAAGAGTGGTGCCCTAGGAATTCTGGTGGTGAAAATGATTATGGTGGTACTAGAACCTTACAAAATGCCTTGGCTAATTCTGTAAATACAATTACTGCCAGATTAATAGATCAAGTAGGGCCACAACCTGTAGTAGATTTAGCTAGAAAATTGGGGATAGAATCAGATATACTTCCTACTCCTGCAATAGCTTTAGGAACACCAGATATTAGTGTTTATGAGATGGTAGGAGCATATTCTGCTTTTGCCAATAAAGGTGTTTATACCAAACCGGTTATGGTAACTACTATAGAAGATAAAAATGGAACCATTTTATATCAATTTAAGCCAGAGACAAGAGATGTATTAAGCGAAGAAACAGCTTATGTTGCCATTAAACTAATGGAAGGTGTAACGCAACATGGTTCTGGAGCTAGGTTAAGACATACTGGAGCTACCAGTTCAGAATATAAAGAAATAATTACTGGGTATCCTTATGGGTTTAAAAACCCAATTGCAGGAAAAACAGGAACTACACAAAATCAAAGTGATGGTTGGTTTATGGGCATGGTACCAAATTTAGTAACAGGTGTTTGGGTAGGTGCAGAAGATAGAGCTGCTCATTTTGCTAGTATAAAATATGGACAAGGAGCTGCTGTAGCATTGCCTATTTGGGGTATATATATGAAAAGTTGTTATGAAGATGAAACATTAAACATATCTAAAGAGGCCTTTGAGGAACCTAAAGAATTGTCGATAATAGTAGACTGTTCTAAAATAAAGGATGATACTCAAGATCTAAACAATGATTTAGATGAGGATGTTCCCGATGAGTTTGATAATTTTTAAAACTTAAATAAAAAACCGCTCTTAAACAGAGCGGTTTTTTATTTATATTTTTTTTGCAAATTCTATAAAAAATGCAACAGATTCTGGATTTCGCATGGCATCTATATTTATGGATTTTTCTATTGGCATCTTAAGTAAAATCTTTTTAATAGGTGCTTCCATTTTTTTACCACTTATGGTGTATGGAATATCTGCTACTTCAATTATTTCATCTGGAACATGACGTGGTGAATAGTCACTTTTTAACTGATTATTAATCGCTTGTTTTACCTCTTCAGTTAGTACATTATTAGTTTTTAGTTTAACAAACAAAGGCATATAATGCTTTCCACCTTCTAACTCTAGATTAAGAATTAAAGCGTCTTCAATAGCTTCAATTTTATTTACGGCTCGGTAAATTTCACTAGTCCCAATTCTAATACCATGCCTGTTTAGCGTAGCATCAGAACGGCCGTGAATAACTAATCCTTTGGTTTCGGAATTAATTTGAATGAAATCGCCATGACGCCACTTACCCGGGTAATCTTCAAAATAACTGGCTTTATATCTGGCATTATCTTTATCATTCCAAAAGAAAATGGGCATTGAAGGCATTGGTTTATCAATAACCATTTCGCCTAAATCATCTTCAATAGGGCTGCCTAAATCATCTAAGGCATATAAAGAAACTCCTAATGCTCTACATTGTATTTCGCCGGAATGAACATCATAGAAAGGAACGCCACCTACAAAAGCGGTACAAACATCTGTTCCACCTGCCATTGAACATAACCAAACATCTTCTTTAATGTTATTGTAAACGTAGTCAAACGCTTCCAACGGTAAAGGTGCGCCAGTTGAACTTATAGATCTTATAGTATTGAGTTTATGATTGCTTTTTATATCCAGTTGTTTTTTCATATTGGCAACCAAGTAAGGAGCACTTGTTCCAAAATGGTTAATACCAATATCATCTGAAAGTTTCCAAAGGAATTCAAAACTAGGATGGGTTGGTGAACCATCATATAATACAATTGAAGCTCCCATAAGTAATGCAGATTGTAAAAAGTTCCACATCATCCAACCTGTAGTTGTAAACCAGAAAAAGCGTTCGCCCTCATGCACATCGTTATGAAATGCCATATACTTATAATGTTCTAAAAGTATACCGCCATGAGAATGTACTATGGCTTTTGGCAACCCAGTAGTGCCAGAGGAGTACAATACCCAAATAGGATGATTAAAGTCTACAGGTTCAAAATGAAGAGTGCCACCATCCATTTCAAAAATGGTATTGGTAGTAATTATATCTTTTGAAAAGTTGTCTGAGGCATTTTCATTTAAGTAAGGTAATACTATAACTTTTTCTAAAGTTGGTAGAGATGAAATAATCTCTTTAACGGTTTCGGTCTTATCAAAGGGTTTATTGTTATAACGATAACCATCAACAGCGATCAAAACCTTTGGTTGTATCTGGGCAAACCTGTTTACAACGCTTTCTGTACCAAAATCTGGTGAGGTACTAGACCATATTGCGCCTAAGGCATTCACTGCTAAAAAAGCTATAGTTGCTTCAGGGACATTAGGTAAATAGGCCACAACGCAATCGCCTTTTTGTACACCTAAAGATTTAAGGTAAAAAGCCATTGATGCTACTTTGCGCTCTAATTCATTCCAAGATATCTCTAGGTTTATACCACTTTCATTACTAAAGTAGATGGCAGTATCATTCCCTTTTGATTGTCTAAAGATATGTTCAGCATAGTTTAAGGTAGCTCCATTAAACCATTTGCATTCGGGCATAGTTGGAGACGATAAAACTTGAGTATACGATGTATATGATTTAATATTGAAGTATTCCCATATACTCACCCAAAAATCTTCTGTTTTATTTACAGACCATTGCCAAAGTTCATCATAACTATCAAAGCTTAAGTTTTTGGCGTCTTTTAACCATGATTTATAATGCGTAAGATGACTATTTTTTATGAATTCGCTAGATGGAGTCCAAAGTTTTTGCATGTAATTAGTTTAATCTGTTTAGTTTTAGTTTGTATTCAAATATACGTATTTAGGCAGTAGTAATTTGATCCTTGAAAAGGGGTGCTTTAGTTAAATTGTAGTGGATAATCTACAAAATGCACATTAATTTTGCATTTCATCGAAAAAATATGGTTTTAAACTATGTTTTTGAAAATTTATTTGATATTAGCAGAACCAAATCAACCGAATTATTAATATTAGATTGTTCCAAATCTACCATGAACTTAACCTACAAAATTATGGAACCTAATTTACCCGAATTACCTACAATTGGGATGAATGAACCAGATTCATCCTCATTCCATGAAAGTAAGATAAAAGAAACACTTCAAGACAACTTAAGTTTTTTTAAGGGTTTGTTTTATTTAACTAAAAAAGTTTTCATGCTATAGCCCTTTGGGTATAGCATGAATTAGCTTTTTAGTATACTCCTTTTGCGGATTGCTGTATATAATATCAGCATCATTTAATTCTTCAATTTTACCTTTGTTCATCACCAATAATTGGTCGGACATGTATTTTACTACGGCTAGATCGTGAGATATAAAAATATAGGTAAAACCAAATGTCTGTTTGAGTTCATTTAGCAGATTGAGAACTTGCGCTTGAACGGAAATATCTAATGCCGATACAGATTCATCACAAACAATGAGTTTAGGTTGAAGAGCAATTGTTCTTGCTATACCTATACGCTGTCTTTGTCCACCAGAGAACTCATGAGGATATCTATTAAAATGTTCTTCGGACAATCCAACTTTATTTAGAATTTCAATAACCTTTGCTTTTCGTTCTTTATCAGAAGAATAGAGTTTATGAACACGCATTGGCTCTAAAATTGCCTGCCCAACTGGAATTCTTGGATTTAATGAAGAATAAGGGTCTTGAAATATAATTTGAATTTCTTTTCTAAGGGATACAACCTCCGATGTGGACAGTTTAGTTATGTCCGTACCTTTATAAATAATTTGTCCCGCCGTAGCCTTGTCTAGTTGCAATATGGCATTGCCAAGTGTAGATTTGCCACAACCAGATTCCCCAACCAACCCTAAAGTTTCTCCTTCGTATAATTTAAAACTTATATCATTTACTGCTTTAAAAGTATTTCCTTTAGAAAACCACCCAGATTTTGATACATATTCTTTTTCAACATTTATAACCTCTAAAAGTGGAGGTTTGCTATATATGCTTTCATGTTCAAGTTTGCGCTGGTTTGCTGTAACAACCTCATTAGAAATGGCATTGTTTAAGTAATCTTGGATGGTGGGTAGTTTCTTTAACCTTGCATCTAGTGACGGACGTGAATTAATTAGCGCCTTGGTATAATTATGTTGAGGTGATTTAAAAATGGTAGATGCCTTGCCTTCTTCAACAATATTACCTTTGTACATTACCAGAACACGATTGGCTATTTCAGAGATGAGTGCCAAATCATGTGTAATGAAAATAACGCTCATTTTAGTTTCCTCTTGAAGTACTTTAAGAAGGTTTATAATATCTTTTTGAACAGTTACATCTAAGGCTGTTGTTGGCTCATCTGCAATCAAAATATCTGGTTTACAAGCAATAGCCATAGCAATCATTACGCGCTGCTTTTGTCCTCCAGAAATTTCATGTGGATAAGACTTATAAACACGTTCTGGTGTTGGTAGTTTTACCTTTTCAAAAAGTGAAATGACTTCGTTTTTTACATCAACTTTCGAAAGTTTAGAATGCTGGAACAAAATTTCTTCTACCTGCTTTCCACAAGTCATAGAAGGGTTTAAAGAACTCATCGGTTCCTGAAAAATCATAGCAATTTTATTACCTCTAATACTTTGAAAAGCTTTTGTACTTAGTGTTGTTAACTCTTGTTGGTTGAACAGAATTTCACCAGAATTAATTTTAGAAATCTTTTTTGGCAATAACCCCAGAATAGCTAATGAAGACACAGATTTTCCAGAACCAGATTCACCTACAATACCCAAAATCTCGTTTTCATACAAATCATATGAAATGTTATGAATTACTTTATTATTTCCAAAGGAAATGGATAAGTCTTTAACAGATAAAACGGGTTGTTGCTTCATTAAATATGAATAATTTCGTCGTCGTTTAAAATCTCTTCGCCCTGAAACCTTAAGAAAATTTGTGCCACTGCAATGGTATCTTTTTCACAGTAAGTGATAATTCTATCAATATCATTTTCTTCATAATAAACACTGCGCACTTCACTTCCGTCTATGTCATCTTTTGGTGACGGAATACCTAAAACATTAGTCAACAACTTTAAAGAAGTATACGTCTTATAGTCTCCAAACTTCCATAATTCAAGGGTGTCTAAATGCGGAACTTCCCAGGGTTTTTTACCAAACAAATTAAGTTTATAAGGTAACTCAATGTTGTTTATAATCATTCGCCTTGCAATGTAAGGAAAGTCAAATTCTTTTCCATTATGTGCACAGAGTAAATGTTTGGTTTGACTAAAATGAGAAGTAAGGAGATTTTTGAAATCTTGTAATAGTTGAATTTCATCACCGTAAAAGGAAGTTACTCTAAATTTTCTAAGGTCGCCTTGAAAGTTAAAGTAACCTACGGAAATACATACTATTTTACCAAATTCTGCCCAAATTCCAGCCCGTTCGTAGAATTCTTCGGCGGTAAAATCGTCTTTTCTTTGGTATTTAGATTTACTATCCCATAGCGCTTGTTTTTCTTCATCTAAATCTGAGAAATATTGCTGTTCGGGTACGGTTTCAATATCTAGAAATAGGATGTTTTCTAGGTTTAATTTTGAGATCATTCAGCTAACATTTTATAAGCTTCTTGAATATAGGTATCAATATCTGAAGTAAATTGACCTACTTTATTATTATTCCCCTTAGAGTGCCCTAATCTTACAATAATTACATTATCGTTTGGTTCAACAATAACATATTGCCCTAAATGACCGCGCATCATGAAAAAGTCTTTATCGCCAATAGTTTTTAACCACCAACCATAGCCATACATTTCACCATCTGGATACACCGGTTTTAAAGATTTGGCTATAAAAGTTGAATCTAAAACTTGCTTGCCATTCCATTTACCATGGTCTTTGTAAAGTTTACCAAAACGCGCAAAATCTTTTGCATTACTGGCTATACAGCAGTAAGCTTTTACTAAATCATGATCTTTACTATCTACTTGCCATAATGTAGGATTTTCGCAGCCTAATGGTTTCCAGAAACTTTCGGTTAAATAATCATATATTTTTTTTCCAGTAGCCTTTTCAATAACCATAGCTAACATCTGGGTGTCGCCACTAGAGTATTTAAAACTTTTACCAGGCTCCGTCTCCATAGTTAGCCCTAGCATTACCTTTTCTAAATCGTCATCAAAATAGGCGCGGGTTACTATAGAAAGCGGCGAGTAATAACGCTCATCCCAAGTGGTACCCGAAGCCATACTAGATAAGTGACCAACAGTCATTTTAGCTGCTAAACCTTCATTAAATGTTGGTAAGAAATCACTAACGGGCTGATCTAAACTCTTTATATAGCCTTCTTCAATGGCCTTACCCATTAAACCAGAGACGTAACTTTTGGCCATAGAAAAGGAGTTAGACTGAGAATTTTCATTAAAACCATCATAGTAATTCTCAAACCAAATGCTATCGTTTTTAATTATCACATAAGCAATAGTGCCATTGGCTTCGTTAATTTGGTTTAGGGCTTCAGTTTCTTTAACGGAGTTATAATCTTTATGATTAGGCCAAGGTTGCGGAGTACTGTTGGCTATTTCTTGGTTATCAAATTTCTTGTAGTCTTCTAAATAGGCTGTTGTATGTCCAGTAAGATAAATTGTTCTAACTGCTTTTAAGAGGTAGTCCGTATCTGTGGCATAAAGCACAATTACTAACAACCCGAATAGAATGACAAGCCATTTAATTAGTCTTTTTAGAAATTTCATGATCTATTTAAATTTAGTTTTTGTTGAAACTAAAGATACTAAAAATTATGCATGCATAATAAAACCTATTGGTTTTGAAGTTTCTGTTTACGCTTTTCTTTGTAATACGCTTTGTTTGCAACGTATATTGTTTTTTCTAATTCTGATATAACGGTTCCATCGTTAGAAACAATATTTAGCTTTTTAATAATGTCTATTTCATTCTTTTCAGCAACATCATTTTTTATAAGTTCAATTTCTTCTTTAGAGAAAATAAACTCTGCAAAAACGTCTTGTTTAGCAGGCCTTTTATATTTTATTGTAGCTGCTTTATCCCAAACCACATATTCATCGCCCAGAATATTTAACAACTGTATCATGTAAAGCGGATCTGTTGCAGAAAACAAACTACCGCCAAAAATGGAACCTACGTAATTTCGGTTTTTAAAACTAATAGGGATTTTAATTTTCACAAAATGTAAATCTTCCGAAACCTCAATAACTTTTCCTGTAGAACGGCGATACATAGAGGACCAGTTGAATCCGTATTTGTAAATTTGAGCGTCAGAAAAAAAGCGCTTAAGTAACTTGGTTAGTTTTTGATACATTTAAAAGAGTGATTGTTGTTTGTAAGGACTTTCATGGTTTAACAACCATTGTTTTCTGTGCAAACCTCCTGCATACCCTGTTAAACTGCCATCTGTTCCAATAACCCGATGACAAGGTACTATAATCCAAATTGGGTTTTTTCCATTGGCATTTGCTACTGCTCTAATAGCCTTTACATCTCCCAATTGTTTAGAAAGTTCTAGGTAAGACATTGTTTTGCCATAGGGAATTTGCGCTAAGGCTTTCCACACTTTTTTTTGAAAATCTGTTCCTTGAGGATTAAGCTTTAAGCTAAATTCTTTACGCTCCCCAGAAAAATACTCCTTTAATTGTATGGCACAATCTTCTAGAATTTCCGGAATTATATCTGTAATTTTTTCTTCAGAATTAAGTACTGAGATCGAAGAAATACCATCAACATCACCAACAATTTTAGTGAAACCTAGTGGGGAGTTGATGATGCACTCTTCCATTAATCTTCGTCTTTAAGAATACCTAGTTTTTTAGCTCTAGCCTCCCAGCTTTTTCTAGCTTGAACTTGTAAGTCAGATACATTATCGCTTTCGTCCATAATTTCCAGCCCTAACAATGTTTCAATAACATCTTCCATAGTAACTAAGCCACTCACAGTACCGTATTCATCAACAACCAAAGCCATATGATTTCTAGTTTCTACAAGATGCTCAAATAACTTTGGAATGGCCATATCACGATCAACTATAATAATGTCTCTTTTAATTTCAGAAAGTACTTTATCTCCATTCTTTAAGGCCATTTCTTTAAATACTTCGTCCTTAAGAACGAGCCCTTTAATATTGTCTTCGTTATCTGTATAAATTGGAATTCTTGAAAAACGTAGGTTTAAGTTTTTATTAAAAAATTCTTCAACCGTTGTTGTTTCATTTTCAATTTTCATAACGGTTCTTGGGGTCATTACATCTTTAGCTTTTACCTCTTTAAATGTTAAGAGGTTTTTAATGACTTTGCTTTCAGATTCTTGAAAAACACCTTCTTCTTGTGCCATATCTGCCATGGCATGAAAGTCTTCTCTACTTAAAACACTACCATGATGTCCTTTACCTCCAATTAGTTTTGTTGTGAGCTGTAACAACCATAAAATACCTGTCCATTTTAAAGGAAATATTAAGACCTTTAAAGCTTTGGCAGTAAAATTTGATAGACCTTTCCAGTATGTGGCACCAATGGTTTTTGGTATAATTTCAGAAGCAACAAGAATCAAAATTGTCATTATTGAGGACACTACACCAACCATTAATTCTTCAGTAAATTCTATACCGAAAATAGAAGTTGTTTTACTTCCGTACATCTCTACATAAGCCACTTTAGCTTGTACACCAACTAAAATAGCACCCACAGTGTGAGCAATAGTATTAAGTGTTAAGATGGCAATTAAAGGACGGTCTACATCCTTTTTTAAAGCTTCCAGCTCTAGAGCATAAACTTTGCCTTCTTTCTTTTTTACATTAATAAAAGTAGGTGTTACACTTAAGAGAACAGCTTCTAAAATAGAGCATAAGAAAGAAAAGAAAATGGATATAACGCCGTAGAAAATAAGTAAGGCCATTGAGCGATTTTTTGTTTAGAGGCTAATTTACGAAATGAAATTTATTATCCATTTTTTCAAAACTTTAATTATCTTGTAGAGGCATTTTATTTTTATTAAATTCATGATTATCAGTATAATTAAACAGGAATGTTAAAAAAACAATTTTCCAATCTTAACCTCGGGATTTTATTGTTTCTATCTGTTATTGGCATTAATGCCCAACAGAATTCCAAACTTCTTATTACTTCTAAAGAGGCTTATGCCGAAAAAATTTATCTACAACTAAGTAAAAATGTATTTACAACGGAGGAAATAATTTGGATTAAAGCTGTAGTTACAGATGCTGTAAATCATGCACCAACAAAACTAAGCGAGGTACTTTATGTTGAATTGATAGATTTTGATGAGCGCGTTATTGATAACAAAGTTTTAAAGCTAGATTCTGGAATTTCAAGTACGTTTTTTCAATTAGACGAAACCATTGCTCCTGGAAGATATCTTATAAGAGCCTATACAGAATGGAATAAGAATTTTGGAGATACCTTTATTAGTAAGCAGTATGTTAATATTTATAAGTCGGACATTCCAGATAAGAATGAAAGCGCTATTAGAAATGTAATACTAACAGAAACACAGGATAATCAACTTAAACTCTCTGCACAGTTATTTCCTAAAGTTATTAATCCTAAATACAGAGGTAAATTAAAAGTACTATTAGATTTAGGTGAAAATACAGATAGTGTTGAATTGAGAAAAGATAAAGCCGGTTTTTATCAATTAGATTATGTATTACCTCAAGATATTGTTAAAGCCAAGTTAGAATTAAAGCTGGACTCTATAAAGGTTAAGAACTTTGATTTTGATTTTGTGAATACTTATAGTAAATGGATAGTAGTTAATAAGGACTACACGGATTTACAATTTTTTCCTGAAGGTGGAAAACTAATAGATGGATTGCCAACAAAATTGGCTTTTAAAGCCTTAGATTATGATGGCAAAGGGAAATTTGTTCAAGGAACTATTATAGACCAATTGGGAAATGAAATTAAGCGATTTCGGAGTAACAAATTAGGAATGGGAGCTATTCTCCTTTTGCCCAATAAGAATAAGACATATTTTGCTCAAATTATGGATAATAAAGGCGTTACATACAAATATCCCATACCAGAAATCCATGAAAAAGGGCATGTTCTTAGTGTTAGACAATTGGAGGCGTATGTAGCCATTAGGATACTTTCAAATTACAAACCATCCGATAGTTTAATCTTAAAAACCTCTTCTAGAGGGGTTGTGTATCATAAGGAGACCCTAATACTAAAAAATGGGAAGCTCGATGTGGCTTTAAATAAACAAGCTTTACCAGAAGGTATTATAAAAATTTCTTTATTCAATCAACTCGAAGAGCCCATATTAGAAAGACTTTTTTTCAATGTAAATGATAGTAAAAGACTTAAATTGGATGTACAAACCAATTTGTCTACATATAGCCAACGAGATAAGGTAAACATCGAAATAGCAGCTGTAGAGAAAAATAGTGATACCATTGCAGCTGCAAATTATTCTGTTTTAGTACTTAATAAAAAGGTTTTAGGAGATACTTTTAATGGAAGGAATAACATATATTCTTATTTCTTATTAGATTCTGAACTTAAAGGGGTAATAGAAAGCCCCATGCGGTATTTTAATAAAGAAAACACCAAGAGAAACAGGGACTTAGATGTATTAATGCTTACCCAAGGTTGGCGTAATTATATTTTTGAACCTAAAGATTCAGATATTAGTTTTAGTTATAGGCCCGAAAAAGGAATTCATGTTTCGGGAAATGTAAGATCTTCTCTAAACCCGAAAAAAAAGCCTAAAAAGCCTCTAGAACTAACGCTAATGACGTTTGGAAAACCAGAAGGAAACGTTTTTACCCAAAGTATAGACAGTACAGGTAGTTTTACATTTAATGTTGGAGAGGTGTATTCAGACGATTTGAAGATTTTATTACAAACCAGAAATCATAAGGGTAAGAATAAAGACTTTGTGATTAATTTAGATAAAAAAGCGCTTCCAGAAATTAATTTTGAAGAAAAGGAAAAAGTGCAGTTAGCAGATAGTGTTAATGCCTTTGTTGAAAAAAGTGCAGAACGAAAGCAAATTGAAGATGCCTTTAATGTATCCAGTAATACCATTGCTCTAGATGAGGTAAATATTACTGGCTATAAAATGACTCCTGAGCGTGAAAGGATGATGGATTTACATGGGCCTCCAGATGTTGTAATTGAAGATAAAGAGTTGCACAAAAAAGTTAAAAATTGGTCTTATGGTTTGTTTAGTGTGCTCTTGTTTAATTATCCCGAAGATATCAATGTTAGACGTGTTGGTAGAAATGGAGGTTTTTTAATTGCTGAAGTTTTTGGAGCTGACTTCACATGTATTTTAATAGATGGCATACCGGTTCGAATTCGGGATTATCCGCTAATCGGAGATTTACCAACTGAAGAGATAAAAAGTGTAGAAATAATAGAAAGTCCTAAATCACCGAAAAAATATGCATTCGATATTTTCGGAAGAACTGAGGCTCTAGATAGGGCTCTTGTAGTTTCTTTTATTAATATTTATACCTATTCAAAAAAGGGGCTTTTTGGTGTAAGTCGTACACCTGGAATGACCAAAGCTACAATTTCTGGACTTTCGCCCAAATTGGAATTTTACACACCAAAACATGAAAATCTTACTGCAGAGGATTGGAGAGTTCCTGATTTGCGTTCAGTAATACATTGGAATCCAGAGGTAAAAGCAAATAGCAAGGGTAAAGCTGAAGTAGAATTTTTTAACTCTGATGACATTGGTGATATGCTTGTAATAGTAGAGGGAATTACAAAGGATGGCAAAATAGGTTATTTTGAAACAAATTATTCAGTAGAAGAAAAATTAGAGAAGTAATAATGAAACAAATTAAATAATTTAAGTTTTGAGAAAGGTATTCTGCGTTATAACTACATTTTTTGTGCTAACTGTAAATGCTCAAAAGGAAAACTTAAATAGTAATTATGATAAAAATGCCTACGGAGAAAAAGTATATATTCAGCTTAATAACACGTTTTTTAACAACCAAGAGACTATTTGGTTTAAGGTCATTGTAACCAGTACTTTTAATCATTCTTTAACAGATTTGAGTGGAATAGCTTATGTTGAGCTCATTGATTTTGATAAGAAACTAATATCAAAGAAAAAGATTAAGTTAAACAATGGTATTGGTGAGGGTTTTTTTAGTTTAACCGAGACCTTACCCGAGGGACGTTATCTTATAAGAGCCTATACAAAATGGGACTTAAACTTTGACGAAGATTTTATCTTTAAGCAATATATTAATATCTACGGTTCAAGATTAAAGGAAAAGAAAGAGGCCATTAGAGACATTTCAATTTCCCAAACACCTTTAGAAGATTTACACATTTCTGCTAACATTTTTCCTAGAGTATTAAAAGCAGATTATAAGCGCGCCATAACGGTGTTTTTATACACCAAGGAACGTATAGATTCGGTTGAAATAAAACCTAAAAAAGGAAATTACAAACTGAATTATACGCTTTCTGAAGACGCCACAAATGTGAAATTAAAAGTTAAACTAAAGGATACTAAATTAAAGAATTATAATACTAAAGAAGAAAGTACATTTTCAAAAACTATAGCTTTAAATAAGGAGTTTTTAGATCTTCAGTTTTTCCCAGAAGGAGGAAAATTAATAACAGGATTGCGCAGTAAAGTAGGTTTTAAATCTATAAACTATACAGGGCAAGGTCAAAAAGTAAGTGGGATAATAGTAGATAATAATGATGAGTTAATAACGTCTTTTAGCTCAAATAAATTGGGGATGGGATACATGTTTCTCAAGCCAAGTCATGAAAAACAATATTATGGAAAAGTAATTGGAAAAGACAATGTGGTTTACAAATATCCTTTACCGAAGGTAGAATTAAAAGGGTTTGTGTTAAATGTAGTTGAAAATAATAGTTTTTTAAGACTAGATGTTTCATCGAATGTAGAGAATGCCGATAGCTTATCTCTAAAAGTAAAAAGTAGAGGTAGGTTATTACATGGCCATACATTTAAGTTGCAACATAAAAGTTACAAAGTATTAATTGAAAAAAGTAGACTACCAAGTGGTATTTTAAAAATAACGTTAAACCATAAAGGGGTTCCCGCTTGCGAACGTCTTTTTTTCAATAGTGTTAGCAATGATTTTCTTAGGGTTTCAGCAGAGACAGATTATACATCTTACAATCCACGCAATAAAACCAATTTGACTATCTCTGTAACAGATGCCAAAGGACAACCTGTGAAAGCTTCCCTATCAGCGTTAATAAAAGAAAAACAGTACGAGTCATCGCAATCAAATATTTTGTCTTACTTCCTTTTAAATTCAGAACTAAGAGGGGCTGTTGAGAAGCCTAACCATTATTTTAATGATACTAATATATACGCCCGAAGAGATTTGGAAGCCTTAATGCTCACTCAAGGATGGCGAAACTACATCTATCATAAAAATGAAACTAAGTATGCTTTTAATATTAAACCCGAAACAGATTTATTGGTCTCAGGAGCAATTCGCAGAAGAATTAACGATAAGAAGATACCTAATAAGCCTGTAGATTTAACGATGTTAACTTTTGGTAAGCCAAAAAGTGTGCACACAAATACAACGGATAGTTTGGGTAGATTTAGCTTTAATTTAAGTAATCAGTATGCAGATAAATTAAATTTTGTTATCCAAACAACAGATAAAAAGGGAATTGCAAAAGATTATAACATCATTCTAGATAAGACATTTAAGGCTCCAGAAATTGTTTATGAGGAAATGGAAAATATTCAGTTACCAGATAGTATAATTAAACCAATTCTAGATAAAATAACTGAAAAAGAAAGAACAGAAAATGCTTTTAACTTATCTAACAACACTATTGAACTGGATGAAGTAGAACTCACGGGCTATAATTTAACGCCTGTTAGAGAAAAAGTCATGAAACTTTATGGAAAGCCCGATGTGGTTATTGATGGTAAGGAAATGGAGGAAAAGGAGGAAGGATGGATGTATGGAATTTATTCAATTTTAAGGTTTAGATATCCTGATGATATTGAAATTAAGTCAGTCTTTTCTAGTAGCTTAGGTAGTTTCGACATAGCCAAGGTAAAAGAAATATACGGTTTTACTTTTATACTAATTGATGGTATTCCTGTAAAGTTTCATGATTACCCATCTATTCCAAATATTGCTCCAGATCAAATAAAGTCATTTGAGATTATTAAAAGTACAAAGCGAGCATGTGCTTTATCTCAAGAGGTATTTGGTGACTGTCCACCTCCTTGCCCTCCTAGAAAAAACCCATGTACTCATGCTGTAATTAATATTATTACATATTCAGGGAAGGGTTTTTATGGGTTAACTAGTTCTAAAGGCATATTTAAAGGTGTTTTAGAGGGGTTTTCTACTAAGCGAGAGTTTTATGCTCCAAAATACGATAAGATAAAAGATGAAGACTGGGAGGTTCCCGATGTACGTTCAACGGTCTATTGGTCGCCTTTATTGCATACTGATACAACTGGAAAATCTAATATAGAGTTTTACAATGGCGATAATATAGGAGATATGAAAGTTATAATTGAAGCCATAACACCTGATGGTAAGTTGGGATACTTTGAAACCAAATATACTGTAGAAGAAAACCTGGAGAAATAAGGCGTTGGTTGGTTTATTCTGAGTTTATACTATGGTCTAAATACTTATAAATATAGTCTATTTTTTGGTGGCTTAGGTTTGGAAATTGCATGCACTCCACATTTTTAAATAGGTTTTCTCTTTTTCGCTCCTCGTTATATAAAAATTTTTGAAACGTCTCAAGGGTATAGTTTTTAAAATTATTTTGGAGTAAAGGAGGGTCTACATTGCCGCTTAATCTATGGCACATGGCGCAATTTATATTAAACTGCCTTTTACCTTCTAAAATATCATCGTCTAATTCACTTTTAGTTCCACAAACAAATTCTGTTTTTTGGAGGTTGGCTGTTGGGTTTGGTCTACGATTTATAAAATAAAGAGCAACAAGACCAAAAAATATAACTAAACCAAATATGAATTGAATACCTTTCAAATACTACTATAATAGCTTCACAATATCCTTTGCAAAATAGCTTGCAATAATATCAGCACCAGAACGCTTAAATGCCATAGTGGTCTCCATCATAATTTGATCGTGGTCTAACCAACCTTTTTCAGCAGCCGCTTTAATCATGGCGTATTCTCCAGAAACTTGATATACAGCAATAGGAACATCAACTTCTTCCTTAATGTCTCTAACAATATCTAAGTAAGAGATGCCTGGTTTTACCATTACAATGTCTGCACCCTCATCAATGTCCATTTCGGTTTCTCTAATGGCTTCAAATCTATTGGCGTAATCCATTTGATAGGTCTTTTTATCCTTTGGAATATCAACGATATCAACAGGGGCAGAATCTAAAGCATCTCTAAAAGGGCCGTAAAAAGCCGAAGCATACTTTGCAGAATAACTCATAATCCCTGTGTTTATGAAACCCTCGTCTTCTAACGCCTCTCTTATTGTAAGAATTCGGCCGTCCATCATGTCACTTGGTGCCACAAAATCAGCCCCAGCTTGTGCATGAGATATACTCATTTCTGCAAGAACCTCAGCAGTTTCGTCGTTTATAATTTGACCATTTTCAATAATACCATCATGTCCATAAGCCGAAAAAGGATCTAATGCAACATCGGTCATAACTAACATGTCCGGGCAGGCGTTTTTCACAGTCTTAATAGCGCGTTGCATTAACCCGTTAGGATTTAAAGCTTCAGTGCCTTTATTATCTTTTAAATTGTCTGAAACCTTAACAAAAAGTAAAACCGATTTTAAACCCAGTTTCCAAAGTTCTTTGACCTCGTTTTCAAGTAAATCTAAACTATAACGAAAGTAATTAGGCATGGATGGAATTTCATCTTTAATGCCTTTGCCTTCAACTACAAAAAGTGGTACTAAAAAATCGTTTGGAGTTATTACAGTTTCACGTACCAGAGCACGTATAGCTTCATTGCTTCTTAGTCTTCTATTTCTTCTTAATGGAAACATACTTTTTCTTACTTTTATGAAGTACAAAGTTAATCATTAAAACCCACTTAGATTGCGTAATTACTGTGATTCCTTTGAATTTAAATTTCAATGGAGAAGTTATCAAGATAAATTATTAAAAAGCTTTGATAATCATATATCTGATGATCATTTTCATGTCATTGCACCTCCAGGGTCTGGTAAAACCATTCTAGGTATTGAAATAGTTAGAAGGTTAGGAAAGAAAGCCCTTGTTTTTGCACCAACTTTAGCTATTAGAAACCAATGGAAACAGAGAATTGATACGTTTTTTCTAAAAGATAAAACGTATAACTATTTTTCGTTTGATGTAAAGGAACCCGCCGACATAACCTTTATAACATATCAGTCGTTATTTTCTTTTTACAAATCTTTTGACGACAAAGAAAAATACCATGCTTTTTTTAAGGAGCACCAAATTGAAACATTGGTTTTAGATGAGGCGCATCATTTAAAAAATGAGTGGTGGAATTGCTTAATAAGCCTTAAAAATAGCAGTGAATTTTATGTGGTTGCGTTAACAGCAACACCACCTTATGATAGTAGTAAAACTGAGCTTTCTAAATATTTTGAACTTTGTGGAGAGATTGATGATGAAATTGCTGTACCCAACCTTGTTAAAGAAACAGATTTAAGTCCGCATCAAGACTTTGTGTATTTTTCAAAACCAGAAGATGTTGCAATTAATTTTATAGTTGAATTTAGATCTAAAATTGCCAATTTTAAGGATCAGTTATTGGCTGATGATACCTTTATTTCAATTTTAAAACAACATCGGTTTTATAAAAATCCTGAAATGTATTTTGAAGAGTTGTATAGCAATACTAAGTATTTTTCTTCCATTGTTATTTTTCTAAATGCTTGTGGAATATTAATTGAATCTGAAAAATTAGAAGTCTTAGGATTTAATAAGAATGAAAAAATAACTTTTCCATCCTTAGAATTAGAATGGTTAGAAATTCTTCTTCAAAATATATTAGTTGAAGATAGAGAACAACTATTGGAACATGAAGACTATTTGTTAAATCTAGAGAAGCAGTTAAGAAAACTGAATGTTTTTGAGAAAAAAAGAGTCAATTTTATTGGAAATGAATTGCTCTATAAATCTTTAGCAGGAAGCCCTAGTAAGCTAAAAAGTATAGTTGATGTAGTTAATTATGAGCTTGAGAATTTAAAAGAAAATTTAAGCTGTGTTATATTAACTGACTATATACGAAAAGAGTTTTTAAATATTGAAGATGATAAAGTAACTACAATTAATAAAATCGGAGCAGTACCCATATTCCATTATTTAAGAACATCAATTCCTAATGTTTCTGGTTTGGCGTTGCTTACTGGAAGTATTGTGGTTGTTCATAAGTCTGTAACCAATTTAGTTAAGGAAAACGGTTTTTCATTTACACCGCTTAAAAATTCTAGTGAATTTTTATTGGTTTCGGCTAAAAGTAAATCAACTAAAAGTACAGTTGCCTTAGTAACAGAACTTTTTGAAGAAGGTGTTATAAAGATATTGATTGGCACAAAATCTCTTTTAGGAGAAGGGTGGGATGCACCATCTATTAACACTTTGATTTTAGCATCTTTTGTTGGGTCCTTTGTATCTTCAAATCAGATGAGGGGAAGAGCAATAAGAAAAGATCCTGATAAGCCTAATAAAACAGGAAATATTTGGCACTTAGTGTCTTTAGATACTTCAGACGTCAATGGAGGTAGAGATATTGAAATTTTAAAACGAAGATTTGATGCTTTTGTTGGGGTTTCTAATACTGAAAACACTTATATAGAAACAGGATTTGAACGGTTGTACTTACCTGAACAAATTGGTACTAAGAAGATTGAATCTATTAATTACAATACTTTTAAAAGGGCTAAAGACAGAACTAAAACTAAGGAAGACTGGAATAAAGCAATAATAAAGGGAGGCGAATTAGTAAAACAAACACGATACTTTTACCAAGGAAAAAAGTCATTTAAAAAACAAAGGCAATTATACGTTTTTGATGTAGTTCGGTACTTTGTAGTTGAATTACTTCTTGGTATGCTTATGTTCTATATTGAGTTCTTTTTGCAAAGTATAAATATGCTTTTTAATAAAGGGATTACCTATCTACTGTATGCATTTATAGCAGCCTTTATTTTTAAGTTTGGCAGGAACCTTTACAAAGCTTTAGTACTATACATTAAACATGGATATTTAGATAAGAAGATTAATAAAATGGGGTTGGTTATTTTGGATACAATGTATGAATTAGGCCTTATGACTACTAATGAATTTCTTGTGTATGTTGAATCGGAACGCTTTGATAATGGAGATGTAATGTGTGATCTTAAAGGGGCAACTCTATTTGAAAATGCCTTGTTTTCGAATGCATTAGCCCAACTTTTAGATCCAGTAGAATCGCCTAGATATTTAATTGTAAAGACAAACCCTTTTAGAAAGAATCTGGATATTGAAAACTTTTACCCAATACCAGATATTTTTGGAGATAAAAAGAAACATGCTCTTGTATTTCAACAGTATTGGGAGCATTATTTAGGAAAGAATAGGCTAATTTATACACGAACAAAGGTAGGTAGGAAGCTATTGCTAAAGGCGCGACTGTTTCATGTACATAATGCCTTTAAAAAGACAACTAAAAAAGTGGTTGCCTGGAGATAGTACTAAATGCTTGGTTTTGTGTCTTTAAAAATGAGACATAATTTATTGAGATAAACCTAAGTAGGTCCAGCAATTATTCTCTTTTACAAATTTAGATTTTTCATGGATAACGTCTACTTTTCCTTTTTCATAAAAATAGGCTTTAAAGGTTACTGTGCCTTCGGTGTCATGCAGAGTACCTCGAGTTGTTTCTAGTACTTCTAGTTTTATCCATTCAACAGATTTTGCCCATTTTACTATAGCTTTCTTTTCCTTAACTGGTCTGGTAGTACTATGGTGACTTTTCATTAAATAATCGCCATTTGCAAGTACAAAAGCAGAATATCTGGATCTCATAAGTTGCTCTGCAGTTTTAGCCTCAGCGATATTCTTATGCACTTTTTCACAGCAGTCAGAATATTGTTTTGAACTTCCGCAATAACAGTCTATAGCTTATAAAATTGAATTTATACCCAGTTAACAGGATGTTTTAATACTTGGATTAACTTTTCTTCTTCACTTCCTGTTTCAGGATGATGGTCATAAACCCATTGCACATGAGGTGGTAAACTCATTAAGATACTTTCTATACGTCCGTTGGTTTTTAATCCGAATAACGTGCCTTTATCATGAACTAAATTGAATTCTACGTAACGTCCGCGTCGTATTTCTTGCCAGTTTCTATGGGCATCCGTATATGGCAAATCTTTTCGCTTTTCAATAATAGGTACATAAGCATCTAGGAAGCTGTTACCAATTTCGGTTACAAAATTATACCAGTTTTCCATGGTCATATCTTCAGAAGCTTTGCAGTAATCAAAGAATAGACCACCTACACCTCTTGCTTCATTTCTATGCGCATTATGGAAATATTCATCACATCGTTCCTTGTATTTAGGGTAAAATTCTGGATTGTGCTTGTCACATGCAGTTTTACATGTTTGATGAAAGTGTTTTGCATCTTCTTCAAAAAGATAATATGGTGTAAGGTCTTGTCCGCCACCAAACCATTGGTCTACGATAGAGCCATCTTCATCATACATTTCGAAGTAGCGCCAATTGGCATGTACTGTGGGTACCATTGGACTTTTTGGGTGAATAACTAAACTTAATCCACAGGCAAAAAAATCTACATCGCCCACGTTAAAATAAGTTTGCATAGACTTTGGTAGTTTACCATGAACACCAGAAATATTTACACCGCCCTTTTCAAATACATTTCCCTCTTGGATAACTCTAGTGCGGCCACCACCACCTTCTGGCCGTTTCCATATGTCTTCTTGAAATGTTGCTTTACCATCAATAGTTTCTAACTTAGATGTAATACTATCTTGTAAATCTTGTATGTATTGATAAAATTTGTCTTTCATTGAAACTTTCATATTTGTGCTTTACAAAGTCATTAAGGTCTTATGGTATAGACGTATTTGTTGTGTGTGTTTCTTGTCCTGCAAGGTTTTCAAAACCTTGTAGGTCTTTTTCGTGAGCAAATTTAAAGTTTTCAATATTTTCAAATAGACTCACAACATAATTTTTTTCAGGTGAAGAAGAGGTTAAGTAAGAATTAAAGGATGTAAACTTATAGTTCCTAAAATCATTAATCACTTTATGGTTTTGAGGATTTTTATGAACATAAAGGATTAGGTTTTTTAAATATTCTTCATTTAGAATTTTTTTTCTTTTGAAGTGTTTTTCAAATAAGCTACCAGTTCTATTTTGCTGTTTATTGAAAGCTTTGGCATATGCATTAAAAAGATTAGAAAGGGATTGTGTTGCTATGGGTCCTTCTGTGTTAACTTTGGTAATTAGATGAAAATGATTATTCATTAAACAATAAGCAATAACTTCTATTTTTTCTTTAAGGTGTTTGTCTATTAATTTTAAAAAATAGTCCATATTATCATCAGACATAAAAATATTAGAACTGTTTATTCCTCTATTGTAGATGTGGTAATAATGGTCTTTTTCTAATTTTTCTAACATGGCCTTTTGTTTAATACCTACAAGGTTTTGAAAACTTTGCAGGATGAAAATTTGTCTTTCATTTAATTCTCTTTATAAAGCTCATATAGTTCCATATCCAAAGGGGTTTCGTTTGGAGGTGTATAACCTTTTTCTAAGGTCTTTACCCAACTAAAATTACATTTTTTTGCCACAGTTACACTTGGTAAATTGTCCTTGTAAACTATAATTTGAAGTGTTTTTAGTCCTAATTCATTAAAAGCGTAATCTGATAAAAAAGTAACCGATGAGGTCATGATACCCTTGCCTTCAAAGTCATAACTAATAGCATAAGCAAACTCTCCTTGCTTTGTTGTCCAGTCTAATTCTTTTATGTAGACTAAGCCAATGACTCTTTTTGAATCTTTTGGTTTTAGAGTAAATAAAAATTCCTCTTTATTATGGTATTCTTTCTCTTTTTTTGATGCAAAAATATGAGATAATTCTGGTGTTAAATTTTGTTTTAATGTTAGCGGGAAGAAACGTTGTAACCTGTCTTCATTGGCTACGGCAAAATCGCATATGCTCCAGGCATCTTTTTGGCTTACAGGGTTAATTTCAAAAAGGTCCGTACTAAACAACATGTTGCAGTTTATTATTTACATTTAAAGCTTTAATTGTTGTTACAGAAGCTGCAGTTACAGATAGCGGTAGCACCAAAACAAATCCAATAATAGGGATTAATAAAATTAGTAAAAATATGATGCCGTTTCCTATAGCCAATCCCCTATTTTTTCTAACAAATTGTAAACTATCTTTATATTGAAAATGACGTTCTAAAGTATAATCCATATTACCAAATCCGGCATAATAAGCTTGCATTAAGAAGAGTATTACCGTTGAAAATATATTAATAATAGGAATGAATTTTAATAGTAAAATAGGAAGGGTTAATAGTAATTCCATTCCTAGGTTTCTAAGGTTAATTCTAATACCTCTAGCTAGCTGTTGCGAAAATGTTGTGTTTCTGTGGTAGTGTGTCTCCTTACCTGTTAAGTAGGCTTCTATTTTTTCCGAAACAGGACTCATAAATGGGGCGGACAAGGCCATTATGATATGTTTAAAAAGGATTAAACCAATAACTAGTACAATTAAACCACCTATAAAAGAACTAATAGCGCTAAAGGTTTCATGACCCCAATCCCAAATCCAGATTCTTGAAATAAAACCACCAATATTGTCCGAAAGACCATAAGCAGAACCAAAAATAACTATAGCTGTTACAAAGCTTATTAGCATTGGAATAGCAAAGAATTTCCAAAGTTTAAGCTTGGAAATTAAACCAAAAGCACCAAAATATGCTTTAATACCAGAAGAAATGTTTTTAATCATTTTGAAGGTTTAAATATTCAGATTTAAGCATTCCAAAGTATACAAGGTCTTCGTATTTATTGTTATAACCCAAATATTCTTCACGTAATATACCCTCTTGCTTAAATTTTAGTTTAAGTGCTACTTTTTGACTTCCAATATTTTCTGGAGAAATTCTTAGAAGCACTTTATTCATTTGTAAACTTTCAAAACAAAATGTTACAACCTGTTTAGTTAAGCCAGTAACAATTCCTTTGCCAGTAGCTTGTTGCGAAATAAAATAGCCTAACTCACACTTTTTTACTTCATTGTTGACATTTTGGATGTTAACTAAACCAACTAAGTTATTGGTTTCAACATACTTAATGAAAAACGAATAGGTATTCCCTTTGTTTTCTTCTGAAATCCATTCATCAAAGAGTTCTTTGGCGCCTTCTTTGGTGGCACATCTTCTCACGGTACCCGCAAACCCTTTTTCTATATACGATTCGTTTAGTTTTATTAAGTTGAAGAAATCTTCAAAAGTAATAGTGTTAATTCGAACAAGTATATAGTCTTCTGTATTCAAGTTTTAGCTTTTATATTCTTTTACGGCATCAATAAATGCCTTAGCATTATCTAATGGAATATTTGGTAAAATACCATGCCCTAAATTAACAATGTATTTGTCCTTTCCAAAATCATTAATCATTTGGGTTACCATCTTTTTAATTTCTGAAGGTGGCGATAATAATCTTGATGGATCAAAGTTACCTTGAAGCGTAATATTTCCACCTGTTAAGTAACGCGCATTTTGAGCAGAACAGGTCCAGTCTACTCCTAAAGCGGATGCATTACTTTTTGCCATGTCTCCAAGCGCAAACCAACATCCTTTACCAAAAGCAATCACAGGAGCGTCATCTTTTAAGGCTTCAATAATTTGGTTAATGTATTGCCAAGAAAATTCTTGATAATCTGTTGGTGATAACATACCTCCCCAAGAATCGAAAACCTGCACGGCATTTACACCTGCTTTTACTTTTTCCTTAAGGTAGGCAATTGTAGTGTCTGTTATTTTTTGAAGCATTTGATGAGCTGCAACTGGGTTTGTGAAACAAAACTCTTTAGCCTTGTCAAATGTCTTACTGCCTTGACCTTGTACGCAGTAGCAAAGAATGGTCCAAGGTGAACCAGCAAAACCAATTAAAGGAATGTCATCATTCAGTAATTCTTTAGTTGCTTTTATAGCTTGGTATACATAGTCTAATTCAATAGTTACGTCTGGAACGATTACATTGTCAACATCTTTTTGAGTGCGAACAGGATTTGGTAAATAAGGACCAAAATTAGGTTTCATTTGCACCTCAATATTCATGGCTTGAGGAATTACCAAAATATCACTAAATAAAATAGCAGCATCCATGCCATATCTACGAATAGGTTGCACAGTAATTTCACTAGCTAATTCTGGTGTTCTACAACGTGTAAAAAAGTCGTATTTCTCACGGATAGCCATGAATTCTGGTAAATAACGCCCTGCTTGGCGCATCATCCAAACAGGTGGTCTATCTACTGTTTCACCTTTTAATGCTCTTAAAAATAAATCGTTCTTTATCATAATTTTTCTCCTTTAACTATAAAAGATGTCTTTATAGATTGCGCTTTTAAATTGTTAAAACTTAGACGTTTTGTATTATTTAAATACCCATTAAATCCGGCTTCGTTTTCAAACGATATAAAATGGATTTCATATGGTTTTTCTTCTTCAGCATTTATGTAATCTGCATCGCTCGGCTTAATTCTGTAAATGAGTTTCCCATTATAAATTTCTAATAACGGAAGCACTTCAGATTCATATTGATTATACAAATCCTCTTTGTCATCATTTATAAAAAGAAAAGCCGTAATGTAAATCATTAGTTATACATAATGATCGTTTACCAATTCTATAACACTTTCCACAGTTGGTACTTTGGCAATCTTAACCTCTTTAAAATGTTTTTTCGCTTCTTTAGCGGTAGTTTCACCTATACAAAAAGCAATAACATCTTTATCATTTTTCTGTTTGTAACTCTGTACTGTTGATGGACTATAGAACATCACACTATCTACCGAGTCATCTAATTCAATAGCATCGTATTTTGTTTGGTAAGCTTCAACTTCATTAACTTTTATATGATTGCTTTCAAGAATATTAGGTAAATCATCTAATCTCAAATTACTACAGAAATAAGTAACCTCGGTACCTTCTATATACTCAACCAAATACTCGGCTAAAGCTTTCGCGTTTTTTTCTGAATGGGTAACCTTTCCAATTTTGTTCTCCACTAAACGTTTGGTTCGTCTACCAACACAGTAAATGTTTTTAAACTGTAATTCTTCTGGTGAAAAATTCATTAACAAGGCGTCAACGGCATTTTTACTAGTAATAATTACATTATCTATAGTGTCTTTTACTACATGTTTATGAATTCTATTTGGATTGGTTTTAATGAAATCCGAACTTTTTGGTGTTACTTTTTCATTAAATAGTAAACGTTGTTCTTCGCTTAAAGACTTTGTTGAATATACATTGGTCTTTTTACCTTCATTTTTAATATCATCCATTAAACGTTTTCCACCACGTTCAATGATATAATTTGAGGCGTAAGCAGCTATGTCTTGATGTTTTCCAAGTTTTTCGGTTCTCGTAACTTCAATTTTCTTGCTACCATCTTTACTTAATAGAACACCTTTAAAAGACACCTCACCATCCTTAATTCTAGCTAAAGCGCCTATTGGTGCCGTACAGCCTCCTTCTAATTTATTTAAAAATTCACGCTCTATGGTGGTGCAAATTTCCGTCTCCTCATGATTTAAATAAGAACAAGCCTCTATAACATCAAGGTTGTCCTGATGAGCAGCAATCATAATGGCACCTTGCGCTGGTGCAGGAATCATCCAACTTAGATTAATAGATTCCTCTGGTCTAATGCCAATTCTGCCAATACCAGCTGCGGCAAAAATAGCGCCGTTCCAATCGTTGTTCTTTAATTTTTCTAGTCTAGAGTTTACATTGCCACGTAAGTCTGTAATAGTGTGTGTTGGGTATCTATTTAACCACTGTGCGCGTCTGCGTAAACTACCTGTGGCAATCACCGCTTCTTTAGATCCTAAAAACTCTTCATTGTTTTTGAAAACCAAGGTATCATTCACATTACCGCGTTTTAAAACAGCAACTTGTCTAATGCTTTTAGGTAAAATTGTAGGAACATCTTTTAGAGAATGTACAGCAATATCAATATCGTGATTTAGCAAAGCAATATCTAAAGTTTTTGTAAAAATACCGGTGATTCCAAGCTCGTAAAGAGGCTTGTCTAAAACAATATCTCCAGTAGATTTTACAGGAACTAGTTCAGATTTATATCCTAAATTTTCAAGTAGTTGTTGTACAGTTTTAGCTTGCCATAGCGCCAATTCACTATCGCGAGTACCAATTTTTATGATTTTAGACATTGTGGGATTGTTCTAACTGAAACACCTTTTTAATAAGTTCTAAACTGTCGTCTGTAGAACTATTGCCATCTCTAAGGTGGTGTGCAAAATGATTCGTTATTTTTTGAATGATGTTGTTGCTAATTAATGTGGCCTGCTCTTCGTTAAAATCTGACAACTTTTTGCGTTGCGTATCCATTTCAGCAGTAGCAAAATCAGCAAGTTTATGTTTTAAAGCCTTAATGGTAGGCGCAAACTTTCTTGTTTCTAACCAAGCACCAAATTCGGTGTTTATCTCAGAGATGATGTTTTCAGCTTGCGGAATATACGCCTTACGTTTTTCTAGAGTTTCATCCGTCATTTGCGATAAATAATCCAGATGAACCAACGTAACATTATCTAGTTCCTTAACGTTTTCATCTACATTTTTAGGAATAGACAAATCAAGAATTAGTAAAGGTTTTTTAGACTGAATAATATGTTTATCAATTGTAGGTCTATGTGCTCCAGTAGCTACAATTAAAATATCGGTATTTGTAAGTTCTTCTTGAAGATTGGCATAGTCTTTAACTAATAAATTAAACTTACCCGCAATTCTTTCGGCTTTGTCTTTAGTTCTGTTAATTAAAGTAATATGCTCGTTCTTGGTATGTTTTACTAAGTTTTCACAAGTGTTTCTACCAATTTTACCCGTTCCAAATAGTAAAATGTTTTTATTAGAAACATCTTCAATATTTTTTAGAATATATTGAACCGAAGCAAAAGAAACGGAAGTAGCACCAGAGGATAATTCAGTTTCTGTTTTAATACGCTTACTTGCTTGTATTACAGCATTTATTAGGCGCTCTAAAAAAGGATTTAGTAAACTGTGCTTTTTAGAAAGTACAGCACTAGATTTTATTTGACTAATAATTTCAAAATCACCTAAAATCTGACTATCTAAACCAGAACCTACTCGGAACATATGATTGATAGCCTCTTTGTTTTTATAAACGTAAGCTACTTTTTGAAACTCATCTACAGTACCTTGTGTATTATCACAAAGTAATTTTATAAGTTGAAAAGGATGTTCTGCAAAACCGTAAATCTCAGTTCTGTTGCACGTAGAAGTTACAACTAAACTTTCAATATGATTGTTTTTAGCTTGTTCAAGCAAACATAATCTCGCATCATCACTTAGACTAAAGTGACCTCGTATTACGGCATCGGCTTTTTTGTAACTAAGACCAATGGCGTAAAAATTTTTGCTTCTTGAAATGTTATAGTTTTGCATATTACCTGACTGTGCGGAGCAAAAATAGAATCATAGCTTAAAAAAAAATAACGCTCAAAGAACTTTTAATAACGATATCGGTTTTTTGGCGTAATTTTATATTAAAATATGATAAATGTCATATTTTTGTAGTGAAAACGGCAGTTTTCATGACACTAATGTAGAACGATTCTAAATAATATTTGAATTATGAATACCGATACACCTAAAAAAAATGTCGCTGTAGGTACTTTTGATGAAACTAAAGTTGACGAAAATGTTTTGGTCCTAACTTTTAAGAATGATGAAAGTGTCGCTCAAAGTGCTGTAAAAGAGATAAATAACTCTTTTATTCAATTTCATTTCTGTGTAAAGGGTAGTGCAAAGTTTATGTTTAATCAAGGACGCTATGCTTTAGATATTCACGAAGAGAATTCACTTTTACTTTATAACCCTCAAAGGGAGTTACCCATAAATCTTCAAATTGAACCAAATTCTTGGATGGTATCTATACTTATTTCTATTCAAAAGTTTCATGGATTGTTTTCTCAAGAGGCCGACTATATTTCATTTTTAAATGAAGAGAATAAGGACAAGAAATATTATAAGGATGGCGCTATTTCTCCATCTATGGCTATTGTTTTGAATCAGCTAATTAACTATAATTTAAATAGTTCTATTAAGAACATTTATTTTAAAGGAAAGGCTTACGAGTTGTTGAGCTTATACTTTAATAGAAGTGAAGATGCCGATATAGAACAATGTCCGTTTTTAGTAGATGAAGCCAACGTTATAAAAATAAGAAAGGCCAAGGATATTGTTGTGTCTAGAATGGCAGAACCTCCAAGCTTACAAGAATTGGCAGATGAAATCGGTTTAAATATTAAAAAATTAAAAGAAGGTTTTAAACAAATTTATGGCGACTCCGTGTTTAGCTTTTTGTTTGATTACAAAATGGAAGTAGCCAGAAAGTTACTAGAGTCTGGCGAAAACAATGTTAATGAGGTTGGCCTTAAAGTAGGGTATAGCACCTCAAGCCATTTTATAGCAGCATTTAAAAAGAAATACGGCACTACACCGAAAAAATACATTATGTCTTTAAATTAATGATTACAATATGTAATCATATATGTTTTGTTTGGGGTATTTTTTGTAGTTTTGAATAGTATTAGTAAAAATATATCATTTAAAACCCCAAATAATGAAATTTTTATCACCTGAAATCGAAGCTTTATACAAGCGTTACAACGGCACTACAAATGACAAGTCTTTGGTAAGACAAAGTAAATCTTGTGGTATTTTTCAAGATTGTTATGATGATACAAGAAAACCGTATTCATATAACAAACAAAACTAAAATACATCATTTAAATCTCCACTTCCAGAGATATTATTAAATATTTGTGTTGTATTTTTACAACATGAAAAAGGGAGTTTTACTTGTAAACTTAGGCTCACCAGATAGCCCAGAGCCAAAGGATGTTAAAAAATATTTGGGCGAATTTTTAATGGATGGTCGCGTTATTGACTTACCGTATACTGCAAGAGCATTACTTGTTAGGGGTATTATATTAAAAACCAGACCGAAAGCTTCGGCTGCAGCCTATAAAAAAATATGGTGGGAAGAAGGATCGCCATTAATTGTACTTTCAGAAAGACTACAATCTAAAATCCAGAAACAAGTTGAGGTGCCTGTTGCTTTGGCAATGAGATACGGGAGCATGACCATTCTAAAAGGTTTGCAAGAACTAGTAGATCAAGGGGTAGATGAGGTATTACTTTTTCCGCTTTACCCGCAATTTGCAATGGCAACAACCGAAACTATTTTGGTAAAGGCCGAGGAACTTAGAAAAATGCATTTTCCAGAATTAAAAATAGAATCGGTTCCGGCGTTTTATAATAAGACAGACTATATTGAGGTGTTGTCAAATTCTATTAGCAGTCACCTTGAAGGAAAGCCATATGAACACCTGTTATTTTCCTATCATGGTGTCCCAGAACGACATATTAGAAAAAGTGATGTTACCAAATCACATTGTAAAATAGATGGTAGTTGTTGTGCTACACCAAGTAAGGCACATGAGTTTTGTTACAGGCATCAATGTTTAGAGGTTACAAGATTGGTTGCAGAGAAATTACAATTGAAAGAAGGTAGTTATTCAACCTCATTTCAGTCACGTTTAGGGTTCGATCCATGGTTACAACCATATACAGATAGAACCATTGAGCGTTTAGGTAAAGAAGGTATTAAAAACATGGCCATTGTAACTCCTGCATTTGTTAGCGACTGTTTAGAAACTCTTGAGGAAATAGCCATGGAAGGAGAAGAAATTTTTCATGAAATGGGAGGTGAAGCATTCACTACTATACCGTGTTTAAATGACGATGATGCCTTTGTAAACTTGCTTTCCAATTGGATACAAGATTGGTCTAAAAACTAATACCTATGGAATACTATAATTACATTAAATCTTTTCACTTAATCTTTGTAGTAACTTGGTTTGCGGGCTTGTTTTACATACCAAGATTATTTGTTTATCAAATAGAAGCTTTTCATAAACCTTCGCCAGAAAAAGAAATATTAGGTAAACAATTAAAGTTAATGGCAAAACGATTATGGTATATCATTACGTGGCCTTCGGCAATTTTGTGTACAATTTTTGCGGTATGGTTGCTTATAATTAATCCCGCATGGTTACAACAACCATGGATGCATGTTAAGCTTGCCTTTGTAGTGTTGCTATTCATATACCATTTGCTAACACATAAGTATTACAAACAATTGCAAAATGATGTGGTAAAGAAAACTTCTAGCTTTATGCGTATATGGAATGAAGGTGCTACTTTTATTCTTTTTGCAGTAATATTTCTTGTTATTCTAAAGAGCAGTATTAATTGGATTTGGGGTATTATCGGTATGTTGGTGCTTGGCGTTTTAATTATGCTAGGATTTAAAATCTATAAGCGTATTCGCGAAAAGAACCCAGAAGCTTAGATTCTAATTAACAAAACAGGATATTGTAATACAGAATGTGTTTAAGTATCTTTAAATAAGCTTGCCAATTCCTAATTTTATAGGTTTGCAAGATTTAAATTTTAAATCTCCTTTTGAGCGCTTTGGTGCGATAATTGTTATATTTATTGCAACGTAATTGTACATGAACTTAAAAAAGCTATCCCTACGTACTCGCATCTTTTTAGCAATGATACTTTTAGTATTGTTGGCCTCTGTACTTATTTCTGCCGTAGCTATAATTCAATATAAAGAACAGAGTTCCGATTATCATAAAGGGCGTTTAGAACGTAAAGAAAGCAGTATCCAAAAGAATCTTAAGACCTTTTTAAATGGAAGGCATCACAGTTGGGAAATAAAAACGGAAAATATCCCACTTATATTTAAAGAAGAGATTTATAGCATTGCCAATATTCACGGACTTCAAATTAATATTTATGACCTTGAGGGTAACCTACTGTTATCATCAAAAAGGGGTATACAAAATAATATAGCTGCGCAATGTTTAGATTCTGAAATACTAAATGCAATTTTTAATACGGCTGAGCATAGATACTTAGACATTCATAAGGAGAATGGGGAAACGTTTCAATCCTCTTATACCTTCATAACTAATAAAAGCTCTAAGCCAATTGCAATTTTAAACTTGCCATATTTAGAGAATAATGATTTTTTATCTAAGGAGTTGCAAGAGTTTTTAAGACGTATTGGTTTTGCGTTTATGTTGGTATTGTTAACGGCAATTGGTATTGCCTTTTTGCTGTCTAAATTTATTACCAAATCACTAAAAACTATTAGTGATAAAATTAACTCTACAAGGCTTGAAAAACGGAACAAGAAGATTGAGGTAGATGATACTAGTGAAGAGATTTCTATTTTGGTAAACTCCTATAATAGTATGATTGATGAGTTAGAAGAAAGTGCAGTACAATTGGCAAGAAGTGAGCGTGAACAGGCATGGAGAGAAATGGCTAAACAAGTAGCTCATGAAATTAAGAACCCATTAACGCCAATGCGACTTACGGTGCAGAATTTTCAAAGAAAATTTGATCCCGAGGATGAAAGTATTCATTCTAAGTTAGATGAATATACAAAGACCATCATTCAGCAAATTGATACAATGAGCTCTATAGCCTCGGCGTTTTCGAATTTTGCTAATATGCCTGCGCAACAAAATGAAACACTCAATGTGGTTAAAATTGTAAAACTGGCATTAGATATTTTTAATGAAGATTACATTGAATTTACATCTGGATCCGATGAAATTATAGCTAAATTTGACCGTACACAATTAATAAGAGTGGTTACCAATCTGGTTAAAAATAGTATTCAGGCTATACCAGAAGGCAGAACACCCAATATTGTCATAGATGTATCTGTAGTAGATAAAAATATTGTTTTAACTGTGGCCGACAATGGTTCTGGTGTTGCTGAAGAAAACAAAGACAAAGTCTTTGAACCTAAATTTACCACTAAATCTAGTGGTATGGGGCTTGGTTTGGCTATGGTAAAAAACATTGTTGAAACTTACAAAGGTTCCATTAGTTTTGAGTCTGAAAAAGATAAAGGAACCACATTTAAAGTTACTTTTCCAAGAGAATAATTGTTCTGTTTAACCAACAGAAACTAAAATATATATTAATGAACTTCAATAACATACTAACCGAAACTAAAAACAGCATTACAACGATTACTATTAATAGACCGAAGAAGTTAAATGCATTAAATCAAGACACTATAAATGAACTACATCATGCATTTAAAGATGCAGATTTAGATGGAGATACTAAAGTTATTATTGTAACCGGAAGCGGTGAAAAAGCGTTTGTTGCTGGAGCCGATATTAGTGAGTTTGCTGATTATACAGTTGAAGAAGGGGAGCATTTAGCTGCAAACGGACAAAAAATACTATTTGATTTTGTTGAAAACCTATCTACTCCTGTTATTGCTGCTGTAAATGGTTTTGCTTTAGGTGGCGGATTAGAATTGGCTATGTCTTGTCATTTTAGAGTGGCAAGTAATAATGCTAAAATGGGCTTGCCAGAAGTATCTTTGGGTGTAATTCCTGGGTACGGAGGTACACAACGTTTAACGCAATTAGTTGGTAAAGGTCGCGCTATGGAACTTATAATGACGGCGGGTATGATAGATGCTACCAAAGCACTTGGCTTTGGTTTAGTGAATCATGTAACTACTCAAGAAGAGTTATTACCGCTTTGTGAAAAAATAGCAGGAAAAATAACTAAAAACTCTTCTGTAGCTATTGCAGAAGCTATTAAAGCTGTAAATGCAAGTTCAAAAGATGGTGTTAACGGTTTTGAAGTCGAAATTAAAGCCTTTGGCAAATGTTTCGGAACAGAAGATTTTGCAGAAGGTACTACTGCTTTTTTAGAAAAACGTAAAGCTGATTTTCCAGGAAACTAATTTAAATCCACCTCAGATTTTATGGTCTCTACCCAAAGTTTATAACCCAATTCATTTAGGTGTGTACCATCTGAAGTAAGATGTGGTTTAATTAAGCCATTATCTCCAACAAAAGCCTCAAATAAGTTTATTAATTGGTAATTGGCGTCTTTTTCTCGGGCTTTTATTAAGGCGTTGACTTTATTTATGTTTTCGGCCATATAATCAGCTGATGTAGGCAGTATGGTTTGTAAGTATATTTGGGTTTCTGGAGACGACTCATGTATCACCTCGGTAATTTTAATGATGTTATTAGCAACATATTCAGGAGAAGGTATTTCTTTAAGGTAATGGAGATTAAACAGATCGTTGATTCCTATTAATAAAAAAACCGCTTTAGGTTTATAATAGGTTATTTCATCAATGCGTTTTAAAACACCATCCGTTACATCGCCAGCTATACCTCGGTTTCGAGCATTTTTTACACCTAATTTTTCTCCCCAGTTACCACCTTGTTCTGTTATGCTATTTCCAACAAATACAATGTCTCCAAAATTTAAAGGCGATTTTTTAAAGGTTGCTATTCGGTGATTGTAATTAACCCTTGTCCAGTCTACATGATACTTAATGTTAGTTGAAGAATTCGGATAAAGACTATCTATAGTTTTAATTTCACGGAATGAACTTTGAAAACTAACAGGCATACTTTGCTCAGGTGGCAATTCTACAAAATCACCTTTATTATTTTTTATCCAAACGGCAATGTCTTTTGAAGGGTTGAAAACAGAATCATCAGTATATGACAACGCTTTAATGGCATTTAGATAATCAACCAGTTCAATGGTTTTGGCGTACCATATCTCTTTTTTATTTCCTAGTAGATTACATAAGGAATCGGCCAATTTCCAGTTGTTATGAAACTCATAACTATGCCCCCAAATATTTAATAATTGCATGTCTTTGGGTTCATCGTAAACAAAATAAGAACCGTAATTAGCTGCGTCAAAAATATGGCATGTAGGGTTTAAGGCTAAAAAATTAGATGCGGGTAATTCGAAATTCTTAGTAGATGTAGTGGTTCTGGCATATTCTACACCTAAGGCTTTCAAGGTTTTCAAAGTTTGATTATCATAAGCTCCAAAAGGATAAGATAATCCTTTAACTGGAACATGATGCGTTCCCGCTATCAATGCATTAAGTTTATCGATGTCCAACCCAATTTCGTCTCTAATTACAGAATCGTTTTGGTCATTTAATCCACTATGATTTACACCATGACTCGAAACTTCGTGCCCCTTATAAATGGTACCTATTTCGGTTTCTGTTACAAAATGTACATCATAACCTAATTCTGAACTTAACCATTCGGCCCTTTTGCCCAATCTGCCAGAATTAAAATGAAAGGTTCCTATTATGTTTGCTTTATTTAGCTTTTCTAGTAATATACGGTCATGCTCGGGGCCATCGTCAAAGCTTATGACCAAGCACTTTAATTTCCCATTCGGGAAGGAAAAGTTTTGTGTATTTATAGTGGTATTCGTTTTAGGGATTTGTGGTTCAACGGCTAGCGCATTCAAATTATTTTTAGAATCCTTTACAGAAGTATTGCAAGAAACCATGAATAAAATAGAAAGCAAACTACTTAGTTTTATAAATAAATACCCTAGTTTCATTTTTCCGATTTCATTCATGGTTTCCTTGTTTCAAATACTATTTGGCTTAGGTTCACTAATTTAAGTGAAAAGTTTTAAAGCAGAATTAAACTAGCCTCTTTCCTTTTTCCAATCTTCAATTTTAGCCTTAAAGTCTGCAATCATGTCTGGATGTGTTTCAGCTAAATTGGTATTGTTTTGAGGGTCTGTATTCATATCGTACAAGCCAATGGTTTTTGTGGTTAGGTTCCATTGGAAAAACCACTCATTGGTTCTTGCCCAATACGCTTCAATTTTTTTACCCATAAAATCTTCTTCAGAGCGCATTTGGGTGACTTTCCCAATAATAATATCCCTATCGGTTTTAGTGTTATCCTCAATTAAGGCTTTATATGATTTTCCGAAGTAGTCCTTAGGAACTTCAATATCTAAATAGTCTAAAATTGTGGCTGGAATATCTGCACTGTGTATCAAAGCTTTAGATCTGGAATTAGAACTAATTTTATCCTTCCAGGAAAAAATAATTGGGGTTCTAAAAGACTGATCGTATACCGATAATTTCCCTTTATCCCCGCCATTATGCCAGCGTAAAGAATCATGTCTAAACTCCTGGTGTGGCTCTTGTTCCCAACCATTATCATTCACATAAACGAATAATGTATTGTCAAATTGTTTTTTAGATTTTAGGTAGTTTACCAATTCACCAACACCTTCATCAAACCAAGTACAATTAGCATAGTAACGCTTTGCAGATTCTGTCATGTCCTTATCCTTATAGATATTGTAATACTTATCCGGTGCGTTTAAAGGGTAGTGTGGGAGCTCTGGAGCAAACCAAATAAACTTTGGTGCTTCAGGGTACTTATCAATAAAATCATAAACTGGTTGCATGGTCTTTCTAACCAGCTCTGTACCATCTCCTCCCATAAATTTTAAAAACCAATCGTCTTTTTTCTTGTCCTCTTCCGTCCAACCTTTAGTCATCCCTTCATCAAAGCCGCCATTTTGATAATTAAACTCCCACCATTTACCGCCTTGGAAGCTTTTATATCCTGATTTTGCTAAGATTTTAGGTAAAGTATTGAAGTGTTTCATGGCATGGAATCTAAAATTGGCCTTTGCACTATCAGGAACTGATTTTTCTTCAATTAAACGTTCTACGCTACTGGCGTAATCAATGGGAAGAGTACCCGTCATTAAGGTTTGTAAAGACGGTTTACAATGGGCTTGAGGCACATAGCCATTTGTGAACAAGGTACCACTGGTAGCAAGTTCATCCATATGTGGCGTTTGTACATAATCTGCACCATTAAATCCGAAGTACGGATATCCATGATCATCACCAACTAACATCACGATGTTTGGTTTTTCAACAGGTGTTTCAATAATTTCTTTTTTAGTTTCGGTTTTGCAACTCGACACTATAAATAGTATTAGTATGTACTTAAGAGTTTTCATTTTGCAATAGTTTTATGAGTTGGTATGTTTTAAAATTCTAGCCGCTTTAGGTTCTATTTCTATTTCCATTGTATTGTTTTTCTCAGGGTAACTAGAATGTTTTAATACGTCTTTGTAGTTACCTGTTAATTTTGTTGGAATATTTAGAGTGACTTTATCATCCGTTGGATTAATGATGATAATAAATTCATGTTTTTCATCAAATCTGGAATAGGCTAATATTTCAGAATTAAGATCCAAAAATTGAATAGCGCCTCTTGATAGTACAGGGTTCTCCTTTCTCATGCGTATGAGCTTTTGGTAGTAGGCTAACAAGTCTTTATTCAAAGCAATTTTGTCAATGGGTTTGTTGGCACCTAAAGGATGTACTTTTTCGTCATCAAACGTAAATTCTGGCCATAATAATGGTTTTCTGGTTGAAGGATCATCGGCACCCCACATGCCCATTTCGTCACCAGCCCAAATATGCGGCGCGCCAATATACGTATACTGATGCGCTAATAAGAGCCTTAACTTTTGGAAGGTAGCTTCATCGGGTTTATGAATCTTATAATTTGCGTCTTCAGATACTTTGCAGTAATATTTGTATTTGTTTTTATTGAAGAAAGAAGTAAGTACCCTTGGCGTATCAAAGCCGCCATTAAGGTTCATCATAACGTAGTTATTCTCTTTTTTAATGGTTGAACTAAACAATTGAAGACTATCCTTTAATTGAGATGCGCTAACATCATACGGAGAGGCCCCTAAAAACTGACGCGATGCTCTATACCATCTGTAGTTCATTACAGCGTCAAAAATATCACCCTTTAAAAAGGGTTCAGGGTCTAGGAGTTTATCAGGCCATTCTTCCCACCAAATTTCACCTAATAAATAGGCTTCTGGGTTAATAGCGCGAACATGTTTTCTAAAATCTCTCCAAAACCCTAAAGGTGTTTCGGCTGCTACGTCTAATCTGTAACCATCAATACCATCAGAAGGATCGCCATCACCATTTGGATCTAACCACCTTTTAGTTAGGTTGAAAATATGTTGCTTAACAGCATCACTGTAAATGTTGCCTTCAAACTTTTGAACACTTTTAGATAAATCTTGTTTCTGCGTTTCTTTAATTTCAGGTAGTTCATGAACGCCTGCCCAACCATGATATTTAAATTCATTGACCTCTGTTGCAGGATCATCAAAATGATCTATCCAGTACCAATCTTTGTATTTAGATTTTTCCTGATGCTCTAAAATATCTTGCCATGCCCAAAATGATTTCCCGGTATGATTAAAAGAATAATCTAGAATTACGCGAATGTCTCTTTTATGGAATTCTTCAATAACCTTTATAAAGAGTTTGTCGGCCTCGGTCCATTGCCAGGTGTTAGGATCATCGGGTGTTTCGGCAGCTATAGTGGCTTTGTCTTTACTTGGGTTGGGGCCAAAGTTTCTGTCTATATGCCTCCAGTTTCTGGCATCGTATTTATGTAATGAAGGTGCATCGTTTAACGGACGGAAATAGATAGCTGTAACCCCCAATGAATCTATATAAGCCATTTTATCTAAAACACCTTGTAAATCGCCCCCGTAACGTCTCAACTGAGCTTTAGAGCCAAAATTGTTCAATACGTTGCCGTAAAAGTCTTTATGCGTGCCTAGATTTTTAAAATAGGCATCCTCTTCGTACCAATCTTGCGTCCAAGGCGTGGTGGTCCAGCCTTTAGGTACAAATCCCGGATAGGTATCTACAATATCATCGGCGGTTTGGTCATTAGAAATGTCGCCGTTGTAAAAACGTTCCACAGCAATTTCATACCAGATCACATCTTGTGCCCATTCTGGTGGAGAATTAAAATGGGTGGTGCTTTTAGTTTCTTTTTGTTTTATGTCTTCTTGCTCTTTACAGGAAGAAAAACACAGTACACTTAAAAAAATATAAGGTAGTAGTTTCATTGTCAAATTTTAGTTTTGGTTGCTTTTCCTTATTAGACAGACCGCATATGAACGGTTTGTAGAACAGGTTAAAATTATAATACAATTCCCTAATTTTACAGGACATTATACGAACAACAGCCTATACGGTTTATAAAACCATTAGTAGTTTAAGTGTGTCTTTACTGCTTCTTTGTATTTCCTGCCAACAGGTATGGTTACATTATTAAGAATAACTTTGGTTGGAGAATAAGAGCTAATATGTTCGGTAGATACAATAAAGGATCGGTGCACTCTTAAGAACATGTTTTTGGGAAGCATGTCTTCTAAAGCGGATAGGCTTTTATAAATAGTGAGTTCGTTCTCTAAGGTGGTGATCTTTACGTAGTTTTTTAGACTTTCAATAAAGAGAATGTCTTTTACGGCTATTTTATGTCTCTGATTCCCTTCTTTAAGGTGAATTACATGTTCTTCTTGTGCTTTACTAAGTTTTAAATTCTCTTGTGCTAGAGCTTGACTTTTTTCTTTAGAAGCGTTCCACTTTTTAACAAAGACATAAACTAGCGGAATAATAAGTGCATTGTTTACATCTAAAATGGTATTCATTAGTTCTGTAATTCTAAAAAAGGTTTCGCTTTTATAGGGTAGGTAATGCCCTTGTACCATAAAAACCATGATGGAACGTTGCACAACAACCCCCGAAATAATGAGTAGGCCTACAAATCCTATAAAGAATTCGAGATACTTTTCTTTTAAAAAGAATCTGGGGATGAGGAATAAAATGGTGCCATAGACCAAGATTAACCTTGCGGGCAAGGAATAAAGTTGCACCATAAAGTTTCTTAAATAATCATGGTCATAACTTCCCCAAATAAAAGTAAAAAAGAGAACCAGGGCCAGCCAGTAAATAAGATGAAGCTTTATAGTTTTTAGTTGGAATGCCATGGTATTTAATTCCCTAAGGTGTTTACTCAAATTTAAAAAAGTATCACCAAATACAATAGCATTTGCTACAACTTTAAAGTCTGTTTTTAATGCTTTTATTATCATTTCTTCTGAAAAGTTACTTTACGCAATACTGTTTTTCCCATTGGGATTAGCGTCACAGGTTCTTCTTTTTTTGTAGTTGAATTAAAAAGGGCACCTTTTAAATAGACATTAGATTCATAAAAGTTTGTAGCCGTTTTATCTTCGATTTTACGGAATGTACTATCTTTTAAAATTTGCAGACTTTTGAAATCATCAGCCAGCGGGAAGCAATAGTAATCTTTAAAGTGAGTGCCCTCATAAGACTTTATAGTTTCCTCTCTATGTGGAATTTCATAAGCATAAACCAAAGGACCGTGTTGAAGATATAGGTCTTTGTTTCGAGCTTCTTTGAATTCCAGTTTGTTTTCAAAAGTAAGTGTAAGGGTGTCTCCATCTTGCCATGTTTTGGTTATGGCATAAAACCCATTACCCAAATCATCAAATTCTTGTGAAGAGATGATATGCGTTGTCCACTCAGGTTTTCTAAAACTAAAAGTAAAAGCTTTAGCTGTTTCCATCTTAAATCTGAAGGTAACTTCATTAGAAAGCGGATAATTTGTGATTTGTGTAATAGCTACTTTACTTCCATTAATGCTGGTTGCTAACTCCGAAGGCCCATACATTATTGCGGCAACACCGGTATTAGTTTTCATCCACATTTGTTCTAAGAAATAAGTGAAGTTTCTTCCGTAGTTGGGCACACAGCATACAGCAGGTTCGGAGTGTGTTGGTGAGTATTTATATCTTGGGTCTGGCCGTTTTTCATCATGTTCATGATGATGACCATCTAGTACATGGCAATTATCGGTTTTACCATAGGTGATCGCAGTACCTTCTTTATTTCTAAAGCCCAACATAGCGTTATAGGTAAGTTTTTCGGCCGCATCGGCAAAAGCTACGTCCCCCGTTTTTTGAATAAGACTACCATAAGAATTTCGCAATTCGAGCATGGTGCAATACTCGGCACCTGTATGTTCTGGATGTGCTTCCATTTGCAATATCCATTCATTACCGTGACCAGCTCCACTGGGTAGGAGGCAAGGTTCTAGTTTAGACAACATATTGTTGTAGGCCTCTTGTAATTCTGGATAACCTGTGTTGTAATAGGCGTTTACCATGGTACGGATATGCTCATAAGTATGTACGCCATGACCTTGGAACAGCGAATCTTTTTCCATTAAAAAGGGATACCTTAAATCGTTAAAAGAACGGTTAATGGAATAGGTTGAAAATGCTTTGTAAAGGTAGGTAGCATAATTCTGGTAGGCCTTATTCCCTGTGATTCTATAAAGGGTTTCGCAAACATCGGTAAGCATTAGACCATGGGTAACCCCACCGAAGGCGTTCTTAAGGAAAAACGGATGGTTAGCATCCCAACCATAGCGTTTCATAGTAAGTTTCATGGCTTTTTCAACAGCTGTTAAAACTTCTGGATTTTGGGTAAACTCGTGATAGGCTAACATGGTTCTAAAAGCTGTAGTTTGAGCCCATAGTTCGCCGTTAGAACCTTTATGTTGGTATCTTAAGTTAGGTTTATAGATTCCAATATAGCCGTCTTCATCCTGTGATTTCAAAAGGTTATCTATAATTTGATGGGATTGCGCAATGGCATCTGTGTTATTAGTTAAAAAAGCATGACGAACAAAACCGTCCCACCAATTACCAATGGTTTCTGAGTTCCACCACATTATGGAGGTCTCCCACGCTGCACCTGTTAAAACTAAATCGCCCATTTCTGGGATGTCTTCCATACCTCCGCGCCTTGCAGTGTTGTAGATATCATCAGATTTAATACCTGGATACAATTCATCTAAAGCCCCAACCACGCCGTTTTGTAGGTCTTGAGTCATCATGTCTAAAATCCAGCCTTTTGGTTTAACACTGCCTGTTGGGAATTGTTCAAATTTTGGTTGAATAGGTTGTTTGGGGTTGTTAAAAAAACGCAGTTTTTCACTATCATCAATGAGTGTAATGGCTACCTTATTTACATTGTTGGTAAAGTTTTCGCCTTGCGAATTTTTTTCTTGTTCCTTGCAAGACATTAAAGTTAAAATAATCATAGTTAGATAAATACGATGCATTTTTAAAGCAATATTTTGTTTGTAGTTTATACCTGAAAAGACTCAGGTTATGGCTCTTAATGGGAATCTTAAATACAAAGCTATAAGCTTTTATGGGGTTGTAGAACACGTTTTTAAACCAAAACTATGCGTATTTAAACTTATTTTTAGTTAATTACGTATTTTAGTGTTATAATGAGATAATAATGAAGCCTTTATTAGAGAAGATAGCTTTAAGCCAGGAACAGAGATCCTTTAAATACTTTAATGTTGCGGTGGAACGTTTTGAGCCCTATTGGCATTACCATCCGGAAATTGAACTGACCTTAATAATAAAGGGTTCTGGAACGCGCTTTGTTGGCGATTCTATATTGCCTTTTGAGGCATTAGACTTGGTGTTAATTGGAGAAAATGTACCTCATCATTGGATAAGTGTATCTGAAGATGAAGCCAAGTCTCATAATGCTTTGGTGATTCAATTTGATAAAGCCATTTTTAAAGCGTTTCCTGAGTGTGCCGATTTTAACCTCCTTTTTGATAAAGCCAAAAGGGGCATTCATTTTTTTAAACCAAGTGACGCATTAGTTTCTAAAATTATAAATTTTGAAAGTCTGTCGGCAACTGAACAATTAAGTGAACTACTGCTCATTTTAGATTATTTATGTAATGATAGGTTTCAGAAAACCTTGTCCTCTAAAGTAAAACAGGTATCCTCTAAAAATGGTACAACACAAAATAAGATGTCTAAAACCACAAACTACATTCTGGCTAACCTAGATAAAAAGTTAACGGTACAGCATATGGCCGATTTTACACATATGGTACCGCAGTCGTTTTGTAGATGGTTTAAATCTAATTCTGGGCATTCTTTTATTAGCTTTTTAAACATTACCAGAATTGAACAAGCTTGTCATTTTCTGTTAACCACTAATTTGAGTGTTCAGAATATTGCATATTCTTGTGGTTTTGAGAGTATCAGCCATTTTAATAGAACCTTTTTAAAACTTAAAGAAGTAAGTCCTAGGGTGTATAGGAAGAGGATTCATTGAGTTCCAATTTTTGAAGTTAAAATCGTCAAATCTCAAGACGTTCTAAAAATTAAATGGTTTATAAAGTAATGATTTTACACTGTTCAAAGCCAACCTCATCATAGGCTTCAAAAGTCCAATCACTTAGAGCTTTTAGAACTGGTAGTAATGCTTTTCCTTTTTCAGATAAAGAATACTCTACCCTTGGTGGGATTTCAGCGTACTTTTTTCTTATGATTAAACCGTCTTCCTCTAGTTCTTTTAATTGTTGGGTAAGTACTTTTTTTGAGATAGTTGGAGTAAACAAAAGAAGCTTACCAAAGCGTAAACTACCATTAGCCAATAGGTAAATTAATATTGGTTTCCATTTACCTCCAATAATATTCATAGCATGCACTAAAGAGCACAAATTAGGATTGTCAATTACTTTTCTTCCCATGAGTTACCTTTTGGTTACCACTTTTTGAAGGCTATTTAGGTTCAATAGTATCAAAAATAAACTATTATTGGTTTCTTTGTGAAACAAATGTAAAAATAAAATACGAACGTGAAAAAAGTATTTATAATAAACGGTCACCAATATTATCCTTTTGCTGAGGGGAAATTGAATAAATCACTTATAGAAAAGGCAACTCAAATTCTAGGTAAAAATGATTTTGAAATTAGAACTACTACAACAGAGGGAGACTATTCTGTGGAAGAAGAAATAGAAAAGTTTTTATGGGCAGATATTGTTTTTCTACAAACACCCTTAAACTGGATGGGAGTAACATGGAGTTTTAAAAAATACATAGATGAGGTTCTTACCGCAGGAATGATGGGAAAATTATCTAAAGGAGATGGTAGAACCGCTGAGGCGCCTAAAAAGAACTATGGATTGGGTGGTTTGTTAAAAGGAAAATATATGATTTCGGTTACTGCTAATGCGCCAAAGGAAGCCTTTAATGATCCAAACGAGATATTCTTTAATGGTATAAGTGAAGACGATTTATTACTACCAATGCATATGAATTTTAAATGGTTTGGTTTAAAGCCTTTAAAGACATTTTTTGCCTATGATGTTATGAAGAACCCAGATATTGAGAACGATTTTATAAGATTTGAAAGGCATATTAAAGAGGAATTGATAGAAAAAGTATACTCATGATATTACAAGATAGCTTAGACAAACTTAGGGAAAAAATAGAAGGAAGATTACCAAAGAGCCAAGTTGATATTATGCATCAAGCCACTAGGGAATTGGAGACTTCGGGTATAGGAATGAGTGTCCTAAAAGTAGGGAGTAAGGCTCCAGAATTCGGCCTGAATAATCAAGAAGGAACCCCAATTTTAAGTACTGATTTGCTAAATGAAGCTCCTTTGGTGGTAACTTTTTATAGAGGTATTTGGTGTCCTTATTGCAACACCGATTTAGCATATTTAAAGCGTTACAAATCTAATGTTGAAGGTCTTGGAGGTAATATGTTGAGTATATCTCCTCAGGTTCCCAAGTTCAATAAAAAAATATTGGAACAGCAACGTTTAAATTTTGATTTATTAAGCGATAGGCAAAATGAGGTGGCAGCAAAATTTGGATTGCGGTGGGAAATGGTAAACCCTTTAAAATCACTTTATAAAGACGATTTTAAAATTAGTCTTCCTATGTATAACGGAGATGATTCATGGACATTACCTATTCCAGCTAGGTTTATTATTGATACGGATGGCATCATAAAGTATGCCGAGTATTCCATTGACTATACAAAAAGGCCAAACCCAGAAGTGTTAATTCAAGCACTTAAAAAATTATAGTTATGTACACAAAGAGAAATTATTCAATAAAAATTATGTTATCCTGGACGCGCAGAAATATTTACAAGTTTGTAATTATTTCTGCTATCCCAACAATTTTATATGTAGTGCTAGATTGGAAGTTTATTCACCTGCCTTGGTTGCCAATTGCTTTGGTAGGTAGTGCTTTAGCATTTATTGTTAGTTTTAAAAATAATGCATCATATGGCCGCTTGTGGGAGGCTCGAAAAGTTTGGGGAGGTATTGTAAATACTTCTAGATCTTTTACAATTATGATTAATGATTTTATTACCAATCAACATGCCAATGAAAAACTATCTGACAAAGAGTTCTTTAGTGTTCGAAAGGAATTGGTAATGCGTCATATAGCTTGGATGACATCCTTAAGGCATGCATTAAGAGCGCCTAAGCCTTGGGAAATGTCTAGTGTAAATAGTTCTGATAGAGAATACATGAATGACGTAGAAATTAATGAACGAAAGTTTTCCCTAGACGAAGAGTTAGAAGGGTATTTATCGGCTGAAGAAAAGCAATACGTATTAAGTAAAGCCAATAAGCAAACAGCCTGTTTAAACCTTCAGTCAAAACATTTAAGGAGACTTAAAGAACAAGGATATATTTGGGAGTTCTCTTTTTTAGAAATGGAAAATTTGATTGTTGAACTATTTACACTTCAAGGCAAGTTAGAACGTATTAAAAACTTTCCTTATCCAAGGCAATTTGCAACATTAAATTTATTCTTTGTTTGGATTTTTATTATGCTTTTGCCTTTTGGAATCATTAATGTTTTTGACGAAATCGGATTGAAAATTTTAAATGCTTACGAAAACCCGTCTTGGTTTATGGAAATCATTGGTAATGGATTTGTGTGGCTGTCTATCCCCTTTAGTGTAATAGTTTCATGGATTTTTCATACTATGGAACGTATTGGTGAAGTTTCTGAGAATCCTTTTGAGGGTATAGCCAATGACGTGCCAATTACTACTATGTCTAGAGGAATAGAAATAGATATTAGACAAATGATAGAAGATGAACCTAGTTCAATTCCTAAAGGGATATCAGAACAAAAGGGAATTCAGATGTAGTTGAATAAAGCAGATTGAATTTGTTTTATCGATTAAATTTCGCCTTTATTTTATTCCAAAATGAGCTTTTTTCAATGTAAAGTTTTTTAATAGATTCAGCTATTTTTTCAACCTGCTTCGTCTCGTGATTCCAGAAATATAGTGTTTCAGTTAAGTTGCCATTTCCGTTATGGGTTAGTATTAGTTGATTTCCAAATCCATCTGCACCAATTGCAATTCCATTCTCAGGAAATCCATTCCATTTATGAGCATTTTTTGTTTCAAGTCCAATATGATTACAGGTCCTACTTATTCGTTTTCGATCAGATTTGTCAAAGAAGGGATACAATTCAAATTCAAAATTGCCAGAAATCAATAGGTCTCCACCGTTTGATTTAATCATGCGGTTTTTGAATTCAGATGGGAATTTTACGCCCAATTCCAATTCTGTTTCTAGTATATATTTTTCTTCTAAAGGAAATGGCATTTTGGTGTTTTTTATTCTGTTACTACTCCAATGAACATCAAATACTCAATTTCGGCATCATATATTTCGAGTAAATCCTCTTTTCTTAATTCCACTTTTTCCTCATTTAGAGCATATTCCACCATTTGGTTAATGTCCAATTCAGCATTCGATTCAGATTCACTTTTGGGATTCGGGTTTTCTGTAGTTAGTCCTATTTTGCTTATATAGTTTTCCTCTGCAATTAGAGCACTGCGAATCAATTTCAAGTCGAATTTTTTCTTGTTTAGTTTTAAAGCAATGAAACAAGTCGACTCGTCCAAATCATAGATTTCTTTTCCAGCGTTATTTTCATTTACAGTACAGATAGGTTCGTTTTTACAACCAAAAAAAGAAAGTAATGTCAAAGTGAATATTCTTTTCACGTTTTTGTTTGGTTAAATTAAGCACAACGCGGTTACACGTGCCAGAGGCAATTACATACCAACGGTTATGTATAAGAATAGTTGAGAGTTTGTATGCAAGGATTTTTCAAAGGAAAAATTGAAAGCTAGTAAACAAGCAACTCACATTGGTTAAGCCTAAAAAAGTGATTTTTTAGATACTTTGTTAGGCATTGGCTTTTTATTTTTTTCGTACTCTCAATTTTTCAACTTCCTCAATTGAAAGTCCTGTTGATAATGCAATCGTTTCGTTATCAACTCCGTTTCTTTTAAGTTCTTTTACTATTTCAATGGTCTTCTTTTTATTGGCAATTTCGGTTGCCTCTTTTTTAAATCTTTGTTCTAGCACATATTTAGGGACGTATTTGGTACTTTTTTTCAATTCGTCCAAAAGTCCAGTATCATTAAAACTTAAATAGCTTTTATTGGATATTATTAAATGGTCGATAACTTCTGTGTCTACAATAATTCCGACTTGAATTAATCTATCCGTTATATCCTTATCAGCCTCAGAAGGTTTTAGTTCTCCGCTAGGGTGGTTATGACATAAAATGATTTTAACTGCCCTTTTTTGCAAAGCAAGACTAAAGACCTCCATAGGCTCCGCTAGAGCTTTATTTACGGTTCCTAAGCTAATGAGTTCAATAAAAAGAATTCGATTATTAGTCTCAAGTCCGATAACCCAAAAATGTTCCCTGTTTTGGTCAATTTTATCTTCCCGAAGTAGAATCTTTTGCATAATTCCGTAAATATCATCGGAATTCAAGATTTTAATTCTTTCTTCTTCTGTCAGTTTAATGTCCATAAGGTAAATGTAAGACTTTTTTAAAATGTAAGAGGTGGTTTTTAGCTTCTGCTTAGCAATTATGCGCTTTGTTAAGAATTAGATTTTACTTTCCAAACTAATATTTCTGTTTTGGAAATTAAGTTATATTTAAATTCAATTTCATTCCATAATTCTTGAAAGTAAATCATAGCGTTTTAGTTTGGTCTTTTTAATCAATTATTTTCTTTAAGTTTTCCATATTCAGACATTGTCAGTTTATGATTTTTTTCAAGTTCGAATGGTTGAAGGCTTAATTTCAAAAGCTTCATGTCATTATGTAATTGACGAAAGTAAGCCAATAGCATTGTATCTAATCCTTCAGGAATTCCTTGCCGTTTAGAATACATTTTGGCAATGTTAATTGCAAACTCCAATAATGTCATTTTACCCTCAGCTGCAAGATAAATTTGTTGAAACCAAGGATCCATTGTTATCCACTTTGCTGTAGAAGGGTCGAATACATGAATCATTTCTTCATTTAACCAATCCCACGGCTTAGCCCTTCCAAAATATTTATTTCCAAATTCCGAAGTTCTAATTTCCTCAAATTTTGGTAACTCCTGTGGTTTCCTTTTAAATAATCCGAACATTTTTTTTGATGGTTTAATTGTGTCTAAAGGTTACGTATAACCATTAGTTACAGGTTAAAAGTTATTGTGTTTTGGTTTAGAACTTTTGTTAGCAATTACGAGTAGATTCGGACGTAGTCGAATCCGCCGTAATTGCGGTTATACATTGTTGGCAACTGGCTTCTATTCAGTCGCAATATCACCCTTGCCTGGTGGTACTATTACAAATCCATATTCCACGTCATCTGGTACATTATACTTTTCCCAAAATTTGCCACCAATTCCAGCTAATTGTCCTTCTTTGTCATCAGTTTCAAGTCCATATTCTCCGAAATAAATTTCAGGTCCGATGTTAAATAAAATTGAATCCGTATCCACAAATACGAATGTTTTCTCTTCATTGGGACTCAAGGTAAACCTGTCCTTTATGATTATGGATTTGTTAGTTTCATTCCGCAAGAAGATTTTATATGAAGTTCCTGTTTTTTCATATTCTGCAGGAATTATGGACATTTTACCACCCTTTTCAATTATAATATTACCATGCTTGTCCGTATATCTAGTCTCTTTTTTACATCCAAATAAGAATGATAAAATTCCAATAGCTAATATTATTCTTTTTAATTTCATTTCTCTGCTTGTTGTCAACGGTCTCGTATAACCGTCAGTTACGGGTTAATATACGTTAATTTTCGGTTTAGCACAGACGTTAGCAATTCCGAGTGGATTCGGACGCAGTCGAATCCGCCGTAATTGCGGTTATACATTGTTGTGCAACGTTTTTATATTAATAAACTTCGTTCAAATTTATCTAAATTCGGCTTTAGAGATTTTAACGATTTGTTTCCTAAATCAATAATTTCCAACCAATTTTTGTCATTCAAAACTGCTCGATTGTCATAGTCATCATTATTTGGTGGTTCATATTCAGAAAGCAATTTGTGCCAATCGGAAATAGTTTCATATTCAGCTTTTGTTACCAATTCAGATTCGATATGCTTTTCATATCCATCTGATAAATCCAAATCGTCAAAGTATGAGCACATAAATTCTATAAATGAATAATATGGATTCGTATTTTTCGAGTTGAGCCAAGTCTTTTTTTGATATTCTAAATTGGTTAAATCTTTAATCATAAAAATCCAATTCCTTCTCCAAGTTTCTTTGTCCATTTTTATATTCTCTATCGTTATATTTTTTGGAACTTTTTTTCTTGGAAGAAACCCCCAAAGCTTGTCGTCAGGTGTTTTGCTTTTATATCTGAATTTAATATAAGGTCTAGCTCCATCTGTTGGCTCAAATTTCTCTTTTAAATATCCTCTTTCTTCTCTCGTTAATTCTCTTACGCTACCATCTTCTTCAACGTGAACATACTCAAAACTCGAATCTGGTTTTACCTCAATGACAAATTCCGTTTCAGATTTTTCAATTACATTTTCCGATTGTTTGTCATTCAAACTTTCTGATTTTTTCTTAAAAAATTCGAATATTTTCATTTTTGGTCAAATGTTGCACAACGGTCTCGGCTATGAGTAGTTGCGTGGGTTAGTATTTAACTTCGCAAGTATACACCAAGCTGAAAATCCGCGAGGATTTTCAGATGTAGGCGAGAATAAGCAATTACTTATAGCCATTGTTGTAAAACGTTATTTAAGCATTCCACTATCTTTATAAGATTTGTAAATTACTTTTAAATTATTTTCAGTTAAAACTTCTTGAATTGTTTCTGTGACTCCATAAACACAACCTTGACAAGTGTTTAATTGAATATTAGATTTACTCAATTCTGCCATTTTTAATAATTCAGGCGGTTTTATTTCGATTCCTTTTTTTCTTAAAAAATCAAGTCCAATATATCCATAAGTTGCTATTTCTGGATTCATTGAGTTTAGTCGTCTTGCAAGTTTGTAATATTTTCGTTCATTGACTAAATCAATCATAATTTGTGACTCATTAGGTGGTGTTCCTGCAAATCCGCAAAATGTGCCATAAACATAAGTATCAGTAGGAAAATCAATAGCGCTTTTTGTGTCGATTGGAATATTTGTTTTTTTCTGATGCTTTTTGAGTAATATGTCAATTTGTTCGTCAGAATATCTTTCAACTAAAATCTCATTCTCGGACGAGAGCTTTAAATAAACCAAGTCATTATTACACTTTAAAACGTTAAGTTCAAAAACACTACCATAAATTCTAATTTCATTATTAAGTTGAGTCAAATCGAATTCAAGTTCTCTTTTGAAATTCTCTTGCTTTTTTAACGGAAAAGGTTTGGTATCATTCTTTTTTTGAATTTCCCAGAAATCATCAAATTTTTTAAAGGTAAAATCATCTTCTTTTAAAAGATTAACCATTTCTCGTATTCGCTCTTCTTTTTGTTCTTTGTCAAATTCAAAATTGATTCGAGAAGGCATTCCAAAATCGTTTTTATTGTGGATTTCGATTTTATATATTTTCTTATCACTGTCATATCCTTTTGTTGTAGAATCTTTTTTGATGAAAAAAGAAATACCTTTTTGTGAATACCAAGCATATGTTTTAGAAGTAAAACAGCCTTTGTCAGAATAGGTTTTCCATACTTCTTTCATTGAAGTTTTATTTAGTTCTATACCATTCTTTAATTTGGCTTGAAATGGACTTTCCAAAAATATGGAACGAATAATTTTATTTTTATCAGCTGTGTCATATTGAAAAGCCAAACCAATTTTTGGATATGTATATCTCGTGAAAGATTGGTTAGCATTCAAATCAAATTCATTTCCGTAAAGTTTCTCAACAACTGAAATATTAGTTGTGTCAATTTTTATAGAAATACCATCAATTCCATTTTTAGGTGTAATCATATTGCTTTGGGCAAAAGCTGTTGCAAATGATAAAATGAAAAGTATGATATTAAGATTACGGATTTTTCTCAAAATGTTTTACAACGGTCAAGTATAACCGTCAGTTATGGGTTAAAATACGTAGACTTTTCGGTTTAGCACAGACGTTAGCAATTCCGAGTGGATTCGGACGTAGTCGAATCCGCCGTAATTGCGGTTATACATTGTTGTAACACGTTTTTTATATTCCACCAAAAATTTCATTCAATTTAATTTCTCGTTTTTCAATTCCTTCCGTTTTTTCAATGCTTTTTGAGAATAATTTTTGGAAAAAGTTTCTATTGGTAAAATCATACCTACTTATATATTGAGGCTCGCCATAAGTATCAACAATGGATTTTAATATTTTTCCATTCAAAACATACTGTATTTCTGTTCCTGCTAAACCATTTTTTAAAATATTAATGACTCCATTTTTGTTAGAATCTATAAATTCCAAACCAGGATTTCCATAACTCTTTCCATTTTCATTAAAATCGTGTTCGTGAAAATAATCTCCTTCAACAAACTTATTATATCCGACAATTTTTGGATTGAAGACTTGTAAGTAGATTAAAAGGTCTTCTTCTAAATATCCAACTCTAATTTCAGTCAGAGAGTTTTGGTCAGTCGATTTAAATGTTTCGATTTCGGTTTGATTTATCAATTCAGAAGTTGAGTTTTCAAATTGTCCACTGTCAATTAAAACTTGGTTAATAAGCTCTTTCCAATTTCTGAATTCCTGCATTTTCTTGATTTGGTCAAATGTGTTACAACGTTTTGTGTAAGGATAGTTGCGTGTTTAAGCAACTAACTTAACAAAAAAGGAACGAACCAGAGGAAAATCCTGCGGATTTTTCGAATAGGCTAAAACCAAGCAATTATTTTTACACGTTGTTGGCTATTGCCATTTCTTTTATCCTGTTTAATATTATTTCCCAGTTATTCTCAGTGTTTTTTCGTTTTTCTTCATTTTCGAAACCTTCTTGAGTTACTTTTAAAATAGTATTTTCATTACTGTGAGAGAATTGATAAGTCACAATTGAGACTAAACCATCTAATCCTAAAGAGCTACTGAATTTAAGTGTTTTGTCAGTTTCTATTTCAAGAAATGAACCGCTATGGCTTTCTTCAATGGGAAAAGGTATCTGGCTATTTGTTTTCCATTTAGAAACTTTATCAATTTCAAATAAATATTTTTTAACGTTTTTTGGGTCAGTTACTGTTTCCCAAACTTGAGATAATTTAGCATTAATTTCAATTTTCTTTATTAATTTATCTCTATTTTTCATAAAATAAGCTTATCAGTAGGTTCTGCTGGTTGTAGCCAACGTGGGTATATGATTACTAAGGTAATCATATATCTACTATAGAAATACTAAAATAGTAAATATTTTATGTCAGAAAAATTATTAAGAGCTGCATGAGTGTATATTTTTGCGAGTTTTGCTAACATTAGACCTAAAAGTTGCTTTATATAACTTATATCTACACCATTTTCTAATAAATGCATAGCAGCCATACCTAAACCTATTTGGCCTTAAACGTTCTTTAATATTTGCTTTTTTAGCTGCATTAACCACAATGCAAAGACAAAGTTCCGTTTCAATACAGAACAAGTTTAGTAAAGGGGAAGTTTATTAATTGTTAAACAGAGGGAACTTAAAATTGCTACAAAATCAATATTGTTAATAACCCATTTTCGTTTTAACATTTTTGGGTTCAAATTCTAAGTAATTTTATGGAATAAGGTATTCCCTCAACGTTTTTAAATTATCCATTATGAACCCCAAGTCTGTTATAAAAGGACGCGGCGCACAGCTGAACGTCCCTAATCGTTTTTTCGAATTTAGTCACGAAACCCGTGATGATTTCCTTGAATATTGTCAAAAAGAAGGCGAAAAAGCCGATAAAAATAAAACCAAGTATTTAGAGGTTTTTCCAAAAACCATAATTAATAAAGTAGAGAGTCCAGATGTTGGTATGCTATATTCTATGAATGCTTACCAAGGTTGCGAGCATGGTTGTATTTACTGTTATGCACGCAACACACACGAGTATTGGGGGTATAGTCCAGGCTTAGATTTTGAACGGCGTATTTTGGTTAAAAAGGGTGCTCCAAAACTGTTAGAAGAAAGACTAAAAAAGAAAAGCTGGAAGGCGCAAACCATTGTAATGTCTGGTAATACAGATTGTTACCAACCTGCAGAACAACGTTATAAAATTACGAGGCAATGTTTAGAGGTGTTTTTAAGGTATAAGCATCCGGTGGGTATTATCACTAAAAATGCTCTGATTTTACGTGATTTAGATATCCTTAAAGCGCTGGCAAGAGATAATTTAATTGCTGTTAATGTATCCATTACGTCATTATCTGAAAAGACGAGACAGATTCTAGAGCCCAGAACTGCAACAATAAAGCGCAGATTAGAAACTGTTAAAACACTAACCGATAATGGTGTGCCAGTAAATGTAATGATGGCGCCTATAATTCCATCTATAAATAGTCATGAGATTTTATCTTTAGCCAAAGCGGCTTCGGATCATGGTGCATATGCTATAGCACATACCGTTGTTAGGTTAAATGGTGCCATTGGTGAAATTTTTACGGATTGGATTAAAAAAACAATGCCAGATAGGGCAGACAAAGTGCTACACCAAATAGAAGATTGCCATGGTGGTGCTTTAAATGATAGCAGGTTTAAAACACGAATGCGTGGCGAGGGCAAAATAGCCGAACAAATACACAGTTTGGTAAGATTGGCTAGAGCTAAGTACTTTAAAGATAAAGCTGTGCCCAAGCTAAATACAAGCTTGCATGAGACTTATAAAGACGGACAACTTAAATTGTTTTAAACAAAAAAAGCGGGTCTGGAGAGACCCGCTTTCAGCAAAACTAAACTAAACTAAATAAGAATTAAATTTACTTATTATTAATTGTTGATATACTTTGTAACTTCTTTGTTGTTAAAGTTGAAAACTAATTTGTAATTTCCATCTTCTAATTTGTATACGCGCTCAATGTTTTGAGTGTCTTCAATAGTTTCAGAGTATAATAACTCAGAACTAGAATCGTATACACCGTATACGCTTACCTTTAAAGGTTCAGACTTTGGCGCCAATTTAGTAACAAAAACTAGGTCTCCTTCTTTTCTAACAAAAGGCTTAAAAATAGTAGTCTCTTCTTCTTTTTTGAATGCTACTACGCTTTCGTTTACTGTAAAAGGAATAGTTTGAATTTCTAAATCTTTCTCTAATTCAAAGAAATAATCACCATCAGGTAAATCTGTAAGATCAAAACCTTTTGAGTATACACCCGATTGTTCAATTACTTCCTTATATAGAGTGATTCCGTAATTATCTTTAATAGATAACTGGTTGCCTTCTTTTACATTATCAATTGTTAATGCAGTTCCTCTTAAATCTTTACCAAATTTGATTAGAGAAATCTCGTTAGCGTAACCCATAACCGTAGCCAACATTGCTACCATTAAGATTACTTTTTTGGAGTTTGTTAATACGTTTTTCATGATTTGGATTGTTTAACGTTTACACTGCAAATATATGTTGCATATTAACCTTGTAAAACATTGATTTTGACTAATTTATATGCTAAATTATCTGTTAAATTATGGTTAAGTTAACATAGTATAAGAACAGGTTAATTAGCTATATATTTCGGTGTTTTTATGATTTCAGTTTTTTAACATAAATAATAGTCATTATTTAAATAAGAAGACGATATATTAGTTTTTGTGAAAGTTTTTATTAAAACACATTAAAAAGTGTTAAAATGTAAGTGCGTAATTTTAGCCTAAATTTGAAGGTGTAATTAGCGTGGAATTTTCCTTTAGAAAAATTTAATTAACCCATACATAATATATAGATGTTTGGTTGGAGTTTTAATGAAGTGAATTATAACTTATAGTAGGATCAAATTATTCTGGAATGAGAAACCTAAACTTATAATGAGAAGACATACATCGAAAAAGGCACTAAGACTATTGTTGGAAATTTGATTTGCAGCTTGAAACAGAAAAACGAAAGACTACATAAAAATAGGGCAAAAAAAAAGTGGGCCACCACAGCCCACTTCTACCAACTAAACTAAATAAGACATTAAACTAATTATTAATGAATTTTGTAAAATCTTTATTATCTGAATTAAAGACTATTTTATAATTACCAGCCTCAAGCTTAAAAGCTCTTTCTATTGCTTGAGTACCTTCTATAGTTTCCGTGTATAATAACTCTTCAGCGCTAGAGGCTTCAACACTGTAAAAGCTAATTTTTAATGGCTCACCTTTAGGAGCAAGCTTAGTAACATATACTAAACCTTCTTTAAGAACAGCAACAGGTTTGTTATAAACTGTTTCGTCTTCTTTATTAAATACTACTTTTTTGTCTATAACAGAAAAAGGGATTGTTCTTATTTCAACATCTTTATCTAATTCAAAAGAGTATTCTCCGTTTGGTAAAGCAGTTAGGTCAAAACCTTTAGTATATATTCCTGTCTGCTCAATAGTTTCATTATACAAAACAACACCATTAACATCTTTTATAGAAAGTAAATTACCTTTCTTTACGTTACTTAATGTAATTGATGTTCTTTTAGCATCTTTAATAATTGAAGTTCTTTCTGATGCGTAACCTATTACCGTAGCCATCATTGCTACCGTTAAGATTCCTTTTCTAATGTTTAATAATACATTTTTCATAATACGTAATACTTTAACGTTTACACTGCAAAGTTATGGCAGGTTTGAGAGGTGAAAAACATGAATTTTGACTAATTTATATGCTAAATTACCTGTTAATTTAATGTTAGATTTGTGTTAAGTTAATATAGCATATGTTTGAGTTAATACTACACATCTAAAACGTTTTAGTTGATGCTATTTGAATATGGTGCTATTTTCAGTTTAAAGCAAAAAAAAAGTGGGCCACCACAGCCCACTTCTACCAACTAAACTAAATAAGACATTAAACTAATTATTAATGTATTTTATATGAATTTTTAATTCTTTTTTTCTTGATTTGAACGTTTGTCTTATCGACACTACAAAGATATGTTAGATGTAGGTGCTGAAAAACATCAATTTTTGCTAATTTATATGCTATTTTAACCGTTAACGATATGTTAAATCCGTGTTAAGTTAATTTTGTATATATTTGAGGTAATAAAATATATAATGTATGCATAATATGTTTTAATTTTGCATATAAAAGCATCCCACTATGATAACAAAGAAACCTACATTTAAAAAGCTTTCGCCCTCGTTTGGTACATCTATACTGGTGAAGCAACATAACGATAAGCAAGATAGAAGTGAAATGTTTTGGCATTTTCACCCAGAATTGGAACTTATATATGTAAACAGAGGGCAGGGAAAGACACATATTGGAAATCACTTGTCTTATTTTAACAATAGCCAGCTTATATTAATTGGTTCTAATCTGCCGCATAATGGATTTACAGATAGATTAACCGCTGCTGGTATTGAAACGACCATACAATTTAGACCAGACTTTTTAGGTGAAAACTTTTTTAATAGAGTACCAGAAGCTAATGCTATAAAGACCTTGTTTGAAAAGGCTAAAGGTGGTATTTTATTTAATAGGGCCACAAAGGATTACGTTGGGCCAAAAATTGAAGATTTAGAGAACTACACTGGTTTTGACCGTATATTAAAGCTTCTTGAGATTTTACAATACTTGGCTACAACAGATGATTATACCATTTTAAATGCCGACGGATTTGTATTTGAGGCAGAACCGCAAGACACCGATAAGATTAAAACTATTTACAAATATGTAAATGCCAATTTTAAAGATCATATTGCCTTAGAAGATATTGCCGATAAGGTAAGTATGACGGTACCTGCATTTTGTAGATATTTTAAAAAGACAACCGGAAAAACGTTTACACAGGTAGTAAATGAGATTAGAATAGTACACGCTACCAAGTTGCTAAATGAAAGCCAAATGAGTATTGCAGATATTTGTTTTGAATGCGGCTTTAACAACTTCTCTCATTTTAATAAACAGTTTAATGAGATTATTGGTAAAAGTGCTTCAAACTATAGAAAAGAGATTAAGCAAATTATAGGTTAGACTTTACCGTTCCATTCGTTAAAGAACTGCTTTAGGTATAGTTCCATAAACTCATGTCTTTCAGTAGCTAACCTTTTTCCTGTTTTGGTATTCATACGGTCTTTAAGCAGCAGTAATTTTTCGTAAAAATGATTTATTGTTGGTGCCGTAGATGCCTTATAGGCTTCTTTTGTCATGTTTAGATTTGGTGCAATGTCTGGATTATACAATTGCCTGTTTTTAAATCCGCCATAATTAAATGTACGGGCAATACCAATGGCACCAATAGCATCTAATCTATCAGCATCTTGAATAACATCTAACTCGGGCGACTTAAACTCTTGTTCAATATTACCGCCTTTAAATGATATGTTTTCAATAATGTTTACTACATGTTCAATAACCACAGAATCTACATTATGATTAAACAAGAACTCTCTGGCTACTTTAGGGCCAATGGTTTCATCTCCGTTATGAAACTTGCTATCTGCAATATCATGTAATAGGGCACCTAAAGACACTATAAAAAGATCTACAGGTTCATTTTTAGCTATTAATAAGGCATTATTAAATACTCTTTGTATATGAAACCAATCATGGCCACCCTCGGCTCCAGAAAGCGTTTCTTTAACAAAAGCTTTCGTTTTATTTATAATGTCTTCTGAGTTCATAGGTTATAGTTCTTCTAAGATAGATTGTCCTTTAGAGTTATCACCAGAAGTCCATTGCCAATCTTCATGAAGTCGTATTTTTCCATTGTCTAAGATTTCTGGAGTAGATTTACAGATACCAGTCATTAATTCGCCTTTAAGGTTAATTTGATGATAACGCATATCGATTTGTCCGTTAGCATTTACCAACCCAATGAGATGGCCTTCTAAAATACTATTGCCATTGTAACTACACGTTAAAACATTTCCTTTTTGCTTGTAATGAAAAACAGTTTTAGAATCAGTTTCACTATTTTCCGAATACGAGAGCGGTCTAAATTTTTTATCGTGGTAATTAATCAATTGAAAAAAGTTATTTTACAGATGCTGGTTCAACCCATTTAAATTGAAAAGAGTTATCTGGAATCTTCATTCGTTCTGCTAAACGGTACATTCTATCTGGCAGCCTCATTAAATAATCTCTGGCCTTTTCAGCTTCATCTGTAAGGTTGGTAATCTTATCAATTTCCCAACGGTCTATTAACTTTTTAAGTATGTCTACATAATCTGTAGAGGTATACACGCCTATACGCTGTGCCGTATTAGAAAACTCTTCGAAAGCAGTGCTTATTTTGTCTCCAGATTCTCTTAAAAAGTGAGCTGGCATTGTAATTTTCTGTTTCATCATATAATGAAACGCCATCATCATTTGGCTAGGATCTACCTTAAAAATACGCTCTACAAATTCTGAGTACGCATTATGATGTCTCATTTCATCGCCAGAAACCATTTGACACATTCTTGCCAATCTTTTATTACCATACTGCTTAGCAATTTTGGCAACTCTATTATGTGATATGTAAGTGGCCAACTCTTGGAAACTTGTATAAACAAAGTTTTTATAAGGGTCTCTATCTGTACCAATATCAAATCCATCAGAAATTAAGTGCTGTGTAGTGACTTCTATTTCGCGCATGTTTACTCTACCAGATAAATACAAGTACTTGTTTAAAACATCACCATGCCTGTTTTCTTCTCCTGTCCAGTGCTTTACCCATCTAGACCATCCGTTAGGATTGTTTACCTGATCTACACCTTCAACATCCATTAACCAAGACTCGTATGTTGGTAAGGCTTCTTCAGTAATCATATCACCCACTAAAACCACCCAAAAATCATAAGGTAGTTCTTTAGAAAGTTCTCTTATTTCTTTTATTTCTTCAAAGAAATTATCACTTTCAGAATCAGGAAGAAAATCTGTTGGTTGCCAAATTTTATCTATTGGAATTAAATACTTTTGAATAAGTGCGTCTACATCTTTTTCCAAAAACTGCATGACTTCTAATCGCACATTTTTTAATGACATTTATTTATAATTAAGGGTGAATATGTTCTTTTATTTTACGTTCTACTATAGTGATGAGCTCCTCTTTATTGGCATAATCAGATAGCTTTAAAGGTTCATGAACCTTAAATTTTATATGCGTACCTAAACCCATAGGAAATTTGCCGTATTTAACCATTTTCCAGGAATTATTAATAGAAACTGGAACAACTAAGGCCGATGGTATTTTTTTAAATAAAATCTGTAATCCTTTTGTTTGAAATGGCTTAGGCACACCATTTTTACTTCTGGTACCTTCAGGAAAAATAACTGCAGCGCGTTTATTGGCTTCAATATATTCACCAAACTTCATAATTGCAGGTAGGGATTGCCTTGGGTTTTTTCGATCTATTAAAACAGAGCCACCATGACGTAAATTATATGAAACACTTGGAATACCCTTTCCAAGTTCAATTTTACTTATAAATTTTGCATGATGCTTACGCATGTACCACATTATAGGTGAGATATCATACATACTTTGATGATTCGCTACAATAATTAAAGGTACATTGGTTGGAATATCATGAGTATTATTAAAGGAAATTCTTGTTCCTAAAACATGCTGACACTTAATTAGGAAAAATTGCAGTGCATCTACACTCAACTTATGCGCCTTATAACCAAATACATTAAAGCAAAACCATTGAATAGGATGAAAGAACACCAGTGTTAATAAAAAACACAGGTAATATAATATGGTTAGTGGGTATGATAAAATTTTCATCATGCCCAAAAGTACATGAATTTTTTTCATTTAAAAATTTGTAAAAACTAAATGAAAAAATTTATGTACTGATATCATGATTCCTGAAGTGTATCTAAATTTTGTACTATTAAAACAAAATTTAGATTTACAGAAGAAAAGTAACTAAACTACAAGTTAATACACAGCCACACATTCATTATTTTCACAAATAATATCAACTGGCGGGTTAGCTACAGCGCAATCTGACAGAACACCCCATTTTGCATTAAAAATAGCTTCTAACTGATTGTATTGTCCTACTTTAGTTTCAAGTTCTTGAGTGTCAATAGATGTAGAATAAATAAGATAGCTCCAAGGACCGCCACAAGGTTTGCTCCCAAAGGCTATAGATTTACATTCCGTACTTTCATTACAAACCGAAGTTGCTACAAGGGCTTCAATATCTGCCTTTAAGGTTTGCAAGGTTTGAACTTCATTTTCGTATGAATCAGAATCGTTACCATCATCAGAAAGACATGCTGTTACTGTTAAAGCAATTAAAACAAAAATTGAAAGGTACTTAAGGCTATTTTTCATTATATTTCTTTTATTGATAAGATGAGTGTAACTCTAAAAGGTTGCGTTTGGGCATAAAAAAACCACGACTATTTCGTGGTTTAAATGTTATCTTTAGACTAAGAAATTAGCAGTGCTCGTTGTAAGCGTCTACTAAATTTTCAGCAATAAGTTCTGCTGGTCTACCTTCAATATGATGACGCTCTAACATATGCACTAATTCACCATTCTTAAACAAGGCCATACTAGGAGAACTAGGAGGGAAAGGAATCATATATTCTCTTGCCTTAGTTACAGCTTCTTTATCTACACCTGCAAAAACGGTTACAATGTTATCAGGTTTTTTATCGTTTTGTAAGCTCATTTTAGCTCCCGGACGCGCGTTAGCGGCAGCACACCCACATACAGAATTTACTACTACTAAAGTAGTGCCTTCTTTGGCTAAAGCAGCGTCTACTGCTTCAACAGTTTGTAATTCTTCAAAACCAACGTTTGTAAGGTCTTCGCGCATTGGTTTTACTAATTCTGCTGGATACATATTTTTAAATTTAAATAATTAACAATTTTTTAGCGTTGCAAAGATACCAATTGTGTAACAATATCGTCTTGCAATCAACTAACTATATTATATTTACTCAGATTTTTAACATTTCATTAAATAGGTCTGAGTGAACCTACAAAAATTACAGTCTACTTTTTTAGATTATTATTTTATATGTAGGTTTGACGATAAATAAAATTTATAATTACATGAGTGTATCAAAATGGATAGGAGGTGCCTTAGGTTGGTCTTTTGGCGGACCAATAGGTGCTATAATAGGTGTGGCTTTAGGAAGTATTGTAGATGCTGTGTCTAACGGAGGAGGTGATGTTTTATTAGGTGAAGGAAAAAAGCAAAAAAGAAGAACATACAGCAGTAGAACACAGAGACCGCAAACACAATCTGGCGATTTTGAAGTGAGCCTCTTGATTTTAGCTTCAATAGTTATTAAAGCCGATGGAAAACAAGACCAAAGGGAGCTTGATTATGTGCGAAATCAATTTTCTAGCATGTATGGCAAGGAACGTGCTAATCATGCATTTCAGTTATTTAAAGGTATAAGCAAACAGAAGATTTCTAAGAGACAGGTATGTTTGCAGATTAAGCAGATGATGGATCATGCATCTCGTTTACAATTAATGCACTTTTTATTTGGAATAGCTAAAGCCGATGGATTAGTTACCAGTGATGAGGAAAGAGAAATACAAATAATGGCTGGGTATTTGGGTATTAATGCCAGAGATTATGAAAGTATAAAAGCCATGTTTTATAGCAGTAGCGATAATGCTTACACGGTTTTAGAACTTGAAAAAGGGGCCTCTGTAGATGAAATTAAAAAAGCTTACAGGAAGATGGCTAAAAAATACCATCCGGACAGAGTTATACATCTTGGAAAAGAACATCAAAAAGGCGCTGAAGAAAAGTTCAGACAAGTACAAGATGCTTATGAGCACCTACAAAAGGAGTTAGGGTTTTAACCAACCTCCAATTTATAGCCTACACCATGAACATTTACAATGTTTATGGTGTTATCATCTTTAAACTTTTTACGTAATTTAGAAATAAAGGTATCTAAGCTTCTGCCCACAAAAACGCCATTATCTTCCCAAATGTGTTTTATTAAGGTTTCCCGTTTTATAATTTCGTTTTGATGTGCACTAAACATTTGCATTAGCTCACATTCTTTGGTAGACAATTTAATTTCGGTAGTATCTCTAATCAATTTGTTTTGATCCTTATAAAACTTATAAGCTCCTATTTTAACAAAATTATTGGGCTCAATTTCTGTGGTTTGAGGCCTTTTCTTTTTCAATAGAAATATGAGAACTAATAGCGTAAAAATAGTTACTAAGATTGGAAATGCCGCGGAATCAAAAAAGGAAGTTTTTTCCAAGAAAAACACATGAATTATATAGCAATCAGCAGGGAGGTTTCGTCCTAAACAGGGTACAATGTCTTTTTCCGAAAAGGCACTTATTTTAAAACTATAGGATACTTCGTTATTAGAGCAATTAACTACTTCAACAATATACCGTTTAGGTAATTTGGCTTTTTTTAAACTTGCATTAGCAATAGTTACTAAACTATCCGGAGTAATTGCTAGCTGCTTTTGGAATTCTAATTTATAGTGGTTCTCTTTTACCTTTTTTACTGGTAGAATTAGTGATGTAGAATCTTTACTTGCCAAAAGCAATTTATTGCCAATGGCTCTAAGGGTGACTTTAACAGTTTGGTCAAAACTATCTTTGCTATCGTCTTTTTGAAAGCTTAAAAAGATGAAAACAGCTAATAGTAGAACTGGTAGTATTAGTAAAAAAGACCTTTTTTTCATAACTATTATCAAAGTAGCTAATAAACTTAAAATCTACAAGTTTTACAGGGGTTTTGCACTTCTTTTACACTTTTTTGACATTATCTAGAGGTACCATTTATAGTTTTATCAAAAACTTTTTACCAATGAAAACATTATTATTTATCACTACATTATGTCTGAGTGTTTTAACAAATGCTCAAGAAAAAGAATTTAGAATTAGTACCTCAAAAAGTTATGTGGAGTGGGAAGGCTCTAAAACTTTTGAAATGGGAAAACACTCAGGAACGGTTAATATAAAATCTGGCGCCATGAAGTTAAAAGAGTTTAAGATTGTTGGTGGCGAATTTATTATTGACATGAATACTATTGAAAATACCGATGGTAGATATAACGCAATGCTAGTAGATCATTTAAAGAACGATGATTTTTTTAGCGTTGCTAAATTTCCTGAGGCAAAACTTAGTATTACGCAAGTTTATTATAAAGATAACGTAAATGTTGAGGTGTTTGCGGACTTAACTATAAAAGGAATAACCAATCCCATTAAATTTAAGGGGAAACTAGATTTTAGAAAAGATGGTATAAAACTCCATACAGAATTTAGTATTGATAGAACCTTATGGGGCGTTGATTATAAATCTAAAGGGCTGTTTGGGGCTGTTAAAGATGGTATTATTTCGGATGCTATAAAGTTTAAAGTTGCCATTATTTGGTTTCAAGATATGTGTTAAAATAGTCTTTAAAAGGAAGGAGTGTCAACCTGAACTTGTTTCAGGTTCTCCTTTACTAAAGTCCGTTAATTTGAGCTTCTGAAACACTGAAAATACATTCAGTACAAGGCGTTAAGAAGAACAGTTTACAGAATTTTAAGTTTTTACTTAAACACCAAGGTAGATTGGTTTTTGCTAACATTTAATACAGCAGTTTTACCAAGTATCAAAGCCCTATTATCTTTTTCGTGTCCAGCGGGCATGTTAAAGGCAATTGGGAAATTATATTCGGAGAGAACATCTAAAATAAGTTGTTCAATTGAAGAGCCCCAAGGCGTTGTATTCTTCTTTATTTTGGTCATATCACCAATAATTACACCTTTACAGTTATTAAAGTATCCTGCACGTTTTAGGCTTTGAAGCATTCTGTCTATATGATATTTATATTCCCCAATTTCTTCAATGAAGAGAATTTTTCCAGAAGTATCAATACTAGTTTCAGACCCTAACATGGTATGTAAAATGGTTAAGTTTCCTCCAACAATGGGCGCAGATACCGAACCTGATTTATTATAAGTAGACCCCTGTAAAGTATACTTTAAAGACGCCCCAAAAAGTGCCGTTTTAAACGTATCAATAGTTTCTTTTATGGTTGCAGGTTCATCTTGCAAACTTGTACACATCATGGCATGTAAAGATTGAATACCAAAATTATGTACCTGATTGTGAAAAGCGGTAATGTCACTATAACCGATTATCCATTTTGGATTTTCTTTAAATGCAGTCCAGTCTAATTTATCTAAAATCCTAACGGAACCATAACCACCTCTAGCGCACCAAATAGCTTTTATTTTCGGATCATTTAGAGCTTTTTGGAAGTCTTCGCAGCGTTCATCATCTGTACCAGCAAAATGGCGCCCTTGATTAAAAACATGAGTGCCAACCTCAACATGCAGCCCCCATCGTTTTAATAAAGCTTTGGCATGTTCAATTTCAGCTTTTCTGTTTTTAAGAATTCCTGCTGGGGCAACAATGGCTACTGTGTCTCCTGCTTTTAAATATGGCGGTTGTTTCAAATTTAATTCTTGTTTTAATGGTTCATTTTGAGCAATAGTGGTATGCTTTCCAAAGAAAAAAGAAGCACAAAACACACATAAAATGAGTAGGTTTCTAGACATATTGTAAATGTACATTTTTTTAGTGAAACTTAATTTTAAAGCGCTTTTGTGGCGAATTTAAAATTGTTTATTGAACTAATCCCGCAGAAATACGGTATCTACTAAGTTGACAAAGTTTTATACAGGCTTTTGATATTGATTTATTAGTCACTTTTTTTCGAAAAAAGCCCTCAAAATGTGTACTTTTGCGGCTTAGTTAAGATATATAAAAGGAATTATGAGTCAACCAAAACGATATACAATCACAACTGCATTACCTTATACTAATGGCCCCATTCATATTGGGCACTTAGCTGGAGTGTATGTGCCTGCAGATATTTATGTGCGTTATTTGCGTTTAACAGGAAATGATGTAGCATTTATTGGTGGAAGTGATGAACATGGTGTTCCTATTACTATTAAAGCTAAAAACGAAGGTGTTACTCCTCAAGATATTGTTGATAAGTATCATGCAATCATAAAACAATCTTTTGAAGACTTTGGGATTAGTTATGACAATTATTCCAGAACCTCAGCGTCTATTCATCATAAAACGGCGTCCGATTTTTTCAAAACGCTATATGATAAGGGCGAATTTATAGAAGAAACTACAGAACAATTATACGATGAGCAGGCTAACCAGTTCTTAGCAGATAGATTTGTTGTTGGTACTTGTCCTAAATGTGGTTATGAAGAAAGTTATGGAGATCAATGTGAAAACTGTGGTACGAGTCATAATGCAACAGATTTAATTAATCCTAAATCTGCAATTACAGGAAACACACCTACTTTAAAGCAAACAAAACACTGGTTTTTACCACTAGATAAACATGAAGACTTTTTAAAAGAATGGATTTTAAAAGGGCATAAAAAAGATTGGAAGCCTAATGTATACGGACAAGTAAAATCATGGATAGACGATGGTTTACGTCCAAGAGCCGTTACACGCGATTTAGATTGGGGAATTCCAGTGCCAGTTGAAGGCGGAGAGGGAAAAGTGCTCTATGTTTGGTTTGATGCCCCTATTGGTTACATCTCTTCAACTATTGAATGGGCAGAACGTGAAGGAAAAGATTGGGAACCTTACTGGAAAGATGAAGAGACAAAACTCGTTCACTTTATTGGTAAAGATAATATAGTGTTTCACTGTATCATTTTCCCATCCATGTTAAAAGCAGAAGGCAGCTATATTTTACCTGAAAATGTCCCTGCTAATGAGTTTTTAAATTTAGAAGGCAATAAACTATCCACCTCTAAAAATTGGGCAGTTTGGTTACCAGAATACTTAAAAGATTTTCCCGGGCAGCAAGATGTCTTACGTTATGCTTTAAATGCTAATGCGCCGGAAACAAAGGATAACGATTTTACTTGGAAAGATTTTCAAGCAAGAAATAACAATGAGTTAGTTGCCATTTTCGGAAACTTCATTAACCGTGTGGTGGTATTAACTAATAAATACTATGAAGGTGTTGTGCCATCGCCAAGTGCCTTTACGCAAGTTGATGAAGAAACTTTGGCTGCTGTAAAAGCTTATCCTAGTGTAATTGCGAGTTCTATTGAACGTTATAGATTTAGAGAAGCAGGGCAAGAATTAATGAATTTGGCACGCCTAGGGAATAAGTACTTGGCAGATGAAGAACCTTGGAAGAAAATAAAAGAAGACGAAGCAAGAACACAAACCATAATGTATGTGGCGTTACAAATAGCTAGTGCCCTAGCTACTTTATGCGAACCTTTTTTACCGTTTACTTCGGAGAAGTTAAAGAACATTCTAAATGTAAGTTCGAGTGATTCGGCGAAGGAGAATAGTATTGAGAACCATTGGAATGATATTCCAAATAAAGATGTTTTACTACCTGCAGGTCATCAAATAGGGAAGGGAGAATTGTTATTCTCTAAAATTGAAGATAAAACCATCCAAGAGCAGTTAGATAAGCTAGAAGCCAGCAAAAAGGCTAATGAGGCTGCCAACAAAAAAGTAGAACCTCAAAAGGACACGATTACTTTCGAAGATTTTACTAAGTTAGATATTAGAGTCGGTACCATATTAGAAGCTGAAAAAATGCCTAAAACCAAAAAATTGTTGAAGTTAAAGGTAGATACAGGTATTGATACTAGGACTATTGTGTCTGGAATTGCAGAAAGCTTTTCCGCTGAGGAAGTCATTGGCAAAAGAGTTACCGTTTTAGTGAATTTAGCACCAAGAGCTTTAAGAGGTGTTGAAAGTCAAGGAATGATTTTAATGACAGAAACGCCAGATGGTAAATTGGTATTTGTTAATCCTGATGATGCGTCAGTAGCTAATGGATTGCAAATAAGTTAGGGTTTACTTAACAACCAATTTCTTTGTTTCAACCTTATTGTTTTCATCAATAACTTGTAAAAGGTAGATACCGCTTTTTAAGTAAGATACATCTAGTTTAATGATGCTCTTATTAAAAAGGTAAATGGCAGCTCGTTTCCCTAAAACATCAATGAATTCTACACTTTTAATTTTGTGAGTACCTACAATAAATAGATCATTTTCAACTGGATTTGGGTGGCATTTAAACACGGATTTTGTCTCAATATCTCGATTGGGATCATTGGATTGAGATACTGCTGTGTGACATGTAGCTAGTAGAAAGAATATTAAAAATAGGGTTTTCATGGTGTTTTTTTTAGGTATAAGGTTATATACTAACGGGTTACAAGGCAATTAAATTATGTTTTAGAGTAAATAAGAATCAAATTGACATCAAATTTTATAAATTGAAATATCTAAGGGAAATAATTAACTTTACTAAAAAGAAAAAATCATGGTATCAAAAACTATAGAAGACGCATTAAATAATCAAATAAAAATAGAGGCAGAATCATCTCAAATCTATTTAGCTATGGCATGTTGGGCAGAGGTAAAAGGGCTAGAAGGTGTTGCCAATTTCATGTATGCACAATCCGATGAAGAACGTGAGCATATGTTAAAACTGGTTAAGTTTGTGAATGAGCGTGGAGGTCATGCTAAAGTATCTGCTTTAAAGGCTCCAGATGTTACCTTTGGGTCGTTTAAGGAGATGTTTGAGTTGTTATTAAAGCACGAAATGTTTGTATCTCAAAGCATCAATGAGTTAGTGCATATAACACTTCAGGAGAAAGATTACGCTACACATAACTTTTTACAGTGGTATGTATCAGAACAAATAGAAGAAGAAGCAGTAGCGCGCACTATTTTAGATAAAATAAACCTAATAGGTGACGATAAAGGTGGTTTATATTTATTTGACAGAGATATTCAAAATCTAACAGTTACTACGGCGTCAACAGTTGCGCCAGAATAGATTAGTAATAATTATAACAAAATATGTAAAACGGGTATTGTAAATTATAGTTTACTATGCCCGTTTTTAATACACTGTTACAGGTTATTTATATTTATAGACAATAACATCTTGGATGCCTAACCCTTCCACTGGTAAAAATACACCTTGTCCTCTGTTGGTTTCATCACCACCAAGTCGTCGCCCTTTTTGCCATTTTTGGTTAACATAAATATATTCGTTTACAGGTCCAATGCCTGCTTTTTCTTTTCCGTTTTTAGGATTAAAACTCACAACAGCCTTACTGCCAACTATTATAAATTTATCTTCATCCGTTTTTATAATAATACCATGTGCGTCATCTACTCTATAGGTACCGCGTCTTTTGTATAAACTTGCTTTTACCATGTAATTATCCATTTCTAGCGTTATGGTTGGCGTATCTTTATTTAAAAGAAATGCTTGCATTTTGTTTTTGTTGCCTTGGTATTCTAAAATCTGCGGAGATAAGAACGAAACGGCCCTATACATTTCTCTAAGAGGTTGGTATTCTTCTGGTTCTAATCGGTCTATACCAAAAGGAGCAACGCCTAGTGTATTATAATTTCCAAACGCATAGAGCATGTAAGTAACATATTTTGGTTTATTCCACCACGTTTCTGGAACAAATAATGGATCACCTTGTCTGGTGTATAAATCGCACCATTCTTTAAAATTTGAACCGTAAATATCGGGACTCATAAAATCGATATCTGGTGCAGCAGCTTTCCATATATCCATAACTCTCGGTAGGGGACCACCTGTTGGAAAATTACCTGGTTGCGCATCGTCTCCATATTCTAACCATGCATTAACAAACATTGGTAAATTATAAACAGATTTACCTTCTTTGGCCACGTGATTCATGTAGTTGGCATATTGCCATGAGGTGAACGTAAGTTCAGTCCAAACACTTTCACCAAAAACCTCAGACCAAGTTCCGGAGGTTCTGTAATTGCTAGATTTCCAAAGTTTATCCAATTCAGGTGTAAGTCTACCTTTGTTTTTAATTAGGTAGTGCATTAAGGCTTTTGGAACCTCACTTTTATAAGCTTTATCAGCTCTTTTAGATCTGTCTCTAGAATCTTTATGAATGCCAACTTCGTTTTCAACTTGAACCATGATTACGGTATGATGCGCACTGTCAATTTTTTTAATATGTGCCATAAGCGCCTTAAAAGCTTTGGCATCTGCTTTAAGAGATGCTTCACTGAATGTAGATAAGGTTTCGATACTACCTTCATTTTGTATTTGAGTTCTAGGAAAACGTTTGTAATCTTGTTTTACCCAAAGCGGAACATAGCTAGACATGCCATTTTTCCATGATCCAAACCAAAGCGGAATGAGTTTTAAATCTTTCTCTCGTGCACCTTGAACCATGGCGTCTACAATTGAAAAGTCAAATTTGCCTTCTTCTGGTTCAATCATTTCCCAAGATACCGCTGCTAAAACGGTGTTAACATTTAGGTCTACCATTTGTTGCCAAACGGATCCCTTGTAGGTCATGTTTTGGCTGCTGTCATTACCCAAACTACCATTAATCATGGCATATTTTTTTCTAGGAATGGGGTTTTCTCTATTTTCCATATGAGCAATACTACCACTAATGGAATTAGAGAGCTCTCCTCCCATTATTAAAAAAGGTTTATCATGTACGATTAACTGCACTTTATTATTATCTTTTTTTAAGTACGGAAGCGTTTGGGCATTAAAAAACGAAGTGAAAACAAATAGAAAAAGGAAGAAATGTCTAATAGGATGTGGAGATGAAATAAGTGGTTTCATGTCTAATTTTTAAGTTTAGTCTTTTTAAAAATATTGACTTTTTTGTACAAATATGAAACCGCATCGCATTATGAGAGCAATTGATTAGTTTTTATCCAGTTTTGAAATCTTAAGACTTTTAGTCTTGCGGTGTTGAAAGTATAAATTTTAACATTTAATCTTATTTAGATTAATTAAAAATAAATTATATTTGCGCAGAATTTGTAATTCATAATCTTGTTTTGGGTAAGAAAGAACAAAAAAAAGCAGTTAAAAAATTAAAGGAACTAGGTATTATTACTTCAGATAAAGTAAAGTCTAGCTGCTGCAAAAAGTTCAAAAAGGGCGAAAATAAGCGTTGTAAAAAATGCCCTTGTTTTGATTTATACAAGAAAGTAGCTTAATGCTGGTTTACATAAGTTGAATGCATTAGTTCTAACTTCCAAATACTATCTTGTTTTACGGCTACAATGCTTTCTAGCCATTGCGCTTTACTGGTAATAGTATCTTTCTTAAAGGTTGCGTAATTATGATAAGCCATCCATATTTTGTTGCCTTCTCTTTTAGCTTTAAAAAAATCAAAACTATTTGTACGCTTCATACCTTGGTCTCTAACTTTAGCACGTTTACACCAATTAGCTATGGTATCGTTTGTCCAGACTTCTCCGTGTTCTAAAAGAATAAAATCATCGGTATGATAGGTGCTTAAAAGCTCAGATTTTTTGTCACTCCATACATCATCAAAAACACCTTGAACAACATGTTCTACTGCTTTAAAATCTTTAGTGTTGTCATTAGAATTGGTTTCAGGTTGTTTACAGCCTAAAATAAAAAGGAGAGTCGTACTAAGTAATATGTTAAAGAATTTCATAAGAGCTTAAAATTAAAAAAACCTTTATTGAAGCAAATTGCCTCAATAAAGGTTCTAATTTAATTAAATAAGATAATATTACTCTAACTCCATTTTAAAAACATTTGCTAATCCGCTTAATTCAATGCCCTCAGGAATGACAAATGAATGCGAACGCTCTGTTCTTTCCCATTCAACTTCTTTACCAGATTTTAACTCAACTACACGTTTTACTGGCGTAGCTGGTCCATATCCAATATTGTTTAATTTACCTAAATTAATTTTAGTACCTGGTTTTGGTTTACCAAGTAAGAAAACATAAAGGGATTTTTTATCTTTTGACGTCGTGAAACGAATGTCGTCTTCAGTATATTTAACTTTTGCAGATTGTCCTCCGTGTGCACCGTCTGCCGCTTTTGCATGTCCGAAACCATAAATATGAAATGGTCTTGTACCGTATACAGCTTCTCCATAAGTGTCTAACCAAGATCCTACACCAGTTAATAACTCTCTTTGTTCTTTATTAATTGTACCATCAGCCATTGGAGAGATATTTAATAATACCACACCGTTTTTACTCCATACATCAATCATATTTCTTAATAACAACTCAGGAGATTTATAAACCTGACCATGGGTGTAACACCAGCTTCCTTTATCACTAACGGTAATATCGGTCATCCAAACGTCTTGAGAGACGTCTTTTTTACCGCCTTGCTCAATATCTAAAACACTCATGTTTTTAGGTAAGTCATCATGCTTTGCAATTAAAACAGGCTCTTGACCAGTTTCTAACCCATGATTTAAGAAGTGAGCAGCCATTTCTTCGATTTTGTCTTCGGCAACATGGTTTAACCATACATCATACCATAACATGTCTGGAGAATACTTATCTACAACTTCATTTACCTGATCTAACCAATACTGGTCAAATTCTTTTTGAGGCATATTACCATAAAACTTTTTAAGATCTGCGTCATCTGAAGATGTTGGATAATCTGGATGATAAGCAAAATGGCTGTTATAAGTATCCCACTTTGCCGAATCTCCATCATGGCGTTGTCTTAGTCTAGCATGGTGAAAAGACGTCATGGTTTTTAAACCACGTTTCTTTAATGCTGTTAATATTTCACCTGTAATATCTTTTTTAGGTCCCATATCTGCAGAGTTCCATGGATTTAGCTCACTATCCCACATGGCAAAACCATCATGATGTTGTGCTACAGGTCCTGCAAATTTTGCTCCAGCTGCTTTAAATAAATCTGCCCAGTTTTCAGCGTCAAACTTCTCAGCTTTAAACATTGGGATAAAATCATGATATCCAAATTCTTCTAGTTTACCATAGTTCTTTTCATGATATTCTTTATAGTCTGGGTAAACATCTGTTCTGTATAATCTGTAAGGGTACCACTCAGAACCGTAAGCAGGTACACTATAAACACCCCAGTGAAAATAGATACCTAGTTTAGAATCGTGAAACCATTCTGGATCCGCTTTGTGTTTTGCCAAAGACTCCCAATTTGGCTCGTATTTTTTCGAGTCAGTCTCGCTAGCCATTGCAATTTTCTCCTCTTGTTTACAAGAAACGATCAGAAGCGCAATAGCTAAAATTTTGAACATATTTTTCATCTCTTAAGTTTATTATAGGTTTGATTAGAATGCTGAACAAATTAAATTAATCTAGAGCTATTTTATGGCAACATTCGTTTTTTATAGTACAACGAATGGTTATTTTGCCAACAATTGGTCTGGATTTACCTTTTTAGGGTATCCCAAATAACTTTGAATATCAGTGAGTAAAGTAAATGTCAAGTTAAAAACTAGACTTAACTAGCGGAATATGTTCTAAAAACAAGATTCTTTTTAAATTGCAGTCTTTTCAAAACGAAATTAATGCAGATTTTAGACTATATAATAAGGCACACTCAGCTAAATAAAACTTCGGTTAAAAACACTTTAGAACTATTAAATGAGGATTGTACTGTCCCATTTATTTCTCGTTACAGGAAGGAAAGAACAGGAAATTTAGACGAAGTTCAAATTGGAGCTATTGTAAAATTTAAGGAACAATTTGAAGCTTTAGAAAAACGTAAAAAAGCCATATTAAAGGCTTTAGAAGAACAGGATGTTTTAAGTTCAGAACTACAAAATAAAATTGCAGCTGCCCAAGATTTAACAACTTTAGAAGATATTTACTTACCATACAAAAAGAGCAGAAAAACAAAAGCTGAAAAGGCAAGACAGTTAGGTTTGGAACCTTTGGCAAAAATTATAATGAGCCAGAATGCCAGTGATATAGAATCTGTTGCCTTTAGGTATGTAAAAGGAGAGATTGCATCTGAAGACCAGGCTTTAGAAGGTGCACGACATATTATTGCAGAGTGGATAAATGAACGAACAGATATAAGAGGTAATATTCGTTACCAACTAGAACGGTTTGCGCTGATTTCAACAAAGGTTGTAAAAGCTAAAGAAAATGAAGACGCCGCTCAAAAGTTTAAAGATTACTTTGATTGGGAGGAATCTTTAAGTAGAATTCCTTCACACAGATTGTTGGCTATTTTAAGAGCTGAAAAGGAAGGGTATGTAAAACTAAAAATTTCTATTGATGACGACAGAGCTCTTGCCAAAATTGAACAGCGCATTATAAGGTCTAATAACTACTGTGCAGATCAAATTGAAATTGCTATAAAAGATGCATACAAACGCTTGTTGTTACCTTCTTTAAGTAATGAAGCTTTGCAAATTGCAAGAGAAAAAGCCGATGATTCTGCAATTGCAGTTTTTGCAAAAAACCTAAAACAATTACTATTAGGATCACCTCTGGGTGAAAAACGCGTATTGGCTATAGATCCTGGTTTTAGAACAGGCTGTAAAGTAGTATGCTTAGATGCACAAGGCCAATTACTTTATAATGAAACCATATATCCACATGCTCCAAAAAACGACAGTATAGGAGCTATGAAGAAGATAAGTTCTTTGGCAGATGCCTATAAAACTGAAGCTATTGCCATAGGAAATGGTACTGCATCTAGAGAAACTGAGGCTTTAATAAGAAAAATTAGATTTAAAAACGATATACAAGTCTTTGTTGTTAGTGAAGCAGGAGCAAGTATTTATTCTGCTTCAAAAATTGCTCGAGAAGAATTTCCGAATTATGATGTAACAGTAAGAGGTGCTATATCTATTGGCAGGCGTTTACAAGATCCTTTGGCCGAATTAGTAAAGATTGATGCCAAATCTATTGGTGTTGGGCAATATCAGCATGATGTAGACCAATCTAAACTTCAAAAGTCCTTAGAAAGCGTTGTAGAAAATTGTGTAAATGCTGTTGGTGTAAATATTAATACTGCCAGTAAGTCTTTATTAAGTTATGTATCTGGCATTGGCCCAAAACTTGCCGAAAATGTATTTAATTATAGAAATGAAAATGGTGCTTTTACATCTAGAAAAGATTTAAAAAATGTGCCAAGGTTGGGAGGCAAGGCTTTTGAGCAAAGTGCGGCTTTTATGAGAATCAAAGATGCTAAAAATCCCTTAGATGATTCTTCAGTGCATCCAGAGCGTTATCAGATTGTTACAAAAATGGCGAAAGATTTAGGGCAATCTGTAAATACACTAATTGGTAAACCCGAAACACTCAAGAACATAAACCTTAAAGACTATTGTTCGGATACTGTTGGTTTACCAACTTTAGAAGATATTATAAAAGAACTAGAAAAACCTGGTTTAGACATTAGGGAACAAGCTAAAGTTTTTGCCTTTAATCAAAATATAAAAACAATTAATGATTTAAGGGAGGGGCAGTTATTACCTGGTATAGTAAATAATATTACAAATTTTGGATGCTTTGTTGATGTTGGTATCAAAGAAAGTGGACTAATTCATGTTTCTAATCTCTCTGATAGCTTTGTAAAAGATGTAAATGAACATGTGCACTTACACCAACAAATTGTGGTGCAAGTTTTAGATATAGATTTGAATAGAAAGCGTATTCAATTAAAACTTCATAAGAAAATGTAATGATATAGGAACAAAGTAGACATAGTTTACATGATATATTCTTTTTCTGAGTTTTCTACAGACGCCATATTAAAAGTGGGTAACGAATCTCTACTCGAGCCCTTTAAAGAATCTAAACAATTAGATATTTTTGCCTTTATTAGAACAGGAGAAGAAAAAGCTGAAGTTGTAGTAGATAGCATACCATTAACTTTAGAACCACATAGTGTGGTGTCTCTTACAAATGTTCAATATTTTCAATACGTATCCGGATCTAATTTAAAGGTATATTTCTTTAACCGTGAGTTCTATTGTATTAAAGATCATGATAAAGAAGTAGGTTGTGCTGGTTTATTGTTTTTTGGAAGCGAGCAAAATCCTATAATACATCTAAATGAAAGTGAGCAAATTAAATTTAATATGCTTCATGATATTTTAGTAGATGAAATTGAAACTAAAGATACCATTCAAGCAGAAATGCTCCGAATGCTTATGGCACGATTCATTATTAAAATAACTAGATTACTTAAGGAAAAAGAGCAAATAGAAACCAATAAGAAAGATACCAAAACTGAATTGTTAAGAGCCTTTAATGTTTTGGTTGAAACACACTTTAGAAATGAACATAGTGTTCAGTTTTATGCAGATCAGCTTTTTAAATCGCCCAAAACACTCTCTAACTCTTTTGCTAAATTTAATAAGAGTCCTTTAAAACTTATTCATGAACGTATCGTCTTAGAAGCCAAACGTTTGTTAATCTATACCAACAAAACAGCGAAAGAAATAGCCTTTGATTTAGGCTTTGAAGATGCCTCACATTTAAGCAGGTTATTTAAAAAACATACCTCATTTTCTCCTTCAGACTTTAAAAAACAACTAAAAAACGCTTCTTAGGGAAAAATTGACATTTACTTAGGAATTTCTTCTATTCTATCCCTTCAATTTAAAATTCATCTTTGTACTGTAATTATAAAACAACAAAGTCATGAATTTAAAACATATATCTATTTTCAATTTAATTGAAATTTTCAGGGGAAGTAATAAGTCTGCATTAGTTAATACAATAAGTCCAAAAACACATTGTGAACAAAAACATCATCATGATTTCTATTGTGATACAGAAAGACCTTTTGTTGATGTTAAAAACATGTAAAGGAAAAATTGACAACTACAAAGGTGGTATTTACATGGTGTAGCACCTGTTCATATTGCAATTTTGTACTAAGAATTTTAAACAAATAAATAACAAATAAAAATTATAATTATGAGCACATTTAATGTTCTAAAAAGAGAAGAAGTAAGCGAAAACAATCAAGCAATTTTTGATAACCTAGAAAAAGCAGTAGGGTTTGTACCTAACTTGTATGCAACATACGCACACAGTAACACCGCTTTAGAAAACTATTTAAACTTTGCTAACGCAAAGACATCTCTTTCGGCTAAAGAAAAAGAAGTTGTAAACTTAGCTGTAAGCGAAGTAAATAAATGTATTTATTGTTTATCTGCACACACTGCAATAGGTAAGATGAACGGATTTACAGATGAGCAAATTCTTGAATTACGTGCAGGAAGAGCATCTTTTGATACTAAACTTAATGCCTTAGCTCAATTTGCTAAAAATGTTACAGAAAATAGAGGTAAAACAGATGCATCAGTTTTAGAAAACTTCCTAAACGCAGGGTATTCTAAAGGAAGTGTTATAGACGTAATCTCTTTAGTTGGAGACAAAACGATTTCTAATTACGTTCATAGTACAACTCAAGTACCAGTAGATTTTCCAGTGGCTCAGCCATTAGAAGAAGTAGCTATTTAAGAATAATTAATAACCAAAATAAATATAAAAGAAATGAAACAGTTAATTTCAACATTAGTAATCGCCTTAGCATTTGTTTTTAACATCAATGCTCAAGAAACAAAGACAATTGCTCTAGAGCAAACAAAAGGAGAGTTCACTCAAAAATCTGTAACAGTAAGCGAAGGAACTTATGTGTTTGCAGTAGCTAACAATAACGTAGGTAAAGATGTAGGTTTAGTATTAGTGCGCAAAGGTAAAGACGCTAGTGATCCTAAAAACCACATACAAACTGCATATGTAACTCAGGTGGTAAAAGATGGAAAGGTAGAAAAATCTAAAGCAACAAAACTTTCAAAAGGAGAGTATGTGTATTTCTGTCCTTTAAACCCAACACCACAATATACACTTACAGTTAAGTAATTTTAGATTTAATTTTTTTGTAAAGAGCTACCGCATTTGTGTGGTAGCTTTTTTTTATATTTTATTGATAATCAGATTTAAAAAGTGTAACTTTATGGTTAATTTATTTTTTGGAATCATGAAACACTTTATTCAACGTTTAACACTCTTATGTCTTTTAGTTACAATTTCTGGCTTTGCGCAGACTCATACCGTATCGGGAAAGGTAGTTGCCTTTAAAAGGTATGCGTTAAATAAGGTGAAAATTAGCGCAAAAAAGGCTAATACTGTAGTTTATACCGATACCGAAGGTAATTTTACAATTACTTGTAATAAGAAAGATCATTTAGTGTTCAATGCCGCTGGATTTCATAACCAAAAATTTAAATTGAAAGGCGAAAAAGAATTGGATGTAAATTTAATTGCCGTCTTAGAGGAGTCTGCTTACCGCGATGTGGTTAGATTTGAGCACTTATCTAAAGAAAAACTTCAATATGGTTTAGATAATTTTTTGGAAGACAATAATAATTTTGATCAATTGGCTACCATATATGACGTTATTCAATTTGTATATCCTCAAGCAAAGGTAGTAGATCTTGATACTACAGATTCTGCTGAACCAGGAGCTTTTGGAGCTACTGGCCCACAAATTATTTTAGACTCTAGAGGGGTTAATTCTATTAATTCTAGTCTATATGCCTTATTAGTTGTAGATGGAATTGTAATTAATGATATCTCTGGTGTACACCCTATTGAAGTCAAAACTTGTAAGGTATTAATGGGAAATGAAGCTGGACATTGGGGAATGAGAGGTGGTAATGGTGTGGTTGAAATTACTACGAAGTACCAATAGAGATTCTTTCTTTTTAAAATACAACGGTATGTAAACCCTTATATTCACTGGGGTTTATGAAATTTTAACATTTATTATTTGGATAAGCTAGACGAGTGGTCATATTTTTGTCTGGAATTTGAGAGTTATGGGTAAGACGGCTAAACATGATGCTAAGGCAGATTATCTCTTAGAGAAGGGGATGGAGATTTTATGGTTTAAAGGGTACAACGCAACAAGTGTTAATGATATTGTTAAAGCGGCTGAGGTACCCAAAGGTTCTTTTTATTTCTATTTTGAATCTAAAGAAGATTTTGTAGTTAAAGCTATAGATAAATACTTCGGAATGATGTTTACCCCTGCTAATGAAATTTTACAGGATAAAACAAAATCTCCAAAAGAGCGTTTATTGGCTTTTAATGCCTATAGAATTGCTGAGCTAAAGGAACAACTTAATTGTAAAATGGGTTGTATGGTGTGTAATATTAGTAACGAGATGTCTGAGCATAGTGAAAATATTAGAAGAGCCATAGTTGTTAAAATGGACTATATGATTGCAACCATTGCGCAAATTGTGCAGGAAGCGAAAGATTTAGGAGAGATTACAAACCCAATGTCTGCCGAAGATATTGCAGCGTTTATAGAAGATGCCGGAAGAGGCGCTATGGTAAGAATGAAGGAGATGAAAAGTGGAGAGCCAATAGATAATGCTATGTACGTTATAGAGAACATGTTATTGAAATAATGTTTTCTTAACAATAAATAGTCGACTGGTCAACTGTTAAATTTTTAATATTGTTGTCCCCTTTTGAATTAATAAAACGTCTAACTAATATAAAACAGAAAATAAATCCGGAAAACACATAATCGACCGGTCAATTAATTTAACCAAAATTATGAATGCAATAAAAAAAGCAAAAAATGTAAGTAACAAATTTGCCACGAATTGGGCAAAATTTGTGATTAAAAGAAAATGGCTAGTCCTACTACTAACACTATTTCTGGCGTTAGGACTTGCATCTAAAGGAAACATGGAATTTGATGGAGATTACCATGTGTTTTTTAGTGAGTCTAACCCAGAGTTAGAAGCGTTTGACGCGCTTCAGGAAAAGTTCACTAAAGATGATAATGTGGTTTTAGTACTAACACCTTCTAATAAGAATGTGTTTACTAAAGAAAATTTAGTGGCCATTGAAGAATTAACTGCAGAGGCTTGGAATACGCCCTATTCATCAAGAGTAGACGCTATTACCAACTTTCAGTATACTAGAGCCGAAGGTGATGATCTCTATGTAGATGATCTATCTTATGAATCTTCGTTAAAATCTCCAGAAGAGATCGCTAAGATTAAAGAAGTGGCTTTAAAAGAACCCTTGCTAGTAGATAGAATAATAAATCCAGAAGGTAGCGTTACTGCTATTAATATAACGGTAAAACTACCCGGAGAAAGTATTGAAGAAATCCCAGGAGAAGTAACACCATTTGTTAGAAAGATGATTGCCGATTTTAAAGAGAAACACCCCAATTTTGAGGTGCATTCTTCGGGCTTAATTCCTATGAATACAGCGTTTTTTGAGGCATCAATGAAAGATATGGCACTTACAGCCATTATGATATTAATTGTAATCATTACCACATTAATTTTAACCCGAAACTTTTTTAGTACGGTTTCTACATTAATTGTTGTGGCCTTTTCAATATTAAGTGCGGTTGGTTTTATTGGTTTAACAGGAATTAAATTAACACCACCTTCTTCGGTGTTTATGACCATGATACTTACACTAGCAGTGGCCGATAGTATCCATATTTTGGTAACCATGCTCCAAAAAATGCGTAAAGATGGTTTAAGTAAAATAGACGCTTTAATTGAGTCAATGAGACTTAACTTCATGCCAGTGTTTATTACCAGTTTAACTACCGTTATAGGTTTTCTTACTATGAATTTTGGTGATGTGCCACCATTTTGGGATTTAGGAAATATCACCGCTTTTGGAATGATGATGGCTTTCATTTATTCAACCACAACCTTACCTGCTTTAATGGCTATTTTTCCTATTAAAGCGTCTAAAAAGCAAAAAGAAAGAGAAGAGAAGAAAACAGGTCTGTACACTAAACTTGGAAATTTTGTAGTTAAACAACCAGCTAAGTTATTAGTGGCTTCTTTAGTGGTTATTGGTGGATTAACCTATTTAGCAAATCAAAATGTATTTAATGATGAGTTTATTAACTACTTTGATGAAAGTGTTGAATTTAGGCAAAGCACCGACTACATAAGTGAAAATCTTACCGGTATTTATAATGTTGAATATGCCATAGGAAGTGGAGAAAGTGGCGGTATTAATAATCCAGAATATCTTAAAAATTTAAATGCTTTTGAAGATTGGTTAAAGGCACAGCCCGAAGTAATTCACGTTAATGCGTTTAGTGAGGTTGCCAGAAGAGTAAATCGTTCTATGCATGGTGATGATGAAGCATTTTATAGAGTGCCAGACAATAGAGAAGAAGCGGCGCAATATCTGTTGCTTTATGAATTGTCCTTACCATTTGGATTAGACTTAAACAATCAAATTAATGTAGATAAATCTGAAACTAGAGTTACTGCAACTTTAAAAAACATCTCTAGTGCAGAAATGATAGCATTTTCTAAACGCGGTGAAAAATGGCTACGAGATAATACTCCCGAACCCATGCATGCCATAGGCGTTAGTCCAACTTTAATGTTTTCTAAACTAGGGTTCCGTCAAGCAGATAGTATGTTTAACGGAAATGTTATAGCGCTAATTCTTATTTCAATTGTACTTATGATTGCCTTAAAGAATTTCAAATTAGGATTATTAAGTATTATTCCAAATGTAACTCCGGTATTAGTAGGTTTCGGAATTTGGTTCCTGTATAAAGGACAAATTAATACTGGAATGGTAGTGGTTTTCGGAATGACGCTTGGAATTATTGTTGACGATACAGTTCACTTTATGAGCAAATTTTTAAGAGCAAGAAGAGAACTAGGGTATGATGCTAAACAGGCAGTAATTTACGCCTTCCAAACAGTTGGAAAAGCATTGGTAACTACAACTATTGTACTTATTGCTGGTTTTGCCGTATTGTCTACATCCTCTTTTGCCTTAAACAGTTATATGGCCAGAATTACCGTGATTATTATTATTGCAGCATTAATCATTGACTTTATTTTACTACCTGCATTATTAATTCTTACAGCTAAAAAAGAAGTAGTAACAGCTACAAATCCAAAAGTAGCATTAGACAAATAAACAAGAACATAAATTTTATAAAGAAAAGATGAAAAAAATAATAGTATTACTTGGTTTAACATTAAGTATCTCATTCTTAAATGGACAATCTGCGGAAGCTCGTGGATTAGAAATTGCTAAGGCTGCAGAAAAGGCCGATTTAGGGTTTGGTAGCTCTATCGTTGATTTAAAAATGACCTTAAAAAATAAAAATGGTCAGACGAGTGAGCGTTCTTTAACAACAAAAACATTAGAACTAACAGAAGATGGGGATAAATCTTTAATTGTATTTAATAGCCCTAAAGATGTAAAAGGTACTTCTACGTTAACCTTTACACATAAAGTTGGTTCTGACGATCAATGGTTGTTTTTGCCTTCAATAAAAAGAGTAAAAAGAATTTCTTCTAATAACAAATCAGGACCTTTTGTAGGTAGTGAGTTTGCATATGAGGATTTATCATCTCAGGAGGTTGAGAAGTATACCTATAAGTTTCTAGAAGAAAAAGGCGATTTATTATTTGTAGAACAAGATCCTGTAGATCCTAAGTCTGGGTACACAAGACGTGTAATTACCTATAACAAGAACAAAGGTTATAGAATTGAAAAAGCTGAATTCTACGATAGAAAAAATGCCTTATTGAAAACCTTAACGTACACAGAGTATAAATTGTACAAGAATAAGTTTTGGAGAGCAGGAAAGTTCCATATGGTGAATCACCAAACCAATAAAGAAACAATTCTAAACTTCAATAATTACAATTTTGAAGCGAATTTAAGTGATGATGATTTCACTCAAGCTGCTTTACAAAGAGCAGGAAAATAAATAAAAGTTGGTGACTAACTTAGTTTGATTAATGGCTGGAAATCGAGGCAATTTCAATATGTCTCGATTTCCTTTAATTATTAGCAATGAGATTTATTAAAAATATAGTTTTAGGTCTTTTAACATTGACGGTTTTCAATTCTTATGGACAAGAAAAAAAAGTAACGCACGATTTTGAGTTGGAGTTAGGACTAGAATACCGTTACTTTTTGGATGAAGGACAGTTTAATGGACAAAAACAACATTTTCCATCATTTTCAATTCAACCAGAATATGCAATAGATTGGAATGGAGGCGAAGAAAGTATAAATGCAGTTGGCTTTTTTAGATTAGATGTCGATGATCCAAGAACTCACTGGGATATTAGAGAATTATATTATCAGAAATCTAAGAACAACTGGGAGTTTAATGTGGGATTAAAAAAAGTGTATTGGGGCGTTATTGAAAGTAACCATTTAGTAGATATTATAAACCAAACCGATGCAGTAGAGTCTTTTGATGGTGAACAAAAATTGGGGCAGCCAATGGCGCAGTTTGTTTTAACCACAAACAAGATTGGAACCTTCAACTTTTTCTATTTACCGTATCACAGAAAAAGAACATTTTCTGGAGAAAAAGGACGGTTTAGATTTCCAGTGGTTTTAGATAAAGATGATATTGGTTATGAAAGTGATGCTGAAGAATGGCACCAAGATTTTGCCTTTAGATGGTCACATTATTTTGGAGCTTTTGATGTAGGCTTATCTCATTTTTATGGTACAGGTAGAGAACCACTTTTTACCTTTAACAATACTGGAAACATTAATGCGTTTTATCCTATAATAAATCAAAGTGGATTAGACCTTCAGGTTACGCATAATGCGTTTTTATGGAAGCTAGAATCTATTTATAGAAGTGCCGATGCTCAAGACTTTTTTGCCTTAGCTGCCGGAGTAGAATTTACATTTAGCAATATTGATGGTAATGGACTAGACATTGGTTTACTTGGAGAGTATCTGTATGACGAACGTGATGAATTAGCATTGAATGCATTGCAAAATGATGTGTTTTTTGGAAGCCGAATAGCATTTAATGACACCCAAGACACTTCAATTTTATTTGGAGGAATTGCAGACTTAGATAATAGCAGTAAAATTTTTAGTGTTGAAGCATCTCGGAGATTTGGTAGTAATTGGACGGCAGAAATAGAAGCTAGAATATTCAGTAATATTCATGAAAGTGAATTTATACTTTCAAACTTTAGAGATGATAGTTTTTTTAGGTTAAGCATATCGAGATTTTTTTAAACATTTAAATATGAGTTTACCATATCCAGGACAGCAAGAATTTAATAGTTTTCAATCTATTTTTAATGAATGTTTAATGGAGGTTGAAAATGAAAGTGATGTAACGATTCAATTCGATGTAGATGTGGTAAGTCAATTTTTAATCTTTAGTTGGTTAGGTGCTTTTTTTAGATTAGAAACTAATCAAAGCACTTCCCCTAAAGAAGATTTTAAGGCGTTTATTTTACAACAGCTTATGAATTAGTTTATAAGTACTAGGCCTTATGGAATTTAGATTTTCGTAAAATTTCAAGGTGTTTTTTGCGAATTGATGGTAAATTTGAGTCAAAAGGTTATACTTTTTGAGCAAAAATTGCTATTCCCTTGAATTAACATTGATTTAATTCTATCTTGTTTTGCACTTTAGTTGGGGTAAAATGCCATTAGAAAAGAACCAAAACAAGCTATTACTATTACAGTTATCTGAGGATAACACCAAGGTTTTTGGTAAACTTTTTGACCTGTATTGGGAAGAAATGTTTATCAAGGCCAAAACTATTTTGGGTCATGAAACCGTGGCAAAAGATATAGTTCAAGAGACTTGGATTAAGATTTGGGAAAAAAGAAAAACAAGTCAAATTGAAGATTTTGAGGCCTATATTTTTACAGCTTTAAGAAATAACTGTTATAAATATTTTAGAGATAGAAAATTTAGTGTAAATCAGTTAAATGTCATCGATACCCTGCACTTAGCTACAGAACCAGAAATTAAAAAACACTACGATTTAGATCATACGCTTAATCAGATTTTAGAAGCAATGAATGGCTTGCCTTTAAGAAGTAAACAGGTTTTTGAGCTAAGCAGATTTAAACACTATAGTAATGACGAAATTGCCAAAGAATTAGGTATTTCAAAAAGATCTGTAGAAAATCAAATATCTCTAGCCATTAAGTCTCTTAGACATAGTTTTACTGTACTTCTTATTTTTTTACTAACCTTATAATTGATATTAGCATTAGGGCTTTTGGAGTTAATGGACTTCGTTTTTCTTGCTTTAAAATGTTAAAAAAATGTTAAAACCTAAATTTTAATGTGAGTTCGATTAAGTATTTGAATCATACTTATGTTCAACACACATTATGAAAGAAGAAGAGTTTAGAAAACTACTAGAAAAAGCCATAAAAGGGAATTTAACAGAGGAAGAAAGCCAGATACTTCAAAGATTTGAAGAACGGCTTGAAAAGACGGATACACCTTTTTTTGAGAATGAAACCTCTAAAACGCAATTGAAGGGTTCTATTTGGCATAATATTCTAGCTGAAATTAAAAGAAAATCGAAACTAAAACGCTGGAGGAGGTTTTCTGCCTCGGCAGCACTTGTTGTTGGGTTACTTTCTGGAGGGTATTTTTACCTTCAGAAAACAAGAAGCGTATCTAATGCCACATTAGAAAACGTTATTACCTTAGAATTAGAAGATGGTACTATAAAGGTATTGGAAGAGACCCAAAAAACCAATCTTACCAACACATCTGGTGAAGTTGTTGGCCAACAAAACAAAAATCAATTAGTCTATAAAGAAACTACACAAAGACCACAAAAGTTGGTCTATAATACGTTAACGATACCTTATGGAAAAACGTTCCAAATAGTATTATCAGATGGCACTAGAGCCCATTTAAATGCAGGTTCTTCTTTAAAGTATCCTGTTCAATTTTTGCAAAATCAAACCAGGCAAGTTTTTGTAAAAGGAGAGGTGTTTCTTGATGTAGCAAAAGATAAAGCACGGGCTTTTGTGGTAAATGCAGACAATTTAAATGTTGAGGTTTATGGAACCCAATTTAATGTATACTCCTATCCCGAAGATGAATTAGCAGAAGTGGTTTTAGTAGAAGGCTCGGTTGGTTTGTATACGGAGTCTAAAGATTCTGCTCAACCATTAGAACCAGGTTTTAAAGCTAGCTTTAACAAGGCTAATCATGAAATTACCAAAACTAAGGTAATTACAAATATCTATACATCATGGATGAAGGGAGAGCTGGTCTTTAGAAATATGACCTTTAATAACATTTTAAAGAAACTAGAACGTAAATATGATGTGGTTATAAAAAATAACAACACCAATATTTCAAATGAGAAGTTTAATGCAAGTCTGGGGGTTAACCCTTCAATTAATGAAGTACTAGAAGAACTTAAGTTAAACTACAACTTAGATTATAAGATTGAACAAAACATAATAACTATTAACTAACAAAAAAGAAGCGCCTATGTAAAACGTAAAGACATTAAACTAATTAAGTCACGGTTTTAAATAAAAAAATCGGAAAATGGTGCAACATCTTCCGATTATAGCATGTGACTAAACTAAAAAAAGAATAACCACAATTAATACACTACAAAAGTATGAAAAAACAGCCATCTAAACTAGAGAGGCGGTTTATGCCGTCTTTAAAATTAGACCTAAAAATGAAACTCAGTATTTTGTTATTTTTTGTATCTCTGCTTACGTTGCAAGCCAATGAAACGTATTCGCAGCAGACTAAGGTAACAATAGACGTAAATAATGTAACAGTAAACCAATTTCTAGATGAAATTGAAAGTAATACAGATTTTAGATTTATATATAAAATAGTAGACATAGATCTAAATCGTACAATAAGCGTAACTGCAAAAAAAGAAGCCATCTCCTCTGTTTTAAATCGTGTTTTTAATGAAACAATGACACGATATAATATCATTAAAAACAGAATCTATTTAACTAAAAAAGAAAAAAGAAAGAAGCAAGAGGAAGACGAAAGTTTAAATACAGTTATAGAACAGAAAGTAACCGTAAGTGGAACTGTTAAAGATGAAAATGGCGTGCCTTTACCTGGTGCTAATATCATTGAGAAAGGAACTTCAAATGGATCGCAAACAGATTTTGATGGGAATTTTTCGGTAGATGTTTCCAGCGGTAGTGCCATCTTAGTGGTATCCTATATTGGTTATGTAACCAAAGAAGTGCCAGTAAACAATCAATCTACCCTTAACATTGTAATGGCCGAAGACTCTGCGAAATTAGATGAAGTGGTTGTAGTAGGTTATGGTACGCAAAGAGCAAAAGATGTAACAGGTTCTGTTGTTCAGGTAACGTCTAAAGACTTTGTAAAGGGAGCAAATACTAATGCACTTCAGTTATTAGACGGAAAAGCTTCTGGTGTGCAAATTAGTCAGGCAAGTAGTGCTCCCGGTGGTAGAGTAGATATTAAAGTAAGAGGGGTAAGTTCTATTAATGGAGGTAATGGTATTTTAGTTGTTGTAGATGGGGTGCCAAATGGTAATGTAGATGCCTTGGGTCCAGATGATATAGAATCTATTAATATTCTAAAAGATGCTTCTGCTTCAGCTATTTATGGTGCAAGAGCAGCCAATGGTGTTGTTCTTATTACTACAAAAAGAGGTAGAAAAGGAGCTTTAGAAGTATCGTACAGCAATTATGTTGCTTTTCAAGATGTAGCAAAGCGTATTGATATGCTTAATGGGCGTGAATATATGGAAACCTTAAACGCACTGGATTTTGAATCAGATCCGAACAATGCAACAGACCCAAACTATGAACCACTATATTCCGATACTCAAATTCAAGCCGTTGGTGAAGGATTCAACTGGCAAGACCAGATTTTTAGAAGCGGATTAATTCATAATCACCAGTTGTCATTATCTGGAGGAGGAGAGAAGGCAACATATTATGCTTCAGTAAACTACTTAGACAACAAAGGAGTGTTAAGAAATACTGGAGAGAAACGATATAATGCTAGAGTTAATGTTAATGTAACGCCAACAGATAAGTTAGATATTAAACTTAACTTAAATGTAAATAGAACAAATACAGACTTAATGCCTTTAGGCACAAATAGTATTAGTGGAAGTGTTGCAGCAGCATTACTTTTTGATCCAACTTTAGATGCTCAGTTAAATGATCAAGGAAGATATAAACTTAATCCGTTTATTCAGGTAGAAAACCCTGAAGCTATTATGCAAGGGTTTGATCAAAATAGAGCAAGAACCGAAATTTTAGGTAATGCAAGAATTCAATATGAAATCTTAGACGGTTTAAAAGCTGGCCTACATTTAGGAACAAGAATTACAGCAAGAAAGTTCGATTCTTATCAAAATAGATGGACGCAACAAGGATTAGGTTCAGAAGGAATAGGGCGCGTACAAAACAACGATAACACTTATGGTATTGCTGAATATACCCTGGCTTATGAAAAGGAGTTTGGAGATCATGAGATAAAAGCACTTGGAGGTATTACTTATGAGAAATTTGTTAATGAAGAAGTAGATGCAGAAGCTTCAGGATTTTTGTCTGATGTTAATGGTGTAGACTTTTTTGAAGCTGCGAATCCAGAAAGATTTAATACAGAAACAGATAAGACGCAAAGAACATTCCGTTCATATTTAGCTAGACTTAACTACACCTATAAGGATAAATACCTTTTAACCGTTAACTATAGAGCAGATGGTGCTAGTGTTTTCTCAGAAACTAATAAAACTTCGGTTTTCCCATCAGTATCTCTTGGGTGGCAAATAGCTTCAGAACCTTTTATGGAAAGTCAAAACCTCTTTAACGAACTTAAGTTTAGAGCAGGTTACGGAGAAATTGGAAATTCAGCCATCAACAATTTTGAGACACTTTCAACTTTCGAGGTAGGTTCAAATGCCGTTTTAGGAGAGCAAGTATTAACAGGAGCTATTCCTAGTAGAATTCCTAACCAGAATCTGGTTTGGGAAACTACCAAAGAGGTAAACTTAGGTCTTGATTTTACATTATTAGACTATAGATTATCAGGTAGTATTGAATATTATGTTAGAAATACAGAAGACCAGTTGTTTCAAAGACCAGTTCCTAGATCTTCAGGATTTGGAAGTTTTAGACAAAACTTTGGTAATGTGCGTAACAAAGGTCTTGAACTATCATTGAGTAGCCAAAATATCGTTAAAGATGACTTTTCTTGGCAGACGGATATAACATTTTCAACACTTAAAAATGAAGTTACTGAAGTTCCTGATTTTATCGGGGGACAGGTTACTGGAGGCGGTGGTTTCGCATTTGCTGGAGATTTTTGGGTTGTTAAAGAAGGAGAAGCTATGGCTTCGTTTTTTGGATATCAAATAGATGGTATTTATAGTACGCAAGCAGAAGTAGATGCTGCTAACGCTACGTTTACCGATGGAAGCGCTAGAGCTGGATTAGGTCACCCAATTGTAGCAGATATTAATGGCGATAATAGAATTGATGAAGATGATAGAGTTGTACTTGGTAAGCCGTTCCCAGATTATAACTTTGGTATAAACAACAGATTTCAATACAAAAATTTCACTTTAGATGTTTACGTTGTTGGTGTACAGGGTATAGATGCCTTTAATAACTTAATTGCAGAATCTTTTTATCCTATTGATCCAGATAGAAATAAACTAGCTAGTTATTATTTAAACAGATGGACACCAGATAATCCTAATGCTCCGTATCCATCAATGGTTGAGCCAGGTAGATATCAAGATGGTAGAAAAGTAAATAAGTGGACCGTTCAAGATGCTTCATATATAAGATTAAAGAATGTAACTCTTGGTTATGACACTTCAATAAAATCTTTAGGTATTGATTCCGCAAGTTTCTTTATATCCTTAGAGAACTTTTTAACCATTACAGATTTTGATGGTTTTGACCCAGATGCTAACTCTTCTAGTAATTCAGCATCTACAGCCAGGAGAGGAACTTATGGAGACTATCCGCTAGCTAAAACAGTTAGAATTGGTGCTAGATTTAACTTATAATCAAAAAAAATTAAAGAAAATGAAAAGTACTATATACAGAATTGCTTTGTTTGCATTTCTTGCTTTGGGAATGTCTTGCAATAATTTCTTAGAAGAAGAAGTATTCACAGAATTTGATGCCGATGACTTTGTAGCAACGGAAGAAGGAATAGAGGCCATTTTAATATCGGCTTATGGAAGGTCTAACCCTGTAATACGTGAAAGGTTCCATACCTTTGCCGCTTACCCTTGTGACGATGAGGTTGAAGCTGGAGGTGGATACCGTGGTAGGGTAGTTCCTTTTGAGGAATACACAGTTGATGCCGGAAATGCTGATTTAACAGCTACATGGAATCAAATTTATGAAGCTATTAGAAACTGTAATGCGTTGTTAGACCACATTGATAATGTAACCACCTTGCCAGCAGATAAAGTAGCCGCATTTAAAGCCGAAGCCACTTTTTTAAGAGCATGGAACTATTCTGAACTCTATGATCTTTGGGGGCCTGTGCCTCTTGTAACTACTACACTAGATTTAGGTTTTGAATATCCAAGAGCTTCTGACGATGAAATTAAATCATTTATAGAATCTGAATACCGTTCCGCAATAACCTCATTACCAGTAACTCAAGATGCAAAGGGTAAAGCAACAAAAGGTGCCGCTCAAGCTATGTTAGGCCGCTTTTTAATGAATACGAGACAATGGCAGGCTGCAGCAGATATATTACAAGATGTTATAAGTTCTAACACTTATAGTTTACTTCCAGATGTAACTACAATGTTTTCACATGAGAATGAAGGAAACAGTGAAATGATTTTTGTTTTTGAAAATAATGCAGTGCTTTCAAACAATTCCATAATGGCGCATAATTTCCCTCCTGGATATCAAACGGCGTTTAGAAATTGGGGAGCGCAATTACAAATGCAAAGAGATTTTGTGGCTACCTATCATCCAGATGATCAAAGAGCCTTACCATGGGATCCAAGAGGAGAATTTGGACCAGTTTCTTTCGGATGGATTTGTTATGAATATATAGATAAAGGCGGTAATTACATTGACTTAATTAACGGACCAAACGCAGGGAATAGATTTCATCCTAGGTCTTTTAAATATACACCTACTGAGGATCCTACCCAAGTAAGTGGTAATGGTGGAAATTGGCCAAATGACACGTGTTACATGAGGTATGCTGATGTTTTATTGTTACGTTCTGAAGCACTTGCTATGATTGCTGGTTCTCCAACACAAGAGGCCGTTGATTTACTCAATGAAATTAGAACCAGAGCTGGTGTGCCAACTTATACTTTAGCTGATTTTCCAGACTTAGATTCTTTTGTTGATGCAATGTTAGATGAAAGAGGTTGGGAGTTTGTAACAGAAGGTCATAGAAGAAGAGATTTAATTCGTCAAAACAGATTAATTTCTGATGCACAGGCAAGAGGAAAAAGTAATGCGCAACCACATCATGTGTTGTTTCCAATTCCGTTGTCTGAGATAGACTCTAATCCGCTAGTAGAGCAGAATCCAGGATACTAGTAATCCTGGATAAGCTCACTAAATACCAAAAGCATATAAGCGGGCTTTTGGGTTTTAGTTTGAGAAATGCACCGAATTATTTTCGGTGCATTTCATAAACTATATGACTATTTCAATATGGTTTCAAACCTAATAGTTCATTTAAAATAAGACATTAAGTTCACTCTTTTTGTAGCCGATACCGCTATTTCTTTACCATTACTCAGCAAAACACTACCAGTTTTTCCTTTACGGTAATATTTAACAATATCGTTTACGTTAACTAAGAAAGACTTATGAATTCTAACAAAGTTTTCGGAACCTAAAATATCTTCAAAGTATTTTAGAGTTTTACTTACTAAGTATTTTTCGCCATTTCTTAAATATAGTTCTGTATAATTATCATCTGCTTCGCAGTAAACTATACTGGCTTTATTTATTACTTCAAATCCATCTTGTAGTGGAATTAAAATTTTACCTTTTAACCCTTGGTTTTGAGGTGTTTTTATGACGTTTTGTTTTTCTTTAGAGTTAACTACTACGAGGTAGAATATCTCATTGTTTTTATCTGTTGAGGCACCATTTAGCGCCTGTATTATATCTTCAAGATTAAATGAATTAACATCTAATACCCGAAGCGTATTTGTATTTTGTAAATTATTCATAGATGCTTATTCACTTGGTTAATATTCATTAAAGGGTTTCTAGACTAATTATATTATTAGTCTCAAAAACATATTTGAATTGGTGTAGTTATTAGAATAAAACAATTCTTGTAGTATTAATTTTTACGAATTGTTTATATAATTTTAATTACGGAAAAACCCAAGGTTTAGTTTTTAAGTTCATCTTACGTCTTGAGTTGTTATAACCAAATAGATTAGGTAAATACTTCATTAGTTTAAATTTTTAGTGTTGTAAATAAGTATTACTAGTGCACATTCTAAATGTTCTGTTGAACCTGGTACGTCTACGAGATTTACATTACTTCAGAATTAAAACCTAAATAATAGGAGTATCATAACAGAGAACCTGTTATATCTTTTTCAAGAGCAGAGTTTTCTAATATCCCTCAAAAAAAGTGCCGTTTTTAGGTTTGGGGCTCAAAAACAAGCGTTTCAATAGCTTTTACTGTTGCAGCAACACAAATTAATATCCATAATATTTATATTGAGAATAAGAATTTAGAGTTACCATTTTCGTAATCATGATTGTTCTATATTAGTAGCTTTTTATTATAAATTGTTACAGTTATTTCAAATAAAAATTGTCATTTTATTCTCAGTGGTTAAAAACTGAATTAATTTTAACTATTTGTTTTACAGCGTTTTGTGAAATTTAAAGCCAAAATAATTCGAATAGCCTTTCGTTATTTTCCTAATTTTTAAAGTTTATAAAGCATTTGGGTAAAACTGCAAAGTATTACCAAAGAGCCAAAAACAAAATTTAGATAAAACCAACGATTTAATTTCATGTTTTTTTGTTTAGTAATTCACTATTAAAGCTAAATAGACAATCATTTTATGACGATTTATTGATTTATGGTTTTAGTAAGTGTTTAACTTGAGCTTAGTAAAAATATACCAAGCCCAAGAAAACACTATTTATTTCCAGAGAAAATCTCTTTTAACTGCGTGACTATGCCGCCATTCCCAGAAACGGTAATTTCGCCAATTTTATCAGCTATTTTTTCAACATACTCCATTTCTTTTAGCTTGTACAACATCTCATTTTCCTCCATTAATTTTGCAGTGTTTAACAAGCTTCTGGTAGAAGCAGTCTCTTCACGTCTTGTAATAATGTTGGCCTGCGCTTGCTTTTGAGCTACCAATACTTGATTCATAATCTCTTTCATGTCTCCAGTTAAGATTACGTCTCTAATACCGCAGTTCAATATGCTTACACCTAGTTTTTTTGCAGTTGTTTTTACATCTTCAAACACAGCGGTTGCAATGTTATCTTTACGTTCTAACAATTCATCTAAAGTATAAGACCCAATATAGGCACGCAATACCAATTGCATAGCAATGTATAATTGCTTTTCGTAATCTTTGTTCTCTAATAAAGCTTTTTCAATATCGGTAACTTTATACTGTGTATAAAAGTTGATACGAATAGCCGCTTTATCTTTAGTTAACAATTCCTGACCCGCAATTTCCATTTGTAACTGACGCAAATCCACCTTTGCAATTTTAATAGAGGTATCATTTCTCCAGAATCTATACACGCCACCCGTTAAGGTTTTGGTATGCACATCATCTACCAAAAGCACTGCTTTTTCATAAGCAGCTACCTCAAAAGTTCTAATATACTTGCTCAATTCATAATTACTAAATAATGCTTTGTCTAGCTTTTCGGTAATATAAATTTTGCTTAAATCTAAACGTGTGTACTCACGTTTAATTAAACCCTTCCAGTATATATGACGTCCAGCTGATAGTATGGTTTTAAAGTTTCCTTTTTCATAAACTAAAACCAATTGGTTATCATTTACTTTAATAACGTCTAACATTGCAGCAAGTGTTTCGTCTTTTAGTAAGATTTCTAGCGCTATTGGAGCTGTAAAGCTGTTCTCTAAACTATATACAATGGCATGTTCATTAAAACCTAACCAGTGTTTCCCTTGAGTGATTACTTTTAAATAATCTCCTTTCTTGAAAACCAAACCTACTTTTCCTGCATTAATTCTTACGTGTTTCATTTTACATTTATTTAAATTAAACATTCACTTTTGCCCAATATGGGCGATGGCAATTCCTGTAACGGAGGGTTTACCAATTTTAATCTCCAATGCTTATTGCTGGGATTAAAACTTTATTTTGGGCGTAACCTTTGTTCTGAACTTTACTCAGAATCTCAGGTTGGGCTTTTCGCTATATCTTTTTGCAGTTCATCAACCAAATGCCATTAGCAACCTTAGTACAGCAATCTCCCAATCTAAAAAGATTGCTTTGTAGTACCTCCTTGTAATGATGGTATATTTACTAGCACACAAAAGGATGTCGCTTCAATCCTTAACGCTATAATTTGTCATAAAAAACAGTAGATTGAAAATCATCTGTCCAATACGGATATACTCATATCAATAGTCTTAAGTAATAGTGTTATGTATTGGGTTATAAAAAGGAAACACTACTAAATTAATGCTCGGTTTTTACTTCTAAATACAAAACAGTAGTTACTGCCAACTATTAAAAATCAGTATGTCTAAGTACCTTCAAGATTGCTTTCGGTTCCTGCAAGACAGGAATAAAGCCGATTAACAATCTCACTGTTTTTACCTTTTTTGATAGGCAGAAAAGCTAACTGCCTTATTATCAGTTTTACAAGATGATAAGCTTTTAACCTACATTATGAGTGTAGTGCTCTGACCGACTGAGCTACGAAACCTAAATGGTGGCCTCGACAGGATTCGAACCTGTGCATTTAAATAGACATCTGTATAGGATGCCAGTTCGCTAGAGCCGAAATCTAGTGCGTTTACCATTTCCGCCATATCCTAAAAAGGGATAGTGGGACTCGAACCCACAGAACTTTGGGGGATTTTTTGGATAAAACCCAAACCTTCAAGTCTAGTTGCATATAAAACCGTAATACATAAATGCAACGGTTTATACAATAGTGCTATACCGAAACACCCAACAAGACCAGCTTGATATTATTTCCTGCCTTAGCAGGGATATTTTTCAATGAACCTTTGATTTCATGTTATAAATACATAACACCGCAAAGGTTTTTATCAACTACGCAATTATTATGCGTAGTTGTTTTTTTTAGAACAAACAGAAATAGAACCTCTTAAGTAAAATATATCAGTTTTACTGACAGACTCATATTTCCAACGCTGATGAATTCCCTTTTAATCGGCAAAGGGCTACTTTGCCGATTTTCCTCCTTTTCGTTTCTTTCCATCCTTTTTGTTCTTCTTCTTTTTAGGTTTAATTTTATGCTTCACTCTGTTTACTTCACCTTCTATAGAATTGATAAAACAATTACTAGTAGATGTTTTTAAAGCCATTTTATATGTTTTTAAAGCTTCTTTAAGAAAACCTTGTTCCTCTAAAACTATACCTCTGAATACATGTAAAAGCGATTTGTTAACCCCTTTAATACTAAAAGCAAACCCTATTAGTTTTTCGGCTTCTTTATAATCTTCATTCCATAGTAATGTCTGAATATAGAATTCGTAGGTATTAGGCATTTCCATGTTATTAGCTATAGCTTCTGCATAATATTGTTTTGCGGTTACGTAATCATGCAATTGTTCGGCATGAATACGTCCCATTAAACACAGTGCTTGAGCATCTTTGCCATCATACGAAAGCGCATAGTTTAATGCTTCTAAAGTTTCTTCCAATTCATATGGATAAGCGTCTAAAGCTTTAAACAAATAGGTGTTATTTAAATTATTTTCCATTTTTTAAATTTTGAGCATAGCGTTCCACCCCAATGATGAATACTACATTGATTTATGGCCAATTCAGGCTTGTTTTAAATGCACACAAAATGTGGGCTATTAAAACCGATTCAGATTTTGAATTTTAAATGTTGGATACAAAAAATCCGAAACAGTTTGTTTGCTTCGGATTCTTTTCAGGAAAGTAATCTACTGAAAATACCGAAGCCCTAAAAGTGATTCGCAATCACTTACTATATTCCTAAAAGGAATGTTATGTTTTAACATGGCTTCTTATTTTTTATTCTGAACGTGTTTCAGAAATTAATTAATTTTTATTGCAATTGCTTTTTCAGAATTGCGGTGCAAATATTAGAACTATTTTTCAAAAAACAAAACACTATTAAAAATTAATTTACTGATAATCAATTGTTTATGGTTGTTTTAAGACAGTAGTTATCCTGTCCGCCTGTTTGCAGATTATTGAGTTTATAGCAATGGTTTGTTTCTCAGTTGCTTATACTCCAAAGTGTTCTATTTTAGTTTTTAAAATCTTTATTCAATTAATTTTAATTTTTTTCATAAAAAAAAGCGCCCAATATAAATTGGACGCTTTAACTATGATAGTTTTTTATGATTTCTATCTATTCATGTTTTTTATTGCATCCACAAAAGTGTCTAAATCAGCTTCATTATGAATTAAAGTTGATGCTTTATCTGTAATGTATTTTACGTTTACCGCATGAAATCCTAAACCAACAGCAATTTTATGCAATAAAAGCATTTCTTCTTCACCTTGAATATCATCAACATGTACCATGCGTACTAAATCATATAAACGCTCTAAACGTTTATCATAAGATACTGGTGGATTAATAGGGTGAGAATTATAGTCTTTTAAAATAGCCTTGTAATCTACCTCACTTATATCTAATCTCTTAGATAATCTATCTAAAAACGCCTTTTCTGCATCGGTTATGATACCATCCGCCATTGCCACTCTAACTATAGAAGCAAAATGACTTTCGTTACGTTTTTTAAAACCACTATCAAATAAATTTGAAAACGACATATATTTCTGTTTTTTAGTGCTGCAAACCTACATATTATTTTTCATTTTTTGAAATAAATACAACGTTATTAAAATCAATATTTTGTGAATTTTAAAATGAAAAAAATCCTTTACTTTTGCAATCGTTAAAATCCATTACATCTAGTGAGCTCTTCAAACCTCTCGCAAGTATATTCACGGACTTTGCAAGTGCAAAATCTGCAGAATGCTATTGCCCAAACTGGGGTAAAAACACATTTAAAAGGACTAGTTGGTTCTTCGTTTTCATATGTTATTTCAAGTATTTTTAAAGATGCAGAAAAGCCATTTTTACTTGTTTTTAATGATAAAGAAGAGGCCGCACATTACTTAAATGATTTAGAACAATTAATTAATGATAAAGATGTATTGTTCTATCCAGGGAGTTACCGCAGACCTTATCAAATTGAGGAAACAGATAATGCAAATGTGTTATTGCGTGCTGAGGTATTAAACCGAATAAATTCAAGAAAAAAGCCTGCAATAATTGTTACCTATCCTGATGCACTTTTTGAAAAAGTGGTTACTAGAAGAGAGTTAGAACGTAATACCTTAAAGGTATCGGTTGGTGATAATATTTCTATTGATTTTGTTAATGAGGTACTTTTTGAATACCAGTTTAAACGTGTTGACTTTGTTACTGAACCCGGAGAGTTTTCGGTACGTGGAGGTATTGTAGATGTATTTTCGTTTTCACATGATGAACCTTACCGTATTGAGTTTTTTGGAGATGAGGTAGACAGTATAAGAACGTTTGATGTTGAGTCTCAGTTGTCTGTAGACCAGATTAAGAAAATAAACATCATTCCTAATGTCGCTAATAAGTTTTTAGAAGAAAGTCGTCAAAGTTTTCTAAAATATATTGCTCAGAAAACAGTGGTGTGTTTAAAAAATGCTGATTTATTCTTCTCAAGAATCGACGATTTCTTCGGAAGGGCAGAGGAAGCCTTCGCAAGTTTGTCCTCAGAATTAAAACATGATAAACCAGAAGAGTTATTTTGTAATTCGGCATTATTGAAGAAACAGTTATTAGATTTTTCAATTATAGAATTTGGGACATCGTCTTTTTTCAATAGTAATGTCATTGGGAATGAAATGAAGCAATCTCTTGCAAAGAATGAGATTTCCACATCGCAAGCTCCTCATAATGACAGTATATTTGAGTTTCATACCACACCACAACCTTCTTTCAACAAACAATTCAATCTATTAATTGAAGATTTAATCGCAAATCATAATAAAGGTTATATAAATCATATTGCCTGCGTTAGCGAACAACAAGCTAAACGTTTTCATGATATTTTTGAAGATGCCGATAAAGACGGCAACCCAAATTTTGAGGAACGTGTTTACTATAAAACCATAGTGCAATCACTGCACCAAGGTTTTATAGACCATGAAAACAAAATAGTCTGTTACACAGATCATCAAATATTTGAGCGTTATCATAAGTTTCAGTTAAAAAACGGATATGCCAAGAAGCAGGCTATTACCTTAAAAGAACTCACCAATTTAGATGTTGGTGATTATGTTACCCATATAGACCATGGTATTGGTCGTTTTGGTGGATTAAAAAAAATTGATGTAGAAGGTAAAAAACAAGAGGCCATAAAACTTATTTACGGAGAACGCGATGTCCTCTATTTAAGTATTCATTCGCTTCATAAAATCACCAAGTACAACGGTAAAGATGGTAAACCTCCAAAAGTTTACAAACTAGGAAGTAATGCTTGGAAAACTCTCAAGCAAAAAACCAAAGCAAGAGTTAAACATATTGCCTTTAACCTTATTAAATTATACGCAAAGCGAAAAACGCAGAAAGGCTATCAATACAATCCCGATAGCTATATGCAGCATGAGTTAGAAGCCTCATTTATTTACGAAGATACACCAGATCAAAGTAAAGCCACCGCCGATATTAAAGCAGATATGGAAAGCGAACGCCCAATGGATCGTTTAATTTGTGGCGATGTTGGTTTTGGTAAGACCGAAGTGGCCATTCGTGCTGCATTTAAAGCAGTAGATAATGGTAAGCAAGTAGCCGTATTGGTGCCCACTACAATTTTGGCATATCAGCATGCAAGAACCTTTAGAAAGCGTTTACAAGATTTCCCTGTGGTGGTAGATTATCTTAACAGGTTTAGAACGGCTAAGGAAAAACGAGTAACGCAAGAAGCTTTGGCTGATGGAAAAGTAGATATCATTATTGGCACACACCAGTTAGTGAATAAAAATGTGAGCTTTAAAAACCTAGGGCTGCTTATTGTTGATGAAGAGCAAAAATTTGGTGTGGCAGTTAAAGAGAAATTAAAAACTTTAAAAGAAAATGTTGATGTTTTAACGCTTACAGCAACACCTATTCCAAGAACGCTACAGTTTAGCCTTATGGCAGCAAGAGATTTATCGGTTATAACAACACCACCGCCAAACAGATACCCAATAGAAAGTCATGTTATTCGCTTTAATGAGGAGTCCATAAGAGATGCGGTGAGTTATGAAATTCAACGAGGCGGACAGGTCTTCTTTATTCATAATCGTATTGAAAATATTAAAGAAGTAGCAGGCATGATTCAGCGTTTAGTACCCGATGCCAAAATAGCTATTGGTCATGGACAAATGGATGGTAAAAAATTGGAAGAACTCATGCTGGCTTTTATTAATGGTGAATTTGATGTGTTAGTCAGTACAACTATTGTTGAAAGTGGGTTAGATGTACCTAATGCAAATACAATTTTCATTAATAATGCAAATAACTTCGGACTAAGTGACCTTCATCAAATGCGCGGTCGTGTTGGTAGAAGTAATAAGAAAGCCTTTTGTTATTTTATTACACCCGAATATTCTGCAATGACCGAAGATGCACGAAAACGTATTTCAGCGCTTGAACAGTTTACTGAACTAGGTAGCGGATTTAATATTGCAATGAAGGATTTAGAAATTCGTGGTGCAGGAGACCTATTAGGTGGTGAACAAAGCGGATTTATTAACGAAATTGGGTTTGATACGTATCAAAAGATTTTAAACGAAGCCATTGAAGAACTCAAAGAAAACGAGTTTAAGGAATTATACAATGAACCAGAAGAGGATAAAACCTATGTGAAAGATGTTACTATCGATACGGATTTTGAGTTACTCTTTCCAGATAGCTATATAAATAACATAGCAGAACGATTAAGTCTTTATACTAAGCTCAATGAGTTAAAGACCGAAGAAGAATTAACCAAGTTTCAGAAAGATTTAATAGATAGATTTGGTGAGTTGCCAGAACAAGTGACCGATTTGTTAAATAGTGTCCAAATAAAGTGGATTGCCACTAAAATAGGATTTGAAAAAATCATAATGAAACAGAATAAATTTGTTGGTTATTTTATTAGCGATCAGCAAAGCAGCTTCTACCAAAGTTCAAGTTTTGCAAAGGTGTTAAGTTATGTACAATCTAATTCTGGAGTTTGTAAAATGAAAGAGAAACAAACACGCCAAGGCTTAAGATTATTACTTACATTTGAAGGAGTTAATTCGGTAGAAAAAGCTTTAACATTATTAAAACCTATTGTGGCTTAATTATTGCCTTATTTAATTAAATGAAACAGATTTTTAAATACCTACTTATTTTGTTGCCAGCGCTACTTTTGGCACAACACTCTATAAAAGGCACTTTTACTCCTGCCGAAGATTACAAAATTGCATTGCTATATAAAGTTACACCAACAATTTCTGTGTATGTTGCAAATGCTAATATAAATGATGACGGCACTTTTGAGCTAAAGCTAGATTCAACAGCAGTTAAAGGAACTTACCGATTGGTGTATGCGGTGCCACAAGAGGACTATAATTTTGATATTATTTATAATGGAACTGAAGATATTGAACTCGAATTTAACTCCGAAACAGGTGTTAAGTTTTTATCTTCAGTAGAAAATACGCTGTTAACATCCTATACAAACAGCATGTCTAATATTACGCATAGTATTGGTAACTACTTTAACTCTCAAGATCAGGATACATTGGCATTGTCTAAAATTTTTAAAATTCAAAGAGAAACACAGGCCAATTATGAAGAGGCTGCAAAAGATTTTATGGTATTAGATTTTATAAAAGCTAACAAGCCATACATTCCTAATGGATATGAGGATGTGATGACTTATGTAAATAATTTAAAGACACACTATTTTGATTTTGTAGATTTTACCAATCCTGTTTTACAGAGTTCTAATTTTTTAGAGGAGAAGATGGTAAGTTATGTCTTTGGAATGACAACAGGTTCTGAAGATGATACGCAGAATTTCAAAACTAATATTGATGTAGTAGGAAAGATGATGGAGAGTGCGCCAAACGATGTAAAACGCATTCTTTTAGTAAGCCTTTGGCAACAAATGGCCGATTTAAAACATGAGCGTGTAGCAAACTATATTTCTCAAAATTATTTAATGGATGTTCTTGTTGCATTAAACGATCAGGAGTTAATAAACTCACTATTAGTTTTTGAAAATGTATCATTAGGTAAAGTTGCACCAGATTTTGACGTTGAGGTTACTCAAGACGATAAAAAAGTAACAAAAAAACTAACGGCATTAGATGGTTTTGAAAGATATGTTATAGTATTTTGGAGTAGCACGTGTTCACATTGTTTAGATGAAATTCCGCAGTTACAAACCTTTATGAAATCCTATCCTAATACCAAAGTAATTGCTGTTGGTTTAGAAGATGAACCTTATAAATGGAAAAACTTAACCTATGAATATCCAGATTTCATTCATGTTTATGGTGAAGGTAAATGGGATAACGAAATAGGAGATAATTATGCAGTTTCTGAAACACCAACTTATTTTATTCTAGACAAGGATAAAAAAATTATTGCAAAGCCTCAAGATTTTGAGGGTTTCAAAAAGTTTTTTGAGGTGGAGTAGGTTTTGTGGTGCTAAATTTGTTTTGGCTTAACTATGAAATTTTTAAAGTAAGGTTTGTCATTCAGAAGGAGGCACGACTGAAGTATCTATTCAAAATAATAGGTTAAAAATGATAAAAGGCGTCTTCTAAATGCTCTATTCTAAAGCCCTTGTTTTCTTTTACAATAGCTATAATATCAAAACGTACTTCAACGTCTAAAGCATTAACATTTACATATTCATCAACCGCTTTTACTAAGTTTTTTATCTGCTTGGGCTTTACAAAATCTTGTGGGTTTCCAAAATCTGTAGTTGATCTTGTTTTAACTTCAACAATAGCTAAGGTGTCTTCTTTTTGAGCAATAATGTCAACTTCTGCTTTATTGAATCTGTAATTACGTTCAATAATATCGTAGTTGTTTTTAATTAGAAAATCTACGGCTAGTTGTTCCCCTTTTTTACCTAATTCGTTGTGTTTGGCCATAAGACTAAAATAAACAAAAGTTTGTTATCCAATTAATGAGATTCTTCGACTTCGAATATATTCGAAATGCTCTGAATAAGGGACATCTGCTTTTAAAAAGTAGTGCTTGTAATAATAATGATGCTTGTCATTCAGAAGGAGGAAAGATCGAGAATCTATTTTTTGTTCATGGGATTCTTCACTGCGTTCAGAATGACATTGGGCTTTATCACTAAAGTAACGTTTGTCATTCAGAAGGAGGAACGACTGAAGAATCTTTTTTTTGAGTTAAGAGATTCTTCACTATGTTCAGAACAACAAATTACCCTCTAAACAAAAAGAAATCCTCCTTCATGTGTTCAATCTTAGCATCTTCATTTGTGATAATATAATCTATGGCCTGAGAGGTAAAATCATTACCTTTTTCGGTTAAAGACACAATGTTATTTTCAATAAGAATCATATTGTTTTTTAAGGCTAATTCAAGAACCGTTTTGCTACGCACTTTTTGCCAATTAATATGCTCGTTGAGGTGATTTACATGGCGCTCCTCTTTTTCATTATGGTTTTTAAGATGCAGAAGAAATGTTAGCAGAGATACCTCGGTACGCTGTTGCTTTTCTCTATAAAGTACAGCAATAATACCTCTTTGGGGAGCAAATAGATAAACTAGCAAGAATATGAGTCCTAGCATGGTTGTTATGGAACCTGAAATGGAAGCATCTAACCAATGCGCCACCCAATACCCCGAAATAGCACTAAAAACACCAAAGATTATAGCGTAAATAAGCATTCGTTTTAAATCATTTGTTAGGAGGTAAGCAGTAGCCGCTGGAGCAATCATTAAAGCTACTACTAAAATAGCACCTACAGCATCAAAAGCGCCTACTGTTGTTACAGATGAAATACTCATAAGACCATAATGTATTATGGCTGGAGAAAACCCTAGGGAAGCTGCTAAACCAGCATCGAATGTGCAAACTTTTAGTTCTTTAAAAAAAGCAAATAGTAGTCCTATAGTAACAATTAATATACTTCCAATTACCCATAATGATTTTGGTCCTAAATCTAGGTCGGAAACCATAAATCTATCAAAAGGAGCAAAGGCTAATTCTCCCAAAAGAACGGCATCTACATCTAAATGTACATCGTTAGCGTTTTTGGCAATCATTATAACGCCAATACTAAAGAGAGCGGGAAAGACTAAACCAATTGCGGTATCTTCCTTTACTAAACCTGTTTTTTGTATGTATTCAACCAAAATTACGGTAATAATACCAGTAACAGCTGCTAAGAGAATTAACAATGGCGAATTAAGATCTTGAGTTATAAAAAAACCGATAACAATTCCTGGTAAAATAGAATGACTAATGGCATCACTAATCATGGCCATTTTTCTTAGAACTAAGAAAGTGCCTGGAATAGCGCAAGCAATTGCAGCTAAACACGCAATAAGTTGTATTTCTATTTGAGCACTACTCATCTTCTTCTTGTTGGTTGTATAAATTCGAAGCAGCTTTAAACCCTTCTGACGTTAAACTCCACATATTACCCTCTAGTTTAACATAGTTTTTATGAACTAACTTTTGAAGAGTTGCTTTCGTAAAACCTTGAAAGTTGTTTAAGATTTTAGTGGTATGCGGGTGCGATATGTTTTCGTGTGTTTCAGCAATGTGATACATAAACGCTAATGTTTTATGTAATTTTAAATCACGACGGTTTTTAATAAAACGTATTTGTTTAAATAATAAACCTCTGCTTGGTGAGAATATAAAAGAGATCAAAACAAAAACACTGGCAATAATAACGATCACTGGCCCTGTAGATAGGTTGTTTTGAGTTGCGCTTATCGCAGTTCCAAAAACACCAGACAAGGCCCCAAATATAGCGGCCAAAAACACCATTTTGCCAAGGCTGTTAGTCCATTGTCTTGCGGCTGCAGCGGGAGCTAATAACATAGCACTCATTAGTACAACACCAACTGTTTGAAGACCTAAAACAATGGCTAGCACAATAAAACTTGTAATTAAGATATCTATTGTTTTTGTATTAAAACCTAAGGTTTTGGTAAAATCAGCATCAAATAAAAGGATTTTAAACTCTTTCCAGAATAACAATAGAATTATTAGGCAAATACCTGTAACGATAGCCATCATCCAAACATCACTTTCTACCAAAGTAGCTGCTTGTCCGAATAAATACTTGTCTAATCCTGCCTGATTAGCATTTGGACGTTTTTGAATGAAGGTTAACAATAACATTCCGAAGCCAAAAAATAAGGATAGAATTAATCCGAGTGCAGTATCTGATTTTAAATGCGTTTTGGTAATAATACCTCTAATCCAAAAGGTGCCAATTAACCCACTTATTAGAGCGCCTAACAATAATACATTACTATCCTTTGTTCCCGTAATTAAAAAGGCAATTGCTATACCAGGCAATGCAGCATGAGAAATGGCATCACCTAGTAAGCTTTGCTTTCTAAGTACTGCAAAACTACCAAGCATGCCTGTAACAGCACCCAGGATGGCCGTTCCCAAGGTTATTGTTCTTAAGGTGTAGTCTGTAAAGACCAATTCTATGTATTCTAAGATATCCATTTGCCATTACCGCGAAGGCCGAAATCTCTTCCTTTGTTCGCGAATATTTTATTTTTTATTCTTTTGAGTAAGTACTGCTTACTGAGACTGATGACTGTAAACTGATTTTTTACTCCTGAATACTCACTTTATAATTAATACCATAGGTTTTTGTTAGGTTATTATCATTGAAAATATCTTTAACTGGGCCAGTGGCTATTTTCTTTACATTTAAGAATGTAACCCAATCGAAATATTCGGGAACAGTCTGTAAATCGTGGTGGACAACTATAACTGTTTTTCCTGCTTTTCTAAGTTCTTTTAAGATGTTTATAATTGCTATTTCTGTTGTGGCATCAACGCCTTGGAAGGGTTCATCCATAAAATAAATAGAAGCATTTTGCACTAAGGCTCTAGCCAGAAATATGCGCTGCTGTTGGCCTCCTGATAATTGACTTATTTGTCTGTTTTTAAAGGGGAGCATACCCACTTTTTCAAGAGCTTCTAAAGCCAATTTCTTCTCTTTTTGTTTTGGACGTTTTATCCAGCCTAAACTACCATAAGTACCCATCATAACTACGTCTAATGCTGTGGTTGGAAAATCCCAATCAACACTACCTTTTTGAGGAACATATGCTACCAATTGTCTTTGTTTATCATAGGGCTTTCCATAGATGCTAACACTTCCTGCAATTGGTTTTAAAATACCTAAAATTGATTTGATTAAAGTTGATTTTCCTGCGCCGTTTGGCCCAACAATTGCCATAAGAACACCCTCTGGTATTTCTAGGTCTATATCCCAAAGTACTGGTTTGTAGTTATAGGCAACAGTTAAATCGTCTACTTTTACGGCAATATTTTGTTTCATCTATTTTTATTTAATTGTTCATTTTGCCTTGATGCAAAACGAACCAAAAAATTAAATCAATTTGAGGAAATTCCTTCGAAACGTTCATTCTCAAAACTTCATGCTTGAAGCTGCGCTTCGCAGTTTCATTTTTTACTCACTATTTCTGCAAATTGATGATTCCGATTGCATCGGAACTTGGTACTTGACTTTCTGCCATTTTATCTAAACTAAATTGATTCGTTTTCAATTTCTAAATTTTAAACTTATTACACAAGAGTAAGCTTTTCCTCCCCTTCGGGGATGTTAGGAGGGGCTTTATTTTAGAGCATTAACAATAGTATTCACATTGTACTTATACATTCCAATATAGGTTCCCTCAACTGTTCCGGCATCACCTAAGGCATCGGAATAAAGAGTTCCGCCAATAGTAACTTCATGGTCTTTGGATTTCACAGCTGCTTGTAGTGCTTCTATTGTGCGTTTTGGAACAGAGCTCTCTACAAAAATAGCCTTTACTTTCTTTTCAATAATAAATGTGGCTAGTTTTTGAACATCTTGAACACCCGCTTCTGTAGCTGTTGAAAGCCCTTGTAAACCTACTACTTCAAAGTCAAATGATTTTCCGAAATAATTAAAGGCGTCATGGGCTGTTACTAGAATGCGATCTTCTTTTGGTAAAGTTGAAATAGATGCATTTATTTCTTTACTTAAAACATCAAGTTTTTGTAAATAGGCTTTTCCATTGGTTATAAATGTTTCTTTTTGTTCAGGCGAAGCTTCCGAAAGTGTAGTTACAACGTGTTGCGTAATTTGCTTCCAATAATCAACATTAAACCAAATATGCGGGTCATAGTTAGAAGCAAAATAATCGGAACCAATTAAAGTATTTTTATCTAAAACACTTGAAACGGCAACTGTTTTTTTATTTTTCATTTTTTCAAATACTTCAACAAGTTTTCCTTCAAGATGAAGGCCATTGTAAAAAATGATATCCGCATTTACGAGTTTGCTAACATCACCTTCACTGGCTTTATATAAGTGCGGGTCTACACCACTTCCCATTAAACCTTCTACATTTACTAATGTATCTCCTATGTTTTTAACCAAATCAGTAATCATAGTTGTAGTGGTAACAACGTTAAGTTTACCATTAGCTTTTTTTTCTTCTTTACAACTAACGATGACCAACCCTAAAAGAGAAAGTAAAGCAGTCTTTTTTATGACCTTAGTGAGTTTATCCATATAAATCATAACTTATTTAATAATTGTTTAGAGGTATAATATTCAAAAATACGCGCTTTTATTTGGAAATTCTCGTCAAATATTAGGGTTGCTGGCAATGAAAATGACTTGTTTTTACGACTAGCGAGAAGCAGTGGTAATTGATGAATACTGTTACGTTTAGTTTCAGCGTTTATAAAAGAAACACCATCAAAAACAATGGTGTCTTTGTATTCTACATCCATTTCCACAGCATAATAGTCCTTATTAATGCGTTTTATAATAGGTTCTTTAGTGAAAACGTTTCGTTTTATCTTTTTGCAGTACTCACACCAATCGGCATGAAAGTATATGAAAACAGGTTTTGGTTGTTCTTTTAAAGCTCTATCTAGTTGTTCCCAAGACATCCAATTAATTCGTGCGTTACTTTGAGAGAAAGAAGCACTAACTGAACTGAATATCAATAAGAATAAGATATGTTTAGCCTTAAATATCATTATAAATCACCAAATTTTAATCCTACAAAGAGCGTTCTTGGTCTGTTTGGACCATAAATATAGTCGGAATCTCTCCCTGGTCCTGTATCAAAATCGCTTTGATAACTATTAAAAAGGTTTTGTGCCCCTCCGCTTAGTTCTACATGAAATGTATCTTTCAAATCGAAATGATAGGTAAGTTTCGTCGTGATATCAAAAAATGATTCAGACTTTTCCAGAGTGATAAACCCTGAATCGCTTATAACATGAGGAACAGTCATAGTACCCGTATAGCTTCCTGTTACATCAAATTTAAAAGCTTTACTCATTTGCCAATAAGAGTTTACGAATCCATATACATTTGGAGCGCGTACAAACTCATCTATAATAACATTGGTTTCACCTGGAGTACTACCATCTGCTTCAAATAGTACTTGGTCTTCTTTATAGATAGATTTTTGAATTGTGGCGCCAACCTGAAAAAACAAATCTGGATTGGGAGATATACTCATTTCTATGTTTGCCCCCGCTACATAGGCTCCAGAGCCATTTCGAGATTCTTCGAGTATAGAACCATTTGGCAAAGAACTTCCTGTACTAACAATAGTGAACGGGTTTTTTAAAGAGGTGTAAAAACCTTCTACTAATAAATTGGTTTGGGTTTTATTAAAATCTTTGGTAAAATCTAAAGACGCTGTATAGGCGTTAGAGAATTCACTTTCTAAGTCATTAGATAAAATTACAAATTGTTGTTCTCCACCAACAGAGGAAATATGAAGGTCTTCGTTAAAAGCCTGAGGTGCTCTAAACCCTCTGGCATAACCACCTCTAAACTGAAGTGATTTTGTAAAGTTGTAAAGTATTGTTAGACGTGGACTTAAGACTGTTTCTGAAACATCAGAAGTACGTGCTATATCTTGAATGGTGTAGAAGCCGTCAACTTTTACATTATCCAAACGTGCACCAATAAGTGCCGAAAATTTATCAGAAGGTTTCCATTCGTACTGGCTATAGAGCCCGAAACTGTTTACTTTTTGATCCACAACACGGTTATAACCAATTATAGCATCATCGGTATCATTTACTTGGTATTCTATACCTGAGGTAATAATATCTTTATTTGAAAATTCATGACTGAATTTTGCTCCGGCTACAAAAGCAACATCTTTTGTTTTTCCAAAGGCACTATTTGCAGCTATAGAATCTGCAGGTGTTCTGCCCCCACCAAGACCACCGTAGTAACTATCTCTGTCTGTATGTTGTATGGATGTGTATACACTTAAATTGTTTGTTCGTTCGTCATTAAACAAATTATAATCTAAACCTGAAAAGATAGTATTATGGTCTAATTCTTCAGTTATATCAGTGAATTGAGGTGCTAAATCTAATTTGTTGCCTCCGCGCCTATACTCGCGAATTCCTGTAAAGTCAAAACCTATTTTACTGTTGTCATTAGGTCTTAAAAATGCCTTTGCCCCTAATGAATTATTTTTTAATACTGTTATTTCTGAAAATCCGTCATTATTGGCATCAAAAGCATCACGGTCACGAAAAATACCATAAACTGTAATACCAGTAGATAAATCTTCACTTACAACCGAGGCATTAATATTGACATTACGGTCTGCAGTTGAACCGTCAATAAGTGCTAGAGTAGAGTTTACCTCCCACCCGCTATTTATTGGCTCTTTTGTTATTACATTAATGGTTCCAGCAATAGCATTAGATCCGAATAGAGCAGAACCTCCACTACGTACTACCTCTACACGATCTATGAGACTTACTGGAATTTGTTCCAATCCATAAACACCATTTAGAGCACTGAATACGGGTCTACTATTTACTAAAATCTGAGTATACTGGCCTTCAAGACCATTTAAACGAACCTGTGTAAAACCACAATTCTGGCAGTTGGTTTCTACGCGAACCCCTGGTTGGTAATTTAGACCATCGGCTAAGGAAAGTGACTGTGTAGCTTTGAATAATTTAGGACTTAAGACTTTTACGATTACTGGGGCTTCTTTTTTTCGTATTCGATTTCTAGTAGCACTAATAACGATTTGGTTTAGTCCAAGAGCGTCTTCAACAAGAGAAAAGTTAACAATTTGATTTTGGCCTTTGGTAAGTTTAACGCTTTGTTCTGAAGAACGATACCCTTGGGATTGGGCAATTAATATAATCTTGCCAGGAGAAAGGGACATTTCGTAGTGTCCATTTTCGTCTGTACTTACACCTGTAGCACCACCTTTAACATAAATACTTGCAAAAGCAACTGGAATACCATTGGCAGATACTTTTCCAGAGATTTTAATAGTAGTGTTTTGTGCATTAAAATTAAAGCATAAAATGCTAAAAATTAATAGTATTAGGTGTTTCATTATAAAACTTTTTTGCAAATATAAATATTAATTTAGATTAATCTAAAAATGATTTTAAGATTTTAATTATACTATATTTGTAGTATTGAAAAAAGTTAAGATGATAACCCTTACTGAGGAAAATTATATTAAGGCAATTTACCATTTAGGTGATCAAGGCGTTAATGTTGTAAGTACAAACGCAATTGCGAAAGAGATGGCTACCAAGGCGTCTTCTGTAACAGATATGGTTAAAAAACTATCTGAGAAAGGATATGCCTATTATAAAAAATACCAAGGTGTTTCGCTAACAGAAGCAGGTAAAGAAATAGCTATTAATATTGTTAGGAAGCATAGGCTTTGGGAAGTGTTTTTAGTTGAAAAGTTAAATTTTTCTTGGGATGAAATTCATGATGTAGCGGAGCAATTAGAACATATTAAGTCTAAAAAATTAATTACCCAATTGGATGCTTTTTTGGGTTTTCCAACGTATGATCCCCATGGAGATCCCATTCCTGATGAAACAGGTAATATTAAAAAAATTGATAAGATTTTGTTGTCTGAGGCTAAGGTGAATGACAATTGTATCTGCGTAGGCGTTCAGGATTCTTCAACCCAATTTTTGCAATATTTAGATAAAAACAATATTGCTTTAGGAGTACACTTAAGGATTATTCAAAGAGAGCCTTTTGATAATTCTGTTACAATAGAAATAGCAGGTAAAGAATTAGTTATTTCAAGTATCATAGCCAATAATCTTTATGTAAGACTAGCTTAATTAATATCCGATTATGACTCATCTTCTTTTAGTACTAGTCTAATAATAGTTACATGGCCTTCAACGGTAATTTCTTTCTCAACATTTTTATAACCATCATAGGAAGCCACAATGGTATAGGTTCCGGGTTCTACATTCTCAATTGTAAATAGGCCAGATTTATCAGTAGTACTTTCTTTTGCAGTTCCTTTTAAATATACCTTTACTGCATGAAGTCCTTTTTTTGATGAAGAGACTTTTCCAGTAATTTTTTGTGCATGTAAATAACTATTCCCAACAAAAAATAGTAATAATAATAATTTTATAGTTTTCATTTTTTTAAATAATACTCTTGTGACCTGATTCAATAGTGTACGAGAGGTGTCAGGATGGTGCCAACAATAAGTCAGCTCAAAATTTTTCAAATGTAATTAAAAATCTCTTGTACCAAAGGCAACAAGAGATTTTTATTGAAAATTTAAGTAAGAAATTAATAAAAAAAGAAATTCAATTAGCAGTTTTAAGAATAACTCAAAAGAAAGCTCTTATACATCGACTAATTCCTGTTATTTTAAAACGAGTTCAAAGCTTAGGTACAAAACAATACCGATTGAAAGTCTTGTGTCTTTGATTATTAATTAAATGAATATATGTTTATTTAAACCTCACTTCTTTTCTAATTTTCTTCGGAAACTTTTTAATAGAAGTTAATGTTAAATCTTTGTAGTAACACTCGGCAGCTTCAGACTGAATTTGAATTTGTCCGCTAGTAAGAGGAGCTCCAGTTTCTGGATTTGTAGCATTTTCAACAACCATTACAATTTCACCATTAACTAAATGAACTGCGTCATTTCCGATGACATAAATCTCTAAATGATTCCATTCGCCATGTGGAGCGTCTGGCTCTTTATAGGCATCGGTATATCCTATTTTTTTTAGATAGGTGTCGGAATTAGGATCGTATTTACCCTTTTTTTCTCCTCTAGTTCCTCTAATCTCAACTTTTGGCCCAGGAACTTTAGGTTCTGCTGTGTTACCTCCTAAGGGAATAAAATCGCCTAAATCTGTTTCTTGTACTTGGTATTCTAAACAGGTTTTCCATGTTTTCCAAAAGCGTCCGTGGTCACCATAACAATGGTAAAGAATACCACTATCTCTTTTTACATTTAATCGTGGAGGCCACTTTTTATCTCCCCATTTAAAGTATACACTTAAATGATAGTTTTCATAAGAAGCTTTAGTGGTTAATCCGCCATAAATTTCGCCTGTAATTTTTAAAACGAGTTCACCATCTTCTGTAATCATGGTAAATACGTTTTTAATATCATTATTAAGACCCAAAGGTGTTCCTGCATGAACATTGTCTGATTGATACGTGCCTTCGGGCAACCCTTGTATCGTAGTGTGTGGTACACCATTCCATTTCTCAAAATGGCTTAAGGTTTCATCAAATAGCTTAAAAGATTTTTGTGCATAGGTGTTAAGGCTTAAAATAAAAGCCGAAACCATTAATAGCTTGTAACTCATTAGTGTTTAGTTTGTTTTTAGACGATATAAATGTAAACACTAGGGTTAACTAATCAAAGTATTAATGAAAGTTAATGACAAGAACAGTCGGTTCCTGTTCCGCAACCTTTTTGAGGTTTAGATTTTTTAGGAAGGTATTTTTTAACCAAAAAGACTACTGCTAAAAAAGCAGTTGTTATTACAAGTATGTTCTGAATAATGTCATTCATATGTCTTTGGTCGAATTTAAATACGTATCATTTCAAAAACTGATAGGCCAACAATGCAAAGATATAAGCTATTGTTGACATAAAAACTAATTGAAGCACTGGCCATTTCCAACTGTTGGTTTCTCTTTTTACTATTGCTAAAGTACTCATACATTGCATTGCAAAAGCATAGAATAATAATAGTGAAATTCCAGTTGCCAAAGTGAAAACTTTTGTGCCATTAGGATGAACCTCTGCCGCCATTTTGCTTTTAATAGTGTCTTCGTCTTCGCTATCGTTTGCACTGCCAACACTGTAAATGGTGGCAAGAGTGCCTACAAAAACTTCACGTGCCGCAAAAGATGTGACTAACCCAATACCAATTTTCCAGTCATAACCTAAGGGTTTGATGATTGGCTCAATTGTTTTTCCAACAATGCCAATATAGCTATGTTCTAATTTATGCGCTGCAATTTTGTCTTCTAAGTCAACATCAGAAAGTGTTGGGTTTTCATTTTTTATAATGTCTTCGGCTTTGTTAAAATTATCACCTGGACCATAAGAGGCCAAAACCCATAAAATAATTGAAATTGCAAGAATTATTCTTCCGGCTTCAAAAATAAAGGTCTTGGTTTTTTCAAGAACTGTTATCGCCACGTTTTTAAACATAGGTACTTTGTAACTTGGCATTTCAATAACAAAGTAGGACTTGCTTTTAATTTTTAATATTTTGTTTAAAATATATGCCGAAAAAATTGCCGCTAAAAATCCAATTGCATAAAGTCCCATTAAAGTGAGGGCTTTATAGCTCATACCCAGAAATGTTCCTTCAGGAATAACTAAAGCAATAATGATAACATATACTGGTAACCTTGCAGAACATGTTGTAAACGGCGTAACTAAAATTGTAATTAGGCGTTCTTTCCAATTTTCAATATTTCTAGCCGCCATAACTGCGGGAACAGCACAGGCATTACCAGAAATTAGAGGTACTACACTTTTTCCGCTTAGTCCGAAACGGCGCATAACCCTGTCCATTAAAAATACAACACGGCTCATATAACCGCTTTCTTCTAATAGGGCAATAAACAGGAATAGAAATGCAATGGGCGGAATGAATACCATAATACCACCAATACCTGCAATAATTCCATCGGAAAGCAGGTTTGTAAAGGCACCTTCAGGTAAGTTGTTTTTAACCCAATCTGCTAATGAGGCAAAACCTTCATCAATTAAATCCGTAGGATAGGTAGCCCAATCATAGACAGCCTGAAACATTAGAAACAGTACAATGAAAAAGATAATATAACCCCATATTTTATGAGTTAAAATTCTATCTAACTTTATTCTTAAATCTGTAGCCTGTGATAGGTCTATAGTTTGCCCTTTTTTTAGAACGTTATTAATTAATTGGTAACGTTTTATGGTCTCTTTTTGCTGTAGGCGTTTTAAATCGGCGTTACTCTTAGTTTTAAAATTAGCAACGGCATCAATTTCTTTTCTGTTGGTTTTCCCAAAGTTTACATCTTGGGTTATAACCAACCAAAGTTTATATAATAATTGGTTCGGAAACGCTTTTTTAAGATTACTGAAGTAGGCTTCATCTATAGCAGTGGTTTCTAAACAAGGTGTTGTAGAAAGTGTTCTGTAGTTTGAAATAAGTTCCTTTAAATTATCAATACCTTGATTTTTACGAGTACTTACCAATGCAATTTTAGTATTGAGTTCTTTCTCAAGCGCATCTATGTCCAAAGAAATCCCTTTTTTAGGCATTCTGTCAGCCATATTAATGACAAGAAGCGTTGGGATTTCTAGATCTTTAATTTGTGTAAAAATTAAAAGATTACGTTTTAAGTTTTCCACATCGGTAACAACCACTGCAACATCAGGAAAGTCTTTATCGTTTTTATTTAAAAGCAGCTCAATAACTACATTTTCGTCTAAAGATGAGGCATTTAAACTATAAGTTCCAGGTAAATCGAGAATATGAGCTTTAACCCCTCTGGGTAATTTGCAAACGCCTTCTTTTTTATCTACGGTAATACCTGGGTAATTCCCTACTTTTTGGTTTAAACCAGTTAAAGCGTTGAATACCGAAGTCTTTCCCGTATTGGGGTTCCCTATTAAAGCGACATTAATTTGCTTACTCATCTACCTTTTCAATTAAAATATGGACTGCAGTTTCTTTTCTAATGGCTAAATGAGAGCCACTAATTTTTAAATACATAGGATCAGCAAAATGTACTGCTTGTACAAGCTCTACCTCATTACCAGGCAAACAGCCCATTTCTAGAAGTTTAAGAGGGATTTCTGAAGAAGAAACATCAGTTATAATGCCCTTTTCTCCACGTTTTAAATTTGCTAAAGTATCCTGCAAGCTTATTTAGATTGATTTTAAAGAGGCAAAAGTAAACTAAAAGTTTAAAAGTATAAAGGTTTAAAGGTTTAAAGTTTATTTAAAGTAGGCAGCCCTAATTATTATACTCTTTTTTTAAGTGAGAAATATCCTTTAGTAGTTTTTCTATATCCTCAGGATTGGTGCCATCATAAAACCCTCTAATCTGTCTTTTTTTATCTATTAACATGAAGTTTTCCGTATGTACCATATCAAAAGGTCCGCCATCACCATCATCCTTAACAGCTAAGTAACTTTTTCTTGCCATTTTATAGATTTCCTTTTTATCTCCAGTCACGAGATTCCATTTAGAATCATTTACGCCTTTTTTAATAGCGTATCGTTTTAATTGGGCAACGGTATCTATTTCAGGTGTAACGGAATGTGAGAGTAGCATCACTTCAGTGTCATTAATAATCTCTTTTTGGATCTCCACCATATTTTTGGTCATGATTGGGCATATTGTTGGACACGTGGTAAAAAAGAAATCTGCAACATAAATCTTGTTTTCATAATCCTTTTGGGTAATGGTTTTTCCATTTTGATTCGTAAAAGCGAAATCTGCTATTTTATGATACTTCTTTTTATACTGTATGGTGCTATCTACTAGCTCGGTACTTACCATAGATGGCTGGTAAATTGGTAAGGGTTGATAAACATTTAAGGTATTGTATATAAGTGCAATTATAATTATGGAAATAGCGGCAAATACAATGGCAAAAACTTTATAGCCTTTAAAAAATTTAAGCATAAGAATTAAGAAAAAATGTTGGTGCAAAAATACGATGAAATTAAAACAACTTAGGTAATATGAGTTACTTAAATTAGTGTTAAATAGGTGTACAAAGCATAAATGACTTTTTATACTTGGTTTAAAAGTTTACTTTTGTGCGGTTATCAAAATATTTGATTGAAGACATATGGAGTTCGTTATAAAAATATCTCAGTTTTTATTGAGTTTATCACTATTAATAGTTTTACACGAGTTAGGCCATTTTCTACCAGCTAAAGCTTTTAAAACTAGGGTAGAAAAGTTTTACCTATTTTTTGATGTAAAATTTTCACTTTTTAAAAAGAAGATAGGAGAAACAGTATACGGTATAGGTTGGTTACCACTTGGAGGGTATGTAAAAATCTCGGGAATGATTGATGAGAGTATGGATACCGAACAAATGGCACAAGAACCGCAGCCGTGGGAGTTTAGATCTAAACCGGCATGGCAACGTTTAATTATTATGCTTGGTGGGGTTACTGTTAATTTTATATTGGCTATTCTTATTTATATTGGGATGAGCTACTTCTATGGCGATAAATTTTTACCTGTTGAAAATATAAAAGACGGATTGTTGGTAGATAATGTTGTTGCTAATGAAGCTGGGCTTTTAACAGGAGACAAAATAATTGCTGTAGATGGCGAAAAAATAAAGCACTTTTCTGAGATATCTGAAAAAGTCCTATTTGGTAAAGAAATAACAATAGAACGAGACGGAAAGCAATCTACTGTAACTTTTCCCGAAGATTTTCTTGCTCAATTAATAGATTCTAAAGAACGAAAGTTTATAGAACTTAGGCAACCTTTTGTTGTAGTTGAGGTTCCAGATACGTCTTTTAATGTTGGAAGTGGACTAATGAAAGGTGATATCATTGCTGGTTTTAACAATGAGAAGATGAAATATGCAGATCAAGTAAAAGTTGGTTTGGATAAATTTAAGGGGCAGAATGTTTCAGCTAGGATTATTAGAGATAAAAAAGAAATTGAACTTCCTTTAGAGATTAATACTGAGGGTAAATTAGGAATAGTTTATGCTCCGTCTTCTACAACTGAAACTTTGGAGGCTTTAGGCTATTATGATTTTGATATTAAGGAATACGGTTTTTTTGAATCCTTTCCAGTGGGATTAAATAAGGCAAAGGATAAGTTGGTCTCATATTGGGATCAATTGGGAGCTATTTTTACGCCAAGTACTGGAGCTTATAAAGGAGTGGGTGGTTTTAAAGCTATTTACGATATTTTTCCAAACATTTGGAGTTGGCAGGCCTTTTGGAGTATTACCGCCTTTTTATCTATAATGTTAGGGGTTTTAAATCTTTTACCAATACCAGCATTAGATGGCGGTCATGTTATGTTTTTACTGTATGAAATGATCTCAGGAAGAAAGCCTGGAGATAAGTTTATGGAGTATGCACAAATGGTCGGATTCTTTATTTTAATTGCCTTAGTTCTGTTTGCAAATGGTAACGATATTTACAAAGCACTTTTTGGATAAAATTTTTTTAAAAATAGCTTGTAACAATTAAAAAATAGTATATATTTGCACTCGCAAAAGCGAAAAAGTAACCTTCCTCAGTAGCTCAGTTGGTTAGAGCATCTGACTGTTAATCAGAGGGTCGTTGGTTCGAGCCCAACCTGAGGAGCAAAAAAAGTCTAGCAGAAATGTTAGACTTTTTTGTTTTATAACATATACTTTCCTGAGTCTCTTCCCAAAATTTAAATAGCATAAGTTAAGCCTTTTAATCATTCCGAAAACTTGTTAGCATTAAGGAACGAGTCTTTATGTTTCCTTTTTAAGAGTTAAAATAGAAGTTATACTTAAGATCTTGACATACTAATAGGGCATAAAAAAACCAGTGAGCATAAGTTCACTGGTTTTTTATTATTGAAGCAATTAACCCCTAATATGTAGGGTAATTATTTTAAATATGTTTACGCCATGGCTGCAGTTGTTGTGTTTTCGGCAGCATCAACTTCTTTTTGTAAATCTTCTAGTTTCTTTTGTTCATCTCTAGCTGCTTGTTCTTCTTGTGGTGAGAATTTAAGTAGGAAACCTAAGAACCCCACAATAGCCACCACAAAACCGAAAGCGAAAAACGCTTCTTGAAGACTAGAGCCACTTCTCAATAAGTATTGTGCGTAAAGTACAGCACCCACATTACCACCAGCACCTACTATACCCGAAACAGCACCTAAAGCTTTTCTATTAATAAATGGTACTACAGAATAGGTAGCACCTTCTGCCATTTGTACGAATAACGAGAAGAAAACCATTGAAGTAACTGCTAGACTTAATGAATTCATTTGCGAAAATAGCAATAATGCAAGACCTTCTGCAATTACAACATACACTAATATTTTAACCCTTCCGTTTAATCCTGAGTTTTTACCGAACTTATCAGCTATCCAACCACCTGTAGAACGCGCAAATAAGTTCATAGCACCAAAGAAAAGCACTATAAATCCGGCAGCTTCTTGACTTAAACTAAATTTTTCTTGGTAATAAGTAGAAGCTTTTCCTGTTACAAATAACTCCATACCAAAACAACCTGCATACATTAGGAATAGAATCCAAACGCGTTTGTCTGAGGCAGCAGTTAAGAATAAGCCTTTCTCTCCTTTTTTAGTTTGTGGTCTTTCATCTGGTAAGTCTGCATAATTTCCTTTAGGGCAATCCGTAGTATACTTCCAATATAAGAAAGCTACTAGCAACATAATTGCGGCAGGCACCCACATTGCAATTCTCCAAGATTCTGTAGCTTCAGCTAAACCAAATGCAGCAACACCAGAAGCTATTAAAGGCATAGTGGCATTTGTTACACCACCTCCTAGGTTACCCCAACCGGCTGTAGTAGCGTTTGCAATTCCAATGACGTTAGGAGCAAACATAACAGAGGTATGATATTGCGTAATTACAAATGATGCACCAATAACACCTATGGCTAATCTTGAAATTAAGTATGTTTCCCAAGTGTTAGCAAAAGAAGATCCTGCTACGGCAAAAGCTCCAAAAACTAATAAGTATACATAACTCTTTCTAGGTCCTATTTTATCACATAAAGAACCAATTAATAGACGAGCAAAAATTGTTACACCAACAGAAGCTATAAATGCTAAAGTTGTTTGCGCTTTTGTAAGAGCAAGGTCTGGTGCAATTGTGGACTTCATTAATGGTGCATGAGAGAACCATCCGAAGAAACATAAAAAGAATGCGATCCAACTAAGGTGGAACGTTCGCATTTGAATCGTTTTAAAATCTGTAAGGTTAATTTTGGTTGCCTTACTGGTACTTAGTTTATTATTCATGACTATCGTATTTTTTGACTATTTTTAAGTATAAATACTTATATTAATACTTAGATTCGGCAAACATACGTGTTTTTTTGTAGTCAAACAGGTGTTTTTACACAGGTTATTTTATGTTTTTTCGCAGGTTTTTACTGTAAGTAATTGATTTTGAATAGTATAAAATATATACGTATTTTAAGAAGCATTAAAAGGATCAGAAAAAATGCTAAATTTTAGGGATATTTAAAATACTTCTTTGCTATCCGGTTTTAATTGATAGCCTTTTTTTCTTTATAAAGGTTTTGCTCATTTAGTTTTTTGGGTTTTAAGGTAATTGTCCTATTAATGTCCATATCCTTTTTTTAGATGTCGTATGGTTAACATTTAATTTTGAGAATAATCAATTAAACACATTATTCTATGAGATTTTTTAAAATGGCATTTTGCATGTTGTTTTTCCTAGTGGGGGTGCTAACATCGGGAGGGCAAACATGGAAAAACCCTAATGCCGAAGTTAATGATAGGGTTGAAGACTTATTGTCTAAAATGACCTTAGATGAAAAAATTAGTTATTGCGGTTCTGCTATTGAGGGTATAGAACGATTAGATATTCCTTCTTTTATGTGGTACGGAGAGGCGTTGCATGGGCTTAAGGCTTGGAATTGTACACAGTTTCCTCAAAATAATGCCATGGGTTCTACCTGGAACCCCGATTTAATGTTTGATGTAGCTACTGCTATTTCTAATGAGGCAAGAGCACTTAAAAACGCTGGAAAGAAAGAAGTAATGATGTTTTCTCCAACTGTAAACATGGCAAGAGATCCAAGATGGGGGAGAAACGAGGAATGTTACAGTGAAGATCCTCATTTAATGTCTGAAATGGCCCGTATGTATATAAGGGGTATGCAAGGAAACGACCCCAAATATGTAAAAACAGTAACTACCGTTAAACATTACGTAGCTAATAATATTGATAGCCGAAGAGAATTTAGCCATTCTTTGGTAAGACGTAAAGATTTGTATGAGTATTATTTCCCAGCATATAAGACGTGTATTGTAGATGAAGAAGCAACTGGTATTATGACCGCCTTAAATGGTGTAAATGGTGTTCCATGCTCTGCTAATGAGTGGCTAGTAAACGGTGTATTGAGAGGTGAATGGGGATTTGAAGGTTATGTTATAGCAGATTGGGCGGCTATTCAAGGAGTTGAAAAGCGAATGCGATTTGCACAAACCCAAGAAGAGGCTGCTGCAATGGCTATAAAAGCAGGTTTAGATCAAGAGTGTTTTAGGCATAAAACTAGAAAAGCTCCTTTTGTAAAGGCTTTAAAACCGGCAATAGAACAAGGTTTGTTAACCGAAGAGGAGCTAAATGTATCCGTTAGGAGGTTATTGAGATTACGTTTTAAGACAGGTGATTTTGATGATCCTTCACTTAATCCATATTCTAAAATCCCAACCAGTGTCCTAGAATGTGATACACATAAACAATTAGCACTTAAGGCTGCAGAACAGTCCATTGTACTTTTAAAGAATGATAATAACATTCTTCCCCTTAAGAATGACGATAGCAAATTGGCAGTAATAGGCCCATTTGCAAATCGTTGTTGGTTAGGTATTTATTCGGGTAACCCTAAAACTAAAGTATCGCCCTTAGAAGGTATTAAAAAAAGAGCTAAAGGTGAGGTAAGTTTTGCTGAAGGGTGTTCTGTAACCGGAGATGCTCAAGATGAACAAAAGATTAATGAGGCAGTGGCTTTAGCCAAAAAGTCAGATTATGTAGTTTTGGTAGTTGGTAACGACGAGTCAACAGCAACAGAAACTAGAGATCGTATGTCATTGAGTTTGCCAGGGAAGCAACATAAACTTATTAAGGCTGTTAAAGCTGTAAATAAGAATGTTATTTTGGTAGTTATACCAAGTGGTTCTACTTCTATTGGATGGGAACAAGAAAATCTTCCTGGTATTATTTGCGCTTGGGCTAACGGACAGGAACAGGGTACTGCTTTGGCAAAGGTGTTATTTGGAGACATAAACCCAGGAGGAAAGTTAAATACGTCTTGGGTAAGATCTGAGAAAGATTTACCTCATATGACCGATTACAATGTACAAACATGGAAAGATGATTACGGACCTGAAGTTGGTAGAACCTATATGTACTCCAAAAAGAAGCCTTTATATCCTTTTGGTTTTGGTTTAAGTTACACCAAGTTTGAAATTTCAGATTTGAAGGTGAGTAAAAGTCGTGTAAAACCCAATACAAGTATCGAAGTTACAGCTGAAGTTGCTAATGTGGGCAAAAGAGATGGTGATGAAATTGTACAGGTGTATGTTCGTGATGTAAAATCTTCTGAAGTAACACCCATAAAAGCGCTTAAAGGTTTTAAGCGATTAAGTATTCCGGCTGGTAAGAACAGAAAAGTTTCAATTAAATTACCATATGAGGCCTTTTCATATTATAACGTGAAATCGAAGCAATTTGAAGTTGAAGGAGGTGATTTTGAAATTATGATAGGACAGTCTAGTGAGACGATTGTTGCTACAAAAATGATTTCTGTTGAAGGAGGTACAATTCCTAAAATTAAAGTAGGGCAAAAGAGTGGTTATTATAATGCAGATGATGCTAATCGTTCAAAGTCATGGGATTACTTATACAAAGCAGGAACTTTTAATTCTACCAATGGCGATAAGGATAAAAATGAATCTTCAAATTGGATTGAATATGAGATTACATTTATAGATCCAGGAGTTTATGTAAATACTTGGGATGCAGAACTATCTTTTAAATCTACTACTAAGAATGCCGTAATTGAAGCTTCTATGCTTGGAATTAAGATTGATACATATGATGTAGCTCAGAAAAAAGCGCAAGCAATAAAAATACCTATTCCACCAGAATATGGAAAACCGGTAAGGTTAAGAATTAAAACTTTAACTGGCCATGTAGAACATGAAGCTATAAAAATCATTCCTCCTGGAGGGAAAAAGCCATTTATAATTTCAAAGGTTGTTAATAGGTCTGAGTAAAACAATAAATAAATGAAATGAGGCTATCTAAATTATGTCGGTAACTGTCATTCTGAACTTGTTTCAGAATCTTATATTAATCGTTGTTGTGTTTTTATGAGAACCTGAAATAAATTCAGGTTGACAAGACGTTGTTTAGATAGTCTTATGTTATACTTAAATTGAGTTTATATAAGTAACAAGATTATCATCTCTATGAAGGCCAAGTTTTTTTCTTAATCTATAACGAGCTTTATTTACACTATCGGCAGATACTCCAAGAAGTTCAGCCATTTCTTTTGTCGAAAAGTTTAACTTAACTAGCGCACATAGCTTTAACTCATTTCTGCTGAGGTTCGTATGCTTTTTTCCCAATGATTCGTAAAAGGAGTTGTTAACTTGAACAAATCTTGCCTCGAATTCTTCCCATGTTTTGGCAGCATTAATCTTTATAGTGCTTTTAATTTGTTCAACAGATTTATCATCTTCTTGGGTTTTTACAGCTTCAAGTCCTCTTTTTATTTCTTCAAGTAATTTATCTTTTTCCATCAACTGAAGTGCCGTAACAGCTAATTCTTTTTTCTTTATCTCTACTTCAGCATTAGCTCTTTCGGTGGCTAGTTTCTTTTCTACAGTGTGTTTTTTTCGAATCAACCTAACACCAAAAAAAGTGACTGTTACGGTAACAAGAAACAGTACAACTGAAAATAGAAGTTGTAAATTCAGTTTTTCTTTTTGAGCTTTAATGTGTTGCAATTCCTGCTCTCTTTTTAGTCTGTTGTTTTCTATTATAGATGTTCTGTAAGAGTCCTTAATTTCAAATAACTTTTTGTTTCGTTGACTTTGGCTGCCAAATAGGCTATCTCCTAAAGTTTTCGAAGCTGCCATCTGCTGATAGGCCAACTCATAATTTCCTTGCTCTTTATTTAAGTTAGATATTTTTTCTAACAATTCAACTTTAAGACCAATCCTTATATTCTTTTCGGAAATAATATTAAGGCATTTATTAAAAAATTCCAGAGCTTTTGTTGGTTCGCCTTTTTCAATATATAAATCTCCTAGCATAGAGTAAATGATAGACGCATAATCATGACTATCTGAGATATGTTTTATAATTTTTGTTAAGATCTCTTCAGAAGCTTTATAATTACCTGTTAGGGTGTAAAGGTGTGCCTTTTCTGCTATTACGTAAAGTTTTTGATCTAAAGAACTATTTACCGAATCTAAAATGTGTTCACTAATATCTAGATACTTTTTGGCCAAGTCATAGTCTTTATTCATTCTGTAGGTATGTGCAGCCGTATAGTTTAAATTAGACCGTTCCATAACAGTCATAGGTGTATCTAATTTTTTTGCATAAACAAACATTGAATCTATAGATGAAAGGGCTTTTTCTTTGCTGTAGAATATGGAATATAGTAGGGTAAGGCTCTTATAAGCTTCAAATTTTCCCTTTGGATTGTTTATGGAATCTGAAATAATAAGTGCATTCCAGACTTTATCGTAAGCTTCGGGATAATAGGCTGTTGATATAAGGGTTTTAGCTGTTTCTAGATCCTGTTCAACATTAGATATAAGACTGTTATTTTTTACAGTTTGCCCCAATGAATTAAAATAAAGAAGACCAGTAAAAATAGCTAATGATACTTTTTTTAACATATCTATTTCTGTATTAAAATCCTCTTAAGTTTAGTTTCTAGCGCCTATCGATTATATTTATTGGCTTTCTACTCATAATGGGAAATCTTAAAGTTTCGATATCCTTTTTCGTATGATATTCAATTTTAGGAGTTACCCTTAGTTTGGCTCTAAAATGGTCTTTTAGTTTTTGTAATAACTTTGTTGACTCATCTTTTGTTGCTATTTTAATTAATATTTCATCTGTACCAATATCATTGTGAAATATTTCAATTACATAACTTTCAATTTCATTAAAGTCATGAAGAATGTTATTCATCATTGGAGGATAAAGCGTGGTTCCTTTATACTTTATCATTTGTTTTTTTCTTCCAACTATAGGGCCTAATCTTATTGTATTTCTTCCACATTCGCAGGGGTCATCATGAGCTACTACCATATCTCCTGTTTTAAAACGAAGCAACGGCATGCCTTCAATTCCGAGAGTTGTAATGGTTAATTCACCTTCCACACCATTTGGCAAAGGGTTGTTGTGTTCATCTAAAATTTCTACAATGATTAGTTCAGGATGATGGTGTCCTCCTTGTTGATGCTCACATTCGGTAAAAGCTGTATTCATTTCTGTTGAAGCATAGGTAGAATATAATTTAATATCCCATTCTGCAGTAATCTTGGAAGCTAAGGTGTTCAATGAAAAATCTTGATTCCTGAGTGGTTCTCCAATACAAATTACACCTTTTACACTACAATTATCTAAATCTATGTTATTGCGTTTGGCATAGGCAATAAGCTTAAGTAAAAATGAAGGTACCGCAATTAAATAGGTCGGTTTAAATTTTAAAATTGAATCCCATTGCAATTCCGGAATTCCAGCACCTACTCTAATAATTCCAGCACCAATTTTTCTAACACCCAAAAAATAGGCTAGTCCAGCCATAAATCGTCTATCTATGGTGGTCATAAGTTGAACTGTGTCGTCTTTAGTAACACCTGCACATGCAAACGAAATAGCTTCATTATAGGCCAAACGATCTAGGTCGTTATCTGTCAATGCAAAGGTAACAGGGTCTCCTAAGGTTCCAGATGTTGTTACATAATCTATAATTTCTCTTTTAGAGACACATAAGAAATCGTCGTTATACTTTTGAAGCTCGTCTTTAGTGGTAACAGGTATTTTAGCCAAGTCTTCAATAGTTTTAATGTTGCTAATATCTATTGAATGTTTTTGAAACAATCGCTTATAATACGGCGATTTTTTATCTAAATACGCTAATAATGTTCTTAACTTTTCTTCTTGAAATGCCTTAATTTCAAGTTTAGATGCTTTCTCTATTTCAGGAATCATTAGTTTAATTTCCTTTTTATTTTTTTAATATACGCTTTTATTGCAACTTCATCTGGTACCGTTGTAACCTCTTTGCTTAAAGCCTCTTTAAACTCAATTAATGCTGCTTTATAATAGTTTTTTTGATAGTAATATTTGCCTATTAGATAGTTGGCCTTCCAGTAATCTGGATTTTTAAGTTTTAGAGCTTTTAATTTATCTGTAGGCAATTGTTTTTTAGTATTAATGGCAGCTTCTATTGCTCTTTCTAGTACTCTATAATCTTCATAATTTTGATAAGCTTCTGTTTTTAAAAAGGGATCTGCTTCTACTAAAAGTTGATGTTCTGAAAGGGATGTGCTGTAATCTGGATTACCAAAAATTTTATTCAAGTCGTAAGCCACAAATTCACCCAGTTGATAAGGGCTAGATGATATCCAAACTAATTTGTCTTTTGGTTTAAAGACAATGCCATGGTGGGCCAAAAGTTGATTTAATGATTTTTCATTTCCGTAACCAATAGCTTTATTGTTTAAGCCTTTTCTGTTTCTTAAAATTTCGATAGCCTTTTCGGGGGTGATTTTTTCTGAATCTTCCAATAGTTCCTGCATTCGGTCAAATCTATATTTTGAGTGACTCTCTTTAATGTGTTTTGTATTATTTTCATCATCCTTATATGATGCACTCTGAAAATGATTTGCGCAAATTAATTGAGAAGAATTTTCTATTTCATATACACCAAAATTGTCTGGAGATACTTCAATAAGTATGGCCTTATTATCTTTTGCGCTACCAACCATTATAGATTCTGAGACAAAAACCTCTTTAGTTTTGGCAATGGCGATGGCTTCTTCAATATTTGTGGCATATTGCAATATTTCTCTAGTTAAAATTGATATTGGTGTTTTTGCAACTAGCGGTATTTTAGATTTTCCTGCATTAATAGTTACTGTTAAACCATGTTCGTTCATTCCAGACACTACTCCAATCATTCCTGCCCAGGTTATAGACATAAACTTATGACCTTGATTAGGGTTTACAAAGGCAATAATCTTATTCTTTGCAAATTCATCACCAGCATAAAAGTCAAAGTTTCTGCCAAGTATTATATCTCCATCTTCGGTTTTATTGTTCCAAACAGCAAAAGAAGAGCAGCCAACTAAAGCCAAATCTTGTAATGCGTGCCCAATATCATGAGCCCCGTGTAAATAAAGTACTCTTAAGTAATTCTCGGCTACATAGTCATAGCGGTCTGAAGCGTATTTTGAAAGTCCGAAAATTTCAGCTTTATAGTCATTAGGTATGTTTAAGTACATTTTTCTATTGTACCAGGCCAAGAATTTTTGCAACAACTTTTGTTTGAATTTCGAAGGAACTATCTGTTCCACTTTACTTAAAAAAGCATCTTCTTGTTTTTCAAAAAGTTCTTGAGTTAAAAGACCGGTATTTAGTCCTAACTGGTAGGGGTTACCTTCAACATAGAGCTCCCAAAGCCCATATTGGTTTTTTGTTAAAAAGTTGTTACCTGCATAGAAAGTGCTGTCGTTTACCTTTACTCTTTCGTGGTTGTGTACAGGGAACTGTGTAATATCTGGAATATCATGTATTGATTTCGAAACACCACAAGAATAGAGTAGTGTAATGAAGACAAAACACCATAAAAATCTGAATACATTTTTGTTTATAGTTATCATGATGCTTTTGCTAAAGCTCTGTGGGTGTTTTTTATAGCTTTCTTGTCTTTGAAGTTAAGCCATTTTTGACCAAAGGTTTTTCGCATTAAATTTTCAAAGTGCCTCATAAACAAGAGGTTGTACAGCATGTTAAGAAAAACCAGCGGATTTTTTGAAAACGCTCTTAAGGTCATTGAAAAACCACCGTTTAAATACTTAATATAATGCCAATAACTACTTGGAATGTAAAGTGCGTCTCCATGTTTCATTTCTGCAGTGATACCATGTACTTTTTTAAGAGCTGGGTAGGTTTCAAAATCGGGGTTGTCCATATCTATAGTTTCCAGGTTATGAACAGAAAAAGGAACTCTATACAGGTATTTGGTTTGTTCTGGATTAAATAATAAAACGCTTTTAGTACCATGAAAATGTACATGAATTAAATCTGCCAAATCCATATCATAATGTACCAGAACATTAGAACCTGTGCTCCCAAAAAACATTACTGGTAGCCGTTTAAAGAATTTAAGACCTATATCTGGAAAACTGAAATCCTTAGCTAACTCAGGCATTTTCTTCATAAGGTCGAAAAAAAAGATTCTTAAATCGGTGGGCTTAGATTTAATGATATCTATATATTCAGACATTTTCATAGTCATAGCAGGTTCTGCAGATTTTTGCTTTCCTTTTGTAACTTGGTTATTATACAAAGGCACTTCTTGATCTCCTGCTAATTGTTTAATATAGTCTAAATTCCATTTTTGGTAAGCATCCCAACTTTTGGTAAGATCTTCAATTAACACGGGCTTTTGAGGTTTATAGTATTTTTCAATAAACTCTTCCTTTGTTAAACTTTTTACACGTTCTATTGGGGTAGTTTTAAATGCTCCCATGGTAACTTAATTATTGATTTTGTTTAATATTTTATTTATCAAATATTCTTTTCCTACAATTTCAGAACAGGTAATAATTGCACTTATGGTTACACCAAGAATACCATGCATGCTTAAACATTGTCCAGTTAAATACAAATTACTCAATTTTGTTCTTGCAGATAAATGAGATTGCATAGGTTTATCTACATCTTTTACATAACCATACATAGACCCTTTGTTACATCCAATATAATCTCTAAAGGATAAAGGTGTTGACGTATACGTGCTTTGTATAGAAGCTCTAATGTTAGGGTACTTTTTCTCTAATTCGGTTATAAGTTGTTCCGTTTTTCTGGTTTTAAACTCCTCATAGGTTTCACCTCTATCATTTTTATGCACAACGGTGTTAAATGTGTGCTCCCAAGGCTTTACTTCATCATATCGCATATAAGTCATTACAGTAATATTGTCTGCAAACTCACAATCAGCTTCTTTTAGTCCCATTGAAACCATATAGCCTTCTGGCCAGCTTTCATCTGTGTAATTATTGGTTATCCATATATCATTATAATCTTTAAAATGGTAGTAATTTTTATTATGATACTTTATGGAATTAGGTTTTAAAACAATGTGAAGCGAAAATGCCGAAGTGGTACTTTTAATATTACTTATTCTATTTACATAAGATTTTCTAAAGGCATCTTTACCCACTTTCTCTAAAGTTACTTTTGGGTCAATATTTGAAATAAAGAGATCGGCGAAAATCTCGGTACCATTAGATAATTCCAAAGAGGTTACTTTTTTATCTACTACATTAAATTTTACAACTTCACTTTTTTTATAAGCCTCTCCGTTATGTAGCTTAAGTTGTTTAATGAGTGCTTTTGTAATTTGACTTCCTCCTTTAATGCACCTGTAAGCACTTTCTATATATGAATTAACAGATAATGCATGAACGTAAAATGGTGTAGCATAGGCTTCACCAGCGTATAAATAATTGGTTCCAGCTAAAACAGCTTGTAGTTTTTTATTAGCGGTTAAAGAATTTATAAATTCACTTGCCGAAGTTTCAAACAGTTTGGTGTCTTCATAAATGGGAACACCAGATTGTAAGGAATACAAGGGGAATTTATTGCAGGTGTCTTGAAGCGCTTTACAATAAAGGCTAATAGCTTCTTTTTCCTCTGGAAAATCATTCAGCAATTGCTTTTTAAAGTTGTCATAGCCTTGGGCGTGTTTATACGACTTATTATCGTTGTCAAAACTTATAATGTCGAATCCGTCTTCATCTAACTTTTTAAGTTCTAAGTCATCAATAATGCCTATATATTTGAAGTACTCATATAGGTTTTGCCCTTTGCTTAATCCACCAATATAATGAACTCCAGTATCAAAAATTGTTTTCTCTCTTACAAAGGTTTGAAGGTTGCCCCCATATTGATTATTTTTTTCTAAAACACACACTTTATAGCCTTCTTTGGCAAGAATTATAGCCGAAACTAATCCGCCTAAACCACTTCCAGCAACTACCACATCATAATGTTGTTTAATTTTCAATCGTATTGTGTTTTAAAATTATAATATCTTCTTTTTTGGTTGTCAAAATATAGTTTAAATTTTCGACTTCAGAACTTAAATTACAAGCTTCTTTAATTAAAATTACTGAGGTGAAATGCTGCTTTTGTAGAGCTTCTAAAACTATTTCTAAAGCATTGTAATCTACTATCAAGACATTGGGATTGTAGCTTATAGCCTTATGTAAGTTTTGGGTGAAATTTAGCTTGTAATCATGATTGGTTATAAAGCTATTTTCTAGAATCGGGATGATATCATTATTTCGAAGTACCGATATAACTTTTCTGTCTGGCTGGTCTAAGGCCAACAAAAAAGATAACTGGCCATAGTCTTTAGAAATATGTGTAATGGTTTCACGTTGAGGTAAAACCGCTACTATATGTTTATATAGTTTAGCATGTTTTGACAGATCTTTTTTGACAGTTTTGTATACATCATAGCCTTTATACCTGTAATCCTCCAAAATAATTCTGTGGAAATAAGTAGCATCTTCTATCTCATTTCTTAAGTCTTGAAATGCCGATTTAAAATGTTTGCTTATAAGCTTGGTTTTATCCTTGTAAGTTTTGCCAAAACTTTGATCTTCGAACGTAATTCGCTCTAAAATTTTAAGTGTTATACTGCCATCTTTTATAACAAAGCTGCCTTTTGGAAGTACTTCTGAGTTGCCATGAATAAGTACTGGAACAATGTCTAGATTAAATTCTTCAGCTAGAAAAAAGGCACCTTTATGAAAGCGCTTAATTTTATTGGTTGTAGATCTTGTTCCTTCTGGGAAAGCCATTAGGGTATATCCTTGCTCTATTTTTGTTTTTAAATGGCCTATACTTTTGTCTATTCCTCTTGAAACAGGGTAAAATCCTGCTAGTTTAACCGCTTTTCCAAAAATTGGTGAGTTGTAAACCCAGTCGTTTACTAGAAAAATGATTTTTGGATGTAACATACCAATAGCTAAAATATCTAAGAATGAGGTGTGATTTGCTATTATTATAGATTGTTTTTCAAAGGCCTCTTTAAAAGGGTTAAGAGTTGTCTTCTTTACGAACCAATTGCTATATAATACGGATTTTTTAAATTTTGAAATGATGATATGAAACCATTTCATTTTTACTTTTTTACTAAACGGAAGTATTTTAATGAGTGCTACACCCACCAAGGAAAGTAATAAACCTCCAAGACCAAAGTATCCGAATGAAATTATTGAGTGTATAAAATACCTGAAGCTTATGGGGCTTTTTTTGCTACTTCCAATAAACAAACTGAACAATAATGGTTGCAGACAAAATGATACGATAATGGCAGATAAAATGCCAATTACAGATACGAGAGCAATACTAAACAGAGCAGGATGCTTAGCAAAAATTAATGTGCCTACACCAAGAATAGTAGTAATTACTGAAAGCAATATTGAGGTTTTGTAGGTAGGTAATACATTGCCGCCATACTTTAGGTTGTGCAACAAGCCGTTGGTTACGAAAATGCAATAATCTACTCCCAATCCAAATATAAAGGTGGAGATTATAATATTAAAAATATTGAATTCTACATTTAGAAGTCCCATTATACCAACAGTAATTAACCAGGTTAATAAGATGGGAATAATAGTTACTAATGTTAAAGAAAAGCTGCGGTAAAAAATGAGCAGGATTAATAAAACAACTATAAAAGAATACAGTACCAAACGATTAAAATCGTTTTTAAGATTTCCTAAGAACGTCTCGTTAGTTTTTTGTCTATCAATTACAACCACATTGGCCGTGTTACTAAACGTTTCAAACAGTTCATCAACTTTATCATTTTCTGTTTTTACAAGCGTTGATACCGTAACAAAATCCGTTGTTTTAGAAATATAATCTTCAATAGTAATAAAGCTCAAAACTTCGTAATCTTTAGAAGAAAGTGAAGAAAAAGATTTATCTAAATGCGAATAAAATTGCTTGTATGCATTTGGTTTAAACCCTAAGTTTTGGCTTTCTTTTTCTATTACATTTCTTAAAGTCTCTTTTCTTTGAGGATTCCAGAAGTTGTTCCACTGTTCAATTTTACGATTTTGAATTGCTTTCGCCTTAACCAGAGCCCCAATGGAACTAAACTGAATGATGTTGTTGTTTTGTTCTAACCTTTTTAGTGTGTTAAATACTTCTTCATTAGCGTTTAAAGCTTCTTCCTCTGTTGTTCCATAGGTAGAAATGTACACAGATTTGGAAGTGCTATTAACTAAATTATCTAGATTAATATTGGCATTTACTAAATTTTCGGGTTGATAGTTTAGGCTATTTAAATCCTTATTAAAATTAACTTTGTTATATGTAAATAAACTTAAGCAAATGAGAATGCTTAGGCCTATTATTATTGCTTTGGCTTTGTGAAATTTAAAAGAAGCAAACTTATCTATTATTGTACTATTTTGTTTGCTAATGGTTTTGTTTTTATAAACCTGAGGAATGATTATTAAGGCAAAGACTGAAGCACTTAGTACACTTATAGCGGCAAAAATTCCTAAATCTTGCAGCGCTTGTGATTGTAAGAACAACAAACAAAGAAATGCTAAAGCAGTTGTTAAGCTGCTCATTAAAATGGGTTTAGTTATCTCCTTGTATAGGCTCTTAGCATTATTGTTGCTTCTTAAATGGGTTAATACATGTAATGCATAATCTAAGGTGACTCCTAATAATACAGAACCAATTCCTAAAGATATGGCCGAAATGCTCTCTCTTAGTAAATACAGAACAACAACGGCAAACAATGCTCCCAGAATTGTTGGGATAAATAGTATAACAGGTAATAATAGTTTTCTATAGAATAGGATTAAGATTATTAATAAAATACTAAGAGCAATACTTAGTGTAAGTTGTATGTCGTTTTTTATTTGAGATGCGTTTGCAACAGCAACTAAGGCTCCTCCGAAACTTTCGCCATATACTTTAGAAGTAAAAGTAGAATTTAGTTTGTGGTGCGTTTTGTATATAAGTTCAGATAGTTTGGTGTTTTTGTCCGTTTCGCTGGATTTGTGTTTTGGCGTTAAAAACAATAAAATATGGTTTCTATCTTTACTTATTAAGTAATCGTTATGCACATTAAAATCGTCACCAAAACTTAAGGATTGCAACTGTTTTAAACCCATAAAAGTTAAACCCAAAGGATCTCTTAGTATATTCTTTTTTGCAACAATTCCTGAAGGAGATATAAGTGTTTTGTAATTGCCATGAGCTATTTTAGCAATACTATCTGGGTAGAGCTTTTTGGCAATGGAAGTATAGTCTTCTTGGGTTAGTAAGAGGGGTAAGTTGTTATAGGCAAAATCTAATGTTTCAGACATGGTTTCACCTGTAATTTTACCTTGTATATTAGAGATAAGTCCTAAAGAATCTTTACTTATTTCTTCTAAAAAGGCATCTGCATAGGCAACTAAATCATCTTCTGTACCTTCTGAATCTTTTTTAAGGTTTACAATGATTTTGTCTGCAAAATTAACTTGTTTTAATACTTTTTGAAGTTGTGAAGACTGCTCGTTTACAGGAATAAGCTTCGAAATATCTTCTTCAAACTTAAGTTTAGAAGCAAAAAAAGCCAAGAAGAAAACAAGGCTTATTAAAATCAAGAGGCTTAGAAACTTGTTTGCTCTTATTTTATCATGTGTGTATGTAAAAAAATTATGCATTACTTACCAATGAGTTCTTTTTGCTTAAAACGGAAAATAATAAAAAGCTAATAAAACCAAGAACAATTGATGCTACTATAGCAAAGGTAAAGCTCCCAATAATATATACTTTTAGGTGTTTTACAACTTCGAAATTTTGTGTCATTTCTTCAATAGAGTAGGTGTAGTTTGTTCCTAATACAAACTGTCCTACTTTAAAACTTGTTAGTACTACAAATGGAATAAAAGGAGGTAAACTAACATTTGAGAATGTAAATGCTATTACCTTGTTTAATCTAAAAAGTACAGCTAGGGAGATGACAATAAGTGTGTGGAATCCCCAAAATGGAGATAGACCAATAAGAACACCCAAGGCTACGGAAAGCGCTTTTTTTGTTGGTGAGTCTGTACTGCCTAAAAAGTCTTCAATTATGAAGCGTTTAATTCCTTTTTTTTTTAGACGTCTAAAAAGATTTCTAGGGGTAATATAGAAAATGGTAATAAAAACCAAGCATGTGTTTAAGATGCTTATTCTCGTAAAATCCTTAAATGGCCTAAAGTGAGAAACACGTTCACTCTCGTCATATAATACTTTAACCGGTACATTCTTTACTTCAACATCTTTCCAAGCAGCTTTTACAATAACTTCTATTTCAAATTCAAACTTATTAGTAATTAAACGAATATCATTTATTGTATTTAAGGGATATAAGCGGTATCCAGATTGTGTGTCGCTTAACTTAATACCCGTTTCAAACCAAAACCAAAAGTTGGAGAATTTGTTACCAAAGCTACTTTTTCCCGGTACACCATCTTGAGACATGTCTCGGGCACCAATAAGGAGCAAGTTTTTGTTTTTGGAGGTTTCAAGGGTCTTTAAAAAGACTTCTATATCATCAGGAAAATGTTGACCATCGGAATCTATGGTTATAGCATATGCATAACCTTTAGCGTAAGCTTCTTTAAAGCCTCTTCTTAATGCATTACCTTTTCCTTTATTTTCTGGTAAATGAATTTGTTGTAGTGAGGCGTAATTACTTAATATTTGTCCTGTTGTATCAGTAGAACCATCATTAACAATAATAATGTCTTGGGTGTAGTTTAAAACACCATCAATAACTCTTTTAAGAGTATTTTCATTATTGTATGTTGGAATTAAAACACAAATATTTAATGCTTTAAGTCTTTGGTTTATAGATTCTAATGTTTTGCTCACAAATAAATCAACTAGTTTCTTCTAAGACTTCAAAATTAGGGCTTTTTCTTCTTCACTAAAAGTGTTAGCGTTTAAAATGTAATCTTTAATAATGAATTGAAGTGATTTTGACTTAATTTTTAAATATTGCTTAAGTAGAAAGGATTTGTCTTCTGTAATATTAGATTTGTATTTTAACAATTTCGGAGAGTTCTGTTGTATGGTTAGCCTAATAAATCTGGGCTCAACAGTATTAGGATGCTCTGTAATAATTGCTTCTAAAATAGTAACCCCTTCTATAAACCCCTCCTTTTTTGCTTTTATGGTTTTGGCATATCTAGACTTTAGCGCAATTGAAGCTCCTTTGTAAGCATTTAATGAAATACCATCTTTCTTGTCTACCTTAGACAACATCTCATAAAACGATGCAACCTTAGATTTATCCTGTGCTGCATCTTTGTAAAGGGCTCTTACCTCTGAAATTTTAAGTGTCTGACTCTGCAGAGATAATACACTAAAACATAATATGAAGATTCGTAAACACATTATTTAGTTATATAATTTGCCGAAAGTTTAAGCGCTATTGTATCTTGAAAAGAGGTTGTGTTTTTAATTTTAAAGCCACTTTCGGTCTCATTAATATCTATTTCAATATTTAAATCTGGGTTTTCTTCTGGGTTAATAATAGCCATAAATTTCACATTATTAACAGAACTCATAAAAAGAGATTTTCCCGTAACGTCTTCGGTAATTTCTTTAATAATTTGCATCATGCAAACGCCTGGGGTTACGGGGTTACCCGGAAAGTGTCCTTTAAAAACCTCATGATCTTTGTTTATAGTAACATTTGCAGAAATCTTATTATCTACGCTTTCTATGCTATTTGTTTTGTAAAACTCTTTAAGTAACATGTATCCTATTTTTTAAATCTGTAAGATATCCCTATTTGGAATACCGAATTAAATTGTGTTTCGTTCTCATAGCGCTCTACTTCAAAATCATGAAAAGACCCTGAGTAAACATCAATTAATCCTCTTTTATATCTAGCTTCTATAGCTAAATTATTATTAACTCTATACCCAAGCCCAATTCCGAGAGCTAAATCTACAAATGTAGCATCATTTCCTTCTTCCCACTCATTATCATTTACTATACCTATAAAGGAATCATCTACATCTAAATCAATACTGGGAACAATGCTAAGGTATAATTTGCCATCTCTATTTACAAAAAAGTTATTGGCCACTCCAATAGAGAAATATTCTATGGTTACTGTTTGGTCGTTATTAATATCTAGTTTACCACCTTGATTCGAATATAAAATCTCAGGTTGCATCTCATATAAGTCTGAGAATGCTACATTTAGAAATACCCCAGCGTAGCCATTTAGTTTAGAATCTAAATTAGAATTGGTTAAGGATGCAATGTTTAAGCCACCTTTAAGTCCAAAACTGACTTTTTTTTGTGCAAAAGTGTTAATACTTAGAACGGCGAATAGAATTAAAATGATCTTTTTCATATGTATTTGTTTTTTGTTCTAGCTTCCAAAATTGAAAGTGTAAGATAAGCCTAATTGTATAACTTTATTTAGAAGTATTTCATCCACGGGTGTTTCATTGTTTATATTAGAACCGAATAGATCTACCAATCCTAAATTATATCTGGCTTCAATGGTTAAACCCATAGGTAATTCATAGCCTATACCTCCCATTAATCCAAAATCAAATCCTTCAATATCATCAAAACCGTCATAATTATCACCTGTCTTAAAGTTAATAACTGGCCCAACGGCAATTTGCAATCCAGAGTTTCTAATAGGAGAAAACTTATTTGCTAATGTTAGTCCTAAATAGTTTATTTCTAGGTTGTTTGTGTTGGATATATCGGATTTTCCTCCTTGTTTGCTATAATTTATTTCGGGTTGCAATCTATAAAAATCTGCAAATTTAATAGTGGCAAAAGCGCCAATATAAAAATCTGTTTTATTATCAAATTCTGTGTTAGTAATATTTGCAAAATTAGCTCCTATTCTTGCACCAGGCCTTATGGTAGTTTGAGAAAATGATACCATAGAAATAAATACTAGGGCTAAGGTTAAAATTACGTTCTTCATATTAATTTATCGATTTAAGATTGATGTTAAGTTTTATGTTATTATGTTTAATTAAGATTTTATTTGAGTGGTTATTTTTAACATCGTCAAATGTAATGATTACTTTTTCTTTTCCGTTACCTTCTCTTACAATACTGTTTAGGGTATTGGTCTCATAGTAATAATATTTGTTACCATAAATGGTAGTTTTATATAGGGTTCTATTTTCCTTAGAAAATTGTTCAATAACGGTATTATTTTCTTTAATTAAAGCTCGGAAATCTTTTCTTAATATGTTTATTAAAATTTTTTTGTTTAGTTTTTTTAGACAGTAGTTTACTTTAAAGTCATCGTTGATATATGAGAAATCAAATAGTTTATTTCCCATTTCTGTAGTGAAAACAACTCTTGTATGGGCGTTATCAATCTTTTTAATGATTAACAAGCCTCCAAAATTGTTATTATATACATTAATACTGGCTTTATATACATAATCCTTTTTTTGATTAGAAAAGTAGGGGTTTATTACCGTGCTTTTGGTTACAGGTAGCGCATTAAAGTCTTGTTTTTTTGGATAACTTCCACATGAAAAGAGTAGAAGGGCAAAGCAACTAATTAGCAAAAAACGCATCGGGAATAGGCTTGTTTAATTGTCTGTTCTTAAACACAATCTTTGTGAAATCATCAGATTGTTCAATCATCTTAACTTCCTCTACATCGCCTTCCTCACTAAACGTAATATGAAAGGCTTTTAAATACTCCAAGTATTGTTCATTTTTAAAGATAAAATGAACTTGTATTTGCTTTTTTTCTTTAAAGTAAGAGATGTTAAACATGCTATCATCAAACATGTCGCCCTTCACACTTTTTACAATCAATTGGTTAAGTTGTTTAAACATTTTACTGGAACCAATATTCACTTCATTTTTTTTCCCGTCATCATTTATGTAAAGTGTTTCGCCTTTAAAAATTACGTAGTAGCTAAAAGGGTCTGTATATTCCCATTTTACCATATTAGGCGATTTAAAGGTTAATTGTCCTTTAGTAATGATATCATTAGACAAAAAGTCTAAATGTTTGTATTGTGTAAAGTTGCTCGAAATAGTAGTTGTTTGGGTAGCTTTAGTTTTAACTTTAGCCTTAAATTTTGCTGCTTCCTCAGAATTTAAAGGTGTTTGGGCCCAAATAATATTAGAAAATAAGAATACCCAATATACTAGTTTACGCATAAGCTTTTATATTGAAAAGCGTATCTACCGATACTGATTTCATGTTTTGTTGGTGTAAAAATAACAATAACTGTTCCAAAACTTCAATTGTTTTATGACTTGTATCGTGTAATAAAATAACATCACCAGGCTTTAGGTTTGATGTCACCCTTTTTAAAACTTTAGATGTGTCTAGTTTTGTAGTGTCTAAAGATCGTTTGTTCCAACCTATAGATATGAGGCCAATAGCCTTTATGGCTTTTTTAATATTAGGATTAGTAACGCCAAATGCTGGTCTATATAAACTCATTTTAAGTCCAAATAATTTTTGCACAACGTAATTGGTTTGCTGTAATTCTTGTTTTACTCTCTGCGTACCAAAAAAACCAAAAAAGTTGGAATGAGAGTATGTATGATTCCCAATAGTATGCCCCTCTTCTAAAATCTTTGACACTATTTCGGGATGCTTTTCAATATGTTTGCCAATACAAAAAAAAGTTGCCTTTGCATTGTGTGTTTTTAATACCTCTAATGCTTGTAATGTGTATTCAGGATTGGGCCCATCATCAAAAGTAATGGCTACCCGATTTTGAGTTTCACTATTGGATTTATTTAATGACGTAATGTGATAGTTCCAACCAATTAATGCGGATCCTAAACTCGTTATGATAAACCATAAAAGCCCTGCGATTATAAAAAACCAAAATGATAAATTGTATATAAATGTTAAAACGAGTAATAGAATTACTATAAACGCGAATAGTATATTTATACTTTTAAATTTTAGCATTTACGAAGTATCGTAAAGCTGTGATTTTCTCCACGATACTGATTGTATAGCAATATAGTCTTTATTGGTTTAACTTCTAATGTGTTTAGTTTAGTTACTTCAGGAACAACCTGCTTTTTAAGTATTTTACACCCTAACCATACTCCAAATGAGGATGCAGAATAATACTCTCCTATTAGATGTTTGTAATAGAGTTGAAGAGCCTTAGGAAATGCTGTTTTAATAGTATCATAATAACTATCATATTCCATATCTCCATTGTAACCTAAAACTAAGCCGTCAATATCATCAACTTCAAGAGCATTACTTTTTAGGAAGTCCAATACCGAAAGCAGTAATTTTTCCTTATTCAAAGTATTGTTTAAACTTATAGATACAACCTCGGCATATGTGTTTTCACTTTTGTTATTGGAAACCACAAAAAAGTTAGCCCCTTCGCTAAAAACCGCTCCTTTAGTTCCTGAGTTAAGGAGATTAGTAGAATTAACAGGTTCTTTTTTAATATGCTCTATTACCTTATGAATTTCAATGGTATGTGCACCTATTTCATCTACTCCTCCTATTAGAATATTGTCCTCTTCGTTATTCTCTAATTGAAGTTTTGCATCTAACAACGCCGACTCAAACGAATTACTGCCATGAACGTAGGTGAAATTATAACCTTTGCATTGAAGTTCTAATGCAATTTGTCCAGCCACTGTATTGTGAGTAGATTGAATAAAAGGTGTAGGTGTTAAAAATTGTTCATCATGGTTTATAATTGTGCTAACAAACTTCTCAGAATCTCTTACACAACCTAAACCAGTACCAGTAATAATGGCATCTGGCGTTTCAAGATTAGCATCTTTCAATGCTAATTTAGAAGCCACAATCCCCATTTTGATGCCTTTAGCCATTCTACGGGCTGAGGCTGGGGGTATAAACTCTTTATAATTGGGGTCCACAGTTTTTAAAACGGTATCCGAATGTTTGATAATCTCATCTAAAAACACATTATTATCAAAGGTATTTTGAGCAGAAATTGAGCAGAGGCCATTAATATATACTTTTCTGGACACTATTTAGATAATATTAAGGTTGAACAATTTCCTCCAAATCCAAATGAATTAGACATTACCGTATTTAGTTCTTTGGATTTTAATGTTGTTTGAGGGGTTAAACTAAACTCTTTCATTTGAGTTTTAAAGTTTAAATTTGGATAAATTACATTGTTTTGAAGGGCCAATACGGCATATACTGCTTCAATAGCTCCAGCCGCTGCCAATGTATGGCCGGTGAATGCTTTTGTTGAGCTAAATTCTGGAGCGTCTTCGCCAAAAACTCTAACTATTGCTCTTCCTTCAGATAGATCATTGTTAGATGTTGCTGTTCCATGCGCATTTATGTAATCAATATCTTGGGGTTTTAAACCAGATATTTTTAGTGCTTTTTCCATTGCTAATGTTGCACCATCTCCATTTTCTGAAGAAGCCGTTTGATGATAGGCATCATTTGCATTGCCGTATCCACTTACATATGCCAAAACATCTTTGTTTTCTGCTTTAATCACTGCCTCCGATTCCAGTACTAAAAAAGCTGCTGCTTCACCTAGATTTAATCCCTTTCTGTTTTCATCAAAAGGCGTGTTATAAGTATCTGATAAAATCATTAACGTCTTAAAACCGTTGATGGTGAATTTCGATAAGCAATCTGCACCGCCTACAATAACTGTATCTAATTGACCAGATTTAATTAATCTGGCACCGAGCATTATGGCGTTGGCTGCGGAAGAACATGCCGTACTTATTGTGGTTACAAGACTTTCTTCAATACCAAGTTGCTCAGCAATTTTTTGAGTGGAATCGCCAGCATGATGACTCTCTATGTATTTTTGTGAATCTGCATTAGTTAAGTAATCATAATAGTACTTTTCAGTCATATCCATACCACCAACACTAGTGGATGAAATAAGACCTGTTTTGTACGCATTGATATTGCTTATTTTGGCTTGGGAGATAGCTTCTTTTGCTGCAATAGCCCCAAGTAATGCAGTTCTAGAATAGTTGTTATCGGCAGTTAAATTTAAATGTTGCTCTAAGGCTTCATTGGTTAGCTCTATTTCTCCAACTTTTATATCATTTTCATGAATAGTTTTTATTTTGGAGATTTTAGAAATTCCCTTTTTACCAGATATTAAGGCGTTGTAATTTTCTTCGACATTATTTCCTATTGCCGAAATTACTCCCATACCTGTTATAGCAACACGTTTACTCATTAAGGCAAGACTTAATTTATTTGGTTCTATTTTCAGAAATATAAGCCGCCATAGTGTTTATAGATTCAAAAATGGCACGTCCTTGTTTAGGATCGGTAAGCTTTATACCATAATCTCTATCTAACATTACTATTAGTTCTAAGGCATCTATAGAGTCTAGTGCAAGACCATCTCCAAACAACATATCATCATCGGCAATATCCGCTACTGCAATATCTTCTAAATTTAATTGCTCTACTATTCGCTCCTTAAGTTCCTGTTTTAATGACTCCATTTTTATTTTCGTATAGTTTTATTATTGTTTCTAAATTGTGGTCCATATGTTTATTAGACCCTACTAAATATATAAAAGCTTCGTAGCTATCTTTATCAAAATTAACCCATCCGCAAAGTACTTTATCTGCTTTTTTTTCGCTCAACAGACTATTGGAATAATGGTATAAATGCTTTGCGTTAAAGCTGTCAAAGATAAAAAAACTATTTTCAGAATAAAGCTTATGTTTAATACTAATCTCTCCGATGCATATGTTGGGCAATGTATAAACAAATACTGCAGGGCTAGGAAAGTAGTTATTTTTATCCTGAATTGTTTCTTGGTGGGCTCTATCTGTATCTAAACTAGATGCGTTATTAGAAAAAACTATAGCTATGTTATTGTCTTCTTCTGGATCTAAGCCTTCGTTTTTAAGGATTACATCTGCTGCGAGAAAGGATAATTTACTCAGATTATCCATTTTAAAAAACTTCGGGTACTTAGTTTCTAAAGTGTTATAAGCAGATTTTATAAATTCTTGAAAGTTTTCAGGATTATTATGTTCAAAAAGTAACGCGCCATTAAGGGTTACTTGGTTTTGTTTTATATGACAATATGAGATGATACCAGAATTCATTAGTTATTCTACTTTTCTAAATAGTAATGCCGTGTTGCACCCACCAAAACCTGAAGCTGTTTTTAAAAATGTATTTAGTGGTTGTTTTCTTGTGCGCGTTATAACGTTTATTGGTTGGGTTACACCTAGGGTTTCAAAACCTAAGGAAGTGTATAACGTGTTATTTTTCAATGAATGCATTCCAACTATAGTTTCTAAAAGACCTGATGCTCCAAGGGTATGTCCAAAATAGCCTTTTAGACTATTAACAGGCGTATCTTGTAATTGCATTCTATTAAATGCTATAGCCTCCATTTCATCATTATACACTGTTGCCGTGCCATGTGCCGAAATATAATCTACTTCATTTGGGTCTATTTTTGCCTGTTTAAAAGCAGAAATCATACTTCTGTACAAGCCTTCTCCTGTTCTTGATGGCCCCGAAATATGATTAGCATCATTACAAGAGCCTTCTCCTAAAATTTCAACAGCTTCTTTTGATAAATTCTCATTAGAATTAGTAATCAGAACACTTGCTGCCACTTCACCAATATTGATTCCTTTTCTGTCGGTATCGTAAGGTTTACATAGATCATCACTTAAAGCCTGAAATGAGCTAAAACCAGATAATGTAAAAGGAGATACTAAGTCTCCCGAGGTAATAAAAACATGATCATAAAGCCCTTGAGTAATGTAACGTTTTGCAATAGCTATTGCCAACGCACCAGAAACACAAGCGTTTGAAACTACGATGGCTTCATTTTTAAAGTTAAAGAAAGAGGATATTGCTTTTCCAAGTTCACTTAAATAAGCTCGTTTTTCATCAAATCCATTTTGGGCGTCTAGGGCATCAATATTACCTTTTGTGGTAGAAATAATAAGCCCAACTCTTTCTGTTAATTTAAGGTCTGATGATTTTATGACATCATGAAGTGAGCTAATCATCATTTGCTCCAGAGGTGTATAGGCTATGTCTTGAGATGTTAATTTCCGAAATTGGCTATGAAGCTTTTCTTTGTCTATTAAAGAGGAATAAAATGTCTGGTTGGTAACAGACTTGTCATCAATTGCTTTTAGACCAGTAACCTCATTATTTATACAGTCAACAACTTCTGTAGAATTAAAACCTAGTGCAGAAACAATATTATTATGTGAAACGAATGTTTTAGTCATCTAGTAAACCTACTTTCTTTTTCCATTTAACAAAAAAGTCTGGAGGTGTTAAAGATAACTCTCCGTTTCCTATATCGTCTACAAAAACCTGAACAGTTTCTCCTGTGCAAACCAACTCTTCGTTTTGGTTGTAAATTTCATATCTAAAAATCATTTTTGCAGCTGGACTATCAACAAAGATTGTTTTTACCGTTGCTACATCTCCATACTTTAAAGGAAGTTTATGATCTGTAGATGATTTTACTATTGGTGTAGCATAATTGTGGGTTTTTTGATCAAGGTAGGAGATGCCATGATGTCTGCCGAATGCTTCCCTTCCATCTTCAAAATACTGAATGTAATTACCATGCCAAACAATACCTAATGGGTCTGTTTCCACAAATCTTACCCTAACCTTACTAAGGTGTTCAATTTCTTTTCCTTTAAACGGCATTCTTTTTTTCATTGTATAAGATTGCTATAAACATAGTGATTAAAAAAAACAATAACAGTAAACTTATTTCAGGTAGAATGTCTAAGAAAGAACCATTTCTTAAAAAGACATCATAAAATGCATTTAGCGCCCAGTTCATCGGTGAAATATTAGATAATACTTGCATAAACTTAGGCATAATAAATACTGGAACCCAAACCCCGCCAACTGCGGCTAAAATTACAACAAATGTAGCTCCGAATGGCGCCGATTGCTCTTGCGTTTTAGCAATAGTTCCTAATAACAGTCCAAGTCCTATTGCGGCAAGTCCTGCAAAAATAGCAACTATAAAAAGTAATGGTAATTTTCCAGATACATCTAGTCGGGGTAACCCTATAGCAGGTAAAAGATAGATGCCAACCAAAAGCATAAGGATAAATTGAATAATGCAAACACCTAAATATAGCATTGTTTTGCCTCCCAAAACTGTAAAATAAGATACCGGGTTAGTTCTGAGCCTAACAAATGTACCTTGGCTTTTTTCTTTAACAATATTGATAGATAATGGCACAATAATGAAGAATATTGCAAAGAGTGTCCAAGCAGGCACATTATGTTGTACAGAATTTGGTATAATCTCTTTGTTATCTTTAACTGGCATTATTTCTTTGAACGTAATAAAGTTTTCTGTTTCGAATATAACTTCTGAAGGATCATCTGTTATTTGCTCTTGAAATGCTTTGTAAATGGACTGAGTTTCTATTTTAGAAATCATTTGGTCAATGCCATTTTTTACAGAAGTTTTAAAGGAAACTTGGGTGGCAGGGTCAAAGTATAATTTTACTTCTTTTTGCACCTTTGGTCTTTTATCTGGCGTTTCTTCTGCTAGGTTTTCCTCTAATCCGAATTTTTCTAAAATATGTTCTACGTTCGAATTAACTTTTTCTTTTAAGTCTTTAGATAAGTCTTTGGGGATAATGATGGCTAATTGGTAAGCTCCTGAAAAAACTTTTTCTTTTGCTATATTTTCTTCTTTTTCGAAAATAACCTCAAAACTTTGAGAGTCTTTGAGTCCGTTTTTTATGGTTTTGGAAACATCGCCATTATCATTATCAACAACCAGTATTGGAATCTTTACATCATTAACAGTTTTGAATGTACTGTCCTGAATTAACGTTATTGTAATAACTAGTACCAAGGGCATTATAAATAGTATTGCTAAGCCTCCGATATCTCTTGATAATAACAAGAGTTCTTTATGTACTGAAGCCCAAAATTTATGCATAATCTCTCAGTGCTTTTCCTGTTATACTTAAAAACACATCTTCTAAATTATGTGCGCCATCATTATTGGCTATTAAGGTTTTTGGTTGACCTTCTACAATTAGCTTTCCATGATCTACAATGGCAACTCTGGTACAAAAAGATTCTGCTTCATTGAGGTGATGTGATGTGTAAATGATTGTTGTGCCTTGTGCGTTAAGCTGTTTGAGATACTCAATAATTACGTTTTTAGATTGTACATCAACGCCAACGGTGGGTTCATCTAAAAACAGAACTCTAGGTTCATGTAAAATACTAGCAATTAGGTTTACTCGTCTTTTCATTCCACCAGAAAAAGTATCAATTTTTTTATTTGCGAATTGCAATAACCCTAAATGATCTAATGCATCATTTATTTTGGTTTTTAGGTCTTTGCCATGTAAATCATACATGCTTCCGAAATACTTAAGGTTTTCGTAGGCCGTTAATGAAGGGTAAAGTGCATATTCTTGAGGTACAATGCCTATTTGCTTTTTTAGCGTTTTTCTATTCTTTTTGTAGGTAAGTCCGTTTATAGAAAATGTTCCCGAGGTTGGCTTTATTAAAGAGCACAGGATTGAAATTAAAGTTGTTTTTCCAGCGCCGTTGGGTCCTAGTAATCCAAAGATTTCTCGCTCTTTAATATTTAAATCGAGCTTAGAAAGCGAAAAACTTTCAGCGCCTTTATATTGTTTAGATATTTGCTCGATTTTAATCATTTATTAAATCGCTTTTCTTAATGCTTTAAAGAATACCTTTTCTTTTTCTGCTATACTATCTAATTGATCTGCTATAGCGTTATACCCATCTGCTTTAGCACTTCTATTTTTATAAATTCTTGAAGCGTTTAGAGCAAAATCTCTCCATAAATCTCCAATTTGAGTCATTTCTTTAGATAACTCTAATAACTTTTCGTTTTTTAAAATAGCACTAGCTTCTTGTAAAAAAGCTGCGAAGATATACCTAAATCCACCGCCTCCGGTTCCAATCTCTTCCTGCATTCTTACGATTTGACCCAAGTAGTGGTTGGCCACTTTTACACCTTTTTTCTTTGGCCATTTCCTAATAAGTTTAGCTATTGTTTTAATGCCTTTTACACCAACAACAGGGACTGGAGCAAGCATATCTCTACAAGTTTGTTTTATTCCTTTAATAATAGCTTTATCTAGTACAAGTTCTTTTGGTAATTGAGTAGGGTAATACATGTGTCCCTTTGGCGCAAAAGCACCTTTAGAAAAACGAACTTTTTCTAGTTCTTTTGCTGTTAATGTGGTTACGCCTTCCATTACAGGATCGCTAATAAGATAGGTGTCTTCTTCTTTACCGTACACTACTAAATTATGAGCATTAAAGTGAAAGCGATACTCCTCGGGAAAATATACCAGATTATAAACACCAACTTGTAAACCAACGGGGTTGTTTTTTTCTAGGTTTTCGTCTAAGCGTTCTTTTGCCTTTTGAGGGTTTTTGAATTTTTCGCGTTTTATCTTTATACCTACACGTTTTGCAAATCGTTTAAAAATGAATCCAGGCATTGACCGGTAGGTAATTGCAGGAGCGTGGTTGACTTTTAAAAAAGGGATATAGCAAAATAATAAACCTGATCCAATTCCAAAAACCATAGGTTCACTTATGTTAAAACCATTATGTTTCATCATATTGGATACTACACCATTTTCGCAATGTGCAGATTGATGGTGTACAAAATTAATTTGCATGCTCTATTTCTTTTAGTTGTTTAATAGTAATCTCAAAAACATCGGCATATTTTTGTAATGTTTTTTTAGATAATTTGTTAAAAACTTTGGGTTTAAAATGTCGTTTTACACGCCATTTCCAAAACCCAACATAACTTGCTAAAATTGTTAAGTCCATTTTATGAAGTTCCATGTAATATTCTAATGGACTCGTTTGGTTATTTAATACGTTTTGCCTGGCTTTTTCTACCCTTTCATTTATTTCTGCAATGGCATTATCTAAAGCAATGGTCTTTGGTGTCCATCCGGTGCTTTTGGCGGTTGTGTAATTACCGTTTTCATCCACTGCATAACAGAGCTCCTTAAAATTTAAAGAGTCGAGGTTACTATTGTCTTGAGGTACTTCACTCTTTTTCATGACTCTTTTTTAAGTTCTTGAATAAATAAGTTCATAACGCCAGATAGTAATTGTTTACCTTCTAGAATTATTTTGCATTCTAATGTAGATATACTGTAAGTATCTGTGTCGAATCTAGAAACTAAGTTTGCTATGGTTTCTATAGTGGTTCCTTGAGCAGGTAACTCACTAATTGTTACTTTCTTTATAGCACTTATAAAGCCTATAAGTTTGTTACCTTCTCCTTTTGTGTCATCCTCGTCAAAATAGCTTTTTCCAACTATAGATGAACAGGTTTGAGCGGCATTTTCAATTAAGCCAGCTTCATTCAAAAGTCCTTCTTCTAAAAAAATACAATTTTCCGGTATAGTAAACTCGGTTTTAACATGATCATCTGATATTGAAATAACATTATCTACCATTAGAAAGGGGATTCTATGGGGTAAGAAGTTAGTTATGTCAATAGGCTTTAATTCCATATTAATTTGCAATGACCGTTTTCATTTGGGCGGTTGCAATGATATTATTGTTTGCATTGAATACTTCTACAGCAACCATGGTAACACCCATAAACTCATGAAGTATTTTAGCTTTAGTTATAATCGTTTCTCCTACTTTTGGAAGGACTAGTACCTCCGATTTTTTTATAGAGCCTATATATCCTGTTGGTGCTTTTTCATTTTTTTGGTTATAGTCATAACCAGTATGTAAAGCAACAGTTTGTGCCATGTTTTCAATAAGCCCTGGTTCTTGAAATTCATCTTCTTCAACTAAAATATTATCTGATTTTATTTGAAATGAAGCTGTAATTTCTTCAGCAGAAAAAGATACTAGCGTATCTACCATAACGAATGGTCTTTTCTGCGGAATTAAATGTTCTATATTATGTATTGGAAAAGTTTTGTTCATTAATGTACAGTCAATAAAGCAATAGCATACGAAAATCGGGCACTTTCAGGAACCGAAAGTAATATTTTGTCCCCTTTTTTTAATTGTCCAGAATTCACCAATTCTTCTAACATTAAGTAAATTGAGCCTGCTCCTACGTTGCCAACTTCACTAAGGTTCATAAACCAATTATCCCAAGGAATTTCAATATCATTGTCTTTCATTTCATCATAAAGGTTTTCCTTAAAATAATATGATGAAATATGGGGTAAATAATAGTCTATATCTTGGGCATTAAGATTATGTTTTTCTAATGCATTCTTTAAACTTTCAACTCCTTTAGACAAAATGTTTTTGCCAAGAAGTTTTACGTCTTGCTTTATAGCAAATAACGATTGCTTACTCCATTGATCGGAGTTGTATTCGCTCCAAGGCTTTAAAAACCCATTTTCTAATTTATCTCCTCCGGCATACATACAGGCTTCTATTTCATGTGCATATGAGTAGCCTTCCATCCATTCAATTTTCAGAGGGGTAGTTCCTTTTGGTTCGTTTTCTAGAAGAAAAGCTCCTGCGCCATCAGATAACATCCACCTTAAGAAATCTTTATTGAACGCAAGTATAGGATTCTCTTCTATTGTTTTTAAATGCTGTACTTCATCTTCAAAAATAGAAGATTGCATCCAAGAAGAAGCTCTTTCAGATCCTGTGCAAACTGCATTATTTACCTGATTGCTTTTTACAGCCATGTAGGCATATTTAAGGGCATTCATGCCCGAACAACAAGCTCCTGAAGGCGAGTTAATTTCAACATTTCCATTTTGAAGAAAGCCATGAACCATAGCCGCATGAGAAGGTAAAATTTGATCCGGACTTCCTGTTCCACAGGATAGTAACTCTATGTCATGTTTACTAAAACTCTCATCGCATAGTCCTTCTACAGCTTCTTTAGTCAATTGGGCATTATTATGAGTAATATTTCCTTCTTCATCAATAGCGTAATACCTTGTCTTAATTTTATTTTGCCTAAGAACAATGCGCCTTCCTTTAGAAGTTTTTCCATTAATCTCACCAAGTCTATCTTCCATAGTATCATTAGCTACAGGCTTATTGGGTAAAAACTTTGACACTCTAGTGATGTAAACGTTCTTCATTCTATTCTTCTATATAGTTATGATACTGATGAATAATACTTTTTGTCTTTCTTAATCTTATTTATTCTTAATAAATAGGTTGCCAAAAATAAGATAAAAACTACAGGTGAAATAACCCAAATGGCAAATATTAGGTAATAATTAAAAAGTTTTAACAAAAATGTACGGTTTTTAGTATTACTGCCTATTAAAGTAGCCCATTTTGAAAAAATACGGTTTGCTTTTTTATCTGTGGTTATTAGAAAAGGTTTTATTTTTACAGCTTCTTTTTTTAAAAGCTGAGGTTGTAATGTGTTGTAATTATCTTGTTTTAAGTGATTTAGTATAATGGGGCCGAATTTTTTTGATTCATCTATGTCCTTTTGTGAAACACCCGGTTTTGGAAAAATATTTAAGTACTTATATTTTTTACCAGAGAACATCCATTTAGTAATTGTAATAACACTTATGTGGTTTATATGCCTATCTGCTAAAACTATGTTACCTACTAATTCGGCATTAAAGTCTTTTAACCTACGCTTCAATTTTTCATGTGCCATAATCCACATGTTCCTACAGCCAATAACAGTAATTACTTTTTTGTTAGAAAGCAGTTTTTGTGCGTCTGGAGAAGCTAAAAAAGATGTCGTTGGTAATGAAGGTGTTAAGTACCAGATAGTATATCCAAAAATAATTAAATCATAGTTTTTCTCAAGTATTTCTTTTGGTATTGCTTTAATTGGCTGTGGTTTCTGAAGAAACGTCTCTGGAAATACTCCAAAAAATTCTTTTTTTGTCCATGGAAACGGAAACGGACTTTCCATTTCTATGGCTAGATGGTCAATTTCAACATCCGATTCAGAATTAATAGGAGCAAGGATATTATCTAATATCTCTGTTAACTGTCCAGATTGAGAATAATGTATAACTAATACTTTTTTCAACTAAAATTGTTTTGGTAGTGAATTTAATGTAATTGTTCCCAAAAATCAAAATAATTGAACCACTGTAAGGGGTATTTCTCTAACATCCAGCTAACACTTTCGGTATAATCTTTCAATACTTGCTTTTGGTCTCTGTGTTTAGCCGAAGATTGTCTTGCATATAAATGATAGTGTTTATTTGTTTCTTTCATCACATAAACAAATAAAACAGGTACTTTAAGTCTAGAGGCTAACAAAAACGGCCCCTGTGGAAATTTGGCTTTTAAACCTAGTAACTCTTCTTCTACATACTTTGTGCCTTCAACATATCTGTCTCCAGTAATACAAACAAGTTGATTTTTAGCAAGAGCTGCATTAATTTCAAAAATATGAGATAAATCTTCCTTTATGAAAATGAAGTTTATATTAGATTTTTTTGTTACACTTTCGAGATACTCTTTTATTGCAGTATGTTCTAACTCTGTAGTAAGTAGACAAATAGAGGTGTCTTCTGAAAGATCTCCTAAAAAGTGCTCAGCTATTTCAAAATTTCCAACATGTGCGCTAATAAGCACACCGCCTTTTTTATTTTTTAAAGCTTGCTTAATAAGTTCAATACCGTCAAACTCATAGGTAAACTTATGTCTTAAACCTGATGAGATTGCTACTTTATCTATAATAGTTTGTCCGAAGACAAAATAGCTTCTATAGACACTGAAGAGGCTCTTAAGTTTGGAGTATTTAAGACGTTTGTTAAAGTAATAATAAATTGCTTTGGCATTTTGTTTCGAAAAAAAACAAAAATAAGCCGCTACAAAATAAAGTATGAAATAAGCCGCTTTAATACCTAATTTTTTCATTGCGAATACAAAAATCTTGTATCCCAAAACGGTACCTCTGGATTTACCTTTCCATTGAGCAGCCATTATGTTTTATGCGGTTTGGCTAATTTTATTTTCTATTAAATCATAGAAATCTTGCAGTGTCGATACGTTTACAAAATCTTCACCAACAAGTTTAACTCCAAAGTTAGATTCTACGGCAACAACTAAATCAACAAAATCTAAACTATCTAATTCTAGCGTTTCTTTTAAGTTTGCCTCAGGAGCGATATCCTCTTGCTCTACCTCAAATTCATCAATGAGAAAATCATTTATTTTTTCAACAATAACATTTTTATCCATTATTCATCAAGCTTTTTTATTATTAGTGCTGAGTTTGTTCCTCCGAACCCGAAAGAATTGGACAAAAATACATTTATTTTTTCGTCTTTTGTTTGTGTTACCAAATTTAATTTGGAGGCGTTTTCATCTGGATTTTCTAAGTTTATATTGGGAGCAATGAAATTATTCTGCATCATTAGTACGGAGTAAATAATTTCGCTGGCACCAGCCATCCAGCATTCATGACCTGTCATAGATTTAGTAGAACTTACATACGGACCATTATCACCAAAGACTTCATAGATTGCTTTTGCTTCGTTTGCATCGCCAACTGGTGTTGAGGTTGCATGAGCGTTAACATAGTTTATTTCATTAGGACTAATGTTTGCCTGCTCTAAAGCCATTTTCATAGCTTTTGTAGGGCCATCTACGTTTGGAGTAGAAATATGGTCTCCGTTGGATGAAAATCCATACCCTAAAATTTCACCTAAAATAGTAGCTCCTCTTTTTTTTGCAGATTCATAAGATTCTACGATAAGGGTTGCGGCACCACCACTTGGCACTAGACCATCTCTATTTGCATCAAAAGGTCTTGAAGCTTTAGTAGGATCTGCAATATTTTTAGAAAAGACGCCTAAACCATCAAAACTACCCATTACAAACTTGTTTATTTCTTGAGCGCCTCCACAAATAACACATTCTTGCAATCCGCTTTTTATAAGTTGATATGCCATTCCTATAGAATGAGAGCCACTTGCGCAAGCTGCGCTTATTGTGAAATTCACTCCTTTAAGTTTAAATATGGTGGAAAGATTCATGGTTACAGTAGAATTCATAGCCTGAAATATAGCGCCTGAACCTACAAGTGTAGTATCCTTTTTGTCTCTTATTTTATCAACCGATTCAATTACAGATTTAGAAGTACTATCATTACCATAAAGAATACCAACGTCATTATTGTCTAAAAAATCTTGATCTATTTTAGCATGTTTAAAGGCTTCAACAGTGGCTACATAGGCATATTCACCTTCTTGTCCAAGGCTAATTCTTTGTCTTCTGGTTAAGCTTTTTTTTAGGTTGGGCTTTTCTACCATTCCCGTTAATGGAGATCTATATCCAAAAGGGATTCTTTCTTCGTCTATAGAGATACCAGATTTTCCTTTATATAAAGAATCCTTAACTTCATCTAAATTTTTTCCTATACAGGAATAAATTCCCATTCCTGTTATCACTACTCTTCTCATGGTACTACTTCGGTTAAGAATAGATTCCTCCGTTAATATTAATTACTTCTCCTGTTATGTACGAAGCTTTTTTGGATACTAAAAAAGATACAACATGCGCAACTTCTTCTGCTTCTCCAAATCTATTAAGAGGAATTAATTTTTTTAGTTCTTTTTCATCTAATTCTGCTGTCATGTCAGACTTTATAAAACCTGGTGCAACAGCATTTACTGTTATTTTTCTTTTGGCTACTTCTTGGGCTAAGGCCTTTGTAGCGGCTACTAATGCTCCTTTGGCAGCTGAATAATTAGTTTGCCCAGGAGTTCCTTTTACTCCAGAAACAGATGCAATATTTACAATTCTTCCGTATCTGTTTCTAAGTAATTTTTGAATTATAGTATTGGTTACATTAAAGAAACCGTTTAGCGAGGTATTTATAACACTTTGCCAATCGTCTTGAGGCATCCACATGAATAACCCATCTTTAGTAATTCCTGCATTGTTTACCAATACTTCAATTATGGCATCTTCGTTGTTTTCTTGCCAAGCGTCTAATTTGCTTTTTACTTCATCGGCTTCAGAAACATTAAACTGAATTATTTCACCGGTATTTCCTTCGGCTTTTACAGCTTCTAAAGTTTCTAATGCTGCTGCCTCATTACTGTTATAATTTATTATAATATGATAATCTGAATCTTTGGCTAATTGAATACAAATAGCTTTTCCTATACCTCTAGAACCTCCTGTTACAAGAACACATTTCATAAATTACTATTATTTAAAAATCTCTAAATGCTTATATTTTTTGTTATTTAACACTTTTCCTTCTGTGTTAATATAAACCCATTCTTTTTTATCTTTTACTCTAGCAAGACCATCAATAAATCCTTTTTGGTTATTTTTTTGGAATATTGAAAATCCACCAGCTGTAATGGCATATTTATCTTCAATGACTAAATCTCCTTTAGAATTAACAAATCCCCATAATTTATTAATTTTTACTGGAGCTAATCCATCGGTGCTAAAAATTTCAGCATCTTTAAATTTGAGTGGAATTATTTCTTCTCCTTTAAGATTAATGTAACCCCATTTTTTGTTTTTGGCTACTGGAGCTAATCCGTTTTTAAAGGCTCTTACCTTGTCATATTTAGGTTCTACAATCCAATTTCCTTTGTTGTCAATAAATCCCCATAAATCATCTTTCTTTGCGTAGGTGTAATCTTTGTTAACCGAAAAATCCCAGATTTTTTGTGCGCCAGAAATTGCTTGAAACTTACCTTCAATTATTATTCCGTGAGTTTCTCCTTTACTAGCTATTACATTGCCGTTATATACGTTGCTAATTTTATCATATTCTGGTTTAACAAAGTAATTTCCTTTAGTATCTATAAGTCCCCATTTATCACCTTCTCTTATTTTTGAATAACCATTAATGAAATTAAATACTTTAGTAAACTTAGGCTCTATTACGATGTCTCCAGAGGTATTCATAAAACCAACAAAATCTCCTTGTCTTATAATTGAAAACCCTTCTTTAAAATCATAAATTTTATCTGAGTTTACGTTGGTAAGTATTTTTTCTCCTTTTGTATTAATAAAAAACCATTGTTTATCTTTTAATACTACTGCAATATCAGAATTAAAGGCTTTTGTCTTATCAAATTGAGGTTCTATGACCCATTCTCCTTTTCTATTGATGAAACCCCAATCGTCTCCATTAATTGTGGCCTCTGCAAGGTTACATTCTGAAGAAAAGTTTTTAGCTACTTTAAATTGAGGTTCTATGACCCATGTACCTTCTTTGTTTATGTATCCAAATTTTCCATTTTCATTGGCTAAGGCCATTTTTTGAGAAAAAGAAAAACCAATGGCGAATACCGAAAATAGAAAAACAAGTGCGATTTTTTTACGAGTAGCTTTCATGATTGATTGTTTTAATTATTGATAATGAATTCTTTAACTTTATTAACATAGGGATACATAACAATGTCTTCAGTAAATTTAGGTACTATATTTCTAAGGTCATTGTACATTTCTTTGGTTTTACTAGAGGTCTTATCTTGAACTCCTAAATATTCAATGGCTTGAATTATAGTGATTAATTCAATAGCAATTACTTCAAATGCGTTTTCAATAACTTTCTTGGTAATCAATGCAGCATTAGTTCCCATACTTACAATGTCTTGGTTATCGTTGTTATTTGGAATACTATGCACATACATTGGATTAGAAAGTGTTTGACTTTCTGCTGTCGTAGATGTGGCCGTAAACTGTACACCTTGCATACCAAAGTTTAATCCCAGTGTGCCTAAATTAACAAAAGGAGGTAAAATATCGTTCAATCTAGAGTTTAATAAATAGTTAAGTTGTCTTTCGGCAAGCATCGTCATTTTTGTAACAACTATTTTTAACTTATCCATTTCTAAAGATACATAATCACCATGAAAATTTCCACCATGATAGACGTGTTCTTTTTCAACATCAACAATAGGGTTATCGTTAGCAGAATTAACTTCTTCTATTAAAATTCTTTCAATGTTATTTAATGTATCCAGAACAGGTCCTAGAATTTGGGGAACACATCTCAAAGAGTAATACTCTTGTACTTTTTCCTTAAAAACCACTACGTCATTATTGCCATTGTATAAATGATGCTCTCTTTTTTTAGTTAAAGAACTATCTGAAAGATGAGATCGCATTTGTTCTGCTATAGCCCGTTGTCCAATATGTTTTTTAGTATTATTCAACTCAAATGAAAGGTGGTCATCGTAAGCTTGCACAATTTCATTAATTGCAGCAGAGGCTTTTGTCATCCAATCTAGTAATCTTCTGGTGTATATAGTATTAACTATACCAATTCCAGTCATTACAGATGTTCCGTTCATTAAACCAAGCCCTTCTCTTAACTCAACAGAAATTGGTTGTAAACCTTCTTTTTCGAAAACATCTTTAGTGTTTAAACGTTCTCCTTTATAAAATACTTCTCCTTCTCCTATTAAAACCAAAGCTAAATGTGCTAACTGCACTAAATCTCCACTTGCGCCAACACCACCATGCTCATAAATTAATGGGGTTATTTCTCTATTAATAAGTTCTGTCATCAATTTAATTACAGAACTATGAACACCAGAATATCCTAAAGATAATGTGTTCATTCTAGCCAACATTGCGGCTTTTACATACATTGGTGGAATTGGTTGTCCGGTTCCAGATGCATGACTTCTAATTAAATTGTATTGAAGTTTAATACGGTCGGCATTTTTAATCTTGTACTGAGCCATTGGACCAAAGCCAGTATTTACGCCATATATTACCTTGTTTTGTGAGAACGTCTTTAAAAAATTAAAACTTTTTTCAATCTTGTTAATTACTTCATCATCTATTTCAACATTTTGGTTTTTAAAAATTACTTTTTTAAAATCCTCAATTCCTAAAGTTCCATTAAATAATAACATTCAAATATTTTGATTATAATTAAAAAAAAAGGTAATAACTAACTATAAAGTAGCTATTTTTGGATGGCTAAATTAAAATATTTAATTCAATACTTATAAATAATATGGTGACAAATGTTGAAGTACTAATAATAGGTGCTGGTCCTTCTGGTTGTGTTGCAGCTGCTCATTTAATAAATGAGGGGGTTAATGTTAAGATTATTGAGAAAAATAAATTTCCACGATTTGTTATTGGAGAGAGTCTTTTACCAAGGTGTATGGACCATTTTGAAGAAGTTGGATTACTGGAACCTTTGCAAAAGATTGGTTTTGAAATTAAAAGAGGTGCAAGGTTTCTTAAAAACGACGTGGTATGTAATTTTGATTTCAGCAAGAAGTTTACAGAAGGGTGGGATTGGACTTGGCAGGTACCAAGGGCAGATTTTGATTCTGTTTTAGTAAATGAAATTATAAAAAAAGGAGCCGATGTTCAATTTGAACAAGAGGTTATTGATGTAAAAATAAACTCTAATGGTAAGTCCGTAATTGATGTTAAAGATAAATCTGGAGAAGTTTATACTATTAATGCCAATTTTATTATTGATTCTAGTGGTTACGGTAGAGTATTACCACGCATTTTAGGTTTAGATAAGCCATCTGAATTACCGAAACATTCTTCAATTTTCACCCATGTTAAAGACATAAATCGTCCGGAAGGAGAAGAAGGTACGCTTATTACCTTTGATGTTTTAGATACCAACACTTGGTTTTGGGTAATACCATTTTCTAATGGAAACACTAGTATTGGATTTGTGAGTACTACTGAGTATATAGATTCTTTTAAAGGAAATAATACCGAACGTCTAAAAGAGATGCTTAAGCTTTCCAAGTATTACTATAATCGATTTAAAGATGTAGAGTTTTCTTTTGAGCCTAAGTGTATAAAGAATTATTCTAAATCTGTATCTCAGATTTATGGTAAGGGGTATGCACTAACAGGTAATAGTGCCGAATTTTTGGATCCTGTGTTTTCATCTGGGGTAACTTTTGCAACCGAATCTGCTTTGGCTGCTGCCAAACTTGTTGTTAAAGAGGTTAATGGCGAAACGGCTGACTGGGAGAAGGATTACGATAGTTATATTAAGGAGGGTGTTGGTGTATTTTCTAGTTATGTAAAGGAATGGTATACAGGAAATTTACAGACGCTCTTTTTCCATAGACCAGAAAACCCAGAGGTAAAACGTCAAATCTGTGCTGTTTTGGCTGGCTATGTTTGGGACAAAACAAACCCTTTTGTTAAAAAACACAATAGAGCAATTAGTACTCTAGCCCATATGTTAAATATGATGGAAAATGAAAAAGCGAACTTATAAAGTCCGCTTTTTTAATTTTTGAATGTTTAGGTATTTATTTTGCCTTTTTCTTTAAATGAGCCGCAAAGGTTTTTGCTAATTTGGCGTAAGATTCAGAAATTCTGTATCCTGAATTATAATCGTTACCAAACGCTCCGTTTCCTTGAGCTTCAATATATTTTACGGAAAAAAGAATGTTACTTGGATCATCGTTTTTGTAAACAGTTAATACCGCATCAATTTTAGCATTTTGCCTCCAAACACCCACGTTATAGTCAGCATACATTAGTGTTGTATGTACTTTTAACGTATAGTTAGCTGCATCAAAGTTTTTATTTACTTTTATTTCACCTTCCTTAAATCTTTTATTGAAAGATTCTATAAACTTTGGCTCGTATCTGTCTTCTCTATCGGCAAACCAAGATTTTTTAAATCGTTCACCTGCTCCAGCTTCTTTTTCCTCTCGCATTTGCATTTTATCTTTTAGAAACTCTTCTTCGTTATCGTATTTAGGAATCTCTAGATTAGAATAATCGAACACAAGATTATACTTGGTAATATCCTTAAGGTTTTTCCATTTACCTTCTTGAATTTTGGCTTTTTGGGCAAATGCAATTGTTGCGCAAAGTAAAATAGCTACGTGTAATAATTTTTTCATGGTGTAAGTTAAATTTAGCACTAAAATAGCATATGTATTTTCTTTACAAAAGAATTATACAAATATCTTTTTTAAAGCATTTCTTAATTAACATTACTAGTTAGAAATATAAAAATAAATTGATGTAGGGAGTATGTTATTGGCGTTTGATAATGTGGTAGTTAAAAGGTAGGAAAAGACGAATTTATTATGTTCTATATCTTTTTAATTACGTTGGTTACTATGCCCCATATAACAAAGTGGTTTTCTGCAGTAACTTTAATAATCGGATAATCTGGGTTTTCTGGTTTCAGCCAAACTTCATCTTTATCTACTCTTAACCTTTTTACGGTAAACTCACCATCTAGAAAGCAAACCGCTATTTTGTTGTTTTCTGGTTCTAAACTTCTATCAATAACCAATAAATCATTATCATCTAATCCTGCTCCAATCATTGATTGACCACTAACTCGGGCAAAAAAGGTAGTGTCCTTATTTTTAACAAGTTCGTCATCTAACGATAAACGTTGTTGTTCACTAAAATCTTCTGTAGGTGAAGGAAAGCCAGCAGAAATTCCAGTATCAAAAAATAAGGCTCCTAAAGAATCATTGACTTCCTCAGGTTTATAAAAGGTTAATTTTTTTGTAGCAGGTAGAATCATTGATAAGGACTTACCTTGTAAAGATACAAGAAATACAGCTAAATATCTAAAATTACTAAGTTCAGACTTTTATCGCCTTGAGAAAAGTTTTTTAAAAGCTGAAATCCTACAGAATTATGGGCATTTATTGAGCGCACGTTCTTTACATCTATTAAGGTAATTATAGCATCAAATTGATGTTGAAGTTCTTTTTTCATGTGATTGTAAAGGCCTCTAAAAACACCTTTGCCTCTAAAGTTTTTATCCACACAAATTTGCCCCATGACAATATATTCCAGATTTTTATCTGTAACAAAATCAATATGATGAAACATAGGTTTCAAAATCTCTACATCCTCTCTAAACGCTTTAGGCATTGAGAGGGCATATCCAACTACCTTATCATTATACTTAGCAATTATATGTGCACAAGAGTTGTTCATGGCTTCTAGTACTTCAAAGGTATGGTGAACAGTAACAAAACCTTCTTTTTGCTTTTCTGCTTCAGAAACGAAAGAAATTAAGTTTGTTCTTTGAAGTTCAAGAATTTGGTCTAATTCCTCATTAGTAGATGCTCTATGGTATGTAACAACCATTAGTAATTTGGGAATTTAGATTTTTAATTTTTTAGCTACTACGTGCCCTGTTCGTTTATAAGTGGTTCTCTTACCGTTAGCGCAAAAATTATAGGTAGCTGTTTTTAAAGTTTCTTTCACCCATATTAATGTAACCTGATCTACGTCACAGCTATACTCTTTGGCTACTTTTTTCTTAACATGCGCTATAGTTGCACGTCCCTTTTTTAATTGAGATTGTATTTTTTTGTTGAGCTTAGGTTCTTCAAAATCATCTGATAAATTACAAGCGTTACTTCCAGATAATAGAGGCTTCTCTTCTGTAACTTCTTTATTGGGTAATACCAGATCAATATATTCCCAAGTAAAATCAGCTTTTAATAAAACACGTCTTCCATCGTCGGTTTTAACAATGTGATTGTTTTGAGACAATGCTGAAAATGAAATAAAAAATACGGCAACAATTAACAAGGACTTCATAAAAAAGTGTTTCTTAGGTTAGCCTCAAAGTTACAATTATTCATCAACAAACTCCAAAATATCTGCGGGTTGACAATCTAAAGCTTTACAAATAGCTTCGAGTGTAGAGAATCTAATAGCTTTTGCCTTTCCTGACTTTAAAATGGATAAATTTGCCGTGGTTATTCCAATAATTTCTGCCAAATCTTTGCTCTTCATTTTTCGCTTTGCAAGCATTACATCTAGGTTTACTACAATTGGCATACGGATTAGATAGTTAAATCGTTTTCTTCTTTTAAAATACCACCACTTTTAATAAAGTCTGCTAATATAAAAAGTCCAAGACCTACAAGGATGACAAAAATAGATTCTATAAAGTTTGTGATAAAAATATTTAATTCTAGTTCTTGTTTGGTAATAATATTGAAAATAATTCCTGTAATGCCAAAAAGGACTAAAAATAAGCCGCCTCTTTTAAATTTTAGTTCACTAATGGTATTGTAAAATCCATTTCTAATTATGGCCATTAAGCCTTGTTGCGTTTTAAAAAGCCCTACCAATAAAAGCAAACCACGTAAAAAAATTATCAAATGATTGTAAGTGCCTAATGCCTTGTCGGTATAGGCTTTTTGAAAGATTAAATCCGGAATAACTAAAAGCCCCAAAATCACAAACAGAAGTACAATTAATGCTATGTTTATAATAGCTAAAAATCTGTGTAATAATCTTATTTTTTTCATCAAGTAGATTCTTTAAATGTAAATATAAGGATTGTAAGGCTAACCAAAAGGTGTACCTATGACATGAAAAACAATGTCGAAAACAAAATGAGCTATCATGGCATTTAGGAGGCCCCATTTCCAAAATATATAACCAAAAACAGTCCCCGTTATTAGGTTCCCAATCATTGTAATGGATACGGTTAAAACCGTTAATTCAGCAAAATTATTCGTCATTGGTATATGTATTAACCCAAACAATAGGCTTGAAACAATAATGGCAAACCAATAAGTACCATTTGTTGGTACTTGAGACTCTCTTAGATATCTAATTACTGCCACAATTGCCGACATAATTCCTAAACGGAATAAAATCTCTTCACTTACAGCTGCAACAAATGAACCTAAAATATAAAACAATTTGGAAGGACGCTCATGTTTAGAAGTAATGGGATAGAATTCCTTTTGAATTTCGAGGAGCCCTAGTAAAACTAATGCCGCTATTATAGCAATGATTATGCTTGTAAACGTAATTCGCTTATTTAAATATAGGTTTAATTTGGAGCTATTAAACATACTGGTTACTCCAGGAGCTCCTAAGTATGATTTTCCAGAAAGAATTAGGCCTAAAAAGATAAATACGATACCAAAAATTGCACTTGTAACAGTAACATTTAAGATAGTATCAAAGATTGGTTCAGTTAATTTGGGGTCTATTGGGCCGGATTGTGATTGAATTCTTCTTATTTCATTTGAAAAAGGAATGTTCACAACGGCACTAAAGATAAATAGTAGTAATAGGGTAAGAGCTACTTTCCATTTATGTTCCTCTAAATTTTCTATATTTCTTGGGATGGGAGATGGAATTGATATTTTCATTTTAATTAATTTTTAAATTACACGATCTAGCATTGAGAATGAATTGAGAACACAATGCGCAATAATTAAAGCCCATAAATTTCTACCACAGTATACATAAGCTAAGCCCATAATAAAACCTAGTATCCCAACCGTTATTGATCTTTCGGATAAATCATATGAATGCCTGTAACCAAACAATGCAGCCTGTACTGTAATTGCTAAAAACGCCGGAAAGGGTGTTTTCGAGAATAGGCGTTCAAGCCAATTCATTAAAAAACCTCGGTCTATAAGCTCCTCTAGTGCAGATTCAACCCATATAAAAAATATGATTGAAAAGAATAGCGCATAATTCCCTTTTAAGTTTCCAAACCTAGGACCTTTATGTTTTCTATTAAGATTTACGGATTCCCAACTAAACATATTTGGAAATATTTCCTTTAATATCTCAATGAGTATAATAGATAGCACACATGTAAGGATAATTAAAAGAGCAATTACTATAGTTCTTTTCCAACTTTTGGGTTTTTTAAGGCCTAAATCTATCCAGGAAATATGATGTGTTTTCATTCTCCAAGTGGCTATTCCTAGAGCAATGAATGAACCAATAAGAACGCTGGCAATAAGGCCTAAAGACTCTATATAAATTTCTCTGGCTAAAAATAAAATGCTCAGATAAATGATTAAGTCTAAAAAACAAGCACTTAAACTAATTTGTTTATTATTAAGAATGTTTTCGTTTTTCATGATAAAATTATTGTTTTTCAATAACAAAACTATATAAAATTATTGTAAAACAATAATAAATTATTTAAAAAAGATATTTTTTATGTCTGTAGATGGGTTTTTTTAACCAGTCTGGACTTCGTAATTTTGAAATAATGTTTCCAAAAAAGTTATTACATAAGTTAGACCAACGCAAAGCGGTTAACGCCTTACGGACACTAAAGAACCAAACTAGTTTAATTGACCTCTCGTCTAATGATTATTTAGGGTTTTCTAAGAACAAGGATATTTTTGAAGATGCTCACCTTTATTTAACACGTAATAGCTATTTGGAAAATGGAGCCACAGGTTCTAGGTTATTATCAGGCAACCACAAGTTATATGGCACTTTAGAAGATGCTTTACAGAGTTTCCATAACGCCAAAGCAGCTCTGGTCTTTAATTCGGGCTATGATGCTAATGTGGGCTTTTTTTCATCTGTTCCTCAAAGAGGGGATATTATTTTATATGATGAATATAGTCATGCCTCTATTCGGGATGGTATCCAAATGAGCAATGCCAAGGCATATAAGTTCAAGCATAATAATTTAGAAGATTTAGAAGAAAAAATACGCCGCTTAGCTTCCAATGACCAAGATATATTTGTAGTAACCGAATCTGTATTTTCTATGGATGGTGATTCACCAGATTTAAAGTTGCTATCAGACGTATGTAAAACCAATAAGGCCTATTTAATTGTAGATGAAGCGCATTCCGTTGGTGTTTTTGGAAATTCTGGTGAAGGGTTAATACAAGAATTAAATATTGAAGATTTAGTTTTTGCAAGAATAATAACTTTTGGAAAAGCTATGGGGTGTCATGGAGCTGCTATTTTAGGAAGTGAGAAATTAAAGCAATATCTAGTAAACTTTTGCCGAAGTTTTATATACACAACCGCGTTGTCTCCCCATGCTTTAAGCACTATTCTGTCCAGTTACAAGGAATTAATGATAAGTTCTAATGTAACTGCTTTGCGTGAAAATATTCTAAGGTTTAAAAAAGAAGTTGGTGTTCAAAAATTGAGACCTCTTTTTATTGAAAGTAATTCTGCTATTCACTGCTGCGTAATTCCTGGGAATACTAATGTAAAAACCATAGCTGAAAAGCTTGAGGAAAAAGGCTTTGATGTAAAACCAATATTATCTCCCACGGTTCCTAATGGAGAAGAACGACTTCGTTTTTGTTTACACGCGTATAATTCTGAAAAAGAAATTTCGGAAGTCTTAGCCTTACTTACTACTTTTGTGAGCTAGATAAAATTTATGAAAACATATTTTATTACCGGTATTTCAACTGAGGTTGGTAAAACAGTTGCATCTTCAATTGTAACTGAAGCTTTGCAGGCAGATTATTGGAAACCAGTTCAGGCAGGAGATTTAGATAATTGCGATACTCAAAAAGTACAACGACTGGTGGCTAATTCGAAGTCGAAATTTCACCCCAATGCTTTTGCACTAAATACGCCAATGAGTCCCCATGCAGCAGCAGAAATTGATAAGGTAAAAGTTGAGGTTTCAAAGATTGAACGTCCCAAAACATCTAATAATTTGGTTATTGAAGGAGCAGGTGGCTTATTAGTTCCAATTAATGATAGTGAAACTATTTTTGATTTAATTAAGCCACAAGACAAAGTTATTGTTGTATCAAGACACTATTTAGGAAGTATTAATCATACCTTATTAACTATAAATGCTTTAAAAGAAAAAGGGCTTGAATCTGCTGTTATTTTTAGCGGAAATGAACACCCAACTACTGAAAGCATTATTAAAAAGATGACTGGAGTAACTATTGTTGGAAGAATTAATGAAGAACCCTATTTTGACCAAAATGTTGTTAAAGAGTATGCTGGGTTATTTAGAGAAAAATTGGAAAAGTTATGACATTACAAGAACGTGATAAAAAACACCTTTGGCATCCTTTAAAACAACATCAACTAAGCCCAGATAGTGTAGCTATAGTTAAAGCCAAAGACTGTATTTTAACTGATGAAGCAGGGAATGAATATATTGATGCTATTGCCTCATGGTATACTTGTATGTATGGTCATTGCAATGACCATATAACGAGCAAGGTTTATCAACAAATGCAGCAATTAGATCATGTAATGTTTAGTGATTTTACCCATGAACCTGCTGTTAAATTGTCTGAAGAGTTAATTAAAATTCTTCCTGATAATCAAGATAAAATTTATTTCAATGATAATGGCTCCACAGCGGTAGAGGCGGGCATTAAAATGGCACTTCAGTATTACTTTAACAAGGGTGAAAAACGTTCAACATTTATAGCTTTTGAAGATGGCTTTCATGGAGATACCTTTGGAGCCATGAGTGTTTCTGGACTATCAGTGTATAATGGGCCTTTTGAAGATTTTCTCATTAAAATTAAACGTATACCAACACCTAATGGTTCTAACCATAAAGAAATATTAGCTTCTTTAGCTGAAATAACTGAAAATCAGCAAGTTGCTGGTTTTATCTATGAGCCCTTAATACAGGGAGCTGCAGGAATGAGAATTCACAATGCTGAAGGTCTTAATCATATTCTGAGTTTTTTTAAGGCAAATGATATTTTATGCATTGCCGATGAGGTCATGACTGGTTTTGGAAAAACCGGAAAATATTTTGCTTCGGACTATATGGAAACCAAACCAGATATCATCTGTTTAAGTAAAGCACTTACTGCTGGCTTGTTGCCTATGGCCATTACCTCTTGTACAAAAGATATTTACGATGGTTTTTTGAGTGATGATATTAGTAAAGGTTTTTTTCACTGTCATACCTATTCTGCTAATCCCGTGGCGTGTGTAGCTGCTATAGCTGGTATTGAATTGTTAACATCTACGGAAATTCAAGAGAATATAAAACGCATTTCGGAAGCGCATGTTCAATTTGGCAAAACCATAGAAAATCATGCGAAGGTTAAAGCTACAAGGCAAATAGGGGTTATTTTCGCCTTAGACTTAAACACAACAATGCAACGTTATGGCGATTTAAGAGATAAGCTTCTAAAGTTCTTTATGGAAAGAGGTGTGTTCTTACGTCCTCTTGGGAATACACTATATATTCAAACACCTTATACCATATCTAACCAGCAATTAAATAAAGTGTATAATGTTATAGAAGCCGCATTAGATACTGTCTAGTTGTTTTTCCAGTAAATTAATTTGTTCTTTAGATGCTTTGATGGTTACATAGAGTTCCTCGTAACTCCAATCGCCATCAGTTTTTTTGGCTTTGATTACAATGTTTGCTTTTCCTTTTGGGCCAGCAATTGGTATAGAAAAGTCGGCATCACCATCGTTGTCGCTTAATGATATATTTCCATTAATAATACCATCTGTTTCAATAGGTTCTCCAATTAGCCTTACAACATTTTCATTTACGGAAGCTTGCTCAAAGGCATAAGTATAGGGTTCCGAGGACTTAAACATTTTTGTAACTCCAAAAATTAATGAACCAAGGCCTAAGATACCTAAAACAATTAGGGTTAGGCATTCACCAATTGGTACAGCCCATTTCCAGTTTCTACCAAACCAGTTTTTTCTTTGTAATTCTTCCATAAGAAATAGTTATATACTTTTATAAAAGTAAGTAGAATTGAAGCGCGAAATGTTACGAATTTGAAAAAATAAATTTCATCTTAACTCAACATTTATGTGATATAATTACAATATACTGTACTTTTGGCAAAATTTTAATTTTAGTGCAAAAGCCAATTTCAATTACAGCCGTTTCGTCTATTTCTTCAATAGGAAAGAATGCCGATGAAGTTTGGAACAATTATCTTAAAGACAGGTCTTTTGTTTCTGAAAGCCAATTTCAAAATACCTCAGTTTATGTAGCAGCCATTCCAGATGATGCGAAAGTAGAAATTGAAAAACTAAGAGTATCGGATAACAAATATAAATCACTAGATGATACCGTTTTATTTGCAATGTATACGTCAAGGCAAGCTATGCAACAGGCAGGATGGGATGGAAGTGATAACTTTGGGATTAATATAGGATCTTCGCGTGGAGCAACAGCATTGTTTGAGCAATATCATAAGGGATTTTTAGAAAAGAATAAAACTGAAACGTTATCCTCTCCAACAACTACTCTTGGAAATATTGCATCTTGGGTTGCTCATGATTTACAAACCAAAGGCCCAGAAATAAGTCATTCAATTACCTGTTCTACAGCATTACATTCGTTTTTAAACGGTGTGGCATGGATTAGCTCGGGCATGTGTAACAAATTTTTAGTGGGAGGAAGTGAAGCGCCGTTAACGCCATTTACCATTGCGCAAATGCAAGCACTCAAAATTTATTCTAGAAGAAAGGATGAATTTCCTTGTCAGGCTCTGAACCTTGAGAAAACTGAAAATACTATGGTTTTAGGAGAGGGTGCGTCAATGATTTGTTTAGAAGAGGGAGAAAAAGATAATGCTCTAGCTTTTGTAAAAGGCTACGGCTATGCAACAGAGATTTTAAAGCATAATATTTCTATTTCTAGTGATGCGGTGTGTTTTCAACGTTCTATGAAAATGGCGCTCGGAGAAACGCCATTTAATGAAGTAGATGTGGTAGTAATGCATGCTCCCGGAACCATAAAAGGAGATATGTCTGAGGTAAATGCTATAGTAAAAGTTTTTGGTGAAAATATACCCGCTTTAACAACAAATAAATGGAAAATAGGCCACACTTTTGGTGCTTCTGGAGCCTTAAGTTTAGAATTGGCAATTCAGATGATGCATCATCAAAAATTTATTGATGTGCCTTTTATTGAAACTAAAAAGACTCCAAAAAAAATAGAAAATGTACTTGTTAATGCGGTAGGTTTTGGTGGGAATGCGGTGAGTATATTATTAAGTAAAAACTAAATTTAAGTGCTATTTAATTAGTATTTTTGACCTCTATAAATTAACTGACTATGAGTGAGACTAGACACAATTGGACCAAAGAAGAGATACTAGATATATACAATAAACCATTCATGGAGTTGCTTTATGAAGCAGCTACAGTTCATAGAAAAAATCACGACCCTAACGTGGTGCAAGTAAGCACATTATTATCAATAAAAACAGGAGGATGTAGCGAAGATTGTGGGTACTGTCCCCAAGCAGCAAGATATCATACCGATATTGAGGGTAATGACTTAATGAGTGTTCAGCAAGTAAAAGCGCAAGCATTAAGAGCTAAATCTGGTGGAAGTTCTCGTGTATGTATGGGAGCGGCATGGAGAAATGTAAAAGATGGAGAGGAATTTGATGAGGTTTTAGAAATGGTACGTACTATAAACAAGCTAGATATGGAGGTGTGTTGTACACTTGGTATGCTAACCGAAAATCAAGCTAAGCGTTTGGCCGAAGCTGGTCTATATGCTTATAACCACAATTTAGATTCATCAGAAGAATATTATAAAGAAGTTATTTCAACTAGAGGTTATCAAGATCGATTAGATACTATTGATAATGTTAGAAAAACCAACGTTACCGTTTGTAGCGGTGGTATTATTGGTATGGGAGAAGATTTAGAGGATAGAGCGGGAATGTTGGTTGCTTTATCAACTTTAAATCCGCAGCCTGAATCTACACCAATTAACGCATTAGTTGCAGTAGAAGGTACACCTTTGGAGGATCAAAAACCCGTATCTATATGGGAAATGGTGCGCATGGTAGCAACCACCAGAATTGTAATGCCAGAAACGCAAGTACGTTTAAGTGCTGGTAGAACTCAAATGAGTAGAGAAGGACAAGCTATGTGTTTCTTTGCCGGCGCTAATTCAATTTTTGCCGGCGATAAACTACTAACTACACCTAACCCAGATGTTAGTGAAGACATGGAAATGTTTGCTTTATTAGGTTTGGAGCCGCAAAAACCATTCACTAAAAAGGTGCAACCTAAATCTGTTGAAGCTCAAGATTCTCAATATGAAAGTTTGGGAGAAAAACCAAAATGGACACGTCCTGAACATAAAATTGAGCGTAATGAAGCTGCTAAGGAAAAAGCAAAGGCTGCTAAGTAATTTTATAATATTTTAAGTCTCTTAACGTTTTCTTAACTTTGGAAATCTAACTTGTTGAATTTTGAAATTAAATCTACAGGAAATTCCTAGGGTTGAAACTATAACAAAAGAGGATTTTTTAAAGCATTACTTTAAGCCTCAAAGACCAGTTGTTATAGAAAAGTGTATTGAAGATTGGCCTGCTTATAAGAAGTGGAATTTAGATTATATAAAAGAAATAGCTGGTGATAAAATAGTGCCGCTTTATGATGACAGACCGGTGGCCTATGAAGAGGGTTTTAATGAGCCTCATGCCACAATGAAAATGAGCACTTACATTGATCTTCTCAAAAAAGAACCTACAAAGTATAGAATTTTTCTGTGGAATGTCTTAAAAGAAATTCCCAAACTGCAAGAAGATTTTAAATTTCCAGATTTTGGTTTAAGATTAATGAAAGGGTTGCCAATGCTTTTTTTTGGCGGACGCGATTCTTATACTTTTATGCATTATGATATTGATTTAGCCAATATATTTCATTTTCATTTTAATGGCGAAAAAGAATGTATTTTATTCGATCAGAAGCAGACAAAATACCTTTATAAAGTACCACACTCCTTAATTTCTAGGGAAGATATAGATTTTAAAAATCCCGATTTTAATAAATGGCCAGCATTAAAAAATGCAAAGGGTTACATAACCAAGTTAAACCATGGAGATGTGCTTTACATGCCAGAGGGATATTGGCATTATATGAGATATATTACACCTGGTTTTTCTATGAGTTTAAGAGCAATGGCCAGAAATCCTAAAAACTTTAGTAGAGCAGTCTATAATGTATTTATTATGCGTTATTTCGATAATTTTATGAGACGTATAAAGGGCCAGAAGTGGATAGAGTGGAAAAATAATCAGGCTATTGTAAGAACTCATAAATCTTTATCCTAAATTTTGTGACCATTAAATGTATTTGGGTGTCTTAACTCCTAATAATCACAAAATTTTAATCTTACAATGAAAAAATTAATTTTAATAGCTGCATTGATAAACGTCTCATTGGTTTCGGGACAAGCTTTTACAGGGAATGGAGACAAGAAGTTTCAAGTGGGAGCCAACATTCAAAATAATGGTACTGGAATAAGTGCTACGTATGATTTTGGAGCTGGTGAAAATATTTCTTTTGGGCTCTCTTCAATCTATCTTTTAAGTGTTAATTCAGCCCTTCAAAATAATGATGGTAATGATGACTTAAATGCCGATATTACGGATAGATTTGATTTGAGGGCAAGATTTAATGCAAACCTTGGTAGTGTTATAAATATTGATGATAATTTGGATGTTTATCCAGGGCTAAGTTTAGGATTAAAGAATTTTGGAGGGCATTTAGGAGTGCGCTATTTCTTCTCAGACGGATTTGGAGTCTATTCTGAATTAAATACACCATTTGCTAAATACAAAAACGACAACTTAACACCTGCGGAAAAATTAAATAACCAGTTCTCCGTAAGTTTTGGTGCAAGTTTTAACATCTGATAGGATAAGAAGGTATAAAGTATGGGCAAAATAATATTATATTTTGCCTTTTTTTATCTTAACTAACTATGTCATTGACTTTTTCATAAACTAAATGAGATTCCCATCCTCTATACAATAGATAGTTTATTAACTTTTTGCGTTTTTTCAATTTATTAGACTCTGTAATAGAATTGGCTTTTTTTTCGGCTAACGCATTAAAAGTTTCGATGTAATCTATTTCTTCAATTTCTGTAAGAGCTTTATTTATGTTAAATTTGCTTACGTCTTTTTTCTGTAGTTCTTGAGCTATTTTTCGACGTCCCCATTTCTTTATTTTCAACTTACCATGTGCGTATGTTTTGGCAAAACGTTCTTCGTTAAGAAAATTATGCTCTATAAGGTGTACAATGATTACATCTATGGCTTCAGGAATCATATGCATTCCCTTTAGCTTTTGCTTAACTTCTTGATGGCACCGTTCCTGATAGGCACAATAATACTCAAGTTTTTTTGTGGCTTCTTGTACGGTAAATGTTTTTTTGGGTTGTTGCATGTGTTCAAAAATAACAAACATAACTTAAGATTTGAGAATATTACTAAAGCAAATATTATACAATAAAATCACTTAAGAATGAAAAGAATTATGTACACAATAGCAATAATACTGACCTTTAAAACGGGGTACGGGCAAACTATTTTAACAGAAGGGGATATTGCAATAACAGGAGTTAATCTAGATGATAACGATCAATTTTCTTTCGTTTTATTAAAAGACATTACCGCTGGCACAGAAATTCATTTTGCCGACACAGGATGGAATATATTTGGTGAATTTGAAGGATATAATGCTGTTACTGGAGAAGTTAGTGAGGGTGTAATTACTTGGAGTGCCACCACAGATTTATTATGTGGTGCCGTTGTAGTAATCGAAAAGGTTGGTGCATCAAATACTTTAATTGTTAGTTCAGGAACTGCTTCGGTAACCGATAATGGGTTTGGTTTATCTAAAGTGGGGGATCAAGTCATAGCTTTTCAAGGTTCTACAGATGAACCTACATTCCTTTATGCTGTCCATTTAGGTAATACCACTGGTTGGACTGATGCTACCAATACAAATTCTAGTGCAGTTCCAGCGGGTTTAACCGAAGGTGTAAATGCAATTTATATAGGTAGCTTAGATAATCAGGTTTATAATTGTGCTGTATCAGTTGGTCGAACAGAAATACTTGCTTCTGTTGCTAATACAACTAACTGGTCTGGCTCTAGTTCTGTAAGGCAATCTTTGGGGACTTGTATGTATACATGTAATACTTTGGGGTCCTGTTCTGAAACCGTTACATACAATGGCACTTGGAGTAACGGTAAAGGACCTGACCTAACTTCCGAAGTTATTATTGCGGCAAATTATGACACAAGTGGAGGCAACGAATTTAGTGCCTGTAGTTTAACGGTAAATGAGGATGTAACTTTAACTATTGGAGAAAACAGTTATGTAGAAGTTGAAAATAATGTTGAAGTAAATGGTACTCTAACGGTTTTATCATCTGGTAATTTTGTACAAAATAGTGCTAATGGGCTTTTTACTCTTAATGGCAGTGCATCTGTTGTTAAACATACTCCAGCAAAAGCAAAATGGTATTACTACACATATTGGAGTTCTCCAGTAGTTAGTGAAACTATAGAGGAAGCTTTCCCGAATACTCCAGAGAGCAGACGATTTTATTTCGATGCAGCCGGTTACTTAGATGCTAATAACGATGGTGTAGAAGATAATGGTACTGCGTGGCGTATAGCTGCTGGAACCATGACTCCTGGTACAGGATATATAGCAACAGAGTCTACCTTTCATTTATCAGGAGCAACGGGTACCGCAAATTTTGAAGGTCAGTTTAACACGGGTGATATAACTACGAATATAGTGCACAATGCAGCTAATGTTGGAGGTAGCTGGAATCTAATTGGGAATCCTTATCCTTCGGCAATAGATTTTATTGCATTTCAACAAGCTAACGCATCGGTTATTGATGGAGTAGCCTACTTTTGGTCACAAGCCAGTCCTCCGGAAAAGACTAATCCGGGAACGGCTGTGTATAACTTTAATACTAATGATTATGCTACTTTTACTGTTGGTAGTGGAGGAGCAGCGGGAACAAGTGGAGTTACACCAACAAAATATGTTCCGTCTGCCCAAAGTTTTTTTGTAGTGGGATTAGCTAATGATCATGCTACTTTTACCAATGCCATGAGAATGGCAGATGGAATTAGTAACTCACAGTTTTTCAAGAATTCGCATACAAAACGTAAAGTTGAAAAACTTGATAATAAGCTTTGGGTAAATTTAACATCCGATAATGGTGTATTTAATCAGGTTCTTGTGGCATATGTAAATGGAGCTACAAATACTGATGATGGTCTTTATTTCGATGCTCCTAAGCTTATAGTAAATGAGGCCGCTATTCTGTATTCTAAAATTGAAAATTCTAATAAGAGTTTTATGATTCAAGGTAGGGCAGCAAATAGTTTAGAAGAAGATAATGAAGCTGTTAAACTTGGTTTTAAGACTAATATTGAAGTTGCAACCTTATATAAATTATCTCTTGCAGATATACAAGGAGAGTTCTTAACAAATAGTCGCATTTATTTAAAAGATAATTTATTACACAAAATACATGATCTTTCGGGTTCCGATTATACCTTTACTTCGGAAGTGGGTGAGTTTAATGATAGATTTGAAATCACATATAAAAATACTTTGTTGTCTACTCCAAATAATTTTGAATCTAGTAAGAGTTTAAAGATAATCTCATTGGAAGATGATAGTGTCCAGTTTTCAGTTTCGAACAATTTAGAAATTACTTCAATTGAAATTTACGATGTTTTTGGAAGAAGCCTTTGTAAGTTTAAAGGTAAGCGCAATGTTGAAACCTTCAGATTATCTAATTTAAGAACGTCTGTTTTTGTTGCTAAGGTTGAATTATCAAACGGAATAGTAATACATAAGAAAGCGCTTAAATAGTAAATCAGCTAAGCTTTCTTATAAACTATATTTTAAGGAGATTATAAAGTTTCTTCCAGGAGCTGTAATACCCGAAGAATACGGTCTGTAACGTTGATTAGAAATGTTTTCTAAACCAGCGGTAAGCGTAGTAGAATTACTTAATTTGTATAAGGTTCTTAAGTTTATAGTGTACCAAGAAGGACTATACGGGTTTCCGTTGGCGTCTAGAGCATATAGGAAGTCTTTTTCTATCTCAGATGGTGCTAATTGATTAAAAGACAATTCACTGTTATAAATTGCAAAAGCATCAATTTTAAAATTATTATTAGTCCATGTTATGTGTAAGTTTCCAAAATTAGGAGAAACATGTCTTATTGGAACCTCAATGGCACCTTCTTCTTCGGTTCCGGCAATAATACTATATTGAGAACTTAATAATAGCTCATTAGTAATTGCAAATTGTAAACCAGCCTCAAACCCATAAATCCATGCTTTAGAAGCATTTTGAATAGCTTGGACATTGCTAAGTTCACCGTCATAAATAATTTGAGATTGTCCGTTTAGAGAATAATCCCTGCGCACTAAAGCATTGTCTAAATAGGTATAGTAAGAACTTAAATCAATAATAAGTTTTTTATCAAAGTCAAGTTTTAGGCCTAATTCAGCCCCATAAGCGTATTCGGGTTTTAAGTTTTCATTGGGAACCACTACAGAACCAGGTTCAGAATCAAATACTTTACCTATATCATCTATATTAGGAGCTCTAAATGCAGATGAGGCATTTAACTTCCATTGCATTATTTCATTAGGAAACCATGTTATTCCGGCGGTTCCTGTTAAAGCACCAGCTTTATTGTTAGATGAATTAAAAGGCAGATTTAAGTATGCGTTATTTTCTTCAAAATTAGCCTTAGAGATAATGTGATTAAATCTTAGACCAGATTGAAATACAAACTTAGGATTAGGCTTATATTTTATACTTGTATAAATAGCAGCCGACTGCCATGAAGCTTTATTTGGGTATCTAGATACAGAGGGGGTAAATGTATTGGCAATTATGTTTTGCTCTTTTCCTTTAGAAAAAACTTTATTGTAAACATATTCTAAACCATAAAAGAATTGCGTTTTTATATTTAGTCTCTTTTCTAAATCTAGATTGAAAGAATAAGCATCAACGGTCTCTTCTCTTATGTTTCTTAGGTTTGAATTAAAATTTCTGTCCGTTCTACTTTCTTGGAAGTTTTGATATGCAATGGTTGTTTTTATTTTGTCATATAAGTTTGAGGAACTACTTAATTTAGTTACTTGAAAGTTTGCCATAAACCACTGCTGCGGGCCGTAATTCCATTCGGCAGACTTTAGATTATTACCACTATATCGAATTAATCGGTCATAACGAGGAATGTCAGAAGTCGTAGTATAGTGTAAGCCCAAATCGAAACTTAAGTTTTCATAAGGTTCAAACTTAACTTTTTGCATTAGGTTAAGTTGATCGTATCCAGTATACTTTTGAAGTTGCGAATCACTATTTTGAATAACCTGATCTATATTATTTGAAGTGGTTACAAACTCAGGTCTTAAATACTCTTTTGGACCATGAGCTCCCATTTTTAAATCGCCGAATTTGGTATAACTAATATTCGTTAAAAGCCCCCATTTTTTATACCCAAGATTTAAATCTAAATGCCCCGTATTTTCATTATTTGCAGTGGCATACCTAAGTGCTAAATTAGATTTTACCAAAAGAGAATCATTATAGGAAAGTTGAGGTTGCTTTGTATAAAAGCTCATAACGCCACCTATGGCATCACTTCCATAAATTACCGAACCAGCACCTAAGGTAACTTCGGTATTTTGAATTGAAAATGGATCTATAGAAATAACATTGTGCAAATTGCCTCCTCTAAAAATGGCATTATTCATTCTAACCCCATCTACAGTAATTAAAAGTCTATTTGTGGAAAAGCCCCTAATCATTGGGCTACCACCTCCCATTTGACTTTTTTGAACAAATACCTGCCCCGTTGACTCTAACAAATCTGCACTGGTTTGTGGATTAGCAAACTGGATGCTTTCCTTGTTTAAACTTACTATAGTTTGAGGTATATCTTTTCTGTTTTGATGAAATTTGGATGCAGAAATAACAATTTCATCAAGTCCACGAGTATTAGATTCAAGAAAAATAGTAGTACCATTTACTAAGTCACTTTTGGTTATTTTTTTTAAAACATGAGACACATGTTTTAAAAAAATAAATTCAGTATCGTTAAACTGACTTATATCTGCTTCACCTCTAAAATTTGTAACCGTACTTTTAGATTTATCCACGTTATAAATGGCAACAGCAAAAATAGGCTCTTTACTAATGTTATTTAAAACCTTAATATTTTGAGCCTTTATATTGGTAATTGCCAGTAGTAAGAAGAAAAATGTGTATAAAACCTTCATCTATTAGTTAAAAACCTGATTAAATATTTCCAGGGATTTAGGGCGTTTAAAATTCCCCAAATGTAATTCAAAATATAGCAAAATCATATTTAAAAATGATTGTCTTTGTTTTGAATTTATTTTTACCAAAGAAAGGTCATCAAATGTTGTGCCTAACAACTGTTTAAGTAGTGTTAAATTATCTCCCGATATGCAGTTTTTATTGGTTTTGGTGGCAACAAAGCTTCCATCAAGTAAGCTAAAAAAACCACACTCAATATTTGAAGTGTCTGGATAAAAACCTAAATATTTTGTGAGATTAAGTAAGAACAATAAATGAAAATTGGAGTAATTTGAATGTTCATCAAGCCAAAGTAAAGTAGCTTCCATATAACTATACAAAGTTTGGTTATGTTCTTCTTCTTGTAATGTACTAGACAAAACTTCAGATAAGAACATAACAATTGCACTTTTTAGAACATTACTATGTAAGCTTGAATAATGGTGTTCTAGTTTAACTTCTTTAATAGACTGCAATGACCTGTTATTTTTGTACTGAAGAACCAAAGATAACTGGGATAACAATTGGAAATAGGCGACTTTAGTCCCTCTTTTCTTGCTTTTTAGTACACCTTTAAGAATAAAACTTATTATGCCAAACTGTTCCGTGTAACACTTTATAATAAGATCATAATCTTTGTACTTTACCTTAGATAAAACAATGGCTTTAGTGTTAACATGCATTATCTAACAACCATTAGTTTAATAACATTAGTTTCAAAAGTATCCAAATCTGAAAGCATAATTAAATAGACTCCAGAAGCAACTAAATTATTGGCTAAATTTTTTCCATTCCAGTAGGCAGTACCACCATCAATTTCTAAGTTATAGCCACGAAACCTTTGATTAACTCTAGATTGTGCTTCAGCAACAAGATTCCCTTCAATATCTGTAATTTTAATATTTACGTTTTCGGAGATATCTTTTATTTTAATTTTTTCGTCAACCATATTAAAACCAGGTCTCACAGGGTTTGGATAGGCGTAGGCGTTAGTTAAATCTTCAAATGGACTTGAACTCCCCGAATTAAAGGATACAAGTCCTCTACTGGTGGCTATATAAACAACACCATTGCTACCATCAATAGATATGTCGTTTATAGTGTTTGAAGGGAGGGGAGAATTGCTTTTTGTAAAATGGTGAATAGTGTTCTGTCCGTCTGAAGAAAAATAAAATATACCAGAATCTGCAGTCCCGACCCATTTATTGTTGGAGCCATCCACTTTTATCGTTGAAATGAGTTGCTGAAACAGTAGTTCTTTGGCAATACCATCTTCTTCAATAATAATCTCCTCAACAACAACATTATCTTCCTCAAAAAAGCTAGATGAATTATAAAGCACTCTAATCCCTCTGTCGGTTCCAATCCAAAGCTGATTTCTGTTGTCTAAGGCACATGAAGTCACGTTGTTGGAAGGCATATTGTTGTCTTCGCCCATTATACTTTTCAAGATTTGATTGCCGCCATTTTCACTAAAACCAATTATTCCAAAGTCAAAACTTCCAAAAAAGAGATTATTATTAGAATCAATCTCAATGTTGGAGAAACCTATGTTGTTAAACCTGTTTCCAATTAACGATGTAAAGTCAAATGATTCCCAATTACCATTTGAAAATTTGTTTAGAGGCCTATCTACCCTTCCGTTGGTAACCCATAGGTTGCCATCGTTATCATAATTAGAAGTTAATGTTAAGTGAAAATTATTTACAAAAGGAGATAAAGTACTGTTGTTTTGGTTGTAAATTAACGAAAAAACACCATCGTTAATCTCAATTAAGCCTGAGTAATAAGAGCTTATATATACTTGTTTAGAGTCATTAGGGTTAATTGCAATATGTGATAAGAAAAGTGGATCTGAAATTTCAGAGCTTATTGAATTAAAGTTAATATTACTCCAATTATTCTCACTTAAAAGACTAATTCCAGTCCTACTTTTACCTCCGTTCCAATTATAAGTAGCACTATACCCGCCATATACTACCCATAAATTTCCATTTTCATATTTAATTGAAAATGGAGTATTTAACAGGGGGCCATCTGGACGAATCTCTTCGAAAACAGGGGTGTTAGAGGTTATACTTTCTAAAACTCCGAAATGTTTTGATCCAATATAAGTGTTGTTTCCATCAACAATTGCAGATAAATAGTCGGTGTCAAAATTAGGGTCAATTGGAATTTGTGAGCTTAAAGCTAAAGTCTCATTGTAAACATAAACATTATTGGTAGTGGTAATAACTAGACTGGAACTGGAAGTTTTAATGTCATTTACAGAATCTGTAAATAGAGCCAATTCTAATAAATTATCATTTATAATTTCGTAAAGTCTCCTATTTTCTCCTATTGCAAATAACCTGTTATTAAAGTTTTGAATAAACAGATAATTTCCAGTAGAAATTGTATCCCAGTTTTGATAATTAATCAAATTTGGATTGGTCAATGCTCCCTTTTTTATTGCATTACTATTAGAACAGGAAGCATAAATGTTATTGTTAAAAATAGTGGTTTGATTTACTTTTACTTGACTTCCATTTGCTCCTATAAAAAAGGTGTCGCCAAATTCTAATCTTTGTAGATTAAAAACAGATATTCCAAAATTAGTTGAAATGTATAGGTTGTCTTCGTATTCATTAAAGTGATTAATTCTTTTATCGTTTGGTTGAATAGTTGTTTTTTCGAGTATATCAACTACGGATAGAACGTCGTCATCATTATTGAAAACAACTTCTATAAGACCATTTATATATCCTACAATTAGTAAATCATGTATTTCACTATAATAAATAGTAGAAATTGTTTCTCCCGATAATCCATTAACGGTATTGAATTCTTCAATTTCATTAGTCTGCAAATCGAAACTAAAAACAGCATTATTAGATGCCGCATAAATTTTGTTTTGTGTCTTTATAACTTCTGTAATTTCATAATAGGAAAAATGACCTTGCCATTGATTGGAATAGTCTTGGGCACTTTTTTTTAAGGGAATTAGAAATATTACAACTAATAAGACTCTTTTAAACATGTATTTTTAGTTTTATCTTAATGGTAAACTATTAACTAACGAATTAAGTAAGCAAATAATATTTTTTATAGCCAAAATAACTAAATTTTACCAAGTAAATTTTCATGTCTTTTTCTTCTACTTTCGGGCAAATTTGGTAATTCAATATGTTTCCATGATAAAATGGATAGCAAAATTATTACAAAGAAAGTTAAAATTCCAATGATTAAGGGGTTATACTTTGTGTAGAGTTCAAAATGAACAAATGTTTGAATTACGGGGAAATGATAAATGTATATGCCGTATGTGAAATCTCCATACTTGCCGAAATTATTTAGAAACTCAAAACCGTAGGCTAAATAGAAGACCATAAAACCATAAGAAAATGGTTTGAGAACCTGAGTGTTTAAAATAAAGTGTTCCAATATGAATATAATTAAGCATGGTACTATTAAATAATGTTTAAGTTTAATGAAAATGGAGAAATTGTTATAAAGTAATATACCAGTAACAAAAAAAGACATTGCACCCGGGAGTTGCTTTGCAATTCTATATTTATCTACATGAACAAAATAATTAAAGAAAATAATGGAGGATAAATAAATAATAAATGTTAAAAAATAAATGTTCCATTTCTTTTTATTTACTAACCAATAAAAAACAGGTAGTATTAAGTAAAATGCCTCTTCAATTTTAATGGTCCATAACGCACCATTAACAGCATTTATGTTGTTTTTTTCAAAAACTCCAGGTAAACAAGGTTCAATATAATTTTGAAAACTTAAATTGGCAATTAGGTATTTCCAAAATTGTTTGTTTATAAAGTAGGATTGAAAATCTTTTGAAGAAATGAAATATAGAAAAATTGCACAACATATAATTAAAATAGTGTATGCAGGTACAATTCTCTTTATTCGGCGAATTATATAGTCTTTTATTGAGCTACTTTTATTATAACTTTTTGCAATTAAAAATCCACTTATTATAAAGAATCCATCAATGGCTAATCTTGTGCTGAATAAAGGTGAAAGATGTTGAATTGTTTTAACTCCACTTAACTCAATGAAATGTGAAATGGCCACTGTAAGGGCAAAAATAACTCTTAGAAAGTCAAAATTATTTGTATTTATTTGGTTCAAGTTTAGTAAGATGTTATTCTTCAAATATATCTATTAGTTGTTAGTTATGTTTCAAAATATCATAATTATATAAAAAAAGCTTCTCAGGAAAGAGAAGCTTTTGAATAATCAGGTTAGGGATGTTATTTATACAATACCTTGAGCTAACATAGCATCGGCTACTTTTACAAAACCTGCAATATTGGCTCCTTTTACATAATCTATATATCCATCATCATCTTTACCATATTCAATACATGAATCATGAATATTACTCATTATTTCTTTAAGTTTTAGATCTACTTCTTCTCTTGTCCAATTAAATCTTAAAGAGTTTTGAGTCATTTCAAGACCAGAAGTGGCAACGCCACCGGCATTAGAGGCCTTACCTGGAGCAAACAATATTTTGGCCTTATGAAAAGCTTCAATTGCACCTTTTGTTGAAGGCATATTTGCACCTTCACTAACACAGATACATCCATTTTCTAGTAATGCATTTGCATCATTTTCGGTTAGTTCATTCTGAGTGGCGCAGGGTAGTGCAATATCACATTTTACACCCCAAGGTGTTTTACCTTTTATAAATTCGGCATTCGGATATGTTTCAAGGTACTCGCTAATTCTTCCCCTTTTTACATTTTTCAGATGCATTACAAATTCTAGTTTTTCTCTGTCAATGCCATCTTTATCATAAATATAACCAGAGGAATCAGATAAGGTTAGTACCTTTCCGCCAAGTTGAATTACTTTTTCTGCGGCAAATTGTGCCACATTACCTGAACCCGAAATAACTACGTTTTTACCTTCTAAATTATCGCCCTTGGTTTTAAGCATGTTTTCTGCGAAATAAACAGTACCATAACCTGTTGCTTCAGGTCTAATTAGGGAGCCTCCCCAAGACATGCCTTTCCCAGTTAAAACTCCTGTGAAACCATTACTTATTTTTTTATACATTCCAAACAAGAAACCAATTTCTCGTGCTCCTACGCCAATGTCTCCAGCGGGTACATCTGTATTATGACCAATATGTCTGAAAAGTTCACTCATAAATGCATGACAAAAACGCATAATTTCGTTGTCGCTTTTACCTTTAGGATCAAAATCGCTACCTCCTTTACCACCTCCCATAGGCAGTGTTGTTAAGCTATTTTTAAATACTTGTTCAAAGGCTAAGAACTTAAGGATACTCATGTTTACGGTAGGATGAAAGCGCAGTCCACCTTTATAGGGGCCAATTGCAGAATTCATCTGAATTCTATAACCTCTGTTTACCTGAATTTCACCAGCATCATCTACCCAACATACTCTAAATGTTATTACACGTTCGGGTTCTACCATTCTTAGTAAAATATTCTTGCCGTAATATATATCATGTTTTACTATATAGGGAATTACAGTTTCAGCTACTTCTTCAACCGCTTGTAAAAACTCTGGCTCGTTTCCATTACGTTGTTTAACGAGGTCTAAAAATTCTTTTATAATACTTTTCATACGCTCAAATTAAATGTGATTTGAAAAAAATACAATTTATTGCGGCAAATATACGTTATCTGTAAAATTTTATCGTGTTTTTTTTGAAATTCGCAACAACTTATTTTTTAGTGATTATCCAAAAATCTAAATATTTGGATGTTGAATGAGTTTTTATATATTTGTTTATTATAATGCCCTCTAAAAATGAAGCCTTATTATGCTTAACTTAAAACATTTAGTTTCAATATTTTGCTTGTTTTTTCTTGTTAATTCTGTAAGTGCTCAATTAGGGTTTTCCCATGAAATTGGAGTAGTTGCGGGTCCTTTGCAGTTTAGATCTGATTTTGGTAGTCGAAATGATTCTAAAACTAATTTTGGAAACTCTGGTATAGGTGTTGGTATCGTTCATTATATAAATTTTGCTTATAGAGCTGATTGTAACTGTTACACGACTGATACCTATTTTAATGACCATTTTAAACTAAGAAATGAGATTTCTTGGAATAGAACTAAGCTAGAGCATTATGGGAAATGGGTTGGAAACAGAACTAATCCTGATGGTACTACCGAGTTAAGGAATACGCCAGAGGCTAATCAGTTAAGAGGACATACAGGAGTAGCGCAAAACTTTGATATTGGAACTCAGTTAGAGTTTTTCCCATTAAGTATTAGGTCCTTTCAATCTTTTGGAACTAGGTTTGCCCCATACATCAGTTTGGGTGTTCATTATACATCTTATACACCAGAGGTTAAAACAACGTATGATAGCCCATTACCAGATGTTGAATTAGGAGATGTTACAGATTCTAGAAACTTTTATTCTGCATGGGCTCCGGGTTCTGTAAATGCTAATCCAGGTAGCACATGGTCTGTTGTTTCTAGTGTAGGTGTAAGATATAAAGTTGGTAGATTAGCCGATGTTGTTTTAGATATGAGATGGCAATACTACTTTAGCGATTGGGTAGATGGACTTAACCATAATCTAGAGTATAACAAAAATAATGACTGGCTAGTTTGGGTAAATTTTGGGTATATAATTTATCTTAACTAAACCAATTTTTTCAAAGACATTATTATTCCCATATGCATACCTTCATGGAATAATATGAATTCTAAAGCATCTTCAATATTTTTTAAGGTATTACCGGTTGTAGATACGGTATATTCTTTAAAATTGACAAACGCGCCCTTAGCGTAGTCTTTGACAGTTTTCTCTATAGTTGGCTCTAGGAGGTTTTTAATGTCATCCACCTCATTTTGAGAAACATCTCCTGCTGGAGCAGTTCCTTTTTTATATTTTTCAATAATTTCTTCGCTTACCATTGTTGGTAAGCCAGATAATCTATAGGCTAAAAGTTGCTCTGTTACTAAAACATGGCCTATATTCCAGATAATGTTATTCTTATGCCCTTCAGGAGTTTTGTTTAACTGCTCTAAAGACAAAGTCTCTAAGGTTTTTTTAAGAGATTTACGAGTGTTTTTCAATACTTCTAAAGGAAAGGACATAATTTATATTTTTTGGGTAAATATAGTTTTAAATCCTATTATTGCTTTTATTTTTGTTGTTAAAGTTGTTTAAATGAAAAAAGTATATTACCTAAAAACGTGCAATACTTGTACTAGAATATTAAAAGAGCTTAATCTTTCATCGGAATTTGTACTGCAAGATATAAAGGCAGAACCTATTACAGTAAAACAATTGGAAGAAATGCATGTGCTTTCTGGAAGCTATGAAAGCCTTTTTAGCAAGCGTTCTAAATTATACAAGGAAATGGGTTTAAAAGACCAAAAACTTGAAGAAAGAGACTTTAAGCACTATATCTTAGAGCACTATACTTTTCTAAGTAGACCAGTTTTTGTGTTTAACGACCAGATTTTCATTGGGAATTCTAAAAAAAATATTGAGGCAGTAAAAGAAGCTCTTGGTTAAGGTTATTTATATGCATTAAAGAACTTCAATGTTTTTTCTACGTGCTTAATCCAATAAGGCCATTCATGACCGCCATCAAATTCTTCATAAATATGATCAATATTTAATGCTTTGAGTTCCTTATGAAGTAATCTGTTTGGTTCAATTAGCTCATCTTTTATACCGCAGTCAAATCTTAATTTAGGTAGTTTATCTTTATTTAACTTAATACAGTCAATAACATCTGGTAAGTTGTTGTTATCTAGATATTCATTTAAAGGCTCTTCAACAAAAAGAGCCATTTGTTCTAATTTGGTAATTGAACTGTGTCCTGAAATGGCCTTGAATTTTTCAGGGAATTTAGCCCCAAGACTTAGTGCACCATAGCCGCCCATAGAAAGTCCACCAATACAAGTAGCAATTGAATTTTTAGCTTGTGGGATATTTTCCTTTATGGCTGTTACAACATCATTGACTATCCAATTATCAAAACTTTTCGAATGATGTGAAAAGTATGCAGACCCGTCTCCCCAAAGGCCATCGGATGGCATTGCTATTATTGCGGGGTCTATTGTATTAGTGTTCATTAGCTTTTCAGCGGCTTTATGAGCACCACCTTTCATAGCCCAAATCCATGCACTGCCATAAACGCCATGTAAAAGTATGTAAATAGGAAGATCATCTACGGCCTCTTTGACATCTGGAACGTACAAACAAATATCGCCTCTTCCTTGTAGGTGCGGTGTTTTTATTGTTAAAAAACGAAGGCCTTGAGATTCAAAAGGCGTATCTGATAATTCTACGGTTTTAAAACTTGATGCCATAGCTTTATTTTACGATTAACGATGAGTTAGATTTACTAAGATTTTTAGATTGCACGGCTATATTGATAACTCCTTCTGCATTTGATTTTGCATAGATAACGGCTTGCCCATTAAAAAATCTTCTTTCAGGTTTTGACAGGTTTTGGACATTGGTTGGGTTCCCATTTCCCGAAGCTAGGAACTCGGCAGCACCATCTACATTAATCTTCATATTTTCATTGTATCTAACACACAGATTACCATTCTTATCTAATACCGATACAACATAAACTGCAACTTCGCCTTTACTGAGAGAGGTTACCTCATTTTTAATTTCGATGCTCGCAGGCTTTTGAGAAGTAACTCTAGAAACTTCGTCTACTTTTTTACCCTTTTTGTTATAGGCTACAACCTTTACTTCCCCAGGCTCATAAGACACGTTATCCCAAACAATAGCATAAGCTTTTAATTGTGCCATAGTTGTGCCTCCAGATGCTTCTCTTTGAATCTTTTTTGCTAAAAATTCTGGAGTTTCCGGCTTTTGTTTAGTTTTAATACCGTAGCTTTTTCCATTTACAAATAGTTCCGCTTTATCATAAGTTGTATAACAAACAACAGGTAAGGTCTTGTTTTCCATTTCTGGTAAAGTCCAATGCGGAAAAACATGAAGTGTTTCTTTGTTGTCATTCCATTCACTTTGATATAAATAGAACTTATCTTTTTCAAGACCAACCATATCAACAGGAGCAAAGTAGGAACTTCTAGATTTTGCTGTGTGGTATGGAGAAGGTTCACCTAAGTAATCATAACCAGTCCAAACAAATTCACCATATACAAAATCGTTATAGTCTTGAGCAGCAAACTCTTTGAAAGGGGCATATCCCCAAGGAACGTTTGTGTTTTCATAATTTCCTGGTTGCCCATCTTTATAAAGTTTTACGTTAGCCGAGGCGCCTCTTGCATTTCTAACAGTATCAAATACTACAGGGAATTTGTAAGAGTTTCGTGTGCTTAAAGCTCCGCCAGTTTCACTTGCGTAGAATTTTAAATTAGGGTAGTGTTCTTTAATTTTATGATAAATACCTGGTTTATAATTAAAGCCAGTAACATCAACAGTTGATGCCATACCACTTTCTAAAGCGTTATTTGCCGAGTTAAATCCTGCTGTTGTGGCTCTTGTAGTATCTAAAGATTTAACAATATCATTTAAGTATTTAGTTATGCCATTAGGATCTCTTCTGTATTGTTCCATAATTTCATTACCAATACTCCACATTATAATGCTAGGGTGGTTTCGGTCTCTTAAAATCATATCGGTAAGGTCTTTTTTAGACCATAAATCAAATTGCTTTGAATACCCATTAAGCGTTTTTCCAATTTGCCATTCATCAAAAGCCTCATCGATAGCCAAAATTCCCATTTTATCACAAATGTCTAAAGCTTCTGGAGCTGGAGGGTTGTGAGAGAAACGAATGGCATTTACACCCATTTCTTTCATCTTTTTCATTTGACGTACAAAAAGTTCTGGATAGAAAGCAGCACCCACTGGACCAAAATCATGATGCATGTTAACACCTTTAAGCTTTACCTTCTTATCATTTAAGTAAAAACCATCTATCTCAAAACGAATACTTCTTATACCAAAAGTAGTTTTATAGCTGTCTATTGCTTTTCCTTCAGCTAAAACAGTCGTTTTTAGAGTATACAAATTTGGAGTTTCAATACTCCAAAGTTTTGGTTTTGAGATTTGAAAATTATGGTTAAGTGTTTTTGCATCTTTTATTACGATTACTTCATTTTCTTGGGTAATTAGTTTTCCGTTGGGATCATAAATTTCATTTTTAACCGTAAAATCTCCGCTACCAAGTAATTCTACTTTGGCGTTAACTAGGGCTTTTTTCTTTGATATTTCTGGCGTTGTAACAAAGGTCCCCCAAGTTTTAACATGTGTAGTGTTAGTTTTTATTATCGAAACTTTTCTGTATAAACCAGCACCAGGATACCAGCGCGATTGACTATCAAAATTTTCTAGTCTTACAGCAATTGAATTCGTTCCAGGTTTTAAAAACTTAGTGATATCAAAGTAAAAAGAGATATATCCAAATGGACGTTCGCCAACATATTTACCATTTACGTAAACTTTGGCGTTACTCATGGCACCATCAAATAATAATTGGACTTTTTGTTTTAGCTCCTCAGAAGATACATCGTATTTAGTTCTATACCATCCAATACCCACATATGGTAAGGCGCCTGTTCTACCTGTTCTATATCTTGGTTGCGTTTCTCCATCCTGAATAACCATGGTTAATTGAATATCATGAGTAAAATCAAAATCTTCTTTAACTGCCCAGTCGTGTGGTATGGTAATGTCTTTCCAGTTGTTATCGTCAAAATGTTCTTGAAAGGCTGCACCAAAATCGTAATTTGTGAATTTCCAATTTTCTAGTAATTCTGTGCTTCTTTGAGCAGAAATGCATTGACAGATAATTAGAGCGGATAGAAGAAAAAGATTTTTTTTCATTTTAAAATTAAGGGTTAAATAGTATTGGAATATATGGTCTTTACGATGGTATATTATGCATACGGCTTCTAAGTAAATTGAAGCCGTATGTGATTAGTTTTTTATTTGATTTAATCAAAAACAATTACGCCTTTGGCATTTCGGCCTGCAAGCATATCATCAAATCCTTGTTGCAAATCCTCAAGCTTATAAGTCCGTGTAATCATTTCTTCTAATATTAGATCTCCCTTTTCATATAAGGCTTCGAATTTGGGGAAGTCAATATCGGGTTTTGCACCACCATATAATGGATTAATATATATTTTATCCCATTCAAATAGACGCATATCTACGGTGATTTCTTCTTCAATACCACTTACTTGTACAGCCGTACCTGCATTGCGTATCATGGCTAAAGGAGCAACACCCAAAGCAGGAACTGCAGTACATTCAAAAGCATAATCTGCACCTCTGCCATTGGTCATGCCTTTTACTATTTCGGCTGCATTTAATAAACCTTTGTCATCTTTGTCTGCAAGTATAATATCTGTTGCACCAAATTGTTTAGCCATCTCAAGACGTTGCTCGTTAATATCAACTGCAATAATTTTAGCCGCCCCAGAAATTCTTGCGGCTTGTACTACGTTTAGGCCAACGCCTCCTGTTCCTAGCACTACCACAGAACTTCCCCATTCAGGCTTAGCCGTATTAAATACAGAACCACATCCTGTCATTACGCCACAACTAATTGTTGATGCAGCTTCAAAAGATAATTTTTTGGAATTTTTCTTTACTACACCCGAGGATCTTACTAAAGCATATTCAGAGAATGTACCTAAATTGAATGAGCGCTCTATAGGTTCTTGGTTCAATGTGGTCGATTCAAAAGTAGGGTGTCCTCCTGAAATTTTACCTGCATGGCTTGCCATAACAGGAGAATTACATTCACAGATGTTTTGGTTACCTATTTGAGATTGAAAACTATCGTATTTTGGAGTTGCCCAGTTTAAAATTACTTCATCACCAATGGCGACTTTTGTAACATCTGGTCCGATTGCTTCTACAATTCCAGCACCTTCATGTCCCATTACAATCGGCATTCCCCATGTTAGTGAATCATGATCTGTATGACATATAGCAGCAGCTTTTATTTTTACCAATACTTCATCTTTTTGTGGTGGATGAATTTCAGTCTCTACAATGGAGAATGTTCCATCTCCCGGGGCAACAGCTGCTTTAGATTTTATTGTGCTCATAAATATCTTATATAAAATTATTTGGTTTAAAGGGGATTGATATATCTTCTAATTTGGCTTTATCTAGTTTTTGTCCTGATTTGATAAATTTTGTACCCAACATATAGGCCTTAGGAAAATTAACCGCATCAACAGCCAATAACTCATCGTCTTTAAAATACCATGTTGAAAAACTATTTTTAGTATCTTCTTTTCGTGTAACTATTTGATTATAACCATTTGAAAGTCCAACCATCTGAAGTTTTACATTAAATTGATCTGACCAAAACCAAGGAATACTATCATAAATAATATCTTCTTGCCCACATATTGCTTTTGCTGCAGTTTTAGCTTGGTCTACAGCGTTCTGTACAGATTCTAATCTTAGATTGGTTTTGTAGTGAGGGTTGTAATGATAAGTACAGTCTCCAACGGCGTATATGTCATCATCATTGGTCTTTGCCGTTTCATTAACTTTTATACCATTTTCAATTGTTAAACCAGCCTTTTCAGCTAATTCTGTGTTTACTCTAATGCCAACACCAACAACTATAACATCTGCTTCATATTTTGAGTTGTCGTCACAAACAATAGTATTAACCCCATCGTTAGTTTCAATTGAAACAACATTTTTATTCGTTGAGATTTCAACATTATTACTTTGGTGTAATTCTGTAAAAAACTCAGACATTACCGGAGCTGTTACACGGGCTAAAACACGCTCTTCGCGCTCCAAAACAACAACTTGAGCTCCTAGTTTTTTTAGAGAGGCTGCAGTTTCTAAACCAATATAACCTCCACCAATAACTACGACACGTTTTTTTTCTGAAGCATTGAAAGCTTTTCTAATATTAACCGAATCCTCTGCGGTTCTCATTGGGAAAAGGTTGTTAGCTGTGTCAATACCATTAATTGGAGGCATAAACGGTCTAGCGCCTGTAGCAATTACCAATTTATCGTAAGACTGAACCAAACCATCACTTAAAGTTACTGATTTGTTTTCTCTATTAATGTTATTTACAGCAATACCAAGTTTTAAAGAAACATTATCGGTTTGGTAATTTTCTTTTGGAAATAGTAAGCTATGTTCTGTCCCTTCTTCACTTGTTAAGTATGCTTTTGATAATGGTGGACGATGATATGGAAATTCTTTATCAATATCATATACTATAATTTCGCCTTCCCACCCTTCTCTTCGAAGGTTAAAAGCAAAGTTTACACCAGCATGACTAGCACCAATAACAACACACACCTGACCCTTAGTTGTTGTGCTCATGTTAATTTATTTAGCAACGGTTAATTCTAAACCATCTAGCTCTTCTGTAACTTTAATTTGACATGATAATCGACTATACTCGCTAACGTTATCATCAAACTCTAACATATCATTTTCAAGTTCATCTGGTGCACCTGTTAAATCCCAATGTTCTGGTTTAACATGTACATGACAAGTAGCACACGAACAAACGCCACCACAATCGCCGTCAATTCCTTTAATTCTATTCTGAACTGCCAGTTCCATAATGTTTCCAGAAGTTCCCTCTACTGTAGTAGATTTTCCATCGCTAGTTATGAATGTTATTTTTGCCATTTTATCTTCTTTTATTGTATTATTTATAGTTTGTTGAATTTTACTTGAATGCTATCAAATCCTACTTTACGTTTAAACTCATCTAAATCTTCAATGTTTTCCTTGCAATCTATAATTTCCATAGATTCTACTTTTTGAGTAAGTGTTGTAAGCAAGATTTTCATGATTTGACGCGCGTGTGTTGCACCTAAACAATTATGTGTTCCGAAACCAAATGCCACATGCGGATTTACTTTACGGTCCAGAATAACTTCATTGGCATTTTCAAAAACGCGTTCATCTCTGTTAGCAGAAGCCCAACACATAGATATTCTGCTTTGAGCTTTCACAGCGTGTTCGCAAACTTGGGTGTCTTGTGTTGCTACTCGTCCCATCTGAGTTAAAGGTGAGAAATAACGAATTAATTCTTCAATAGCAGTATTCATTATTTCAGGTTCATCACGTAAACGCTTTAGAGATTCCGGATGATCAGCAAAATAGGCAATAGAGTTAGTTACCGCATTAATGACCGTGTCTCTACCTCCTGCAAATGTTAAAATAAGGACGCCTTTAACTTCTTCTTTGGTCATTTTTTTACCATCTACCTCAGAGCCAAGTAAAACAGAATATAAATCTTCACCTGGATTTTCTATGGCCTTGTCTATTTGCGCATCAATGTAATCATAAAGTATATTGGCTTTATCTCCATCTAACGCGGTGTCTTCGCTTCTAAAGACGTGAGTTCCCCAAGATATCCATAAATCAGACTCTTCAAAAGGAATATTAAGTAAAAGTGTTAAAGCTCTAGATTGCAATTTCAAAGAGAATTCTTCAACAACCTCCAAGTTCCCTTTTTCTATTGCTTCATCAACAACACCATCAATTATTTTAGTTAACGCTTCTTGATAAGCCTCTTCTAAAGGACGTTTAAACCAAGGGTCTAATAAATCTCTAAACCCCTTATGTTCTGGCGGGTCCACTTCGAAAGGAATTTGACGGGTATCTCTAATATGAACTTCAGATGGTACCACAATTCTTCCAACTTCATCACCGCCCGACTGAAATGTCTTCCAATTGTGAGCACATCTTCTAACATCTTTATGACCTAAGACCATTTTTACAGGATCATTTTGGTCATTCATTTCTCCAATACCTTTGCCTTGTCTTGCTTCTTTAAACGGATCAGGAAGTGTGCTTTTTTTCATTTTTAATATGTTTTTAACTATTTGTTTTTAAGAAGGTTATGTGTTTTGTTTTGGGAAAAATTAGAAAATGGGATTCTTCTAGAATACAAATATTGCCATTAAATACATATGATAATTATCTTATTTTGTTGAATAAGTAAACTATTTTGCGTAATTTTTATTAATTTGGTTAAAATTACGACATAATAGGGTATGAAACCTGTACTTGAACAAATAAAACTTGGTGAAAAACGGTCTATTTTGGCTTACAGATATGAAGGTGAGGATTTTGATGCACCATGGCATTTTCATCCGCAGCATGAACTCACCTTTATAAGAAAGAGTAAAGGGACAAAATTTATAGGTGATTATGTAGGGTCTTATGAGCCAGGAGAACTAGTGCTATTACGGTCTTACTTACCTCATTGCTGGAAGAATTTTCAAGAAGACGGGGAAGCTCCAGAATCTATTGTTTTGCAATGGAATAAAGGTATCTATTCCAGAGTGCCAGAGCTAAATGGGTTATTCGATATGTTAAGGGCTGCATCTCGAGGAATTATATTTGATGCCGAAGATGTAGAGCTCTTAAGACCTAATATTGAAGAGTTATTACTAATAGAAGGTCACGATTTGTATGTGAAATTATTGGAATTGTTGTTAAAGCTGGCTAATTGTAAATTTAGGTATTTGTCTAATGCCAGTTTTGAAGATGATATCCCTTCGGAATATGGCAGTAGGATGACCAAAATACATGATTTTATTGAAGCTAATTACCAACGAAAGATATTTTTAAGAGAGTTGGCAGATTTGGTGAACATGTCGGAACACTCTTTTTCGCGCTTTTTTAGTAAAATGATGGGTAGACCATTTTTCACCTTTTTAAATGAGTACCGAATTAACATTGCGGCAAGAATGTTAATTGATACTGATTGGTCTGTAGCTCAAATCGGTTTTGCTTGCGGTTACGAATCATTAACCTTCTTTCATAAACAGTTTAAAAAGGTAAAGGATATTACTCCTAAAAAGTATAGAAGCAAATATTTAAAGTAGATTTGAAGTTTTTTGTTTTACTATTCGAATTAAGGATTTTATATTCAGATAGTTGATTTGTTCTACAAAAAAAAAGTTATGTTCTACATATCACTTTTCTGTGTAGTATATGTCAAGTTAGTTCTTTCAATGTAAATGCAGTTTTAAGTTAATTTAGTAGGTACTAAACTAACTAAAACAAAAACTATGAAAGGAACACGTATTAAGATCTTTCCAATCCTTTTTTTTATTTCTCAGTTTGCTTTAAGTCAAACAACTATAGATGTTAATTTAAACGTTAAACATGCTGTAGGTGGTGTTGATACTTTTGATCGCCATAAGTTTGTTAATTTTCACAGTACTGTAAACCAAAATAATTGGAATACCGACAATAAATTTAATAATGTAATTGGAGATCTTTTAGGTAACAAAGATGTATATATTGGAAGGAATACTGGTACAATTTCATGGCATCTAAGAAATAATATAGACGAAGATCCAAGTAGACCAGGTTTTGCGAATCCCGCCAGTATAGCGCTTTACGGGCAACAAAATAGAAATAGTTATGCGGGTAGAACATGGGCGCATCAATATGAAGATAAAGATGACCAGATTCTTTGTACACAAATTCATCCTTTCTATCCTGATGGAAAAACTACTAATAAGGGCTGGAGCTTTTCTCAAACGAACACAGCTTCGGAACCAATTGGTACTGCTTCAGGAGAATTCTTAGCACTTTATATCAAAGAATTTTATGGAACAGGTGGGGTCACAGGAAAACCTAAACCAAATTTTGTGGAGATTACAAATGAACCTTTGTGGGATTTAGTGACCACCGCAGATACACCACACGATTTAACTGAGGTATTTACGTTTCATAAAACGGTTGCAGAGGAAATTCATAAGGTTCATAATGATGTTCAAGTAGGTGGTTATTGTGCTGCTTTTCCTGATTTTGACAAGAACAATTTTCAACGTTGGCATGATAGAGATAAACATTTTATGGACATAGCGGGTGAAGAGATGGATTTCTGGACTATACACTTATATGATTTCCCTTCAATTGGAGGAAAAAGTAAATATCGAAAAGGAAGCAATATGGAGGCTACAATGGATATGTTGGAGCAATATAGTATGCTGAAATTTGATAAGGTAAAACCTCTAATGGTTTCAGAATATAATGCCCAAACTCATGATTATAATGGTAACGGGCACTCACCTTACACGTATTGGCTCAAGTTGAAATCATCAGTTTCTATGATGATGCAGTTTATGGAGCGAGCAGATAAAATTAATTATGCAATGCCTTTCTTTATGCTTAAGGCTGAATGGCAATATAACGCTGGCGTAGGGCCAACATCAGTTCATGGGTCAAGAATGATGCGTAGAGAAAATGAACCTAACAGTTACACCGGTGACTTCATTTATACGGAGGCCATTTTACTTTACGATCTATTGGCAGATGTTAAGGGAACACGAGTAGATTCCTTTTCTGATAATTTAGATATCATGGTTGATGCTTATGTTCAAGATAATAAGGCATATGTTTTGGTAAATAATTTAGATTTTGTTTCTCATGAATTGAACTTAAATCTTTTTGGGAACTTAAGTAATGCAACTAATATTGAAGTGCGTCACTTACGTTTAAATGGTACTAGTGATAGTTCTCCTCCTATATTAGACGTTAATAATTATTCAACTTTTAATAATGACTTAACAATTGCGCCAGAAGGAACTTATGTAATAGAGTTTACTTTCCCTTCGAATATTGAAATTGATGAATTATCTGAAGAAACCAAGTATTACTCCGATGCATATTTAAAGCAGATATCTGCAAATGCTTCGGAAATATTTAATATTAATGGTGTTAATCTTGCTGATAATGGTGAAGCTGTACTAAGAGTTGGGGTTGGACGTAACCATGGATTGTCATTAACGCCAAATATTATGCTTAATGGTTCTTCTATTGCAATTCCAGATAATATACGAGGAGATGATCAAGAAGATCGAGACAATTTTTTTGGCGTGTTAGAAATTCCAATTCCTTATGATTTAATTCAGGAGAATAATGAAATTGAAGTTTCATTTTCCGATAATGGAGGGCATATAAGTACAGTAACCTTACAGGTATTTAACTTTAGCAGTAATATTAGGGAATTTGATCCATCAAAATTGCCAGCCAGTAATTATAAGATCAAAGGTATTGGAGCTACCTGCGTAGGTGAGAATAATGGTGTCATTGATATAGTTACTACTTTTCCGCATAATTATAAGGTAAATGTTTCAGGACCTAATAGCTATAATGAAAACTTCGATTTTAATAATTCATTAAATATTCAGGATTTAGAAGTTGGAACATATACTGTAACTATTACTATTACAGAATATCCTGATTATAGTATACAATTTGTGATTGAAATTGGGGAGCCAGAACCTTTAAGTGTTACTTCAAAAATTTCAGATTCTAAAGATTCTATAACACTTAATCTCGGAGGAAGTACTAAGTATTATATAGAACTTAATGGAAAGGAAATTCAAACGAGTGCTAATGTCATTAGATTAGATTTAAAAAACGGAACCAATACTATAGCAGTAAGAACGGATAAAGAGTGTCAAGGCACTTATGAAGAAACTTTTTTTATTGATAAGTCTTTCTTTTTATTTCCGAACCCGGTAAGAGATGAGCTTAATGTAGTGGTTTCTGAAAATTTAATGCACTCTAAGATGAAGATTTATAGCGTTGTTGGAAATTTGGTGAAGAAAATGGACATTACTAGATCTAGATTTAATATATCGGTAGACCATTTAAAACAAGGTGTATATTTCATCTCCTTTGAGAAAAATGAGGAGCGTGTTGGTTATTCAAAGTTTGTTGTGAAGTAGAGTCTTTCTATTTGATATAAAAAAAGCTTCCCTAAAGTTTCTTCTTTAGGGAAGCCTAAACAATTTAAACTAAACTAATATTCTTAGGGTCTAAATGGTACTTCAGATAAAATAAAATCATCTAAATAGAATTTAATAGGCGCATTATTAAATTCGTTATATCCCCTAATTAACCATGTAACATCACCAGTAAATGTTGCAGTAAATGTTTGTTTTTGATACACCCATTTACCAGTTGGGAAATCTTCATTAAATGTTGTTGGAATTAATTCAAAGGCCCAGTTAGATGGATAGAATCTAATGTCTGAATTCCACATGTTACCATATAAATCCCAACCTAAATCTTCAACATAAATGTAATATCCGAACTCATAAGATTTGCCATTTTCAACACTAAAGTTAAGGTCATTACCATCACCATCTCTATGGCTAATAATCATTCCTCCTCTAGCGTTGTATTCTACCTCAAGACTGTAGTTGCCGCTTCTTGGATTATCAAGGTTTACGCTATGGGTAAATTCTCCCCAATGTCCGCCCCACCAAAGGTATGGCCAGTTAGAGGTGTCTGTACCTTCAAAACCATAATCGAAATCGGTATCTGGTAAAATATTAACTAAGTTGGTAAATTCTGTTAACAAGGCGTCTGTAAAGGCTTCAGAATCTACTAGATCTAAAGTTCTAAGACTTCCAGGAGTGTAGGATATAAATATTTGATCATCGTTGTATAATTGCTCATTTTCTAGTTCCAATAAAACAATATTACCTTCTTCACTATCTATAACAGCTGAACTTACTGCTGGATTTAAAGTAGTGCCTCCATTTTCAATTCTTACCGTAAAGTTGTTTCTATTTAAACTTTCAGGATCCATTTCCCTACTAAACTCTAAAGCAATTTTACCTTCTTTTTCAAAAACTCTATCTAAATCTACAGGTTCTGTAGAGGGTAAAACCTTAATAAAGTTTTTAATGAAAATTGTGTCTGCATCGGTAGGTCTCGTTCTTGAGGCAATGTATTGTAGATCCCAACTACCTAATTTGCCAAATCTCATATCTACTTCAACACCATCTGATGTTTCAAGAGAAGTAGGTTTCCCTCCTGCAGAAGACCAAACGATCTCCTCAGGTTCTCCTACAGCTGAATATGTTAATCGAACATATTTACTAGCTATAATTTCGTTTTCAGCATTATCAGATAAATCTAATTCATCACCAGTAGAGCCGTCGTCATTAACGTAATATGCTTTTAAGTTAGATTCTACCCAGTCTAATACGGTTACTACAATAGTTGTATCTAACTCTCTGTTGGTACTAGGTACCGTGCTATCTTCATTTGGGTAAACATCTCCTTTAAAGGTTTGGTTTAATGTAACATTATAAACTCCAGGTTGATAAAAAAGTCCTTTAATTAGGTTTTTTGATGAGGTATTTCCGTCTTCGCCAGCAATTTGAGTATTTGCTTCTGGAAAGGTCCACGTTCTAGTTGTAACCCCTCTAGATAAATCACCAAAATCAATATGCCCACCAGGGTTAATAGTATTTTCAAAATTCATTTCTGAAGTTACAATTACTCTATGGTTAGGTTCTACTGTATCGATAGTATCGTCTTCAAAACAGCTTACAAAAAACGTTGCTGTTAGAATTAATACCATTAAAATTTTTATTTTTTTCATAATTCAAACAATTTTTTAGTTAGATAAACCTTCGTTAGTTTGTACCTCTCCACTAGGAATCGGGAAATAATCATGCTGTGAAGCATTATAATTTTGAGACGCAAGGTTAAAATCTGGTCTAATTCTTTCCAGTATAAATAAAGGAGCAATACCGCCATCGTTAACCTGAAGTACACCATCTTTATTAGCTTCTCTCCATTGCTCGTCTGCATTTAGCTCATCAAACACTTCTTTTACAATACCCCAACGAACTAAGTCTTTCCATCTATGACCTTCAAAACAAAGTTCCAGGGTTCTTTCAACTCTTTGAATATGTGTTAATACATTTTCTGCATTTGCAGGTACCATTGGATGTGCTCCATGAACCTGTCTACTTACATGAAATTGCGGGAACATACCACCATTCATATCCATATATTGTTGAAGTGTATAAACACCTGCACGTCTTCTTACCATGTCTACATATTCTATGGCAGTTGTAAAATCTCCACTAGCATTTATTATTGCTTCAGCATACATTAGTAAGACGTCTGCATAGCGCATATGTCTGAAGTTAATACCAGATCTACTTTGCGCAGGTTCGGCAGGCAAGTGGTACCAGTTAGAGTGTTTCTTTACATAAGCACTTTGTCCGAATGCCCAGCCTCCTTTAGTACCATAGGGTACACCATAGTAAAGACCTTCTCCATTTCTAGGAGCAATTGTAGCATTCATTCTTCTAGATTCTTGATTCCCGTCATTAATTGGGTTATCTGGATCCACTTCATCATAAACTAACATTTCGTGAAGTATGTATGATGGTAAAATCGTATTAAATGCCCCAAAGTTTAATTGGCCTACAGCCGTTGCTAAGGCAGAAGATTCTGCACCAGATTCGTTAGCATTATCATCTACAGCGGCTCCAGGTACACCAGGTGCTATATCAAAAGAATAGTTTACTTCAAATATAGATTCTTCATTGAACTCATTTTCATGCCAAAAGTTATCTGTTATATCTCTAGTTAAGCTGTATACACCAGAGTCTATGACTTCCTTAAATAAACCAGCTGCCATACTCCAGTTTTCATCATATAAATAGACTTTTCCTAAAAGTGTTGTTGCAGCACCCCAAGTTGCACGACCTGTATCATCATCGTCACTCCAAACCTGAGGCAGATTATCAATAGCAAATTCTAAATCAGGAATGATCATTTGTGTTGTAATCGCTTCGATAGAAGAAAAAGGCTTATTGAAATCTTCAAGACCTTCAGCTACTTTATCATGAATTACACCACCACCATAGGTATGCGCTACTTGAAAGTAGAAAAATGCTCTTAAAAAACGTGCCTGAGCTTCAATTTCGGCCTTGGAGTTACCGTTAAATACAGTAGGGTCCGCTTCTTGAATGAACTGCACTACTTGATTAGCTCTAAAGATTCCAACATATAACTCGTTCCATTTATCTGTAACATGATAGATACCGTCGTTATACGTTAAGTTTCTAAATGCATTAGGACGATACCATGATTCTGTACCACAAATATCTCCCAAAACAAACTCATATTGTAGCTCACCACCACTTACGCTTTGAAACTGAAGCGCACCATAAACAGTGGTTAATGCACTGTTAAACTGTTTTTCAGATTGCCAAAACGTTTCCGTTGTTATGGCATTGGGATTAATTTCCTCTAGGAAATGACTTTCATCACAACTTACAAAAGCAACAAGGCTTAAGAAGACTACGATTAAAATTTTATTTTTAAATATTTTCATAATAGTTTTTTTATTTTTTAGAAACCTAACTGAACACCTAACATGAACTGGCGTGTTACAGGATAGCTACCACTATCTACACCTCTTGTAAATATTCCATCACCACCTACTTCTGGATCGTAACCCGTATAGCTAGTAAATGTAAATGGGTTAGTAGACGTTAAAAACACTCTAGCTCTATCTAATCCCATTTCTTCAATGTTTGGAATAGAGTATCCAAGCGTTAAGGTTCTAATTCTTAAATAAGAACCATCTTCTAAGAAATAGTCTGATGCTGCTCTGAAATTACTGTGGAAAGCGTCTTGCCTAAATGTTGGAATGTTAGATGTTGGATTTTGAGGGCTCCACATATCCAGTAAATCTTTGTGTCTTCCAGCACCGTAAGCATATAATTTAGCGCCGTTATAAATTTCGGTACCACCAACGTAATAGGCCTGAACATCAAAATCAAAACCTTTGTATTTTAAGTTAAGGTTTAAACCTGCTTCAAATTCTGGTTGCCCAGAACCAGAGTACACCCTGTCATTGTCATCAATAATTCCATCGCCGTTAGCATCTTTATACCTCATGTCACCAGGTCTTGGTGTACTTAAATTTCTAGTGTCTACACTGCTTGTGTACTCATCTACCTCTGCTTGTGATTTAAGAATTCCATCTGTTTGGAATAGGAAGAATGCACCAGCCTCATAGCCTTCAGCAAGGAATGTTGTAAACTCTACATTCGTTCCTCTAGATTGAATTGGTCTACCGTTTGCATAGCCTCTTTCAACACCATTTAAATCTGTAACTTTATTGGTGTTTTTTGTGAATGTACCAGCAATGTTAAATTTTAAATCGCCAAAGTTATTCTTATAACTTGCCGCAATCTCAACACCTTTATTGTACATGTTACCAGCGTTAATATTGATAAAGTTAAATTGTGCTGCTGCTCTAGGTTGATAAGTACCAGATGATGGTGCTATACGTTGTTGCAGAAGCATGTCTTTTTTATCATTTTGGTAGTAATCTGCAGTAATGTTAAGTCTGTTTTTAAACATAGATAACTCAATACCGATGTTTTTTGAAACCGTTGTTTCCCAGAAAATATCTGAAGCATAACGTCTTTGAACAGATCCAAACTGCAAATCTTCATCAAAACCAAATGGATAGTTAATTCCTGTTTCAATTACTGGTTGGTAGGAGTAATCGGAAACACCTTCATATCCTAATTCTGCCCAGCTTCCTCTAATTTTTAAAGAGTTTACTGAAGGAATATTAAACCAGTTTTCTTCGTGAACGTTCCAACCAGCTGAAAAACCGTAGAAATCTCCGTATTTGTTATCACTTGAGAATTTTGAAGACCCATCACGTCTGTAACTAGCAGAGAATAAGTATTTTGAATTGTAGTTGTACTGTACCCTTGCTAATTTACCAGCTAGCGTTCTGTTTATGTTATATGAGTTAGGTTTAATACCTTCTGCGCCAGCGCCTAATGTTTGAATGTCATTACTTGCGTTTTCATCAAAAACAACACCTACACCAACCGTTCTTGACTTAAACCTTTCATAAGACATTACACCTAAAAGATTCAGATTATGTAAACCGAAACTCTTTGAGTAATTAAGAATATGCTCTATAGTTTCTCTTTTTGTGAAAATATAGTCTTCGTCTAAAAGCGCTTGTGGGCGTGATGCTGTTGCATTTAACTCACCATTTCTATCAAGTGCTAAGTATTGTGGTTGAAAGAATTTTCTAAAATAGTTCCACTCATTTCTACCCAAGTTTAATTTATATTTTAAACCGTCTAGTACTTCGTATTCTAGGTTTAAAGCAATGTTATTAGATTTGGTTTCTCTTTCATCAGTGTTGTCTAATTGTCTTGATAAGAAACTATAGAAAATCTCGTTTCCAACATCCAGTTCTACAGTATTTTGCCCAACACTAGGAATGTCACTTAAAGGTCTACTCCATGGAGATTGTCCTATGGCATATTCGTATAAAGACCAAGGTTCTTGAGTCCTATTTTCTGTAGTAATACCTATAGTTGCAAAAGCTTTAAATTTCCCTTTACTGAATTGACCTGTAATTCTGTTAGATAAACGATTGAAACCAGAATTAATTAGCACACCATCTTGCTTAAAATAGTTGGTTGCAAAGTTGAATGTTAAATCTTGAAGACCTCCAGAAATGTTTAGGTTAGCATTTTGAACTATAGCATTGTCATTTTGAACATCGTTAACAAAGTCTGTGTCATAATCTAATGCATCTGGTTGAAACCAGAATGTTAGAGGTTCGTCACCCAATTGCTCCGTAGTTACCTCTAAGGCGTAAAGTTGTTCTGCGGTATTCATTAAAGGTGTCCCTGATGTTATATTTTGAATACCAGTGTATGTGGACATATCTACCTTCATATTACCTGACTTACCTTTTTTAGTAGTAATAAGAATTACACCTCCAGTTGCTCTAATACCATAAATTGCTGCAGATGCACCATCTTTTAAGATATCAATGGATTCAATTTGTTCTGGCGGAATGTTCGGATTACCTTCTTGAGGAATATTATCTACAATGTAAAGCGGCTGTCCACCATTTACAGATGCTAAACCACGAATTTGTACATTAGAAGATTCTCCTGGTCTACCACTGGCAGCCTGAATGTTAACACCGGCAACTTTACCTTGAATGGCCGCTCCTAAATCTGCTACAGGGGCTTTAACAATTTCGTCTGCGCTTACCTTGGCAACAGCTCCTGTAACTTCTTTCTTTTTCTGAGTACCATAACCTACAACAACAACTTCTTCTAGTTGCGATAAGTTTTCATCTAAAGTAACATTAAGAGTAGAACTCTCACCTACAGTTACTTCTTTCGTTGTGTAACCAATAAAACTGAAAACAAGTACATCATTGGTGTTTGCCGCTATTTCGTAATTTCCATCGAAGTCTGAAGCCGTTCCTGTTGTAGTTCCTTTTAAAAGAACAGTAACTCCCGGCAAAGGAAATCCGTCACTAGCTTTAACTACACCTTTGATAGTTTTGTTTTGAGCATAAACGCTGCTACAAACAAGAATAAACAAAGCCGAAAAGAGAATAGACCTCGTGCTTTGTTTCAAACAAAAGTTTAATTTCATCATATATTTAGTTTAGTTAATAAGGCCGAAAATTAGGGAGAGAAAAGAGGTAATCATTTGAGATTTACTTCATTCTTACTTGACAGGTAATTATTTTTGATTCCAAAAAACTTGATTTAATCTAAATTTTAACACTTTTAAATTATTGAAAACCAAACAGTTAAATGTTGTATGTTTTTTGTTCAGCTTTCAGTTTGTGATAATAAAACTAAATTTGTGTAGTTATTTTCTTTTAATCTCTGTGGATTTCGGATTTTAGATTGTCAATTTTAAAAATGAAGCTAGTGTTAGTGTTATTTTGTTTTACTGTTTATGTAATAAATTGATTGTCAGGTTGTTGAATTTTATTTAAGCTTTTTTAGATAAGGTCAAAAAGTCTTCGTTTTCTTATTTTGTACAGTTTATATCAAGTTATTTTTGACTATATTAAAGTTGGTTTAGGCTATTTTAGCTTTTACCACTTAAACTAAGAACGAAATGAATTTAGTAGTCAAAACAATAAATCAATTATTCAGATTTAACTTTAATAAAGTATTCTTTCTGTTTGTTTCAACTCAGTTTTTTGGATTAACACCAGATTCATTACAAACCGTGCCAGTTAATCCTAAAGCCTTAAAACTAAGAGATCAGGCCAATGAACTTAGGTTTAAGGATCCTGATAGCTCTCTAGTTTTACTTCAATTAAGTTTTGAGGAGTTTTTAAAGGCTGGAGATACAATTGCCGCAGCTAATGATTTATTAACTAAGGCTAACATTATTGAAAATCAAGCTAATTACTCTAAGGCTTATGATGCATATTGGAGTGCTTTGATACTTACTGATAATTCTAATAACCTAAACATAAAGTCATTAATTTATCATAGATTAGGTAGGATATACAGCTATTATAAAAGGGAGGAAGAATCTTTAAAGTATCTTAATAAAGCATTGGAAATTCAAAAGGTTCTGGTAAAGGAAGATAGTATAGTAGAAGAGGGAGCTCTTATACCTTATTATTATTTTATAGCTAGTACGTATAGAGAGTTAAATAACCCTGAAATTGCTGAGGTGTATTTAGATAGTTGTTATCGCCTTAAACCAGATCCTAATTCTACTTTTCCAATAGCTTTGGTTGATTTTGAAAAGTCTTTTGTTTTATCACAAAGCAATAAGCAAGAGGAAGCTTTGGCGTTAATGGATACTATTTACCCTTGGTTTGAGTCTAATAATAAACCCTATTTGGTCTTGTTTTATAAACAATGGGGAGATATTTATCTAGATATGGACGACTTAAAGAAGAGTGAATCTTATTATATGAAGTCTTTGGAAATATCAAAAAAGTACACCTCTCATATTGATTTTACACCATTGGTACATGAAAAGTTAACTGAATTGTTTTTAAAGCGGAATGATTATGTTAGTGCCTTTTCGCACCTTAAGTCGGCCAAGGAATTAGATAGGCAGTTTTTTGATACAAGGAGTTCTAATAATCAATCTTTAATGGAGATTAAGGATACGTATAGAATTGAAAAACTAAAGCAGGAACAGCAGATTAAAGAGCAATACTTAAAACAATTGGAGCAGGAGGAGGAGATTGGCAAGCTAGAGCGGATAATTTTACTTGTTTCTATAATTTCTGTTGTAATTATTGGTCTTATCTATGTTAAACATTTACGAGAGAGACATAAAGCTGAGAAGGCATTAATAAGAAGAAACCAAGAGCTCGAGAACAAGAAAACTCAGGAATTATTAGAGTTGAAGAATAAAGAATTGGCGGCTTCGGCACTTCAACTAATAGAGAAAGAAGAGTTCCTAAAAACATTAAAATCTAAAGTAAGGGTAAAGGACGAAAAGATTAAGGTGCATGAGGTTAATAAAGTTTTGCGTTCAATTTCTGTGAGTAATAATCAGAATTGGGAAGAATTTAAACTACGTTTTATTGATGTGAACAAAGATTTTTATAAGAAGATGTTTGAAAAATATCCAAAACTAAGTCAGGGTGACCAAAAAATATGTGCATTAATAAAACTTAACTTTTCTAGTAAGGAAATGTCAAGGCTTCTTGGTATTTCTGTAGAATCTGTTCATACATCAAGGCATAGAATTAGAAAGAAAATGAATTTAGATAGAAGTGTTAACTTAGAGGATTATATAAACTCTTTATAAAGAATGAAACTACATCTAAATCAAATCATAATTCTCTTAATATGTGCTCTCATATATTCATGTAATAAGGACAAAAGTATTAAAACATTTGCAGAAGATTTAAAGAGGCTTCAACCTATAGAGGGCATTGAGGTTTTAAGGTCTGGAGAATCGTTGGTAGCGGTTTCGGGGGTATATCAGGGAAGAGTTTTTACGAGTTCTTCTAAGGGAATGAAAGGAAAGAGTTATGGTTATTTCAATACCAAGCTCATTGAGAATGGTACTCATGTTTCAAATATGGCTGCATTAGGAGGAGAAAGTAGAGTTTGGTTTGCGCCTCAATTTGGCAAATATGCGTTGTTTTTTGACGAAGGGGTTGCTCAAACAGACGACAACATTAAAACGCCAATTGATCTTGATAAGGTTAAGTTTATTGAAAAGGAAAGAACAGATCATTCCATTACTTATTTTGGTAAGATGAAGGTGGTTAATGATCATAATTATACATTTTCTGTTGACTTAGATAGACAGATTTCTATCCTTAATAAAGAACAAATAGAAAACGACTTGAATATAGATTTGAATGCATTGTCTTATGTTGGTTTTAGTACAAGAACTACTATGGTAAATATTGGTGAAACACAATGGAATAAAGCTTCGGGCTTAATTTCTCTATGGGAGTTGGGCTGTATGGATACAACAGCAGATAATAGAGTTATTATCCCATTGACTAAAGACACCGATTCTATAACGGAGTATTTCACAAAAACAACTGCAGATAGAATGCAAATAGAAAATGGTATCGTATTTTATAAAGCAGATGCTTTAGGACTAAATAAAATAGGAACCCTGCCTCAGCACACTAAGAATGTTATGGGAAGTTATTCTGAGGAAAACAATTTGTTAAACATTGTTACTTTTAGTTTTCCAAATGATGGTGTTTTTGTAAACTCATTACCGGAAAATAAAGCACCTTATTGTGGTGATGTCATAAATATTTTTAATGGTAATGTAGATGAAGCTTTAGGTCATAATTGGCCATTTTATGAGTTTGAATCATCTTCTGCAGCCAAGGAGTTAAAACCAGGAGAAAAAATAACGCATACACAGTCAACATATCATTTTGAGGGGGACTATGCCTCATTAAATGAAATTTCGAAAGAGGTGCTAGGGGTTGACTTAAGCAAAATTCCTCAGTTCTAATCTATGTAGGCTATTTGGAAAAAGAATTAAAATCTTTCATTTTTAGGTTCTAATTGAAAGCAGCTAAATGAATTTGCCTGATAGACATTCTATTGAAACGTATTTTAGATTTGTATAAAAAGCATACTTAAATAAAAAAGCCTTACTTGAAGAAGTAAGGCTTTTTTAAATATTGTTTTTAAACCTAAAGTCTAGTCTGCTAAAACTATCACTTTATTGTCTTTCATTTCTATAGTCCCAGAATTTATTGCCAACCAAAACCCATTATCAGATTTGGTGAATTTTGATTCAACCTCTTCGTTTAATGATATATTTCCAACAATTTTTACGTTTCCTTCTTTAAGAATGGAAACAATCGGGGCGTGATCTTTAAGCATTTGGAACTCGCCATTCACACCTGGTACAGCAACAGATTCTACATCTCCACTAAACAATGTGGCTTCTGGTGATACAATTTCTAAATACATGTTAAACTTGTTTAACAATCCTGAACTTGTTTCAGGATATTATTAGTTATTAGTTATATACGATGCTGAATTAAGCTCAGCACTTGCTTCGGTTTAAGCCTCAGCAAGCATTTTCTCACCAGCTTCCATAGCTTCCTCGATAGTACCTTTAAGGTTAAATGCTGCTTCTGGTAAATGATCTAATTCACCATCCATAATCATGTTAAATCCTTTAATGGTATCTTTAATATCTACTAAAACACCTGGGATACCTGTAAACTGTTCAGCTACGTGGAAAGGTTGAGATAAGAAACGTTGAACTCTACGTGCACGAGATACAGCTAATTTATCTTCTTCAGAAAGCTCTTCCATACCTAAGATAGCAATAATATCTTGTAGCTCTTTATAACGTTGTAATAACTCTTTTACTCTTTGTGCACAAGCGTAATGCTCGTTTCCTAAAATTTCTGGAGTTAAGATTCTTGATGTAGAATCTAATGGGTCTACCGCAGGATAAATACCTAACTCAGCAATTTTACGAGATAATACTGTAGTAGCATCTAAGTGAGCAAAGGTAGTAGCAGGAGCAGGGTCAGTTAAATCATCCGCAGGTACGTAAACCGCTTGTACAGATGTAATAGAACCTTT
>NZ_VSDQ01000813.1:0-389 GCF_008085455.1 Seonamhaeicola marinus | reverse complement strand
TGTTCGCTTATAGCTTCACCGTTTTTAATACCGTTAAGGTAAAGTGTGTACAAACCATCTTGGTCGTTTAGCATTTTAATTAAACCTTGATTAATTGGCTGAACGGCTACAACACCGGCATCAAAACCAGCTTGTTTATTCATTTCGTGTATCATCCAATTGGCAAAGGCTCTTAAAAAATTACCTTCTCCAAATTGAACTATTCTTTCTGTATATGTATTTACAGATGCTGTATTTCTATTTAATAAATTCATTCTATGTCTTTACTTTTTATAATGAAACGCCTCTTTTCCAAGGAATAAAATCGTTATTACCATGTAGTACCGCTTTTGATGGTACTTCGCCGCTAGCTACCTTAATAATGTGGTCTAATATTTTCTCGCCCATAG
>NZ_VSDQ01000151.1:0-388 GCF_008085455.1 Seonamhaeicola marinus | reverse complement strand
GGGCCGCAGTGAAAAGATCCAGGCGACTGTTTATCAAAAACACAGGGCTATGCTAAATTGAAAGATGACGTATATGGCCTGACACCTGCCCGGTGCTGGAAGGTTAAGTGGAGGGTTTAGCTTCGGCGAAGATCTGAAATGAAGCCCCAGTAAACGGCGGCCGTAACTATAACGGTCCTAAGGTAGCGAAATTCCTTGTCGGGTAAGTTCCGACCTGCACGAATGGTGCAACGATCTGGATACTGTCTCAGCCATGAGCTCGGTGAAATTGTAGTAACGGTGAAGATGCCGTTTACCCGCTGTGGGACGAAAAGACCCCGTGCACCTTTACTATAGCTTAGTATTGGTTTTGGATAAGTAATGTGTAGGATAGGTGGGAGACTTTGAA
>NZ_VSDQ01000299.1:0-387 GCF_008085455.1 Seonamhaeicola marinus | reverse complement strand
GGTGGGTAGTTGGTTTTGTGGTTTCAAAACAGCCACCTTGATCTACAGCTACATCAACCATTACAGTACCAGGCTGCATATCTTTAAGCATATCTCTTGTTATAAGTTTTGGTGCTTTGGCACCTTTTATAAGTACACCACCAATAATTAAATCGGCGTCTTTAATATGCTTTCTTATATTATATTCACTAGAAAATTCGCTAATAACGTTATTAGGCATAGTTTCACTAACATGCCTTAAGGCTTTCATATTTATATCTAAAATAAATACGTTGGCACCTAAACCAGAAGCCATACGTGCCGCTTGTACACCTACTACACCAGCACCTAAAATTAACACCTTTGCAGGTGGTACTCCCGGAATTCCGCCAAGTAAAATACCGCGTC
>NZ_VSDQ01000172.1:386-1150 GCF_008085455.1 Seonamhaeicola marinus | reverse complement strand
ATTGTTCAACATCATTTCTATTCAAAATCCATGGCTCACGTATTCTTTCAATACCGTTGTGTACGTTAATTTCTTTTTCAGGATCTGTGTACGGGCCCGATGTGTCATATACCGTAACAGGCTCGTTAGGTGTTACTTTACCCGTCATTGAATCTTTAGTATCACTTAGCGTTATTTGGCGCATAGCTACTTTAATTTCGGGGTGCATTTGCCCTTTAACGTAAATTTTTTTTGAATTTGGAAATGGGTTTCTTGTAATTAATTGCGCTGTTGGTGCAGTGTCCTTTTTTTTCATTCCTTATTGCTTTTAGCCGTTGGCAATTAGCCTTTGGTGTTTAAATTATTTAAATTAATATTGAAGCTAATGGCTACATAAAACCTAATAGCTTTTAGTTTTTATCCGCCTTGAGTTGCTTGAATAATTAAAATAGTATCGCCGTTAAAAAGCACTTTGTTTTCCCAATTGGCTTTTGCAATTATTTCTTGGTTAATAGCTACAGCAATGCCTTGGGTTGATGATACCGTGTTTGTTAAAAACTGTTGTAATGAAATGTTTTTAGGTGCGCTTTGGGGTTTGTTGTTTACTGTTATTGTTATCATTTACACATGCTTTAAAATGACAACTTTAGGTAGAACGCCCCGTTTTTACGAAGTGCAGGTTTTAAAAAAACCCATGTATTATTTACAATAAAACATTCACTTTTCCCTACGTAAGTACTAACTTCATCAGGTTCAAAGGGTAAATCTCAGTTTCAGGAAAAAAT
>NZ_VSDQ01000172.1:0-367 GCF_008085455.1 Seonamhaeicola marinus | reverse complement strand
CCTATTTTAAAACTTTAAAGTTACACCCAATAAAAAGTTAGTGGTTGCTTGTGGGTAGTAACCAGCTCCTTCTATTGTAGAAACTTCACCAGGTACAGACCAATCATCATCAAATGTGAAGAAAAACCCATTTGAAATATATTTTTCACCAAAAATATTATTTACCAACCCTGTTAGGATAATAGATTTAAAAATAGATTTTGTTTCAATTTCGTAAACAACATTTAAATCGTTTACAAAATAACTATCTAGCTTAGAAAATTCAGAATCTATATTACCCATATATTGCTCACCCACAAATTTACTTAACAATGTAGCTTGAAAATTAGGCATAAAACTATACGTTAAAGCATTACCAACTACAACA
>NZ_VSDQ01000155.1:0-386 GCF_008085455.1 Seonamhaeicola marinus | reverse complement strand
TTTAATTCAATATCCTTAAATTCTAATTCTTCTTTATGAAGTACCGCATCAGCTGGTTCTCCTTTATATTCCCAAGCAGATACAAATGCAAAATCTTTATCATTACGCTTTGCCTCGCCTTTTTGAGGTCCTGATTCTTCAGCAGATTCTTCTCTAAAATGTCCACCACAAGATTCTTCTCTTGTTAAAGCATCTTTAGCAAATAATTCACCTAACTCTAAAAAGTCTGCAACGCGTCCTGCTTTTTCTAATTCAGGATTCATTTCATTTGCGCCACCAGGCACTGATACTTCTTTCCAAAATTCTTCACGGATGGCTTTAATTTCAACCATAGCTTCTTTTAAGCCTTGTTCATTTCTAGACATACCGCATTTATCCCACATTAC
>NZ_VSDQ01000096.1:0-386 GCF_008085455.1 Seonamhaeicola marinus | reverse complement strand
ATTGCTTTGTAGATATCATTGCCGTTTGCAAACAGTACTAAAGCTATTAAAATAAAGAAACCAACCATTTGTGCATACTCCATAAATTTATCACCAGGTTTTCTTCCTGAAACCATTTCATACAATAAAAACATAACATGGCCACCATCTAGAGCAGGAATTGGTAATAAGTTTAAAACCCCAAGCATAATAGATAAAAAGGCAGTTATACTCCAAAATGATTGCCAGCTCCAAGTTTTAGGAAAAATATCATAAATGGCTTTAAAACCACCTACACCTTTATAAGCACCAGTACTTGGTGTAAATATAGCCCCTAATTGATCCCAATAAGACACTACTCTATCTTTTGCCTTTTTTAAGCCAACTGGGAAAGACTCAAAAAAACT
>NZ_VSDQ01000540.1:0-386 GCF_008085455.1 Seonamhaeicola marinus | reverse complement strand
TAAAGTAGCAACAGTACCAGTATTACTAACAAAACCAGATAGTACACCGGCGCCTAAACTAACAATAACTAAAAGTTTAGGAATACTTTTACCAGCCCATTCTACAAACTTTTTTCCGGCCATAGCCGTCCATCCAGTTTGTGCAATTCCTTCACCAATAATAAATAGGGCGGCAATCATAATTACTGTAGGGTTACTAAAGCCACTAAGTGTTTCAGAAGCTGTTAAAATACCCGTTAAGTATAAACTAATCATTGAAATTAGCGCCACAATATCTGGCGTAAACTTGCCCCATACAAATAACCCAATGGTTATAACTAAAATGAATAACATTAAATACATACCTGATTTTTTTAGTATTAATTATGAGGTAAAATTACTACCTG
>NZ_VSDQ01000565.1:0-385 GCF_008085455.1 Seonamhaeicola marinus | reverse complement strand
AAAGTTAAATTACCTACGCGCTTAACAGCAGCACCATCAACAAACTTATCAATATTTTCTAAAGTTGTGTTTTCATTATTTTTTATTGAAGTAGCCATAGATTGTGCTCCTTGCGGCTCAACTCCTATTATTTTTGTTTTAGGCGACATGGTTTTAAAAACGGTTGATAAACCTGCTGCTAAACCACCGCCACCAATAGGTATAAAAACATAATCAATAGTTTTATTACTTTGTTCTATTATTTCTAAACCTACAGTTGCTTGCCCTTCAATTACTTTTTCATCATCAAATGGATGAATAAATATTTTGCCTGTACTATTACACTCTAACATGGCTGCGTGGTAAGCATCATCAAACGTATCACCTTGTAACTTGATATCAATAT
>NZ_VSDQ01000184.1:0-383 GCF_008085455.1 Seonamhaeicola marinus | reverse complement strand
TTTTTTGAGCTTATCCACAATTTTTTTAAGTTATTAACAGTTAAATTGTTAACTGTTAGTTAAAAACCCAATGTTGCCTAATTGTAAATGGCACTAACTTTTTAGTTACTTTCGTAGTTATGAAACAGCCTAACCAAATCCAAGGATATAAAGTAGATAAAAGCACCTTAATTAACCTAGAAAAGGGTAAAATACCACCTCAAGCAATTGATTTAGAGGAAGTTGTGTTAGGTGCTATGATGATTGATAAAAAGGGTGTTGATGAAGTTATTGATATTTTAAGTCCTGAAGCTTTTTATAAAGAGGCCCATCAATATATTTTTGAGGCTGTTTTTCAGTTGTTTGAAAATAGTGAACCTATAGACTTATTAACCGTTTCTACG
>NZ_VSDQ01000482.1:893-1945 GCF_008085455.1 Seonamhaeicola marinus | reverse complement strand
CCTTCGCATACCTATACAATGCCAGGTACATACACTGTGTCTTTATACGCTCAAAACTTTTGCGGCACTACCAATACAGTAACAAATACCATTTGTATTGAACCCGAATTAACCCCAACCTTTACTTTAGATACTAGTAACGGCTGTTCACCCTTAAATGTACAAACAACCAACACCACTAATTTAGCTAATAGTTGCGGTGGTGAAACCTATTTATGGCAAGTAAGCTACACCCAAGGGTTTTGTGCTACAGGCATAGCACAATGGAGCTTTACTGGGGGCACTGATGAAAATTCTTCAGCACCTAGCTTTGAATTTATTAGTGCAGGCACCTACACGCTAACATTAACAACTACCAATGCTTGTGGCAGTAATTCAACATCGCAAACTGTAGAGGTTAAACAACCACCATCTGTAACCATTAACACATTAACTGATGCCTGCGGAACAGCTTCAATAAACCCAACGGCTACAATTAACACCTGTGCACCAGCTACTGAAACTATTACATATAATTGGAGTTTCCCGGGGGGAACGCCAGCTACAGCTACCACCGAAAACCCCGGAACCATTACTTACAACACACCCGGAAATTACCAAATTACCCTAAGTGTAACTTCTAGTTGTGGCACTACAACCGCCACTGAGAACTTTACTATTAATAACGTACCAAGCATTACTAATACTAATTTAACACAAACCATTTGCTCTGGAACACAAACCACCGAGGTAAATTTAACATCAAGTATAGCGGGTACTACGTACAGTTGGTCTGCCACAGCACCTGCGGGTGTAACAGGTTACACAACAAGTGGCACTTCAAACACTATTCCTGTTCAAACTATTACAAATACTAATACCACCTCAGAAACAGTAACGTATACCATAACACCCTATAATGGCAGTTGTGATGGCGCTCCCGTTAATTTAGTAATAATTGTAGACCCTGCCCCAGAATTCACTAGTCAGCCACAAGATGAAACCATATGTCTTAACGGCAGCACTAGCCTGCTATCAGTTTCAGTTAACGGCCCCGGCACACCAACTTATCA
>NZ_VSDQ01000482.1:0-745 GCF_008085455.1 Seonamhaeicola marinus | reverse complement strand
AGTTGAAGTTGTTGAAGGCCTACAAATAACCACACAACCAACACCCTCAGAAAGCTTATGTATTGGTGGTAGTTTGCCCTCTAGTTTAGCGGTTACACACACAGGAGGCACAGGCGTTTTAAGCTATCAATGGTATTCAAATACCACAAACAGCAATACTGGTGGTACAGCTATAACGGGCGCTACAAATTCTAGTTACAATCCGCCAACTTTCAATACAGCTGGCAACTACTATTATTATGTAATTATTACTGCTGCTGGTAGCGGCTGTAATGCGGTTACAAGCAATGTTTCAGAAGTTATTGTAGTTACCGATCCTGTTATTAATACACACCCCATAGCTACACAAACCATTTGTGAAGGCATTACACCTACAGATTTAAGCGTAAGTGTTTCTGGTGGTTTGGGGTCAACATACAACTATCAGTGGTACAGCAATACTACCAATTCAAATACTGGAGGCACACTATTAACAGGCGCTACTAACAGCGCTTTTACACCGCCTAACACCACTGTTGGAACGGTGTATTATTATGTTGAAGTTACTCAAGCAGGTATTGATTGTGCGGTTACAAGTAACACATCAGAAGTTATTATAAATGAAGCTGCCACTATTACCAATCAGCCACTTTCAGAAATCATTTGTTTTGGTGATAGTTTTAACACCTTATCAGTTAGTTATACAAATGGTGTTGGCACACCAAACTATCAATGGTTTTCTAACACTACAAACGATAATACTACA
>NZ_VSDQ01000849.1:0-381 GCF_008085455.1 Seonamhaeicola marinus | reverse complement strand
AGATCCTACATTTACAGTTAGAACAGATGAGGCTTCAGGTCAAACAATTATTTCTGGTATGGGTGAGCTTCACTTAGATATTATTGTAGATCGTTTAAAGCGTGAGTTTAAAGTTGAAGTAAACCAAGGTCAACCTCAAGTAGAGTATAAAGAAGCTATTACACAACGTGCTGAACACAGAGAAGTTTACAAAAAACAATCTGGTGGACGTGGTAAATTCGCAGATATTGTATTTACAGTGGAGCCTGCAGAAGAAGGTAAACAGGGTCTTGAATTTATTTCAGAAATTAAAGGTGGTAACGTTCCTAAAGAATTTATCCCTTCAATTGAGAAAGGATTCAAAATGGCTATGACTAATGGTCCATTAGCTGGTTATGAAGT
>NZ_VSDQ01000519.1:0-381 GCF_008085455.1 Seonamhaeicola marinus | reverse complement strand
GTTGGTTTTTCTAGCGTAGTTGATAATATTGAAACATTAGCTAAAGACGTAGCAATGCAAATTGCATCTATGGGAGCAACTACATTATCTTACAAAGATTTTGATCCTGCTTACGTTGCTTCTGAAACTGAAGCCAGAATTGCAGCTATTGAAAAAGATAATGAAGAGTTAGAGCGTTTAGGTAAAACACTTAAAAACGTACCTAAATACATTTCTCAACTACAATTAACTCCTGAAGCATTAGCACAAGCTGAAGAAGATGCTAAAGCTGAGTTAAAAGCTGAAGGGAAACCAGAACAAATTTGGGACAAAATTTTACCAGGTAAAATGCAACGTTTCATTTCTGATAACACAACTTTAGACCAAGAACAATGTTTATTA
>NZ_VSDQ01000631.1:0-381 GCF_008085455.1 Seonamhaeicola marinus | reverse complement strand
TATAAATGATATCATCACTTTCTCCAGTTTTTTCAAAATCTTCAATATCTGCGTTCCATTCATAAACTCCAGATTCAGCTTCAAAATCATCAGCTAAATTAGCTTTTGAAGCTAAATTTAATGATTGTTTAGCGTTAAATTCAATTAAGCTATTTCTAGATTCAATGCTACTAGCATTATCAATAGAGTTTAAAGCAGTTGCCTTAAAACCACTAAATTTAGTAGTGTTTGGAGCGCTTAAGAATTCTGCAAGCTCAATAATTTCATTTAAAGCATCGTTGTTAGTGAAATCTTCAACTTTATTTAAAAGTTCAATGCTATTGTCTTCAAGTTGTTGTTTACCTTCTTCAACAGTTAAAGATCCGTTTAATTTGTTTGAAT
>NZ_VSDQ01000185.1:0-380 GCF_008085455.1 Seonamhaeicola marinus | reverse complement strand
TTACATGCCACATTTTAGAGCCCAAATGAACTGTGTTCCTGGTATGATTACACAGTTTGGTTTTACGCCCTCAAAAACTACTGAAGAAATGCGTGCTACACTTGAAATTCAAGACAAGGTTAAAAATATTAATGAAATTAGAGTTGAAAAAAGTAAAAAATTAGTTGCTAAAGGTGAAGACCCATTAGAACGCTATGAGTTTGATTACTTACTTATTTGTAATAAAATTTGTGGAAAGTCTCATTACAACATGCAAATGAAGATTGTTGTTGAAACTGAAGAAGAATTTAATGCTTGGTTAAAAGAGCAAAAAGAATTCAAAAACTCTCTAATTAACTAAATAAAAAAAAGAAAAAAACGATATAAGATTATGTCAGCAC
>NZ_VSDQ01000254.1:0-380 GCF_008085455.1 Seonamhaeicola marinus | reverse complement strand
TTAATAATAAGTAAAGCGTCTTACTTTGGCAATGTGTTTTGCAAGCCTAACTACTTGGTGGCTATAGCCATATTCATTATCATACCAAATATATAGCACTATATTTTTGCCATCTTTTCTAACAATAGTTGCTTTACTATCATAAATTGAAGGGGCTGAAGAGCCTACAATATCACTTGATACTAATTCATCACTTAATTCATATTTAATTTGTTCAACTAAATCACCTTCTAAAGCATATTTTTTTAAAATAGTATTTACACCGTTTATTGAAGTTTTTTTATCTAATTCTAAATTTAAAATAGCCAACGAACCATTAGGCACTGGCACACGTATAGCATTTGATGTTAGTTTGCCTTCTAAACTAGGTAATGCTTTAG
>NZ_VSDQ01000719.1:0-377 GCF_008085455.1 Seonamhaeicola marinus | reverse complement strand
ATAGTAGTTTCAGTCTCTTTTTGTAATTCCTGAATGTTTTTACCACCCGGACCAATAAGTGCACCTATAAACTCATTTGGTATACGTCTTGTAACCATTTTTGGGGCATGACCTTTAACATCTGCATTTGGTGTTGCAATAGTATCGGTTAATTTACCAAGAATGTGCATTCTGCCTTCCTTTGCTTGGTTTAATGCGTTTACTAAAATCTCGTAGCTTAAGCCCTTAATTTTAATATCCATTTGGCAGGCTGTAATACCATCTTCAGTACCAGTAACTTTAAAGTCCATGTCGCCTAAATGATCTTCATCACCTAAAATATCAGATAAAACAGCATAACGTTCACCATCAGAAATTAATCCCATAGCAATACCAGA
>NZ_VSDQ01000778.1:0-377 GCF_008085455.1 Seonamhaeicola marinus | reverse complement strand
CTATCAATAGCTTTATTATATTTTTTTGCTAGTTTAGAGTTGGCTATAAGGTTGCTAAGTTCAGTATCTGTTAAAACATCCATACGGCTCATTGGTGCGCGCATCATGGTTGCAGCTAATGGTGTTGGGCGGCCTTTTTCGTCTAGAGCAGATACTAAGGCTTCGCCAATACCTAATGATGTTAAAACTTCGGTAGTATCATAATAATCAGATTCGGGGTAATTTTGCGCTGTAAGTTTAATAGCTTTTCTGTCTTTAGCAGTAAAAGCTCTTAAGGCATGCTGAATTTTTAAACCTAATTGCCCAAGAACTTCTTCAGGAACATCGGTTGGGTTTTGGGTTACAAAATATAAGCCAACTCCTTTACTACGTATAAG
>NZ_VSDQ01000298.1:0-376 GCF_008085455.1 Seonamhaeicola marinus | reverse complement strand
AATGCGGAATCTATTTTATAATTTTAAAAGAGATACCTGTATTTACAGGCAAAATTATGGCTCAAAAACCAAGTATACCAAAAGGCACTAGAGATTTTAACCCAGAACAAGTAGCAAAACGTAATTATATTTTTAATACCATACGTGGTGCTTTTGAAACTTTTGGGTTTCAACCTATAGAAACACCAAGTTTTGAAAATTCAGATACGTTAATGGGTAAATATGGTGATGAAGGTGATCGTTTGATTTTTAAAATTTTAAACTCAGGTGACTATTTAAATAAAGCCAATACGGATGCTTATGAGGAAAAAGATTCTAATAAATTAACACCAAGTATCTCAGAAAAAGCCCTACGTTATGACTTAACAGTGCCTTT
>NZ_VSDQ01000319.1:0-376 GCF_008085455.1 Seonamhaeicola marinus | reverse complement strand
TTAACAACATTGGTGTTTGGCCAAAGGGTTTATTTGTTCTTCTTCAAACTTATAAACCGCGCAACCAAATAACAATTAAAACGAAGAAACAAACAATATGGCAGTATTTAATTTTCAGAAGCCCGACAAAGTAATCATGATTGATTCAACAGATTTTGAAGGGAAATTCGAATTTCGTCCTTTAGAACCTGGTTACGGATTAACAGTAGGTAATGCACTTAGAAGAGTGTTGCTATCTTCATTAGAAGGCTATGCAATAACTTCAGTAAGAATTGAAGGTGTAGACCACGAGTTTTCTGCAATTGCGGGTGTGGTTGAAGATGTTACAGAAATCATTTTAAATTTAAAACAAGTACGTTTTAAAAGACAAATTGAT
>NZ_VSDQ01000127.1:0-376 GCF_008085455.1 Seonamhaeicola marinus | reverse complement strand
ATAATGATACTAGAATAACCAAAGTAGGCTATATTTTAAGGCGCTATAAATTAGACGAATTTCCGCAGTTATTCAATATTTTAAAAGGCGATATGAGTTTTGTAGGGCCACGACCAGAATTACGGTATTATGTTAATTTCTATAGTGAAGATGATATGAAAATTTTTGCTGTTCGCCCAGGTATTACGGGGCTCGCGTCATTAAAATACCGCAATGAAGTAGAACTTTTAGAGGCCGCCGATAACCCAGAGCAGTATTTTATACATACCATTATGCCTGATAAACTTCGCTACAACAAAACCTATATCAAACAACAAAGTTTATTATTAGATATAAAGCTCATTTTACAAACTATTATAACCGTTGTTACCAAATA
>NZ_VSDQ01000601.1:0-375 GCF_008085455.1 Seonamhaeicola marinus | reverse complement strand
GTTTTTAACTTCTTTACCAAAAACAACTTTGGTTTGTTGTGTTAAAAAGTCCATAGCTTGTACAACACCATCAGCATCAATACCAGGTGTTGGTAAGCTACGTCTTTCAGTAGCACCACCACAAAGTACCACGGCATCAAAGGCTTTTAGCTCTTTAACATCATAATTTACGCCAACATTTACGTTGGTTTTAAACGTTATGCCCTCAGCTTTTAAAATTGCCAAACGACGGTCTATAATTTCCTTTTCCATTTTAAAGTTAGGAATACCATAGCGTAATAAACCACCTATTTCATCATCGCGTTCAAAAACAGTTACTGTATGGCCAGCTCTGTTTAATTGTTGCGCTGTAGCTAAACCAGCAGGTCCTGAGCC
>NZ_VSDQ01000764.1:0-374 GCF_008085455.1 Seonamhaeicola marinus | reverse complement strand
ACTAATACTACTAAGATATTAGGTTTTTATCGCAATCGATCTACTGATTTTACAAGGTCTTCGTCCTTTTTAATGGCTTTATTAGCTAAAGCTAAAAATACGATAGAAATGATAGGAAGAAGTACCCCAATACCTTTCTCAGAAACCGCCGTTTCTCCAGATAAATTTAGTGATTGATATACAAAAAATCCTAGTAAAATAAAGTTTAATATCATGTTCAGGCGGCCCAACATAAATTGAGACTTCCTGTTTTTGTATCTAAATATTGCTACCAATGAAAAGAATGCCGATGTTATAAAAGCTGCAAACACATAACTGATATCTTGTGCAAATACTACTGTGCCTTGGCTGGTTTTCCATAGGTTAAACACAAA
>NZ_VSDQ01000142.1:0-373 GCF_008085455.1 Seonamhaeicola marinus | reverse complement strand
TTGCCTTAAAAAAACTCTTTTTAACTCAATAATGCTAGAAAAATTAGAATTCTTCATAAGATCTTCTTGTACTGCATTAATATACTTATGATTTAAAACAACGGCTTTAAAATTTATTTTTTGATGTGTTAGTACCTTAAGACAAAATTCTGTGATAAATGTATTTTCTTTACTACAAATTAACTTCCAAAAATTAGCATACATTGTTTTTAGATTTTCTCTATGTAAATTAGACTTTTCTGTATCTACATGAATTTGATTTGTTAAACTATTTTCATGTTTTCTATAATTGTAAAGGAGTTTATTTACATGTGTATACTTACTATGCACTAATGCTCTTAACCAAAAATCATAATCTTCAACTAAAAACAAA
>NZ_VSDQ01000086.1:0-372 GCF_008085455.1 Seonamhaeicola marinus | reverse complement strand
AATTTTCCAACTTTATTTTTTAGAAATTAATGAATAGATATTAACAACTAATTAAAAGTACAGTTAACAGCTTTTGATTTATTAACTTTACCAAAAATTATAAACACAAATTAAGTTATGACTATTTCTATAGGAAACGACCACGCTGGTACCGATTATAAATTTGCAATTATTGAACTTTTAGAATCTAAAGGTATTACTGTTATTAACCACGGAACTGATAGTAATGATAGTGTTGATTATGCAGATTTTGTGCATCCGGTAGCTGAAGATGTTGTAAATGAGAAATCTACATACGGAATTTTAATTTGTGGAAGTGCCAATGGCGTAGCTATGACAGCTAACAAGCACCAAAAAATACGTGCTGGATTA
>NZ_VSDQ01000394.1:0-371 GCF_008085455.1 Seonamhaeicola marinus | reverse complement strand
GTAATTCATTTAAAAAAATGTTTGCTAACTCAAAATATACCGAGCAAGTAAATGAAATGGTAAGCGCTGTTGAAGAAGAATTAAATACGTATAGCACACAAAGTTAAACATAGTCACGATGGATTTAAAAAAAATCAATGCTCCTGTTAACACAGTAACTTATGATAGAAATCAAGTAGATGAGCCTACAGACAATATCTATGAGTCTATTTCTATTATTGCTAGAAGAGCAGAACAAATTAACACAGAGATTAAAAAAGAGCTTATTGATAAGTTAGAGGAATTTGCTACTTACAATGATAGCCTTGAAGAAATCTTTGAAAATAAAGAACAAATTGAGGTTTCAAAATTCTACGAAAAATTACCTAAAC
>NZ_VSDQ01000099.1:0-370 GCF_008085455.1 Seonamhaeicola marinus | reverse complement strand
TTTTAAACGATCGAACATTGAAATATCATCGCCTTTGTAAGCGTCGCAATCGGTTTTATTAATATTAATAATTTCTTGCCTTTCTTCTTCTAAAAGTTCTGCCATTCGTAATAAAACAGCGTTTCTTTTTTCAATAGATAGTAAGGTATTCATGTGTTTTTTTCTTTTTATAGTTCGCCTAAGTGTACAATTTTTAAAACGGAATGACAATTAGGCATTTATAATGTTTTGTTAAACTTTAAAGCACCTGTTTTAAAGCCTTAAAAAAGACATCAATTTGAGCTTTTGTAATATTTAAAGGCGGTAAAATTCTGAGTAATTTTTTATTTGAAGCGCCACCCGTAAAAATATGATGGTTGTAAATTAATTG
>NZ_VSDQ01000817.1:0-368 GCF_008085455.1 Seonamhaeicola marinus | reverse complement strand
TATTAACAAATGTTAATTTTAAAAATTTAAATTTTATATTTTAAAAAAAAAGAGAACAACTATAAAAGTTGTTCTCTTTTTTATGTGGAGTCGCCGAGATTCGAACTCGGGTCCAAACAAGTAACCAAAGGGCTTTCTACACGTTTAGTTTTAACTTAATTTTAGGTAATAAGCTGGCAAAAAACAACCTACTTAAAACTTAGCTTTTAAATCTTGGTGTTACATCAAAGCAAAATAACACCTTAGTTTATTTTTACGATGCCTCAAAAAAGAACGCCATAAACCAAGGCTTTCCGGAGACATTTAGCTTGCGCACCTTGTGCGCCTAGGCTTGAACTTACTATAATTCAGTTATTAAGCAGCTAAAG
>NZ_VSDQ01000463.1:0-368 GCF_008085455.1 Seonamhaeicola marinus | reverse complement strand
TTTGTAAAGCCTATTTTGGTAATTCTTACATTGCCAATAACCATAGTTACATTAGGTTTATTTTTATTGGTAATTAACGCCTTTATTATTTTGTTAGCCGATAATTTAATTGATGGTTTTTCAGTAAGTAGTATCTGGACGGCTATACTTTTCAGTATTCTGCTTTCAATATTACAATCTATATTACATTCATTACTAAAAGAAGATAAAAAATAGCCTTATAATCAGTAGGTTAAAAACTTTGTTAGGATGTAAAAATGTATTACTTTTGCATCCCAATTTTAAGCACTTAAACATTACAAGCAATTTGCTAAAATGGTTTTTGTTTAAAGTTGAGTTTCCCTAGTTTGTCACTACACTATTTTAAA
>NZ_VSDQ01000796.1:0-368 GCF_008085455.1 Seonamhaeicola marinus | reverse complement strand
TAACTCTTTTGCTAAAGCTTTTAGGTTTCTAGAAATCATTGATATTTCTTGCTCTCTATTGCCTCCGTGGCTATTACCACCCGTCATTAACTGCAAATAATCAATCATTATAAGTTTTATACCATGTTGTGATGATAAACGACGTGCTTTTGCTCTTAAATCGAAAATTGAAAGAGATGGTGTATCATCAATAAACAATGGGGCTTTTTCTAAACCTTTTACTTTTACATTTAATTGCTCCCACTCATGCTTTTCTAATTTACCGGTACGTAATTTTTCTGATGACAAGCCTGTTTCACTAGAAATTAAACGCGTAATTAACTGTACTGACGCCATCTCTAATGAGAAAAAAGCTACTGGAATGTTTT
>NZ_VSDQ01000396.1:0-366 GCF_008085455.1 Seonamhaeicola marinus | reverse complement strand
ATTTATACAAAGAAAAAAACTGCACCTTACAAATGGGTGGTAGTGACCAATGGGGTAATATTACTACAGGTACAGAGCTTATAAGGCGTATTGGTGGAGGTAAAGGTTATGCACTAACTTGCCCGCTAATTACAAAAGCCGATGGTACAAAATTTGGAAAAACCGAAGGTGGAAATGTATGGTTAGATGCAAACAGAACATCACCCTACAAATTTTATCAATATTGGTTAAATACCAGTGATGAAGATGCTGAAAAGTATATTAAAATTTTCACGTTTTTAACAAAAGAAACTATTGAAACTTTGGTTGAAGAACATAAAGAAGCTCCCCATTTACGAACTTTACAGAAACGTTTAGCTGAAGAAA
>NZ_VSDQ01000485.1:0-364 GCF_008085455.1 Seonamhaeicola marinus | reverse complement strand
CAATACCAAATTACAGATATTGTTGATAGAGTAGGTGGTGGAGATTCATTTATGGGTGGTTTAATCTACGGATTATTAAAATACCCAGAAGATGATCAAAACGCATTAGATTTTGCAGTAGCAGCTTCTTGTTTAAAACACACAATTAAAGGTGATGCTAACTTAGTAACAGTATCTGAAGTAGAAAAATTAATGGGTGGTGACGCTTCAGGGCGTGTTGCTAGATAATTATAAAATGTTTAAACGTTTAATTATTGATTTGTGTAAACAATTCAACAGTTAAATAAATAAACAAATAAACATTAAAAAAATGGCACAATTTACAAGATTAGAAGTTGCTCAGGCAATGAAAGAAACAGGGATG
>NZ_VSDQ01000446.1:0-364 GCF_008085455.1 Seonamhaeicola marinus | reverse complement strand
ATTTGGCTATCTAAACCAGAGCCTACCCTAAACATATGGCTTATGGCTTCTTTATTTTTATATACGTATGCTACTTTTTGAAATTCATCAACAGTGCCTTCAGTATTATCACAAAGTAGTTTTATGAGCTGAAAAGGGTGTTCGGCAAAACCATAAATTTCGGTACGGTTACAGGTTGATGTTACTACCAAACTTTCAATTTGATTATCTTTAGCTTGTTGTAGTAAATTAAGCCTAGAATCGTCACTTAAACTAAAATGACCACGTATAACGGCATCGGCTTTTTTGTAACTTAAACCAATGGCATAAAAGTTTTTACTTTTTGATATGTTATACTTTTGCATTTTATTACCTAACTGTGGGG
>NZ_VSDQ01000118.1:0-364 GCF_008085455.1 Seonamhaeicola marinus | reverse complement strand
AATGTATTAATGCATGAATTAAAAGGTTTAGGATTAGACATCAGATTAGAAGAGTAAAATTTTTAACGGTTGTTAGTTGTTTGTTGGTAGTTGTTAAAACCAGCAACCAACAACCAACAGCCAACAACTAATTCAAAAGAAATGGCAAGAAAACAAGATAAAAATACAGTTAAGAGATTTAATAAAATCTCAATTGGTTTAGCTTCTCCAGAATCTATTTTAGCAGAATCTAGAGGTGAAGTTTTAAAGCCAGAAACTATTAATTACCGTACACATAAGCCAGAACGCGATGGTTTATTTTGTGAGCGCATTTTTGGTCCTGTAAAAGATTATGAGTGTGCTTGTGGTAAGTATAAGCGTATTA
>NZ_VSDQ01000743.1:0-363 GCF_008085455.1 Seonamhaeicola marinus | reverse complement strand
TTGTTCCAACACTACAGGAAGCCTATGATATTATTGAAATGGAAGAAATGGAACGCGACTTAGGATTTTAATTTTATGAAATTAACCATTTTAGGCTGTTACAGTGCTACTCCAAGAATTTTAACCAATCCAACCTCTCAAGTATTAGAGATGCGCGGAAACATGTTTTTAATTGATTGTGGTGAGGGTACACAAGTACAGCTTAGAAAACATAAAATAAAATTTAGTCGTATAAAACACATATTTATTTCGCATTTACACGGCGATCATTTTTTTGGTTTAGTTGGTGTTATTTCAACTTTTAGATTATTAGGTAGAGAGGCAGATTTACATATTTATGGCCCAAAAGGCATTAAAGAAATC
>NZ_VSDQ01000094.1:0-363 GCF_008085455.1 Seonamhaeicola marinus | reverse complement strand
TTTTGCACCTTTTTTTAGTATAATATTTATTACGCCACCAAGAGCATCATCGGCTAAATGACCCGGCACTACGCCTTTATAAATTTCAATATTTTCTATCATTGAAGGCGGAATGCTGTTTAGGTTAAAAGAAGACCCGTACATTGATATAGGAATACCATCAATAAAAATGCGAACAGAGTTACCAGACAAACCATTTAAACTATACTGAACTTGCGAGCCTAAACCGCCATTTTGCCTAAGTTTTACACCAACTGTAGTATTTAAAAGTTCATTGGTTTGTATGTTTCTTAAACTGGCTTCTTTAGTTTCAATAAGGTTAACTGAAAAGCCTTTGGTTTCAGTTTTTCTTTTTTCGGTTTC
>NZ_VSDQ01000430.1:0-362 GCF_008085455.1 Seonamhaeicola marinus | reverse complement strand
AGTCGTAAAAAACAAATGGCAGACGCTATTAAGGAGCAAAAGAAACAAATTGCTTTTGCTAAGCTTAATAACTGTCCTACGTCACCAAGAAAAATGCGTTTAGTAGCCGATTTAGTAAGAGGCGAAAGCGTTGAAAAAGCACTTAATATCTTAAAATTTAGTCAAAAAGAAGCATCTAACCGTTTAGAAAAGTTATTACTTTCAGCTATCGCTAACTGGCAAGCAAAAAACGAAGATGCAGATGTAGAGTCGGCTGAATTATTTGTAAAGGAGATTAGAGTTGATGGAGGATCTATGTTAAAGAGATTACGTCCAGCACCTCAAGGTCGTGCACACAGAATTAGAAAACGTTCTAACCACGT
>NZ_VSDQ01000629.1:0-732 GCF_008085455.1 Seonamhaeicola marinus | reverse complement strand
GGTGAATCATTTTTGTTCCGGTATCAGCTTGTTGGTAATTATTGGTTACAGCTATAGAATAAAATTCGCCCACAGAATTATCACCTTTTAATACACACGATGGGTATTTCCAAGTTACTGCAGAACCAGTTTCTACTTGTGTCCATGAAATTTTTGCATTGGTTTCGCACAGGCCTCTTTTGGTTACAAAATTGTAAACACCACCTTTACCTTCGGCATTTCCAGGAAACCAGTTTTGTACTGTAGAGTATTTTATTTCGGCATCATCAAGTGCAATTAGCTCAACAACAGCTGCGTGTAATTGGTTTTCGTCTCTGCTTGGTGCTGTACAACCCTCAAGATAACTTACGTAGCTGCCTTGATCAGCAATTACTAATGTGCGCTCAAATTGGCCTGTTCCTGCTTGGTTTATACGGAAATATGTTGATAGTTCCATAGGGCATCTTACGCCTTTTGGTATGTAGCAAAAACTACCATCACTAAAAACAGCACTGTTTAATGCGGCATAAAAATTATCTTTTTGTGGCACTACAGTGCCAATATATTTTTTTACAAGGTCTGGATGTTTTTTTATGGCTTCAGAAATACTCATAAAAATAATACCTTGTTCTGCAAGTGTTTCTTTAAAGGTTGTTGCTACTGAAACAGAATCAACAACTACATCCATAGCCACACCTGCTAATTTTTTTTGCTCGTCTAATGAAATACCAAGTTTATCAAAAGTTGCCAGTA
>NZ_VSDQ01000814.1:0-362 GCF_008085455.1 Seonamhaeicola marinus | reverse complement strand
GATCTTTTGTTAATTGATATAAATCGGCATAATTATTTATAAGTCCTGCATTTACTAAAAGTGCTACGGTTTCACCTCCCAATCCTTCAATATCCATAGCTTTTCTTGATATGTAATGCTGAATTCTACCTATAATTTGCGGGTTACAGCCATTATAATTAGGGCAATAATGTTGTGCTTCGCCTTCTTTTCGTATTAATTCTGTACCACACTCAGGGCAATGTGTAATATATGTAGTGGGTTGAGAATTTGGCAAACGTTTTGTTACATCAACGCCTAAAATTTTAGGAATAATTTCTCCACCTTTTTCTACATATACTTCATCACCTATTCTAACGTCTAATTTTTCAATTTGATCAGCA
>NZ_VSDQ01000520.1:0-362 GCF_008085455.1 Seonamhaeicola marinus | reverse complement strand
AACGGTTCAGGCAAAAGAATTATGGAAAAAAATAGTGCACAACGCATGGAAATCTGCCGAACCTGGTATTTTATTTTGGGATACTATAATTAATGAATCTGTACCAGATTGTTATGCCGATTTAGGTTATAAAACCGTATCAACAAACCCGTGTGGCGAAATTCCATTATGTCCATACGATTCTTGCAGATTATTAGCAATCAATTTGTTCTCATATGTTGAAAATCCTTTTACTAAAAAGGCATCTTTCAATTTTAGTTTATTTAAAAAGCATGTGGCGTATGCGCAAAGAATAATGGATGATATTATTGATTTAGAATTAGAAAAAATTGATAATATTCTTGAAAAAATTGATGCAGACC
>NZ_VSDQ01000168.1:0-361 GCF_008085455.1 Seonamhaeicola marinus | reverse complement strand
ATCTTGGTACTCATCAACTAAAATATATTTAAAACGGTTTTGGTATTTGGCTAACACCTCTGGGTAGCGCGTTAAAAGTTCATTGGTTTTAAGCAGCAAATCATCAAAATCCATAGCGCCTGCTTTAAAACAACGCTCTACATAGGCTTTGTAAATATCGCCCATGCGTGGTCTGCGTGCCATGGTATCAGCCTCAATAAGTTCAGGATTTTGAAAATACGCACGTACCGTAATTAAACTGTTTTTGTATGATGAAATTCTAGAACGTATTTGTTTATACTTATAAACATCTTTGTCTAGTTGTAATTCTTTAATAATATCGCGTATTAACCTATCAGAATCTTGTGTATCATAAATAGTA
>NZ_VSDQ01000104.1:0-361 GCF_008085455.1 Seonamhaeicola marinus | reverse complement strand
TGCAAAATGGGCAAAAGCCCAAGGTTTTAAAACCAATTACTACATTTCACCACAAGTATGGGCATCTAGAGCAAGCCGCGTAAAAGCTATTAAACGCGATATTGATGCCATGTACGTTATTCTACCTTTTGTAAAACCGTTTTACGAAAAGTACAACTATAATGTTACATTTGTTGGACATCCTTTAATTGATGCTATTGCAGACAGAACTCAAGTAAACCCAACAGCATTTAGAAAAGCACATAATTTAAGTGAAAAACCAATTATTGCTCTTTTACCCGGAAGCCGTAAACAAGAAATTACCAAAATGCTATCTGTTATGCTTAGTTTGGTTGATGATTTTAAAGATTATCAATTTGTT
>NZ_VSDQ01000330.1:0-361 GCF_008085455.1 Seonamhaeicola marinus | reverse complement strand
TTTGTCTTTGTAAAAACAGAACGAAAAATATTTTCAAACAACCTAGTTTTAATAGACAGTTTGCTTCCCGAAATTTTATCACAAATCGTTTTTGATTTTTATTCAAGTGAGTTTTCAAATTTAACCGATTTAGTAAACAAAACAGCTGACAAAAATCCACTGAACTTTGACATTGAAAACGAACATAAATTTTACGAATATAAAATAAAACGCTTCTTGACAGATGTTGCATTAGGGATGATGCCTTCAAAAGTTTGGACAGGAAAATATGATGCAACAGGTGGATATTTAATTGTAAAAGAAAATGGAGACGTGTTATGTTATCATATTTACAACAGGAATGAATTCGAAGATTATTTAT
>NZ_VSDQ01000047.1:0-361 GCF_008085455.1 Seonamhaeicola marinus | reverse complement strand
TACTCCGAAAGCTTGAAGGCCTTTGGGCCAGATCCTGCTATTATTCCTGGGCGTGGTATTGCTAAACGTTTTAAAACAGATAGTTATGATTATCCGGTTGCCGAAGCTTATTTATCATATTCGCCCACAAATTTTTTAAACATTCAGTTTGGGCACGGTAAAAATTTTATAGGTGATGGTTATCGTTCTTTATTATTAAGTGATGTTGCTAGTCCGCATCCGTTTTTAAAACTAAATACCAAGTTTTGGAAACTTAAATATACAAACACATTTATGTGGATGAAAGATGTAAGAGACGAGGTGGTACAAGACAAGGCGTTTTTAACCAAATATGTAGCTAACCATTATTTAAGCTGGAATG
>NZ_VSDQ01000083.1:484-797 GCF_008085455.1 Seonamhaeicola marinus | reverse complement strand
CATGCTAATTATAAATTTCCGTATTTTGATTATAATGATATGATACTTTCGGCAAATTACATGCAACAAGGTGCGTATAATAGGTTAGATTTAGCCGCTACAGCAAAACTAAACAAGTTATTTTTAGGAGCTATGGCAGTAACAAATCCTGCTAAAAATAGTGGTAATAGTCATTTACTAACATCAATTAACGCATTAGTTGGTGTAGAGTTTGAGCGCTTACGTTTTGGTTTTTCATATGATTTTAACACATCAAACATAGGTAGAACAGATGGTGTTTATGAACTTTCTATAACTTATTTAGCGGCATGTT
>NZ_VSDQ01000083.1:0-349 GCF_008085455.1 Seonamhaeicola marinus | reverse complement strand
GCTTTATTATTAGTTTCAAAATCATCGGTAATTAAAGCCAATGTTAACCAAAGTATTCTTATGTTTTTATTTTGAAAGCCAATTATTCCCTTTGTTTTATTGAGATATTTTGAGCGGTCTTCAGGAAAATTTCGCCATAAATTAAATAATGCAGTTTCTATGGTTATGTATGAAGCATCATTTAAAAGCGATTCATATGATGTTTTTAATGCTGAAGGAATCTCAACAAGGTTTTGCACAATAGCTTGACGTACTTTTAAAGGATTATTAAAACTGGTTTTATTAATTATAGCTGGTTTTTGGTTAATTATTTTAATTTTAATTTCATTTGAAGCGTTTGATGCTAATA
>NZ_VSDQ01000259.1:0-360 GCF_008085455.1 Seonamhaeicola marinus | reverse complement strand
CATTTAAAAAATGAAGATTCTGAGCGTTTATTTAATCGTGTTAGTTCAACATTTAAAATGCAACAATTTCAAACCGAATTGTTTTTAATGCATAAAAAACAGTGTCCATATAAAATGGTTATTTGTGGCGATTTTAATAACACGGCATTTTCATATGTTTACCGTAAAATTAAAGGCAATTTACAAGATACTTATGATGAAGCTGGCACAGGTTTTGGACGTACGCACGATTTTAAGTTTTTTCCAATGCGTATAGATTTTATTTTTGCCGATGAAGCTTTTAACGTAAATGGCTTTAAAGCTTATAACGAGCATTTTTCTGATCATTTTCCTATAATGACTAAGTTGGCGCTTGAAACA
>NZ_VSDQ01000267.1:0-359 GCF_008085455.1 Seonamhaeicola marinus | reverse complement strand
CTATCATTTTAAACTTATCTAAGTTTTTATCTTCAGTGTAATCTTTATTTGCCTGTAAAAACTCAACATTTTCATCCATTAAATTTTCACGTAACCAATTATAACCTTCGGTAGTTGTAATATCTACATCATTTTTTAGGTTAATAACAATGGCTTGCATGTTTTCTTCACCTAGATAAAACAAATACATATGTTTTGCCGAAATATGTTCTAAATATTCAGCTTTATTTAAAACACCTTCCCAAATTAAATCACTAAACACATCTAATTCCGTTTCTGCTAATTCGGGTTTATTTACTTTTAAATTTTCCCACTCACTAGCAGTTATTTGCTGTGTAGCTAAAAAGTTTATAAACTCT
>NZ_VSDQ01000525.1:0-359 GCF_008085455.1 Seonamhaeicola marinus | reverse complement strand
ATTTAGAGGTGTTGCTGGGGCTAGTAACGGCATGGACAGAGTACAAGGAGACCACATGGGTATGTTAGCTACAGTAATTAACGGTTTAGCTTTACAAAGCGCTTTAGAAGATGCTGGCCTACCAACCAGATTACAAACAGCAATTAAAATTAATGAAGTAGCTGAACCTTTTATTAGACGAAAAGCTATGAGACACCTTGAAAAAGGACGCGTAGTTATTTTTGGTGGTGGTACAGGCAACCCATATTTCACAACAGATTCTGCGGCTGTTTTAAGAGCTATAGAAATTGAAGCCGATGTTATTTTAAAAGGCACACGTGTTGATGGTATTTACACCGCAGACCCTGAAAAAGATAAAG
>NZ_VSDQ01000379.1:0-358 GCF_008085455.1 Seonamhaeicola marinus | reverse complement strand
ACCACAACCCAACCGTTTGAGTGTAGTTAGAAACAAATTGTAAAGAAAAAAATGGCGCAAAAAGTAAAACTGTGGTAATACCTACTACAGTATAAAACACAATAAGTTTTTTTATATTTTTGAATAGTAATGATTTATTAATGCTGTGTTTATCATGATGTTTTAAATTACTTTTAAGATGTAATATTTTACTAGTATTTAATGGATACGTAGTAAACCATTGAAAAAATAAAGGTAAAAATAGTAATGGTATTAATTTAGTAGCTATTGATAGTGCTAAAACTACAGCACTCCAAATCCAATTTCCTTTTTGAAGTAAATATAAACTCCAAATTAAAAAGAAAACCATAACACCTTC
>NZ_VSDQ01000836.1:0-357 GCF_008085455.1 Seonamhaeicola marinus | reverse complement strand
TACCGGAGTTTAAAAGTATAAAAAATTAATTTTTATTCTTCTTCGTTTGTAGCTTCAGTTTCGGTAGCAGTTTCTTCAGTAGCTTCCTCAGTTTCTTCAACTACTGGTGCAGCAGCAGCAGCAATTCTTGCTTCGTTAACAGCTTTCTCAGCAGCAAGCGCTTCAGCTTTAGCTTTAGCATCAGCTTCAGATAAACCATCAGCTTTTGCTTGAATTTTAGCAGCTTTGTCTTCTAACCAAGCATTGAATTTAGCTTCGGCTTGCTCTTCAGTTAAAGCACCTTTTTTTACACCACCTGCTAAATGGTTTTTTAATAATGCACCTTTGTAAGATAATAATCCTTTAGCGGTATCTGTT
>NZ_VSDQ01000318.1:0-357 GCF_008085455.1 Seonamhaeicola marinus | reverse complement strand
AAGTTTTTAGTAACTGGTGTAGAGAAGTTTAAGTTTCCGCCTTTGTTTACATACCAATCTATTAATAATCTTGTAATAAAAATAGCAGTAAATAATGATGTACCAATACCTATTAATAAGGTAGTTGCAAATCCTTTAATTGGGCCTGTACCAAAAATAAATAATATTAAAGCTGTTAAACCTGTAGTAATGTTAGCATCTAAAATTGAAGACAATGCGTTACCAAAACCATCGGCAATAGAATCTTTCAACCCTTTACCTTTAGCTAGTTCTTCTCTTACACGTTCAAAAATAAGTACGTTAGCATCAACAGACATACCTATTGTTAATACAATACCCGCAATACCAGGTAATGTT
>NZ_VSDQ01000521.1:0-355 GCF_008085455.1 Seonamhaeicola marinus | reverse complement strand
TAACTCTGTCCAGTTTGAAATTGGGAATACGCGAACGTTTTGCCCTAATTCAATTTCACCGTTTAACATATCAAACAATTCTGGTCTTTGGTTTTTTTCATCCCATTGCCCAAAATCATCACGAACAGAGAAAATACGTTCTTTTGCTCTTGCTTTTTCTTCATCTCTACGGGCTCCACCAATACAAGCATCAAATTTAAATTCTTCAATAGCATCTAAAAGTGTGGTTGTTTGCAGCATATTTCTACTTGCATAACGGCCAGATTCTTCTTTTACTTTTCCTTGATCAATAGAATCTTGTACGTTTCTAACAATAAGCTCTAAACCTAATTCTTCAACTAGCCTATCTCTAAAT
>NZ_VSDQ01000376.1:0-354 GCF_008085455.1 Seonamhaeicola marinus | reverse complement strand
GGGGAGTATGTAAAAAATGGAAGAAAAAGATATATTAAGAGGCGGACAATTTCTTGTAAAAGAATCAAACTGTGAAGATGTTTTCACTCCTGAAGATTTTAATGAAGACCAACTAATGATGAAAGAGGCTGTAACCGAATTTGTTGATAGAGAAATTTGGGCAAAAAAAGCACAATTTGAAAAGAAAGATTATGCATTAACAGAATCTTGTATGCGTAAAGCTGGTGAACTTGGTTTTTTAAGTGTAGCTGTTCCTGCTGAATATGGAGGCATGGGCATGGGCTTTGTAGATACCATGTTAGTATGTGATTATATTTCGGGTGCAACTGGGTCTTTCAGTACTGCATTTGGCGC
>NZ_VSDQ01000329.1:0-354 GCF_008085455.1 Seonamhaeicola marinus | reverse complement strand
AATGCTTCTAAAAAACGTTCTTTACGATTGGCTCTTTTTACTTCTTTTTGTTCAATAGGTAAATCGTTAAACACCTTACTACTGTGCTTTACTAATACGCTTATCATTTCCAATGTATTTTCGAAATCTATATCCTCACAATATCTTACTTGGTTTACATCACCATCTTCCATAATGCGAAATACAGAAAACAACATTATAATTCTAAATGCTATTAACCCCAAACGTCTAACTGTTGCTATATAGTCATCGGGTTGAAGATTGAGGTATTTTGTTTGAAGCTTCTCAAAAAACACATTAAACTTTTGTTGTTGCTCTGTTGTTAGCCTTACTTCAATATCAGGATTGTTTTTT
>NZ_VSDQ01000805.1:0-354 GCF_008085455.1 Seonamhaeicola marinus | reverse complement strand
GTTGTAATCTTTTTCTAAAAGTAATTTTAAAACCTCTAAATTACCATTGGTGTAAAACGTATTAGCAGTGTTTTTTTCATAATTTAACAGGTCTAAACGCGTTAAAACAGCTTTAGTTTGTTTAGCTACCGCCTCACCAGAATCTATAATTTTCACGTGTTTTGGTAGTAGTTTTATAAGCTGTGGCATTAAATACGGGTAATGTGTACAGCCTAAAACCAAATAATCAATATTAGCCTGTATCATTGGTTTTAAGTATAGTTTTAAAAGCGCTGTCATTTCATTTGAGTGTAGTTTGCCGTTTTCAATTAAATCAACCAAACCTTCACCAACTTGTTCAATTACTTTTATATG
>NZ_VSDQ01000628.1:0-354 GCF_008085455.1 Seonamhaeicola marinus | reverse complement strand
TTTTCTTCAAATAAATAAACAAAATCATTATTATCAGCACTTGCTAAATGTTTTATAGCTACAACTTCTTCTAGTTTTTGTTGTGCAAAGGCAAGCCATTGTTTTATATCTGGTTGTATGTTTTTTTCTGAATTTAAATCATACGGTACGTGTAATAGAGAGCATGATGTTGCAATCCATAATTTATCAGCTGGTATTTTAGTTGTTATTTTATCAATAATTTTTAATGAATCTTCAAAATTGTTTATCCAAATATTTCTACCATCAACTAAGCCTAATGATATATGGGTTTTTGGGTTGAAATTTTCAGTATGTAAAATATCATCAATTTGAAGTGAGCAACGCACCAAATCT
>NZ_VSDQ01000382.1:0-353 GCF_008085455.1 Seonamhaeicola marinus | reverse complement strand
AAAGGTTTCACATCAGACATTTGTGCTGTTACATGACCTATTTTTTTCATGAACATTAATGACGATATCACTAAACCAATACCAACAGCAAATATTAAATCCCAAAAGGTTGAAAGCACCAATACAATGAGCATGATTAATACTTCTGAACTCAATTTTATTGGTCCAATTTTTATGTCTTTGGGCATGCTGGGTATGGCTTTTAAACCTTTATAATCCATAACACCAATACCAACAGTTAGTAATATACCTGCTAAAACGGCGGTAGGTATTTTTGATGCTATACCGCTAAACCCTAAAAGGATAATTAGTAATAATACACCAGCAATCATGCCTGATAATTTAGTTTTTCC
>NZ_VSDQ01000100.1:0-353 GCF_008085455.1 Seonamhaeicola marinus | reverse complement strand
TATTCAACAACAACTTAGCACTTCAATATCTTGTAAAAAAGACAAATTTTTACTACTTTTGCAAAAGCACTAAAGCGTTCTTAATTATGCAAAGTATTCCTGATTTAAAAAACATTTCATTTGAAGATTTCAAAACCGAAGTTATAAATGATTATAAAGTTGCTGTTAGAAGTAGAGAATGTAGTTTATTAGGAAGACGCGAAGTTCTAACAGGAAAAGCAAAATTTGGAATTTTTGGCGATGGTAAAGAAGTACCACAACTAGCCATGGCAAAAGCTTTTAAAAAAGGCGATTGGAGATCTGGTTACTACAGAGATCAAACTTTTATGATGGCTATTGGCGAACTTACTGTT
>NZ_VSDQ01000493.1:0-352 GCF_008085455.1 Seonamhaeicola marinus | reverse complement strand
AATGTTAATAACATATTAGAGAAAAAACTTGAAGAATCTGAAAGAGTTTTTGAACCTAATTTACTTTTAAACTATCAAGTATATGCAGGTTACACCATTCTGGGACCTAAAAAGAGTGGCTTAGAGTTTGAACCTTCTATTTTCTATCAAATGTTTACAAGTGATAAACGTTCGGCTACCGATGTGAATTTTAAAGTTAGAAAATACGATAGGAAAGAAGATTATATTTGGGGTGGTATAAGTTACAGGTTTTTAAATGATCAGTTTTTTAAACCATTAAATATTGGCCCAATGGTTGGGTTTAAAAAATCACTTTTTTACTTTGGTTATGCTTATCAGGTTACAACTAATG
>NZ_VSDQ01000174.1:0-352 GCF_008085455.1 Seonamhaeicola marinus | reverse complement strand
AACAGCAAACATTACAACAAGTAAAATCAATAAAAAACAATTCTTACAAAACTTAGGCAGCATAAATTTTTATTAATAGAGTGTTTGGTTTATTTTTGTTTACAAAGGTACTATTCTTAGAATTAAATTCATTTAATATGCAAACAGAAAAAGTTGTTAAACATATTGTAAATTGGCTAAAAAACTACGCTACTAATGCTGGTGTAAATGGTTTTGTTGTTGGTGTATCTGGCGGAATAGACTCTGCAGTTACATCTACTTTATGTGCTGAAACCGGTTTAAAAGTTTTAGTTGTTGAAATGCCTATACACCAAGCTGAAAGCCACGTAAGTAGAGCACAAGAACATATTAC
>NZ_VSDQ01000290.1:0-351 GCF_008085455.1 Seonamhaeicola marinus | reverse complement strand
TTGTGATTTTTCTTCTCTTGTCATAATAAAAGTTTTAACTAGTTATTAACCAATTTTAGGATCTACAGCAACACTAGGACTCATTGTTGAAGACATAAAAATACTCTTAACATAAGTTCCTTTTGCAGCAGTTGGCTTAAGTTTAATTAATGTTTGTAATAATTCATTTGCATTACCTGCAATTTTATCAGCACTAAATGATGCTTTACCAATAGCAGCATGTACAATACCTGTTTTATCAACTTTAAAGTCAATTTTACCAGCTTTAACTTCTGTAACTGCTTTAGCAACATCCATAGTTACTGTTCCTGTTTTTGGGTTAGGCATTAAACCACGAGGACCTAATACACG
>NZ_VSDQ01000584.1:0-787 GCF_008085455.1 Seonamhaeicola marinus | reverse complement strand
GTACTTGTTATGCCCGAAAATTCTACCGAAGAACGCGTTAAAACTATGAGAGCTTACGGTGCTGAAGTAATTTTAACGTCATCAGATGTTGGAATTGAAGGCTCACGAGATTTAGCATTCAAATTACGAGATGAAAAAGGTTACACGCTTTTAAATCAGTTTGAAAATGACGATAATTGGAAAGGGCATTACAAAACCACAGGGCCTGAAATTTGGAATGATACTAATGGCAAAGTCACCCATTTTGTGTCTGCCATGGGAACCACAGGAACTATTATGGGGGTTTCAACCTATTTAAAAGAAAAGAATAAAAATATAACCATTGTTGGCGCGCAACCCGATGATAATTCTAGAATTCCGGGTATTCGTAAATGGCCAGAAGAATATGTGCCTAAATTTTTTAATAGAAATAAAGTAGATCAGGTTATTGAAGTTACACAAGCACATGCAAAAGCTACAACCCAACGTTTAGCTAAAGAAGCCGGCGTTTTTGCTGGTATGAGCAGTGGCGGCTCAGTGTATTGTGCGTCGCAAGTAGCAAAATCTATTGATAAAGGTGTTATTGTTGCTATTATTTGTGATAGGGGTGATAGATATCTATCATCAGATTTGTTTGAATAATAGAAATTTAATTAAATAGGAAAACAAAAATATAGTTAGTATTTTTGTGCTCCAAACTAGGTATGAGTTCTTAAATGTAATATTGTTATCAAGAAAGGTAGAGGGAATAGACCCAATGAAACCTTGGCAACCCTTTAACTTGTAAAGAAGGTGCTAAATTCTACTA
>NZ_VSDQ01000334.1:0-349 GCF_008085455.1 Seonamhaeicola marinus | reverse complement strand
AGCAACCGCACTTAATGAAACGGAACCAATAAATAATAATGTTTTAATGTACTTAAACCGTCTTTCTGACTATCTTTTTGTATTGGCACGAAAGTTGTCACAAACTTTACAAGCAAATGAAGTAAAGTGGATACCTGAAAAGTATTAAGCGAAAACATTTAGCTACCCGAGTATTAACCTTGCAAAACGTAAAATTTTTATGCTTTTGTAACGTAAAGAAAAACGCTCTTTTAATTAATGATTAAATAATGCACTTTTTTCTTGCACGTTTAAACTAAAAATTTATTTTTGCAAAAAATTAAACCTAGAAGAAATGTATTGGACTTTAGAACTAGCATCTTATTTAAGT
>NZ_VSDQ01000683.1:399-1042 GCF_008085455.1 Seonamhaeicola marinus | reverse complement strand
ATTTTATTTTCTAAACATAACTCGCACATTTCTTTTAAAAAAGAAATATCATACTTATTATTTCTCCAATACAACCCTAACCAGTATTTATCCATACCAATTTTATTCATACCTTCATAATAAGGAAATGGGTGAAAAGGAACTTCAAGTGGTTTATCTACCGTTCTATTGTTAGAATCTACAGCATCACTAACAAGTTCAAAAATTGTTTCAATAGTTTCAGGTTCTTCTTGTAAAATACTTTCAATTGCGGCAACTATTTTACCCATATCCCAACTGTAAATTAATGCCGGATACATTTTAGTCTTTTCCCATTCTGGCAACCTTATATACAAATACCAATAATCTTCATGCTGTGAGGCTATAAAGTTTATATGCCCTGTAAATAATGGCACTAACCGCTGTTTGGGGTCTGTAATATTTACCTTTAAGTGTAATTTTGCCCTAAAAAGTTCTAAGATATATAAATACTTATCACTTGTTAACCAAGGTGTGTTAGGAAAAATATCGGCCGATACATATGAAGACATAATGTTAGAAATACCTGTTTCTTCTTCAGATACAATTTTCAACCTATCAAAACCACTAAGTTTTTCTTGTGTTGCTTTTTTTGGTAACAAAATATCTTGACGCGAACCAAATG
>NZ_VSDQ01000683.1:0-341 GCF_008085455.1 Seonamhaeicola marinus | reverse complement strand
TACTCATTTTAACACCTTAGATTTATGAAGTATATCTCTAACTTCTGTTTTACAACTACCACAACCTAAACCAGCACCGGTTTGTTTACAAAGCTCTGTAAAATCAGTACACCCTTTAGCTATAGCTTCTTCTACATTACCTGCACCAACCTGACTGCAAGAGCATATTAATTTACCTATTACGGGTTTGTTGTTTGAAGCGCCTCTAAGCAATGTATTACGCTTTTCAGACATTTCAATTTTACTTTCAATAAGTGTTTTAAACTCTGCAAATTCATTTTTATCACCCATTAAAACTGCGCCTACCAACAAATCATCTTTAACTATACATTTTTTGTAGT
>NZ_VSDQ01000320.1:0-347 GCF_008085455.1 Seonamhaeicola marinus | reverse complement strand
AAATGTTTGAAAAACAGCAAACAGCAAAAAATATTAAAAGCGTTTTTTTCATTAGTGGTAGCAAATGCTACCAAATATATTATAAATCGCGCTTTTTTAATAATCTATACGATAAAAAGATAAATAAGGCTGTCCAAGCTAAAACTATAAGTATTTCGTATGAATGTGCTCCATAATCATAAGCTAAATTAGCTTTATCAGGAAATTTTGTCATGGCTATTCTTTGAAACGGTTGGTCTATGAGTTTATACATAGATTTTAAAGGGAAAAAGTTTTGAATTTTCTCTGCTACATCTGTGTCTAATTTCCAAGCTAAAAGCCCAAAAATAATCCATTCAACAATAAAT
>NZ_VSDQ01000585.1:0-345 GCF_008085455.1 Seonamhaeicola marinus | reverse complement strand
AAATGGCAGATTTGAAGATTGAAAAAGTTAAAAATTAGTTAAGTCTATTAAGCATTATATTTTAAAATAGAGTCATTACACTTTTAACCTCTCAACCAATAACTTTTTACTAAAAAAAATGGAACACAACTCAACATTTCCTATAAAACAAACTGAATTAGATATGCTTCGTGATGAAGCAACCTCATACATAAAAAGCATACAATGGGAGCAAGGTGCTAAAGCAAAAAGTAGAGATAAAAACAACAAAGATGAATCTATTTTACTCTATTTATCACGTGCTAATAATGGAACAAGCACCACTGAAATAACATCAGTATCAAAAACTATTTTAGCTTTAAAAAA
>NZ_VSDQ01000429.1:0-820 GCF_008085455.1 Seonamhaeicola marinus | reverse complement strand
TGATAAAAAAGATTTGGTTATGTATATATATGCAGGAAAGCCAAGTGACAATTACAAGCAATATGGTACAGAAGCAAAAATTCAATTAAATGATAAATTTGCTGATGTTAATGAAATAGCAGCATTTATAGCAGCTGAAAGAGCTTCTAAAAGAGAAGAATTAATTCCTTTTTTAACTACAGCTTTAAAAGTTGATAGTGATGCAAACATGGGGTTAATAGGTGATATTAAGCAAGAGTTACGCAAAGTAAATGCACTTAAAATTAACTATACTACCAAAAAAGGTAGTGTGTTAGGTAACAACTAGTTTACACTCTTAATTTTATAAAAAAAGGCGTTTTGAAATTCAAAACGCCTTTTTAAATTTATAGCGTTTTATTATAATAACTTAACTGATGAAGTTTTTTATAGCCATCATTTTTATTTTAGGATTCTCATCGCAAAATGTTGCTCAAAATATTAAAGAGCAAAAGCAAGTTGTGGACTCGTTGTATAAAGAAGATCAATTTTATGCTGGTGTAACTTATAATTTGCTTGCTAACAAGCCTAAAAATATGAATCAAAACGGCTTTTCTCTTGGGTTTCATATAGGCTATATTAAAGATATACCAATAAATAAACGCCGAAATATAGCATTGGCATTAGGCTTGGGGTACTCCTCTAATTCATACAACCAGAATTTGTTAATTAGTGAACAAAGCAGTACCACTAACTATTCAATTTTAAATGATAACTCATTTTCTAAAAACAAGTTTTCAAATCATTTAATTGAAATACCTTTTGAATTTAGGTGGCGAACATCAACACCCACAGATTATAA
>NZ_VSDQ01000353.1:0-344 GCF_008085455.1 Seonamhaeicola marinus | reverse complement strand
CCTTCAAAAACAGTAACGTATAAAATATCTTTATCTATTTTAAAAACTTCGGTTAAAAGTTCCCAAGCCCAAGCAATGGCTTCTTCTTTAAAATAATCGCCAAAACTCCAGTTTCCAAGCATTTCAAAAAGTGTGTGGTGGTATGTATCATAACCAACTTCTTCTAAATCATTGTGTTTACCTGAAACGCGTAAGCATTTTTGAGAATCTGCTATTCTGCTGCTTTTAGGTTCGGCATTGCCTAAAAAGAATTCTTTAAACGGTGCCATACCAGAATTAACAAACATTAACGTAGGGTCATCTTTTAACACCATTGGTGCCGATGGTACTATGGCATGTTGTTT
>NZ_VSDQ01000527.1:0-344 GCF_008085455.1 Seonamhaeicola marinus | reverse complement strand
AATTGGAATTCCCACTGCCCGCAAGCAACTTCTTGGTTAATACCTTCAAAGTTTAAGCCAGCATCAATACATAAATCAGCATGCTCTTCAACTAAATCTCTTCCGTGCGTGTTTTTTCCACCAACTGAACAGTAGTACATGCCTTGAGGAGCTGGGTAACCACCAATAGGGAATCCTAAAGGTAATTGTGTATGTGTATCCATAATGAAATACTCTTGCTCAAAACCAAACCAGAAATCGTTGTCATCATCATCAATAGTAGCTCTACCGTTTGATTCGTGTGGCGTACCATCAGCATTTAATACTTCAGTCATTACTAAGTATCCGTTTCTTCTTTCTGGATC
>NZ_VSDQ01000004.1:0-343 GCF_008085455.1 Seonamhaeicola marinus | reverse complement strand
TGCAAACAAGGCCATGGTAAATGCTGGTATAATTTCCATTAAACCAATAATACCTAAACTTAAAGGATCTTTGGTTAGGCTATACACTTCCCATTCTATAACAATAAATTGCATAGACCACCCAAAAACCAGTAAAAGGCGCATGAGCAAAAAAATGTTGAATTCTTTTATACGAAGTGCCGCATACGGATCTGTTCTAGCCATTTGTTACGCTTTAATATCTCTCAATTTAAGTTGTAGTGATACATTACCTTGCCATTCATTTTCATCAATAGAGTATACGGCCTTAAAAGGTTTTTTATCTTTAATAAGTTCATACTTTTTGCCCATACCAAACCCAATA
>NZ_VSDQ01000090.1:0-341 GCF_008085455.1 Seonamhaeicola marinus | reverse complement strand
AATAAAAGGACAGTATTTAATTTTTGAAGACGAAACTGTTTTTAATGTTAGGGCCAATGAAGGTTTAGTGGTTAAAATTAGCGTATAAAAAAAGTTCGTGTTTTAATCACGAACTTTTAATTGTTTTCACGAAGCATTTTAAACTTCTTCTTGGTCTCTTAAGTTTTGAATATAAGAGGCTTTTTGTATTTCACGACGTCTTTTTACTGATGGTTTTGTGTAAAATTGACCGTCTCTTAAATTCTGCATTACTTTTACATTACGGTGTTTTCTTTTGTAGCGTTTTAAGGCACGCTCTATGTTTTCACCTTCTTTAATAATAATTTTTAACATTAATATGT
>NZ_VSDQ01000909.1:0-340 GCF_008085455.1 Seonamhaeicola marinus | reverse complement strand
TTAGAAGTTTTACGAACGTTTGCTGTACTTAATTTTGAAGTAAACTAGCAAAAATGAAGATAATATGGTAATAGAATTTGCAAAAATCATTGACAAACTCTTTTGTAAAATACCGTAAACCAGCCAAAACAAAATACCTATAAAAAAAATGAGTAGCATTGGAAGTGATAAAGCCGATACATCTTTAGTTTTCCATGTTTGGTAAACTTGAGGTAAAAAAGCCGTTGTTGTTAAAACAGCGGCCGTTAAACCTATAATTTCTATATAATCTATGTTGAAACCTTCCATGGGTTTACCCTACAATATTTACAATTTTACCGGGCACTACTATAACTTTTTT
>NZ_VSDQ01000713.1:0-340 GCF_008085455.1 Seonamhaeicola marinus | reverse complement strand
TTGTTTTTACCTTTTAAAACATCAGGCAGAGCTTCTTCTTTTAAAGTTTCAACAACTATTTCTTCATCTTCAACAGCATCAACTAAATCCCATGATTTATTTTTATATAAATGAGAACTTTTACTAATAGTACGTTTTACAGCATTGGCTTTACTGTAACCTTGGGCGTTAGCATCCTGTTCAGCCTGTAATGCCATTTTTGTAACGCCACGTTTACCGTAAGCAATGTATGTTTTGTTTAGTTGTTGGTTTAAAATTAATATAGCATCATCATACGGCGATGCTATGTGTACGGTGGCCTTATTGTGGTCTATAGCCATATAATTACCTTGTGTTAATT
>NZ_VSDQ01000781.1:0-337 GCF_008085455.1 Seonamhaeicola marinus | reverse complement strand
CACGTTCTCTAGGTTCAAAAGGGCGAACGTTGGTATAAACCTGAATGGCTATTCCTGTAAACAAGAAAAACACAAGCATTACCCAAAATAATTTTTTGTCTTTATTAAACAGAAAAAAGAATCCAATAATACCTAAAATTAAGGGTAGTAAATAATAGGTGTTACGGGCTTTGTTATTTTTTACATCAGAAGGTAAATTTTCTTGAGGATAACCAATATGCCAATTATCAAGTGGTTTTATGCCACTAAGCCAATTACCATGATTATCATAACGTCCTTGAATATCATCTTGTCTTCCTGTAAAATTCCACATAAAATAACGCCAATACATGTAGCC
>NZ_VSDQ01000851.1:0-336 GCF_008085455.1 Seonamhaeicola marinus | reverse complement strand
ACAGGCAAGTAAAACGACACGTAAATGGCTGCCTGAGACCACCTATCCATACCAAAAACCAATTCTTCAACTTTAAGTAAATTAAACACTATTTGGTAAGTTACAATTATGTATGCAATTTTAATAACCCAATCAACCAAATAAGCCAAAAGGCGCTCACCAACACTAGCTGCAGTAAAATTAATATTTACATTTTGTGTGGTATTTATTTGTAATTGAGCCATTAAATAGTATTGTTTATGTTTTACAAATCTATTGTAAATTATTGTAAGATATAAAGTACTTTAATAAAATTTTATGTAGCTTTGATTTTAATGAGAGAAGTTGCCTTTATTA
>NZ_VSDQ01000845.1:0-336 GCF_008085455.1 Seonamhaeicola marinus | reverse complement strand
TTTTCGTTAATACGTTGTTGACAATCATTAAGCGTGTTAGCAGTACCACCAATAATTTGCCAACTTTTTAAAGCTTTTCTGGCTATGTTAGGGTTGGTATCTGTTTTTCCTAAGTGCACACCATCGGCATTTACAGCTTCAGCTATTTTATAATGGTCATTAATTATTAATCGTGTTTGATAATGACTGGTAATATCTCTAGCTTCTTCGGCTGTTTTTAAAATCTTTTTTTCAGAGACATCCTTTAAACGCAATTGCACCAATTCTGCACCGTATTGGCAAGCTTTCTGTATGTTTTCTAAATGCGCTTTTGGGGTGTTTCCTTGTGAAATATAA
>NZ_VSDQ01000758.1:0-336 GCF_008085455.1 Seonamhaeicola marinus | reverse complement strand
TTTGCAAGGTGTCTATTTTTTATAAATATAAAGCTTTCAACAAAAAACAGTAATTTTGCAACTTCAAATAATTGTATGGTAAAAATAGATAACATAGAACTGCCAGATTTTCCGTTGCTTTTAGCACCCATGGAAGATGTTAGTGATCCGCCTTTTCGTGCATTGTGTAAAGAGCAAGGAGCCGATGTTGTTTACACCGAGTTTGTATCTAGCGAAGGTTTAATACGTAATGCTGCTAAAAGTGTTATGAAACTAGATATTTATGAAAAAGAAAGGCCCGTAGGTATTCAAATCTTTGGAGCTAATCTAGATAGCATGCTTCAAACCATTGATATT
>NZ_VSDQ01000450.1:0-1265 GCF_008085455.1 Seonamhaeicola marinus | reverse complement strand
CTAACGGCGAAGCAAGACGCGCTTTAAAAGAAAATTCAATTTCAGTAAATAAAGAAAAGGTAAAAGAAGATTACGCTATTACCTCGTCAGATTTAATTAATGAAAAGTTTGTATTGTTACAGCGTGGTAAAAAAAATTACTTCATACTAAGAGTGGTATAAAAACATAAGGCTTGGTGTAAAACCAAGCCTTATTACTAACCAATTAAATAAAAACTAATCTTTCTTTTTCTTAGCTCATTAGTTTTGTCGGTATAAATACAAATAGCTTACACAGTTATAATCTTAATTAAAAGTTAAAGTATTAAACTGAATTTTAATGAAGTTTTTACATATATAACCTAAAGTGAATAGGTTATGCTTTGTATAAGTTAAAGCACCATAAGGTTGCAGCCCCTAATATCAGAATGGTCAAATCTGCCAATAATTTCAAAAGAGCCATTGGTATTTAACCGGCCCAAGTCTTGGGTGGCAATAAACGCACAAGAATTAATATTTGCTAAATCTATAATGTTTAAACCACCTGTTTTTCTTGGTTTTTGTATGCTTAAAGGGTCTTCAGTATCACGGGTTAAAACACGCATCCAATGTGGACAATTAAAAATACCATTGCCCTTGGAATAAGCCTGACTTAAAAGTTCGGTCATACCATATTCGCTATGTATTTCATCAACACCAAAACCATGTTTTAATATGTTGTGAAGCTCATTACGTATTAATTCTTTTCGGCGCCCTTTCATACCGCCAGTTTCCATTATTATGGTGTTTTTTAAATTGAATTTATAGGTTTCAACTAAATCTAAAAGTGCAAATGAAACACCAATTAGTAATATTTTTTTTCCTTCACAATCTAAAGTTGTTAATGTGTTTTTTAATTCAGATAGGTTGTTTAAATAAAAGCCGCTTTCAGGCTGTTTTGATTGTTTTATNAAACCACATAATCTTCAATATTACCATAAAAATGAGAAAACCCTAAATTAAAGCTGTCTTGGTAAACTTTTAAGTTAGTTACATGGTGTTTGCTAGTGTTTTGGCCTGTAGTACCAGAGCTTGTAAAAATAGTTTCAATAGCAGAGTTTGAGCTTAAAACGGTACGAGATTTAAAAAATTGAATAGGTAAAAACGGTATATCTTCAATGGTTTTTACATCACTAGGTGTTTTGTAAAGTAAATCGCAAAAAGATCTGTAAACACTATTGTTTTCAAATTGGAACTTGAAAATTTCAAGCGCTTTTTTTTCAAATGCTTTGTTAGTTTTAATGTTAA
>NZ_VSDQ01000862.1:0-336 GCF_008085455.1 Seonamhaeicola marinus | reverse complement strand
TGAACTTAAATAATTGGGGTTGTGTTGTTCTTTTAAAATATGTTCTTTGGTATAAACACTTCGCATATACCAACCAACTTCATTAATATTTTCACACAGCATTTTTACAATAGCTGTTGCCCAACTTCCACCACCAAAAACCGCATATTTTAAAGGCTTTTCCATAAAAAGTTTGTCTTTTTTAGCTGTTCAAAAGTACATAAAATTATTAAAGGCAAAAGCAGCTTAATGTATTAATAACATTTTTTTGGCACAGGTTTTGAAAACCAATTACATGTAAACCCTAAAATAACGAGATTATGAAGACTGTAAAATTACTTTTAAGCTTTGTTTTAA
>NZ_VSDQ01000183.1:0-335 GCF_008085455.1 Seonamhaeicola marinus | reverse complement strand
ATTGATAGATTATATTAACTCTTGGGGACCAATGATTTTAGGTCATGCCCACAAACCCGTAGTTGATGCTGTAGTTGAAAAAGCCAAAAAAGGAACATCATTTGGAATGCCAACTGAAATTGAAACTAAAATTGCCGAATTAGCTGTTTTAATGGTGCCAAATATTGATAAAATTAGATTTGTTAATTCTGGTACCGAAGCTTGTATGAGTGCCGTTAGGCTTGCACGTGGTTTTACAGGTAAAGATAAAGTAATAAAATTTGCAGGATGTTACCACGGGCATAGTGATTCGTTTTTAATTCAAGCGGGTAGTGGTGCTAGTACTTTTGGTACAC
>NZ_VSDQ01000626.1:0-335 GCF_008085455.1 Seonamhaeicola marinus | reverse complement strand
GTAACAAAAGCGTACTAACCTTTGATTAAGCACTAAACTAAGCATTATTTTTATACAATGTTGTAACACGTTTTTATTTATTCAATTGTTTTTTTGTTCTTTCTCTCATTAATAAAAAAGTCAGAATTACAATAATTCCTATTCCGACAACTAATAATCCGTATTTGAATAATCCTGTTAGAAAAAAGGTTGGAAATCCACCATAACGACCTTTTTCAGATATTTGAACGAGTTCAGATATGATGGTAGAATTCTCCAATAAAAAATAGCAGACAATACAGATTAAACTAATAATGTAAAGTCTCACAATTTTTAAATTCTTTTTATGCATCAGT
>NZ_VSDQ01000509.1:0-335 GCF_008085455.1 Seonamhaeicola marinus | reverse complement strand
ACGGTTACGCTGTATAGCTTTAACAACTTTGCTTACCGCTTCATCTTGACCAATTACTTTACCTTTAATTAAGTTTGGTAACTCTGCCAATTTATTAATTTCGGTTTGAGCAATGCGGTTTACAGGAACACCTGTCATCATAGAAATAACATCAGCTACATTATCTTCAGTTACAATTTCTCTATGTTGTTTGGTGTCTTCTTCCCATTTTTCTTGGGCTATGGCTAATTCTTTTTCTAAGCGTTTTTCATCATCTCTAAGTTTAGCAGCCTCTTCATATTTTTGCTTTCTTACAACTGCATTTTTGGTTTCTTTAATGTCTTCCAGTTGTTTTT
>NZ_VSDQ01000618.1:0-334 GCF_008085455.1 Seonamhaeicola marinus | reverse complement strand
ACCATATTCATGTTCTAATCTGTACTGAATAACTTCATATTGCAGAGCACCAACGGTGCCAATAACTTTTCTTCCGTTTAATTCTAATGTAAATAATTGTGCTACTCCTTCGTCCATTAATTGATCAATTCCTTTAAATAATTGTTTTGATTTTAATGGGTCGGCATTATTTATATACCTAAAATGTTCTGGTGAAAAACTAGGTACACCTTTGTAATTTAAAATTTCGCCTTCAGTTAATGTATCTCCTATTTTAAAGCTTCCTGTATCTTGTAAACCTACAATATCACCAGGATAAGAGATATCTACTATTTCTTTTTTTTCAGCAAAAAAA
>NZ_VSDQ01000630.1:0-719 GCF_008085455.1 Seonamhaeicola marinus | reverse complement strand
TCCCATTAATATTAAACCACCTCTTGGGCCTCTTAAAGTTTTGTGCGTAGTTGTTGTTACAATGTGGCAATGTGGTATAGGATCATTTAAAATACCTTTAGCAATTAAACCTGCAGGATGCGATATATCGGCCATTAAAATAGCACCAACACTATCTGCAATAACTCTAAAACGCTTAAAATCAATATCACGTGAGTATGCTGATGCTCCTGCAATAATTAATTTTGGCTGCTCTTTAGTAGCTATTTCTTGAATTTTATCATAGTTTAAAACACCTGTTTCTTCTTCAACACCATAAAAAACAGGGTCGTATAATTTTCCTGAAAAGTTTACTGGCGATCCGTGGGTTAAATGCCCACCATGTGATAAATCAAAACCTAAAATTTTATCGCCTGGTTTTATGCATGCTGCAAAAACAGCAGTGTTTGCCTGACTTCCAGAGTGTGGTTGAACATTTGCATACGCTGCGCCAAATAATTCTTTTGCTCTATCAATAGCTATTTGTTCTACTTCATCAACTACTTCACAACCACCATAGTAGCGTTTTCCTGGGTAGCCTTCAGCATATTTATTGGTTAAAACAGAGCCTGCAGCTTCCATTACTTGGTTGCTTACAAAATTCTCTGATGCTATAAGTTCAATACCATGTAATTGACGCTCTTTTTCAGCTTCAATAAGTTCAAAAATTTGTTCGTCGCGTTGCATAAAATTAAATTATG
>NZ_VSDQ01000911.1:0-331 GCF_008085455.1 Seonamhaeicola marinus | reverse complement strand
TTACGCGATGCCTACCACCCTTTATTATATTTAAACAATGTAGCTAAAAACGAGGAAACGTTTCCGCAAACTATAGAACTTAAACAAAACAGCCGTATTATTGTTATTTCTGGGCCAAATGCTGGCGGTAAAAGTATTACGCTAAAAACCATTGGTTTGCTACAAGTTATGTTGCAAAGTGGCATTTTAATTCCGGTACATGAGCGTAGTAAAGTGTGTATTTTTGATAGGGTTTTAAGTGATATTGGCGACAACCAATCTATTGAAAATCATTTGAGTACCTACAGCTACCGCTTAAAGCAAATGAATTATTTTTTGCGTAAATGCAATA
>NZ_VSDQ01000029.1:0-649 GCF_008085455.1 Seonamhaeicola marinus | reverse complement strand
TTAATACTAAATAGTATGTCAAAATTTGGGGAACTTATAGACGTAGAAATTCCGGTATTACTAGAATTCTATACAAACTGGAATGATCAATCAACATCAATGCAATTGGTGTTAAGAGACGTAGCCGCTGCCCTAGGAGATAAAGCTAAAGTAATTAAAATTGATGTTGAAAAAAACGAAGAACTTGCCGAAGCTTTACGCGTAAAAACGCTGCCTACACTAATTATATATAAAGATGGCGAAATGAAATGGCGCCAAAGTGGTGAGTTAGATGCCAACACATTAATTGGTATAATACAAAATTACATATAATAGNGGGCTTTACGCACTACACGGTAGTTTGCTTCAATCCCTAACGCGGGCAAATCATGTAATTTCACACAAAAAATTAAATAGAAGAAGTGTTTAATTGAGCGCTTTAAAACTATAGCCTTTTTTGCTAAAATGTTCTAAAACTTTAGGTAAGGCAAACATCATGTTTTTTTTAGCCTTCTCACTATCATGAAATACAATAATACTACCTGTTTTAGCTTTTTTAATAACGTTGTTTAAGCACTGTTGTTTTTTTATGTTTTTATCCCAATCAAAAGATAAAACATCCCACATAACAATATTAAAACCTAAAGCACGTAGCTTTTTACCTTGCAAT
>NZ_VSDQ01000218.1:0-331 GCF_008085455.1 Seonamhaeicola marinus | reverse complement strand
GTTTTAGAGTTCAAAATTTAGATGAAGTTATAATAAGCAATTATCTTACCACTGGTTTAACAAAATTAAATGACGGCACTGTTACTATAAAACCTGAAGCTTTTGGTATTCTACCTGGTTTAATTGAACCCGATGTTTTACAAACTATACAAGCGCTTCCGGGTATTTTAAGTACAGATGAAACCGTATCAAATATAAATGTTAGAGGCGGCACACACGACCAAAACTTAATACTTTGGGATGGTATAAAAATGTATCAATCTGGGCACTTTTTCGGACTTATTTCCGCATTTAATCCGCATATAACAAAAAAAATAAACATCTATAAAAA
>NZ_VSDQ01000287.1:0-331 GCF_008085455.1 Seonamhaeicola marinus | reverse complement strand
CACGAACACCATCTGCACTGTATTCTTCAATAAGCTTTAAGGCGTCTGGTGAGTTTCCTAAAGATTTACTCATTTTACGACGTTGCTTATCGCGTACCAATCCTGTTAAATATACATTCTGGAAAGGTTTTTCATCTTTATACTCGTAACCAGCAATTATCATACGTGCTACCCAAAAGAACAAAATATCCGGACCTGTTACCAAGTCGTTTGTTGGGTAATAGTATTTAATTTCTTCGTTTTCTGGATTGCGAATACCATCAAAAACCGACATTGGCCATAACCATGATGAGAACCATGTGTCTAATGCATCGGTTTCTTGACGTAAGTC
>NZ_VSDQ01000443.1:0-330 GCF_008085455.1 Seonamhaeicola marinus | reverse complement strand
ATCTAAATACAGATTTGGCAGTAATTAAAAAGCCAACAGCTTCCCAATGGTTTGATATTATAAAAATAAACACCAACAAGCGTTCTAAAATACCAATATATTTACCAGCATCTTCTAAAGAATCATCACTTTTAAAAAGTTCTGAAATATTCCACTTTAAAAAAATAGTTTTCATAATTACTGATGCCGGAATTGTTAAAAATAACAAACAGGTTAAAAGTAAAAGGTTTGTTTCATTAAAAATAATAGCGGTATTTATAGCTTTTTTTGTAGCTATTAAGTATGCAAAAACAATTACTATTATATGGCAAAATTGATCTATAAAAAATA
>NZ_VSDQ01000162.1:0-330 GCF_008085455.1 Seonamhaeicola marinus | reverse complement strand
TACAGTTCTACCACCTTCACGGATTGCGAAACGTAAACCTACGTTCATTGCAATTGGTTGAATTAATTCAACAGTGATAGTTAAGTTATCTCCAGGCATTACCATTTCAACACCGTCTGGTAAAGAAATATTACCAGTTACGTCAGTTGTACGTACGTAGAACTGTGGACGGTAGTTGTTGTGGAATGGTGTGTGACGACCACCTTCTTCTTTTTTAAGGATATAAACCTCAGCTTTGAATTTTTTATGTGGAGTTACAGAACCTGGTTTAGTAATTACCATACCTCTTGAGATTTGAGTTTTCTCAATACCTCTTAATAAGATACCTGC
>NZ_VSDQ01000705.1:337-855 GCF_008085455.1 Seonamhaeicola marinus | reverse complement strand
ATTGAATTAGCCGAAGCTGAAATGCCAGGTTTAATGAGCTTACGCGAAGAGTACAAAGATACTCAACCGCTTAAAGGCGCACGTATAGCCGGGTGTTTACACATGACTATACAAACAGCCGTTTTAATTGAAACATTACAAGCTTTAGGTGCCGAAGTAACTTGGAGTTCTTGTAACATTTTCTCTACACAAGACCACGCTGCTGCTGCAATTGCTGATGCTGGAACTGCTGTTTACGCTTGGAAAAACATGAACGAAGAAGAATTTGATTGGTGTATAGAACAAACGCTTTTCTTTGGTGAAGACAGAAAACCTTTAAACATGATTCTTGATGATGGTGGCGATTTAACAAACATGGTTTTAGATAAATATCCAGAGTTAGTATCTGGTATTAAAGGCTTAAGTGAAGAAACCACAACAGGCGTACACCGTTTATACGAGCGCGTTAAAAACGGTACATTACCAATGCCAGCAATTAACGTAAATGATTCTGTTACAAAAAGTAAATTTGACAACAA
>NZ_VSDQ01000705.1:0-332 GCF_008085455.1 Seonamhaeicola marinus | reverse complement strand
TATGCTAGCTGGTAAAAGAGTTGTAGTTTGTGGTTATGGTGATGTTGGTAAAGGTACTGCTGCGTCATTCCGTGGTGCTGGTTCTATTGTTACTGTAACAGAAATAGACCCCATTTGTGCATTACAAGCCGCAATGGACGGTTTTGAAGTTAAAAAACTAGAAACTGTTGTTGGTAATGCCGATGTTGTAATTACAACTACCGGTAACAAAGATATTGTTAGAAGTGAGCATTTTGAAGCTATGAAAGACAAAACTATTGTTTGCAACATTGGGCATTTTGATAACGAAATAGACATGGCTTGGTTAAACACAAACCACGGAAACACTAAAG
>NZ_VSDQ01000191.1:0-328 GCF_008085455.1 Seonamhaeicola marinus | reverse complement strand
GTCAAGCCATGGAAGCTGGGAGTGCCTGAAGTCCGTCACCGTAAGGAGCGGCCTAGGGTAAAATCGGTAACTAGGGCTAAGTCGTAACAAGGTAGCCGTACCGGAAGGTGCGGCTGGAACACCTCCTTTCTAGAGAAAGACGACTAGTAGTGTAATTTTTTTAAGAAAGAAATAGTTTATTCTTCTTGCTGTTAATTTAAAGATATACTAGTTATTAGTTTCTAGTTGTTAGTTATTAGTATAACAACCAATAATTAATAATAAGAGACCAATAACCAAAGAGTAACAGTCTCATAGCTCAGCTGGTTAGAGCGCTACACTGATAATG
>NZ_VSDQ01000925.1:0-1042 GCF_008085455.1 Seonamhaeicola marinus | reverse complement strand
ATGAGCAGCCCATAAAAACCTTACCATATGGTTTTGCCTGTGAAACCAATAATAGGTAAAATCATCTAAAAATTGGCAAGCTACCCATACATACCAAGCATACCCAAAAGATTGGTAACCTAATATATTGGTTCTAACACCATTTACAATTGGGTTGCATAATTCATATAAATAATTAAAAATAACAATAGCCGAAATTGTTTTAATTAAAGGCGCTAAAATAACAGAGCCAATACCCATAAATAGGCTAGAGCCTAAGTCTTTCCAATTATAAAGTTTGTGGTTATGTGCTTTGCTGTAAGTAAGTTCAACTAAAATAAGGCCTAAAAAACAAGGAACGCCATAAACTAGCGGGTTTGTAAAATCCATTAAAAAAAGTAGTCTGTATTAGTAAATCTGTTTAATTAGGGTGTTTTGTAATATAACCAGATTTTTTTAAGTGTTAATACAATTATTATTTTTTTTGAATAAATTTAGATAGTTTGTTGCGTTTACTCTCAGGTAAAGCGGTGTTTTTTATTGCTAGTTCAACCAACTTTTTATCTTTATTTTTTTGATAAAGTAAATTAAAAAACTGGGCTGTTGTTAAATTATTTTTTGATGTTTCAATTAATTTAAATGTATCACCAACTTTTACAGTACCTTCTTGCAAAACACGTATGTAAGTTCCTGGTAAACCGCGGTTAATAAATTGCATTAAAACATCTTGTGTTCCAAATTTAACACCAAATTTAAAGCAAGGTTCTCTTGGTTGGGTAACTTGTACTAAAGCATTACCAACTTTGTAAATATTGCCAATAACAAGTGTTTTTTCATTTAAACCTTCAACAGTTAAATTTTCACCAAACATACCCCAGTTCCAATCTAAATTTGGGTAAAGCTCTTTCCAATAATTATATTCTTCAGCTGAAAATAAATAACAAGCTTTAAATGTACCACCATGGTGTTTGCGGTCTGTCACTTCATCATCCTTAACATCAGTTTTTCCTAAGTAAATAGGAGTGCTAGTTGGTTTTTTGTAAATGCCTGTGGTTATTTTTTT
>NZ_VSDQ01000500.1:0-327 GCF_008085455.1 Seonamhaeicola marinus | reverse complement strand
AAAGCATACGCCAAAGGCACAGAGCTTAAAGGAAAAACCTTAGGTGTTTTAGGTTTTGGTAGAATTGGTCAAGCTACAGCAAAAGTAGCGTTAGGCGCCGGCATGAAAGTTATTGCATTTGATCCGTTTTTAGAAAAAGCTAATTTAGAGTTAGAATTTTTTGATGGCCAAAAAGTAAACTTTGATATTGAAACTATTTCAAAAGAAGACGTTTTAAAACAAGCCGATTTTATTACATTACACGTACCTGCACAAAAAGATTACGTTATTGATGAAGCTGAATTTAACATGATGAAAGACGGTGTTATTTTAGCCAATGCAGCTCGT
>NZ_VSDQ01000572.1:0-327 GCF_008085455.1 Seonamhaeicola marinus | reverse complement strand
ATCGTTATCACCATACCCATCAGGATATTTTTCTAAAAGAAGGTTTAAAATATCTTCATTTAATTTTTGATAATCTACAATTTTACGAATCATGTTTTTCATAATTACATACCTAATAAATAGGCAAAAATTAATGGTGCAACAATAGTTGCATCACTTTCAATAATAAATTTAGGTGTATCAATATCTAATTTACCCCATGTAATTTTTTCGTTTGGTACTGCTCCAGAATATGAACCATAACTGGTTGTTGAATCTGAAATTTGACAAAAGTAACTCCAAAAAGGTGTATCGGTTCTTTCCATATCTTGATATAGCATTGGAACT
>NZ_VSDQ01000560.1:0-326 GCF_008085455.1 Seonamhaeicola marinus | reverse complement strand
ATACAATAGCAGATTCTGTTACACCAACATCTTTTGGGTCTATAATTTCATAAGTTTCACGGTTTTTAATTACACCGTCTTGGTGTATGCCAGAACTGTGTGCAAATGCATTGGCACCAACAATAGCTTTATTTGGCTGTGTGTAAATACCCATGCTATCTGAAACTAATTGGCTTAAACCGTAAAGCATTTCAGATTTTATGTTTGTATCAAGATTTAAGTAAGGGTGTTGTCTTAAAATCATTACTACTTCTTCTAAAGCGGTGTTTCCTGCGCGTTCACCAATACCGTTAATTGTACACTCAATTTGTCTGGCGCCGTTAATT
>NZ_VSDQ01000316.1:0-326 GCF_008085455.1 Seonamhaeicola marinus | reverse complement strand
TCATTTTAAATTAAGAAACGAAATTTCGTGGAATAAAACGAAATTAGAACATTTAGGTGAATGGGTAGACCCAAGTAAAAATTCACCTGAAGCCAATCAATTACGTGGTCATACAGGTTACGCTAAAAACTTAGATATTGGTACACAGTTAGAGTTTTTTCCAAGAAGTATAAGGTCTTTTCAGTCTTTTGGGTATAGGGTAGCTCCTTTTGCAAGTTTAGGTGTGCATTATACATACTACACGCCTGAGGTTACAACTACCTATGCTAACCCAAACCCTGATGCTATAGGTGATGTAACAGATCCTACAAATTTTTACTCTGCTT
>NZ_VSDQ01000884.1:0-325 GCF_008085455.1 Seonamhaeicola marinus | reverse complement strand
AACATTGGAATACAGTATATATTCATGAAGGTGAGTTATCAATTCAATTTATAAAAGAACTTATAGATCATTCTTACGAAATGGTTATAAAAGGCTTGCCAAAAAAACTAAGAGAAAGTTTGTAATTTATAGTATTATTGCACAAAATTTCATGCATGAGCGTATTACAAACATTAAAAGAACGAAGCAACAATACTTGTGAGCTTTGTGGTGCAACAAATAATGTATCTCAATATACAATTCCGCCGTCATTAAATGAAAATGTAGATAATGATTTGTTGGTTTGTTCTACTTGTAAAAACCAAATAAATGGCAATGAAAATAT
>NZ_VSDQ01000322.1:0-325 GCF_008085455.1 Seonamhaeicola marinus | reverse complement strand
GATTCACCAGGTATCCATTTTAAAAAATTAGGATAATCATTAGGTGTAATTACGCTAACGTTATGGTTGTATTTTTTTAAATAATGAAATAAGCCTAACGTAGAGCCAATAGCATCTCCATCAGGGTTTTTATGCGGTACAATTACAATTTTTTTTGGTGTAGCCAGTAATTGTTTTATGTTAGGAATGTATTGTTTTATCATAATTAGCGAATATACAATTTAATAACATATGCTTTAAAGCAATAGTTTTACTTTTGTATTAAAAGTAATGAACATTAAATAAATAGCGTAAATAAATATAAAAGAGTATTTTTGCGCAAAAT
>NZ_VSDQ01000041.1:0-324 GCF_008085455.1 Seonamhaeicola marinus | reverse complement strand
CGCTGTCAAAAACTGGTATTAACACCTACAATTATGTATTGGCAGATACCGCCTTTATTGATAACAAAATGTGTTTCAATATTGTTTATTACCCACGCCGAAAAAATGAATTAACCTTTAAAGGCGATTTTTGGGTGGCAGATACCACCTACGCCATTAAAGAAATTAACCTGCAAGCATCAAAAAGTGCCAATATAAATTGGGTAAAAGAAATTTATATAGAACAAGAATTTGAAGTGCTAAACGACTCATTGTTTCTTGTTAAGCGTGATTATATGATGTCTGATTTCGCCTTCAATAAAAAAGAAAAATCACGAGGGGTTT
>NZ_VSDQ01000181.1:0-324 GCF_008085455.1 Seonamhaeicola marinus | reverse complement strand
CCTTTTAGAAAAATATCTAATAGGTGAAACTACTCCTGCCAATACGGAAATGGTTGAGTCTTACATTGAACGATATCCAGAAGTACAGAATGCGTATAACACCTTACAGCACAACTTAGAAATAATTGCAAAAACTAATGCTGTAGAGGCTCCTAAACATATTTTAAATAATATTTTAGATGAACTTGATGATACACCTGTTATTAAACTAAATAGTACCAGCAAATACAAAAAATGGTATAAATTTAGTATTGCTGCTAGTATTGCGGCTTTTATTTTTGCAGGTACATCTATTTACTTTTATGATCAAACACAAAAACTAAA
>NZ_VSDQ01000737.1:0-669 GCF_008085455.1 Seonamhaeicola marinus | reverse complement strand
AAAAACAGAATTTACAAGAGCATTACACTTCTACCCTACAAAGGTATCAGGATGGTTACCAAAAGTAACCACATGCAGTGCTTTAAACAATGAAGGTATTAATACAATTTGGGACATAATTTTACAATACATTAAAACCACAAAAGCCAACAATTATTTCAACATAAAACGCAACCAGCAAAATAAATACTGGCTTATTCAAACCATTGAAACCCAATTAAAATCTAATTTTTTTAACACGCCAAACATAAAGGCCGAATTAAAAAATCAACTAAACCTCATTGAAACCAACCAAACAACACCTTTTGCAGCAGCCGATGTATTGCTAAATATGCCTAAGTTGTAATGTACTTTTTAATTAAAAATTGCCCCAGTTTATAAAATAAAAAGCCAGAAATGGCTCCAAAAGTTAAACCGCAAATAATATCTGTTGGGTAATGTACCCCCACATAAATACGGCTGTAAGCAACCACAGCACTCCAAAATAATAAAATGAAAATTAAATTTTTGTAATAGGGTCTTAAAGTTAAACCTGCAAAAACAGCCGCCGCCATAGAGTTTGATGAATGCCCAGAAAAGAACCCGTATTTACCACAACGCACCGCTATAAAGCGTATTTTATCAAATAAACCAGCCTCATCTCTACATGGTCTGGGTCTTTCAAAACCA
>NZ_VSDQ01000131.1:0-323 GCF_008085455.1 Seonamhaeicola marinus | reverse complement strand
ACAGGATCACCAGTTTGAGCAATACCAGTTTCAATTCTACCTGTAGCAACAGTACCACGACCTGTAATAGAGAATACATCTTCAATTGGCATTAAGAAAGGCTTATCCATATCACGAACAGGCTCTTCAATCCAGTTATCACATGCTTCCATTAATTCTAATACTGTATCTACCCACTTTTGCTCACCGTTAAGTGCACCTAAAGCAGAACCAGAAACTACAGGACCATTATCTCCGTCATACTCATAGAAAGATAATAAGTCTCTAACTTCCATATCAACAAGCTCTAAAAGCTCTTCATCGTCAACCATATCAACTTTGTT
>NZ_VSDQ01000596.1:0-322 GCF_008085455.1 Seonamhaeicola marinus | reverse complement strand
AGCCCATTAAAATATTATTCTTTAATACGTTCTTTGTAGGTACCTTTATCTGTTTCAACCTTAATTTTATCACCTTCGTTAATAAATAAGGGTACATTTACAATAGCACCTGTTTCAACTGTAGCAGGTTTTGTAGCATTTGTTGCTGTGTTTCCTTTAACACCTGGTTCTGTATGTGTTACTTCTAAAATTACGTTAGCAGGCATTTCTACTGATAATGGTAAACCATCTTCAGCATTAATTAAAACGGTTACAACTTCACCTTCTTTCATTAAATCAGGACTATCTAAAGTGGCTTTTTGCAATGCTATTTGCGAATAAT
>NZ_VSDQ01000744.1:0-1273 GCF_008085455.1 Seonamhaeicola marinus | reverse complement strand
AACCTTCCTCATCAGCATCAATCATTATACCCAAACTTTTTAGGGTTTCAATATCTTCACGTAATTCATGGTTGTGCGTTAGTAAACGCTCAGGCACCGCCTCATAATAAGCATCGGGTGGTGTTGATAAAAACTCTACACCTCTTGCACGCATACCTTTTATGGTTTTAATAATATCATCTGTAGCTACGGCTATATGCTGCACGCCTGCACTTTCATAAAAATCTAAATATTCTTCAATTTGCGAACGTTTTTTACCTTCGGCAGGTTCATTTATTGGAAATTTTATGCGCCCATTACCATTACTCATTACTTTACTCATTAGTGCCGAATACTCTGTGTGTATTTGCTTATCATCAAATGATAAAAAGTTTTCAAAGCCCATAACGTCTTCATACCATTTAACCCAGGTATTCATTTGGCCCCAACCAACGTTACCAACCATATGATCTACGTATTTTAAACCCAAAGGTTCTGGTTTATAATCAGACTCCCAAGTTACAAACCCTGGCATAAATACACCGTTGTAATTTTTACGTTCTACAAACATATGCACGGTTTCTCCGTAGGTGTAAATACCTGCTTTTACAACCTGACCATGTTCATCTGTTTCCTCGTAAGGCTCAATGTATGATTTTGCGCCTCGGCTAGTTGTTTCGTTATAAGCTTTTCTGGCATCTTCTACCCAAAGTGCTATTACTTTTACACCATCGCCATGTTTTACTATATGCTCATTTATTGTATTTTTAGAATTTAGCGGTGTGGTTAAAACTAAACGAATTTTATCTTGTTTTAATACGTATGAAACAGTGTCTTTACTACCAGTTTCTAAACCTTTATAGGCAAATGATTGAAACCCAAAAGCTGTTTTATAATAATGTGCTGCTTGTTTTGCGTTACCTACGTAAAGCTCTACATAATCTGTACCAAGAAGTGGTAAAAAATNATGTTTACTCATAATTATTTATCTGTTTTTTGTTGATTTGTTTTTAGCCCCGATAGCAGCGGCATCCTTTTTTGAGGTACGAGAAAAAGATATAGCGGATAGCGGGAAATAGCTTCTTAAAAAAATTACTCTAACCATGATTTATGATAGCTTTCATCGGCAATTTTCATGGCTTCTTCTGTTACCATTAAAGGCTTGAAGGTATCAACCATAACGGCTAATTCTTCGGTTTTTTGTTTACCAATACTGCGCTCTGTAGCGCCTGGGTGTGGCCCATGCGGAATACCTGCTGGATGTAGTGAAATATGGCCAGCTTCTACATCATTT
>NZ_VSDQ01000566.1:0-322 GCF_008085455.1 Seonamhaeicola marinus | reverse complement strand
TGGCTATAGATAAATACGCTTCAGCTTTAGGGTTCTCACCGTCAATAAACCCCTTTATAAGTGTTTGTTTATCACTAAAAATTTTGTCTTGTTCTACTTGTAAAGCTTTGTATTCATTGGCATATTCTGAGTTTAAAACAATTTCAGTAGCTGTAGGATTAAAATTAATAGGCGCTTTATTAAATTGGTAAAAAACAAATACCATAACGCCCACTAAAAGAATAAAAAATTGCATGGGCACTTTTAATAAACCATTAAAAATTAACCCTAATTGCATTTCTTTAACAGATTTACCCGATAGATAACGTTGTACTTGACTTTG
>NZ_VSDQ01000213.1:0-322 GCF_008085455.1 Seonamhaeicola marinus | reverse complement strand
ATTTACACACGTAAAAAAGGAACACTAGATGCCGATGAAGAATTGCTGTTTGATTGTAATGAAATGGCCAAAGACCAAGCTTATTTTAAACTAGGTAGTATAGCTATTAGTCCAGATAATAAGTTAGCCGCTTTTACAACCGATTTGGTAAGTAGGCGCCAATACACAGTACAAATAAAAGACTTAACCACAGGCAATATTCTGCAAGATACTATTATAAACACCACAGGTAGCATTACTTGGGCAAATGATAATAAAACGCTTTTTTATGCTTTAAAAGACGACGTTACGCTACGTTCGCACAAAATATGCAAACATGTTT
>NZ_VSDQ01000872.1:0-322 GCF_008085455.1 Seonamhaeicola marinus | reverse complement strand
ATGACGAACGCGAAAACACCCTAAACCAATTATTAACTGAAATGGATGGTTTTGGCACAAATACCAACGTTATTGTACTTGCAGCAACCAATAGAGCCGATATTTTAGATAAAGCATTAATGCGTGCCGGAAGATTTGACAGACAAATTTTTGTTGATTTACCTGATGTGAGAGAACGTAAAGAAATTTTTGAAGTTCACTTACGTCCGTTAAAAAAATCAAAAGATTTAGATACTGACTTTTTATCAAAACAAACACCAGGTTTTTCAGGTGCCGATATTGCAAACGTATGTAACGAAGCAGCATTAATTGCAGCTAGAAA
>NZ_VSDQ01000770.1:0-321 GCF_008085455.1 Seonamhaeicola marinus | reverse complement strand
TTGTCACGCCAGTGGCATTGCAGAGTAGCTACGTTGGGAAGGGATAAGCGCTGAAAGCATATAAGCGCGAAACCCACCACAAGATGAGATTTCTTTAAAGGGTCGTGGGAGATGACCACGTTGATAGGCTACAGGTGTAAAGGCGGTAACGTCATAGCCGAGTAGTACTAATAACCCATAGGCTTATTGTACGCCTGTTTTTTTATAAGAGTTAAGTAATTAAAGTTCATGTAATTTTTTCAATATGTTAAAATATTAGATCCTGAAACAAGTTCAGGACAAAGATTTAAGGTGGTTATAGCGATGGGGCTCACCTCTTAC
>NZ_VSDQ01000536.1:0-1047 GCF_008085455.1 Seonamhaeicola marinus | reverse complement strand
ATTCCATCATTCATTAAATGTAGCAAATTTAGCAGAAGCATCAGCTAATGAAATTGGTGCAAATGCTATGTTAGTGCGTGTTGGAGCTTTGTATCATGATATTGGTAAAATGAAAAGTCCTACGTATTTTACTGAAAATCAATCTACCGGAATAAATCCGCATGACGAGCTTTCGGCTAAAGAAAGTGCTAAAATAATTGTAAACCATGTAATTGATGGTATTGAAATTGCTAGAAAATACAAACTACCAGATAGAGTAATAGATTTTATACGTACACATCACGGTACTAGCGTAGTATATTATTTTTATATGAAGGAAAAAGAAGATTTTGAAATGGTAGATAAAAAAGATTTTAGTTACCCAGGGCCAAAGCCATTTAGTAAAGAAACGGCTATTTTAATGATGTGTGATAGTATTGAAGCAGCATCAAAAAGCTTAAAAGAACCAACATCAACAAAAATTGATGCATTTGTTGAAAATATTATAAACAAGCAGGTAGAAGAGGGGCAATATTTAAATGCTAACATAACTTTTAAAGAAATTCAATCTATAAAAAAAGTGCTAAAACAAAAGCTAGCAAACATTTACCATTTAAGAATAGAATATCCTGAATAATTTTTTTGAAAAAAATGAAAAAATAGTTGCGTGCTTGTTAAGTAAAAGTTACATTTGCAACCGCAATTTTAAATTGCAAACGTTCATAAATGAATTTAATAGGAGAGGTGCCAGAGTGGTAATGGAGCAGATTGCTAATCTGTCAACGCGTAAGTGTTGCCCGGGTTCGAATCCCGGTCTCTCCGCTTTTATGTTTCGGGGTGTAGCGTAGCCCGGTCATCGCGCCTGCTTTGGGAGCAGGAGGTCGCAGGTTCGAATCCTGCCACCCCGACAAAAATTAATACCAATAGAAACTAAAACCTTGTAAATTGTATGATTTACAAGGTTTTATGGTTTTTAGACTATCATAAGAATTGAATTAATATGACTTAATTCGGTTCACAGTTTCAAAACACAAAAAGTGTGAACCGAATCGATGATTAAAATTCTGT
>NZ_VSDQ01000666.1:0-321 GCF_008085455.1 Seonamhaeicola marinus | reverse complement strand
GGTATATTTTCCTAATCTTGGACCAACTAATGCAGCACCAATTAATGCAGCCCAACCACCTACAGCGTGTACAATTGAAGAACCAGCAAAGTCAATAAAGCCCATTTGAGCTAACCAACCATCGCCATTCCATTGCCATCCACCTGCTATTGGGTAAATTAAAGCAGTCATTACAATAGAGAAAATGATATACGTGTTATATTTTGTTCTACCAGCAATAGCACCAGATACAATAGTAGCAGCAGTAGCACAAAATACGGTTTGAAAGAATAAATCTGCAGGCCCTTGGTTAAAAGCAAAACCACTCCAACCAATCCAACC
>NZ_VSDQ01000413.1:0-320 GCF_008085455.1 Seonamhaeicola marinus | reverse complement strand
TTGTGGAGAATACCGGAGTCGAACCGGTGACCTCTTGCGTGCAAGGCAAGCGCTCTAGCCAGCTGAGCTAATTCCCCGTCTTTAAGTTGGCAGTATCAGTATTCAGTAATCAGTTACTGGGTACTGTGAACTGCGTACTGTAAACTGGCGCTCAACTTCTAAAATTTCCTTTCAATATTTAATGAACTTCTCTGCCTCTCGACAAATACCGAAACATGTTCGGCATACTCAGTGCTGCGCACTTCGTAGTCTCAGGCAGACTCGAACTGCCGACCTCTACATTATCAGTGTAGCGCTCTAACCAGCTGAGCTATGAGACT
>NZ_VSDQ01000788.1:350-1866 GCF_008085455.1 Seonamhaeicola marinus | reverse complement strand
TTTGAATGTTCATTTATTATAGTTTTAACCTCACCAGTTTCTACATTGGCTACATGGATATCTAAACGTTTCCTATCTCTGCTAACTGTATTAAAATATAAATTTCCTTTCTTTGATAAAATTAATGTTGGTTTATGCTTTGTTGTGTCAGACTTTTTATAAGAATATCTATAAATACTCAAACTTTGTTGTATCGTAGTATCAAGCAGCACATTAACCTTCTTTTTTGTTGAAACATCAAAAATTTCTATATAATTTTTAGGGAATTCTTGCTCACCTGCCATATGATACTTGTAGCGTTCTAAGGTAGGTCGTCCTTTAGTTACCGAGTTAATTACCCATAAATCTTTAATATGCCTAACATCACTACGTTGAAAAATAAATTTTTTAGAGTCGTGTGTCCAATATCCATAAACTGGCTTTCTATCATCTATTTTCTTTTCAATTTCATCTTCACTAATCCCCATATTACTTCTACTATAACTAAAGTTTTCAACCCCATCTTTTGTCCATTCGTGTTCAACAATAGTGGTATCTTTGTCATTTTTTAAAGCCTTTAAAAAATTGGTTTTATCCATCCAATATAAATTATGTTTTTTAGTAAAAACAACCAAAGAACTATCTGGCGAAACATTGGCCCATTTATTAAAAGTATCTTTCTTTTTACTATTATCAATAACTATTAAATTGTCAGACCCCAATTTGTACTCTAAATAATAAGATTTTCTTTCTTTTTTAGGCTTTAACCTTTTTATCTTTTTAATTGAAATAGAATCTTTATTTGAAGTAGAATCATTTGTAGTTTTAGCTTTATCTTCTTCACTCTTAACAATAACCATTTCTCTTGAAGTAACCCTGAAACGTATAGCTGTTTCATCTTTTACAAACTCAAAATTAAAACGAGGCAAATGCTTCGAATCATAAGCGTCTTTAGTTATTTCCGAAAGCCATTTGGCCATTTTAGCATTATCAAATAGCTTTACTTTAGTTTTTCTATCACAATCAACCAAATAATAATTAGCCCCTTCAGTAGTTTTATACTGATACCAAAACTTATTACCACTAGCCAACCATTGTGGATATACTTCAGTTGAATGTACTTTTTTTGAAATATTAGACGGAGAAAATTTTGAAGCTAACCTATAATTAGCCTCAGGAAAATTATTTTCATTAGCTTCTTGACTATTAATTATAAAAGAAACAAAAAGCAAAAAAAAAGAGAATATAAATTTATTCATTATGAATTATAAATTGATTAATATATACTATAGATGAAATATTAAACAAAAACCCTTATTAATGAAATGTTAATATTTCCTAATAAAGATTAAAATCATAATACATAAAAAATAACAATTAAAAGGATTACAGATTTATTACAGTTATAAACTTAAGTTTAAAAAACGTTGAGCATATCAGTAAGATAGTGATTAACAATTGTATTTATTTCAGTTAACAATTGATTTATTAAACAGAATATAGCTTAAGTATAGAGCAAAAAAAATCCCGATTCAAA
>NZ_VSDQ01000788.1:0-326 GCF_008085455.1 Seonamhaeicola marinus | reverse complement strand
GTAAGAGGTGAGCCCCATCGCTATAACCACCTTAAATCTTTATCCTGAACTTATCAGGATCTAATATTTTAACATATTGAAAAAATTACATGAACATTACTATTTATAAACTCTTATAAAAAACAGGCGTACAATAAGCCTATGGGTTATTAGTACTACTCGGCTATGACATTACTGCCTTTACACCTGTAGCCTATCAACGTGGTCATCTCCCACGACCCTTTAAAGAAATCTCATCTTGTGGTGGGTTTCGCGCTTATATGCTTTCAGCGCTTATCCCTTCCAAACGTAGCTACTCTGCAATGCCACTGGCGTGACAACAGATA
>NZ_VSDQ01000736.1:0-320 GCF_008085455.1 Seonamhaeicola marinus | reverse complement strand
ATTTGGTATTGGCGTGTTTCAAATAATGTTTTACCATCATATAATACACCTGCCCAAGTATTGTGCGATGCAGAAATAGAACCTCTTAATGTTGTGATAACTTTTTTGGCTCTTGGGAATTTTTCCATCATTTGTTGACAAACTGATAAAAATGCTTCAGCTTTTACATTGTGCCCTTCAGTTTGAACACTGATACCTTCTGGCTTAATACCAAAGTGCATTTCAGCATCTTCTTCATTACCTAAAACAATATCACAGTATGAAGTTAACTCAGTCATGATAGCTTCTCTGTGAGCAGCATCACAATATTTCCAAAGTTT
>NZ_VSDQ01000657.1:0-320 GCF_008085455.1 Seonamhaeicola marinus | reverse complement strand
ACCGTTAATTTTTTTTAAAATAAATAACAAAACATAATAATTGTGCGTTAGCAGTTTAGCAGTTAATAGTTTTAAATTATATTTGCTGCTTAAAAATACTGCTGCATGAACACCTTTTTAAAACGAATATTAATACTATTATCTATTATTGCTTTAGGCTTATTATTGTATTCTGTTTTTGTTGAAAATATTTTTGATAAACGCCTCAGTCCTAAAGATACTGTAAAATTTGAATTGAATGATTTAAGGCTAAAGGTGTTTTATAACAGACCATTTAAAAAAGAACGTGAAATTTTTGGGGCGTTAGTACCTTATAATAA
>NZ_VSDQ01000898.1:0-319 GCF_008085455.1 Seonamhaeicola marinus | reverse complement strand
CATATTTAATGTTTTAATTTGGGCGTTACCACAAGGGTCAGGCTTTCGGCAGTCGCTCTCTCCTTCGTCGAGGAGCTTCAACAAATGCCTCAATCCTTAACGCAGAGGTATTTACTAATTAAGTAGGAGGTTTCAGCTTTTCGTTATTTAAAGAGCATTAATATAGATACCGTGAGAAGCCCACAAATCATTACTGTGCTAGTCCAATAAAACATTCTAGTGCCCCATTGATTAAACATTTTTTTACCATATAACTTTTTCACATAACCATTAGTAAACTTCCAATAAAGAAGTGTAATAAATAAAAAGAGTACAAGAG
>NZ_VSDQ01000003.1:0-317 GCF_008085455.1 Seonamhaeicola marinus | reverse complement strand
GCGCCTGCTAACATGGATGCAAACCAACCTGAAATGGCCGTAACCACTGGATTCATTGCGTTTTTTATAGCATGTTTTTTTATAATTTGAAACTCGCTAAGCCCTTTTGCTCTAGCGGTTCTGATATAATCTTGATTAAAAACTTCTAATAATGAATTACGCATTAACTGAATAACTACCGCTAACGGCCTAATACCTAAAACCACTGCTGGCAACACCAAATTTTTCCATTTTATATGCATGGCTTCACCAAAATCATCTAGCTCATAAAGGCTTCCTGTCATTTCTAAATTGGTATACTCATGTAACACAAAGCC
>NZ_VSDQ01000203.1:0-317 GCF_008085455.1 Seonamhaeicola marinus | reverse complement strand
GGAATTCAACCGCAAATTTGCTATCTTTCGGCTACGGCGGAAAGAATCCTGCGGATTTTTCCGCAACGAAATCATAGCCGGAACCGTTAGCAAACAGTTGAGAAAAGAAATCCACATATTAATTTTTAGTCTGATTACGACTTTAGCACTTGGACAAACCGAAAAGGAATCTTTTTGGAAACCCTACATCGAATCTGACCGAATCGAAGTTGAACTAAAGCATTATGACAGTATAACATTTGAAAAGGCTTACCGAGTTTGGACTGACTATCAAGTTGTGGAATTAATTAAATTGAATGACTCGACTTATAACGGAG
>NZ_VSDQ01000087.1:0-663 GCF_008085455.1 Seonamhaeicola marinus | reverse complement strand
AAATCGTATTCTTTTTTAGGATTTAACCAAGAAAAGGTTAAAGCTCTAGAAGTTGATACTTTATTAAAAACTGGCTTATTCCAACCAAACAGTTCATAATCATCACCTTCAGGAATAATAGATATAACATTGCTGTAGTAATCTAACTCACCATCTGGTTTTACTTCTTTTCCTGAAAGCACATTACCAGAAATGATACGAACGTTAGCATCTTTAGCTATACCTTTATCATAAACCATTGTAGATATTTCACTTCCTATTTTAGTTTTGAAATATCTAGGAGCCTCAACTGATGAGCCTGCCATGGCTACAATACGTTCTGCATTGAATTTACCTGTTAATAATAATTCTCCAATAATAACAAGGTCTTGTGCACTTACCGTCCACACTGTTTCACCTTTATTAATAGGATCTATGTTGTTAATTTGTGTACCAACGTTACCTGAAGGATGCGGACCAGACACTTTGTGAATAGTTGCGCCAGAAACAGATGCTAGTGGAGAATTAGAGTTTTTACCAACTGAAATATGCACTTTACCTTCTGTAAGCTTTCCTAGTGCTGTAACAGCTGCTTGTAACTCGGCTTCTTTTCCTTGCAATGTAAAATCTAAATCTGCAGCTAAAGGTGCACTAGCATAAGCAGAAATAAAAATAGCTTTTGGT
>NZ_VSDQ01000139.1:0-315 GCF_008085455.1 Seonamhaeicola marinus | reverse complement strand
TTTAAAATTTGGCTGGTATGATCTTTAGTTTTTACTTTGGTAATAACATCTTCTATCACGCCATCTGCATCAATTACAAAGGTAACACGGTGAATACCGTCATATTCGCGCCCCATAAACTTTTTAGGCCCCCAAACACCAAAAGCATTAATAACCGTTTTATCTTCATCAGCCAATAATGGATATGGAAAATTGTATTTATTTTTAAAGTTTGATTGACGCTTAGCACTATCGGCACTTACACCTAAAATACGATATCCTTGCGCCTCAAAACGCTCATGGTTGTCACTTAAATTACAAGCTTCGGCAGTACAA
>NZ_VSDQ01000858.1:0-1069 GCF_008085455.1 Seonamhaeicola marinus | reverse complement strand
TACCACCAACACCATGCACATCTTCCATTAGGTATTTACCTGAAGGTTTTAAGTCTCCAATTAAAGGCGTTTTATTGCTTACGCGTTGAAAATCTTCTAAAGTAAAATCTATATCAGCAGCATGTGCAATAGCTAAAAAGTGTAAAACAGCGTTGGTTGAACCTCCTAAAGCGTTTACTAGAGTAATGGCGTTTTCTATAGATTTTTTTGAAATAATATCCAAAGGTTTTAAATCTAACTCTAATAAATTTTTGATGGCTCTGGCGTACCTTTCAGCTTCAGATAATTTATTAGGGTTTTCTGCTGGAATTGATGAGTTGTAAGGTAATGCAAACCCCATACACTCTATGGCCGACGCCATGGTATTTGCCGTATACATACCGCCACAAGCACCTGCTCCAGGTATAGATCTTTTAATGATTTCTTTGTATTCTGCTTCGTCAATTTCGCCTGCTACTTTTTGCCCTAATGCTTCAAAAGCAGATACAATGTTTAATTTTTTACCTTTGTAATTACCCGATTTTATGGTACCACCATACATCATGATTGACGGACGATTTAAACGCAGCATTGACATAACTGCACCGGGCATATTTTTATCGCAACCTACAATAGCTATTAAACCATCATAGCTTTGTGCATTCATAATAGTTTCAATTGAATCTGCAATAATATCTCTAGATACAAGTGAGTAATTCATACCCGATGTACCCATTGAAATACCATCAGACACACCAATAGTATTAAACCCTAAACCAACCATACCAGCAATATTGCACTCTACTTTAACCTCATCTTTCAAGCCGTTAAGGTGCATATTACATGGGTTACCATCATACCCGGTACTTGCAATACCTATTTGAGCTTTCTGCATGTCTTCATCAGAAAAACCAACAGCATACAACATGGCTTGTGATGCTGGTTGCGATTCGTCTTGCGTTAATCTGCTACTATGTTTGTTTAGTTTGTTCATTTTTTATGATAAAAATTTAAATCTTAGTTAGTTAAATTATGATATTTATATGTTTTTAAGAATTTTAACAAATAATATTAATATTCAACAAACGAA
>NZ_VSDQ01000483.1:0-314 GCF_008085455.1 Seonamhaeicola marinus | reverse complement strand
CATTATTAACAATTTGTACTTTTTCACCTTGTATAATATTGGCAGCGTCCATTAAATCTTCATCAATGGTAATACTACCTATGTAATTTAGTTCAGCGCCTGTGCACTTAACTCTGTGAATTTTAGATTTTACTACTTGAATTTGCATGGGGCAAAGATAATTAATTTAAAGCTATATTATCAATAAGTCTAATATCATCTGCATATACAGCTATAAACGCTCTATATGCTTTATTTTTATACTTACGGTTTACAGGTTTTAGGGTTTTTGCATCAGCAATAATAAAATATTCTAACTTTAAAATAGTATGATT
>NZ_VSDQ01000694.1:0-314 GCF_008085455.1 Seonamhaeicola marinus | reverse complement strand
ATAACAATGCAAAAACATGTGTTTTTTTGTTCATTTTAATAACTAATTAATCGAGAATCGCATGGATCATCATACGCAAACTTTTATCCCGAAAGTTTAACTTATTTCTTTTTTTGAAATTGGCAGGTCTCCTGACTTGTTTACTATTATTTATACCTTCCCAGTAAAAACCAGTGGTATTGCAGTAAATAACATCCTCATTTAAGGCGCTAGAAGTATCTAGCATAAACTTTACAGTTGCGGGAACAGTTCTGGATTTTCACCAGATTCCCTTTTAATCTACTCAGCAGAAACTGAGCAAAACCAAATTTCGG
>NZ_VSDQ01000847.1:0-312 GCF_008085455.1 Seonamhaeicola marinus | reverse complement strand
ATGGTTGAAACCTATCCTGAAGGTGTATTTTGCCACAAACCTTGTACTGTGTCTGGTGGTGGTAAATCAGAGATTTCAAAATCTATGCAAAACGCTATAACGTATAGCTCTTTCAACATTCATGATATTGAAGAAGATTTTAAAAAAGCCGATGAAATTATTGAATTTGATTATTCAACAAGATGGAAGGTTAAAGATCCTAACCGCCCAAAATCACGCTCATTTTTAAGTGAAAAACGTACATTAGGTTCGGTAGTTAAACTGCTAACGCCTTCTGAAGAAAACTCTGATGAGTTTAATGAATGGTTAAAA
>NZ_VSDQ01000374.1:0-312 GCF_008085455.1 Seonamhaeicola marinus | reverse complement strand
CCTGCGCCTTTAAAAAAGCAAATGGCTGCTGTGTTGGCAGAAGGCTTTGTTTTGCGTAGATCGGTGTTTCAGAAGTGTTTAGAGTTGTATCCAATGGCAGAGTGGCAAGTGCTAATGCAAAAAATGAACAAACTAAACAGGTTTAAAAAAAAGAACAATGATTTTATAAGAAGGTTTACTGCAGGGGTAAAAATGGTTGAGGTTGATGGTAATGGGCGTTTGTTAATACCTAAAGATTTAACCGTTTTTGCAAACATTTCAAAAGATATTGTGGTGGCTTCGGCTGTTAATATTATTGAAATTTGGGATAAA
>NZ_VSDQ01000064.1:0-312 GCF_008085455.1 Seonamhaeicola marinus | reverse complement strand
ATTGAAAATGCTTTGAAAAAATCATTTGCACCAGAGTTTTTAAATAGAATTGATGATGTTATTGTTTTCAACCCGCTTGAAAAAGAAGACATCAACAAGATTATAGATATTGAGTTAGAAAAACTTTTAGCTAGAATTAAAAATCTTGGTTACATTTTACAATTAACTAATGAAGCTAAAGATTATATTGCCGAAAAAGGTTTTGATAAACAATACGGAGCAAGACCTTTAAAACGTGCTATTCAAAAATACATTGAAGATGCTTTAGCTGAAGAAATTGTATCAACCAATGTACAAGAAGGTGATAAAATA
>NZ_VSDQ01000614.1:0-312 GCF_008085455.1 Seonamhaeicola marinus | reverse complement strand
GCGCCAAGATTTAGATCCTATTGAAATTGCGCTTTCTTACCAACGCTTAATTGATGAAATTAACCTAACCCAAGAACAAATGAGTGAGCGTGTTGGTAAAAAACGCTCAACCATTACAAACTATTTACGCTTGTTAAAACTAGACCCTATTATACAAACGGGCATGCGTGATGGTTTTATTTCTATGGGGCATGGGCGTGCGTTAATTTCTGTAGAAGACACTTCAACTCAGCTAGATATTTATGGCAAAGTGTTAGAAAATGAACTTTCAGTAAGAGCTACAGAAACCTTAATTAAAAATTATAACGCAAC
>NZ_VSDQ01000820.1:0-739 GCF_008085455.1 Seonamhaeicola marinus | reverse complement strand
ACTATTTTAGGTGAAAAACTAAAAGCAGAACAAATATCTAGAGTTACAGAAATAATTTCTGAAAAAAACCTAAATATTGATGCTATTAAGCGCCTAACAGGGCGTTTATCATTAGTAAAAAAAGACGATTATCCACGCGCATCTATCCAATTATCAATTAGAGGAAGAATTGATAACAAAGCTGAATTCACTGAAAAATTCATGCAAATATCACAAGAATTAGATGTTGATATTGCATTTCAAGAAGATAATATATTTAGAAGAAACAGACGCTTAGTGTGTTTTGATATGGATTCTACCTTAATCCAAACTGAAGTTATTGATGAATTAGCAGAATTAGCAGGTGTTGGTGAACAAGTTAAAGCCATTACTGAAGCAGCAATGCAAGGTGAAATTGATTTTAATGAAAGTTTCAAAAGACGCATGAAATTATTAGAGGGTTTAAGTGAAGATGTTTTACAAAATGTTGCTGTTAACCTACCAATAACTAAAGGAGCCAGACGTTTAATTGATACACTTAAAAACTACGGGTTTAAAACTGCTATTTTATCTGGTGGTTTTACATATTTTGGCCATTACTTACAAAAAGAATTGGGTATAGATTACGTGTATGCTAACCAATTAGAAATTAAAAATGGTGCTTTAACAGGTAATTATTTAGGTGAAATTGTAAACGGTGAAAAGAAAGCTGAATATTTAAAACTAATTGCCGAAAAAGAAGGTATTGATATTAGCCAAA
>NZ_VSDQ01000544.1:0-309 GCF_008085455.1 Seonamhaeicola marinus | reverse complement strand
ATAATTTGAGGTTCTGGAACATAATATCCTAAATCTTCTCGAAGTACATTTAAAATAGTTGCCAAAGTTTTTCCTTTGTCGTGATTTCTTAATCCTTTTACATTTTCAAGGAAAATTGCTTTTGGTTGTTTTTTCTTGATGATTTCTGCTACGTCAAAAAATAGTGTTCCTCTTGTATCTTCAAATCCGCCACGTCTTCCTGCAATCGAAAACGCTTGACAAGGGAAACCTGCACAAAGCACATCAAAATTATCAGGTATATAATTTTTTGTTTCAGGTTTTGTTATATCTCCAAAAGGAAATTCTCCA
>NZ_VSDQ01000467.1:0-309 GCF_008085455.1 Seonamhaeicola marinus | reverse complement strand
CTTTAAAAGGAATTACCCTTGCTGAATATAATTTAGTTCCGTTAGCGTGGAATGATTGTCCGAAAAAAACACCTGGAGATCTGTGTAACTGAGAAACAACAACACGTTCTGCACCGTTAATAACAAATGTACCACTAGGTGTCATGTAAGGAATAGTACCTAAGTACACATCTTGAACTATGGTTTCAAAATCTTCATGTTCAGGGTCTGTACAATATAACTTTAACCTTGCTTTTAAAGGCACACTGTAAGTTAGTCCTCTTTCAATACACTCATCAATAGCATACCTTGGTGGATCTATAAAGTAAT
>NZ_VSDQ01000471.1:0-986 GCF_008085455.1 Seonamhaeicola marinus | reverse complement strand
TGTATGAGGTAGCGCAAATGAGCAAGCTAAACGGCTACAAAACTGGTGGTACCATTCATATAGTTGTTAACAACCAAATAGGGTTTACAACAAACTATCTAGATGCGCGCTCAAGTACATATTGTACTGATGTTGCAAAAGTTACACTATCACCAGTAATGCACGTAAATGCTGATGATGCCGAAGCTGTAGCGCATGCTATTGAAATGGCGTTAGACTACAGAATGCGTTTCAAAAAAGATGTGTATATAGATTTGTTAGGTTACAGAAAGTATGGGCATAATGAAGGAGATGAGCCTAGATTTACACAGCCTAAACTTTATAAAAATATAGCAAAACACCCTAATCCGTTTAAAATTTATTCAGATAAATTAATTGCAGAAGGTACTATTAATAAAACATATTCTGAAGCAATAGTTGCTGAGTTTAAAGAGCGTTTAGAAAGCGAATACACTAAAGCAAAAGAAGCTGATGCATCAAAAGTGCGTGAGTTTATGGAAGAACGCTGGACAAACTTTACACGCCGCGGTTTAGATGCTATGTTAGAAGAAACAAATACAGCATACTCTGAAGAAGGATTAAAACAAATTTCAAAAGTAGTTTCAACAGTGCCAGAAGGTGTTAAGTTTTTACGAAAAGCTGAACGCATTCTTCAAGGTAGAGAAAAAATGGTTTTTGAAACCGATACTTTAGATTGGGGAATGGCCGAAACTTTAGCCTACGGAAGTTTACTTGAAGAAGGTTTTAATGTTAGAATTTCAGGGCAAGATGTTGAGCGCGGTACCTTTAGTCACCGTCACGCTATTTTACGTGATGAAATTTCAGAAGAACGTATCAATTTATTAAACACAAACCCAAATAATAAAGGCGAAATGTACATTTACAATTCGTTTTTATCTGAATACGGTGTGTTAGGTTTTGATTATGGTTACGCCATGGCAAACCCAAATACATTAACCATTTGGGAGGCTCAGTTTGGAGATTTT
>NZ_VSDQ01000255.1:0-308 GCF_008085455.1 Seonamhaeicola marinus | reverse complement strand
ATTGAACCTAAACATATTTTACTAACTTTTATATTGGTATTGGGTAGTGTTATGTATTTCATTATTTCTTTTTTTATTCCATTTAAGACAGAAATATTTTTTTAAAGTAGTTTTATTATAAATTTCTGCTTTAGCATACATTGCATGCTTATTCGTTTGTGTAAAAATAAAAACCTTTCAGAATTTTTAAGTTTCTAAAAGGTTTTTATTGTGCTAACGTTTCTTGTTAAATTACAACTTACAGAAACGTTAATTGTTTTTTAGTTATCATTTAAAAGCTTTGAAAGCTCATCTAGCTTAGGTGTTAA
>NZ_VSDQ01000464.1:0-307 GCF_008085455.1 Seonamhaeicola marinus | reverse complement strand
TCATTTTAGCTAATTTTTTACAAAAATACTAAAAGAAAACTTTAGATATCCATATATTTGATTGCTATGCTATAGATTTTTAACATAGCATAATAGAGTAAAACTTTATATGTTTTTTGTGTAATTTTTTAATAATCAAGACGTTTGATGTATACCAAACCTACTTGGTGAAAAGTTTATGAAATTAAAAAATATTTTTACATTGGCTATTGTGGTTATATTAACCAATATTGCCGTTTCACAAGAAGGCTTGCCTATTTATACTGATTATTTAACCGATAATTATTATTTAATACACCCTTCAATG
>NZ_VSDQ01000920.1:0-306 GCF_008085455.1 Seonamhaeicola marinus | reverse complement strand
ATTAATTTCTGCAGTACTATTACTTTTCCGTCAAAAATGGAGAATGGCAATTAACCGTTCGGCAGAAGCAATGACAATTTTCTCTGTTGTTCAAGCTGGATTATTTCCAATTATTCACATGGGTCGTCCATGGTTAGGATATTGGGTTCTGCCAATACCAAACCAATTTGGTTCTCTTTGGGTAAACTTTAACTCACCATTACTTTGGGATGTATTTGCAATTTCTACATATTTATCTGTATCATTAGTTTTCTGGTGGACAGGTTTATTACCAGATTTTGCAATGATTCGTGATAGAGCTGTAAA
>NZ_VSDQ01000207.1:0-704 GCF_008085455.1 Seonamhaeicola marinus | reverse complement strand
CAATTGGTATGGGTTTAGCAACAGCTGTAAACCGCTTAAAAGACAGTAAAGCCAAAAGTAAAGTTATTATTTTATTAACTGATGGTGTAAACAATGCAGGTTTTATAGATCCTATTACAGCAAGTGAATTAGCTGTAGAATATGGTATAAAAACCTATACAATTGGTTTAGGCACTAATGGTATGGCACTATCGCCAGTGGGTATTTTACCAAACGGAAGTTTTCAATATGGGCGTATTCAAGTTGAAATTGATGAAGACCTACTAAAAGAAATTGCTCAAGCAACTGGTGGCGAATATTTTAGAGCCACAAACAATAAAAAACTAGAAGACATTTATAACGAAATAAATAAACTTGAAAAAACGGAAATTGAAGAATTCAAATTTTATAATTACGATGAAAAATACAGACCACTAGTACTACTAGCAGGTGCATTATTGCTGTTAGAAGTGTTACTAAGGTTCTCAATTTTCAGAAGTTTTGTATAACATTAAAAGTTGAATTTTTTAATTTTTTTTGAATATTAATACATGTATCAATTAGAAGAAAAAATATGGTTTTGGGCATTGTTGGTTATTCCGGTAATCATACTATTCTTTGTAGTGCTTCAAATCTGGAAACACAAAACACAGCGTAAGTTTTCAGATAAAGCCTTGTTAAAAAGGTTAAGTCCAAACACATCACTATTCAAATCAGTATTAAAA
>NZ_VSDQ01000295.1:0-304 GCF_008085455.1 Seonamhaeicola marinus | reverse complement strand
CCTTCGCTTAACTTGATAGCCGAATACAGTAGCGCTTTAGAGACTAAAAACGGATTGAATACGCACCAAGTAGATCTTATCTTTTTAGATATTGAAATGCCAGTATTAAATGGATTTGAACTACTAGACGTATTAAACAAAAAACCGCAAATTATTTTTGTAACCGGTAAAACCGAGTATGCTTTTAAAGCATTTAACTATGATGCTACCGATTATTTGCACAAGCCAATTACTAGAGAACGCTTTAACGCATCTGTAGAAAAAGCTTTAGAACACCACCGCTTATTAATGAACCAAAACGAAG
>NZ_VSDQ01000499.1:0-636 GCF_008085455.1 Seonamhaeicola marinus | reverse complement strand
GATAGCATTATTTAAAATCTATAAAATTTGTTGGATTAATTGGGTAACCATCATTCCAAAGTTCAAAATGTAAATGTGTTCCGGTTGAAAGCTCACCTGTGTTACCTGCAGTGGCAATTACTTCGCCTGCTTTAACCAAATCGCCTTGTGTTTTTGTAAGTTCAGCATTGTGTTTATATACCGAAATTAGCCCATAACTATGCTCTAAAATAATAACATAACCTGTGCTAACCGTCCATTCTGCAAAAATTACAATACCATCGGCAGTAGCTTTTACCGGTGTATCTTTAGGTACAACAACATCAACAGCATAGTGTNAAATTAGTAGCTGTAGTTGCAGATTCAAACAAGTTATACTTATCTTCCTTATCAACTTTTTCTCTTAAAATAGAATCTTCAGCAATAGGTTTAAAATCTACTTCGCTAGCTTCTAACTTTACTGCTTGAATGATAGAATCTTTATTAATATCTGAGGCACTAACATCTCCTGTTAATACTTTTTTAATAGATTTATAATACAGTTCATTCATGGCCATTGCCTGTTGTAATGAATCTGTTTTAAAACTAAGCTCAGTAGCTTTCTTTTTTAATGCTGTTGAAGAATACCCTGGAATATATTCTCTTAAAGGTGTAAAT
>NZ_VSDQ01000474.1:0-302 GCF_008085455.1 Seonamhaeicola marinus | reverse complement strand
GCTGCTGCTCAATACGGTTCTGCATATCCAATGGGAGCACGTATGATGTCTGGTCACACAGATTTGCATGAAAAACTTCAAAATGAATTAGCTTCATTTGTTAATAAAGAGGCTGCATACCTTTTAAACTTTGGTTACCAAGGTATGGTGTCTACCATAGACGCTTTGGTTTCTAAAGATGATATAATTGTGTATGATGTTGATGCGCACGCATGTATTATTGATGGTGTGCGTTTACACATGGGTAAACGTTTTACTTATAAGCATAATGATGTTGAAAGTTTAGAAAAAAACTTAGAGCG
>NZ_VSDQ01000658.1:0-301 GCF_008085455.1 Seonamhaeicola marinus | reverse complement strand
ATTTCAGCAAGAAGTATTAAACTATGCTGAAGGAAACGGATCTCCAAGATTTAACCCATTCTTTATTCCTAAAATGATTGCCGATATAGCTCCGGCAAACATTTCCATAAAACATGGTTTTATGGGGCCTAATTACACAACGGTTTCTGCCTGCGCCTCTTCAGCAAACGCATTATTTGATGCATTAAACTCTATTAGATTAGGGTACACAGATGTAGTTGTAACAGGAGGAAGTGAAGCAGCAGTAACTATAGCAGGAATGGGAGGTTTTAATGCTATGCATGCATTATCAACAAGAAAT
>NZ_VSDQ01000789.1:0-300 GCF_008085455.1 Seonamhaeicola marinus | reverse complement strand
TTGTTTTATAAACTAAATCTTCACGATCATCACGTGCTATGGGTTTGTTTGTAGGAATTTCAACAACATCTAGTTTGTAAATCTCCCAAAATTCGCCAGCTTCAGTAACAGCTGTACCTGTCATACCTGATAATTTGCGGTACATTCTGAAGTAATTTTGAAGTGTTACTGTAGCAAATGTTTGTGTGGCGTCTTCAATTTTAACGTTTTCTTTAGCTTCAATTGCCTGATGTAAACCATCAGAATAACGACGCCCATCCATGATACGCCCCGTTTGCTCATCTACAATCATTACTTTGT
>NZ_VSDQ01000001.1:0-300 GCF_008085455.1 Seonamhaeicola marinus | reverse complement strand
GGTAATAAATTTATAATGGATTTACCTTTTATTGTTTTAGCAACCCAAAATCCAGTTGAACAAGAAGGCACATACCGTTTACCAGAAGCACAACTAGACCGTTTTTTGTTTAAAATTGATGTAGACTACCCAAATTTAGATGAAGAAATTGAAATTATTAATAGAGAACAAAACTTACAAGGCAATACTAAAACCGATAAAGTAACAGCACATTTAAACCAAACACAAATAGCAAAATTTCAAGATTTAGTAAACCAAATTATAATAGAATCGCATTTAGTAAAATATATTGCAAACATA
>NZ_VSDQ01000598.1:0-300 GCF_008085455.1 Seonamhaeicola marinus | reverse complement strand
GATAACACAGGAGCTAAAGAAGTTTTAGTAATTCGTGTTTTAGGAGGTACAAAAAGAAGATATGCTTCTGTTGGAGACAAAATAGTTGTATCTGTAAAAGATGCTACACCTAACGGAAACGTTAAGAAAAAAGCAGTTTCTACAGCAGTAGTTGTTCGTACCGTAAAGGAAGTAAGAAGACCAGACGGATCTTATATTAGATTTGACGATAACGCTTGCGTTTTATTAAACCCACAAGGTGAAATGAGAGGTACACGTGTATTTGGTCCTGTTGCAAGAGAACTTCGTGATAAGCAATTC
>NZ_VSDQ01000419.1:0-695 GCF_008085455.1 Seonamhaeicola marinus | reverse complement strand
GCATCATTAGCTACTTTATTATCTATTAAAAGGCCATCTTTTATGTTTTCATTTGGCAAAAAGGTATCACCATAAAAATAGCTCATACCTACATAAATAAGTATTGCTAAAATAAAGTTAACGGTTACACCACCAAGCATAATTATTAAACGTTGCCATGCAGGTTTAGAGCGAAACTCCCAAGGTTGTGGCTCTTGTGCCATTTGCTCGGTATCCATGCTTTCATCAATCATCCCAGATATTTTTACATAGCCGCCAAGTGGCAACCAACCAATACCATAAACGGTTTCTCCTATTTTCTTTTTAAATAGTGAAAACTTAACATCAAAAAACAGGTAAAACTTTTCTACTCTAGTTTTAAAAGCTTTGGCAGGAATNCTCAGTAAAAACTGAGATATTTTTATAACAAACTCCATATATTTTTAATCAAAATTTTTTTGATAACCGCACAAAAGTAATCTTTTAAACCAAGTATAAAAAGACATTTATGTATTGCACACCTATTTAACACGAATTTAAGTAACATACATTACCTAAGTTGTCTCTATTTCGTTGTATTTTTGTAACAATTATTTTACCAATTACCATGCTTAATTTTTTTAAAGGTTATAAAGTATTTGCTATTGTTTTTGGTGTTATTTCAGTAATAATAATAGCCCTAATTTATAATACACTTAATGTTTACCAACCACTAC
>NZ_VSDQ01000356.1:0-299 GCF_008085455.1 Seonamhaeicola marinus | reverse complement strand
AAAACATTAAAAGATAACAAAAGTGTTTAAGATTCATGGTGTAATATTTAGTGTAATTGAACTTTAAATATAAGTATTTAAGCTTAGTTGGAAGTTTAAATTATTTCACCGGGAAAAATTATACAATAAAAAAAGCGCCATAATTAGGCGCTTTTGAATATTTTTGGTGTTTTTTAGAATTGATAGCGTATACCAAGTGCAATATCAAAATCTAAATCGTTGTTATCATAAACATCATCTCCAAAGCCAATTTCGGGTCTGAAATCTAAAGATAATTGTAACGGAATATCAAAATCATA
>NZ_VSDQ01000438.1:0-299 GCF_008085455.1 Seonamhaeicola marinus | reverse complement strand
TGCTTTGACAGCTAGGATGTTGGCTTGGAAGCAGCCATTCATTTAAAGAGTGCGTAACAGCTCACTAGTCGAGCGATTCTGCATGGATAATAATCGGGCATAAACATACTACCGAAGCTATGGACGAAAGTGGTAGGGGAGCATTCTAATTGTGTTGAAGGTGTACTGTGAGGTATGCTGGAACGATTAGAAAAGAAAATGTAGGCATAAGTAACGATAATGCGGGCGAGAAACCCGCACTCCGAAAGACTAAGGTTTCCTCAGCTATGCTAATCAGCTGAGGGTTAGTCGGGACCTAA
>NZ_VSDQ01000752.1:0-298 GCF_008085455.1 Seonamhaeicola marinus | reverse complement strand
ACCATCTAATACACGTAAAGAACGGTTTACTTCAACCGTAAAATCTACGTGACCAGGAGTATCAATAATATTAAAATGATATCCTTTAGTTTCAGGAGTTGGTTGTGCATTTTCTAATGGAAACTGCCAAGTACAAGTTGTAGCAGCAGAAGTAATTGTAATACCTCTTTCTTGCTCTTGCTCCATCCAGTCCATAGTAGCAGCACCATCATGTACTTCTCCAATTTTGTGAGATACACCTGTATAATAAAGTATACGCTCTGTAGTTGTTGTTTTACCTGCGTCAATATGAGCAGCA
>NZ_VSDQ01000484.1:0-298 GCF_008085455.1 Seonamhaeicola marinus | reverse complement strand
AATATAAACAATAAAAAGCCTCGTAAATCGGGGCTTTTTTTTAATAAAAACACAAAGCACCTCACAATATATTAGCTAAAAATATTTAGGGCATTACCCACAAGGGGTCGGGCTTTCGGCAGTCGCTTTTTTGTGTTGCATAGGTGCAACAACACAAAAAGAGCTTCAACAAAAGCCTCAATCCCTAATGCAAAACCAAGCATAATTCTACACCAAAAATCGTATTTAGGTTTCCTTTCACTATTTTTGCAAACATATGGCACAAAATAAAACAGACATACGCGCTTTAACCAAAGAA
>NZ_VSDQ01000051.1:0-298 GCF_008085455.1 Seonamhaeicola marinus | reverse complement strand
GCTGCTGGAATTGAAATTCCTTACCCACATCAAGTTGAAATACATAAAGAGTAATTTTAAATGTGCTCTAAACAAAAAAGACCTGAAATTTCAGGTCTTTTTTTTATTGTTTTGGCTTAATAGCCACAAAATCTTTTAAATAATAAGGTTCAAAATAAGCTACATCTTCAAAAGCATTATTTTTAAACTTTTCAAACGCCAACACACTCATTTCATTTGCCGATGGTAACTTACCTTCTATAAACACTGCATTAGGGTTACTTATAAGTTCCTTTGTTTTAGTTACACCATCACCAAT
>NZ_VSDQ01000772.1:0-841 GCF_008085455.1 Seonamhaeicola marinus | reverse complement strand
TTTTATGCTTATTTGATGCAATGTATTGAAACTATTAAAAGTAGCTTCTGCATCTTTTTTTCTAACAGAAATAGTTACTTCACAATCCATTTCTAGTTTTTGGTTTATTATATTTAGGTTTTTTTCTTTTATAATACGCATTACGGTATTCATATTGGGGTAATCAAAATGTATTATAAAATTAATATTGATGGTTTTTTCAATAATTTTAGATGCTTCTAATGTAAGTTGCGCTGTGGTTTTATAAGCGTTTATTAAGCCGCTTACGCCCAATTTTACACCACCAAAATAACGTACAACAACAATTAAAATGTTGGTTACATTAAATGATAATATTTGATTGTAAATAGGCATACCCGCAGAGTTACTAGGTTCGCCATCATCATTAGCTCTAAAAATTACAGTTTCAGTGCCAATTTTATAGGCGTAGCACCAATGTCTGGCGCTGTGATGTTCTTTTTTTAATGCTTCAATATGTGTTTTAACATCGTCTTCTGTTAAAACAGGAAATGCATAGCCAAAAAACTTACTGTTTTTATCTTTAAATAAAATGTTGTCAGTTTTTTTGGTAATTGTTTTGTATGTGTCTGTTTCTGTCAAAAAATTAAAATAGGGCGCTTTGGGTTTTAAATAAATTGGCAACATCGTCTTTTTCTGGGTTAAGGTGCCATGTGTTTATGTTCATGTTTTTAGCTGCAGTAATGTTGTTTTTTACATCATCAATAAATAAGCACTCTTCAGCTTCAACATTGTTGTCATTTAAAACAAATTTATAAATATATGAATCGGGTTTTCTTAAGTTTATTTCGTGCGAAAGGTAAAATTTATCAAAACAGTTTTT
>NZ_VSDQ01000546.1:0-297 GCF_008085455.1 Seonamhaeicola marinus | reverse complement strand
GCATAAAATCCTCAATTTCTGGAATAGAAAAAGTTCTTTCTTTGTTTTTCTTGATTGCATTTAAGAGAAAAAGAGCTTTGTCTTTAAATTCTGAAATTGGGATTTTCAAAATTTCCTCATTACCTGAAATTAAAATAATCTCATCTTGTATAGAGTATTCAAAATTACCATTGTTTTCGCTACGAAGTATTTTTATGATTGGATAAACTAAACCTTCTAACTTTTCAATGTCTTTGTTTCCAAGAAATAATTGTTTGTCGCCTAATAATTTAAAAAGAGCATAAATTTCGCTCCATT
>NZ_VSDQ01000690.1:0-778 GCF_008085455.1 Seonamhaeicola marinus | reverse complement strand
TGCGGCAAAAATAGTTTTACTTATGGCTGTAGCTAAAATATCACCCGTAACTACTGTTTTGCTTGGATCTTCTAGAGCAACCGCTTTAGGAAATTCGTTACCATCAGCATAAGCTAAGGCATATTTACCGTGGTTAGAGCTAATTTCAACGGTGTTATTGTCTTCAATAACAAACGTTAATGGTTGCTCAGGAAATGTTTTAAGCGTATCAAGTAATAAACGTGCAGGAATTGCAACACTACCAGTGCTATCACTTTCTACATCTAAGGTAGAAGCCATTGTGGTTTCTAAATCACTTGCAGAAACGGTAAGTGTATTATTATCTAATTCAAATAAAAAATTATCTAAAATAGGTAAGGTGTTAGAGTTGTTTATAACGCCTCCTAAAACCTGCAATTGTTTTAATAAATAGGTGCTTGATACTATAAATTTCATTTGTAAATGTTATTTATTTTTATGTTGAAAGATGCAACTTTTTTTATTGTGAAAAGTTGATTTATATTAAGCTAATAAGCTACATACAAATATATTCTATACTTATAAATAACCGAAACAAACTTATTAACATTTAAGATGCGTATTTTTTCTTTCTTATGAAATTAAAAATAATTCCAAATAAAGCTAATAATACTAGTGGTAGCGCTATGTTTAAGAGTTGCCACTTGGTTTTTTCTTGAGCTATTTTTTCTTGATTTAAGAAGGCAACTGCCAATTCTTTTGAACGAATGTTTATAAGTCCGTTCTCGTCTAATAAATAATTTACAGCATTTAATAAAAA
>NZ_VSDQ01000532.1:0-297 GCF_008085455.1 Seonamhaeicola marinus | reverse complement strand
CAGCTTTAAATTCTTCATCGGTATATTCGGTTTTTGATGAATTTTCAGTTGAAGAACTGCCAACCATACCTGAAGCGTTTTCAGATTTTGAAGATGAACTGCTCGTTTCTTTTTTATCTAACTTCTTCTCTACTGCTGCTTTGGCTTTGTTTTTTAGCATTTTACCAAATTGCGCATGAGAGACGTTGTAGCATAATGCCAAAACGAATAATAGAACTATTTTTTTCATAAGAATTGTGTTTAATAGACTTCAAAATAAAGCACTTAAGCACTATTCTTAATTTGGTTTTTTCTGAA
>NZ_VSDQ01000570.1:0-297 GCF_008085455.1 Seonamhaeicola marinus | reverse complement strand
TCTGCAGGTACAACCGTGTCATTGAAAAATACCTGACGCGTTGAAGAAGCACGGATACCAAGTTTATGTTCTTCTTCACCCATAGTAATTCCGTTAGGGTTTTCAGGGTCATACTCAACTATAAATCCGGTAATGTATTTATCATCTTCAATTCTTGCAAAAACAATCATTAAATTACAGAAACCTGCGTTTGATATCCACATTTTTTGTCCTGTAATTTTATAGCTTTTTCCATCTTCAGAAAGTACAGCTTTTGTTTTACCCGAGTTGGCATCACTACCAGCACTTGGTTCTGTT
>NZ_VSDQ01000105.1:0-296 GCF_008085455.1 Seonamhaeicola marinus | reverse complement strand
CTATGTTTGATGCTAAAATTAACACCAATAAAAAGGTTGCTAAATACCAAGTACTTTTATCTAAAAAGTCTGTAGTTTTTTTTACGCCTCCTAATTGTTGAGTACCGCCACCACCAAAAGACGATGATAAACCACCTCCTTTAGGGTTTTGTACCATAATAACAACTATTAGTAAAAAAGCTACTACAACAATTAAACCTAAAAATATTGTAAAACTCATTATTCTTTATTGTTTTGTTTTTGTAATTGTTCTACTGCCTTAATTTGGTTTGCAAAGAAACTACTTTTTTCTGGAT
>NZ_VSDQ01000498.1:0-296 GCF_008085455.1 Seonamhaeicola marinus | reverse complement strand
CTGCTAAAGCTAAAGGCTACGAAGTATTGTTGTTAGATTCGCCAATTGTTTCTCATTTAATTCAGAAGTTAGAAACATCAAAAGAAAATATATCTTTTGCACGTGTTGATGGCGATCATATTGATAATTTAATTAAGAAAGATGACAACACCATATCAAAATTAGATGAAGACCAAAAGAAAACACTTGATGAACTTTTAAAAGACGTTATTCCTTCTGATAAATTTATGGTGCAACTTGAAGCTATGGATAGCAGCGCCAACCCATTTATTATTACACAGCCAGAATTTATGCGT
>NZ_VSDQ01000757.1:0-296 GCF_008085455.1 Seonamhaeicola marinus | reverse complement strand
TATTTAATTCAAATACATTAGCTTTAAAACAGTTAACGTTTTCTGGTGAAGGCTCTACAGCATAGATATATAAATCTTTTGAATTTATATGTTTATTAAGATACAATGTAGTATAACCAACATTGGCTCCTGAATCAATAACCACCAGTTTTTCAGAGTTATCAAAATTGAGATTTAATAGCGTAGATACTATTTTAAATTCTTCGAAATTAAAAATCTGTGTAAACACATTATAATCACTATGCTGATAATCTCGTATTTTTAACTTAATTCCATGCTTCGTGTCTATATTATAT
>NZ_VSDQ01000492.1:0-296 GCF_008085455.1 Seonamhaeicola marinus | reverse complement strand
GAGAAAGAATGTACGAATTTTTAGATCGTTTAATAACTTCTGCCTTACCTCGTGTAAGAGATTTTAATGGAATTAAAGCGACTGGATTTGATGGTAGAGGTAATTACAATTTAGGTATTACTGAACAAATTATTTTCCCTGAAATCGATATCGATAAGGTAAATAAAATTTCAGGAATGGATATTACATTTGTAACTACTGCTGCAACAGATAAAGAAGCAAAATCATTATTAACAGAATTAGGATTACCTTTTCAAAAGAATTAAGATATGGCTAAAGAATCAATGAAAGCCCGT
>NZ_VSDQ01000037.1:0-673 GCF_008085455.1 Seonamhaeicola marinus | reverse complement strand
AGCAAAGATATGGCACGTTTGTTAGGAATTTCAGTAGAATCTGTCCATACATCACGGCATAGAATTAGAAAAAAGATGAACCTTTCAAGAAGTGTAAATTTAGAAGATTACATCAATTCCCTATAATTTTAGTAAAAATAAAAAAGCGAATCAATTATGATTCGCTTTTAATATTATTAAACAACTGTATTTATTTTAGTCTGCTAAAACAATTACTTTGTTATCTTTCATTTCAATTGTTCCAGAGTTTATTTGAACTGTTAAAATTTTATCATCATCAGCATGCGGAACAATTTTACCATCTAAATCATTAAATTCTAGGTGGGTTTGTGTATGTGTATGAATTTTAACAACACCTNGGCTTCTGGTGATACAATTTCTAAATACATATTTTTTTAGTTTCCAGTCTGCAGTGTTTCCAGTTTGCAGTCATTAAAGACTGTAGACTGATTACTGCCAACTAATTTTAGGATTCAGCTAACATTTTCTCACCAGCTTCAATAGCTTCTTCAATGGTACCTTTAAGGTTGAAAGCAGCTTCTGGTAAGTTATCTAGTTCACCATCCATAATCATATTAAAACCTTTAATAGTATCTTTAATATCTACTAATACACCAGGTATACCAGTAAATTGTTCAGCTACGTGGAAAGGTTGAGATAAGAAACGTTGAAC
>NZ_VSDQ01000423.1:0-295 GCF_008085455.1 Seonamhaeicola marinus | reverse complement strand
AGCAAACACCCTTGGGAAGCATTAGCTGAAGAGGTTAAAGTTGGTGATAAAGTAAAAGGTAAAGTAGTTGTAATTGCAGATTACGGTGCATTTATTGAAGTTGCCGATGGTGTTGAAGGTTTAATTCACGTTTCTGAAATGTCATGGTCAACACACTTACGTTCAGCACAAGATTTCGTTTCTGTAGGAGATGAAGTTGAAGCAGTTATCTTAACTTTAGATAGAGAAGAACGTAAAATGTCTTTAGGCATTAAGCAATTAACTCCAGACCCATGGACTGACATTACTGAAAAAT
>NZ_VSDQ01000362.1:0-294 GCF_008085455.1 Seonamhaeicola marinus | reverse complement strand
ACCAATAGGCTCAACCTCTTGGTTGTTATCATTAAAAAACCTATAGCCTAATGCCGTAGCCATACCCACTCCACAATCGTTAGTGGCGCTTCCGCCAATGCCTAAAATTATATGTTTAGCACCTTTATTTAAGGCATCTTCTATTAACTCGCCTGTACCAAAAGTAGACGCATTTTTACAATCAAACTGTTTTGGTTTTAGTAATTTAACCCCTGAAGCTTCAGCCATTTCAATAAAAGCTGTTTTGGTGTTTTCGGCATATAAATAAGAGGCTTCAACAGCTTCAAAAAACGG
>NZ_VSDQ01000061.1:0-293 GCF_008085455.1 Seonamhaeicola marinus | reverse complement strand
TTTATCTCTTTATGAACTGTCATACGCTTAAGGATAGGATTGAATTTTTTTAATTCCATTCTATCAGGCGTATTTTTTTTATTTTTTGTAGTAATGTATCTAGAAGTTCCTGGTTGACCAGAAGCTTTGTGCTCTGTACATTCTAAAATTACTTGTATTCTGTTGCCTTTCTTTGCCATTTCTTAATACTTTTTAAACGCAGCTATTATTTTAAAAACCCTTTAGATTTAGCTTCTTTAATTGCTGCAGATATACCTATTTTGTTAATAGTTTTTAAAGCAGACGTAGAAACC
>NZ_VSDQ01000742.1:0-293 GCF_008085455.1 Seonamhaeicola marinus | reverse complement strand
CCACACACATGCTAATTTAAAAGGTAGAAATCTTATTATTTCTATTTTTTTAAATGTGGTAATAACTATTGCGCAGGTTATTGGTGGTTTGGTATCTGGTAGTTTATCATTACTAAGTGATGCTTTACATAATTTTAGTGATGTTATATCATTAATTGTTAGTTATGTAGCAACAAGATTAGCACAAAAAAAGGCCTCTGAAGATAAAACTTTTGGTTACAAACGTGCCGAAATTTTAGCAGCTTTTATTAATGCAGCTACCTTAATTATTGTAGCTATTATTTTAATAAAAG
>NZ_VSDQ01000125.1:0-293 GCF_008085455.1 Seonamhaeicola marinus | reverse complement strand
TGCAGCTAAAAAGTCTGATGATTTTTCAGCTTCATTAGGGCAAAGTTCAACTATATCAAACCCAACCACATTTTTTTCTTCAAACACCTGCTTTAAAAAATCTAAGGTTTCATACCATAATAAACCACCTGGTTCTGGCGTACCTGTACTTGGTAATATTGAAGGATCAAAAGCATCAAGATCAAAAGTAATAAACACGTTATCTGTCATTTGTTCAATAGCTGAATCCATCCAAGTATCATCAATAGCCATTTCGTGTGCAAAGTATGTTTTATCTAAATCCATTACCGATT
>NZ_VSDQ01000465.1:0-293 GCF_008085455.1 Seonamhaeicola marinus | reverse complement strand
AAATAAACAACAATAACAACATTTATCTATCAGGCTATTTTGGTAGAGATGTGTTTAGTATTGAAGATACTTTTGAAAACACCTACGGTAATACAGTTTTAAATTTTAGGTGGAATCACTTATTTTCAGATAAGCTTTTTTCAAATTTATCACTTATATATTCAGATTATGATTATAACTTAAAACTTAATTTTGTTGAATTTGACTGGATATCTGGCATCAGAAACTTCAATATTAAATATGATTTTAAACATTACATAAACAACAAAATAAAACTTCAATATGGCATAAAT
>NZ_VSDQ01000022.1:0-293 GCF_008085455.1 Seonamhaeicola marinus | reverse complement strand
CTTTTGTTGGTGTTCGCTTTCGGTATTAAAAAATGAAAAACTGTCTTTAGTTTCAACTTTAAAAACATCGTCTCTTCCAAGCTCTAAAACTTCTTTTAAAAAGTCTTTTAAGCTCATCCAATCAAAGCCATCTTTTCTTCCAACGTTAATAAAATAACGTGTAGAATCTCCACCAGTACTTTCAGCTCTTCCATTATCAGATACGTTTAAATCTCTAGCCTTTTGGTAGTAGTTATAAAAACGTGTAAATTCAACTGAAAAGAATTTTTTAATCAATTCATCTTTACTTGTAT
>NZ_VSDQ01000250.1:0-292 GCF_008085455.1 Seonamhaeicola marinus | reverse complement strand
TCTAACCAACCACAAATAAAAACCTAGGTTATGTATGGTTGCTATTTGCTTCCCTAATAACTCATTAACCGAAAACAAATGACGTAAATAAGCTTTACTATACTCTGTATCAACAAAGGTTATACCCATTTCATCAATTGGAGAAAAATCATCTTCCCACTTTTTGTTTTTAATATTTATGGTACCATGAGCTGTAAACAACATACCGTTTCTGGCATTACGTGTTGGCATAACACAATCAAACATGTCTACACCTAACGCTATATTTTCTAAAATATTGATTGGTGTACCA
>NZ_VSDQ01000189.1:0-291 GCF_008085455.1 Seonamhaeicola marinus | reverse complement strand
TTATTATTAGCCAAAAAATATCTAGCCAAAGCACTCATACCAATGCCACCAATGCCAACAAAATAAATGTTTTGTATGTTGTTTAAATTCATGCTTTGTTTAACAATTTTTCAACCTCATCTGCAATATCTTTTGTTGCATTTACCAAGGCTAATTTTTTAATATTTTCAGATAACGTTTTTTGCTTTTCTTTTGATGCTATTAATTGTGAAAATTTATTTTCAAAATCGGCGTTTAAATCTTCTTCTTTAATAATTAAAGCGGCATGTTGATTTACTACAGCCATTGCAT
>NZ_VSDQ01000479.1:0-291 GCF_008085455.1 Seonamhaeicola marinus | reverse complement strand
CATGTTGTAATACATCTTTATCTTTCACAATATCGGCTATTCTAAGGTTTAAAACGCCACTTTGCTGGGTACCCATAACGTCACCAGGACCTCTTAGTTTTAAATCTACTTCGGCAATTTCAAAACCATCATTGGTTTTAACCATAGTGTTTAACCGTGTTTTGCTATCATCAGATAGTTTATGTCCTGTCATAAGTATGCAATAACTTTGCTCAGCACCTCTACCTACGCGTCCTCGTAATTGGTGTAGTTGTGATAAGCCAAAGCGTTCTGCGCTTTCAATAATCATTA
>NZ_VSDQ01000693.1:370-820 GCF_008085455.1 Seonamhaeicola marinus | reverse complement strand
ATGGGGTCACTGCGTTCATCTACATAACTACTAACATCTAAACCATACATTTTACCAGTAGCAAACATAAATTGCCATAAACCTGTAGCACCTACTCTAGATTTTGCTCTGGGCTTTAAAGCCGACTCTACAACAGCCAAATATTTTATTTCTAAAGGTAAATTTTGTTTATCTAACTCATGCTCAAACATAGGAAAGTAAAAAGCACTTAGCGTTACTAGCTTTTGTATAAGGTTTCTACGGTTTTTTAAATAGAATTTAATAACACTTTCTAAAGAAGGGTTATAAGCTACATTAAAAGGTGTTTTAGCATTAAGTGCTTCTAATCTGGCTTTTAACGTATCGGTTGGTAGCTCAGGAAAATCTATCTCATTAAACGTTAATTCTGTAACAGATTTGTAAATGGTATCAAACAAATTGTTGTTATACAAATCTTCATACCATTTTTCA
>NZ_VSDQ01000693.1:0-312 GCF_008085455.1 Seonamhaeicola marinus | reverse complement strand
AATTGAAGTACTAAAAAATAATGTAAGTATAAAAAAACGAAAAGCCATATTATCTATTCATTGTTGAACGATAGTATGGCTAAAATCGTATTTTTTATGGTAAATAAAAAATTTCTTAGAAAAAGAGACTTTATTCTTTATGGTTATTTTGAAAAAGTACTAGCTTAAAATAGCGGCAATACCTGGTAATGTTTTACCTTCTAAACTTTCTAACATGGCACCACCACCAGTACTTACATAACTTACTTTATCTTGGAAACCAAATTGCTTAACCGCCGCAACAGAATCTCCACCACCTACTAACGAGAAAGC
>NZ_VSDQ01000594.1:0-289 GCF_008085455.1 Seonamhaeicola marinus | reverse complement strand
TAACTTATTACCGTTTACAGTTATTGTAGGCTGCCCTGGTACTTTAAATTTAAATCCTGTTACACGTAATGGTAATTCAAAATCAAAATCATCAAACTTAGCACCAACAGTAGAAATTTCTAAAGAGTTTCTTTGCATTTTTAAAGCACCATCTTCTCCTCTAACTGTACCTGTTGGTTTTGGTAAATCTTTAATTCTGAAAGTAGCTCTGTCTGAAACTTTACCACCATCAGGTAATGTACCTGTTACATTAATTGTTACTTCTCTACCTTTTACTGATGTAGCATCC
>NZ_VSDQ01000625.1:0-289 GCF_008085455.1 Seonamhaeicola marinus | reverse complement strand
AAACCCTGTGTTTGTTTTAGATGAAATTGATAAACTATCAAATTCGCATCAAGGAGATCCTTCTTCAGCAATGTTAGAAGTTTTAGACCCTGAACAAAATAATGAGTTTTATGATAACTTTTTAGAAATGGGGTATGATCTTTCAAAAGTTATGTTTATTGCCACCTCAAACAGTTTAGCAACCATACAACCTGCGTTGTTAGACCGTATGGAAATTATAAATGTAACAGGTTATACTATTGAAGAAAAAGTAGAAATTGGTAAACGTCATTTACTTCCAAAGCAATTA
>NZ_VSDQ01000767.1:0-289 GCF_008085455.1 Seonamhaeicola marinus | reverse complement strand
TACCAAGCCTTCTCCACGAATAAAATTAGCCTGATGGTTCTTTTCAATATATGCACCACCTGTATTTTGATTATTGGCTTCAAGTGCATTAAAGACATCTGTAATGGTCAATCCAATTGCGTTTAAATCGTTTGGGTCAAACGCGACTTCGTATTGTTTAATTTTACCGCCTATGGCGTTAACCTCAACCACACCTTCTACCATTGCCATTTGACGTTGTACAATCCAATCCTGCATTGAGCGTAAATCTGCAATGTCGTATTTGTCTTTATACTCTGGTGCTACTTTT
>NZ_VSDQ01000857.1:0-1379 GCF_008085455.1 Seonamhaeicola marinus | reverse complement strand
AACACTTTATCTTGAAATAATCTTGGAGTACCACCGTGCCTGTATTGATTTACCGGCCATTGAAACGTGCCTTCGTTTTTTAATCTATCATAATTTAAATAAGATACATCAATATTAGTGCCTTTGGTCATGGCACAATATTCATCATAAATTTCTTCGGCAGAACCATAGTTAAAACCTCTAAAGCCCATGCGTTGTGCAAAGTCGCAAAAAATTTCAACATCGGGTCTAGCTTCCCCTGGCGGATCAATTTCTTTGGGTAAGTAAGAAATTCTACGCTCAGAGTTCGTCATAGTGCCTTCTTTCTCTAACCAACCTGCTGCAGGTAACACTAAATCTGCAAACTTAACAGTGTCAGATTTATGTGAAATATCTTGAACTACAACAAACTTTGCATTTTTTATAACCTTTTCTACTTTATTAATGTTTGGTAAACTTACTAGAGGATTTGTACAAGCTATCCAAATAGCTTTAAGTTTACCAGATTCTAAAGCATCAAACATTTCAGTAGCTGTTAAACCGGGTTTAGGGTTAATTTTTTCAACACCCCAAAACTGGGCTACTTCTCTGCGGTGTTCTTCATTCATTAAATCTTTATGAACAGCTAAAAGGTTTGCCATACCGCCAACCTCTCTACCTCCCATGGCATTGGGCTGCCCCGTTAATGAAAAAGGACCTGAACCTGGTTTGCCTACTTGCCCTGTAATTAAAGACAGGTTTAATAGGGCTATGTTCTTATTTACACCAACCACACTTTGGTTAAGCCCCATAGCCCACATACTTATAAACCCTTTTGATAGCCCTATAATATCGGCTGCTTTTTTTATTTCTTTTTCTTCAATACCACAAATTTTAGCAGCTTTACTAATTCTTGTGGCTAATATTTGTGCTTTATATGCTGCAAAACCTTCGGTGTTATTTTTTATAAAATCTTCATCTATTAAACCTTGGTCATATAACCTACGGCCTATAGCGTTGTATAAAACTACATCTGTACCTGGTAATATTTGCAAATGCAAATCGGCAAAACTTGCGGTATCAGTTTTTCTTGGGTCAACTACAATTATTTTTACGTTTGGGTTTTCTTCTTTGTGCTTTTCTAAACGACGAAATAAAATAGGATGACACCATGCTGGGTTTGCTCCTGTTATTAAAAAACAATCGGCCAATTCAATATCAGCATAACTAATTGGCACACTATCTTCACCAAATGCCTTTTTGTAACCAACTACAGCAGAACTCATACAGAGCCTTGAGTTGGTATCAATGTTATTGGTGCCTAAAAATCCTTTTGTAAGTTTATTGGCTATATAATATTCTTCAGTTAAACTTTGCCCAGACACATAAAAACCTACACTATCAGGCCCATGTTTTTTTAT
>NZ_VSDQ01000481.1:0-287 GCF_008085455.1 Seonamhaeicola marinus | reverse complement strand
GAATGTGGAGTAGCGAACATGCCGAAAATTATATGATGTTTTCTGGATTTTTAAATTTTAAACTAAAACCAGAATATCAAATGGATAACGATTTACGCAACCTTGTAAATAATTTCAAAAAAGAAGTAGCTCAAGGTAATGTAGATTATGAAGACTACAATAACTTTTTAAAACGCTACGCCGTTAATTATTTTGATGTTGAAAAACCATCATTAGCAGACAACCTAAGGTATTTATTTGAATACCAATTAGGCTACATGTATTGGCGTTATTTTATGTGGAATTTT
>NZ_VSDQ01000649.1:0-1028 GCF_008085455.1 Seonamhaeicola marinus | reverse complement strand
AACAAGTAACCATTTGTAAACAAAGCGGACACAGAGCTTCTTTAAACTGTAACGATACTGAGCTTGCTTACATTCAATTAAGCGGATTGAAAACCAAAGCTTGCCCCTATCATAAATTAATTCATTTAGATATTACTGAAACCTTTCAAGTAAATACATCTTGCGAAGATGTGCGTAATATAAAACACACCTCTTGGTTTGTATTGCCTCCATTAATGGCTTATTATTACAAAACTAATAATCCGTTTTACAAAACATTACCTCCTTTTAGAAATGACTGTTTGGGTAACACCACTATTTCAATGGCATTTATTTATCCAAACGATAATAATAATGTGTTTTTACCAAAAGATTTTGAGGGTAACACCAACGAACTCGTTTTAAAAGTAGCACACTCTAAACCCGAAAGTACTATATTTTGGTATTTAAATAGTGAGTTTGTTGGTAGCACTAAAAACTTACATGAGCTAGCTATTTTACCAAAAGAAGGTACACACACCCTAACAGTAGTTGATAGTTTTGGCAATGAAGCAAAACGTATTTTTGAGGTACGTAAATAAACTTAGTTTTTTATAACAGTTTTAATAATAGCATGATCACTTTTAAAGGTACAAACTTTATTGGTTTTTAAAATTTTTAAATCTTTTGAAACCCAAATATGATCTAATGATAAAAGAGGTAAATTATAAAACCATGTTTCTCTAAACCCAAATCCTTTTTTATTAAAAGCATGGTTAAAATTAGTTTTTAAAGGTTTTAATAACTTAGATTCATAAGGCACATTAAAATCGCCCAAAACCAATGTGTTTTTATTGTTTAAAATGTTTTTAGAAACAAAATTAAGCTCCCAACTTCTAGGAACATCAAAACTTCCTGAAACATCAACCGCATAAAAGTTTATATTGTATGTTTCAAAATTTATAACTGTTGAATTGTATTTTGATGGTTTAATGCTTTTAACTGAAATAGGCTGTTTTGAAAACACACCAATAGCTTCGTTTTTGTTTTCATAAAAATAATAATTAGGG
>NZ_VSDQ01000073.1:0-287 GCF_008085455.1 Seonamhaeicola marinus | reverse complement strand
AAGAACTCATACATTCTTTCGCCACGTAAAGTAACTTTAGCTCCAATTGGCATACCTTTACGTAATTTAAACGACGCAACATCTTTTTTAGACATTGTTGCTATTGCTTTTTGTCCTGAAATGGTAGTTAATTCTTCTAACGCGTAGTCAATTAACTTTTTATCAGCAACTGCAGCACCTACACCTTTTGATATTACTATCTTTTCTAGTTTAGGAACTTGCATTACGTTTTGATATCCAAATTCTTCTGTAAGAGCAGCAATTACTCTGCTTTTATACTCTTCTTT
>NZ_VSDQ01000156.1:0-362 GCF_008085455.1 Seonamhaeicola marinus | reverse complement strand
AAATATTTTTTTAATGCGTTGTCTATAGATAAACATTCTTTTTCAGTTAATTCTAATTCCATAAAGTTAATTTATCAAATGTGTGGTAACGGTTTCGTATAAGAATAGTTGCGGTTTTGTGTGCGAGGATTTTCCGCAGGAAAATCAGACGTAACAAAATTGCAACTACCTTTGTTTAAGCACTAATGTAGCAATTATTTTTATACATTGTTGGCACACGTTTTTTTTAGTCCGAATATGATAAAGTCCATTTTTATTATTCTTTGTCAAGTTTTATTATGTCTGTTATAGGAATTGTTTTTTGGTTAGTCATATTGGTTTTATGTTCCTTATTAGTTTACTCAAGAATTAATTATCCCGAA
>NZ_VSDQ01000503.1:0-286 GCF_008085455.1 Seonamhaeicola marinus | reverse complement strand
AACGTCCGTAAACGTCTTCACCAATTGGCATTTGAATTGGGGCACCTGTAGCAACAACTTCAGTACCTCTGCTTAAACCATCAGAAGAATCCATTGCAATAGTACGAACCGTATCTTCACCAATATGAGATTGTACTTCTAATACTAATGTAGAGCCGTCTGGTTTGTTAATTTCTAATGAATCATAAATCTTTGGAAGTTCAGACCCTGCTCCGAATTCTACATCAATAACTGGTCCTACTATTTGTGCAACTTTACCTGTAACTTTTGACATTACTTATCTGTT
>NZ_VSDQ01000301.1:317-627 GCF_008085455.1 Seonamhaeicola marinus | reverse complement strand
CCGATAAAAGGAATTAAAATGTGTCTTACTTTAGCTGAATCTGGAATTTGTTTTTCAGCAATTAATTTTGATATTTTAAAATATCCAGCTTCTTTATATGGTCCGTAAGTTTCTCCAACTTCTAAGTTCATTAAGCTATCAGCTACTTTTGAAGGTAATGATGATTTGAATACAAAACGATCATTAAACTTAATATCAGATTTTGAATTGATGTAATCTTGGTTATCTTTTACTTTTGAAAATGCTACTATAGTATCTTTTCTTCCAGTTTCATCAACTAATTGACCATTTAAATAGGTTGATAATTCAT
>NZ_VSDQ01000301.1:0-310 GCF_008085455.1 Seonamhaeicola marinus | reverse complement strand
AAATTCAACAAATCTTATATCTCTAGATTCTTCTACTTCAAACGCTTTTTTGTTGTTGCTAACATAACTAGAAATTTCAGATTTTGAAACTTTTACAAGACTATCTGCTATTGATGAATAAGGTACTTGCACATACTTAATATCAACTTTATTTCCGTCTAATTTATGTTCCAACTCACCTTCGGCTAAAGTACCTGTTAAACCAGCTTTTACTAAATTATAATAGTTTTGTTGTAAGGCATTTGTAGCTAAAGATTGCTCATAATTTATCCAACCGGCATAACCTTCAGGAGAGTTTTCTTTTAAATTA
>NZ_VSDQ01000689.1:0-285 GCF_008085455.1 Seonamhaeicola marinus | reverse complement strand
CATTGGTATCATTAAGGGTTTCATTGTACTGCTTAATTTCACTATAACTATCACCCGAAAGGCCTAAAAAAGGCATAATATTTATCTTTTTGGTTTTAAAAACTGTATAAACATTGGTTGAAAAACTAACTTGATCTCCAAACTTATATTCGTTTTTATTTTCACCTTTTAAATAATATGAAAGCAGTGTATTTACACCTATTTTATTACCAGCATAATTATATCCTGCCGAAAAAATACCATCAAAACTACCTGTACCAACTTGAAAACCCGGATTAACATTAT
>NZ_VSDQ01000347.1:374-659 GCF_008085455.1 Seonamhaeicola marinus | reverse complement strand
TAGAAGAAGGCATTAAAATATATATTGAATTATTAGAAAAAGTATTATAAACTAGTTGATAGTTTATAGTTGTTTGTTTACGGTGTGCACCTTTTAAACCAATAACTAGTAACTAAAAACTAATAACAAAATAAAATGAAACTCTGGGATAAAGGCATATCAATAGACAATAAAATAGAACAATTTACAGTTGGTAATGATCGTGAAATAGATATTCACATTGCTAAGTACGATGTTATAGCCTCAAAGGCGCATGCTAAAATGTTGCAAAGTATAGGTATTTTA
>NZ_VSDQ01000347.1:0-310 GCF_008085455.1 Seonamhaeicola marinus | reverse complement strand
ATTTTATCGGCTGAAGAATTGGAGCAACTATTAGGCGGATTAGAAGTTTTAGCAGCACAAATTGAAGAAGGCTCTTTTGTTATTGATGCACAGTTTGAAGATGTACATTCTAAAATAGAATTTGAATTGACTAAAACGTTAGGTGATGTTGGAAAGAAAATACATACGGCGCGCTCCAGAAACGATCAGGTTTTAGTGGCTTGCCATTTGTATTACAAAGAAAACTTGCAGTTAATTAAACAAAAAACTAAAACTTTTTTTGATACGCTTTTAGGTTTAGCAGAAACGCATAAAGATAAATTATTACCAG
>NZ_VSDQ01000343.1:0-284 GCF_008085455.1 Seonamhaeicola marinus | reverse complement strand
TTTTTTCATAATAATGTTAGTTTATAATGTTAATGGTTATAAATGTATGACACAACTTTGTTTAAAATGTTACTTATTTTAAATTTTTTTTAGAGCGTGTAAATTTACGTAAACGTTTCAAAGGTGTTCTTTTATTTTAAGCAGTTGCTCTTTAATATCTTCAAGTTTATTAATTATTTCAAAATTACTTAAAGCTTCTTTTTTTTCTTCTTTTAAATGAATTTTAGCGCCTTCTAGTGTAAACCCGCGTTCTTTTACTAAGTGATATATAAACTTAAGGTTTT
>NZ_VSDQ01000297.1:0-284 GCF_008085455.1 Seonamhaeicola marinus | reverse complement strand
ATAGAAAATACAATAAGCCAATGGCAAAAAACAAAATGATACCTTTTAATAACTCGTTTGTATAAAAACGTTTTGTAAAGGCTTCTAACTTAGCTTTAATGGTGTTAAAATTATGCATAATACTAAACTACAATTTTATTTACTACACTGTTTATAATTATGTGTTAATTGTATCTTTGTGGCAAATTTAAACTATTAAAATGACCAAAAACGTAAGAGTGCGTTTTGCACCAAGCCCAACCGGACCATTGCATATTGGTGGCGTAAGAACCGCCCTTTTTAAC
>NZ_VSDQ01000600.1:0-283 GCF_008085455.1 Seonamhaeicola marinus | reverse complement strand
CGTAAACTTAAAGTAGGTGATAAAATGGCAGGACGTCACGGTAACAAAGGTATTGTTGCACGTATTGTTCGTCAAGAAGATATGCCATTCTTAGAAGATGGAACACCGGTTGATATTGTACTAAACCCATTAGGTGTACCATCGCGTATGAACATTGGTCAAATTTATGAAACAGTATTAGGTTGGGCAGGTCAAAAATTAGGTCGCAAATTTGCAACACCAATTTTTGATGGCGCAACACTAGATCAAATTAATGAATTGACTGACGAAGCTGGAATACCAC
>NZ_VSDQ01000850.1:383-1597 GCF_008085455.1 Seonamhaeicola marinus | reverse complement strand
TATTATCAGCAAAAGTTAAAGGAACAATTGGTATTTGATGGTTAATAGCTAGCCTAAAAGCACCATCTTTAAACGTATCTAATACAATATCTTCTTCGGGCACGCCTCCTTCAGGAAAAATGCAAATACTTAAGCCTTGTTTTAACCTGCGTTGTGCTCTTAAAAACACGGCTTTTCTACTTTCAGGAGAGCTTCTATCAACTAAAATACAGGTGCGTTTATAAAAGAAACCAAATAACGGAATTTTAGCTAATTCCTTTTTTCCTACAAACACAAACGGGTTTTTAACCGAAACTAACATTAACATGATATCGGCCATAGATGTATGGTTAGCAATAAACATATAACTTTGGCCCTTTTCTGGAATTTGTTCTTTTTGAAAAGATGTTTTAAAACCCATACCTATTAAAATAAACTTTGCCCAAAACCTAGCAAGTTTAAAAAAATACGGATACCACGATTCTTTACTAATAGACAATAACAAAAAAGGAAACAATACTACTATGGGTAAAGCCACCAAAATGTAAAACCAAATACGGTAAAGTGTCCAAAAAATGTATTTAAATAACTTCATAAGTTTCAAAAGTACATAATTGTATTGAGCAATTCTATTAAAAAATTTACCTTTGCAGCTTCATAAAAAGTAAACCATGGCAAGAATACTAACTGGCATACAAAGTACAGGAACACCACATTTAGGTAATATTTTAGGCGCTATACTACCCGCAATTGAAATGGCACAAAAGCCCGAAAACGATTCGTTTTTATTTATTGCAAACTTGCATACTTTAACGCAAATTAAAGATGCTGAAACGTTACGCACCAACACCTACTCTGTTGCTGCAACTTGGCTAGCCTTTGGCTTAGATGTTGAAAAAACAGTATTTTACAGGCAAAGTGACATACCACAAGTTACTGAATTATCATGGTATTTAAGCTGCTTTTTTCCGTATCAGCGTTTAACTTTAGCACACAGTTTTAAAGATAAAGCTGATAGGTTAGAAGATGTAAACTCTGGGTTGTTTACATACCCAATGCTTATGGCTGCCGATATATTATTGTATGACGCCGAAATTATTCCGGTTGGTAAAGACCAATTACAACATATTGAAATAACCAGAGATGTTGCTTCTAGGTTTCATAGCAAAGTAGGCGATGTGTTTGTTTTACCTGAAGGAAAAATACAGGAACAAACCAAACTTATTCCTGGTATT
>NZ_VSDQ01000850.1:0-309 GCF_008085455.1 Seonamhaeicola marinus | reverse complement strand
TTAGAAGAACCTAAAGATTGGAGTACTTGTAATTGTTTTGCTATTTACAGTTTACTGGCTAATGAAACGCAAATAAACACCATGAAGGCCAATTACGAAAACGGTAACTATGGTTACGGACACGCAAAACAGGCATTATTTGAGCTTATTATTGAGAAATTTGCCACCCAACGCGAAAAATACCATTATTACATGGAAAATCTTGATGAATTAGAAAAAGCATTAAACATTGGTGCTGAAAAAGCTCAAGTGGTAGCTAATGCCGTTTTAAGTAAAGTTAGAAAAAAAGTAGGGTATTAAATAACCTCA
>NZ_VSDQ01000896.1:0-283 GCF_008085455.1 Seonamhaeicola marinus | reverse complement strand
TGGTTTGTCTTTTCTATCTTGTCTTGCCCAACCAAAATACGGCATAACAGCAGTTATATGTCTTGCTGAAGCACGTTTAGCAGCATCAATCATTAACAACATTTCCATGAGGTTTTGTGGCCCTGGATTTGTTGAACCTATTATAAATATTCTGGCACCACGTATAGATTCTTCATATGATGGTTGAAACTCTCCATCACTGTATGTAGAAGTTATTACGTTACCTAAATCTTCGCCAAAAGCTTTAGCTATTTTCTTACCAAGAACTTCGCTTTGTGTACAG
>NZ_VSDQ01000839.1:0-283 GCF_008085455.1 Seonamhaeicola marinus | reverse complement strand
AAAAAAGAAGTTGATAAACAAGATTTTCTTGATGCTGTTGATAGAATTATTGGTGGTTTAGAAAAGAAAAACAAAATAATTACACCTAGTGAAAAACGCGCCGTTGCATTCCATGAAGCTGGTCATGCAGTTGTTAGCTGGATGCTTGAACACGCTGCACCATTAATTAAAGTAACTATTGTACCTAGAGGCCGTTCATTAGGTGCCGCATGGTATTTACCCGAAGAACGCTTAATTGTTCGTCCAGAACAAATGCTAGACGAAATGTGTGCTGCACTTGGTG
>NZ_VSDQ01000663.1:0-282 GCF_008085455.1 Seonamhaeicola marinus | reverse complement strand
TTCTTCAGGCAAGCCTTTATAACCATCACCAAAAATTAATTTTTTAGCTCTATACCCTAATTTTGGTAAAAACTTACTAGTTATTTTAAAAAGTTCATTTTGTCTTTCAATACTATAAACCTTGGCACCCAACTCACACAACACAGCAGTTTGGTAGCCACAACCTGTACCAATTTCTAAAATTTTATCGCCATTATTAACTTGTAATAATTCGGTTTGAAACGCAACCGTGTATGGCTGAGAAATAGTTTGATCTGCCGCAATAGGAAACGCCTTATCTTG
>NZ_VSDQ01000876.1:0-282 GCF_008085455.1 Seonamhaeicola marinus | reverse complement strand
ATACAATGGTTGGGTATGCTTGTATTTGAAAATATCTTGATAATTCATGTGGTGAATTTCTTCGGTTTGCATTAGCCGGATTGTAATTTGGGTTGCTAAATGTTTTACCATCAAAAGTTATTTGGTCATTTCCTTCAGCATTAAATTTTACAGCATAATAATGTTCATTCACGTAATTTGCTACCTGCTGATTTTGAAATGTGTTTCTATCTAACATTTTACAAGGGCCACACCAATTGGTGTAAACATCCATCATTATTTTTTTAGGTGTCTTTTTTTGAA
>NZ_VSDQ01000707.1:0-282 GCF_008085455.1 Seonamhaeicola marinus | reverse complement strand
TTGGGCGTTTTAGGCTTAAGTGGTTTGTTTATGATTTATAGCGGCCAAGGTTGGGAAATAACTGAAGTTTTAAATGTACTTTCTGGTTTTTCTCTTGGAGCTTCATCTATAGCGTTATTTGCGCGTGTTGGTGGTGGTATTTATACCAAAGCTGCCGATGTTGGTGCCGATTTAGTTGGTAAAGTTGAAGCAGGTATTCCTGAAGATCATCCGTTAAACCCGGCAACTATTGCCGATAACGTTGGTGATAATGTAGGAGATGTTGCTGGTATGGGGGCCGAT
>NZ_VSDQ01000829.1:0-281 GCF_008085455.1 Seonamhaeicola marinus | reverse complement strand
AAATAAGTTAAAAAAACAAGCTAAAACGTGGGTAGGTAAAAAGCTTTTCAACGAGCATTTGGTGCAATTACAAGGTGAAAATTATTGGTTTACAATAGATCCTGTTTTCGATTTACAAGTTGGTAATGATAGTGAAGGCGGTAACACATATAATAATACCCGTGGCTTTGTTGTACAAGGAGGCTTGGGTAAAAAGTTAAATTTTTATTCATCAGTATTTGAAAGTCAAGGGCGTTTTGCCGATTATGTTAATAGATACTCCGAAAGCTTGAAGGCCTTTG
>NZ_VSDQ01000134.1:0-280 GCF_008085455.1 Seonamhaeicola marinus | reverse complement strand
AATGTCATTCCATTTAGCTTCAAAATCTTCACGATTACTATTGAATAACGATTTTAATTTATCGGCAACTTTTCTGGTGATGTATGATGAAATCTTTTTTACAGCACCATCGGCTTGTAAGTATGAGCGCGATACGTTTAATGGAATGTCTGGAGAATCTATAACACCACGTAACATGGTTAAGAATTCAGGTACAATACCTTCTACATTATCGGTTACAAAAACCTGATTTTGGTACAACTGAATTCTATCTTTTTGAATATTCATGTCTTGTCCCATT
>NZ_VSDQ01000651.1:0-280 GCF_008085455.1 Seonamhaeicola marinus | reverse complement strand
ATTATATGGTTTGCTTTGTATTTTGCTGGAATTATTGGTAAAGCTTCTAGCAAAACTAATATGTATGCATTACATGATTTTATGCATAAAATACTAAGTGAAACGAAAGCTAATTCAGAAATTATATAAAAAAATAAAAAGTCTTAATTTAGGGCAAACTAAGACTTTTATAACTAAACTAACTAACTCAAAAGTTTAACAAACTTTGATGGTGCAAATATGAAACTCCTTATTAAAGAGAATGTTATGCTAATTTAAAAATAGCGTTAGTTTTTAACGC
>NZ_VSDQ01000674.1:0-280 GCF_008085455.1 Seonamhaeicola marinus | reverse complement strand
TTTGGGTCTGCTTCATCTAAACCTAAAATATTTGCACGGTCTAAATCAATTAAACGTACATTAGCTTTACCTAATGTATTATCGGCACCTGCATAACGTGCTTTCCAGTTAAACTGTTGTGCATATAATTCAACAACTATTGGATCATCGCTTTCATCAACCCCCATAATGTTAATCCATGTGTTTAAACCGTAAATTATTAATCCGGCTAAAACAATTACAGGTATAATTGTCCAAATAGCTTCTAACTTATTATTATCTGCAAAAAACAGTGCTTGTT
>NZ_VSDQ01000543.1:0-280 GCF_008085455.1 Seonamhaeicola marinus | reverse complement strand
TAACTCACCAGTGCCAGTAGGTACAGTGCCAATTTACCAAGCATTAGAAAAAGTAAATGGCGTTGCAGAAGATTTAACTTGGGAAATTTTTAAAGACACCCTAATTGAACAAGCAGAGCAAGGTGTAGATTACTTTACCATTCACGCAGGCGTTTTATTGCGTTACGTACCCATGACGGCTAAACGCGTTACAGGTATAGTATCTCGTGGTGGTTCCATTATGGCAAAATGGTGTTTGGCACATCACAAAGAAAACTTTTTGTACACCCATTTTGAAGAC
>NZ_VSDQ01000216.1:0-280 GCF_008085455.1 Seonamhaeicola marinus | reverse complement strand
TTATTACAAGATAGATTTGCCGAAAGTATTATGCAAACCTTAATAGACGTTGCACCAAAAGTATTAGAAGACCCAACAGATTTTAAAGCGGCTTCTAACTTTATGTGGAGTTGTACTATGGCGTTAAACGGACTTATACAACAAGGTGTTCCTGGTGACTGGGCCATCCATATGATGGGACACGAATTAACCGCTTTATTTGGTATTGATCACGCCAGAACATTAGCAGTAATTACACCAAGCCATTACAAGTATAATTTTGAAGCTAAGAAAGAAAAAT
>NZ_VSDQ01000684.1:0-280 GCF_008085455.1 Seonamhaeicola marinus | reverse complement strand
CTAGAATCTGGTATCATTAAATATGGTGACGATTTTATGCATTCTATGGAAGAAGGCGGATGGGATTTATCAAAAGTTGATAAAAACACCATGAAAGAATCTAAAGCCACTTTCGTATTCGGTCAAATGAATGAGCCACCAGGAGCACGTGCTCGTGTTGCCTTATCTGGTTTAACAATTGCTGAGTATTTCCGTGATGGTGCTGGTGATGGACAAGGAAAAGATGTACTTTTCTTTGTTGATAACATTTTCCGTTTTACACAAGCAGGTTCAGAGGTAT
>NZ_VSDQ01000284.1:0-280 GCF_008085455.1 Seonamhaeicola marinus | reverse complement strand
ATTTTAAAGTTGATGCGTTCGTTAACTTTAATGATGAAATAGCTTTTGCCGATTTAGCACCTTCGGAAGTTGAAAAAGATTACATATATGCTGCCGATGCTAACGGTAACCCTTACAGCCCATCATGGTACACACTCAATTTACGCACACAATACCACATAGGGCAATCTACATTATTAACAGCTAGTTTAGAAAACATTACAGACCAACGCTATAAAACCTACTCATCGGGTATTGCAGCTGCTGGCCGTAATTTTATTCTATCATTAAAATATAGTTT